>NZ_JPKG01000014.1 GCF_000735605.1 Allobosea sp. LC85
GCCAAGCGTGAGACCGTCTTCCTGCGCGAGTTGCTCGCCAGCCAGGATTTCGAGTCGACCAAGCACAAGCTGGCGCTCTGCCTCGGCAAGACCATCGGCGGCGAGCCGGTGATCGCCGATCTCGCCCGCATGCCGCATCTGCTCGTCGCCGGCACCACCGGCTCGGGCAAGTCGGTCGCGATCAACACCATGATCCTGTCGATCCTCTACCGGCTCACGCCTGCACAGTGCCGGCTGATCATGGTCGATCCCAAGATGCTCGAGCTCTCCGTCTATGACGGCATCCCGCATCTGCTCACCCCCGTCGTCACCGATCCGAAGAAGGCCGTGGTCGCGCTGAAATGGGCGGTGCGCGAGATGGAGGAGCGCTACAAGAAGATGTCGAAGCTCGGCGTGCGCAACATCGACGGCTTCAATGTCCGGGTCGGCGAGGCGCTGGCTGCCGGCGAGATCATCACCCGCACCGTGCAGACCGGCTTCGACAAGCATTCGGGCGAGGCGATCTACGAAGAGGAGGTGATGGATCTGGGGCCCCTGCCCTATATCGTCGTCATCGTCGACGAGATGGCCGACCTGATGATGGTCGCCGGCAAGGAGATCGAGGGCACGATCCAGCGCCTGGCGCAGATGGCGCGCGCCGCCGGCATCCATGTCGTGCTGGCGACCCAGCGGCCGTCGGTCGACGTCATCACCGGCACGATCAAGGCCAATTTCCCGACCCGCATCTCGTTCCAGGTCACCTCGAAGATCGACAGCCGCACCATTCTCGGCGAGATGGGCGCCGAACAGCTGCTCGGCCAGGGCGACATGCTCTACATGGCCGGCGGCGGCCGCATCACCCGCGTGCACGGGCCGTTCGTCTCGGATGCCGAGGTCGAGAAGGTCGTGGCGCATCTGAAGACGCAAGGCCGGCCGGACTATCTCGACGCGGTCACCGCCGAGGAGGAGGCCGGCAGCGAGGACGAGGATGGTGGCGCTGTCTTCGACAAGAGCGGCATGGGCCAGGCCGAGAGCGAGGATCCCTACGACCAGGCGGTCGCGGTCGTGCTGCGCGACAAGAAGGCCTCGACCTCCTATATCCAGCGCCGCCTGCAGATCGGCTACAACCGCGCCGCCTCGATCATGGAGCGCATGGAGAACGAGGGCATCGTCGGCCCCGCAAACCACGCCGGCAAGCGAGAGATCCTCGTCGAGGCCAG
>NZ_JPKG01000015.1 GCF_000735605.1 Allobosea sp. LC85
CATCCCGCAACGACGAAGCCCAAAGCTCCAGCGTCGTCTCGATCGAGGCACCCGTCATCCATGATCTCCGAATCATGGTGACCGATGGATTCAGAGACCCACAATAAGCGCAACTGTAATGTTAGCCTAGCATCGACCCTCATTCTCAATCTCTGGGCAATGAAGGAACGAACCATGCGCAGCCTCGCCTTTGCTACCGCAGCTTTCATCGCCTGCGCCGCATCCGGTGCAAATGCACAGGTTGAACTGAAAACCTACGCCGACGCGAACGGTTACATCGATGTCCAGAAGCTGACTTGCAGTCAGCTGGCCGGTACTTTCCAGGAGGACGCCGACCTCCTGACGACCTGGTATAGCGGCAGTGACGGTCATCAAGGCGATCGGCCTGGTGTTCGACAGGATGCGCAAGGAGCGTGGCATCGTTCTCGCCAAATGACGCAGGGACGAACCGGCGGCTCTGATCGTTTTCGCGCTGCGTTGCGGCTTGGCCGAGCGATGGCCTATCCGGGATGCGCTTGTGGGTTGAGCTTTCGACGGTCTTGAACCCGTTGCTGGCGATTGCCATATCACCATCAAGCGGAAGGGCTTCGCCTTCCGCCTGCGGGGCGCTGCGCCAGTGGGCTCCGATTGATCGATGAGGCGCCTTTCGAGGGCTTCTGCATGACGCGTACGCCTAGCCTGTCCCATCCTTTCCTGCTCGGGTTCGATGATATCGAACGTGCGCTGGACCGGGTCGCGAAAGGCGCAAGCGAAGGATATCCGCCCTACAACATCGAGCGGATGCCACGCACGGAGGATGAGCCGGATCGTCTCCGGATCACGCTTGCCGTGGCAGGGTTCTCGCGCGACCAGCTTGAGATCACGCTGGAGGAGAACCAGCTCACCATTCGCGGCCGACAGAGCGACGACAAGAGCAGGCAGTTCCTGCATCGCGGCATCGCGGCGCGTCAGTTTCAACGCTCCTTTCTGCTGGCTGATGGAATGCAGGTTCTTGGGGCGGACTTGTCGAATGGCCTGCTAGCCATTGATTTGGTCAGGCCGGAACCAGAACGGCTCATCAGGCGTATTGATATTATCAGTCGCGATTGAGCCCAAGGTCGGAACGAAGGCTTCGCGGTTGTGCTTTCGTTCATGATCTGGTGATCAACATAAGAACCGCCATTCGCACTGCTCAAAGGAGGGCGCGATGACTGAAGAAACCACTGTTATTCGCACGCCGCCGCTGACCCAGGCAGAATTCGCAGCACTTGGCACAGGCGAAGTCGCCTATCTCAAGCCGATGAGTTCCGAGGAACTGGTGCGGATCTTTCCGCAGGCTCCGGAAATCGAGCCGGGCCTCAAGCTCTTCGCGCTGCTCTCCGCCGACGGTGCGCCGATCCTGGTAACCGATTCCCGGGAAGCCGCGACCGCCAATGCCTGGGAGCATGACCTTCGGATGGTCAGCCTGCATTGAACTGCGGGCGTCAGGCGGTGGCGATCTCCGCCACCGCAGCCTGCAGTTTCGCAATGTCGGGCGGCGTCGAGAGCCGGTGATCGCCGTCCTTGATCAAGGTCAGCGTCACGGGATCGCCGCTCAGGTGTTCCACCAGCTTCATCGCATGCTGCCAGGGCACATCGGGGTCCTGCATTCCCTGCAGGATATGGACGGGGCAACCCGTCCTGATCTCGCCGCCGAAGAGGAGATGGCTGCGGCCGTCCTCGATCAGGGCCCGCGTGATCGGCGTCGGCTCCGGCGAATAGGCGGATGGGCGCTGCCAGACCCCGTCGCGCAGGATCGTCTCGCGAATCGCCGTCGGCATCTGAGCCCACATCAACTCTTCGGAGAAATCCACGGCGGGCGCGATCAGCACCATGCCGGCGGGAGCGAGCGCGGTGCCCCGCAGTCTCCGGGCGGCGAGCAGCGCAATCCAGCCTCCCATCGACGAGCCGACCAGGACCGGCGGCGTATCGCAGCGCGCGGCGATGACGGCGAGCGTGTCCTCCAGCCAATGGGACAAGGTCCAGCGACTGAAATCTCCACCGGTTTCGCCATGTCCGGAATAGTCGAAGCGCAGGAAGGCGTGCCCGCTGCGGCTTGCCCATTCGGCGAGCGCGTCAGCCTTGGTTGCGCGCATGTCGGAACGAAAGCCGCCGAGCCAGAGCACGGGATTTCCCGTTCCCGGCTGTTCCAGAACGGCGATCCGGCGGCCTTCCGCGCCATTGCCGACATCAAGCCATTGCGGGGCAGGCTGCTCCACCTGAAATCTCCTGTGACGAATCTGTCCTGTCAGGGCATTATAGGCTGGGATCGGTCCTGCGCGTTGTCATACTGTCCGCCTCCGATCCGAGAGATTTTTTGAAACGGTGAACATGTCCTTGCGGTCAGGCGCGCATCCCTCGCTGCCTTCGACGGATAATCATCCCCTGAGCGGGCGGACCATCCTGCAGATCATCCCCGATCTCGAGGCTGGGGGAGCCGAGCGTACGACGGTCGATATTGCCCAGGGGCTGACCGAAGCCGGTGCGCGCGCGCTCGTCGCCACCGAAGGCGGCCGCCTTGTGGCCGAGCTGCAGGCGAAGGGTGGCGTCTGGCTGCCATTCCCGGCTGCTTCGAAGAACCCGGTCAGCATGGCGCTCAACGTGCGCAAGCTCGTGCTGCTCTGCCGCCGGGAGCGCGTCGACCTGATTCATGCCCGCTCGCGCGCGCCGGCCTGGGTTGCGCTTGCCGCAGCGCGTGCGCTCAAGCTGCCCTTCGTCACCACCTATCATGGCTCCTATGCCAGCCGCTCGGCGGTGAAGACGCAGTACAATTCGGTCATGGCGCGCGGCGACGTGGTGATCGCCAATTCCGGTTACACGGCAGAGCTGATCCTGGCGAAGCATGGGTTTGCGCGTGACCGCATCCGCGTCGTCCATCGCGGCACCAATTTCTCGGCCTTCGCGCCGTCCGCGGTCGGGCCCGAGCGGGTCCAGGCCCTGCGTCGCGCCTGGGGCGTCGAACCGCATCAGCGCATCGTGCTCTTGCCCGGCCGACTGACCGGCTGGAAGGGCCATCGCGTGCTGATCGAGGCGGCTCGCCTCCTGCGCGAGGGCGGCGACACCGATACCGCCTTCATCTTTGCCGGCGACCATCAGGGCCGCGACGGCTATGTCAGGGAACTCGATCAGGCCATCGCCAAGGCTGGGCTCGAAGACCAGGTCAAGCGCGTCGGCCATTGCGCCGACATGCCGGCGGCTCTGCTCGCGGCAGCGGTCGTCACCGTGCCCTCGACCGAGCCGGAAGCCTTCGGCCGCGTCGCGGTCGAGGCGCAAGCGATGGGCATTCCGGTCGTGGTCTCCGATCTCGGTGCGGTTCCCGAAACCGTGCTCGCCCCGCCGCAGACGGCTCCTGCCGAGCGCACGGGCTGGCGCGTGCCGCCGGGCGATGCGCCTGCTCTGGCCGCGGGCCTCAAGGAGGCGCTGGCACTGCGTCCCTCGGCGCGCGACGCGCTGGCGCGCCGGGCCCGCCTCCATGTCGAGCAGCACTTCTCGCTCGAGAACATGGTCAGCGAGACCCTCGACGTCTATTGCGCCTTGCTTGGGCGCTAGCTCTGTACTTGAGCGGGTGTTGCCGTGTTTGCATTGACAATGCCCGACTTTATGCAATGTGTCTGATCAACGGTGCCGACAGCACCATTCATAGGAGAATACAGCCATTCGCCGTCCGTTCCGCGCTGCCCCAACCCCGACCAAAGACGGCCCGCGTTCCAACCGCGACATCCGCGGTGTCCGTGAGGTTCAGCTCATTGACGATACCGGCGCCAACCGTGGCGTTGTGTCGTTCTTCGAGGCCCTGAAGATTGCCGAGGATGCCGGTCTCGATCTGGTCGAGATCGCCCCCAATTCAGTGCCTCCGGTTTGCAAGATTCTCGACTACGGCCGCTTCCGCTTTCTGGAGCAGAAGAAGGCTGCCGAGGCGCGCAAGAAGCAGCGCACCATCGAGATCAAGGAGATCAAGCTCCGGCCGGGCATCGACAAGCACGACTACGACGTCAAGATGAAGGCCATGCACGGCTTCTTCGAGGAAGGCGACAAGGTCAAGGTGACCCTGCGCTTCCGCGGTCGCGAAATGGCGCACCAGGACCTCGGTGTGAAAGTGCTCGAGCGGGTCAAGGCTGATCTGGTCGAGGTTGCCAAGGTCGAGAGCGACTGGCAACTCGAAGGGCGCCAGATGGTGATGGTCCTGGCGCCCAAATAGGTCGCCGGGAGCGCCCTGCCTCGGAATCAGGTTGAGACAGGCCCGGCCGCTTCGTCCGGGCCTGTCTCATTTGACGCCTGATGGGTCGTCCTAAAGCATCGGCCCGAAAACTGGATTGCGGTTTTCGGGACAGCCGATGCAAAACACAAGGCATCGGCCCGGAAACGATATCCGGTCCGATGCTTTAGCTGACGGAACGAATGATCTCGCGGTAGGCGGCTTCCGGGAATGCCTTGAGCGTTTGCGTTCGCACATTGCCGAGCATTGCGAGTTGCAGGCAGAAGCGCGCCAGCACGGCATCGTCTGGCGCTTCGCAGACGATGACCATGTCGTATTTCCCCATCGTCATGAAGAAGGCCTTGAAGTCGCCGCCCATGTCGCGCAGCAGCTTCTTGGCCGTGTCGAGGCGGGTGGGCGAATCCTTGACGTTGCGCGCGCCCTGGTCGGTCCAGTTGGTCAGCAGGATATAGGTCGTCATCACGCTTCTCCCTGGCTGGGCCCGGCCCTTGCGTCGGAAGCGTCATGCGGCGGCCCGATCGTCGCCGCTCGGTCTAGGACGGGATGGTGCGCCCATCCTCCGGGCCTCTGGTGCCAGTCTAGCACGACCGTCAGCGGCGCTGCAGGACTTCTCGGCCGGGGAGTCGGCGAGGTGCCGGCAAATCCTCAACCACTCTCGGCAGGGCGAAGCAGCAATCCGTCCAGCATGGCATTGAAGGCCGCGATCGCCCGATGCGAGGCGGTCTGCGGGTTCTCGGCATGGGCGATCCATTGCGCAGCATGCAGCGTCGCCCCGGAGATCAGGCGGGCGGCCGCCTCGGGGTCGAGAGGGAGCAGGATCCTGTCCTCGACAAGGGTCTCGAGACTGGCCGTCATCGAACGGATACAGGCGCTCTGCGTTGGCCAGTTCCAGGGATCGCCGAGAACGGCGGGCCCATCGCGCAGCACGATGCGCTGAATCTCTGGCTCCAGCGCCATCTCGATATAGGCCGTGCACTCGTCGCGGAAGCCGGCCCATGCATCTGCGGCGCTGGCGGAAACGACGCGCAGGCGCTCGTTCATTTCGTCATCGATCTCGGAGATCACGGCCCGGAGCAGGCCCCTCTTGTCACCGAAGTGATGGTAGAGCGCGCCCCGTGTCAGTCCGACGGCCGCGGTCAGCTCATCCATCGAGGCGTCGGCATAGCCCACGGTACCGAAGGCATGGCGCGCAGCGCCGAGAAGCTTGGCCCGCGTCTCGGCGATCATCTCCGTGCGTGATTTGCGAGCCATCCATGTCCCTTTCGCATGCGCGGCGTATGTCAATTGACATGGGTCGCGCTGGCCCCTACTTCCGTCACATACGCTCCGTATGTAAGCGGCGCCGCACAATCTGGAAAGAGGCCCGTCATGGCCAATCCCTATCGCGAGATCTTCAGGGCTCCCGGCGCGATCGCGTTCTCGGCGACGGGCTTCATCGCCCGCATGCCGGTCTCGATGGTGACGCTCGGCATCGTCACGATGCTGTCGCAGGCGCGGGGCGAATACTGGCTGGCAGGGGCGGTCGCGGCGACCTTTGCCTTGTCCAATGCGCTGATCGCGCCTCAGCTCTCCAGGCTGGTCGATCGCTGCGGACAGCGGCGCGTGCTCATTCCGGCAACACTTGCGGCGATTGCAGCGCTGTCCGGCCTGTTGCTGTCGACCCGCTACGAAGCCCCCGTCTGGGCGCTTTTCGTGTTCGCCGTGCTGTCTGGAGTGATGCCGAGCATATCGGCCCTGGTCAGGGCGCGCTGGACCGAGCTCTATCGCGATACGCCGAAGCTGCGGACCGCCTTTGCCTTCGAATCGGTCGTCGACGAGGTCATCTACATGACCGGGCCGGTCATCGCGATCGGGCTGAGTGTATCCTTCTTCCCCGAGGCAGGTCCGCTTGCCGCGATGCTGCTGCTGACCGTCGGAACTGCGTTGTTCGTCGCCCAGCGTGCATCCGAGCCGCCTGTGCATCCGCAGGGGGCGCGCGGCGGTGACTCGGTCATTCGCCTTGCGCCGGTGCGGATCATCGCCTTCATCCTGATCGCGATCGGCACGATCTTCGGGACGGCCGAGGTCACCGCCGTTGCCTTCGCCGAGGCGCAAGGGAACAAGGCTGCCGCCAGTTTCGTCCTGGCGAGCTATGCCGCGGGTTCGCTGATCACGGGAATCGTGTTCGGCGCGCTCAAGCTGCGCATGTCGCTGGCCAGCCAGTTGCTGATTGCGATTGCGCTTGCCGCCGTGACCACACTGCCGCTGCTCGCCATCAACAGCATCGGCAGCCTTGCTGTCGTGCTGTTCCTGGCCGGCGCTGCCGTCTCGCCGACGATCATCGTCTCGATCGGCCTGATCGAGCGCCTCGTCCCGGCCGCGAAACTGACCGAGGGCATCACCTGGGCCATGACCGGCATAGGTATCGGTATGGCGGTCGGCTCTTCCGCCTCGGGCTGGGTGATCGACGGATTTGGCGCGCGCAGCGGCTTCTGGATTTCGGTTGCTGCTGGCGGCGTTGCGCTTGCGACGGCCTTGCTTGGTTATCGCCGCCTGCAGGGTGAGAAGCCGCAGCCCGCTCTGCGTGAGGCCGTAGCCTGCACCAGCCCTTAGGGGCGGAACGCCACAGCGTGCAGAGCCTTTGCAGGGCGGGGCCAGACCATCTGATCATGTGGCCCGTCATCATTGCCTGCGCGAGCGCTCGCGTGATCGGGAGGCGCGCAGGGCGCGCCTCCCGATCACGCCCCGCCTTCGCTAGCCGTCGACCAGGGCGAGCGCGGCGTCGGTGTAGCGTTTGCCCGTCACGTCGGCCGGTGTGAGCGCTTCGCCTATCACAGCCGTTTCGTCGGCGGTCAGGACGATGTCCGCTGCCGCCCTGTTCTGCTCCAGATGGGCACTCTTGCGCGCGCCGGGGATCGGCACGATGAAGTCGCCCTGATGCAGCACCCAGGCCAGTGCAAGCTGCGCGGCGGTGACGTTCTTGCTCGCCGCCAGTCGTTCCAGCCGTTCGACGAGCGCCGCATTGGCCTCCAGCGCCTCGGCCTGGAAGCGTGGCAGGGTCCGGCGCCAGTCCTCGCGGCCAAGCTCGTCGAGGCTCCGAATGGTGCCCGTGAGCAAGCCGCGTCCGAGCGGGCTGTAGGGCACGAAGCCGATTCCAAGCTCGCGGCAGATGGCGAGCACGCTGTCTTCAGGCTCGCGACTCCACAGCGAATATTCGCTCTGGACGGCAGCGATCGGGTGCTCCGCGTGCGCCCTGCGGATCGTCGAGGCATTGGCTTCGGAAAGGCCGAGCGCTCGGACCTTGCCCTCGCGCACAAGGTCGGCCATGGCGCCGACCGTCTCCTCGATCGGCACAGTCGGGTCGACGCGGTGCTGATAGTAGAGATCGATCACGTCGATCCCGAGCCGCTTGAGCGAGGCCTCCGCCACGGCCCTCACATGGGCCGGCCGGCTGTCGAGCCCCGCCATCCGCTCCGGTCCCTTGCCCTCCTCGAGGATCTTGAACCCGAACTTCGTGGCGATCACGACCTGGTCGCGCACAGGCCTGAGAGCCTTGCCCACCAGGACTTCGTTCTCGAATGGACCGTAGACCTCGGCAGTGTCGAAGAAGGTCACTCCGATATCGACGGCGCGCCGCAAGGTGGCGATCGCGGCGCTCTCTTCCTGGCCACCATAGGCGAAGGTCATGCCCATGCAGCCGAGACCGACGGGGAAGACTTCGAGTTCTTGACCAAGCTTGCGCGTTTGCATCACGGGCTCCTCTGCTGTGATCCGATACAGATGAGGCATGCGCCATTGATCGATAATCGCCTGGAAAAAGCACGGCCTGTTCGATAAAATAGATCAATGAACCGCGCCGATCTCCCGCATCTCGCCGTCCTGGCGGCCGTCGCCCGCAATCGGGGGTTCCGTGGCGCGGGCCGCGAGCTCGGTATCGCGCCTTCCGCCGTCAGCCATGCCGTATCTCTGCTGGAGGGCCGGCTCGGCGTGCGCTTGCTCGCCCGCAGTACGCGCAGCGTCGCCCCCACCGAGGCCGGCGCGCAGCTTCTGGAGCGGCTGCTGCCGGCGATGTCGGAGATCGCCCTGGCGCTGGAGGTGGCGGCCGCCTCGCGCGACGAGCCCGCCGGCAATCTTCGTCTCACCGTGCCGCGCACCGCCGCTCATCTGGTGCTGGCGCCGAAGCTCGGCGCCTTTGCCGCGGCCTATCCGGAGATCGTGCTCGAAATCGTCATTGACGACAGGTTCGCCGATGTCGTCGCGGGCGGGTTCGATGCCGGGATCCGGCTCGGCGAGAGCTTGCAGCGCGACATGATCGCCGTTCGCATCGGGCCGCGCATGCGCGGCGTCGCAGTGGCAGCACCATCCTATTTTGCTGGGCGGGACATGCCGCTGACGCCGCACGACCTGCCTGGGCATCGCTGCATCCGCTTCCGCTTCGAAAGCGGTGTGATCTATCGCTGGGAGTTCGAGAAGGACGGCCTCGTCGTCGAACCCGAAGTCACAGGGCCGCTGATCCTGGGCGAGGACCGGCTCGTCCTTCAGGCCGCGCTTGATGGTGCCGGCATCGCGTTCCTGTTCGAGGACTATGTCCGCGATGGGCTCGAGGAGGGCAGGCTGGTGCCTGTCCTGGAAGACTGGTGTCCGCCATTCGACGGGTTCTACCTGTATTACCCGAGCCGCAGGCAGATGCGTCCGGCGCTGCGGGCTTTGGTAGACTTCTTCCGCGCTGATAAGGGATAGGGCGCGGCGCGGTTGCGGGCCCGTTCTGCTCTCTTCCGATCATGACCATGAGGATTCCCGTGACGGGTTCTATTTCGGCTGTTCTGGTTCACGTCTCGGACGTGGCTGCGGGTCTCGCATGGTACCGCAATGCATTTCCCCAGGGCGTTCCGGCGACGAGCCAACCTTCGGGATTCGACTTTCTGCAGATTGGCGAGACGCAGCTTGAAATCGTTCCGGCCGACACGAAGGTGCCCAGCGGCGCCGCCGGCTCGATCGTCTATTGGCGGGTGGAGGATTTCGAGCGTTCGCTTGGCCATTTGCAGGCGGTCGGTGCGATTCTCTATCGTGGCCCGCTGGCCATCGACGGCGATCTGTGGATGTGCCAGGTGCGCGATCCCTGGGGCAATTGCATCGGGATCAGGGGGCCTCGCGCCGGAAAGCAGGACTGATCGGGTTATCGGGGCACCGGACCCGCTCCGGCTCGTCGTGTCGGTTTTTCGGCACGCGCGGCGCCTGCACTTGCCAGCCCCAGGCTTTTCTGTCATATGCGCGCCCTTCGATCGCCCGGCTGATAAGGGCTGCCGTGGCGGTCGTTCTTTGCTTCCAGCAAGCAAAATTGAAGCGGCGCATCTCGCGCGTCCGCGACCATTGAGGAGCTGAAATGCCCAAGATCAAGACGAAGTCGAGCGCCAAAAAGCGCTTCAAGATCACCGGAACCGGCAAGGTGCTCTACGCCCAGGCTGGCAAGCGGCACGGCATGATCAAGCGGACCAACAAGCAGATCCGCAATCACCGCGGCACCGCAACCCTGTTCGAGGGTGATGCGGCCAACGTGAAGAAATACTTCCTGCCGAACGGCTGACGCCCTCTAACCTTTCCGGAGATCACACATGGCTCGCGTGAAACGGGGCGTAACGTCCCACGCCAAGCACAAGAAGACACTCAAGGCCGCCAAGGGTTTCTATGGCCGCCGCAAGAATACGATCCGCGCCGCTAAGGCGGCCGTCGATCGTTCGATGCAGTATGCCTATCGCGACCGCAAGAATCGGAAGCGCTCGTTCCGCGCGCTCTGGATCCAGCGTCTCAACGCTGCGGTGCGTGAGCATGACCTGACGTATTCGGTCTTCATTGGCGGTCTCGCCAAGGCCGGTATCGAACTCGATCGCAAGACGCTGTCGGCGCTGGCCATCGACGACGCAGCCGCCTTTGCGGCCGTGGTCGAGACGGTGAAGGGCGCGCTCGGCGCGGAAGCCAAGGCCGCCTGAGTTTCGCCTCGGCGACGTGAATTGGAAAAGGCCGGCAGCGATGCCGGCCTTTTGCGTTGTCAGGTCTGCATGCTGTCGTTTGCCGGAAGGACCCAGCTCTGGCCGGCACCTTCGACGACACGCTGGTAGGCCTCCTCCGGCGTATCTGCGTAGCAGAACAGCGAAAGATCTTCGGGCCGGATGAACTTTGCCGCCGCCATGGCATCGAGATTGAGCAGGTCACGCCAGAAGGCGCTGTCGTAGAGCACGATCGGCACGGTCGGCATCTTGCCGGTCTGCTTCAGCGTCATGATCTCGAAGAGCTCGTCGAGCGTACCGAACCCGCCGGGAAAGACGACGAGTGCCGCGGCGCGCATTGCCAGGTGCATCTTCCGCATTGCGAAATAATGGAAGCGGAAGGTCAGGTCCGGCGTTGACCACGGGTTCGGCTCCTGCTCGTGCGGCAGCGTGATGTTGAAGCCGATCGAGAGCGCACCCGCTTCCGTCGCGCCGCGGTTGGCTGCCTCCATGATGCCGGGCCCGCCGCCGGTGGCGATGACATGGTGGCGCCCGCTCTTGCCGTCGGTGAGCGCGCCGCCTCGTTCGGAGGCAATGCGGGCGAATTGCCGCGCCGCCTCATACCAGCGGTCTCCTTCCCGCACTCGGGCGGAGCCGAAGACGACGACGGTCGAGACAATGCCGCGCGCACGCAAATGGTCCTCGGCCTTCTGGTATTCGAGCATGAAGCGCACGCCACGTGTCGAATCGCCAAGGATGAAATCGGGGTCGAGCGCCGCCAGGCGGTAGGAGGGGGAATTCTTCTGGGCCTGGCTGTCGGGCATGATGTCTGTCTCCATGATGCCACCTGCATAGCCGCATCCCGGCGGCGCTGTCGCCTGCATCGCTGGCAAGGGGGGTCCGACAGGCGAGGTGCTTGTTCAAGCGAGGTGCTTGTTCAGGCCAGGTACTTGTTCAGGCAAGGTACTTGTTCAGGCCAGGTACTTGTTCAGGCAACGTACTTGTTCAGAACAGCGGCGAGACGTGGCGCGCCGGCATTGTGCGGCAGCAGGGTCAGAAAGCGCCCTTCGCGGTCCATCAGATAGGTGAGGGAGCCGTGATCGACGGCGTACCCCGATGCGCCATGATGCGGCAGCGTGAGCTTGC
Organism: Allobosea sp. LC85; assembly: GCF_000735605.1. GTDB lineage: Bacteria > Pseudomonadota > Alphaproteobacteria > Rhizobiales > Beijerinckiaceae > Allobosea. The sequence goes on from NZ_JPKG01000015.1 coordinate 11,344, forward strand.
GGCGATGCACCTTGTAGGCACTGGCGATCGCGGCGATCTCCGCTTCGCTGCCGGTCAGTCCGATCAGGCGCGGATGGAGCGCCGTGACATAGGTCGCCATGACGGCGGGCGTGTCATGGGCCGGATCGACTGTGACGACGAGCGGCGCGAGCCGCTCGGCCAACGGTCCGATGGCATCGAGCGCCTGCGCGATGATCGGAAGATCGATCGGGCAGGTATCGGTACAGCGGGTGAAGCCGAAATAGACCAGCATGAACCGGCCGCGGAAGTCTGTGTCACTCACGCGCTTGCCGGCGTGGTCGGTGAGCGTGAAAGGGCCGCCGAACCGGGTGGCGAGCGGGTCGACCGGGCTGGGGCCGTGTGCAGGCGCTTGTTGCGAGAACGCGTCTGCGGCCGGCAGGACGGTGCCAAGGGCCAGCAGCACCCGCCGCGAGATCATTTCGGCCGAAGTCCCTTGATTCCGTAGGGGCCGTCTTCGGCGATGATGCGGTTCGCATCGGGGTCGGCCCGCCACCATTCGGCCGCCTTGCCGTTGCGGGCCTCCCAGTCGGCCTTGAAGCGTTCGGCCGGAATCCAGGGCTGCGAGGGACCTTCGCGGACAGCCTGCACGAAGAACAATGTCACTGCTGGGTTCTAGATCAGCAGGCCGTCGGCCTCGATCTCCCGGCCGCAATAGCCGATCAGGTCCCTGACCGAACCGGCAAAGTCGATGTTCGATTTCGCGACCAGCCGGAAGGTGCCGTCCGCCAGGGTAAGTCCGAGCTGGCGCTTGCCGCCGCCGCAATCGGGCGTGCAATGGCCCTTGAGATGGCAGAGCGCATCGACGACCCGGCCTCTGAGGATTGTCGCCGTCTCGTGCGGGATGTTCCAGGCCTCGGCCGTGAGCGCTGGTGTCACGGGTATGCCAGCCAGAAGCGCGGCCAAACCCAGCATGTGCCGCAGCATTCGCATCGCTCAGTTCCCGAACGGCTGGATGCCGTGTTCGTCATGGGTCATGGTGATCACGCCCTTGTCGTCGGCGATCCTGTCGACGAGCAGGTACTTCACGCCGTCGCGCTCGAGCAACTCGCCATCGACCGTGACCTCATGCGTGGCAATCCGCGCGACACGCGGATTGGCGGCGCTCTCATCGTCATCGCCGATCTTGAGGATGAGATAGAGATTGCCTGCCGGGTCGCGGATGCTGACCGGGATGCCGCCAAGCGCACACCAGATTGCACACTGGTGATGGGCGGTGCCCCTCGCGAACATCAACCCGCTGATCGTGCACCAGGTATCGCTGATTTCCCCGGTGATCATGACGCGCTGCCCGTCCTGTGCCGCTGCCGGGGCGGCGCTCAGCGTGACGATCAGGAACACCAATGCGCGCCAGTGAGACAGGATTGTCATGATGCTGCGCTCATTTCGGCCAACAGGGTCTCTGCCGTCGCGCCTGCGATGCTTTGCCAGCACGATTGCCCCTAGCATCGCTCAAGATGACACCCTAGAAGATGCCTCGCAATCGGACCAGATCAGGCATGAATGAGATCGATACCCTCAGCGATTCACTTCTTGGTGAGATCGCCGCCGCGCAGGACGAGGCCGCGCTCGAGCAGTTGCGCATCGCTGCGCTCGGCAAGTCGGGCTCGGTGTCCGCGCTGCTGAAGACGCTGGGCGCGATGACGCCGGACGAGCGCAAGGAAAAGGGCCCGCTGATCAACGGCCTGCGCGACAGGGTCCAGGGCGCCATCACCGAGCGCAAGGAAGCGCTGGGACAGGCTGCGCTCGACGCGCGCCTTGCCGCCGAGCGGATCGATGTTTCATTGCCGGTGCGCGAGGGGCCGGAGGCGCGCGGACGTATCCATCCGATCAGCCAGGTCATCGACGAGATCACCACGATCTTCGGCGATATGGGCTTTTCGATCGCGGAAGGTCCCGATGTCGAGACCGACGACCTCAACTTCACCAAGCTGAATTTCCCCGTCGGCCATCCGGCACGGGAGATGCACGACACCTTCTTCTTCGCGCCTGACGCCAATGGCGAGCGCAAGCTGCTGCGCACGCATACCTCCCCGGTGCAGGTGCGCACGATGATCTCGCAGGAGCCGCCGATCCGCGTCGTCTGCCCGGGCCGGACCTACCGTATGGATTCCGACCAGACCCACACGCCGATGTTCCATCAGGTCGAAGGGCTGGTGATCGACAAGAAGGCCAATTTCGGCCACATGAAATGGGTGCTCGAGGAGTTCTGCAAGGCGTTCTTCGAGGTCGACAGCGTCAAGATGCGCTTCCGGCCCTCCTTCTTCCCCTTCACCGAACCGTCGGCCGAAGTGGATATCCAGTGTTCGCGCAAGGGCGGCGAGATCCGCTTCGGCGAGGGCGATGACTGGCTGGAGATTCTTGGCTGCGGCATGGTGCACCCGAATGTGCTGCGCAAGTGCGGCCTCGATCCCGATGTCTATCAGGGCTTCGCCTGGGGCATGGGCATCGACCGTATCGCCATGCTGAAATACGGCATGCCGGACCTGCGCCCCTTCTTCGAGGCCGATATCCGCTGGCTCTCCCATTACGGCTTCCGCCCGCTCGACCTGCCGACCCTGACCGGCGGCCTGACGTCGTGAAGGAGCCGGTCGTGCAGGGGAGGGCGGGATGACACTCGCAGCAGGAGCAGGAGTGTTCGCGGTGCTTGCCGTCGCGCTCAACCTGCTGTGCCTCGCGATCGCCTATTTCCGCCTGCGCCGCCGCGCTTTGGGCTCGGCCTTGCTCGACCAGTGCCCGGCCGTCACGATCGTGCGGCCGGTGCGCGGCATCGAGACCTTCAGCCACGAGACCTTGAGCTCGGGGCTCGTGCTCGATTACCCCCGCTACAGGACGATCTTCTGTGTCGCTGATGGCGACGACCCGATCGTGCCGCTGATCGAGGACCTGATCAGGCGTTTCGCTGACGATCGCGTGCGCCTGATCGTCGGCGATGTCGCCGTCAGTGCCAATCCGAAGCTCAACAACTGCGTCAAGGGCTGGGACGCCGCGGAGACCGACTGGGTCATTCTCGCCGATTCCAACGTGCTGATGCCGAAGGACTATATCCAGCGGATGCTGGCGGCGTGGCGGCCCGCTACCGGGTTGGTCTGCTCGACGCCGGCCGGTTCGCGCCCGCAGGGGTTCTGCGCCGAACTCGAATGCGCCTTCCTCAACACCTTCCAGGCGCGCTGGCAATATGCCGGCGAGGCGCTTGGCTTCGGCTTCGCGCAGGGCAAGTCGATGCTCTGGAACAAGCCCTTTCTCGATTCCAATGGCGGCATCGCCGCGTTGGGGGCAGAGATTGCCGAAGATGCAGCGGCGACCAAGCTGGTGCGCCGGGCCGGCAAGCATGTCCATCTCGTCGGCCAGCCTTTCGAGCAGCCTTTGGGCGAGCGCAGCCTGCGCGACGTGGTGCAGCGCCAGTTCCGCTGGGCCAGGCTGCGCCGGGTGACGTTCCTGCCCTTCTTCGCGCCGGAGATCCTGTCGGGACCGCTGTTGCCGGTGCTGGCGGCGGTCGGCGCGGCGAAGGCTGTCGGGCTTTCGGGCTGGGCTGCGCTGTGTGCGGTGCTGCTGCCCTGGTATGCGGGCGAGATGCTTCTGGCCTATGGAGTCGGCTGGTATCTGTCGTGGCGGATGCCTTTCGCCTTCCTGGCACGCGACATCGTCTTCCCCGGCATCTGGGCCTACGCCTTCGTCGCGGGCGAGGTGACATGGCGCGGCAACGAGATGAAGATCCGGACGGATGGCGAGGACCGATTGAACGATGGCCAGCCCGAGCTGTCCCCGGTCGCGGTTCGGCGGGACGGGACGGCGTGACCATGGGCATGAGCTCGATCCCCGAACGCTATCGTGGCTGCCCGAGCTTCTGCTTCGGCGACAGCCCGGAGCTGGCCTCTGAACTGGCCGCGCTCGTCGTCAGCGGCCGCAAACGCGCGACGGTGAATACGCCGGCCGATCCCGACTGTCCGGAGGTCGGCCAGATATGGATCGTCCTCGATGGCGGCAAGCGCCCCGTCTGCGTCATCGAGACGCTTGAACTGACGATGCGGCGGTTCGACGAGATCGATGCGGAATTCGCCTTCGAGGAAGGCGAGGACGACCGTACACTGGCCTCATGGCGCCAAGCCCATGAAGCCTATTTCCGACGCCTCGGCGTCTTCAGTCCCGACATGACCTTGATTTGCGAACGCTTCCGTCTGGTGGAGGTGCTCGCTCCGATGGACGCACACGCATGAAATTCACGCTCTCCTGGCTCAAAGACCATCTCGACACCACCGATACGGTCGACACCATCACCGAGACCCTGACGCGCGTCGGGCTCGAGGTCGAAGGCGTCGAGGACAGGGCGAAGGCGCTCCAGGCCTTCACCATCGCCTATGTGATCGAGGCCAAGCAGCACCCGAATGCCGACCGGCTGCGTGTTTGCCTGGTCGACACCGGCGCCGGAGAGCCTGTGCAGGTCGTTTGCGGCGCGCCCAACGCGCGCACCGGCATGAAGGGGGTGTTCTCTCCGCCGGGCAGCTATATTCCCGGCAAGGACATCACCCTCGGCAAGGGCGTTATTCGTGGCGTCGAGTCGAACGGCATGCTGGTCTCGGAGGCCGAGCTCCAGCTCTCCGACGATCATGACGGCATCATCGAACTGCCGGAGGATGCTCCGGTCGGGATGCCCTACGCGACCTATGCGAAGCTCGACGACGCCACGATCGAGATCGCGGTCACGCCGAACCGGGCCGATGCGCTCGGCGTCAGCGGTGTCGCGCGCGATCTTGCCGCTGCGGGCCTCGGGACGCTGACCACACCGTCCATCCAGCCGGTGCGTGGCTCGTTCCCATGCCCAGTGAAGGTCACGCTCGACTTTGCCCCCGAGGACAGGAAGCTCTGCCCGGCCTTCGCCTTGCGCCTGATCCGCGGCGTGAAGAACGGCCCGTCGCCGGAATGGTTGCAGGCCCGCCTGCGCGCCATTGGCCTGCGGCCGATCAATACGCTCGTCGACATCACCAATTTCATGACCTTCGACCGCAGCCGGCCGCTCCACGTCTTCGACGCCTCCAAGGTCAGGGGAGATCTCACCGTGCGCCGGGCCAAGGCGGGCGAGGAGATTCTTGCGCTCGACGGACGCACCTACAAGCTGAGCGACGAACAGGTGGTGATCTGCGACGCGCACGGCGTCGAATCGCTCGCCGGCATCATGGGCGGCGAGGCTTCGGGCTGCGACGAGAACACGGTCGATGTCCTGGTCGAGAGCGCGCTCTGGGACCCGCTCAACATCGCCCGCTCGGGCCGCGCGCTCGGCATCAGCTCGGATGCGCGCTATCGTTTCGAGCGCGGCGTCGATCCGGATTTCTGCCGGCCGGGCCTCGATCTCGCCACTGCGATGATCCTCGAGCTCTGCGGCGGCGAAGCCTCCGAAATGATCTTCGAAGGCGAGCTCCCGGAGTCGCGCGGCGCCATCGATTTCCCGTGGTCTGAAGTGAAGCGCCTGACGGGTCTCGACCTGCCGCAGGTCGAGATGAAGCTCGCGCTGACCTCGCTCGGCTTCCATGTCTCGGGCGCGGGCGAGCGGGTGAAGGTCGCGGCGCCGTCCTGGCGCGGCGATGTCGAAGGCAAGGCCGATCTGGTCGAGGAGATCCTGCGCATTGCCGGGCTCGATCGCGTTGCCTCCACGCCGCTGCCGCGCATCAAGGCGGAGGTGGTGAAGCCGGTCCTTACCGTGCTGCAGAAGCGCACCCGCGCCGCCAAGCGCCTGCTTGCCAGCCGCGGCCTGGTCGAGGCCGTGACCTGGTCCTTCATCTCGCATGAGGCGGCCACGCTCTTCGGCGGCGGCTCGCCCAAGCTCGTGCTGGCCAATCCGATCGCCGCCGATCTCTCCGACATGCGGCCCTCGCTGCTGCCGGGGCTGATCCGCTCGGCCCAGGCCAATGCCGCGCGCGGCTTCGGCGATGTCGCATTGTTCGAAGTCGGCCAGGTCTTCTTCAGCGATGAGCCCGAGGGCCAGATGATCGCCGCCGCCGGCCTGCGGCGCGGCACCGCCCGGCTCGAGGGCGTCGGCCGTCATTGGGACGGTGCGGCCGAGCCCGTCGATGCCTTCGATGCCAAGGCCGACGTCATGGCGCTGCTCTCCGGTCTCGGAATCCCTGTCGGCGGCTTGCAGATTGTGGCCGGTGGCCCGGCCTGGGCTCATCCGGGGCGGTCGGCGACATTGCAGTTCGGGCCCAAGGGCGTCATCGGTGCCTTCGGGGAAGTCCATCCCAAGATCCTCAAGGCGCTGGATGTGAAGGGGCCGCTCGTCGCCTTCGAGATCCATCTCGACGGCCTGCCTTTGCCGAAGGCCAGGCCGACCAAGGTCAAGCCGAAGTTGAGCCTCTCCGGCTTCCAGCCGCTGACGCGCGATTTTGCCTTCATCGTCGATGCCAAGATCGCGGCGGGTGACATGATGCGCACGGCGCAGAATGCCGAGCGCACCCTGATCTCGGATGTCTCGGTGTTCGATCTCTATGAGGGCCCGGGCGTCGAGGCCGGCAAGAAATCCGTGGCGCTCGCCGTCACGCTCCAGCCTGCCGAGAAAACGCTGACCGACGTCGAAATCGACGCCGTCGGCAGCAAGATCGTCGCAGAGATGACCAAGCGCTACGGCGCGACCCTGCGGGGCTGATCTCGTCCCGGGAGGTTCGGTTCCCTGGGACCGATATAGGAGGGCGGGAGCGACACAGGGCGCGCCCGCCTTCTGCATTTGGGCGGCTCGGCATTGAGCCGTCTCGGCGCGGGACGTGGAAACGCGCTCGACGCGGTGAGTGAGCTCCGCGTTATTGATCCAGATTGTGTAATAATCCGCCCGCGCAATCCGTGAATAATCGCGCTATCGGCTGCTGATCGTTTCAACGCGTCCTGGCTCTATGACCATCTCCGAACGTCCGGTTGCGGACGGCCTTTTCCCTGGCTTTCGCCTGCTCGACGTCCAGACGTCGGGTGCGCGGATTCGCGTTCGGACTGGCGGAGAGGGGCCGCCTTTGCTGCTGCTGCACGGCTATCCGCAGACGCATGCGCTCTGGCACAAGGTCGCAGACCGGCTGCAGCGGCGTTTTACCCTGGTGTGCGCAGATCTGCGTGGCTATGGCGACAGCGAGAAGCCTGTTTCCGATACCGCTCATCTTGCCTATTCGAAGCGTGCGATGGCGCAGGACATGGTCGAGGTCATGACTGTGCTCGGGCATGATCGGTTCGCCGTCGGGGCGCATGATCGCGGCGCGCGCGTGGCCCATCGCATGGCGCTCGATCATGCCGGCCATCTGACGAGGCTCGCCACGCTCGACATCGCGCCGACGCGCGAGATGTATGCGAATACCACCGACGCCTTCGCCCGTGCCTACTGGCACTGGTTCTTCCTGATCCAGCCCGCGCCCTTTCCCGAGCGCATGATCGGTGCCGACCCCAAAGCCTATTGGATGAAGAAATGCGGGTCCGGCTCGGCCGGGCTGACGCCGTTCGCGCCTGAGGCGCTTGAACATTATCTGCGCTGCTTCGCTGATCCGGCGACGATCCACGCGAGCTGCGAGGATTACCGCGCGGCCGCGACCATCGACCTCCGTCATGATGACGAGGATGATGCCCGCAAGCTTGAGCAGCCCCTGCTGGCGCTCTGGGGCGAGCACGGCGTAATCGGTCGCTGCTTCGACCCGCTGGCGCTCTGGCGCCAGCGTGCACAGAATGTCCAAGGCCGGGCCTTGCCCGGCGGCCATTATTTGGCGGAGGAGATCCCTGATCTCGTCGCTGCCGAATTCACGGCTTTCTTCGGAGAAGACACATGACCGGAACCAATCGCGTCTACCGCATCGCCGTGATCGCCGGCGACGGCATCGGCAAGGAGGTCATGCCCGAAGGTCTGCGGGTGCTCGAAGCGGCGTCGAAGAAGTTCGGCTTCGAACTGCGCTGCGACACCTTCGATTTTTCCTCCTGCGACTACTATGCCAAGCACGGCAAGATGCTGCCCGACGACTGGAAGGACCAGATCGGTGGGCATGACGCGATCTATTTCGGTGCTGTCGGCATGCCGGCGCAGGTGCCGGACCACATCTCACTCTGGGGCTCGCTGCTGCTGTTCCGGCGTGAGTTCGACCAGTATGTCAATCTCCGCCCGGTGCGGCTGATGCCCGGCGTGCCTGGCCCGCTGGCCAATCGCAAGCCAGGCGATATCGATTTCTTTGTCGTGCGCGAGAACACCGAGGGTGAGTATTCCTCGGTCGGCGGGCGCATGTATGCCGGCACCGAGCGCGAGATCGTGCTGCAGGAGACGGTGATGAGCCGCGTCGGCGTCGACCGCGTGCTGAAATACGCCTTCGAACTCGCCCAGCGCCGGCCGCGCAAGAAGCTGACTTCGGCCACCAAGTCGAATGGCATCTCGATCACCATGCCCTACTGGGACGAACGGGTGAAGGAGATGGCGAAGAACTATCCGGACGTTGTGGTCGACCAGTACCATATCGACATCCTGACCGCGCATTTCGTGCTGAATCCCGATCGTTTCGACGTCGTCGTCGCTTCCAACCTGTTCGGTGACATCCTGTCCGATCTCGGGCCGGCCTGCACCGGCACGATCGGCATCGCACCGTCGGGGAACATCAACCCAACCCGTGAATTCCCTTCGCTGTTCGAACCCGTTCACGGCTCGGCACCCGATATCGCTGGCCAGGGCATCGCCAATCCCGTCGGCCAGATCTGGTCAGGCGCCATGATGCTCGACCATCTCGGCGAACGCGAGGCGGCACAGGCGATCGAAGCTGCGATCGAGCGTGCGCTGGGCGACGCACGGACCCGCACGCGCGATCTCGGTGGAACCTTGGGCACCGAGGCAGCCGGCAAGGCAGTCGAGCAGGCGCTGGGCTGAGCAAGAGGGACGCGACTCCAGCCAGAGTATTGGCTAGAAAGCGATCATCTTGCGCCAGAGGCTGCTTCATTCATGGATTCCACCAGTGACCCTGGTTCACATCCCAATTCGGTGCGGCATTGATGCACCAGCTTGAATATCCGGCGGCGATCCTTGGTGCGCTGCTGGTTCTCGGCCTTGGCTATTGGCTGAAATCATGTCGGCCCGAGCCGGCCATTTGATAGAGGACTGACCGCAAAATGGATTTTTCGTCGAGCCAATTCTGGATCTCGCTGCTGCAGATCGTCTGGATCGATCTGCTCTTGTCCGGCGACAACGCGGTGGTGATCGCGCTTGCCGTCCGCTCCCTCCCGGAGAACCAGCGCAAGGTCGGCATCTGGCTCGGCGCGGGGGCTGCGGTCGGCCTGCGTATCCTCTTCGCTCTGGTGGTCACTTATCTGCTGGCCGTGCCCTATCTGAAGGTCGTCGGCGGCCTCCTGCTGTTCTGGATCGCGGTCAAGCTCGCCAAGGGCGAAGAGGAAGCGCATACCGACATCAAGGCTGCGGACAATCTCTGGAAGGCGGTGCGAACCATCGCCATCGCCGATGCTGTGATGTCTCTCGACAACGTCATCGCGATCGCTGGCGCCGCCAAGGGCCATCCTGAGCTCTTCATCTTCGGCTTGCTGCTCTCGATCCCGCTGATCATCATGGGCGCCCAGCTCCTGACCTCGATCATCGAACGTTTCCCGATCCTGATCTGGATTGGCGCGGCGCTGCTCGGCTGGATCGCAGCAGAGATGATTCTGGGTGATATGGCCGTGCTGCAATGGCTGCAGGTGAACATGCCGACCTGGGTCAAGGCGGTCTCGACGGACGTCAACCCGCTCGGCGTGGGGCCTGCGAACATGCCCCATTATGTCAGCGCGGTGATCGGCGCGGCGCTCGTCTGCATCATCGGCTACGCCCTGAAGCGCAAGCCGGTGAACCAGCCCGGCTGAAGCCGTTCAGGCAAGAACGACGATCGCGGCGGCCAGGTCTTCCTGGTCGCCGTTTTTCATGAGGCGGGCGGCGCCGATCCCGATGGAGGGAGCCCCTGCGTCTTCGATCGTGAAGAATCCTTCCGCCAGGAACCTCACGCAGAAGCGTTCGGGCGCGTGTGCAAAGCCCGTGCCCAGTGCCTTCACATAGGCCTCCTTGGCGCTCCAGAGCTGCGCGAAGGCGAGAGGCCTTTCCGCCGCCGGCAAGGCAAGCAGAATGTCCCGTTCGCTGGGGTGCAGAACGGCCAGTGGCGGCTCCGTTCCTTGCTCCACCCGCTCGACATCGATGCCAATCGGTCGCTCGGCAAGGCCCACGGCCACCATGCCTGAGCGCGTCGCGAGAGAAAGATGCAGGCCGTGGCCCGCGGGATGGACGAGATGCGGCCGGCCGCGCTTATCGTGGCCGATCTCTATGGCGGCATGCGGCTGGCCAAGCTGGTGGTCCAGAACGAGCCCTGCCACGTTACGCCTGAGCCGCGCGCGCTCCGCCAGATTGGCCGGCCGCTCGCTGGTCGGGATCAGCCAGGCGGCGGGGAGCATGGAGGCCCTTGTATCAGTCGAGGTCAGCCAGAGCATCGGGGAACCCTAAAGCATCGGGCCGAAAAGTGGATTGCGGTTTTCGGAAAAGCCGATGCAAACACAGAAGCATCGGCCCGAAAAGTGGATTGCGGTTTTCGGGAAAGCCGATGCAAACACAGAAGGTGAGATCATCGGACCGGATACGATATCCGGTCCGATGATCTAGCAGGCGCGGGGTGATCCGTCCCCCTGTTGCTCTGCCTTGCGTCGCCCTGCATGGAGTTCATGCATCGCTGCTGCTTGCGCCCGTTGACGTGAGGCCTGCTTGGTCCTTGGAAGAAGCATGACCTCGTCACCTGAACCACTCCCGAAGGAAGCGCGCGCGCCCGTGACCTGGCGGGGCATGATTCTGGGAGTCCGCAAGATTTCCGTGGTGCTCCCGGGCATCATCGTTTTCGCGGTCGCCTTCGGCGCGGCGGCTGCGGCGAAGGGCTTGAGCCTGCTGGAAACCGTGGTGATGAGCGCGATTGTCTATGCGGGGGTCGCGCAGCTCGTTGCGATGGAACTCTGGCGTCCGGAATGGACCTGGGGAGCGATTGCCGGCCTTGCAGCCGTCACCGCGACGGTCAACGCGCGGATGGTGCTGCAAGGAGCATCGCTTCAGCTCTGGTTCGCGCGTTTTCCACGGGCGCTCAACGCCTTGCACCTGTTCTTCTTCACCGATGCGAACTGGTTGGTCGGAACGCGTTATCATGCCGAGGGTGGGCGCGATCTCGGCGTGCTGATCGGTGGCGGGCTCCTGCTCTGGGTTGTCTGGGTTCTTGCCACCGTGCCGGGATATCTGCTCGGCTCTCTGGTGAGTGACCCGCGACGCTACGGCATCGATCTCGTGATGCCGATCTTCTTCGCAGCGATGATCGTGCCGCTCTGGCGCGGCCGGCGGGCGGCGCGACCCTGGCTGGTTGCGGGCATCGTGGCGCTTGTCACGGCCAAGCTGGTCGATGGCTATGCCTTCATCATCGTTGGAGCGCTCTCTGGCGCGGTCGCGGGAGCGTTCCTCGATGACGCTGCTTGATCTCACGGGCTGGGGAGCCTGGGCAGCCATCGCCGCCATGGCGATCGCCACCTATCTCTGCCGCATCTCCGGCGTGGTGCTGATGGGCTTCATCCCTCTCACCCCGCATGTCCGGCGCGGACTTGCAGCCCTGCCGGGCTCGATCGTCGTCGCAACCGTGCTGCCATTGGTCGAGCGTCTGGGGCTTGCTGCGGCCCTGGCGCTGCTGGCGGCGGTCGGCAGCATGGTGCTGCGCCGAAGCGAGCTCCTGGCACTCGTCGTCGGCATGACGGTGGTTTCGCTCGCCCGCGCCTTCGGCCTGTGATCCATCACCCCGCTGCATTGCTTCCATCACATGACGTCATTGCCGGACGGCCTTCGGCATGTTGACGCGCGCGGCAGGGCGGCAGACGGTGTCGGTCAATAACACTGACAAAATCGAGGATGGTTATGGCTTGGTATTCGCAGACCTGGAGCTGGTTCGAAGGTGAATGGCATGAGGGTAATCCGGGCATCATGGGCCCGCGAACCCATGCCAGCTGGCTGGCTTCGACCGTCTTCGATGGGGCGCGTTATTTCGAGGACAAGGCTCCCGATCTCGACAAGCATGCCGCCCGGGTAAACCGCTCGGCCAATGTGCTCGGCCTGAAGGCGACGATGACGGCTGAGGAGATCATCGCGAAGACCCATGAAGGCGCGAAGAAATTCGCTCCGGGTACCGCGCTCTACGTCAAGCCGATGTACTGGGGTGAGGCCGACGGCCTCTCGACCATCATGGCCGACCCCGAGTCGACCAAGTTCTGCCTCTGCCTCTTCGAGGCGCCGATGCCGGTGCCTTCCAACGGCTTCTCGGTGACGCAGGGCGCCTATCGCCGCCCGACGCTCGAGACCATGCCGACGGACTCGAAGGCCGGCTGCCTCTACCCCAACAATGCCCGCGTCCTGCGCGCCGCCAAGGCTGCCGGCTTCGACAACGCGCTGGTGCTCGACATGCTCGGCAATGTTGCCGAGACCGCGACGTCCAACATCTTCATGGCCAAGGACGGCGTGGTGAAGACCCCGGTCGCGAACGGCACCTTCCTGAACGGCATCACCCGCCAGCGCGTCATCTCGCTGCTGCGCCAGGACGGTATCACGGTCGAGGAGACCAGCCTGCGCTACAGCGATTTCGAGCAGGCCGACGAGATCTTCATCTCCGGCAACTACTCGAAGGTCATGCCGGTTTCCCGGATCGACAACACCGCCCTCCAGCCCGGCCCGTTGTTCCGCAAGGCCCGCGAGCTCTACATGGACTTCGCGCACTCCAAGACTGCGTAGGCACGGTGGCGCACCTCTCCACCCGGCTGACCGAGCGGTTCGGGATCGATCATCCGATCCTGTCCGCGCCGATGGCCTTGGCTGGAGGCGGGGCGTTGGCCGCCGCCGTAACGCGCGCCGGCGGGCTGGGCCTGATCGGTGGCGGTTACGGCGATGATGCCTGGCTCGACCAGCAATTCGCCGCGGCCGGGAATATCCGGACCGGCTGCGGCTTCATCACCTGGTCTCTCGCCAGGCAGCCGCACCTGCTCGGCAAGGTTCTGGAGCACCAGCCTGCTGCGCTGATGCTCTCCTTTGGCGATCCCGCGCCTTTCGCCGGCGAGATCGCGGCGGCCGGCGTGCCGATGATCTGCCAGTGCCAGTCGATTGCTCATGTCCGGCAGGCGCTGGAGGCCGGCGCGGCCGTCATCGTTGCGCAGGGCGCCGAAGCCGGTGGTCACGGTCATGCGCGCGGGACCCTGCCTTTCGTGCCGGAAGTGGCCGATCTGCTGGCGCGCGAAAGCCCTGACACCTTGCTGTTGGCCGCGGGCGGCATCGCCGATGGCCGTGGGCTCGCTGCGGCCCTGATGCTGGGGGCCGACGGCGTTCTGGTCGGCACGCGCTTCTGGGCGAGCCGCGAGGCCCTGGTTCACGCCAAACACCACGCTGTCGCCGTTGCCGCGACGGGTGACGAGACCGTGCGCTCCTCGCTGCCCGACATCGCGCGCCGGCTCGACTGGCCAAGGCCCTTCGATATTCGCGTCAGCGCCAATGCCTTCATCGCGAAATGGGCTGGCCGCGACCGCGAACTCAGGGACGCGATCGAAGCGGAGGCCCCGGCCTACAAGGCGGCTTTCATGGCCGGTGATCCGCAAGGTGCCGCGGTGGTATTCGGCGAGGCCGCCGGGTTGATTTCGGATATCCCGACGGCAGGTGAGATCGTCGAACGCATAGTTGCGGAAGCCGCCGTGCGCATTCGCTCCGGAGCAGCCCGGCTCAGGGTCTGACGAACCGGACGGTCAGATCACTGCGTTTGGACGAAGTCGTCCAAACGCAGAAAACGTGATCGACTCTCATCGTTTAGAGCATGCTTGATGCAAAAAGCCGTGCCACTTTTTCGCAGCATGCTCTAAGGATCGTGGGGATTCACAAAGTGTCAGAGATGTGATTCACCCTTTGGATGGAACGCTACGTTTTGACGGACGCCCAATGGGCGAAGATGGAGCCGCACTGCCTGGGGAAGCCGACCGATCCGGGGCGGAGCGGGAGCGACAATCGCCGGTTCGTGGAAGCGGTTCTGTGGATCGCTCGCACGGGGAGCCCCTGGCGCGACCTGCCTGAGCATTTCGGGAACT
>NZ_JPKG01000016.1 GCF_000735605.1 Allobosea sp. LC85
CATCGAAATCAGCCCGAAGCGGAATAGCCATGGCGAACCTCCCTCGTTCGCCATGTTGAATCAGGCCGGGGCTGATTTGAGAAGCCGGCCCGAGTCACGATCTCCGGGACTCGGTATAAGGGCTCATGCCCTGGCGGCGCGATGCTCGGCGATCCAGATGCCGCCGAGCACCAGCGCCAGCGCGAGCCCGTGATAGAGCGCGAGATGCTCGCCCAGGATCAGCACCGCGAGCATCGGCGCGAAGACCGGCACCAGGTTGACGAAGACCCCGGCTCGGCCGGGTCCGATCAGCTCGACCGCGCGCAGGAAGAAGAGCTGGGAGAGCAGGGACGGCCCGATCACGACAAAGGCCAGGATCGCCCAGCCTTCGAGGGTCGGCCAGATGATGCTGCCGTTCCAGATCTCGAGCCCCAGCAGCGGCAGCGAAACGATGCCGGCGACGATCGCCATCGCCGTGAAGAAGACCAGCCCCGGCACGGCCGGACGCGCGCGGATGCCGACTGTGTAGCCGGCATAGAAGACGCAGCCGATGATCATCCAGACATCGCCTGGCACGAAGCTGAAATTCGCGAGCGTCGCGAAATCTCCGCGGCTCGCCGTCACCAGCACGCCAAGCATGGTGACCGCGACGCCGATCGCCTGCATCCAGCCGATCGGCGTGCGATAGGCGATGAAAGCACCGATCAGCACATAGACCGGGATCGAGCCTTGCAGAATCCCGATATTGATCGCGGTCGTCGAATAGGCCGCCAGGTACATCAGCGCGTTGAAGACCGTGAAGCCAAGGGCGCCGAGCGTGATGATGCGCCAGCGATGCGCCAGCAATACCGGCGCATAGTGCTTCAGCTCGCGCCGCAGCATCAGCGGCAGGATCGCGCAGACGAAAACCCAGCGCAGCGAGGTCAACGCCATCGGCGAGATCTGCCCTACGGCAAGCCGGCTCGCCACGGCATTGCCGCCCCACATCAAGGTGGTGAGGATCAGGAGCAGATAGGCATTGCCCCAGACACGCTGCGGCAGGGTGGTGGCTGGGGACAAGGTTGCGGCCTGTGCGGGGGCGGAATGCGCTTCAATAGCCTTGTGTCCCCGTCGCATCCTATGAGATGAGGCGCAAGGCTGCCCGTCGCCCGACGCATCCCTCCCAAGAGGCGTTTGCCACCATGCTGCATGTTTCGAGACCGCTGCGCCTGCTCGTCGTCGATGGCAACACAAGGGAGCAGCGCGAGAGCCATGCTGCCGGCTACGGCGCCCGACCGGGCGAAGCCTATGCCGATGTCGTGCGCTCCATCGCGCCCGAGAGCATCACCGATATCTGCCTGCCGGCCGATGCCGGCGCGAACCTGCCGGACGGCGCCGGGCTTGCGTCCTATGACGGCATCTTCCTCACCGGCTCGGCCCTGCACATCTACAACCTCGAACCGTCGGTCACGCGCCAGATCGAGCTGATGCGGGCGATCTATGCCAGCGGCACGCCCAGCTTCGGCTCTTGCTGGGGCATCCAGATGGGCGCGGTCGCCGCCGGCGGCACCGTCGTCGCCAACCCCAGAGGCCGCGAGATCGGCGTCGCGCGCAAGATCACCCTGACCGAGGCCGGGCGTTCGCATCCTCTGCTCGCCGGCCGCCCGCTCAGCTTCGATGCGCCCGCGATCCATCTCGACACCATCGCCCTGCCCCCGGCGGATACGACGGTCCTCGCCTCGAACGCCTACAGCACCGTGCATGCAGCCGAGATCCGCCATGACGGCGGCACCTTCTGGGGCGTGCAATATCATCCCGAATTCCCGCTCGGCCAGGTCGCCTCGATCCTCGGGCGCATGGTCCCGACCCTGATCGCGGAAGGCTTCCGCAAGGATGAAGCGGCGGCGGAGAGCTGGCTTGCCGATCTCTACGCCCTCGATGCCGAGCCGACGCGGCATGACCTCGCCTGGGCGCATGGCCTCGACGACGAGGTTCTGGACAGCGAGCGGCGCGTCACCGAATTGCGGAATTTCATCGCAAATCGCGTCAAGCCTCTTATGAGCATGCGCGCCAGAGCCTGAAACGCAGGGCACTACCGCATTCCGGCCCAATTCCGCCTTGGCCGCGCCGAATTCCGACGCGCCAATCCGTGGCACTGATTTGCCTCGGGGGAATGCCTGATGAAAAGCCGACTTGCCGCCGCCCTGATCTTCGCCCCGAGCCTTGCCAGCGCTGCCGAGATCGAACTGCCGACACGGATCGACCGCGTCACGGTCTATCCCGACGGCGCGGTGGTGACGCGACTCGGCAAGGCCGAACTGATGCAAGGTGCTTCGCAGGTCGTGCTGCGGGGCCTTCCGGCAGCGGTCGATCCCGCCTCGATCCGTGTCGAAGGCCAGGGCGACGGCGCCTTCGCGATTGGCGCGGTCGATGTCCGTCCCGTTCCCGGCGATGCCAGGCAGGGTCTCGATGCGGTGATCGAGACCAAGCTCAAGGCCCTGAGCGAGCAGAAGGAGACGCTCGAAGGCCAGGTCAGCGCGATCGAGGCCAAGCGCACGACCATCGAGCGTTTCGGCCAGACGGGCCCGGACAAGCTCGGCCCCGATGGCAAGGCACTGCCGATCAGCGACTGGCCGGCCGTATTCGACGCGATCGGCACCGCGCTGGTCAAGGTCAATGACGAGTTGCGCATCGCGCGCAGCCGCGTCTCCGATACGCAAGCTGAGATCGAAGCGCTGGAGCGCACGAGGCCGCAGGCCGGCCGCGGCACTGCGCCGAAGCGCGACGTTGCGATCGCGGTCGAGGCCAAGGCGCCGCTCGCAGCCGAATTCACCGTCAGCTACCGCGTCACCAGCGCGAACTGGCTGCCGAGCTACGAGGCCAGGCTGGCGACCGGCAGCGCCACCGCCAAGCCCGAGATCACCTTCATTCGCCGCGCGGAGCTGCGCCAGCGCACCGGCGAGGACTGGACCGACGTCGCGCTGATCCTCTCGACCACGCGCTCGGCAGGCGGAACGCGCGCACCCGAGCTCGCCCCGGTGCAGGTCGCCTTCCTCGATGCAACGGTTCTCTATGAGAGCCGCGCGCGCCTGGGCGCCGCGCCGACCCCGATGGCGGCCGCGAGAGCCAGGGCCGAAGCCGAACTCGAGGCCGAAAAATCGCGCAAGACGGCGGATTCAGCGCGCCCGGCCGAGGTCCAGACAGCCCAGGTCGAGACCAGCACCTATCAGGCAAGCTTCATCGTGCCGGGCCGCGTCACGGTCCCCCAGGGCGGGACCTCCAAGGCCGTGGTGCTGAGCCAGGGCCAGGTTGGCCCGACGCTCTCCGCCCGCGCCACGCCCGAACTCGAGGAGAAGGCCTATCTCGAAGCCGTCTTCCTCCACGAGGACGAGGCACCGCTTCTTCCAGGCGAGGTCCTGCTGCACCGTGACGGCGCCTATATCGGCCGCGGCCGGCTCGGGCTGGTCGCGCCCGGCGACAAGGTCGAGCTCGGTTTCGGCGCCGATGACAAGCTCAAGGTGAGCCGCGTGCCGGTGCGCCGCCGGGAGAACGAGCCGACCTGGCTCGGCCAGACGCGCACGGATCTGCGCGAGTTCAGGACAGTGGTGAAGAGCCTCCACGCGCAACCGGTCAAGGTCACCGTCATGGAGCGCGTGCCCTTCTCGGAAAACAGCGCGATCACCGTTGAGACCCTGCCGCAGACCACGCCGCCGACCGAGAAGCAGGTCGGCGACAAGCGCGGCGTCTCGGCCTGGACCTTCGATCTCGCCCCCGGCGCGGAGAAGGAGATCAAGCTCGCCTATCGCCTGAAATGGCCGGGCGACCGCGAGGTCATGTTCGAGCCCAGGCCAATCCAGCCGGCAGCGATGCCGCGCCCGCTGGCGCAGAACTGACTGGATTATCGGACCGGATATCGTGTCCGGTCCGATGATCTAAGCTTCTGTGTTGGCATCGACTTTCCCGAAAACCGCAATCCACGTTTCGGGCCGATGCTTTGGGGCTCAGTGCCGCGCCGCCGCAGGGACGGCGCGGAAACTGATCGCCATGCGGTTATAGGCGTTCATCAGGCCGATTGCGATCGTCAGATCGGCCAGTTCCTTCTCGCTGAACTGGGCAGAAGCGGCCGCGAACTCCGCGTCGGGCACCGTGGTATCGGCGACGCGCGTCACGGTTTCGGCCCAGGCCAGGGCGGCCCGCTCCTGCTCGGAGAACAGGCTCGGCGCCTCGCGCCAGGCCGGCACCAGCACCAGCTTCTCGACGGCCACGCCGCCCTTGAGCAGATCGCGCGAATGCATGTCGATGCAATAGGCGCAGCCGTTGATCTGCGAGATCCGCAGATAGACCAGGTCGATCAGGGATTTGGCCAGGCCGGACTGGCCGACATAGCCATAGACGCCGCCAAGAGCCTTCATTCCGGCCGGGGAAACAGCGGTGTAGTCGAGACGCTGGGTCATGGGGTCGTTCCTTACTGGTGATCCGGAGTGGTCAGCACCTCTTCGGTGCTGTCGACGATGAAGACGGCGAGCAGGCGGGCCGGCTCGGTCTTGCTGGCATTCGCGCTGATCTTGTGATGCGCGCCCGGCACCTCGAACCAGGTCTCGCCGGCCCGGTAGATTCGGGCGGGCTGGTCGTCGACCTGGCTGCGGATCGCACCCGACAGCACATGGGCATAAATGAAAGCCGAACCGGCATGATGGTGCGAGGCCGAAGCCGCGCCGGGCTTGTAGGTCACCACAACGCTGACCAGGCTCTTGCCGGGAATATTGGGAATCGCCTGCCGGAACACCGGCTTGACCGTCTCCCCACCCGGCCTGGGCGAATGCGCCGCGGCGATGGCGGGAAGGGCGAACGCGGCAAGCAGGGCCGCGCCGGCTGCAGAGGCTCGATAGCTCATCTCCGTTCTCCGATCGTTTCGATGGCGGGAGAATGCGCGCTGGATGATGCATGAGAAAGCACCAAGATCGGCAGAAATGAGTGTACCATGATGCGATGACAGCTCTGCTCCGCATCCAGATCGACCGCAGCGCCAAGGCGCCGCTCGCCCTGCAGATTCACGCCGCCATTCGCGATGCCATCCGGGAGGGCCAGCTCGCCGGCGGCGCGAGGCTACCCTCCTGGCGCGATCTGGCGGCGCAGCTCGGCATCGCCCGTGGAACGGTCAGGGCCGCCTATGAAAGACTGAGCGACGAGCAGTGGATCTTGTCGCAAGGCGCCGCCGGAACACGCGTCGCGGACAGGATGCCGGTGCTGACGGCAACCGAGCAGCTCAAGGAGAGGCCGCCCTTTCCCGAGCTGTTCCCCGACTTCGAGAGTGTGCCGCTCGCCTTCCAGATGGGCGTTCCGGCGCAGGATGCCTTTCCCTTCACCCTCTGGTCGCGAGTGATGGCACGCGCTGCCCGGCAAGCGGCGGTCGCGCCGGTTGGCTATCCCGATCCACGCGGGCATCCGGACTTGCGCCGCGAGATCGCCGCGTATCTCGCAATCGCGCGCGGCATTCGCTGCACGCCGGGCCAGATCCTGGTCACGAACGGCTTCGCAGGCTCGCTCGGTCTCATCATCCGTGCCCTGCGGCTCGAGGGCCGCCCAGCCTGGTTCGAAGACCCCGGCTTTCCCCTGACGCGCAGTGCCCTCCAGCTTGCCGGCATCGAGGCCATTCCGGTGCCGGTCGATGGCGAGGGCCTGTCGGTCTCCGAGGGCATACGGCGCGCACCGAAAGCGGCACTCGCCGTCGTCACCCCCGGGCAGCAGGCTCCGCTCGGCGTGACCTTGTCGCTGGCGCGCCGACTGGCTCTGCTCGACTGGGCGCGACAAGCGGGTGCCTGGATCGTCGAGGACGATTATCTCAGCGAGTTGCAGCTCAAGGGCCGCGCTGCGCCGGCGCTCGCCTCGCTCGATCAGGATGGCCACGTCCTGCATGCGGGCAGCTTCAGCAAGACGATCAGCCCGGCGCTGCGGCTCGGTTTTCTGGTGGTCCCGGCAGCCGTTGCCGAGGTTTTCGGCACCATTGCCGCCTGCCTCGCTCCGGCTCCGTCCGCCGCGGTTCAGCATGCTGTGGCCAGCTTCCTGGCCGAGGGCCATTATCTGCGCCACCTGCGCCGCATGAAACGGCTCTACAGCGCGCGGCGCGAACTGCTGCTCAGGCAATTGCAGGAGACCGCAGAAGGGGCTTTCCCCATCCATGCCACCGGCGGTCTTTCCGTGCGGATGGAGCTGCCGGCCGGCACCGACGATATCGACATCGCCACGCGCGCCCTGCCCTTCGGTATCGCGCCGGTGCCGCTCTCACCCTGGTATGCCGAGCCGTCTGACCACGGCGGCCTGCTGCTGGGCATCACCAATCTCGCGGAACGGCGGCTTGCGGCCGATTGCGCCAGGCTGATCGAACTCGTGCGGCTCGATGCCCGCTGATCCCCACGCGAGTGTCAGATGGTCGCAGGATCAGGCCCGATGCGCGCAACCCGGTGCGGACAGCCGCATCTCCGGGACGCGGTCAATCTTGACCTCGCCGCAATGTTGGCCCATGAGGGCTTGCAAGGACCTGCCCCGAAACCCCGGCCTTGCGTCGGGGTTTTTCATGTGCGCGGCGCTTGCGGCAACGAGGCAGGGATACCAGTCCGATGACGAATGTGGTGGTGGTCGGCGCCCAATGGGGTGACGAAGGCAAGGGCAAGATCGTCGACTGGCTGTCGAGCCAGGCCGATGTCGTGGTGCGCTTTCAGGGCGGCCACAATGCCGGTCATACGCTCGTCATCGACGGTGTCGTCTACAAGCTCTCGCTGCTGCCCTCGGGCATCGTGCGCCCCGGCAAGCTCTCGGTCATCGGCAATGGCGTCGTGGTCGATCCCTGGCATCTCGTCGAGGAGATCGAGCGGCTGCGGGCCCAGGGCGTCGCAATCTCGCCCGAGAACCTGCGCGTCGCCGACAACGCGACCCTGATCCTGCCGCTGCATCGCGAGCTCGACCATTTCCGCGAGACCAGCAATGCCGGCCTGAAGATCGGCACGACCAAGCGCGGCATCGGCCCCGCCTATGAGGACAAGGTCGGCCGGCGCGCGATTCGCGTCATCGACCTCAAGGATCCCGCGATCCTGAAGGCCAAGATCGAGCGCCTGCTCGCCCATCACAACGCGCTGCGCCGCGGGCTCGGCATCGGCGAGGTCGATGCTTCCGAGCTGCTCGAGCAGCTGACCAAGGTCGCGCCGCAGGTCCTGCCCTATGCCGACACGGTCTGGGCGCTGCTCGATTCCGAGCGCCGCGCCGGCAAGCGCATCCTGTTCGAAGGCGCGCAGGGCGCGTTGCTCGATGTCGATCACGGCACCTACCCGTTCGTGACCTCCTCCAATATCGTCGCCGGCCAGGCCGCGACCGGCTCCGGCCTCGGCCCCTCCGCGGTCGGTTATGTCCTCGGCATCGCCAAGGCCTACACGACCCGCGTCGGCGAAGGCCCCTTCCCGACCGAGCTTTTTGACGAGACCGGCGAGCTGATCGGCCAGAAGGGCAAGGAATTCGGCGTCGTCACCGGGCGCAAGCGCCGCTGCGGCTGGTTCGACGCCTGCCTGGTGCGCCAGACAGTGAAGACCTCCGGCATCGACGGCATCGCGCTGACCAAGCTCGACATCCTCGACGGCTTCAAGGAGATCAAGGTTTGCATCGGCTATCGCCTCGACGGCGCCGTGCTCGAGCATCTGCCTGCCGGCCAGAGCGATCAGGCCCGCGTCGAACCGATCTACGAGACGATCGAAGGCTGGGAAGGCTCGACCGCCAACGCCCGCTCATGGGCGGACCTGCCGGCCCAGGCGATCAAATATGTCCGCCGCATCGAGGAGCTGATCGGCGCCACCGTCGCCGTGCTCTCGACCAGCCCCGAGCGCGACGACACCATCCTGGTCCACAATCCTTTCGAGGGTTGACGGGCGGGCCCAACACGGACAATTGAGGCCAATGGCCGATTTCTATCCGATCCTGGCGCGCGCGATTGCCGGGCTGCCCGACAAGTCCCCGGAAGCCCGCCGCGCGGTCTATGACCGCGCGCGGACAGCTCTGGTCGCGCAGCTGCGCAGTCTCGATCCGCCGGTCGGCGAGGCTGAGATCATGCGTGAGCGCCTGGCGCTCGACGAGGCGATGTCACGTGTCGAGGCCGATTACGATGAGGGCGAGACCCAGCGCCCTGCCACGACGACGATCGGCCCCGCTCCGGAGCCGGAACCGGAGCCCGCTCCGGCCGATACGGCCCATGAGGAAGTCGGTGCCAGCCCGGTCATCGACCCCTTCGAAGGCCGCCCGGTCGAGACCCAGGAGCCGGTCGACACGCAGCCGGTCCGCCCGCGCGTCGCGCCCCCTCGCGAACGCCGCGTCGACCCCGGTCATATCCGCACCGCCATCGTCGGCGGTGGCGTCGCGCTTGCGGTCGTCGCGATCGCGGCCACAGCCTTCTATGTCAACAAGGTCAATCCCTCCGACACGGCGGCGCAGCGCCCCCGGACCGAGGCGCAGCCCCAGCCGTCGCAGCCGGACAACGCCGGCAAGCTGAACGATCGGGTCGGCGAAGGCGGAACGACAGGCGCAGGACCGGCCGCGCGGCCCGGTGGCCCGGCAGGGGCGACAGCCTCACAGGGCAGCGAGATCGCCGTCGCCCAGCGCGCCATCCTTTACACCGAGGTGCCGGAAACGCCGCAGCAACCGAAGGCCGTCAGCGGTCGGGTCGTCTGGCGGCTCGACAGCGAGAGCGCTGGGCAAGGCCGCCCGGTCGAAACGATCGTGCGTGCCAGCGTCGAAGTGCCGGATGCTGGTCTGAGCCTCGACTTCACCATCCGCCGCAACACCGACAGCGCCTTCCCCGCCTCGCATATCATTGGCCTGCGCTTCACGCGGACGGGTGATGCCACGAACGATGCGATCCGCGAAGTCGGCGTGCCGCAGCTCAAGGCCGACGAGAACGAACGAGGCGCACCGCTCTCCGCCATCGCCTCCGCGCTCGGCGACAATCTCTTCGTTGCCGCGCTCTCGAATGTGCCGGTGGAAATCGACCGCAATGTCGAGCTGATGCAGACCCGCAGCTGGATCGACATCCCCCTGCGTTTCGCGTCCGGACGGCGCGGCATCATAACCTTCGAGAAGGGTGTCTCGGGCAGCCAGACGCTCGCCGATGCGTTCGGACGCTGGCGCTAGCGCATAGGACCGAAAACTGGAATCCGGTTTTCGGAAAAATCCGATGCTTAAACAAAGAGACAGATCGCCCATCCTGCGTCCGAACGGACGCAGGGCGTTCTAGAGCTTGAATGAGAAGCCGCCCCTCTCAGCGGCTTTTCGCCGGAAGCGCCATCCGCTCATGCCGAATCGAAGGGATTGCTCTTCCCCGCCCAGCCGCCACGGCAGCGCTGGGCCGGGATCGATGCGGAGCGCTGATCGGTGACGCTTCGGAGTGGTTCCCGGACCTCCCTTCGGCCGCCCGGGACGACCTGCCCGCTTCAATCCAACGAGAGCTGCGCTGCGAGAGCTGCGCTGAACGACGGGAGGTTCCGGATGACAAATGCGTTTGAAAGCCCGTTCAAGGGCAGGCAGCTGTCGGAACAGGTCACCAACCCCAACATCATCGTCGGCCGCTACAGCTACTATTCCGGCTATTATCACGGGCATTCCTTCGACGATTGCGCCCGCTACCTGCTGCCCGACCGGACGGATGTCGACAGGCTCATCATCGGCAGCTTCTGCTCGATCGGGACCGGCGCCTGCTTCATGATGGCCGGAAACCAGGGGCATCGGAACGACTGGGCCTCCAGCTTTCCCTTCTTCTACATGTCGGAGGAGCCCGCCTTCGCCGGCGCGCGCGATGCCTTCCGCCCGGCCGGCGACACCGTGGTCGGCAGCGATGTCTGGATCGGCGCCGAGGCGATGATCATGCCGGGCATCCGGATCGGCCATGGCGCCGTGATCGGCAGCCGCGCCCTCGTCACCAAGGATGTCGAGCCCTACACGATCGTCGGCGGCAACCCGGCCAGGCCGATCCGCAAGCGCTTCACCGAAGCCGAAATCGCCATGCTTCTGGAGATGGCCTGGTGGCTTTGGCCGCTTGAGCAGATCAAGGACAGGATGGATCTGCTCTGCTCCAACGACATCGTCGGGCTTTACCGGCGCTGGCAGGAAGCCTCGGCGTAAAGACGGTCGTATTCCCGCCTGCCTCAAAAGCCGACGCCGAATTTGCCGCGGGCGCCGAATTTGCCACGGGCGCATCGTCGCGACGAGGGCTGTCGGCGCGGTTGCGCCGACAGCCCCGATCACGCTCACGCCATGTACTGCCCGCCATTCACCGCGAACGTCGCGCCGGTGGTGAAGGCACCATGATCGGAAGCGAGGAAAGCGACCATCTGGGCAATCTCCTCGGGCTTGCCGAGCCGCCCGGTGGGGATACCGGCGATGACGCGCTTCAGCGCCTCCTCCGGCATCGCGGCGACCATGTCGGTGCCGATATAGCCGGGCGTGATCGCATTGACCGTGATGCCCTTGTTGGCGTTCTCCTGGGCGAGCGCCTTGACGAAACCGATATCGCCCGCCTTGGCCGCGGAGTAGTTCACCTGGCCCATCTGGCCCTTCTGGCCGTTGATCGACGAGATCACGATGATGCGGCCAAAGCTGCGCCCGCGCATGCCTTCGATCACCGGCCGCGTCATGTTGAAGAGCGAATCGAGATTGGTCCGGATGACGGCGGACCACTGGTCCTTGGTCATCTTGTGGAAGAAGCCGTCGCGGGTGATGCCGGCATTGTTGACCAGGATCTCGACCGGCCCGTTCTCGGCCTCGACGCTGGCGATGCCGGCAGCACAGGCATCGTAATCGCCGACATCCCATTTATAGACCGGGATGCCCGTTTCTGCCTTGAACTTGGCCGCCGCCTCGTCATTGCCGGCATAGTTGGCCGCCACCTTGTAGCCTGCCGCCTGCAGTGTCCGGCTGATCGCTCCGCCGATACCCCGCGTTCCCCCCGTGACCAACGCGACCTTCGTCATCTGGTTGTCCCCTCTTGGTTTTGATCTTTTGAGCTATTGTTCCGCGAGTTTCAGGTCGGGCGAATAGGGCCCTTCCACGTCCTTGATGATGGCCTGGCCGCAGATGACGCGCTGTTCCTTGGCGTCATAGGTCAGGGTCGGGGGGCCGTAGAGCTCCCAGCCCCTGCTCAGGGCTTCCGAGACCCGATGACAGAAGGCGGCGTCATCGGGGCCCGTGAGATAGCGATAAAGCGTCGTCTGCTTCGCCATGGCGAAGGCTCAGCGTTCCACCGCCATGGCGACACCCATCCCGCCGCCGATGCAGAGGGTGGCGAGGCCCTTCTTGGCGTCGCGCTTGGCCATCTCATGCAGGAGCGTGACCAGGACGCGCGCGCCGGAAGCGCCGATCGGATGGCCGATCGCGATCGCGCCGCCATTGACGTTGACGATATCGGGATTCCAGCCGAGGTCCTTGTTGACCGCGAGCGCCTGCGCCGCGAAGGCCTCGTTGGCCTCGACAAGGTCGAGGTCGCCGATCTTCCAGCCGGCCTTCTCCAGAGCCTTGCGCGTCGCCGGGATCGGGCCCGTGCCCATGATCGCCGGGTCGACGCCGGCAGTCGCCCAGGAGGCGATGCGGGCGAGCGGGGTCAGGCCGCGCTTGGCGGCTTCCTTGGCAGTCATCAGGACGAGAGCGGCAGCGCCGTCATTGAGGCCCGACGCGTTGCCGGCCGTCACCGTGCCGTCCTTCGAGAAGGCGGGCTTCAGCTTGGCCATGGCCTCCAGCGTCGCACCGTGACGGGGATATTCGTCCTGGTCGACGACGATATCGCCCTTGCGGGTCGAGACGGTGAAGGGAGCGATCTCGTCCTTGAAGCGGCCGGCCTTCTGCGCGGCCTCCGCCTTGTTCTGCGAGCCGACAGCGAACTTGTCCTGCTCCTCGCGGCTGAGCTGCCATTTGGTCGCGACGTTCTCGGCGGTGGTGCCCATATGGTAGCCGTGGAAGGCATCCCAGAGCCCGTCCTTGATCATCGTGTCGATGAACTTGGTGTCGCCCATCTTGGTGCCGTTGCGCAGATGCGCGGCATGCTGCGCCATCGACATCGATTCCTGGCCACCGGCAACGATGATGTCGGCGTCGCCATTGACGATCTGCTGCAGGCCGATGGCGACCGCACGCAGGCCCGAGCCGCAGAGCTGGTTGAGGCCCCAGGAGGTCGCTTCCTGCGGGATTCCAGCCTTCATCGCGGCCTGGCGAGCCGGATTCTGGCCCTGACCGGCGGTCAGGATCTGGCCCATGATGACCTCGTCGACCTCACCACCCTCGACCTTGGCGCGGGCGAGCGCCTCCTTGATCGCGGCAGCGCCAAGATCGTGAGCCGCCGTATTGGCGAAAGCGCCGTTGAAGGCGCCGACCGCCGTGCGCGCAGCGCCGACGATTACGATGTCAGTATCGGCCATGGAGAGTTCCTCGCTGTTGTCGTGATGGCTCGCCAGGGCCGGGCCACCAGGTTCAGCTCCCACCTTCGAAGGCTGCCGCGGCCGCGTCAAGCCAGCCGAGGGAGGCAAAGCGTGGTTCATCTGCGCGCGACCGTGCTGCACCGCAGCACCGACTCGGCCGCCTCGCCCTTCACTCGGTGCGATTGATTCAAAATCGTTCAAAAAACTTGCAGCAAGCTGCTGACAGGTTATCGTTGGCGGGAGGAACGTTCCGCTGGACCTGAAAAGTCAGGCCCGGATCAACGCGATGCAGGGTATGATGGCCAGCGAAAAAGAACCGACAGTCATCAAGAAATACGCCAATCGCAGGTTGTATCACACGGGCACCAGCTCCTATGTCACCCTAGAGGATCTGGCGGGCCTGGTTCGCGGCGGAGAGGATTTCGTGGTCTATGACGCCAAGTCCGGCGAGGACATCACCCGCTCGGTCCTGGCCCAGATCATCTTCGACGAAGAGAGCAAGGACGGGCAGAACCTGCTTCCCATCACCTTCCTGCGCCAGTTGATCCGCTTCTACGGCGACAGCATGCAGGCACTGGTGCCGCGCTATCTCGAATTCTCCATGGAGAATCTCACGAAGGACCAGAATCAGTTCCGCGACATGATGGGCAAGGCCTTCACCGGCGGTGCCTTCGGCAGCAACGGGCTGGACGCAATCCAGGCCCAGACCCGCGCCAATATGGCGATGTTCACGGAGGCGTTCCGGCTGTTCAACCCCTTTGCGGCCGCGGCCTCCGCCCAGTCGAAGGCCGATGCAGCGCCAGCCGCGGGCAAGGGCGACGAACTCGGTGACCTGAAGCGGGAACTCTCCGAGATGCGCGACCGGCTGGACAAGCTCGCCAAGGCGAAGTGAGCGGGCAGCGCCCCAGGCCCGGACTTGCCCCGGGCACGATCTGATCAAGAGCGTTCTCGGGCTGGTCGCTTGCTCGAGGCTGCTCCCCTGCCTCGCTCGGCTCAGCCCGCAACCCGATGCAGCTCTGATGGTACCGCAGGCTGCCAGAGCTCGGCCTTGCCGACGAGATGACCCTGCAGGTAGGTCACGCCCCAATCGGTGAGCATGTTCGCCTGCAGCTCGTCATCGACCCACTCGGCGACAGTGTCGACCATGAGATGGCGGGCGAGGTCGATCAGGGTGCGGACATAGAAACGGTCATCGGTCGAACGTCGCAGGTTCTGGGTGAAGGCGCCGTCCAGTTTCAGGATGTCGATCGGGAAGGCGCGCAGATGCCGCAGCGAGGTGTGGCCGGCCCCGAAATCATCGATCGCGATGCGTGCGCCCTGATCCTTGATCGTGCCGAGCAGCCGGGCCAGGCGGCGCGGGTCCTCGATCGTCGCCGTCTCCGTGATCTCGACGATCAGGCGCCCGGCGAGGCCGCGGGATGAGCGGGTGCAGGCCAGGAAGGCGTCGAGCCATTCCGGATCGCCGAGCGAGCGCGGCGAGACGTTGATCGACAGCGTCATCTTCGGATCGGCCGCGAGCATGTCGACGGCGAGTTCGAGCACGCGGTGGTCGAAGAGCCGGACGAGCCCGCGCCGCTCGAGCAGCGGAATCAGCTCTGCCGCCGAGAAGAACAGTCCTTCCGAACCATGACCGACCCGCAGCAGGGCTTCGTGGAAGGCAATTTCGCGCGTCCTGGCCTCCACGACGGACTGCAGCGCCAGCCTGACACGGCGCTCGTTCAATGCGGCGATGGCCTGGACATCGAAGCCGCTGTGGTCCGGCGCCGGCTCACGCAACTCGCGCTGACGCGCGAGGACGACGGTGTCGACTGCGCCCGCCTTGGCGCCGGCAAGCGCGTTCTCCGCGGCCGATACCAGCGTACCGGCATGGCGCGAGAGGTCCGGCGCGACAGCCGCGCCGACGCGCAGACGCACCAGCGCGATGCCGCGCCCGGTCTCGATCGCGGATTGCGCGACGGCCTTGGTGAAGCGCCGCGCTGCCGCCTCGATCTGGCTCTGCGGGCAGCCGGCGAGCAGGATGGCGAAGCGATTGCTGGAATAGCGCAGCAGATGGTCGCGGCGGCGCATCACCGAGCGCAGCCTTTCCTGGACCACGCCGATGATCTCGTCGGTGGCCTCATGGCCGAAATCATCGTTGAGACGTGCGAGTTCGTCGATCGCCGCGATCAGCACGACGACCGGGCGCTCGGCCGCGAGATGCTCCTGCAGCGATGATTCGAGGCGCTCGACCAGCGCCCCGCGATCACAGACGTCGCGGCTCTGCGCGGCAAGCTCGTCGGGCCGTACGGAGCGCTCGATGCGCAGCACACCGCGCGCCATGGCGGGCTGGCCGTCGATGCCGACGAACCAGCGTCCAGCATCCTCGATCCACATCTTGCGGCCGCCGAGGTCGGCTGCATAGCGGGTGCGGTAGATCGCGCCCTCGCCATGGTCCTGTCCACCGGTCGAGAAGATCGCATCGTAGCGGCTGCGGCCGCTGCCGGGCTCCACCAGTCCGGCGAAGGCGAGACCGCGGCTCATCGCGGCCTCCGGAACGGGCCCCAGAACCTCAGCGGCGTTAGGACCCCAGTTCAGCGAATCGCTGGCGATGTCCCAGCTGTAGACCACCTCGCCGATCGAGGAGAGCAGGCTGCGCGGGTCGACGATCGTTTCTTCGCGGGAACTCAGGATCGATGGCGCAGGCATCGGAGCAGGGCCTTAGGGACGCAGGCCGCGGGACACTTTTGGCGTCGTGCCGTCCTGGCCGAACGAGATCGGGAGATGTTTCGAAACGATGCAGGTTTCTGGCTTAACGCCCGGTTAAGGCCGGCCCCAGGATTGCAACTTTCGCTCCAGCGCAACCCTAGCGTTCCGGAGTGGCACATGCGGGATCAGCAGTACGGGGCGAGAAGCCGCCAAGCGCTTCCCGAGACATCGACGATGCTGCTGCTGCAGATCGCGGCCAGCCATGCCGAAATCGGCCCGTTCGCGCGCCGGGCGCGCGAGACGCCACAGGTCGCGGCGCGGAGCTACGAGGCCCAGGCACAGCGCGTCGGGCGGAAGCGGCAGCGCCTGGTCGCGTGAGGCCAGGCCCTCTGCCGAGGAGCCGCATAGCGGTGTCGCGATGGAACATCCGGAAGCCGCGCCGGAGGCTTCTATCGAGGCGCGATCACAGATCGCTCCTCGGCAGAGGGCCTGGCAGGCGCCAGCGGAAACAGGGCAAAGAAAAAGCCGGCCTCACGGCCGGCTCCCAAACTTGCAAGCCTCCGACCGGGGCTCAGGCCTCGGTCTTGGCCTTCAGCACCTGGCGACCGCGATACATGCCGCTCTTCAGATCGACATGGTGCGGACGGCGTAGCTCGCCGGAGTTCTTGTCTTCGATATAGGTGGGCTGCTTCAGCGCATCGGCCGAGCGGCGCATGCCGCGCTTCGACGGCGAAGTCTTTCTCTTCGGAACGGCCATTGTACTCTCCATCGTGCCGCCGTCCGGAAGCGCAGGCCGCAGAGCCACGCCACCGCCACGACGACGGATCAATCTCGTGAGGCGATGGCCATACACGCTCGCAGGCGGGATGACTAGGCCTAATCGACATCTTTCATGCCGGAAGGCACGGCACAATCCCCAAGTGATCCGAGCTGCGCCATACGGCGCTGGATTCGCCCGCTCGCCGATTGCAGGCCGCGGTTCGGCTTGGCGGGATTGCGCAGGATCGGATTCGGGAGCGCGCCGGCGAGTCGCGCAGCCTCCCCGGTGTTCAGGCGCGCGGCCGGTTTGCGGAAATAGCGTTGGGCGGCGGCTTCCGCGCCAAAGACGCCGTCGCCCCACTCGGCAACGTTGAGATAGACCTCGATGATCCGCGGTTTCGGCCAGGCCAGGTCGATCGCCAGGGCGAGCGGAATCTCGAGCGCCTTGCGCAGATAAGAGCGTCCGGGCCAGAGAAAGACGTTCTTGGCCGTCTGCATGGTCAGCGTCGAAGCGCCGCGGCTTGGGCCATCCTCATCATCGAGCACGGCGTTGAGCTCGATCCAGTCGACGCCGGAATGACTGCAGAAGCGCTGGTCCTCGGCAGCGATCACGGCGCGGATCAGCGCAGGCGAGATTTGCGTAAGCGGCACCCATTGCCGTTCCACCGGCTGCAAGGTCAGCCAGCGCGCGAGCATCAGTGTCGATGGAGCGGGCATGAACCGGAAGATCACCAGCCCGAGCGCGAGGACAACGGCGAGCCCGACGAGGATGCGGAAACACCACCCCACTGCGCGGCCGACAATCCCTCGCCGCCGCGCTTGCTCGTAACCCGCCATGACCGTCATGCCCCCGCAACTTGACGATCCCGCCCCCATCCGGCAAGCCCCCGCCACCGTTGCGAACGCGAGATCAGCGCATGAGTTCCGCCGCAGATGACGCCCTTCCGGCCCGGCTTTCACAGACGGCCGATGCGATCGAGGCCCTGCTAGACGATCTGCTTCAGGCTGCTCCGGCAGCAGGCGAGCTCGCACGGCCCGAACGGCTGCTCGCGGCCATGCGCCATGGCGCGCTCGGCGGCGGCAAGCGCCTGCGGCCCTTTCTGACGGTCGAGGCGGCACTGCTCTTCGGGGCGAACGAAGCGCAGGCCTTGCGCGCCGGCGCAGCCGTCGAGCTGCTGCATTGCTATTCGCTGGTCCATGACGACCTGCCTTCGATGGATGATGACGATCTGCGCCGCGGCCGGCCGACGGTCCATAAGGCCTTCGACGAAGCGACCGCGATTCTGGCCGGCGATGCGCTGCAGACGCTCGCCTTCGAAGTCCTTGCGGACGCTGCCACCCACGAGTCGGGTGCGGTCCGCGCCGCGCTGGTGCTGTGCCTCGCCCGGGCGTCCGGGCTCGGTGGCATGGTCGGCGGCCAGATGTTCGACCTTGCGGCGGAGGGACGCTTCAATCCGGGCTCGAACGGGCTTGGCGAGGACGAGATCCGCCGATTGCAGGCGATGAAGACGGGTGCGCTGCTGGCGGCCAGCGTCGAGATCGGTGCGCGCCTTGGCGGAGCCGGTGAGACCGCCCTTGCCGCACTTGGGCATTACGGCAGGGCGGTCGGCGCCGCCTTCCAGGTGGCCGACGACGTGCTCGATGTCGAGGCCAGTCAGGAACAGATGGGCAAGGCCACGGCCAAGGACCAGGACAAGGGCAAGGCGACGCTGATCAGCGCGCTTGGTCTCGCCGGCGCCAAGCGCGAGCGCGACCGGCTCTGCGACGAGGCTGTCGCGGCGCTGTCGGGCTTTGGCGCGGAGGCGGAGATGTTGCGGGCTGCGGCACGGTTCGCAGCAGCGCGGCAAAGCTAATCACGAGCTCCGCAGGGACGACGTCCACGCAGTTTTGGTGGCGTGGCGGCTACGGCGTGCCCACAGCTGGAAGGCAACCGCTCGCCCGGCCGACCCAGCAATTTTGACACCCACCCCACCTGGCCTGCGCAGTGCCGGAGGCGGGCCCTCTGCCCTATAAAACCCGCGAGCGATCTTTATGCATGTTTCGCCTCTGCCTGGGTTCCCCTCGCTGTGGCTGGGTATTCGACCGCTTCACCGCGAAGGCTCGCATCCAGGACAGGAACGGCGAGCCAGTTGAGGAGAGGATTGTGATGAGCCAGTTCAAGTTCTTTGTCAGTGCGGCATTTGCCGCAACGCTGCTCGTCTCGGCGCCGGCGGCGCGGGCCGATATCGTCATCGGCCTCATCGCGCCGCTGACCGGTCCGGTCGCAGCCTATGGTGATCAGGTGCGGAACGGCGCAGAGGCGGCGGTCGAGGCCATCAACAAGAAGGGCGGCCTGCTCGGCGAGAAGGTGGTGCTCAAGCTTGCCGATGATGCCGGTGATCCCAAGCAGGGTGTTTCGGCCGCCAATCTGCTGGTCGGAGACAAGGTGCGCTTCGTCGTCGGGCCGGTGACGTCGGGCGTCGCGATTCCGGCTTCCGATGTCTTTGCCGAGAACGGCGTGCTGATGGTGACGCCGACAGCTACGTCGCCGTCACTCACCACCCGTGGGCTGACCAATGTTCTGCGGACATGCGGCCGCGATGATCAGCAGGCGGAGGTGGCCGCCAACTATGTCCTGAAGAACCTTAGGGATAAGCGGATTGCGATCATCCACGACAAGGGCACATACGGCAAAGGCCTGGCGGATGCCTTCAAGAAGGTCATCAATGCCGGCGGCCTGAACGAGACGCTCTACTTGTCGCTGACCCCAGCCGAAAAGGATCTGTCAGCTATCACCACGCGTCTCAAGGCCGGCAATGTCGACCTGATCTATTTCGGCGGCTATCACCCGGAGGGCGGCCTCCTCGCCCGTCAGCTTCGCGACGCCGGGCTCAAGGCCGCCATAATCGGCGGCGAAGGGCTTTCCAATACGGAATTCTGGGCGATTGCCGATGAGACGGCGTCAGGCACCCTCTTCACCAACGCGACAGATGCGCTCAAGAATCCCGACTCCGCGGAAGCGGTCAAGGTTCTCAAGGACAAGGGTATCCCGGCGGAAGCCTTCACGCTCAATGCCTATGCCGCAGTCGAAGTGCTGAAGGCCGGCATCGAGAAAGCCGGCAAGGCCACCAACGCCGCCGCGGTCGCCACAGCGCTGAAGTCCGGAGGGCCCATCACCACGGCCATCGGCAAGCTGGCCTATGACAAGAATGGCGACCTCAGTTCGCCGGCGTTCTCGATGTTCAAATGGGAGGCCGGCAAGATCGTCGCTGTGGAGTAGCAGGCAGGTTCGGGCGTGAAGACGGCAGCCGTGCCTCCTTCGCGCCACCTGCCTGATATCCCTGGTTATGCCGATGCTTCCGACAGCGCGGAACGATCTTCGCTCGGTCCCGGCCGTCCCGGCGAAATTCGTTCCGCGCATACCTTGGTGCGGCCTGCCCCGGCCCGCGACGAACTGCAATGGACCTGGACGGTAGCAATCGCCTCTGACCTCGCCGGCGCAAACGCGCGAGCATCCGCCTTGCGCTTGCTCCTGTCCTCCGGCAACAATGCCCCATGATCAGGACGCCATTTGCGACGCTGCTCTGCGTCACCACACTCACGGCATGCAGCCCGACACCGGTCCGTCAGGTTATCGTACCCGACGGCACGCCAGAGAAGCGCATCATGAGGGCGGGCAGCGATCTCGTGCTGCCTGACGGCACGCGCGTGACACCGGATCAAAGCGGCGGCTTCCAGCTGCCCAACGGTGACTATGTCCGGCGGGATCCGCGCGGCGCATTGATGCTGCCCACGGGCGCGCGATGCCTCCCCGACGCAACCGGATATGTTTGCCCCTGATCACCCGCCGTCGTTGCCGACGCCTCAGGAGCCAATCTGCTCAATGAGCTCGTCCGCCGGCACCGAGAGCATGCTGCGAAAAAGTGGCAACGGTTTTTCGTATAAAGCACGCTCTAAACTATGAGCGTCGATCACGCTGCGTTTGGGCGATTTCGTCCAAACGCAGCGTGATCTATTGTCCGATGCCGAAGACAACGGCGAAGACGGGGACGGGTTGGTCGAACCCCTTCAAACTCCGCGGATCCAGTTCAGCCAGCGGTACGCTCGAACCGACCGCGCGAGCCGCGACCCGATCGATCAGGATTTCGGAATCCCGAGCGCTTGCGCATAGGCGCGATGCAAGATTGGTGACGTTGCCGATCGCAGCGTAATCGAGGCGGCCTTCCGAGCCGATCCGCCCGACCGTGGCCGGCCCCATTGCCAGCCCCACGCCGAAGCCGAGCTCGTGGCCTCGGGTGCGCCATCCGACCAGCAGCTTCTGCACGCTCATTTGCATGTCGCTCGCCATGGTGACGGCGCGCACTGCTGGATCGGGGCAGGAAACCGGCGCGTTGACCAGCACCATGGCTCCGTCGCCCGAAAACCCCATGAGCGTCGCCCCATGCGCGCTGACCACCGCTTCGATGGCGCCGTAGTACTCGCCGAGCACGCCCATCACGGTGTCGGGCTCGGCCTGTGCCGAGAAGGCGGTGAAGCCCCGCAAATCGCAGAAGACCACGACCACCTCGACGCGCCGCCCGTCGAGCATGCTGTCGTCCCCCGTGCGGTCGACGAGTTCGGCTACTTGCGGCGCCAAAAACCGCCTGAGCCGTCCGATGCGCTCCGAGCGCTCCTGGGACACCGCCAGTTCACCAGCCATCTCGTTGAACCGGGTGGCAAGCCGCTCGAACTCGTCACCCGTGCTGAGGCTGATCCGGTGGTCGAACTGTCCTGCGCCAATCCGTCCGACGCCCTCCTCCAGGAGTCGTATCGGCCCGACCATGCGCTGGGTCAGCCAGTAGGCAAGCACCGCCGCAAGGGCCGTTCCGGCAATGAGCAGCACCCCGGTGCGCCACAGTGCAGCATTGATCCGTCGGAATGCCTCCGCGACGGGCTGCTTGACGATGACGCTCCAATCGACGTCGGGGATGCGCACCATCGCGGCCAGCACCGAGTTTCCCGCGATATCCTGGCCGGTAATCGCCTGGCCGGGGCGCGCGAGAATGGCGGCGCGCAAGGATTGAAGCGGTCGCGTCGCGGTTTCGTCGGCGCGCAGCACCAGGCTGATGTCGGGATGGGCGACAAGGCGCCCCGGCTGGTCGAGTACGAACGCCTCGCCGGTTCGCCCCACCCTTATCGCCGAGATGACATCCCAGATGAACTTGAGATTGACCTCCGCGACCGCCACCCCGACCGCCGAGCGGTTGCCAGCGACCGCGACAGTCATGAAAGGTTCCGAGCCGCCATAGAACGTCACAGGCCCAAACCAGACCCGCCCCGAGCGGGCTCCCGCTACTGCCGGATTCGCGGAGTGGTCCTCGCCGCCCTCGACCCTGTTCAGGCCGATGCGCGACACGAACAGGCGTTCCTTGCCGGCAGCGTCGATGAGGCGGAGGCTGACCACGGCGGGAACCTGGCGCAACAGGCGCAACGCGTCGAGCCTGCGCCGCTCGTCGGTATTCTCCGACCACGGCAATTGCACCATCCATCCAAGCTGATCGCGGATCCCCTCCATGAAATCCTGGATCTTCGCCGCCGCCCCTCGGGCTTCTGCGTCCAGAAGATCGTTCAGCCTGGCGCGCTGGTCGTGATAGCCGAACCAGGCTTCACTCCCACTCGCGATCAGAAGCGGCAGGACGACCGCCGCGAACAGGGCGAGAAAATACTTCGTAAACAGCGAGGTTCGTGGGGCGTCGGGCGAATGGGGCACCGGGCTAGCTCACGCGCCGGCTCACCGGCCAGGTCATTCGATCACCCCATCGGCGCTGCTCAGCAGCGAGGGCGGAAAGGACAGGCCCAGCGCGTTGGCGGCCTTCAGATTGATGAACATCTCGACTTTGGTCACCCGCTGGACCGGCAGATCGGAAGGCTTCTCGCCCTTGATGATGCGACCAGCATAGTTTCCGGCGTGACGGTGCGACTGCTCGAAATCGCCTCCGTAGCTCATCAGCCCGCCAGCGATCGTAAAGTCGCGGGATTGGGTCACCGCCGGCACCGCATGCTGGACCGCAAGCGCGGCAAGCTGCTGACTGCGATAGGCAAAATAGGGGTCGGAGGTGAAGACGAGCCCGCCCGGCTGCATCTGAGACACGGCCCTGAACATGCCGTCGAACTCCTGTTCTGTGCTGGCTGTCAGGACGTGAAGCTGGAGGCCGAGACTGCCCGCCGCGGCCTGGAGATTCTTCATTTGCGAGTTCGAGGTCGGGCTGGTTGGATTGACGGCTACGGCAAAGCCCCTGGAGGCCGGGAGCAATTCGCGCATGAACTCCAGCCGCTTGCGCGAGACCTCCACGCTGAGGCTCGACACGCCCGTGAGATTGCCTCCCGGCCGGGACAGGCTGTCCACCACACCGAGGGCAATGGGGTCGCCTCCCATTTCGAAGACGATCGGGATTGTCGTAGTCGCCGCTTTTGCCGCAAGCGCGACCTCAGCCCCGCCGGGCGCCACGATCACCGTCACCTGACGGTTGACGAGATCCATCGCCAGGGCGGGCAATTGGCGATACTGGCCCTCCGCCCACCGATACTCGATCGCAAGATTGCGCCCCTCGACAAATCCGGCTTCCGCCAGGCCGTCACGGAAAGCCCGGAGGCGACTGGCATAGGGACCCGGGGACTCGGAGCCGAGATACCCGATGACCGGCATGGCCGGCTGCTGCGCGCGAACCGGGACGGTCCAGGCCATCGCTGCACCGGCGAGCGCGACAAAATCACGCCGCCGCATTCGGCCAGCGGCTGCGGCAAAGGCGGAGGGCATGAAACGCAAAGCCGTCTCTCCTTCCAACCAACATCGCCAGTCAGCGTGAAGCGCGCGATATTACCTCAATCACTCGGCCGCAGCATAGCCGCGCAACCGGTGCTGCAAAGCCGATTGACCGGTTTCGGGCCGCGCAAGCGACCAGACGACCACCAGTGGATGGCGACCGGCTCGATCTCGTCTCACGGCATTCCACGCCGCGTCTGATTTGCCCTCGCGAGAGGGCACTCTTACGTCGCCATGGGAAAGGCGCCGGCAAGGAAGGACCAGCCTCGCCGACTTCTGGGTGCCGTTCCGATGGCGCCCTCCATCGCCTCAGACCCGGCAGCTTGATCGGGCTGTCAGCCGCACAAGAGCCGCGCACGATGCCGGTCGATTGCAGCGCGCGCGCTGGCGGGCGGGGACTAACCGATTGTCCGGCCCGGGTGCTTGATCGCATAGACGCGCGGCGTCAGTTCCTCGATTTCCCGTCCGGCCCAATCCCGCTCGCTCGCGGTCTTGATCACGTCCCGCTGCCCCTGGCGCAGCATCTCGATATCATTCCCGATATCGAAGTGGAGCACCTGCCCGTTGGCAACGACCTGTCGCCCATCCACGTAGACGTCCCGGATCGCCCGGTCATTCGCGGAATAGACGATGCTGCGGATCGGATCGTAGTCAGGCTGCATATAGGGGTTCGTCATGTCGACGATCGAGAAATCGGCCTTGCAGCCGGCGGCGAGGCGGCCGAGATCAGGCCTGCGAATGATGTCGGCTCCGACATTGGTGGCGGCGCTGAAGGCATGGGACGTCGGCGCGGCGGTGAAGCTCCCCGCAACGATACGGCCGGCGTAACAAGCCATCCGCAGCTCATCCAGCATGTTGTGCGGAAAGCTGTCGGTCCCGATGCCGACCGGAATTCCCGCATCGACATAGCGGGCAAGCGTATTCAGCGCGATTCCCCGGCGCGCGAAGACGACGGGGCAATGGGCCACCTGCGCGCCGCTCTGCACAAGCCGCTCGAAGTCGTTGCCCTGCGGCCAATGCAGCCATGGATGATCGTTGAGGAAGATGCAGTGCCCGATCACGGTGTCGGGACCAAGCGCACCGATCTTGTCGAGCCACTCGATCGGCGTGCAACCGGTGCGACGCACGATCTCCTGGAATTCGACGATGCTCTGCGCGGCATGAATCTGGATCGGCTGGCCGCGCTCGCGTGCGGCTTCGAGGGCGCCAAGGATCTGCCCTTCGGTGCAGGTATCGATCTGCGCGGGGCCGAAATATCCGCTGATCAGCCCGCTTGGATGCTTGTTCGCTTCGTCGGCCACCGCGATGGCCTCCAGCAGCAGCCTGTCCCCGCGTTCCGTATCCAGGTCATATTCGACGGAATGGCCATTGCGCGTCCGCCAGGCCCCGGAGCGATGCATCGCCCAGAGAACCGCGCGAATCCCGGTGTTCTCATAGTCGCCGATCCAATCGGCACGGGGTGCCGCGAGATCGCAGATGGTGGTCACGCCGCTCCGCAACAGTTCCGACGTCGCCACCCGGCAGGCATGACGGGCATATTTCGGACCGATGTTGAAGACCGGCATGAACTCGTAGAGCGAGCTCTGCCCCAGTCGCTTGCTCCCCAACTCCTCGAGCATCCCCTTCCAACCCGGCTCGTGGCCGGGATGACTGTGAATGTCGACAAAGCCGGGCATGAGCATCACGCCGCGGCCGTCATGCTCGGTGTCCGCCGATCCGGGATAGTCCGGACCCACATGGGTGATCTCATTGCCGGCGAAGGCGAAATCCGCGTTCTCCAGATAGACGTGGGAAGATGTTGAAGCGTCCCATGCGACGATCCAGTCGCAGTTCCGGATAACCGTCGTCCCGACCTGTCCTTTGCCATCGCTCATCGTGTGATCCCCCCTCGAGATTGTCGCGGCGCGGCATTCTGCACCGCGCCTTGCTGAAGAACGCATCAGCTCACGGCGGTTTCACGAACGCCATCGCGGCCACTGGGTCTCGCATGATCCGGGATGGCGTCCTTGACCGGTGCCTGACGCACGCCCTGCGATTGCAGCACCTCGATGGCAGCGTTGGGAACCGGGTTCCACCGCATGACGACCGTGCGGGTCAGGACACTTGAAGTTGTTTTCGAGCACAAATAGGCTCGTTGCTACACGCCGGAAAAAAGGCGGGCCTAGGGGAGTGAACAATGCCGAAAATGATCAATAAAATTGCTGCGCTCGGGATCGCCGCCGCCGCGCTCGCTGGATTTGCGGGTCCGGCCTCGGCACAGGCGACGCTCGATGCCGTGAAGAAGCGTGGCAAGGTCCTTTGCGGTGTTTCGCCAAGTTCCGCCGGCTACTCCTACGCTGACGACAAGGGCGTGCGTCAGGGATTCGATACAGATGTTTGCCGGGCAGTGTCGTCTGCCGTCTTCGGCGCGCCCGACAAGGTCGAATTCGTCCCGCTCAACACCAATATCCGCTTCCAGGCCCTGCAATCCGGCGAGATCGACGTATTATCGCGCCAGACGACCATGACCTTCTCGCGCGACAACTCGCTCGGGCTCGATTTCGCGCCGATCGTTTTCTATGACGGCCAGGGCTTGATGGTCTCGACCAAGCTCGGGGTGAAGAATGCCTCGGAGCTTTCGCAGGCGGCGATCTGCCTGCTGCCCGGCACGACGACACTCCAGAATCTCGAGGACTATTTCAAGCCGCGCAACATCAAATACGAGGCTGTCGTCTTCGAGGACAACAACGAGTGGCGCAACGCCTTCTTCTCGGGCCGCTGCGACGTCATCACCACCGACCGCTCCGACCTTGCTTCGGTGCGCGCCGTTGCGAACGATCCCAAGCGGTTCGTCATCCTGCCCGAAACGATCTCGAAGGAGCCGCTCGCGCCTGTCGTTCGCCAGAACGACAGCAACTGGAAGGACATCGTCTCCTGGTCGGTCAATACGCTGATCGCGGCTGAGGAATACGGGGTCACCCAGGCCAATGTCGATGAGCAGCTCAAGAGCAAGGATCCCGAGATCCAGCGCATGCTCGGCGTCAATGGCGATCTCGGCAAGATGCTGAATCTCGATAACAAATGGGCCTATAACATCATCAAGCAGAACGGCAATTACGGCGAGATCTTCGAGCGCAGCCTGGGCGAGAAGACCGCGCTTGGCCTGAGCCGCGGCCCCAACCAGCTCTGGAACAAGGGCGGCCTGCTCTATTCGCCACCGTTCCGGTGATCACAGCCACCGTGCGTTCCCTCGATTGAACTGAGACCACCGGCAGCGCTCCGTTGCCGGCGGCACTCCAGCCCGGGACAGCTCGATGGCTTCCTCTGCATCCAGCCCGGTGCGGCTGCTCTATGACGTGCGCGTGCGCGCCGTGCTCTATCAGGTCGTCGCCGTGGCACTCGTCGTCGGGGTCGGGCTTTATCTGTTCGGCAATGTCTCGCGCAAGCTGGCGGAACAGAACATCGCGACCGGATTTGACTATCTCTCGCGGCCCGCCGGCTTCGTCATCAGCCAGTCCTTCATCCTCTATGATTCCGGCGACACCTACGCGCGCGCACTGCTCGTCGGCATCTTCAACACGATCTGGGTATCGATCTTCGCGGTCACCGTTTCGACGTTGCTCGGGCTGATCGTCGGCATCGCCCGGCTGTCGCGCAATCCGCTTCTGGCCTTCCTGGCACTGATCTATGTCGAGGCGCTGCGCAACGTACCGCTGCTTCTCTATCTCTTCCTGTGGTATGCGCTCATCGTTGCAGTTTTTCCGCCTGTGCGCGAAGCCTGGCAGCCATTGCCCGAGGT
Source organism: Allobosea sp. LC85 (assembly GCF_000735605.1). Lineage (GTDB taxonomy): Bacteria > Pseudomonadota > Alphaproteobacteria > Rhizobiales > Beijerinckiaceae > Allobosea. The sequence continues at coordinate 26,402 of NZ_JPKG01000016.1, forward strand.
CTTCCTCAGCAATGGCGGCCTGATTGTTCCGTCGCTGCGCTGGTCATCCGCGCATACCGGCGTCCTCGTGGCGGTGATCGTCGGTATCGCGCTCGCGTTCTTCGCGGCATCCAGGCTGCGCAGAAGGCGCGTCGCGTCCGGACAGAACCAGAAGGCATGGCCGCTCATCCTCGCCGCCCTTCTTGGCCCTCCCCTGCTGGCGATGCTGCTGCTGCAGCCCGATTTCGTGGTCAACTGGCCGGAGAAGGGCCGGTTCCGCATCACCGGCGGCGTTCAGGTCACCCCGGAATTCACGGCATTGCTGGTCGGGCTCGGCCTCTCCGCCTCGGCCGGAATTGCGGAGATCGTGCGCGCCGGCATTCTTTCGGTCGGGCGTGGCCAATGGGAAGCGGCGCGTGCCGTAGGATTGCATGACCGCCAGACCATGCGGCTCGTCGTGTTGCCGCAGGCTCTGCGCGTGATCGTGCCCCCGCTGACCAGTTCCTATCTGTCGACGTTCAAGAACTCGTCGCTCGCCATTGCCATCGGCTATCCCGATCTCGTGATGGTTTCCAACACCACGATGAACCAGACGGGACAGGCGATTGAGGGCATCGCCATCTTCATGCTGGTCTATCTCAGCATGTCGATCACGATCTCCCTGTTCATGAACTGGTACAACGCCCGCGTCGCGCTGGTGGAGCGCTGAGATGGTCAGCGCCGCCGAAATGGAAACACTCAATCTGGCGCGGGAAGACCTGCCGCCGCCACGCGGACGCGAATTGACGGCCCGGATGAAGCCCTTCCTGGGCACGCCGATCAATGCCGTCATCACACTGGCCTGCATGTGGCTGATCTTTCGCCTGGCCACGGGAGCCTGGGGCTGGCTCGTGACGCGCGCGGTGCTGGAGGGCGGGCCGCAGGCGTGCAAAGTCGGATCCGGAGCTTGCTGGCCGTTCCTGGCGGCGAAGCTCCGCTTCATGATCTTCGGCTTCTACCCTTACGACGAACACTGGCGGCCGGCCTTCGCGGTGATCCTGTTCCTCGGCGCGATGATCGTTTCGATGATCCCGCGTTTCTGGTCGCGACGGCTGCTTTGGCTCTGGCTGGCCGTACCGGTGATCTGCGGCGTGCTGATGTATGGCGGCGTGTTCGGCCTGCCTGTGGTCAGCACCACGAACTGGGGTGGCCTGCCGCTCTCCTTCATGCTGTCGTCGGTCGGCCTGGCGTTCGGCTTCCCATTGGGTGTCGTGCTGGCGCTGGCACGCAGTTCGAAGCTGCCGGCGATTCAGGTCATCGCCATCGTCTTCATCGAGGTCGTCCGCGGCGTGCCGCTGGTTTCGATCCTGTTCATGGCCTCGGTGATGCTGCCGCTGTTCATGCCGGACGGGCTCACGGTCGACAAGCTGCTCCGGGCACAGATCGCGATCATCATCTTCGCCGGTGCCTATATCGCGGAAACCGTCAGGGGCGGGCTGCAGGCGGTCTCGAAGGGCCAGCACGAAGCCGCTGCGGCACTCGGGCTCGGCTACTGGCTGTCGATGCGCAAGATCATCCTGCCGCAGGCGCTGAAGATCGTGATCCCGCCCCTCGTCAATATCTTCATCGGCTTCTTTCAGGACACGACGCTGGTTACCATCATCGGCCTTCTCGACTTTCTCGATACGGTCCGCGGATCGCTGCGCGACCCGAACTGGCAAGGTATCGCCGTGATCGAGGGATATGTGTTTGCCGCTCTGGTCTATGCCCTGTTCAGCTATGGCATGGGGTCCTATAGCCGGTTCCTTGAGCGTCGACTCAAGACCGATCACGATCGCAGTCCGGCCACCTAAAGCATCGGCCCGAAAAGTGGATTGCGGTTTTCGGGGCAAAGTCGATGCGAACACAGAAGGCTAGACCATCGGACCGGATACGATATCCGGTCCGATGGTCTAGCCGGACTCCTTCGCTCCTCCTGCGACACGAGCCTTGCTGGGCATCATGCTGACCTATCCCGATACCTTCTATGCCCGCACCGCCGCGACGACGAACAAGAGGGGCCCGCTGCAAGGCCGCGCCGAGGTCGATACCTGCATCATTGGCGGCGGGCTCGCCGGCCTTACCTGCGCCTATGAGCTGGCCCGGGCTGGGCGCTCGGTCGCGGTTCTGGAGGCCGAGGCGGTCGGTTGGGGCGCATCGGGCCGCAATGGCGGCTTCGTCGGTCCCGGCTATGCGCGCAGCCATGCCTCGATCGCGAGCGCCATCGGAGTGGCCAAGGCGAACGAACTCCACGGCCTTTCGATCGAGGGCATGCGCATCATCTCCGACAACATTCGCGATCTCGACATCGCCAGTGCCGATCCGCGGACGGGCAAGATCGGCGTCGTCCGCTATGACAGCGGCGACACTCTCGCTCGGGCTCGCGACCGGCTGGCGAAGGACCACGGCTACACCGTCGATTTCTGGCCGACCGAACAGGTTCGCGAGGTGCTTCGTTCGCCGAAGTACCACCAGGCCCTGTTTGATCCCCATTCCTTCCACATCCACCCTCTCAACTACGTGCGCGCCCTGGCGGACGCCATCGAGTCGCTGGGAGGGCGGATCATCGAGGGCTCGCGCGTTGTCTCGGCCGAGTTCTCCGGTCCCGAGAAACGCCTGGTCACCGCATCGGGAGAGATGCGCGCCCGGCAGGTCGTGATCGCCTGCGGCGGCTATACCGACAACCTCGTGCCCAAGCTGCGCGCTAGCCAGTTGCCGATCGCGACCTATGTGCTGACGACGGAAGCGGCGCCAGAGATGATCGCCAAGGTCATCCGGACGCGCGCTGCGATCAGCGATGACCGCCGTGCCGGGGATTACTACCGTATCGTCGAGGATGGCCGGCGCCTGCTCTGGGGCGGCCGCATCACCACCCGCACCAGCGAGCCGCGCGATCTCGCCGCCCTGTTGCGCCGGACCATGAGCTCGACTTATCCCGAGCTCGAAGCGCTGAAGGTCGAGATCGCATGGTCGGGCCTGATGTCCTATGCCCGCCATCTGATGCCGCAGATTGGCCAGCTCGGCCCGAATGTCTGGCACTGTCTTGGCTTTGGCGGGCATGGGCTCAACACCACCGCGATCGGCGGCCGCGTCATGGCCGAGGCCATTCTCGGAACCAGCGATCGCCATCGGCTGTTCGCCCCCTTCGGCCTCGTCTGGAACGGCGGCGTATTCGGCACTGTCGCTGTCCAGGCGACCTATTGGCGCTATCAGATGATGGATTGGCTGCGCGAGCGTTGAGCTCGAGCGGTTGCATCTCCGGCACATTCTTGATCGCGAGCTCAGTCCCACCGTGACCGCAAGCGACAGTTTTGGCGGCGGCAAGCGCTGAGCCCGCACGAATTGCGGTGCCAAAGCGTAGAATCGGCCGCACTCGGCCCCAAAAAAATGGGCCGATCGGAGCACATGCAGGGCCACTTCTTTACGGCCTGGGCTGCGCGTCATACGCTCTGTACGCCGGGGAGCCGTAAATGACCTTTTTGCAAGCGGGCTTGGGGTACAGGATTCGTCGTTCGAGCCGGAGCTCTTTACTATCGTCTCGCATGCGTTGGACGGCGATCGTCGCTGCAATCATGGCGGCTGCGCTTGCGGGCGCTTGCGCCTCACGGCCCGAAACCGGGTTCCTGGCCCCCGTTGCCGCAGTCGAAACCGGGTCGACTTCTCACACCATCCTGGTCGCCACCACCCGCCAGCGCGATGAACGACCAGGGACGCTCTTCAACGGCGAGCGTGCCATGCCACTCGATTTCGCCAGGATCGATGTATCCGTTCCGCCAACGCACGCACCCGGCGAGATCGAATGGGCCTCGGCGGCTCCAGGCGATCCCAGGGCCAATTTCGTCGTGCGCCAGGCCGGCTATCTCGAAGGCGAGCAGGCCTTCATAAGGTCGCTCAATGCCCAGCTTGCCTTGCGTCCGCGCGGAAGCCGCAACGTCGTGCTCTTCATCCATGGCTACAACACCATGTTCGCAGAAGGGCTCTACCGCTTCGCCCAGGTCATGCACGATTCCCAGGCCCCCGCCGTGCCGGTGCTGTTCACCTGGGCATCGCGCGGGGCACTGACACAATACGTCTATGACTCGAACAGCGCGACGGCGGCGCGCGACAACCTGGAACGGACGATCCGACTGCTCCTGGCCAGCAATGCTGAGAAGGTCAATATCCTGGCCCATTCCATGGGCAACTGGGTCACTGTCGAAGCCCTGCGCCAGATCAAGATCTCCGGCGGGATCGCCGGCGCCGAGAAGGTCGGCATCGTCATCCTGGCGGCGCCCGATATCGACATCGACGTCTTCAAGACTCAGATGCGGCGCTTCGGAAAGCCAAAGAAGCCATTCTTCATCGTGCTCTCCAAGGACGACAAGGCGCTTGGCGCATCGAGCTTCATTGCCGGTGGCCAGGGCCGCGTCGGGGATGCCCAGAACGCAGATGAACTGGCGGAGCTTGGCGCCGTTGTCCTTGACATGACCGACGTCAAGGCGACCGATTCAAGCAATCACGGCAAATTCGCGCAATTGGCGGAGATTGCCCCCCAACTGAAGAGCACACTGGAGCGCGGCGTTGGCAGGCAGGCTCGCGCGTCCGAGAATGCTCGGGAGGCCTTGGGCGACTCGCTCGAAGCGATCGTCTCGGTGCCCCTCAAGATTCTGGGCGCCCCCATCAAGATCATAACGGGACGGTAAGCCGGGCGGCGCCACAATCTTGTTCGCCACGGCCGCGGGATCAGCGCCTCGGGACCTGCGAGCACGCGACCTCCGTCCCACATCTCGGTTCAGCGCCGCGATCGATGGGCAGCAGGCCGTCGATCTGATATCGCCTGCGGCACCCGCCCCCGAGCAGCTTTCCGTTGATGACCACCCGCACCGCGACCCTCACCGGCTTTGGCGCCATCCTGCTCTGGTCGACGCTGGCGCTGTTCACCGCCATGTCCGGTCGCGTGCCCCCGTTCCAGCTCGTTGGCATGACGTTTGCCGTCGGCAGCCTGCTGATCCTCTGCATCACTGCGGCGCGCGGGCAACTGCGCCGCGTTCGTCCGACCTGGGGCTCCTTCGCGCTGGGCCTCTACGGTCCCTTCGGCGATACCGCGCTCTATTATGCCGCGGTCAAAACCGCGCCGCCGGCCGAGGCCAACCTGATCCACTATCTCTGGCCGCTGCTGATTGTGCTTTTCGCCGCGCTGCTGCCGGGCGGTGGCTTGAAGCCGCGCCATCTGATCGGGGCTTTGATCGGCCTCGCCGCGACCGCACTACTGATCTCGGGCGGGCTCGGTACCGGCGGCGGCCTCTCGCTCGGACACGGGCTCGCGGCGCTTGGTGCCTTCGTCTGGGCGAGCTACTCGGTGCTGTCGCGCCGGTTTGCCGAGGTGCCGTCCGAAAGTCTTGGCGTGACCCTGCTTGGCTGCGCTGCGGCGGCTTTTGCGTGCCACGCAGCCTTCGAGACGACACTCTGGTCGCTGACGAGCGTTGAATGGACGGGTGCGCTCGGGCTCGGCCTTGGCTCGATCGGGCTGGCCTTCATCTGCTGGGATATCGGCATGAAGCGAGGCGATGTCGCCTTCCTCGGCGTCGCCTCCTATGCCGCACCGGTCCTCTCCACCCTCATCCTCGTGATCGCAGGCTATGCGGCCGCGAGCTGGCTGCTCGCGGCGTCCTGCGTACTGATCGTGGCCGGGGCGCTGGTTGCGAGCTCACGCAAGGCCTGAACGCGCTCAGTTCCGCCTGAGCAACCGCTCAAGATAGTCGAGTTCTTCGAGCGGCCGGGACGGATCTCCGAGTCGACGGCGGAGCTCTTCGAGGATCCGACGCGCTCGCTGCGTCGCACTTTCATCGGCTCCCGGCACGCGCACGCGGCCATCGGCCCAGTCGCGCTGCCGCTGCGGCCGCCCGAGCGGATCGTCGCGGCCGCGCTGCTGTGCCGAAGGCCGGCCGGCCGGCTGACCGTCCGGCTCGCCGAAGGCGCCTTCCGTGCCGTCGCCGTCACCGGGCTGCCCCTGCATCTGCTGGGCAAGGTTCTGCCCACCACGGCGCAAGGCGTCGAGTGCCTTGCCTTGCGATTCGAGCGCACCCTCGCCCTGGCCCTGGCCGAGCTGACCTTCCGCCTCGCGCATGGCGTCCTCGGCCTCGCCGAGCTCACCAGATTCGGGGGCGCCCATGCCGCGCATCCGCCGCTGCAGATCCTGCAGGCGCTCGCGCAGGGCCTGCTGGCGCTGCGACAATCCCTGCCCCTGCTGACCCTGCTGACCCTGCTGGCCTTCGGCCCCCTGCTGCCCGTCCTCGCCCTCGCCTTCTTCGCCCTCTTGTCCGGGCTGCTGCTGTCCACGCTGGCCGCGTTGGCCCTGCTGGCGCTGTCCCTGGCCAGGACGTGCCTGCTGCTGGCCAGGGCGCCGGCCCTGCTGGGCCCGATTCTGACGCTGCTGCTCCTGCTGATAGGTTTCATCGCGCAGGTTCTGCTGGTCGCGGGTCATCCGGTCGAGATCGCCGAGCGCCTGGTTCATCTCGCGCTGCCGCGGATCCTGCTGGCCAGGCCGCGCCATCTGGAGGTTGTTGAGGAGGTTGTTCAGCTCCTCCATCAGCCGTTGTGCCTCTGCCATGTCGCCGCGCCGGGAGAGCTCCTCGATCCGGTTCAGCATGTTCTGCAGGTCGCGCGGCGTCACCGAGCGAAAATTCTCCGGCAGTTGCGCCTGGTTCTGGTCGCCATTCTGCTGCTGGCGTTGCATCTGCTGGGCCAGCTCACGCATGAACTTGTCGAGTGCCCGCCGCATATCCTCGGTGAGCTTGCGGATCTCCTCCTCGGACGCCCCGCGCTCCAGAGCCTGCTGCAGGCGTTCCTGGGCGGCGCGCAGATCGCGCTCCGCATCGGAGAGATCGCCATCCTCGAGCTGGAGCGCCATGCCCCACATCAGATCGGCGACATCGCGCAGCTGGTCGTCATTGGCCGCACGCCGCAGCCTTTCGCCGATCAGGCGCATGCCCAGATAGGCACCGGTCTCCTTCATGAAGCGATCAGGCTCGATCAGCAGCGCATCCATGGCGAGCTGGACGCGCTTGCGCGCATCGACATCCATGACGAGCTTGCGCCGCTGCTCGACCAGTGCCTTGGCCAGCGGCTTGGTGAAGGTGCGCTGCGGCAACACGACCTCGATCGTCTCGCTGCGGCCCTCCTGCCCGGCTTCATCGCGGGCAACGAGCACCATCTTGACCTTGGCTCCCGCCCAGGGATGAGCCGAGAAATCGACCGTGTTCTTCAGTTCTTCCTCGCCTGACGGGGAGGACGGTACGCTGAGGCCCTGCTTTGGCGGCTCGACCAGCGAGCGCCCGCCAGATGGCGGCCCGGTCCGCGAGACGACAACCTCAGCCGAGGCGATGCCGTAATCATCCTTGGCACGGAATGTCAGGCCCAGCCCGCCCTGCACCCCGCTGACCGGTTTCGGCGGCTCGACGAAGCTGATCTGGGGCGGCTGGTCCGCAACCGCGGTCAGGGTGAGCGTCGCCTGCGGTGCCCCCCCACCGGTGATCCTCAGTGTGCCATTGCCGGTCAGCATGTAGCGCTTTTCCAGCACGGCAACAGAGGCCGCCTCGACCGGCTTGCCATCCTTCGCCTGCTGCGGCGGCAGCACATCGAGCCGGCCCGTCGTCACGACATCCATGCCGCTCTTGCCGGCAACGCGGATCACCACGGTCGATTTCTCCGGCGCGGTGAAGGCGGTGCCGTGCAACCGGGCGAAATCGATCAGGATCGGCGGCAGCCGGGTATAAGCGGGCGGATCGATCCAGGCGTCGATCCGGGCGGCGGCGACCGGTGCGGACGGGCCACGCCAGTCGAAGGCAGCCCAGATGCGGGGTCCAGCCTCGTGACCAGCGATGAAACATGCGGTGACGGCCGCCAGCAGCGGCACGGCGCGAATGGCAAGCCGGTCACGCATGGCCATGCGTGGCCGTGGCGGAGCGACCCGCAAGCCCGCGACCTGCGCACCCTGGCGCTCGACGTGAAGCTTCCACAGCGCCTGCGAAACCGGATCGTTTGAACCGACTGCGAGACTGTCCTCCAGCGCCGAGGCCGGGCGATGCGCCCCTTGCAGCGACTGGTCGAGCCGCGCCAGCGCATCACGCCGCGACGGCAAAGGCGTGCGCGCAACATGCCAGATGCCGGCAACCAGCGCAGCGAAGAAGAGCGCGACGCCGATGGCGCGGCCCTGCCAGGGCAGATGCGTCCAGAGCCCAAGCCAGGACAACGCCAGGAAACTGAGGATGATTGCTGCGGGCAACCAGAACCGAGGCCAGAGGCGCTCCCAGGCAAGCGAGGCGCGCGACACCGCGGCCAGCCTGCCAAGGCGCTGGCGGATGCTCCCGATCGGATCAAGCGCCGTGCGGCGCTGCGCCTCTTTCATGCCGTCGCTCCGAGCCGCCCCCGCTCTGCCTGAGCCTCACCAAGTAACACCACGCTAGCACGTGAATGTGGCAAGGCCAGAGCGCAGACCCGTCACACACAGGCCGCTCCGCGTTTCGTGAACCGCAGCGTTAGGCCAGCCAGGGCGGTGCACGATCCGTGCCGATCAGGTCTTCATAGCTCTGGCGCGGGCGCGTCACCGCAAATTCCGCGCCCTTGACCAGCACTTCGGCGACCAGCGGCCGCTGATTATAGGTCGAAGACATGCTGGCGCCATAGGCCCCTGCGGTCATGAAGGCGATCAGGTCGTGCTGCTTCAGTTCCGGCAGCAGGCGATCGGTGGTGAAGGTGTCGCCCGATTCGCAGATCGGGCCGACCACGTCATAGGCCAGCTTGCGCGCATCGGCTGCAGGCTCAGCCACCGGCCAGATCTCGTGATAGGCCTCGTACATCGCCGGCCGCATCAGGTCGTTCATCGCCGCATCGACGACGAGGAACTGCTTTGTGGGACGCGAATTGAGATGCAGCACCTGCGTCAGCAGGATGCCGGCATTGCCGACGATCAGACGGCCGGGCTCGAAACCAAGTTCGACATCGAGCCCCTTGGTGACGCGCCCGACCATGGCCGCGTAATCCTCGATCAGGCTCGGACCGTGATCGAAATCCTTCGGGATCTCATAGGGAATTCCAAGGCCCCCGCCGAGATCGAGCCGGTCGACCCGGTGCCCCTCGGCTCGCAGACTGCCAACAAGGCCCACCATCTTGGCATAAGCCGCCTCGAAAGCCTCGGTCTCGCGGATCTGGCTGCCGATATGGACCGCCAGTCCCATCATCCGGACGCCCGGCATATTGGCGGCGCGTGCGTAGAGTCGGCTGGCCTCCTCGAAGGAAACGCCGAACTTGTTGGCGGCCGAGCCGGTGGTGATCTTGGCATGGCCGCCGGCGCCGATATCCGGGTTGACGCGGAAGACCGCCTCCTGGCGCTTGCCGAGCCTTGCCGCCACTTTCGACAGGAGTTCGAGCTCGCTTTCCGACTCGATGTTGATCTGGAAGATGCCGGCCCCGACAGCGAAGGCGAGTTCACTCTCGCTCTTGCCGACACCGGAAAAGACGATCTTCTCGGGAGCGAAACCGGCGGCAAGCGCCTTGCGCACTTCACCTTCCGAGACCGTGTCGGCACCCGCGCCAAGCGCAGCCAGCGTCTTCAGCACGCCGAGATTGCCATTCGCCTTCACCGCATAGAAGACATGCGGGGCCGGGGCCGTGGGATCGATGCCGCGCATCGCGCTCTCGAACAGCCGGTAGTGCCGCTCGATCGTCGCCGAGGAATAGACATAGACCGGCGTCCCGACCCCGGCCGCGATCCGGCGCAGATCGACATCCTCGGCGAAGAGCGCGCCGTCGCGATAGGCAAAGTGATGCATCGGGATCTCAGAGCAAAGGGTCGAGCACGAAGCTCTTGTTCGGAATGACGATGGCGCGGCTCGATTTCGGCGGTTTGGCGATCGGCGAGGTTGTGGTCTCCGGCACGCGATTCTCGACCGCGCCGATGTCCGCATCAGGCAGGTCGATGGCGTTTGTCGCGTTCGGCGGCGCTTCGAGCGGCCCCTTCCGGCCGCAGGCCGTCAAAGCGAGACTTAGCAGGCCGGCGACCACGATGGCGCGGCCGAGTTTCAGGCGGGGATGCGGCACGAACGGGAATCCTCGGGCAATATGTGGCGGGGACTGTAGCGAATGGCGTGCGCGCTTGCGAGCCTTTGCAGCGACGGATCGTCATTCCCGGGCAGAGTGCAGGGCAGACCCGGGAATCCCTGGTGGGAGATGCCCCGGGTCAAGCCCGGGCATGACCGCGAATCGTCACTGCTGCTCCTTGGCGAGCTGCTTCAGCCAGCGTTTGGCCTGACGACGGACATTCGCCGGCGCCGTGCCGCCATAGCTGACACGGCTCTTCACAGACTGCTCGACGCCAAGCACGGCAAAGACGGCCTCGGTGATCTTCGGCTCGACGTCCTGCATCTCGGCGAGCGTCAGCTTCTCCAGCCCGACGCCTTTGGCCGACGCGATGCCAACCAGCTTGCCGGTGACGTGATGCGCGTCCCGGAACGGCATCTTCAGAACCCGGACCAGCCAGTCGGCGAGATCGGTCGCGGTGGCGTAACCGAGGCCCGCTGCCTTCTTCATCACTTTCAGATTGGGCTCCATGTCGCGGACCATGCCCGACGTGGCGGCGAGGCATAGCGAGAGCGACTGCAGAGCGTCGAAGGTGCCTTCCTTGTCCTCCTGCATGTCCTTGGAATAGGTGAGCGGCAGCCCCTTCATCATCGTCAGCAGCGCCTGAAGATGCCCGAAGACGCGCCCCGCCTTGCCGCGCACCAGCTCGGCAGCGTCGGGATTGCGCTTCTGCGGCATGATCGAGGAGCCGGTCGAGAACTTGTCCGAGAGCTTGACGAAGCCGAACTGGGGCGTCGCCCACAGCACGATCTCCTCGGCGAAACGCGAGAGATGCATGGCGCAGATCGATGCCGCCGCGAGCGTCTCCAGCACGAAATCGCGATCCGAGACCGAATCCAGCGAATTCGCCGTCGGCCGGTCGAAGCCGAGCGCCTTGGCCGTGTGGAAACGGTCGATCGGGAAGGAGGTGCCGGCCAGCGCCGCCGCGCCGAGCGGGCATTCGTTGAGGCGCTCGCGCGCATCGCGGACACGGCCGCGATCGCGCGCCAGCATCTCGACATAGGCGAGCAAGTGATGCCCGAAAGTCACCGGCTGCGCCGACTGCAGATGCGTGAAACCGGGCATCACCGCGCCGGCATGGGCATCGGCCTTTTCGGCGAGAGCCAGTTGCAGGTCGGCGATCTGCCGATCGAGCGTCTCAAGGGTATCGCGCACCCAGAGGCGCATATCGGTCGCAACCTGATCATTGCGCGAACGGGCCGTGTGCAGACGGCCCGCGGCGCCGCCGATCCGCTCCCTGAGATTGCTCTCGACATTCATGTGAATGTCCTCGAGCGCGCGCGAGAACGTGAACGTGCCGGCCTCGATCTCTGCCTCGATCCCCTTGAGCCCAGCACTGATCACGTTCACATCTTCGCGGGTCAGAATGCCGGTCTCGCCCAGCATCGCTGCATGCGCCAGCGAGCCCCGGATATCCTGCCGCCACAGGCGCTGGTCGAAGTCGATGGAGGCATTGATCTCCTCCATGATGGCATCCGGCCCCGTGGCGAAACGCCCTCCCCACATGCGATTGCTCACGACGCTCTTTCCTGCTTTTTGGACGTGCAATGACGTCTCGTTCGAAAACTTATGCCGCCTTCGGCGCTCTCGCCTTGATTGCACTCGGCGGCGTCGCGGCCTTCTACTCTGTCAAGGGCCGGGCCGGCAATTCAGGATCATGCTCTGCGGCGGCAGCGACCGCTGAAAAACTGCGTCCGTTGGCACGTGGCGAACTTGCGGCCGTGGAGGTTGCAACGGCATCCCAGCCCCTGCCCAACCTCGTCTTCAACGGCCCTGACGGCCAGCCGACGACATTGTCCGCCTTCAAGGGGCGGACCGTCCTGGTCAATCTCTGGGCGACTTGGTGCCTGCCCTGCCTGCATGAGATGCCTTCGCTGGACGCGCTGCAGGGCAAGCTCGGCGGCCAGGATTTCGCGGTGCTGGCGATCAATATCGACACCCGGAACCTCGAAAAACCAAAGACCTGGCTTGCCGAGCGCAAGATCGGCCAGCTCGGCTATTACGCCGATCCGGAGGCCAAGGTCTTCCAGGATCTGCGCTCGGCCAAGAAGATCGAGGGCATGCCGGTCAGCTTCCTGGTCGACGCGTCGGGCTGTGAACTCGCGATGCTGCAAGGCCCCGCCGACTGGGCGAGCCAGGACGCGCTCTCCTTCATCCGCACCGCGCTCGGACGCTGAGCCGCCGCGGTTTGCCTGATCGCGCACTGCTCCATATCGTTGCGGCATGAGCTACACGATCGGCTTGGCCACCACCTTCCACGATCCCGCGATCGCGATCGTTGGCCCCGATGGCGAGGTCCTCTTCGCCGAGGCGACCGAGCGCTACCTGCAATATAAGCGCGCACCGAATTGCGAGCCGGATTCCGCGCCGCGGATGGAAAGCCTGCTCAAGCGCTACATCCCGGCAGGCGCTCCGGTGCAGATCGCGACGAGCTGGAGCGGGGAGTTCACCGGCTTCCTCGAGCATATGAGCCGGACTGGCGCTTTCACGATCGATGAACTGCTCAAGCTGTCCCCCGAGCTCAACCGCTCGCTGGTGCCGGAGCGCTCCGAGCGGGCCTTGATCGCCTCGCTGCATCTCGGCCAGCAGCGTGCAGGCCTCGGCACGCTGCTCGGGCTCGACCGCGCCTTCGGCAAGGCGAACGTCACCGGCCTCAAGCGCTATGGCCACCATCTCGGCCACGCGGCCTATGCCTGTTGGTCGTCTCCCTTCCGCGATGCCACCTGCCTCGTCGTCGATGGCATGGGCGAGACCGGGGCCTCGGCCATCCTCGCGTTACGCGATGGCGAGATCAGCGAGGTGAAGCGTCATCGCGGCCGCGAGTCGATCGGCTTCTATTTCGGCCTCGTCACCGACCTGGCCGGCTTCGACCAGGCGAGGGGCGAGGAGTGGAAAATCATGGGGCTTGCGCCCTATGGCAAGCAGGATGCCGAACTGCTGGCGCTGCTGCGCCGCCTTTACCGGATCGAGGAGAACAAGCTCTCCTTCGCTGATGCGGCCACCATACGCGCGGTCTCCGCCAAGATCCTGGCACGGCGGCCTGCCGATGCGCTCGACCAGGGCTGGGCCGACCTTGCCCGTTGCGGCCAGGATGTCTTCGCCGAGATGATGGCGGCACTGCTGGCGGAAGCAGGCGCATTGGTGCCGTCCGAGAATCTGGTGCTTTCGGGCGGCTGCGCGCTCAACTCCTCGTTCAACGGCAAGATCGTTGGCCGTCACGGATTCAGCGAGGTGTTCGTACCCTCAGCTCCCGCCGATGACGGCAATGCCATTGGGGCAGCCTGGCTGGCCCATGCCGAGGCACATCCGGAATGGCGTGCGCCGAAGGGACCGATGACGCCCTATCTCGGCTCGCGCGTTTCGACCGAACCGCTGGAGCGCATGGCGGCCTGGGAGCCCCGCTTGAAGCGCCTCGCACCGAAGGAGGTTGCCCCGGCGACGGCCGAGTTGCTTGCCGAAGGCAAGCTTGTCGGCTGGGTCCAGGGCAAGGCCGAGTTCGGCCCGCGCGCGCTCGGCAACCGCTCGATCCTCGCCGATCCGCGCCCGGCCAATGCCAAGGAGCTGCTCAACGCCAAGGTCAAGTATCGCGAGGCCTTCCGCCCTTTCGCTCCGTCGATTCTCGCCGAACATGGTGCGGACTGGTTCGAGAACTACCAGGACTCGCCCTATATGGAGCGCACGCTGGTCTGGAAGCCGCCGGTGCGCGGACGCGTTCCCGCTGTGGTCCATGAAGACGCGACGGGCCGGCTCCAGAGCGTCACGGCCGAGCGCAACGAGCGCTATCACGCGCTGATCTCGGCCTTTCATGCCATCACCGGCGTGCCGGTGATCCTCAACACCTCGTTCAACATCATGGGCAAGCCCATCCTGCACACGGCCGAGGATGCGATCCTGATGTTCTATACCAGCGGTCTCGATGCGCTGGTCGTGGAGGACTGGCTTCTGGTGAAGTGATCGCCTGGGCTGATGGGTTTCATCAGCAAGTCGCGCTGGCGGCGCACCGTCGCCGGCCGCATGGTCTCTCCACCGCTCCTGGAGGATGCCATGCTGCAACTTCGCCCGAACTGTGAATGCTGCGACCGCGACCTGCCGCCCGAGGCGCGCGACGCGATGATCTGCAGCTTCGAATGCACCTTCTGCGCCGACTGCAGCGAGACGCGCTTCAGGGGTGCCTGCCCGAATTGCGGCGGCGAACTTGTGCGCAGGCCGATCAGGCCCGCCGACAAGCTGGAAAAATACCCGCCCTCGCAGGAGCGGATCCGCAAGCCTCACCCGCAATGCATTGCGGCCTGAAGACCGCGCCGAAACTCCGCGGATGCGTCAGGCGAGCCTCAGCTCGCCTGCTTGACCGTAATACCCTTTTCTTCGAAGAGCGCCTGCAACTCGCCCGCCTGGAACATCTCGCGGGTGATGTCGCAACCGCCGATGAACTCACCCTTGACGTAGAGCTGCGGGATGGTCGGCCAGTTGGAATAGGCCTTGATGCCCTCGCGGATCTCCTGGTCTTCCAGCACGTTCACGCCCTTGTAGGGCACACCGAGATAACCGAGGATCTGGGCGACCTGCCCGGAGAAACCGCACATCGGGAACTGGGGCGTGCCCTTCATGAAGAGCACCACGTCGCTGGATTTCACTTCGGCGTCGATACGGGCGTTGACGTCGCTCATCTGTCTTCTCTCCTGAGGCGGGGTCAAGGCCCGCTGGATTGTCTCTACTAATTCTGGGGAACCGTCGTCGTCAGCGCAAGGGCGTGCAGCACGCCGCCCATGCGGCCTTGCAGCGCGGCATAGACCATCTGATGTTGCTGAACCCGGCTCTTGCCCTTGAAGGCGGCTGAGATCACGGTCGCCGCGTAATGGTCGCCATCGCCGGCGAGATCCTTGATCTCGACCACCGCATCCGGCAGCGCCGCCTTGATCATCGCTTCGATATCGTGCGCGTCCATCGCCATGATCGTGTCTCCTTACGCGCCCTTGGCCGACATATAACTCGGGAACCAGTCCTCATGCGCCTTGTCGAGCGCGGTCAGCGCCAGCGGAGCCTCCCCAGGCAGCACAAGGGCGTTTCCGCCCGTCCGGCCGATAAGAGCAGCAGGCACGCCAGCTGCCTTGGCCTCGGTCAGCAGCCCGTCCGCCTCGCTCGACGGCACGGTGACCAGGTAGCGCGCCTGATCTTCGCCGAACAGGACCGCATGAGCCGCTCCCGCTGGAAGCTGTGTCACCGTCGCGCCGACGCCGCCGGCAAGCGCCATCTCGCTCAAGGCGACCGCGAGGCCGCCATCCGACAGATCATGGCAGGCGCTGACGCGACCGGCCGTGATCAGCGCTCGCACGAACTCGCCGTTACGGCGCTCGATCGCGAGGTCGACGGGCGGCGGCGCGCCTTCTTCCCGGCCGCAGATGGTCGCGAGATAGGCCGACTGGCCGAGCCAGCCGGAGGTCTCGCCGATCAGGATCACGCTCTCGCCTTCAGCCTTGAAGCCGACAGTCGCGTGCTTCGTCACATCGGCCAGAACGCCGACGCCGCCGATCGTCGGGGTCGGCAGGATCGAGACGCCATTGGTCTCGTTGTAGAGCGAGACATTGCCGGAGACGACCGGGAAGTCGAGCACCTTGCAGGCCTCGCCGATGCCCTTGATGCAGCCGACGAGTTGGCCCATCACCTCGGGACGCTCGGGGTTGCCGAAATTCAGGTTGTCGGTGATGGCGAGCGGCGTCGCGCCGACGGCCGTGAGGTTGCGCCAGGCCTCGGCGACCGCCTGCTTTCCCCCCTCGAACGGGTCGGCCTCGCAATAGCGCGGCGTCACGTCGGCGGTCATGGCAAGGCCCTTCGGCCCCTCCTCGATGCGGACGATGCCGGCATCGCCGCCGGGCGTGACCACCGAGTTTCCGAGGATCAGCGTGTCGTACTGCTCATAGACCCAGCGCTTCGAACAGAGCTCCGGCGAGCCGACGAGCGTCAGCAAGGCATCACCGTTCGACATTGGCGGCTTCACCGAAGCGGCCTCGACGATCGCCAGCTTCGGCGTCTCGATCCAGGGCCGGTCATATTCGGGAGCCTCGTCGCCGAGCTCCTTGATCGGCAGGTCGGCCATTGTCTCGCCCTGGTGCTTCACGACGAAGCGCAGCGTGTCGGTGGTCTTGCCGACCACGGCGAAATCCAAACCCCATTTCCTGAAGATCGCCTCGGCCGGTTCCTCATGGCCCGGCTTGATCACCATGAGCATGCGCTCCTGGCTCTCCGAGAGCATCATCTCATAGGCGCTCATCTGCTCTTCGCGGCAGGGCACCGCGTCGAGATCGAGCTCGACGCCGAGATCGCCCTTGGCGCCCATCTCGACGGCCGAGCAGGTCAGCCCGGCTGCGCCCATGTCCTGGATCGCGTCGACATGGCCGGCCGCCATGATCTCGAGGCAGGCTTCCAGCAGCAGCTTCTCGGCGAAGGGGTCGCCGACCTGCACGGTCGGGCGGCGTTCCTCGCCGCCTTCGCCGAAGGCAGCCGACGCCATGGTCGCGCCGTGGATGCCGTCGCGACCGGTCTTGGAACCGAGATAGACGATCGCCTTCCCGACACCCGAGGCCTTGGCGTAGAAAATCTCGTCGGTCTTGGCGAGGCCGACCGCCATGGCATTGACCAGGATATTGCCGTCATAGCGCGTATGGAAGCCGACCGCGCCGCCGACCGTCGGGACGCCGAAGGAATTGCCGTAGCCGCCGATGCCGGCAACGACGCCGGAAACAAGGTGGCGGGTCTTGGGATGCGAGGGATCGCCGAAGCGCAGCGCATTCAAGGCCGCGATCGGGCGCGCACCCATGGTGAAGACGTCGCGCAGGATGCCCCCGACACCGGTCGTCGCGCCCTGATAGGGCTCGATGAACGAAGGGTGGTTGTGGCTCTCCATCTTGAAGACCACCGCGAGCCCATCGCCGATATCGATGACGCCGGCATTCTCGCCCGGACCCTGGATCACCCAGGGCGCCTTGGTCGGCAGCGTCTTCAGATGGATCTTCGAGGATTTGTAGGAGCAATGCTCGTTCCACATCGCCGAGACGATGCCGAGCTCCGTGATCGTCGGTTCGCGGCCGATCAGGTGGAGGAAACGCTGATATTCGTCCGGCTTGAGGCCGTGCTCGGCCACGAGTTGCGGAGTGATCTTGATCTCGTTGGGAATCACGGCTCGCCTGGTCCCTGATCGCGGACGCCCGGCCCGCCTCTGATGCGCGGGGCATAGCCTGCTTGTCCGCCGGAGACAACGCATTCCCGCCGATCGATGCCATGCAGGCGTGCATTCGAAGCTGTTCCGCCCGCGAAAGCCCCAACTGGCGCGCCCGCCGAGATCAGTCCGGTGCGCCTGATGCGGTGAGCGCCTGGAGCGCGCCGCGCAACCCGTCCGGAATCGGGATCGGCTTCTGGCTGGCGCGCCCGACATAGACATGGGTGAAGCGGCCCTGCGCCGCCGCCTGCTCACCACCACGCCGGAAAATGCCGATCCGATAGGTCACCGAACTGCGGCCCAGTTTCTCGACCGCAATTCCGGCCTCGATCGTCTCGGGGAAGGCGACGCTTTCGAAATAGGTGCAGGCCGTTTCGACCACCAGGCCGACACTCTCGCTTCCGGCAAGATCGAGATGCCCCTGCTCGATCAGCCAAGCATTCACCGCCGTGTCGAACCAAGAGTAATAGACAACGTTGTTGACGTGACCATAGGCGTCATTATCGGCCCAGCGCGTCGGAATCGCGCGAAACAACCTGAAATGGGAGCGACCAAGCCGCACCGCGCGTTCGCTCATCGGCCGCTGCTCCCCGTCACTGCCCCGGCTTCTCGCCTGTCCCGATCTCGGGCACGCCGAGCGCATCGGCCAGCCTCGCCTTGGCCGAGCCCGGCTTGAGCGGCTTCTGCTGGCTTTCATGAGGCGCCCAGCCGGAAAGCCAGACAATCTCGAATGTCGCGCGCAACCGGCTGTCGGAATCGGCGAAGCGCTCGGCATAGAGCCCAGCTGCACGCATCAGCGTGTCGCGACGCAACGGCGCCTTGCGCCGGTCGGTCAGCACATTGGCCCAGCCCATCGCGCGCAAATCGCGCAGAAGCCCGAACAGGTCGCGATAGCGCACCGTGACCAGCTCGCTGTCGACCACCGGAAGTGCGAATCCGGCGCGTTGCAGCAGGCTGCCCATGTCGCGCAGATCGGCGAAGGGCGCGACCCGCGGGCTCACGCCACCGGTCGTCTCCGCTTCCGCGGCCACCAGGACTTCGCGCAATTCCTGAAGAGTACGACCGCCAAGCAGGCAGCCGATGAAGAGACCATCGGGCCTAAGCGAGCGCCTGATCTGGATCAGCGCCCCCGGCAGGTCGTTGACGCCCTGCAGCGCGAGCAGCGAGGCGGCGAGATCGATCGAAGCCGCTGCGAGCGGCAAGCGCTCGAGATCGCCGACGACATCGCCTCCGGCCCCTTCGGTCTCCGCCATTCGCCAGAGCGCCTCGGCCTTGGCGCGCAGCACGGGACCTGTAACCGGCAGCGGCGTGCCGAGATCGGCTGCCAACGCGAAGCGGCGCAAGACCGCGGCGAGCCGCTCGTCGAGATCCTCGCTGGCGCGGGCCAGCAGGAAATCGGGATAGCCGCCCGCCACCGCCCGTGCCAGGCGGCGACGGGCGAGATCACGATCGAAAACGAGGGGACCGTCAGCCATGCCCGCGCTCCGGCGCTATTGCGGCTTCACTCCATTCCTTCCAGCTCGATGATCAGCCCTTCGATCATGGTGAGGCCGATCTGCCAGAAAGCGGGATCGCGCGCATCGAGACCGAACGGCTTCAGAAGCTCGGAATGGTGCTTGGTTCCGCCGGCCGAGAGCAAGGCGAAATAGCGCTCTTGAAAGCCCCCGGCAGAGTTCTGATAGACCCCGTAGAGCGAGTTCACCAGGCAATCCCCGAAGGCGTAGGCATAGACATAGAAGGGCGAATGGATGAAATGCGGGATATAGGCCCAGAACGGCTCGTAGCCCGGTCCGAGTGTGATCGCCGGCCCGAGACTTTCCGCCTGTACGCTCATCCAGAGTTCGCAAAGCTGGTCCGCCGTCAGTTCCCCCGCCTTGCGCGCCTCATGCACCTTGCGCTCGAAGGAGTAGAACGCGATCTGGCGCACGACCGTGTTGATCATGTCCTCGACCTTGGCCGCCAGCATCGCCTTGCGCTGCTTCGGATCAGTGGTTCCATCAAGCAGCTTGCGGAAGGTCAGCATCTCCCCGAAGACGCTTGCCGTTTCGGCCAAGGTCAGTGGCGTCGGTGCCATCAGCGCCCCGTTCGGCGCCGCCAGGACCTGATGCACGCCATGGCCGAGCTCATGGGCGAGTGTCATCACATCGCGCGGCTTGCCCTGGTAGTTCAGCAGCACATAAGGGTGGACCGACGGCACGGTCGGGTGCGCGAAGGCACCC
This sequence comes from Allobosea sp. LC85, assembly GCF_000735605.1. Taxonomy (GTDB): domain Bacteria; phylum Pseudomonadota; class Alphaproteobacteria; order Rhizobiales; family Beijerinckiaceae; genus Allobosea. The sequence goes on from NZ_JPKG01000016.1 coordinate 45,947, forward strand.
GGCGCCTTGCCCGGCCGGGCCGGCGCATCGATCCAGCCCTCGTCAAAGAAGCGCCGGGCAATGCCGGCCATGTTCGACGAAAAAGCGCCATAGGCGTCGAGAACCGTGTCGCGCGCCTCGGTCCACGGAATCGTGCGCTGCTCGACCTTCGGCAGCGGCGCGTTGCGATCCCAGAAATCGAGCGCCTCACGGCCAAACCAGCGCGCCTTCAGCTTGTAGTAGCGATGCGACAGGCGCGGATAGGCCTCGCGCACGGCCGCAACCAGCGCATCGACGACCTCGCGCTCGACCCGGTTCGCCAGATGCCGCGAATCGGCGACATCCTCGAATTTGCGCCAGCGGTCGGAGATTTCCTTGTCCTTGGCAAGCGTGTTGGTGATCAGCGAGAACGTGCGCAGATTGCCGCGCAAAACCCCACCCAGGGCTTCGGCGGCGGCCTTGCGCACCGCACCGTCGGCGTCCTGCAGCTTGTTCAGGGTGAGTTCGAGCGTCAGCTCCTCGCCATTCACCGTGAAGCGCAGCGAGGCGACGGTCTCGTCGAAGAGCCGGTTCCAGGCCCCACGCCCGGTCACCGACTTCTCGTGGAACAATTCCTCGATCCGGTCTTCGAGCTGGTGCGGCTTGTCCTTGGCGAGATCCTCGATCCAGGGCTGCCAATGGCTCAGCGGTGGCTCGGCCGCGACCTTCGCCAGCAGCGCCTCGTCGAGGCGGTTGAGCTCGAGCCCGAAGAACAGCAGTTCGGTCGAGGCGGTCGTCATCCGGTCCTGGGTGTCACCGTAGAACTTGGCGCGCGTCGGATCGGTGGTGTCGCCGGAGTAGACGAGGCCGGCATAGGACATGATCTTGCCGAGCAGGTCTTCCAGTTGCTCATAGGCACGCACGGCCTCGGCGAGTGTCGCGCTCGCATCGTCACGGGCGGCGAGTTCCGCCAGCTTGCCGCGATAGAGCGCCGCGAAGCGCTGCGACTCAGTCAGCGCGCGCTCGAGATCGGCGCTGAATTCGGGCGAATCCATCGACGGGTAGAGATGGCTGAGATCCCATTCCGGCAGCTTGCCCAGTGCTTTCGCGGCCTTGGCGGCGCTGCTCGCCGCGCTTCTTGCGACGTTGGCGGAGATCGTCCCGTCGAAAGCAATCGTCATGTCAAAGGCACCTCGCTGGCGAAACCATCCATACCCATATGCGCGGACAAGGCCGCGCGATCAACGCCACCGCCAGGCGCCGGCGCTTAAGAGCGGCTTAACCGTTCTGGATGACAGTGCCCCGAAACGGAACACTGATTCTGCAGCGACCGGTATCGAGGTTTCATGACAACCACCGTTCTCGTCGTTGATGACGACCCCGTTCAGCGCCGACTGCTCGACGCCATGCTCAAGCGCTTCGGCTACGACGTCGTCGTGACCGAGAGTGGCGACGAGGCGCTTGCCTTGCTCGGCAATGGCGAGACCGGAGCCTTCGACGCGGTGGTCCTCGACCTGGTCATGCCCAATCTCGACGGCATGGGCGTGCTCTCCCGGCTGCGTGAGCGCGGCATCGACACGCCGGTCATCGTGCAGACCGCGAACGGCTCGATCGAAACCGTGGTCTCGGCCATGCGCGCCGGTGCGGTCGACTTCGTGGTCAAGCCTGTCGGCGCCGAGCGACTGCAGATATCGATCAAGAACGCGCTGAAGCTCGGCGCGCTGGAACACGAGCTGCGCTATCTCAAGCGCCGCGCCTCGGGACAGCTCGGCTTCCGCGATCTCGCCACCAAGAGCCCGGACATGGGCCGCGTCATCGGACTGGCCGAACGCGCCGCGAAATCGAACATCCCGATCCTGATCGAGGGCGAATCCGGCGTCGGCAAGGAGGTGCTGGCGCGCGCCATCCAAGGCTCCAGCGATCGCAAGGGCAAGCCCTTCGTCACGGTGAACTGCGGCGCAATCCCGCATAACCTCGTCGAATCGATCCTGTTCGGCCATGAGAAGGGCGCCTTCACCGGCGCCACCGAACGCCATATCGGCAAGTTCGTCGAAGCCAATGGCGGCACGCTCTTCCTCGACGAAGTCGGTGAATTGCCGCTCGATGCCCAGGTCAAGCTCCTGCGTGCCATCCAGGAGGGTGAGGTCGACCCCGTCGGGGGCAAGAAATCGGTGCGCGTCGACATCCGGATCATTTCAGCCACCAACAAGAGCCTGCTCGATCAGGTGAAGCGCGGCGAATTCCGCGAGGATCTCTACTATCGCCTCAATGTCTTCCCGATCACGCTGCCGCCGCTTCGGCAACGCTGGGAGGACATCGCCGATCTGGCCCGCGGCTTCCTCGTCCGTTTCGCCGCCGAAGAAGGCAAGAAGCTGCGGGCGATCTCGCCCGAGGCTCTCAACCTGATCAATGGCTATGACTGGCCGGGCAATGTCCGCCAGCTCGAGAATGCGATGTTCCGGGCGGTCGTGCTCGCGGATGACGATGAGCTGACCGTCGCCGAGTTTCCGCAGATCGCGGCGCAGATGGAAGGCTTTGATGTCCGCATCCCGGCCGCGCCAGCCGCAACCGCCCGCCCCGAGCCGCGCGACGAGGCGCCGCGCATCATTCAGGTGCCGGTGCGCGATCCCAATGCGCTCGATCTGGTCGCCGGCTCCGACATCCGCAAGCTCGAAGAGCTCGAGCGCGAGATCATCAAATTCGCCCTGGCGCATTATCGCGGACACATGTCCGAGGTCTCGCGCAAGCTCGGCATCGGTCGATCGACGCTCTATCGCAAACTCAAGGATTACGGGCTGATCGAGGGCAATGACGGATCTGCGAACTCGGATGCGGCATAGGCGTTGTAGAGCTGAAAGATGCCCGCTGTTGCACCCCCGCATCTTGTCGAAACAGACCGAGTCGCGCAGGTATCGCGGATATCGGGCAGAGCTATGAGGAACTGGACCATGCGTCGTCGCCACTGGGCGAGCTTTGCCTCTGCATCGGTCCTGGCCTTGGCCCTCGGCACCGCATATGCGTTTGCGCAGGGCACTGCTGAGCCCGAACTCGGAATCCCCCTGCCCGAGCAGCCGACGCTGCTGATCCTGAACGGCGACAAGCCGCCCGAGAGCCTGGCGCCACCGGTCTTGCCCGAGGTTGTCGTCACCGTCGAGACAGCCCCGAAGGCCGGAAACGCCGAGCCGGAGATGGTGACCGGCACGGTTGCTCCCTCGGCCCAGCCGCAGGGCGGGCTTGCTCCGCTCGAGGTCCCGGCGACGCCTGCCACGACGCCCGGCGTCGACCTCGACGAGCCTGTGGTTCTCGACATCCCGGCTATCGATCTGCCGCCCTCCGATCCGGCACTTGCGCCCGCCGCCAGGCCCGCACCGCTGCGCTCGGCCGAACCTGTGATTGCGCCACCGGACCTGCCCAAGGTCGTGGTCGAGCTTCCCGCCGGACCCGCGCTCGCTGCAGAAATAGCTGAACGCGCGCCGGAAGCGCTGGCCTTGCCGCGCCTCGCGGAGCGCGAGCGCAGCGAAATCCTCGCCGCCTATCAGGCTTTCGAGAACCGTCCCTTCTGGATCGACGGCAAGGGCTGGAGTGCGGCCGCCAAGCTGCTCGTGGCGCAGTTGAGCCGCGCCGGCGAGGATGGCCTGCGGCCGACCGACTATCCGCTGCCCGTTTTCGAGGCCAGCGACAAGGGCAGCCTCGCCGAGGCCGATGTCCGGCTTTCCGCGCTCGCCGTGCTCTATGCCCGCGACGCGCGCGGCGCCCGCATCGACCCGCGCCGGCTTTCCAAGCTGATCACGCCGACACTGTATCTGCCCTCGGCCACCGAGGTCCTCTCCGAGCTCGCGGCTGTCCCCGACCCGGGCAAGGTGCTGGCAGCCTACAACCCGCCGCATGAAGGCTATCGCCGGCTGAAGGCCAAGCTCGCCGAACTGCGTCGGCATCAGGACGATGCGCCCATGGTGCGCATTCCGGCCGGACCTCCGCTCAAGCTCGGCATGCGCGACGAGCGCGTACACCTGATCCGCGCCCGGCTCGGGCTCGGTCCGTCCGACGAAGCGGTGTTCGATCGCTCGACCGCCACTGCGGTCGCCGAGTTCCAGAAACAGGCCGGCCTGCGCGCCAACGGCATCCTCAGCGCCCAGACGATCGCGGCGCTCGGCACGCCGGCGACCAACCGCGCTCAGCAGGACATCGTTGCGCAAATGGAGCGCTGGCGCTGGCTGCCGGCCGATCTCGGCCAGACCCATATCACGGTCAATGTGCCGGAGTTCCAGATGCGGGTGATCCGCGACGGCAAGGTGGTACACCACGCCCGGACCATCGTCGGTAAGCCGGAATCGGCGACGCCGATCTTCTCCCACCGGATGGACCATGTCGTCGTCAATCCGTCGTGGTTCGTGCCGCCATCGATCCTGAAGAAGGAGTTCCTGCCCGGCCTCGCCGCCGATCCGGACTATGCCGCCAAGCGCGGTTATATCGTGACCCGCCGCGGCAGCAACATCTCGGTGCGCCAGCCGCCGGGCGAGCGCAATGCGCTCGGCTGGATCAAGTTCATGTTCCCGAACGACCATGCCGTCTACCTGCATGACACGCCGAACCGCAGGCTCTTCGCCACGGAGCGCAGGGCCTACAGCCATGGCTGCGTACGCCTCGACAATCCCTTCCTGCTCGCCGACCAGGTGCTTGGCCCGGAATGGACGACAGAGCGCCTGAAGCGTCTGATCGGCTCTGGCGAGCGCACCATCCGGCTGCCGCAGCCGCTGCAGATCCACCTTGTCTACAACACCCACGTCGTCCAGCCGGACGGCAAGCTGGTGACCTTCGACGATATCTACGGCTTCCACCGTCTGGTGCGACAGGCTCTGGAGCAGCGCGGCTAAGATCGTGGCGAAATAGGGATCGGGCACCTTTTCGCCACGATCCACAGCTAGCCAGCTTCGGCGGAAAGAATCGTGGCGGGCAGGTTACCTGCTTGTTAACCTGCTGTTAACGCATCTCCGCAACTGTTCGTTGACGTTTGCCGAGCTCCTTGCCGGCGCTTCGAGACGGGTCAAGTAGCTTGAGCAGATCCTCAGCCACCATGCCGAGACGGCTTCTGCTGCGCGTGATGCCGGGCTTCCGTGGCGGACTGACGTTGGCCGTTGCATTCGCGGCCCTCGTCTGCGGTGTCCGCGGCACACAGAACGCCGTCGCCAATGGCGACACCCGCACGATCTCCATCCGGCACATGCACACCAAGGAGGAGATCACCGTTACCTTCAGGCGCGACGGGCGTTATGTGGCCGAAGCCCTGGAAAAGCTGAACTGGGCCCTGCGCGACTGGCGCGTCGACGAACCCATCAAGATGGATCCTCGCCTGTTCGACGTCGCCTGGGAGGTTCAGCGCGCCGTCGGCTCCGAACAGCCCTTCCACGTCGTCTCAGCTTATCGCTCGCCCGGCACCAACTCGATGCTGCGCCGGCGCTCGCGCGGCGTCGCCAAGCACAGCCAGCATACGCTCGGCAAGGCAATGGACTTCTACCTGCCGGATACCTCGACAGCCAGGATTCGCGAAGCCGGCATGCGGCTGCAACGCGGCGGCGTCGGCTTCTATCCGGGCGCGCATACCCCCTTTGTCCATCTCGACGCCGGCTCGGTCCGCTCCTGGCCGCGCATGACCCGCGACCAACTGGTACGCCTCTTCCCGGACGAGAAGACCGTGCACCTGCCGGCCGATGGCCAGCCGCTTGCCGGATACGAACTGGCCAAGGCCGACGTCCTGGCGCGCGGGGGCGCCGTAGCTGGTTATGCTGCCGCTGATCTCGACGAAGGCGCAGTGATCTCATCCGGGCGCAAGAGCCTGTGGGCCGCCCTCTTCGGCGGCGATGACGAGGAGGCGGATGCGCGGCCTCAGCGCGGGCGCGCCGCGGCGCCGAAGCCGCAGCCGGTCGTCATGGCCTATGCCCGCCAGAATTATGCCGACAGCAGCTCCGAGGATGGCGGCACGCGCTTCGGCGCATCGCTCCTCGCAGCCCCGGCGCCGGAGCCCGCTCCGCGCGTGACGCGCCCAAGCCGTCAGGCACCGGTCCCCCCTGAGCCGCAGCCGGTTCAGGTCGCGGCGCTTGCTCCGGCTCCCGCTGCTGAAGAGATCAGGCCGAAGCTGATCGACGCCCCTTTCCCCATCGCACGCCCCGGTGGCCTCACCCCGCCGGCAGCGCAGCAGGGCGCTGTCCAGGTCGCTGCCCTGCCGCAGCAAGGCGGAGCGCTTGCCTTCGCACCTCAGCTTGCGCCCGGCGGTCGCGCTGGCGAAGAGCAGAAACTGATCCTGGCCTCTTTGCCGCCGCGCCGCCCCGGCGAAATGACCACGCTGGTCGAGACGATCGTCGCGGGCCAACCGATGGCAGCGCCGCTGCCGCCGTCGCGTCCGGTCGCTTTCGCAAACCTCGCCACGGCCTCGTTGCGCGGCAGCGACGCGGACCCGGCACCGGCCATCCAGCAGGAAGGCAAACTGGTCACGATCGCTCACCCAATGCCGCCGAGCCGGCCACAAATCGGCAGCACGGCCATTGCCCGAACCGAACGAAACAACAGCAGCAGCGCTCCGCACACGCCGATCGTTGCGCAATATGATGCCGACCGTTCGAACCTGGACTCGCTCTTCGCCGCGGTCAGCCGTCCCTTGCCTGAAGGTCGCAAGGTGACGGTTGCGACCGCTCGCGCCAAGGCCGCCTCGGCCCCGCCATCCGGTTGGGTCCAGGGCCCCAGCCCTGCCGCCTCGCTCGGCTTCAGCCATGCCGATCCGAGCGACGCCAAGACCGGCAGCTTCAGCGGCCCTGCCGTAAGGCCGCTGCCGACGAACTTCGTGCAGAACTGAACAGGCTGAACCGGCCGCTCACTCCCTATCGATTGGCCAGGCCTTGAACACGTCCAGCTCCTCGCAGGCGCGCGCCTGAGCAGCGAGAGCCGGCCAGCGGCTCTCCTCGACATAGTCCGGGATCACGAAGCGGCAGAATCCCCAGGCGATGGCAGCCGCAATATCGGCAGGCTCAAGCTCCGGCCCAGAACCGAGTTCACCGCGCTGGGCTGCCCGGTCGAGCAGATCGAGCGCCGTGTGCAACTGCGTCACGATGCGCTCCTGCCAGGGCGCGTAGCGCTGGGCTTCCGGACGTTTGCGCTCATATTCCACCGAGACGGCCTTGTCCGCCGCGACGATGCCAATGCCGGTCAGGCTGAGATCACGCACCCGCGCAGTGTCTTCGATCGGTCGCAGGGAACGGCCGGCGACATCCTCGAAATGCTGGATGATCAGCAGCGACTCGCTGATCACCGTGCCATCGTCGCAAACCAGCGACGGCGCCTTGATCAGGGGGTTGATCGCCCGGAACGCATCCATATGGCGGAACACCGAGACCGAGCGATGCTCGAAACCGACCTCGAGCAGGGCTCCGGTGATGGCGGCACGCCGCACATAGGGGCTGTCCAGCATTCCAACGAGCAGCATCGCAATCTCCGTTTCCGAGCGCGTGCAGACTGCCGGCTCGTTCAAGGAATGCAACGCCAAATCATGTGATAGCGAAGATCACGCCAATTGATGGGCAGGCAGCTCGGCTTCCGGCGCAACAGCATCATCGGAAACGGGCTCCGCACTGAAGGACAATCCGCGCGCCTTGGCCGCCATCTGGCAGCGATCCCAGCTCGGCTCGCCTCCGAAATGCTCGACCAAGAGATCGATCAGAACGCGCACCTTGCCGGGAACATAGGCGCCTGGCGGGCGCACGATGAAAAGCCCCTGCTCCTTCATCGGATAGTCCAGCAACAAGTGCTCGAGGGCGCCTCTGCTGATCGCGTCCGTGAGCATGAAGGTCGGTAGCACGGCAAGCCCGAGCCCAGCCTCCGCCCACTCCGCCAGGGTCTCTCCGCTGTCCGAGCGCAGCCGACCGGTCGGCCTGACCGAAACCCAGCGCTTGCTCATGCGGAAAGTCCAGTCCGTCGTCGCCGTACCCGTGTAGATGAGGCAGTCATGCTCGGTCAGATCGAGCGGCGAGACGGGGCGGCCCCGGCGTTCGAGATAGTGCGGGCTCGCGACCACGGCTCCGTAGACCGGTGCGATGCGTCGCGCGACCAGGCTGGAATCCTTGAGGGTGCCGATCCGGATCGCCGCATCGAAACGTTCGCCGATCAGATCGACATAACGGTCGCTGGCCTCGACATCGAGTTCCAGCTTGGGGTGGCGATGCGCGAGCTCGGCCAGGACCGGCGCGACATGGCGCACGCCGAAGGTCAGCGGCATCGACAGACGCAGCCGCCCGGCAACGCCTCCCGTTTGCAGCGCCACCGATTCACGCGCCTCCGCCAGGTCTGCAAGGATGCGCTCGCCACGCGCCTTGAACTCGATCCCGGCCTCCGTGGGGCTGATGCCGCGGGTCGTGCGGCTGAGCAGCCGGGTACCGAGATCGGCCTCGAGCCGCGCGATGCGACGGCTGACAATCGACTTCGACAGACCCAGCACCTTGCTCGCGCGCCCGAAGCCACCGGTCTCGACCACGGCAATGAAGCTGCGGATGTCATCGAGCTCCGACATGAAAGCGTTCCTCTGAGAGCAACAGTATGGTTCCCACTATGGGCGTTCTGGTGCGTGAAGTGAACCGCTATGTTGCATCGCATCGAAGCCACCCCTCCCGTTTCAGGATCGCAACCATGTCCAACCTTCTCGTTCTCAACAGCAGCGCCCTCGGTTCGGCTTCCGTTTCGAAGCAGCTCGTCCAGGATACCGTTACCCGCCTCACCGCCCTGAACCCGGCCCTGAAGGTCGTCGAACGCGACATCGGCACTGCGCCTGTCCCGCATCTGACTCTCGATTCCGCGACCGCCATTCGCGGCGGCGAGCCAGCCAACTCGGCCCAGGCGGAAGCCCGCAAGCTGTCCGACGCGCTCGTCGAGGAACTGAAGGCGGCCGATATCATCGTGGTCGGCGCGCCGATGTACAATTTCGGCATCTCGTCAACGCTGAAGGCATGGTTCGACTATGTGCTGCGCGCCGGGGTGACCTTCCGCTACACCGAGTCCGGCCCGGAAGGCCTGATGACAGGCAAGCGCGCGATCGTGGTCGAGAGCCGCGGCGGTCTCTACAGCAGCGGCCCGGCCCAGATCATGGACTCGCAGGAGCCGCATCTGCGCACCCTGTTTGGCTTCATGGGCATCACCGATGTCACCTTCATTCGCGTCGAGAAGCTCGCCTTCGGCCCCGAGGCACGCGAGCAGGCGATCAACGCTGCCCAGGCCGAACTGAAGCTGGTAGCCTGAGCCACATATTTCGCAAGACAGGACAGGGCCGGCGTCAGGAGGTTGACGCCGGCCCTGTCTATGCAGCGCCAGCTCCGCCACGCGAGAGGCCAAGCTGCTGCGGTGCGGACCTCAGGGAATAAGACGCCGTCCCGCTCGTTTCTATCGACATGAGCAGCCTCGCCCCCCCGCCTCCCGTCACGATCGCGCCGGTTGAGCCGTCCCGACTTGCCGGTGCGCCCCTCGCACGCTCCAGCGCGCCCGAACATTCGTCCATTTCTCCGTCGTAGTGATTTGGCCCCTGGAACGTGGCTCTCGCTGAAATAGGCCTTTGAGCCGAGGATGCCGGCCATGCCCTGGAAGAAGCACAAGCCCGAAGTGGCGCAGTCCGGATGGGCCAGGACGAGCGTCCTACCGTCCGCAGGCAAACCGCCCCGCTTCGCTTGAAAAGCGAACAGCCGTTCACAATCGGGGCTTCGGCAGGTTGCCGCGCGTCAGTCCCTGTTGGATCGTCCGCTCTGTCAGGTAGCACGGCCTCATTGACATTCTGATGGCCAGGGAAGACCAAGTGCCGATGGATACGACACCCCGTGAGCGGCTCGTCATCGTCGAAGATGACCCGGTCACCCGCGCGGTCATTGCAGGCTATTTCATCGACCAGGGGTTTCACGTCCAGGAGGCGGAGACCATCGCCCAGGCCAGGCGGACGATCCAGCGCTTCAAGCCGGAGCTGATCTTCATCGACGTCGTCTTGCCTGACGGAGACGGGTTCGAGCTGGCAAAGGAGCTTCAATCGGTTTCCGACGCTGGAATCATCTTCGTGACTCGTCGCGATGCCGACATCGATCGGATCGTCGGTCTCGAGCTTGCCGGGGACCACTATGTCAACAAGCCTGTCGACCTGCGTGATCTTCTCGCCAGGACTCGCTCCCTGCTGCGGCGGCGCAAGATCGAGCGGGACATGGCCCGCCGCAGCACCACCGCCACCTTTGGCCCCTTCATCATGGATTTTCTGCGCCGTGAACTCGCTACGATCAATGGCGATCCCATTCGCCTGACGCGAGGCGAGTTCGACTTGCTTGCGGCTCTTGTCGAAAGCGATGGCCGCCCCTTGAGTCGCGATTATCTGATCGAGGTCGTCAGCAATCGCTATACCGATGTCGACGCGCGCAGCGTGGATGCCCTGGTCGCGCGCTTGCGGAGGAAGCTCGGACACGCTGGAAAGCCGGGCATGATCGCGACCGTCAGCGGGATCGGCTACAAGCTCGGTGTGCCAGTCGAACGCAACACCTGACGGGCAGCTCCGGCTGCCGTTTTGTCCTCCAACCTGACGAGGGCCTCCAGGGCTTCGCTCCGGTCGCGGTCGAGCGCTTCGATGGCAAGGATAAGCGCCTCGCGATCGGCAACCGTTGCGTCGCGCTCGAGCGCGCTCGCTTGTGCGAAGACACGCCCGAGGCCGACGGCGCCGGCCGAACTCGCGAGCTGGTGAGCCAGGCGGCCGAGCTCAGCCCGGTCGTCAGTCCGGAGCGCCACTCGCATTCCCTTCAGGATTTTCTCGGATACGGTCGCGAAGAGCGACACGAGCTGTCGCGTGCGCTCGCGTCCGATCAGTCGACTCTGCGTCTGGAAGAAGGCCGCGTCGACCGGTTGGTCCACCGAGAGGGACACGACCGGACCTTGGCCGTTGCGGCTGCTCCCGCGCCCTATCACCTGGAGCAGCGCGGCGGAGGTGATGGGCTTGGACAGGATCGCCGTCAGCCCTGCCGCTCGCATCCGCCGCATCGTCTCCGGGGCGACGTCGGCCGTCAGCGCGACGATTCGGGGTTGCGTGATGTTCGGCAGCTCGCGGACCGCGAGCGCAGTTTCGATTCCGTCGATTCCGCCCATGTGCATATCGAGCAAGATGATGTCGAAGACGCGATTGCGCAGCGTTGCCAGGGCTGCTTCGCCGGAGGCCACCGCCTGCACCTTGTGGCCGGCCTTGCCGACCATGACCCGGGCGACCTCTCGCGTCACCGGATCATCGTCGACCACAAGCACGCGTTGCAGCTGCCCCGTCGCCATATGCCCGGACGGCGCCGCGGCCTTGGCCGCGACAATGGGCAACCGGACAATAAAGGTGCTGCCTTGCCCGCGACAGCTGACGACGGAGATCGTACCGCCCATCAGTTCCGTCAGCTTGCTGCAAATCGCCAAGCCGAGCCCGACTCCGCCATTACGCCGGCCCGTCTCCGGATCGACCTGCACGAAATCGCGGAAGATGTGACGCTGCATCGCCGGGTCGATGCCTATGCCCGTGTCACGGACCGCGAGCGTCAGTTCGGAGCTCTCCGCAGACGATCCAGCCTGGAGATCGGCGCCGAACTCGATCTCCCCATGCTCGGTGAAACTGATCGCATTGCGCAAGAGATTGATCAGGATCCGGTGGATCTTGCCAGGGTCAGCGTGCAGGTCCAGGCGGCCGGGTGCGGACTGACGCAGCTTCAGAACAAGTCCCTTCTGCTCGGCGAGGGGGCTCATCAGCGCGGCAGCGGCGTTCAGGAGCGCGCCCAGCTCGAAATTGCGCAGATCCAGGCTTTCGGTTCCGGCCTCCAGCCGGGACAGGTCAAGCGTCGCATTGGCCAGATCGAGCAGGGCGTCGCCCGAGGTCGCCGCCATGGCGACGAGGCGGCGATCGCGCTGGCTCAGGCGACCGCGGTCGAGAAGCTCCAGAACGCCGAGCACCCCCGAGAGGGGTGTGCGGATATCGTGGCCGACAACAGCCAGAAACCGGGACTTTGCCCGCGTTGCCTCTTCCGCCACCCTTTGCCCGGCCGAGGCAAGCTCGAGTGCGGCCTCCAGGGCCGCTGTGCGCTCAATGACCTTGTCTTCCAGAACGGCGCGACTTTCCTCGAGGCGCTGAGCCATCAGGTTGAACTGCTCGCCGAGCTCCTGCAACTCATCGCCGGTGCTGATGCTGATCCGCTCATGCAATTCGCCTCGGCCAATCCGTGCAGCACCGTCGCCAAGAGTCTTGATCGGGGCGACGAGTTTCCGGCTCAAGACGATGCCCGCCAGCACAGCGGCGGACAATGCGAGGACCAGGAGCACCAGCGAGCGCAGGAAAGACGCCTTGATCGATGCAAAGGCCTCGCTCTCTGGCAGGTCGATCACCACGTTCCAGTCGAGATCCGGGACCGCAGACATCACGGAGAGCACTTTCCGGCCTTCGATATCCGTCGTCGACAGTCCGGCACCGGTTTCACCGGCCGCCTCATGCGCACTCACCAGGCCGGCAAGACTGGTATTCCGGAGTACGAAGCGCAGATCAGGATGGGCGATCAACCGCCCGGAGCCCGTAACGATATAAGCGCGACCGGTCGCCCCGACCTTGAGCCGGGACACCAGATCACGAATGAAGACGAGGTTGACGGTCGCCTGTGCAACCCAGTGCGGAACAGCTGCGGCTCGCTTGAGCAGCAGCATATAAGGTTCGGAGCCACGCCGGAATTGGACGTCGCTGTGAAAGCTGCCTTGCGCCAGGGCGGCCTGGAAACCCGGATCAGTCGACCAGTTGATGTCGCCATCGGTTTGGTCCCGACTGACGCGGGAAAGCGAGAGCTGCTCGCGTCCCGCTGGATCGATCTGGCGCAACTCGAGGATGGCTGGAACCTGCCGCAGCAACCGCAGGCCGTCGAGTCGACGTTCCCCAGGTAGGTTGTTGCTTGCGCCGCTTTGGGAGATCCAGTCGAGGTGCTGCATGATCTCCGCCACGAAGGCGCCGATCCGCTGCGCTGCGGCCTGGGCCTGCTCCTGCTGCACGCGGACCACCAGCGCTCTCTGATCCGAGAAGGCGAAGAACGTTGCGATTGCCGTATTGAGCCCAAGCGCGAGGCAGATCGTGACTCCGACGAAAACCGCATATTTGCGGGTGAGACCGCCTCGCGGCCGAGAGGCCCCGCCCTGCTTCACGAAACGATCCGTGTCGCGCGAATCCGTAGCGAGAGCGGCACACCCAGGCCAAGGGATGCGGCAGCCATTTCGTTGATGACCAATTCGAAGCTGCGCGAGAACTGCACCGGCAACTCGGCGACATTCGCGCCGCGCAAGATGAGGTCGCTATAGGATGCGATGAGTTCGCTCGCCTCATCCCGCCCCCCTGTATACGACATCAGCCCGCCCTGACGCGTGAAGGTGTCGAACGGATAGATGGCGGGCAGCCGATGCCGGGCGCTGGCCGCGGCACATAGCGCAGCGTAACGGAATGTGAAGCTGTCGGGCAGGAACACCAGGCCGCCGCCGCTGCCATGTCCCGCGAATCCCGCGATCGCGCTCTCGATGCGCGCCTCATCCATCACCGCCACCGGGTCGAGAGACAACCTTGCATTCACGGCCGCCGCCCTCAGGCGCGCAAGATAGGTCTCGCCTGCTGCCGGCGTTGTGCGCGGATTGAAGACGACGCCGATCCTTTGTGTCTGGGGCGCAATCTCGGTCAGCAGTTCCAGCCATTTATCCGACATGACCGGGTCGTTGTTGCTGAACCCCGTGGCGTTGCCCTCGGGCCGCTCCAGAGAACGCACGAAGCCGCTCCCGACCGGATCCGACGCGGTGCTGAACAGCACCGGCGTCGTCCGGGTCAAGGCGAGTACGGCAGCGGTTTCGGCACTGGAGCTGACAATGATGATATCGGGATTGTCCCGGACGAGCTCTGCCGCTGCCCGCCTGAGTTCGGCCTCGCTTGAACCCGAAAACCGCAAGCCCAGGCGCAGGTTCTGTCCCTCGATCCAGCCCCGTTCGGCAAGGCGTTGCCGGACCTCCTGCAACCTCGTTTGAACGATCGGGGTGTCGAGCGGGAGGCCGACCAGCCCCGCCACATGCCTGAAGCGTTCGGCCGGTTGCAGGGGCTGCGTAGACGTAGCGACTCCGCACGACGCCAAGACGGCCAGAAAGGAGCGACGACGCATGCGGGCAAGGCGGGTCAAGGAGGAAGGCAAGGACAGCTTGGCACGCACGCACCGAGGCGTCGAGAGCAAGTTCCACCGCTTTCGACGATGAGACCCCAAGCCTTGACGTCAGAGTCTTGGCGCCAGAGTCTTGACGCCAGAACCGCAAGGCCAAGCCCCTTCGCGGGGAAGCGCGAAAGGGGGTTCGATACGTCATTGCGCGCATCGCCGCTTGCCCAAGAGCCAAGCCCCTGACGCCGCCGGATCTTCGGCATCGCTCGCCGGGTCGAAAGAAATGGCGCCGACGATGTCCAGGATCAGTCGAACGCGACATGTAGACATCCAGCTCCGCGATAGAGGTAATCTTAACGGAACTCGCCGAATGATGCGGAGATCCCCGGTCTTGGTCGCAATTGCCGCGGACTAAACTTCGTTCTGGATGCGCATCATGATGTTTCCGAGCTCCATTCGGCGGTACCTGCTGGCGACGATGGCAGCAGTCTGCCTGCCAGGCCTCGGCACCCTCGGCTACCTTGCCTACGATGCGGTCCGCGACATGCGCACGAACCACCGGCTTTCCGGACTGGTCGAGGCTGACCGGGCGCTATTGCTCACCGGCAATGCGATCCGCTCCGATCGTGGCAAGGCTCAGACGAGCCTGCAGGCAAACGACGACGCTGACACGACGATCCGCGCGATCGTGGAGACATCGCGAAGCCAGATCGCAACGGCCGTAGCAAAGCTCGCAGCCGCTGACCTCCCCGAGCATGCCGCTCTCGCCGAGGCCATCCTGCAGGCTGAAAAGGCCATGCAGGGTCGGATCCCCGATCTCCATGGGGAGGCGGCAAAACCCCGGGCCCAGCGTAGCCTGGCCGCGACGATGCCTTGGTACAATGCAGTCGGAACCATCGAGGCCGCACTGACGAACGCCTCCGATGCGGCGTCGCTTGCCGTTCGCCTGGCCGATCCGGCACTCGCCGAACTCCAGGGTTTCAAGGCCACCGCCTGGCGGCTGCGCTCGAGCTATGGCACGCAATGCTCCTTGCTGCGTGCACCGCTCGGCTCCGGTCAGGCGCTGACTTCAGTACAGTGGAAACAGCTTGGCGAATTGCGCGGCGCAAGCAATGCCGCGCAGGCCCAATTGAGGCAGCTCGCGGCGCGTGTCGGTGTTTCGCCCGATCTCGCTCGCAAGGTTGAGGTCGCGACCAGCAAAGTTGCCACCGCAAATCAGACGATGGACCAGCTCCTCGGTAAGCTCGGCCAGGGCGGAGGCGCCGTGATCGGCGCTCAGGACTGGACAGCCATGTGCAATGGTCCGTTCAGCGCCATTGTTGACACGGTAACCCAATCGCTCGACGACATGCAGGCGACCACGACGGCACAGACCAATCATGCCCTGACCCGGCTCGCCCTGATTAGTGGGCTGCTGGTCGCGCTGTTGGGCCTCTGCGCGGCGAGCTGGCGCGGCATCCAGAAGCGCATTGCGAACCCGTTGACGGGCATGAATGCCGCGCTTGTCCGCATGCAGGGTGGTGAGGTTGATAGGGCTATTCCCGCTGCACCCTGCCCCGACGAGGTCGGCGCGCTGAGCAATGCGCTTGAGGCCTACCGCGAAAATCTCGTCAAGGTCCGTGCTCTCGAGGAGCAGGAACGCGCAGCAGCGACACTGCGCCTCGAGCGCGCGCAATCGATGGAGGCTGTGGTTTCGGATGTCGGCGACGTGGTGTCGGCTGCTGCTGCGGGCGACTTCTCAGCCCGGCTGGAGATCCATGATGCCGACCCGCAGATGCAGAAGCTCGTGGCCGGGATCAACGAGATCAATGCGGTGGTCGATAGCGCGACCAGCGAATTCGCCCGGGCATTGTCTGCCGTGGCCGGTGGCGACCTGACTGTGCGCGTCGACACCGATTACCGCGGCAAGTTCGCGGAACTCAAGGGCGCGATCAACGAGACAGTCGACCGCCTCTCGACGACCGTGCGCACGATCCAGACAACCTCAGCCGAGGTCGAGCTGGCCGCACGCGAGATCAACCTTGGGGCCGATGACCTCTCCAAACGGACCGAGGAGCAGGCGAGTTCGCTGGAGGAAACTGCCGCGACGACCGAAGAGTTGGCGGCCTCGGTGAAGGCTTCTGCTCAGGCTTCGCGCCAGGCAGCGTCGATCGCCAACGAGGCGACGGAGACAGCACAATCGGGCGGAGCGATCGCGACCCGAGCAGTCGACGCCATGGCACGCATCGAGAGTGCCTCGCAAAAGATCTCCGACATCATCAGGGTCATCGACGACATCGCCTTTCAGACCAACCTCCTCGCCTTGAACGCAGCGGTGGAAGCCGCCCGCGCCGGCGATGCCGGCAAGGGCTTTGCCGTCGTCGCCAGCGAGGTCCGCACGCTCGCCCAGCGCTCTGGCGAGGCGGCCAAGGACATCTCGGTCCTGATATCCTCCTCGAACACGGAGGTCGGTGATGGCGTCAAGCTGGTGCGCCAGGCTGGCGATGCGCTGACCCGGATCTTGGAAGCGTCGCAGAAAGTAGCGGCTACGATCGCCGACATCTCCTCGGCGGCGGGAGAGCAGGCCAACGGCATCGACGAAATGAGCCAGGCGGTGGCGCATCTCGATGAGATGACCCAGCAGAATGCGGCGCTCGCTGAAGAGAGTGCGGCCTCGGCTGCTTCGCTGACCGGGCGCATCGCCCAGCTCAACGATCTCGTCGCGGCGTTCAAGACCGGGCATGAGACGGTGGCTCCGGCCCATCTGCAGCCCCAGACGCCCGCAACCAAGCTCTTCGCCCTGCCGCAAAAGCGAACGAGCGACAAGGTCGCAACGGCCGCGAATTCCGACTCGGAACCAGCGCGCCTGCGCAGGCTCGCCCAGGCCGCCTTCGCTCAGTCTAAAGCTTCCCCTTCCGATCCCGCCAGGCCGGTCCCCGTCCGCAAGGCCGCCAGCAGCCGAGCCGGCGATGCCGGTTGGGAAGAGTTCTGAGCGCGCGCGAAGCCGGAGCCGCGCGGAGAACATCAGCGAGCCGCACCTCGTGGAGTGCGGACTCGCTTACAGGTGAGATACGCTCGATCAGAGCTGATTCACCCCGGCCCGAGAGCCGGAGTGAACCAAGTGTGAAACAATATTGATTTAACTGATGAGGCCACTGCGCAAGTTGGGATACTTGCACAGTGAGAGATCAGGCGCTCTCGCCGACAGCCTGCAGGTAGAGCTCGAGGATCGCTTCCTCTTCCTGGCGCTCATTCAGGTCGCGCTTGCGCAGCGCGACGACCTTGCGTAGCACCTTGACGTCATAGCCATTGCCCTTGGCCTCGGCATAGACCTCCTTGATGTCGTCGGCGATCGTCTTCTTCTCTTCCTCGAGGCGCTCGATGCGCTGCACGATGCTCTTGAGCTGATCGCCCTGAACCGGATCGTCCATTCCAAAACCCTTCTCTATAGATTTGGCCGCAGGGGTTCGCCCGGATCGGGTGCCGGCGTCAAGCGCGAACCGTCCCTTGGCACGAAGTGCTCAACAGTCCTGCTGTCGCATCAGGTGATCGCGGCGGCGTTCAGCGCCGCAACGCAGGGCGGCACGATCCGGGCGAGGCGAATCCCCCATTCCCGTGCGGCCTCCGGCGTCGCGATCAGGTCCTGCCGAACCTCCAGGGCGTCAGGCAGGCCGCCGCGATAGGGCTCATTGTCGCCGACGACAAGGTCACTCTCAGCCTGGAAGGCGGCGATCAGCGACCGCGCCAGTTCCCCTGCCCGATCCCATAGCACGCCGAGGGACGCGCCACCTGAATCCGCCATCGGGAAATCGGACCGCATCGGCGCTCCAAAAAGTATTATTAGATCGGCAAATGCCTGATGACGTCCGCCGGCCAGCGACATAGAAGGGCATTCAACGAAAGTCGACCAAATCGACGTGACGGTGGGTGGAAGGTGGGGTGGACTTGCAGCACGTGAGGAACGATTCGGCTGAGCCCCTGCGTATTGCGAGGACGATCTTCGATGCCGCCGTCGACCGCGCCCGCCCGTCCGGCTGCCTTCCCGCTCACCTGCCCGAACCATTGAAGGACGGCCGCCTGATCCTGCTCGCCGCCGGCAAGGCCGCCGGCAGCATGACCGCCCTCGCAGAGGCGCATTATCTCGACTCCGGCCTATCGCCCGAGCGCCTTACCGGCCACGCCGTCGCCCGTCACGGCTACGAGACCGCGACGCGCCATATTCCGATGGTCGCGGCCGGCCACCCGGTGCCGGATGAAGGCAGCATTCGCAGCGCCGAACGCGCCCTCGAACTCGCCCGCTCGGCAACCGGGCATGATCTGGTGCTGGTGCTCCTCTCCGGCGGTGGCTCGGCCAACTGGGTGGCACCGGCCGGTGATCTGACGCTGGCGGAGAAGCAGGCGGTCAACAAGGCGCTGCTGCGTTCCGGCGCACCGATCGGCGAGATGAACATCGTCCGCAAGCGGCTCTCGCGCATCAAGGGCGGCCGCCTCGCGCTGGCTGCCGCTCCGGCCAGACTCGTGACGCTGGCAATCTCGGACGTCCCCGGCGACGAGCCGACTGTGATCGCCTCGGGTCCGACCGTAGCCGATCCGAGCAGCATGGCCGATGCGCGCGCCATCGTCGCCCGCTACGGGCTCGACCTGCCGCCGGCGGCGCGCGCACTGCTCGCCGACGACGCCAGCGAGACACCGAAGCCTGGCGACCCCGCCTTCGCCAATAGCGTGTTCCGGATCATCGCCCGGCCGCAGGATGCAATCGCAGCGGCGATCGCGAGCGCACGGGACGCGGGCTATGAGCCCATCGATCTCGGCGCCGATCTCGAAGGCGAGGCCCGCGGGGTTGCGGCCGACCATGCCTCGCTTGCGTTACGCCTCAAGGCCCAGGGGCGGCGTGCCGCGATCATCTCAGGTGGCGAACTCACCGTGACCCTGCTCGGCAAGGGCCGCGGCGGCCCGAACCAGGAATATGCATTGGCCCTTGCCATTGCGCTTGGCGGCGAGCCCGGCATCGTCGCGCTGTCCGGCGACACCGATGGCACCGATGGCGGCGGCGGCGAGGCGACCGACCCCGCCGGTGCGATGATCGATCCCACGACATTGGCCCGAGCGACGGCGCGCGGCCTCGTTCCTGCCCAATCGCTGGCCGACAACGATTCGACCGGCTTCTTCGAGGCCATTGGCGACCTGCTGCGGACGGGACCGACCTTGACCAATGTGAATGATTGCCGCGTCATCCTGATCGACCCCTAGACAATCATGACGAGCCGATTCGACCGATCTCTCTTGCGCCTCGGCCTGTTGCTGGCCGGCCTTCTCGGAAGCGCGGCTCCCGCGCTCGCCGACCTGAGGATGTGCAATACCACGGGCAGTCGCGTCGGTGTCGCCATCGGCTATCGTGATGGGCAGGGCTGGGTCACCGAAGGTTGGTGGAACATCGCGCCGCGCGGCTGCGAGACCCTGCTGCGCGGCACACTTGCGGCGCGGTTCTACTACGTGCACGCCATCGACTACGACAAAGGTGGCGAATGGACGGGCAAATCCATCATGTGCACGCGCAACAAGGAATTTACGATCCGCGGCATCGAGGACTGCCTTGCCCGCGGATATGACCGGTCCGGCTTCTTCGAGGTCGATACCGGCGAGCAGAAAAGCTGGACGATCCAGCTGACCGATTCCACCCCCGGCGCAACGCCGCCGCGACAGTGAGGACCTAAGAATGAGGCGCGAACGCCGGATCAAGATCATCGCCACCCTGGGTCCGGCTTCCGCCAGCGAGGAGATGTGCGCCAAGCTGTTCGAAGCCGGCGTCGACGTCTTCCGGATCAATATGAGCCACACCCAGCGCGAGACGCTGCCCGAGCGCATCGCCATGCTTCGCCGCCTGGAGGAGAAATTCCATCGCCCCGTCGGCATCCTCGCCGATCTGCAGGGGCCGAAACTGCGCGTCGGCCAGTTCGGTGGCGACGGTGGCGTGATGCTGGAAAAGAACGCGCGCTTCGTCCTCGATTCCGATCCCGCCCCCGGCGACGTCAAGCGCGTCTACCTGCCCCATCCCGAGATTCTGAGCGCGCTGGAGCCCGGCCACAGCCTCATCCTCGACGACGGCAAGATCCGTCTCGTCGTCGAGAAGGCGAGCCCCAAGCAGGCTGTGACCCGCGTCACGGTCGCTGGCAGGCTTTCATCGCGCAAGGGCGTCAGCCTGCCCGACACCACGATCCCGGTCTCGGCGATGACTGACAAGGATCGCTCCGACGCCGAAGCCGCAGCCGAGGCTGGCGTCGACTGGATCGCGCTCTCCTTCGTCCAGCGCCCCGAGGACATGGCCGACCTTCGCAAGATCGTGCGCGGGCGCGCGCTTGCGCTCGCCAAGATCGAAAAGCCGCAAGCCGTGCTCCGGCTGGAGGAAATCATCGAGGCGTCCGACGCGATCATGGTCGCGCGTGGCGATCTCGGCGTCGAGATGCCGCTGGAGAAGGTGCCGGGCACCCAAAAGCGCATCACCCGCATGGCACGGCGCATGGGCAAGCCCGTCGTCGTGGCGACCCAGATGCTGGAAAGCATGATCACTGCTCCGGTGCCGACCCGCGCCGAGGTCTCCGACGTCGCGACCGCCGTCTTTGAGGGCGCCGACGCCGTGATGCTCTCGGCCGAGAGCGCCGCCGGGCAGTACCCGATCGAGGCGGTGGCGATGATGAACCGCATCGCCGAGGAGGTGGAGAATGAATCGATCTACCGCTCGATCCTCGAATCGCAACGCGCCGAGCCTGAGGCCACCGGCGCCGACGCCATCGCCAAGGCAGCCCACGAGATCGCCGAAGCGCTGCACCTGAAGGCCATCACGGCCTGGACCTCCTCGGGCTCGACCGCCTTCCGCATCGCCCGCGAGCGGCCGAACTCGACGGTCATCGCACTGACGCCCAATCGCGGGACGGCGCGGCGCCTCACGTTGGTCTGGGGTGTGCACGCGGTCGTGACCAAGGACGCAAGCGACATCGACGATATGGCGTTCCGCGCCTGCAAATTCGCGGTCCGCGAAGGCTATGCCGCGGTTGGAGACCGGATCATCGTGGTTGCCGGCGTCCCCTTCGGCACGCCGGGCGCGACCAACATGGTGCGCATCGCCTTCATCGCGAAGGAACACGGCGCGAAGGCCTGACGCCTTAAAGCATCGGCCCGAAAAGTGGATTGCGATTTTCGGGGCAAAGTCGATGCAAACACAAAGGGTTAGATCATCGGATCGGATACGATTTCCGGTCCGATGATCTAGTGAGCAAAGGCGAGGCTCGAACGCGGTCCGGCCAACTGGTCGATCGCCTCGACAATGATCTCGGGCGCAGCGTGGTGCGGCATATGGCCGACGCCCGGCAGCAATACGAAGCGCCCCTGCGGCGCCTCACGCGCGATCGCGGCGGAATGGATCACCGGAGACACGATCGCATCGCTATCTCCGGTGATCGCTACCACCGGAATCCTGAGATCGCGATAGCGCGGTGCCTGTGCGCTGACGAAGGCGTGGGTCGCCGCGACGTCCTGCGCATTTGCCTCGAAGGTCGAGGGCCGCAGCAGCAGCCGGATTTCGCCCGCCGCGACATAGCCGGGCGTGACTGGTCGCGGCGCAAAGACACTCTCGACACTGGCGCGCAGGAAGGCATCGGACGCCGGCACGCCGATCAGCCGGGTGAAGACCGGGCCGACCACGGGCCACGAGGCCGCGTGATAATACCAGGCAATGCCACCCGGCCAGGGATGGGTCACGCCCCCGAGCAGGACAAGGCCGCGCAATCGCTCCGGATGGTCCAGCGCAATCCGGGTCGCAAGTGCTCCAGCCAGCGAATGCGCGACCAGTACGAAGGGTTCCGACAGGATCTGGTCGAGCGCCTTCATGATGACTTTTGCCTGCTGGCCGGGGTCGGCCATGGCATTCTCGTCGATCCGATCGCTCCAGCCATGGCCCGGCCGGTCGAGCGCAATCACCCGGTAATGGCCAAGCTCGGGTCCAAGCGTCGCGAGCAGGTCGGCATGGTCGGACGAGGCACCGTGGACGAGGACGACGGTGCCGCGCATCTCGCCCACCGACTTGCGCTCGACATAATGCAGCTTCCCTCCTGGAAGCGTCAGGAAGCTGCCCTTGGGTGGATGCTGTCGCTCTGCTTCGACGCCAAGCCACTCCGTCCTGGCGAGCAGGCCAGCAACAAGAAGGGCGGGGAGAATGAGCAAGGTGCGCGCGAGCATGGTCTGCTTACTTCGCCGCATCCGCTTCGGTTTCACTGGAGCATGCTGCGAAAAAGTGGCAACGGTTTTTCGCATAAAGCATGCTCTAGACTATGAGAGTCGATCACGCTTCGTTTGGACGATTTCGTCCAAACGAAGCGTGATCTGGGGAACCGCAAGGACCTACGCGTCGCGGCCGTCGACTTCGGTCTTCAGCGCCTCGACTGCGTCCTTGATGGCCTCGAATTGCGGATAGATCTCCTGTGCCCGCCGATAGGCGATCAGCGCACGCTTGTCGTCCCCCTGCTGCCGCAGGATGCTGCCGAGCCCCATCATCGCGCCGAAATGACGTGGCTCGCGCTTCAGCGCCTCGCCGATGTCGATCATCGAGCGGATCGAATCCCCCGCCAGGAAGAGCGCATTGGCGCGCTGGTTCCACCCCTCGGCCCAGTCCGGCTCGAGACTGATGATGCGATCGAGCAGTTCGATCGAAAGATCGAGCTCCTTGGCCCGCATCGCTTCCTGCGCCCGCGCCATCAGAAGATCGGCCGTATCCGAGCCCGATCGCGCCCAGCGCCGCTGGATCAGATTGGCGATGCCCTTGGCCTCCTCCGGGCTCTTGGCCGCAGCAAGCCGCTCGAATAGCCGATCCAGCGTCGCTGTCGGGCTGCGCGAGGCTCCGGGAGCCGGCGTCACCGGATTATCGGTCGTGTCCGAATGCGGCACGGTGCCCGGCTGTGCTGGTGCGCTGTCCTGTCCCAAAGCAGCGCCCACCCCGAACGGCAGCGCCGTGGCCAAGGCAAGCGCAAGCGCAGCAGAAGGCAGACCTGGAATGCTCATGCCGACAAGTTTAGGGGCTCGTGCGGTCGCGTCAAATCACGACGTGGCGAGAGGCACATGCCAAAAAAGGTGGGCGCGCCGAGCGCGCCCACCTTCAAATCTGGAGTCAACATCGACGGCGCGGCTGAGAAAGCCGCGCGCCAGCTCAGCCCTGGCGCGCCTTGAAGCGCTTCTGGACCTTGTTGATGATGTAGACGCGGCCCTTGCGGCGAACCAGCTGGTTGTCGCGATGACGGGCGCGCAGCGACTTGAGCGAATTGCGGATCTTCATCGTCTCTACTCCGTCGATCCGCCTTCCGGGCGAATCGGTCAAAAATTCACAGCTGCGACGCGGATCGGCGGGCGATCCTCATCGACCACTCGAACGGCGCGGCTGATGCGATGCCGGCTGTATACGGATTTTTCCGGCGATCGCAAGGGTCCCGCGTGCGAAAACCATTGAACACCCTAGGCGATCGCAGCCAGATAGCGCCGGAAGGAACGTGCCAGTGCCGTTTTGGCATCACCGGCGATGACCCTTCCTTCGAAGGCGCCATAGATGCGTGTGAAAGGATAGGGCTCGAGAATCGCGGCGATCCGCCGGATCGTCGCGGCATTGACCGGAATCATGTTGGGATAGGAATAGAGCACGCTGACATAGCGACGATCCGGCGCGACCTGCAGTACGTCGCCACAATAGAGCGCGCCCTCCCCCTTGGCATGGTGCAGCACGGTCGCCCCGGCGAAATGACCGCCGCAGCGCAACAGTGTCAGCGTCGGACTGAGCTTCAGCGTCTCGCCGTCCCAGAAGCGGATGGCGGGATCCGGCTCGGTAACCCATTGCCCGTCATCGGCATGGAGATAGACCGGTACGTCGAGCGCCGCCGCCCATTCGGCCATCGCCGTGTAGTAGTGGGGATGCGAGATCGCGATGCCGATCACCGGCCCGCGCGCGCGGATCGCCTCGACCGCCTCGGGCGTGACGAGCCCGATGCAATCCCACAGCAGATTGCCCTCCTCCGCCTCAACCAGCAGCGCTCTCTGGTTGATCGCAAAGGCCGGCGCGATACGCAGACCGAGCACGCCATGATCATCAGTGCAGACGATCGAATGACCGGCAGCGAGTTCGCCAGGCGTCAGCCACTCCTGGCCGCCCCAGCGCACATATTGCCGCTCATCGAGACAGATCGGGCAATCGTCGGGCGGAGCGACCGTGTCCGGAAAGCGGGCTCCGCATTGGCGGCAGATGAAGCGCGGCATGAGCGTGTCTCCGACTTGAGCGAAGGCCGGCATCGAATGATCCCGCACGCGATGCCGTCAAACTATCTTCATATGAAGATACTAGCTCATCAATCTATCTTCATGTCAAGATACTCTGCCTGATGGAGAGTGCTTTGGCCGAGGCTGACGAGACACAGGACCATGTCGACCGGCTGCGTGCGCAGTGGCAGCGCGAATTGCCTGATCTCGATACCGGCGCCATGGCGGTGCTCGGCCGGGCCTACCGGCTCTCCAACCTCGTGCGCCCCAGCATTGAAGCGACCTTCGCCAGATTTGGGCTGGATCGCGGCGAATTCGATATCGTCTCCTCGCTCCGCCGCGCGGGCGCGCCGTTCCGCCTGACGCCGACCGAACTCTACACCAGCCTGATGATCGCCTCAGGCAGCCTCAGCCACCGCCTCGCTCGGCTCGAAAGGGCCGGCCTCGTCAGGCGCCTGCCGTCCGACACCGACGGAAGGAGCCTTGCCGTCGAGCTAACCGAAAGCGGGCGCGCGAAGGTCGAAGCGGCTTTCCGCATCGACATGGCGAACGAAGCGACCTTCCTGACCCATCTCTCACCGGAAGAACGCGAAACCCTTGCCGCGCTGCTGCGTAAACTCAACCGAGCCATCGAGGACAATCTCGAGGCGACGCAGGGGGATGGATAGTTTCCGCCGCCCGGAAAGCCTTGTTGTCACCCGAATATCTTGCCACTCTCAAACTCGGCGGACCGAGAAACAGGGGACCCGAAGAACAGATCGATCCAGAACGAAGGGAGGACCACATGAAGCGCGTCACGTGTTTCAAGCTTGTCGCTGCGGCTGGACTGTTGGCATTCGCCACCGGCCCAGTCCAGGCCCAGACGTCCGAAATGACCTTCTTCATCACCAGCGCCGGCTCCGGAAAGGGTGCCGACCTCGGCGGCCTCGCAGGTGCCGACGCGATCTGCCAGCGTCTTGCCCAGGCGGCGGGCGCAGGCAGCAAGACCTGGCGGGCTTATCTCTCGACCCAAGCCATTGGTGGAGCCACGGCCGTCAACGCACGTGACCGAATCGGCGCAGGGCCCTGGCGGAATGCCAAGGGCGCTGTGATTGCCACCAGCGTCGCTGACCTGCATGGCGGCGCAGCCGGCTTGACCAAGCAGACCGCGCTCAACGAGAAGGGCGAGCCGGTCAATGGTCGCGGCGACACGCCCAACCAGCACGACATCATCACAGGCTCGCAGGCCGACGGCACCGCCTTCGGTCCCGGTGAGGACCGGACCTGCGGCAACTATACCAAGAGCGCCGCAGAGGGCGCCGTCATGCTCGGCCATCACGACCGCACCGGCCTGGACGAATCCCCGCCGGCGAAGTCCTGGAACACCTCGCATCCTTCGCGGGGTGGCTGCAGCCAGGAAGCCCTGCGCGGCACGGGTGGAGCCGGCCTGTTCTACTGCTTCGCGACGAACTGAGCCGAACGATCCGCACCGACACATGCGCCTGAAGCAAAACGGCCACCCAACCGGGTGGCCGTTCGTCTGCGATGATCGCAGGTGAGTGCCATCAGGCCGTCGACAGCTTGAGCCCGATGAGCCCCGCGACGATGAGACTGACGCTGGCGATCCGGAAGACGGTGACAGCCTCTCCCATGACGAAGATGCCGATGAGGAAGGCTCCGACCGCGCCGATTCCCGTCCAGATCGCATAGGCCGTGCCGAGCGGCAGCGACTTCATCGCCACCGCCAGCAGACCGAAGCTGATGATCATCGTCACGAGCGTGATCACGCTCGGACCGAGCTTCGTGAAGCCCTCGGACTGTTTCATGGTCGACGCCCACACGACTTCGAAGACGCCTGCGAGAAGCAGATAGATCCAGGCCATAGCTGATACTCCGTCTCGTGCGGCCTCAATGGCCCGGATGAAGGGCGTCGTTGAGATACATGCAGGAGAGCATGGTGAAGATGTACGCCTGCAGGATCGCCATCAGCACCTCCAACCCGGTGAGGGCGACCGTCATGATCAGCGGCAGGACCGCTCCAAGGATGCCGAACGCACCGAGACCGGTCATGCTGACAACGAAGCCGGCAAAGACCTTGAGCGCGATATGGCCGGCGAGCATGACCGCGAACAGGCGGATCGAATGGCTGATCGGTCGAGAGACGTAGGAGACGACCTCGATCAGGACGAGGATCGGTGCAAGGACGATCGGAACGCCCGACGGCAGGAACAGCCGCAGGAAGCCGAAGCCATGCTTCACGAGGCCATAGATCGTCACCGTCCAGAAGACGAGCATCGCCAGCGCGAAGGTCACAGAGATATGGCTCGTCACGGTGAAGGCGAACGGCAACATCCCGATCAGATTGGCCAACAGGATGAAGATGAAGAGCGAGAAGACCAGCGGGAAGAAACGCATGCCGTGCTCGCCTGCGATGCCTCTGAGCGTGTTCCGCACGAAGTCGTAGAGAATTTCACCAAGCGCCTGGGCACGGCCGGGAACGAGCGTGCGGGACCGGGTCGAGAACAGCAGAAAGCCGCTGGCGATGGCGACGATCGCGATCATGAAGGCGGATGAATTGGTGAAGCTGACCTCCTGCCCGGCGATCTCCCCAAGGCTGAACAGCGTCTTGATCTCGAATTGCTCAATGGGGCCGGCCACGGCGAACCTCGTGCGTCATGTGGGTTGAAACGGAAATGGCCCCGCGATGCGTCGACAGGCGCCAGGCCAGGCAGGCCAGCGCTTCGACTGGGGGCGGGACTCGGCACGAATCCGAACGGCACGCGTTGCGGTGCAAGCGGGCGGAGCGGCTCGTCAGTTTCCGGGAAGAAGGTAGCTTCTGAGACGAAGGCCGGACTCGCTGATCAATCAGCAGCCTGCGGCCATGCCTGGGGCATGTCGGATCCATTATCTCTCCCGAGACAATGGGGCCGTCCCCAGCGTTACAGATGGCACAGGTCGTCCAGTGCGGGCCGGTCTCTAGAGCGAAGTGAAATTCCCGTCAACCGGACGAACTGCGCCTTTGCGCAGCTGGAGGGCTGAAAGCCGCCGCGAACACCATCCGGGCCGAGCGCATCGCAGGAATCACTCTGAAATTGTTAGATTTCGTGGGTAGAGCCGGAATTTGCGCCCTGCCCTGCGGAAGCCTATCTGTTCCGGAGGCCTGACGCCGCGTTTCGCGCCTTCGGCTGGCAGGATCTGTGGAGACAACGCCCGAGATGGACATCTTCGATCGACTGAAGTCAGCAGCGAAGGCCGACTGGACGAGCTATGTCGACCACGCCTTCGTCCGGCAAATGGCGGCCGGCACGCTGCCGCAGGCAGCCTTCCGCACCTATCTGGTGCAGGACTATCTCTTCCTGATCCAATTCGCCCGCGCCTATGCGCTCGCAATCTACAAAGGCCGCTCTCTTTCCGACATGCGGGCGGCCAAAGCGGGCCTCGCAGCCATCCTCGACGTCGAGATGGACCTGCACATCCGGCTCTGCGGCCGTTGGGGGCTGCCCCCCGCGGAGATCGAAGCGGCGCCGGAGCATGCCGCAACGATTGCCTATACCCGCTTCGTGCTGGACTGCGGCGTCTCGGGCGACCTGCTCGACCTGCATGTCGCGCTCGCCCCTTGCGTGATCGGCTATGCCGAGATCGGACGAAGCCTTGCCCCCGCGGGCGCAGAAGCGCTTGGGGACCATCCCTATCGCGACTGGATCGGAGAATATGCCGGAGAGGCCTATCAGGAGATCGCGATGGGAGCCCGGCGCCATCTCGACGATCTCGCCGCCCGGGCGATGACGGAACGACGCTTTGCCGAGCTCACGGCTCTCTTTGCCAAGGCTTCCCGGCTCGAGGCGGATTTCTGGCAGATGGCGCTGAACGACAGCCCGCCCTAGCCGGGAGGGTCCACTGATCCGTGCCAAGCGGTTGTGACTGGACCGGCGTGAAGCTCTGCACGTCCAGGACGTGGCGCGGGCCTGCGTCGCGCTCGACATGACGGCTGACGCCTGTCGGGTATGGTAGCGATTCGCAAATGATCGCCCCGCGAAACGCCTCCGAGGATCAGCCACGTGTCTCAGACCAATGATGCCTATGTACCGCCGGCCAATGGCGATTGGGAAACCATTCCGCCGGTCGAAGCCGGCTTCGACGCCACGAAGCTGCAGGCCGCCATCGACTTCGCCAAGGCGCAGGAGAGCACCTGGCCACGCAGCTTCTACTATCCAGACGGGCGCTATGTCGGCCTTGTCGAGTGGAACGAGTCGGGGCCCTGGAGCGAGATCGTCGGCCCGGTCCGGGAACGCGGCGGTCCTGCCGGTCTGATCCTCCGGGGCGGCCGTCTGGTCGCCGAGTGGGGCGACACGGCCCGCGCCGACATGACCTTCTCCATCGCAAAGAGCTACATCGCCGTGCTGGCGGGGCTTGCCGTCGCCGACGGCCTGATTCGCGATGTCGACGAACCGGTGGCGAAAACCGTCGACGGCCCGTGGTTCGAGAGCGAGCAGAATGCCGCCATAACCTGGCGCCAGCTCTTGCAGCAATCGAGCGAGTGGCAGGGGGAAATCTTCGGCAAGTCGGACCAGGTCGACCATAACCGGCAGATCGGGCCCGGCGCCGACAACAGCCGCAAGGGCGAGCTGCGCGCGCTCCAGCCCCCTGGCAGCCACTACGAATACAATGATGTACGGGTCAACCTGCTCGCCTTTTGCCTGCTGCAACGCTTCCGCAAGCCGCTGCCGGAGATCCTGCGCGAGCGCATCATGGGCCCGATCGGAGCCTCGCAGGGCTGGGAGTGGCAGGGTTACAGTAATTCCTGGGTCGAGATCGACGGCCGGCGCGTGCAGTCCGTGCCCGGCGGCGGGCATTGGGGCGGCGGGCTCTTCATCAGCGCACGCGACCACGCCCGACTGGGCCTGCTCGTCGGGCGCAGTGGCGCCTGGGCTGGCCGTGAGCTGCTGTCGCCGGCCTGGATCAACGACATGCTGGCGCCTTCGCCCACGCTCGAGAATTACGGCTATCTCTGGTGGCTCAACCGGGGGGCGGCAGCCAGGCCGAATGTTCCCGCCACGGCCGTCTTTGCGCTCGGCGCCGGCGTCAACGCGATCTGGCTCGATCCCGCCCAGGATCTCGTCGCGGTGCTGCGCTGGATCGACAAATCCGCCCTCGACGGCTTCGTCGACCGCATGCTCTCCGCGACCCGCTAGACGGGCTTGCCAGGCTGGTCGCCCTGACCGGCCCCCTTTGAGAGGCGGGGCCAGAGCCCCGCCTGAACCCGGCAGACACCGGTCAAGGCTCGGGCAACAGTGATTCGCGCCGTCAGCCTCCCGAGACGGGCGGATCGCTCCTGCGGCGCAGTGCCCCCAGGCAGCGTTCGGACGTCCTGGCCGCAGTGGCCATCGAGGCACCAAACGCAAAAACCCGGATACCGCTCTTGAAAGCGATATCCGGGTTTTGTGAAATGGTGGGCGCGACAGGGATCGAACCTGTGACCCCTACGATGTCAACGTAGTGCTCTCCCGCTGAGCTACGCGCCCGTCATGCCCTGACGATAATCTGTCCTGGCAGTCGGAACAGGTTTGGCCTTGCGGCGTGTCCCTGTTGCGAGGTTGAGCGGGCTATAGCCGCTCGTTTCGCGCCTTGCAAGACGCTTGATCGCAAAAAGCGCTCAGGCTGCGAGCAACTTCTCGACCTCGTTCACCAGCTCGCGCAGATGGAAGGGCTTGGACAGCACTTTTGCGTCCTTTGGCGTCTGGGAATCGGGGTTGAGCGCAACTGCAGCAAAACCTGTGATGAACATCACCTTGATGTCGGGGTCGAGCTCGGTGGCGCGCCGCGCCAGTTCGATGCCGTCCATCTCCGGCATGACGATGTCGGTGAGGAGCAGCTCGAAAGGCTCTTCGCGCAGGCGGTTATAGGCCGAAAGCCCGTTGTCGAACGACGCCACGTCATAGCCCGCATTCTGCAGGGCCTTGACCAGAAAGCGGCGCATGTCGTTGTCGTCTTCAGCGAGAAGTATCTTGGTCATGGGCCTGCTTCGTCCGTCCCGTTCGGCCTATCGATAGAGGCCGCCCACCCCGGACAACCCCTTGTCTGTTTCGTCTCGCCCGATTCGGCATTCCGAGCCAACGCGCCGAAGGGTTATCGCCTGCCCGGAGCGCTTGGAACACTATCGCAGTATAACGCGCCAACATGGTAAACAACGCGTGAACGCGATGTTCGATTCACCGCGGAATTCGAGATCGCTTCATCCGTCCGGCAATGTGTGCTTCAGTCATCGCGCATGACCATCTCGTCCGGTAATTTCTCTGCTGAAGCCGCCGACATCGTCGTCGAGATCGAGCGTCCCTTCAGCCTCTATCAGCCGCCGCTCCAGGTCGTGCCGGTGGTGGTCGACGTGCCGCATGCCGGGCGTCGCTACCCTCCCGGTTTCGTGGAGCGAGCACGATTGCCGTTGCGCTCGCTGCGTCGCTCCGAGGATGCCTATGTCGATCGGCTCTTCGCCCAGACGGTCGCTCTTGGTGCTCCGTTGCTTGTCGCCGAGTTTCCGCGTGCCTTTCTCGATGTGAACCGCGAGCCCTATGAGCTCGATCCGCGCATGTTCGACGGCCGCCTGCCCGCCTTTGCCAATACCCGCTCGATGCGGGTCGCTGGTGGGCTCGGCACAATTCCGCGCATCGTCGGCGACGCGCACGAGATCTATTTCGGCAAGATTCCGGTGGAGGAGGCCCTCGCCAGGATCGACGGGCTCTATCGACCCTACCATGCCGGGCTGCGCAGCCTGGTCCAGCGTACGCAAGGCGCCTTCGGCACCTGTATCCTGGTCGACGCCCATTCGATGCCGTCGACCGGGCTCGACCGCGACGGGTTTGCCAAGTCGGACGTGATTCTCGGCGACCGCTTCGGCACCAGCGCCGCCAGCTACATCATCGACATCGCCGAGGAGGCCTTTCGCCGACGGGGGCTCAGCGTCACGCGCAACCGCCCCTATGCCGGCGGATTCATCACCGAGCATTACGGCGCGCCGGCCTCAGGCGTGCATGCCCTGCAGATCGAGATCAACCGCGCCCTCTACATGAACGAGACGACGCTGGAGCCGCACACCGGCTTTGCAGAGCTTGAGCAGGCGATCGGCACCGCCATGGCGGAGAGCTTCGCGCAGTGGAGCGGTTGGCTCGACGATTGGCGCGAAGCTGCGGAATAGCCTGTTTTCTCAGACGCTTGCAGCGACGGCATCAGCGCGACACAGAAAAAAGGGCCGCGCACTTTCGTGGCGGCCCAAGTCTAGGGAGGAAACGCCCAAGGAGGGCAAACGAAGGATTGAGGTGATCGCCCCTTCGCAGTGCACAATAAGACTGTGCAGCGCAAAAAAGCAAGAGCCTTTGTCGAAAATCTTATGAGCCATGCACGGGACGCAATCCAAATGCGCTTATTCGCCGCCAATTTCCTTGTTTTCCGACGACGCGCGCCTCAAGAAGAACCGAGTTGAACAGGCTGGATCCTATGTTTTTGCTGCGCAGCAATGTGCCGCTCCGGAGAACAAAGATGAGTGCGGTTGATTTCGGCGCCTTCGTCGCGGAACTCGCGACCCAATCCGGCCAGGCGATCCTGCCCTTCTTCCGCGCCAAGCACGCGACCGAAGACAAGTCCTGCGGCGGCGTGTTCGACCCTGTCACCGAAGCCGACCGCGCCGGCGAGAATGTGATGCGCCATCTGATCAAGCGCAATTTCCCCGAGCATGGCGTGCTCGGGGAGGAGTTCGGCACGGAAAACGGCGAGGCAGAGTATGTCTGGGTGCTCGATCCGATCGATGGCACCCGCGCCTTCATTTCCGGCATCCCGGTCTGGGGCACGCTGATCGGCCTCACCCGCGAGGGCGTGCCGGTTTACGGCATGATGCACCAGCCCTTCACGGGCGAACGTTATTCCGGCGATGGTCGCCAGGCACGCTATGAGGGCCCCGGCGGGCCACGCGTGCTGCACACGCGCCAACTCGCCGAGCTTGCTACCGCGACGGTGATGACCACCAGCCCGAAACTGTTTCAGGGCGCCGAACAGCAAGCCTATCAGCGCGTCGAGAGCGCGGTGCGCCTCGCCCGTTATGGCTGCGACTGCTATGCCTATTGCATGCTGGCCTCGGGCCATGTCGATCTCGTCATCGAGAGCGGGCTGAAACCCTATGACATCGTCGCGCTGATCCCGATCGTCGAAGGGGCCGGCGGAATCGTCACCTCATGGGACGGTGGCAGTGCCGCCAGGGGCGGGCGCATCATCGCCGCCGCCAACAGGACCCTGCATCAGGCCGCCCTCGCCCTGCTCGCCGGCTGAGGCCGCCCCGGCGACCACTTCACCGGGAACGAAAGCGTCGAAGGCCGCCCAGAACTGCGCACGGATGGCATCCGTTTCCATCAGAATCTCGTGCCGCGCTGTCGGCAATATCAATGCCGAACCTGTCTTGAGACGCGCCGCGAACCGCTCGATCGCCGGCGTCGAGACCACCGGGTCCCGCCCGGCCGCGATCACCAGCGTCGGCACCCTGACCTCCAGCGGCGCCGAGGGAGACGCCAGTCGGTTCATCAGCTGGAACGCGGTCCTGACCCAGCCGACAGTCGGATCGCCAATGCTGAGATGGCGCGCCGCTGCTGAAAGAGCGGCGTTCCGGGCATACCGGACTGGGTCGTTCGTCAGCCGATTGCCCTGAAATGGCTTGGTCGCGATCGCCGTGTCGCCACCGCCGGGCACGAATGCGCTGCCGAGGCCGAGCCAGTACAGGAAGCTCGCGAGGTAGCTCGCCGCCCGTGGCCGCTCGACCATGGACAGTCCAAGCATCGGCGCGAGTGCAACCAGTCGCGAGACCGGCAGCGCGTTGCGTCGGGCAGCGTCGAGGCACAGCGCCGCCCCCATCGAATGCGCCAGCACGTAATGAGGTGGCGGCAGTCGGGCCTGCATTTCCGCCATGGCGAGTGCAAGGTCGGTCTCGTAATGCCGCAACCGGCCGACATGGCCCTTGCGTTCCCGCGAGACGAAACGTTGCGAGCCGCCCTGGCCGCGCCAGTCGAAGGCGAGAACATGGAAACCGCGGCGACGGAGGTCGGCGATCGTCTCGCTGTAGCGTTCGATGAACTCCGCGCGCCCCTGGACGACCACGACAGTGCCGCGCACCCGTCTCACTGTCGGATGCCAGCTCGCGAAGCGAAGCCTGGCCCCGTCGCGGGCCAGGGCAAGCCAGACCTTGCCATGCCCGGGCACCGGGTACTCGCGGAGGGAAATGAGCTCGGCCTCGGCCATCAGGCGCTCCGAATCGCGGCGACAGTCCCGGGCGGATGCCGTTGGTTATGCCCGCTGGAGGCAGCTCTTGAAAAGCTGAAAACGCACCCCAATTCCTGGTCACGCAGGCCGAAACCGGCTGCGTGAACCTGAACGGGGCCTGTGCTCAAGACGAGGCAGGCTCGACCGAACGTCGCTTCTTCTGGAGGACATCATGCGTCACTTTGATCTTTCCCCGCTCTATCGCTCGACCGTTGGCTTCGACCGTCTGTTCAACCTGCTCGACCAGGCGACCAGCGCTGAAACCGCGCCGACCTATCCGCCCTACAATATCGAGCGCACCGCCGAGAACGCCTACCGCATCTCCATCGCGGTTGCCGGCTTCTCCGAGAGCGACCTTGCCATCGAGAGCAAGGAGAACACCCTGACCGTACGCGGTGAGAAGCAGGTCTCGGAGACCGCCGAGAAGCGCGAAGTCCTGCATCAGGGCATCGCGGCCCGCGCCTTCGAGCGCCGCTTCCAGCTCGCCGACTATGTCCAGGTGACCGGCGCGAGCCTTGAGAACGGCCTGCTCCATATCGATCTCGTCCGCGAGATCCCCGAGGCCAAGAAGCCGCGCCAGATCGCCATCGGCGGCAAACCCGCCAAGGTTCTCGAGGCCAAGGTTTCCAAGGCCGCGTAACACTTGCCGCGTAACACTTGCCGCTTAGGGCTGGGCAGACAGAGGGCGCCCCCGGTTTCCGGGGGCGCCCTTTTCATGCCTGAGACTGGCGATCGTCTCTCAGTTGAGAGGCGCGACCGGAACGGAGGGCGTTGCCGGACGCGGTACGGAGGGCGCGGGATCCTCGGTCTGGACCGGCGGCAACTCGACCGGCGCGACCTTGATCTCCGACGATTCGACCTTCGCAAGCGGCGGCTTGTGCTCCGGCACGTCCGTTCCACGAACATCGTTGGGGTTCACCAGCTTCGGCTTCTCTTCGCCGGAGGGCGCGATCGGGCCCGGCGTCGGTGCGACAGGTGCTGCCGGCGCGGATGGGGCCTCGGTTGCAGGGGCGCTAGCCTGGGCAGGAGCCTGGGCAGGAGCCTGCTCGACAGGCTTTGCCGGTTCGATTGGCGGTGTTGGCGCACCCGGCGGCGGCGGAATGACGGTTGCGGGCGCACTGGCCTCGGCAGGAGGTGCAAGTCCCTTCTCCGGTTCGGGAGCCGGCACGGGTGCGGCAGGGGACGGCGGAACGGCCTGCGCTGGCGCGTTCGCCTCCGCCGGAGCCTTGAGCGAATCGGGACGCTCGGGCGGGAGCGGCAGCAACCGCGGTTGGGCCGGGGCATGCTCACGCGGGTCGATGCGCACAACATCCGGGGCGGGTCCCCTTGTCCGCTCGGGAGCCTGCAGGTTCACCCGCCGGACCAGATCACCGCTGAAACGATCGAAGATCAACCGTACACGCCGGCCATTCGCCATGCGCCCATCGATCACATAATCGGACTCGGTGCGCGTGGTGCGATCAACCTGGACGAGCCTGTGCTCGCGGATGGCGATCTCGGCGATGCTCCGCGAAGACAGCGGCGCGGGCGGTGGCGGCGCGTAGCGATAACCATAGCCGTAACCATAGCCGCCGCGCGGCACGTACTCGTAACCGTAGTCGTAATAATACTGCGCGGCGGCTTCGCCGGCCGAGCCCGCCAGCGCGCCGGCAACAGCCAGGCCGATCAGCGCGGCGCGCGAACGCGCGGTCGAAACAGAAGCCATATCTCCATCCTTGTTAACGGATCGAACGGGGG
The DNA here is from genome assembly GCF_000735605.1 of Allobosea sp. LC85. Taxonomy (GTDB): domain Bacteria; phylum Pseudomonadota; class Alphaproteobacteria; order Rhizobiales; family Beijerinckiaceae; genus Allobosea. The sequence goes on from NZ_JPKG01000016.1 coordinate 81,373, forward strand.
CTTCAGTCTTCCTTAGGGATTACGGCACCCATGCGGCGTCAATCGGGGGATATTTCAGCGAGACGACGCGTTCAGCAGCGAGATCAGCTGTTCGACATCCTCGGCCCGCGTCGCAAAGGACATGACGAAACGGCCGATGACCTCGCCCGATGCAAGCGCTGCATCATCGGGAAGCGCGGTGTCGGACCAGGCGTGATAGCCGACCCCGGCCGCCTTCAAACACTCCTGCGTTGCTGCATCGAGGACGAGAAAGGCCGTATTGGCCTCGCAGGGCCAGGCCAACCGCACGGAGCCACTTCTCGTGACGGCCTCCGACAGCCGGGACGCCATCGCGTTGGCGTGGCGCGCCAGCGCCAGCCAATGGCCGTCGGCCAGGAGGCCCTCGAACTGTGCGCCGATCAGCCGCCCCTTGGAGAGGGTATGGCCAGCGCGCTTGCGCCGCCATTTCATTTCAGCAGCCAAAGCCTGATCGAAGAAGACCACGGCTTCGGCCGCCCAGGCGCCATTCTTGGTGCCGCCGAAGGAGAGAACGTCGACGCCTGCCTTCCAGGTGATCTCGGCTGGCGAGCAGCCCAAGGTGACCAGCGCATTGGCGAAACGAGCGCCATCCATGTGCAGCTTAAGGGCGCGTGGTTCGGCCGCCTGCTTCAGGGCCCGCACCTCTTCGGGGCGATAGATCAGCCCGCATTCCGTTGCCTGCGTGATCGAGAGCGCCTGCGGCTGGACCTGATGCAGCGCGCCCTCGCGCATGCGCGCCAAGACCTTGGTCACCGCCTCTGGCGTGATCTTGTTGCCGGCACCGGGCAGGCCGACGAGCTTGGCGCCGTCGCCGAAGAATTCCGGCGCGCCGCACTCGTCATCGGCGACATGGCTTTCCTGATGGGTCAACACCGCCCCCCAGGGGCGCGTCAGGCAGGCCAGCGACAGGGCGTTCGCAGCCGTGCCGCTGGTCACCAGAAAAACCGAGACCTCGTGCTCGAACAGCTGGGCAAAAAGCCGTTCGACGCGCTGGGTCCAGACGTCTGTGCCATAGGCCGCAGCCGCGCCGTCATTGGCGGCCGCGAGCGCAGCCATCACCGGGGCGCTCGCGCCCGCCGTATTGTCGCTGATGAAGTTCATGAGCGAGGGTTAGCGAGGCACGCTCGCGCTGCCAAGCGCAAGGCCGGAATGACGCCTTGCGCGCTGCGTCTGAGCCTGGGCCGGCGGCGGCCGGCTTAAGTCTTTCGGACAAGAAGCGTGCGACCCAACTGCGCCTTTCATCTCGGAAATGTCGCCTTTGAAAGGCATATCGCAACAATATTTCCAATCAGCTCAAAATTCACGCTTGTGCCGACATTAGAATTCTGGCAAATTCGTCCCAATAGGACAGTGTTACTGTCCCATTTTTCACCGCGCTGACATGAGGCCGCGGGCCTGATGTCGGACGATCGCAACGGAGCGGAGCAATGACGAGGGGCACGGCCATGACCGCCACAGCCAACCGTAAACGCGCCGCCCGTAAAACGGCGGCGTAAACAGGCGCGACAGGGCTCTGGGAAGCCCGAGGCGCCTGCGGAGGACGCGGGCGCGGGATTAAAAAAGCGCAAGCCCCTCCTCCGACAGACGAACCTGGCCGGACTGGCTCCATCCTTGCTGCCTCGAAGGCCAGCAGGGGCCGGTGCGGACGGCGATGTGGACTGATGCGGGTCTCTCGGCGGAAGCGCGAGGGATGTGGCAAGCGGGGTTTGACGATGAGCGGAACCAGCAAGTCGGGTGTCTTCAGCAGCAAAGCTGTGGCGACCATGACGACCACCGAGCCAGTCCTGACGGTGCGCGATCCGGCCATGCCCGAACGCCAAGGCCTCTACGACCCGTCCTTCGAGAAGGATTCCTGTGGCGTCGGCTTCATCGCCGACATGAAGAACCGCAAGACCCATGCGATCGTCGAGCAGGGCCTGCAGATCCTGCACAACATCGACCATCGCGGCGCCGTCGGCGCCGACCCCAAGCTCGGCGATGGCTGCGGCATTCTCACCCAGATTCCGCATCGCTTCTTCCAGGAAGAATGCGCGAAGCTCGGCATCGCCCTGCCCGAGCCCGGCCAATACGCCATCGGCCAGTTCTTCATGCCGCAGGATGCCGGCGACCGCGCCGTCTGCGAGGAGATCGTCGTACAGACGGTCGAGGAGGAGGGACTGGTCTTCCTCGGCTGGCGCGACGTACCGGTCGACAACAGCGACCTCGGCGAGGCGGTGAAGGAAACCGAGCCGACCCATCGCCAGCTTTTCGTCGGCCGCCCGGCCGAGATCACCGACGAGGACGATTTCGAGCGCAAGGTCTATGTCCTGCGCAAGTCGGTCTCCAACAAGGTCTACAAGCGCCAGGACCGCGCCACCGCGACCTACTATCCGGTCTCGATGTCGGCCCGCACCATCGTCTACAAGGGCATGGTGCTCGTCACGCAGCTCGGCTCCTATTTCAAGGACCTGACCGACCCGCGCTTCGAGAGCGCGATTGCGCTCGTCCACCAGCGCTTCGCCACCAACACCTTCCCGTCCTGGCGCCTTGCCCACCCCTACCGGATGGTGGCGCATAACGGCGAGATCAACACGCTGCGCGGCAACGTCAACTGGATGGCTGCCCGTCAGGCTTCGGTCGATTCCGAGCTGTTCGGCGCGGATATCTCGAAGCTCTGGCCGATTTCCTATGAGGGCCAGTCCGACACCGCCTGCTTCGACAACGCCCTCGAATTCCTGGTCCAGGGCGGCTACTCGCTCGCCCATGCCATGATGATGCTCGTGCCCGAGGCCTGGGCCGGCAACCCGCTCATGGATGAGGAGCGCCGCGCCTTCTACGAGTATCACGCCGCCTTGATGGAGCCCTGGGACGGCCCTGCCGCCATCGCCTTCACCGACGGCAAGCAGATCGGCGCGACGCTTGACCGCAACGGCCTGCGTCCCGCGCGCTATCTCGTCACCGATGACGGTCTCGTCGTGCTTGCCTCGGAATACGGCGTGTTGCCGATTCCGGAAGAGAAGATCGTCCAGAAGTGGCGTCTCCAGCCCGGCAAGATGCTGCTCATCGATCTCGATCAGGGCCGCATCATCGGCGATGACGAGATCAAGGCCTCGCTCTGCCTCGCCAACCCCTACAAGGACTGGCTGAAGCGCACCCAGATCGTGCTGGAGGAGCTGCCGCCGGTCGAGGCGCGCGCCTCGCGCACCGATGTCGCCCTGCTCGATCGTCAGCAGGCCTTCGGCTACACTCAGGAGGACACCAAGATCCTGATGGCGCCCATGGCCGTGACTGGCCAGGAAGCCGTCGGCTCGATGGGCACCGACACGCCGATCTCGGCGCTCTCCTCGAAGTCGAAGCTGCTCTACACCTATTTCAAGCAGAACTTCGCACAGGTCACGAACCCGCCGATCGACCCGATCCGCGAAGAGCTTGTGATGAGCCTGCTCTCCTTCATCGGGCCACGGCCGAACATCCTCGACCTGGAGGGCACATCGCGCCGCAAGCGCCTTGAGGTGCGCCAGCCGATCCTGACCAATGACGATCTCGAGAAGATCCGCTGCATCGGTCACTACGAGGACCGCTTCGACACCAAGACGATCGACATCACCTATCCCGCGCGCGAAGGCGCAGCCGGCATGGAAGGCGCGATCGCGCGGCTTTGCGAGCGGGCCGAGGCGGCCGTGCATGGCGGCTACAACATCATCATCCTCTCTGACCGGCAGGTGGGACCGGACCGCATCCCGATCCCGGCGCTGCTGGCGACGGCCGCGGTCCATCACCACCTGATCCGCAAGGGCCTGCGCACCTCGGTCGGTCTCGTGCTGGAATCCGGCGAGCCGCGCGAGATCCATCACTTCGCCTGTCTTGCCGGATTCGGAGCCGAGGCGATCAACCCCTATCTCGCCTTCGAGACGCTTGAGGCGCTCTACGAGGCCGGCGAGTTCCCGCCGGAGGTCGATCGCTACGAGGTCGTCAAGCGCTTCATCAAGTCTGTCGGCAAGGGCCTGCTCAAGGTCATGTCCAAGATGGGCATCTCGACCTATCAGTCCTATTGCGGCGCGCAGATCTTCGACGCTATCGGCCTGAAGACCGAGACGATCGACAAGTACTTTGCCGGTACCGTGTCCTCGATCGAGGGCGTCGGCCTGCCCGAGCTCGCGGAAGAAACCGTGCGCCGTCATCGCGATGCTTTCGGCGACTCGCCGGTCTACCGCGATGCGCTCGACATCGGCGGCGAATACGCCTTCCGTATCCGCGGCGAGGACCATGCCTGGACACCGGAGAACATCTCGCTGCTCCAGCATGCGGTCCGCGGCAATGCGCAGGACAAGTACAAGGCCTATGCCGAGCTGGTGAACGACCAGAGCCAGCGCTTCTCGACGATCCGCGGGCTGTTTCAGATCAAGGATGCCGGCGCACTCGGCACCAAGCCGATCCCGCTCGATCAGGTCGAGTCGGCCGCCTCGATCGTGCGGCGTTTCTCGACCGGCGCCATGTCCTTCGGCTCGATCAGCCACGAAGCGCACTCGACCCTTGCCATCGCCATGAACACGATCGGCGGCAAGTCGAACACCGGCGAAGGCGGCGAGGAGCCGGAGCGCTTCGTCAAGCTGCCTGACGGCCGCTCGATGCGCTCGGCGATCAAGCAGGTCGCCTCCGGCCGCTTCGGCGTCACCGTCGAATACCTCGCCAATTCCGACATGATGCAGATCAAGATCTCGCAGGGCGCCAAGCCCGGCGAGGGCGGCCAGTTGCCCGGCCACAAGGTCGACGCACGCATCGCCAAGGTCCGGCATTCAACGCCGGGCGTCGGCCTGATCTCGCCGCCGCCGCACCACGACATCTACTCGATCGAAGATCTGGCCCAGCTGATCTTCGATCTGAAGAACGTCAACCCGGCGGCCGACGTCTCGGTCAAGCTCGTCTCGGAGCTCGGCGTCGGCACGGTTGCGGCCGGCGTTGCCAAGGCGCGCGCCGACCACATCACCATCTCGGGCTATGAGGGCGGCACCGGCGCCTCGCCGCTGACCTCGATCAAGCATGCCGGATCGCCCTGGGAAATCGGCCTCGCCGAGACCCATCAGGTCCTGGTGCTGAACAAGCTGCGCGGGCGTATCGCGCTGCAAGTCGATGGCGGCCTGCGTACCGGCCGCGATATCGTCATCGGCGCCCTGCTCGGCGCCGACGAGTTCGGCTTTGCAACCGCTCCGCTGATTGCGGCCGGCTGCATCATGATGCGCAAGTGCCACCTCAACACGTGCCCGGTCGGCGTCGCGACGCAGGATCCGGTGCTGCGCAAGCGTTTCAAGGGCGCCCCCGAGCACGTCATCAACTTCTTCTTCTTCCTCGCCGAGGACGTGCGCGAGATCATGGCGAGCCTCGGTGTCGCCAGGTTCGACGATCTCGTCGGCCGCTCGGACTGGCTCGACAAGAAGCAGGCGATCGACCACTGGAAGGCAAAGGGCCTCGACTTCAGCCGGATTTTCCACAAGCCGGAGGTGAAGGGCGAAGTCGCCATCCGCCATGTCGAACGCCAGAAGCACCCGATCGACACGGTGCTCGACCGGACGCTGCTCGCCGAGGCGGCATCCGCCCTCGACAAGGGCGAGGCTGTGGTGGTCACGAGCCCGATCCGCAACGTCGACCGCTCGACCGGCGCGATGCTCTCGGGCGAGGTCGCCAAGCGCTATGGCTATGCCGGCCTGCCGGCGGACACGATCACGGTGAAGCTCACCGGTACTGCCGGCCAGAGCTTCGGCGCCTGGGTCGCCAATGGCGTCACGCTCGATCTCACGGGCCAGGCCAATGACTATGTCGGCAAGGGCCTCTCGGGCGGCAAGCTGATCATCCGGCCGTCGCCGGATGCGCAAACCGTCGCCGAGAACTCGATCATCGTCGGCAACACCGTGCTCTACGGCGCGATCTCCGGCGAATGCTACTTCCGCGGCGTCGCCGGCGAGCGCTTCGCCGTGCGCAACTCCGGCGCGATCGCGGTGGTCGAGGGCACCGGCGATCATGGCTGCGAATACATGACGGGCGGCGTCGTCGTCGTGCTCGGCCAGACCGGCCGCAACTTCGCGGCGGGCATGTCCGGCGGTGTCGCCTATGTCCTCGATGAGGACAAGAGCTTCGCCAAGCGCTGCAACCTCTCCATGGTCGATCTCGAGCCGGTCACCGAGGAGGAGGAGCTGATGCAGCGCATCCACCACCATGGCGGCGACCTCGAGTTCAAGGGCCGGATCGACGTGATGGCCAACATGTCCGGCTACGACGCCGAGCGCCTGCACCAGCTCGTCGCCGATCATCACCGCTACACGGGCTCGCAGCGGGCCAGGGACATTCTCGAGAACTGGACGGAATACCTGCCCAAATTCGTCAAGGTCATGCCGGTCGAATACCGGCGTGCCCTCCTCGAAATCGAGCGGGCGCAAGCCGGCATGTCGGTCGCGGCCGAGTAACCCAATCAGGCGGATGTGAGACGATGGGCAAGGTAACCGGCTTCCTCGAGATCGACCGTCGCGACCGGAAGTACATTCCGGCTTCGGACCGGATCAGGAACTACAAGGAATTCGTCATTCCGCTCGGCGCGGAGGCGACCCGCGACCAGGCGGCGCGCTGCATGAATTGCGGCATCCCGTATTGTCACAACGGCTGTCCGGTCAACAACCAGATCCCGGACTGGAACGACCTCGTCTACAACGACAAGTGGCGTGAGGCCCTGGACAACCTGCACTCGACCAACAACTTCCCGGAGTTCACCGGCCGGGTCTGCCCTGCCCCCTGCGAGGCGTCCTGCACTCTGAATCTCGAGGACACGCCCGTCACCATCAAATCGATCGAATGTGCGATCGTCGACAAGGGCTGGCAGGAAGGCTGGATTATTCCCGAGCTGCCGCGAGCCAAGACCGGCAGGAAGATCGCCATCATCGGCTCCGGTCCGGCGGGCCTCTCAGCGGCCCAGCAGCTCGCCCGTGTCGGCCATGAGGTGCATCTCTATGAGCGTCAGGCCCGCGCCGGTGGCCTGCTGCGCTACGGCATTCCGGACTTCAAGATGGAGAAGTCCCATGTCGAGCGACGTGTCCGCCAGATGGAGGCCGAAGGCGTCGTCTTCCACTACAACACCAATGTCGGCGTCGATATCGAGCCGGCCGAATTGCTCGCACGCTATGACGCCGTCGGCCTGACCGGTGGCGCCGAGAAGCCGCGTGATCTGCCGATCGAGGGGCGCGAGCTTTCCGGCATCCAGTTCGCCATGGATTTCCTGCCGCAGCAGAACCGTCGCGTCGGCGGCGAGGCCGCAAACGGCAACGGTGCGGAGATCCTGGCGACAGGCAAGCATGTCGTGGTCATCGGCGGCGGCGATACCGGTTCCGACTGCATCGGCACTTCGGTGCGCCAGGGTGCGCTCTCGGTGACGCAGATCGAGATCATGCCGCAGCCGCCGGAGAAGGAAAACAAGGCGCTGACCTGGCCGAACTGGCCGCTCAAGCTGCGCACCTCCTCCAGCCACGAGGAGGGTGCCGAGCGCGACTTTGCCATCACCACGCTGAAGTTCACCGGCGAGAACGGCCGGGTCCGCCGGCTGAACTGCGCCCGCGTCGACAATGCGCTGAAGCCGATCCCGGGCACCGAGTTCGACCTCAGGGCCGATCTCGTCCTGCTCGCGATGGGCTTCGTCTCGCCGGTCAGCGAGGGGCTGATCGAGACGCTCGGCGTCACGCTCGACAAGCGCGGCAATGTCGAGGCCAACACGCTCGCCTACAAGACTTCGGTCGAGAAGGTGTTTGTCGCCGGCGACATGCGCCGCGGCCAGTCGCTGGTCGTCTGGGCGATCCGGGAGGGCCGCCAGATGGCCCATTCCATCGACAAGCACCTGATGGGCGAGACCATCCTGCCGCGATGAGCAGAATCCTTCTCCCGCTCGGGGGACGGTGCCCGCATCAGGCGCGCATGAGGGAAGCGGGTGGCCGAACGGCCCCTCGCCCGTCTCGGCGTCGCCGGGTTCACCCTCTTTCCAAGGGGAGAGGGATATTCGTGTCGGTTCTGGTCAGTTCCGGCGCGGCCAGCGGTAATCGTCGATGCGTCCCGGCTTCGGTTCACTCGCGACACCATCGCCGAACACGCGATCGAGCTGGGCAGCGAGGTCGCCACGTCCTCGCGCCTCCTGGATCGACGCGAGCAGTGCCCGGTCGCCGTTGGGAGACAACCCGGTTAGCGGCATGATCGGCCCGGCCAGCGGCTTTGCCTGCAGCGCTGCACCAAGCCCGCCGAGTTCGGGCAATCCCTGAACCATGCGGTCGATCAGGCGTTCGATCCCGCCGGCCTGCAGTTCCGGATTGCTCGGAGCCCCGGTCTCGGGTGCGACCGGAAGCGCGATCATGCCCTGATCCGGCCGCCCCTCGATCAGGCGGCGGATCACCACATCGATGAAGTGAGCGGCCTTGCGTGCGCCCGCCTTGGTGAAGTGGATGCCGTCAGCGGTGCGCAATCGCGTCGTCTGCCCGGATACGTCCGGTCCCATCGCCGTGTAGCGGTTCTCAGCATCGACATAACCGCCCCACAGATCGATGTACTGGCCGCCGGCCCGCTCGACACGCTGCCGATAGACGTCGTTGAGAATGACATAATCGGCGGTGAGGCGTGAATTCTGGACGGGTGGGAGGCTGACCCAGAGCAAGGGGATGCGTTTCGCCGCAAAAGCTCCGGCGATAGCGTCGACCCGATCTCGATAGAGTTCCAGCCAGCGCTCGCTCAGCGGCTCATGAATGGTCTCGCCTTCTCGGATCGCTTGCCGGTCGTTGAGGCCGAGCAACATCACCGCAACGGCGATCTTCTGGTCGCTGGCCAGCAGATCGGTGACCGCCTTGGGCCAATCGTAGAAATCGGTGCGCACAAGACCGGACTCGAGCTTTGTCTTGCGCATCACTGCGACGTCGGGACGATCATTCAAGGCCTCGTCGAGCCCGCCGACCACGAGATCGGCAAGCGAATCCCCCAGCACGACAATATCGTGGCTGACATCGACCCTGGGGATCACGGGATCGTCGCGCACCACCACCGGAGACGTCCTGCGTGCCTGCGTCGGCGCCACACGCTGGCGCTGAGGCACGGGCCGGGGCTGCACCTGAAGGCGGCTGAAGGGGAAAACGAACCCGCGACCACGCTGCAGCGTGGGATCACGCGTCAGCATCGTGTCGTTCTCGGCAAACGAGGACGGCCCGCCGGTCAGCAGCAGGAGCAGGGCAGCCCCCAGAACCATCAAAAGTGAACGCAGACGCATGGCGCTCTCGTTGCTACGCCGGCCGACGGCGGCATCATACCCCGGTCGGAGCCCGGAGTCAGCGCGCGCCCCGCAATCGCGCCAGAAGCGCCGGCGTCGGGTAGCCATCGGCGATCTGGCCGGCACTCAGCTGGTACTGGCGCACCGCCTCGCGTGTGCCGGTGCCGATGCGCCCATCGGCATCCTGGTCGTAGAAGCCAAGCACCTTCAGCCGCCGCTGCAGATCCTTGGTTGCGGCCATGTCCAGCCGCGGCGCGGAGACCGGCCAGTCGGCCAGGATTGCGTGGCGCCCCGCGATCCGGTCGCCAAGGTGGCCGACCGCAAGGGCGTAGGCGTCGGAGGAGTTGTATTTCTTGATGACGTCGAAATTCGCGGTCAGCAGCAGGACCGGGCCGCGATAGCCGGCAGGAAAGAACAGCCGCGCCTCACCCGAGGCGGGTAGCGCCCGCCCGTCGGCACGCCTGACCCCGGCCGCGTTGAAGGCCGAGAAGCTCGCCTTGTTGATGCGGTGATCGAAATTATCCGGCAGCTTCACTTCCATGCCCCAAGGCAAGCCCGGCACCCAGCCATAACCCTTGAGGTAGTTCGCGGTCGAGGCCAGCGCGTCGCTGGTCGAGGCCCAGATATCGGCATGCCCGTCTCCGGTGAAGTCGACGGCGTATTTCATGTAGCTCGACGGCATGAACTGGGTGTGGCCCATCGCACCGGCCCAGGAGCCCCGCAGTTCGCCACGTTCGACATGGCCCTTCTCGATCAGTTCGAGCGCCGTCAGCAGTTCGTCGCGGAAGAAGTCGCCGCGGTAGCCGATATGGGCGAGCGTCGCGAGCGAGCGGATCGTATCCTTGTCGCCCTTGAACGAACCGTAATTGGTTTCCATGCCCCAGACGCCGAGCACGATCTCCTTGGGCACGCCATAGCGCGCCTCGACCTGGGCAAGCGTGCTTGCATTGTCGGCGGCAGCGTCACGCCCGCGCGCAATCCGCGTGCCACCGACAGCGTTGTTGAGATAGGTCCAGATCGGCGCCGAAAACTCCGATTGCTTCTTCGTCAGTACGACGATCGAGGCGTCCGGCGTCACCCCACGAAGGGCGAGATCGAAGGTCTTGCGCGAGATGCCACGCGCCTGCGCCTGCGGCCAGAGCTGCTGCAGGAATGCGTCGAAGGACGCCTGGCCCTGCCCGGCGGTCGCCGCATTCGTGCTGTGCGAGCGCGCCGAGGCGTTGATCGAGCCTGTCGTCTGTGCCAGCGCCGGGGCGAGGCTGGCTGCGGCCACGGCGAGGACGAGAGACAGGCGGCGCATGGGCAAAAAACCTTGCTAGGACAGGCTGGAGATAAACGAGTTCAGCAACAGCGCCCGAACAAGGTTAACCATGGGTTAACGTAACGCATTCAGCGCGCGTTTCGGGTCCGCAGCACCTCTTCCCAGGCCAGGGCTTGCGTCACGATCTGCGTCAGATCGTCATGTTCGGGCTGCCACCCGAGTTCGGCGCGGATGCGGTCAGCCTTGGCAACCAGGGACGCCGGATCGCCGGCGCGGCGTGGCGAGAGCTTGACCGGGAAATCCTTCCCCGACACCTGCTTCACCACCTCGACGACCTCCTTCACCGAATAGCCACGGCCATAGCCGCAGTTCAGTGTCAGGCTGCCGCCATCATTGCGCAAATGATCGAGCGCCGCCAGATGCGCCCGCGCCAGGTCGGTGACGTGGATGTAGTCGCGCACGCAGGTGCCGTCGGGCGTCGGATAGTCCGTGCCGAAGATCTCGAGCCCGGCGCGCTGGCCGAGCGCTGCCTGGCTCGCGACCTTGATCAGATGCGTGGCGTTCGCCGAGGACTGCCCGGAGCGGCCGCGCGGATCGGCTCCGGCCACGTTGAAATAGCGCAGTGCGACATAGGTCAGGCCGTGCGCACGCGCGACATCGCCCAGCATCCACTCGCTCATCAGCTTGGAGCGGCCATAGGGATTGATCGGCGCAAGCCCGATCTCCTCGGGCACGGGGCTGACAGCCGGCTCGCCATAGACTGCTGCCGTCGAGGAGAAGATCACGTGCTTGACGCCACCACGCACTGCGCTCTCGAGCAGGGCCCGCGTCTTCACGGTATTGTTGAGATAGTAACCCAGCGGATCGGATACCGAATCGGGCACCACGATCTTGGCGGCAAAATGCGCGATCTCGGTGATGCCATGCTCGGTGATGACGCGCTCGACCAGAGCCTGATCGCCCATATCGCCTTGGACGAATGTCGCTTCCGGTGGCACGGCCCACCAGAAACCAGTCGAGAGATCGTCGAGTACGACCACCTTCTCGCCGCGATCGAGCAGCTCCAGCACCATATGGCTGCCGATATAGCCGGCGCCGCCCGAGACCAGAATCGTCATGTATCGCCTCCGATTGTCATCGCTCTGGCATAGGCCATAAGCAAAAAGGATTGACGACGCATCAAGCGCCGATTGGTATCACGAACGGGCTGGCCCGCCTTTCGCCAGAATTGCGCGACAGCTTGGCAACAGCTGGCATTGATCGGGGCACGCCGGCTTCCTACCCTTTGCCCTTCCGACGCAGGCGCACCAAGCTCGGTGCGCGAAATGGGTTTTTCATGACGAAACGCATCCGCAAGGCCGTCCTTCCTGTCGCGGGCCTTGGTACCCGCTTCCTTCCCGCCACCAAGGCGGTCCCCAAGGAAATGCTGACCATCGTCGACCGTCCGGTCGTCCAGCATGTCGTCGACGAGGCCAGGGCAGCCGGCATCGAGCATTTCGTCTTCGTCACCGGCCGCAACAAAGGCGTGATCGAAGACCATTTCGATCTGGCCTATGAGCTCGACGACACGCTGGCCAAGCGCGGCAAGATGAAGGAGCTGGAGGCGCTCAAGGCCGACCTGCCGCCGGCGGGCGCCGCGAGCTTCCTCCGTCAGCAGGCTCCGCTCGGCCTTGGTCACGCCGTCTGGTGTGCGCGCGACGTCATTGGTGACGAGCCCTTCGCCTTGCTGCTGCCCGACATGCTCCACCACAGCCTCGGCAAGGGCTGCCTCGCCGAGATGATCGACGCCTTCGAGAAGCATGGAGGCAACCACATGGCGGTGGCACCCGTGCCGGACGACCAGACCCACCAATACGGGATCGTCGGCGTCGAGGACGTGAAGGCCAAGGTCTCGAAGATCACCAAGATGGTCGAGAAGCCGGCAAAGGGCACAGCCCCCTCGAATCTCCACATCACCGGCCGCTACATCCTGCAGCCGACGATCTTCAATCTGCTCGCCAACCAGGAAAAGGGCGCCGGCGGCGAAATCCAGCTCACCGATTCGATGATCGCGCTGTCCCGCCAGGAGCCCTTCTACGCGGTTCGCTTCGATGGGGACATCTACGACACCGGTTCGAAGCTCGGCTTCCTGACCGCCAACATCGCCTATGCGCTCCAGCGCGGCGACCTTGGCCCGCAGTTGCGCGCGGAAATCGACCGGCTGCTTGAGGCCTAGCCGTTGCACGGCCATTCCCGGGTCAGGCCCAGGGCCGGCCCGGGAATCGGGAGACGATGAGATGGTCGGCTCAGAGCCGACCATCATGCCAAGCTTGGTTCAGAACTGCAGCCGCAGGCCGACCTGCGCGACATTGGCCGTGTAGTCCGAGCTCGGCGCAGTCGAGTTCAGGCGCTCATGGGTGAAACTCGCCCGCACGGCGAAGGTCCGCGTCAGCTTGTATTCGAGCCGGGCGCCGATGGCCGTATAGTCCTCGCGCAGCCCCTGCCCCTCATAGGTGGTGCGACCGAAGGTGGTGAAGCCGGTCACCGTCAGATTGCGGCGCAAGGCATGAGCAACTTCGAGATTGATCCGGCGCGCCCAGGTGCCGCTGCTGCCCGCAATCGTCGTGTCGCCAAGTTCAGAAGTGCCGCGCAGCGTCACCGTCGTCAGAGGCGTCGGCGTCCACAGGATCGCGGCATCGCCAACCATGCCGCGCAGGTTTTTCAGCCGGGGATCCTCATAGGCCCGGTCCTGATAGCCGACCGAGACTTCACCCGTGACCAGCCGGCTGATTTCGAAGGTGGAGCCGACACTGGCGGTGTGTCCGTTCGAAGAGCGCTCAAATCCATTGGAATCCACCCGCTGGTCGTACTGGCGCGTGTCGATCTCGCCCTGGATGAAAGGCCTGAAGCCCGGCGTCAGCTCATAGCCGGCCCGCAGCCGCAAGCCGTACTGTGTCTGGTTGCGGTCGGCCTGGCTCAGGGTGGCGCCGCTGATCAGCTTCGCGTCCTCGTAGTCCTGGCGGTCGACCGAACCCCGCAGCGTCAGTTGCAGACGGTTGATGTCATGCGTGACACCGGCCGAGCCGCCATAGAAATAGGTCAGCGGCCGGCCGACGACCGGCGCATCGAGATCCGGCGAGCCGGGACGCTGCGTATCGAGCCTGAAGCGACTTTCGAGCAGTATCCGGGTATCGCGGGCGGCATCGAGCCGGAGATCAAGCGCCCCCTCGCCATCCGGGCGCGAGGCTTCGCCGTCGCGGAAATACTCGGAATAGGCGCCGCGCAACCTGCCCCTCAACTGATGCACGTTCCAGTCCGACCGGATGCCGAGCTCACCTTCATAACGGGCAAAGCCTGAGCCCTGACTGGGGCCGGCGATGCGCTGCGGATTGCTGTCATAGCCAACTGAATTCGTCGTCGCCGGGGTCAGGGTGACATTGCCAAGCCTGAGTCCCAGCGGCGCGTAGGGGTCTTCCTCGACAAGCGAGCGCCGCCGCAGCGGCGGCGGAGCCGCCGGGCTTGGTGGCGGCAATGTCGAAACGGCCGGTTGCGGCGCACGGAACTGGCGCTGCGTGACGCCGCGCAGGCCTGGCGCCTGGACCGGGCGGCTGGCGCGCAGCGGCGCACGATTGGAAATCGTCGAAGGCTGGTTCTGGATCAGGGCGGCCGGATCACGCACTGCCTCGGGAATCGGCGAGGTCGCGTTCTGCTGTGCCGGATCGGGGGTTGGCTGGGCCTGGGCGACATAGGCGGGCACGGTGCTGCGCAGGTTCGGAGCCCGTGCCTGTTGCGCCCATGCCTCATCGATTGCAGGCCATGCCGCCGCAAGGCCTGCTGCCGCAACGCCTGTTAAAAGCACGGTCGTGACGCGACGGGACACGAGGAGAGCGAACTCCGGAACAAGCCAAGACGCGCCCGGATGGCGCGCATGGTTAACGGAGTTAGAACGAAGAGGGTTAACGTGCCGTCAATGTAGTCCAGCCGCGAGGCTTGGCGGTGGAATTCCCTGCCCTGCCTGTGCTAGACGCCCCAGCCATGACAGCCGATATCCGCGCCTCGGCGCTCCGCACCATCGCGACCGAGCGCACCGGGCTCGATACGCTTCATACCGCGCTCGCCAATGGCCTGGGCGAGCCCTTTGCCGCCGCCGTGGAGTTGATCCGCGCCGCCTCCGGGCGTGTCGTCGTCACCGGCATGGGCAAATCGGGCCATGTCGGGCGCAAGCTCGCGGCGACCTTGGCCTCGACCGGAACACCCGCACATTTCGTTCATCCGGCCGAAGCGAGCCATGGCGATCTCGGCATGGTCCAGCCTGAGGACGTCGTCATTGCGCTCTCCTGGTCGGGAGAGGCAGCAGAACTTTCCGCCATCGTCGCCTATACCCGCCGTTTCCGTGTCGGCCTGATTGCCCTGACCGCGAATGCCGAGAGCGCGCTTGGCCGCGAGGCCGACATTGCCCTCGTGATCCCGAAGGCGGAGGAAGCCTGCCCGAACGGACTCGCCCCGACGACCTCGACGACAATGCAGATCGCGCTTGGGGATGCGCTCGCGATCGCGCTGCTCGAGGCCCGTGGCTTTTCGCGCCAGGACTTCTTTGTCTATCACCCCGGCGGCAAGCTCGGCGCGCAGCTCAAGACGGTCGAGAGCATCATGCATCGTGGCGAGGCTCTCCCCCGCGTCGGCCTCAACACCGCGCTGCCGGATGTGATCGCGATGATCTCGGCCAAGGGTTTTGGCTGCGCGATCGTCACCGATCTCGAAGGGCGACTCGCCGGGATCGTCACCGATGGAGATCTGCGCCGCAAGCTCGGCTCCGGCGGCCCGACCGCCTTGCGCGCCCGCGACGTGATGAGCCCATCCCCGCGCCGCATCGCGCCTGACGCGCTGGCCGTCGAGGCCCTCGAGATGGTCAACCGGCTGCGCATCACGGCGTTGGTGGTTGCGGATATCGGGGCACGTCCGGTCGGCCTCGTCCATGTGCATGACCTGCTGACGCTCGGCGTCGCCTGAGCTGTCAGGTCAGCCGCTCGCGCAATTCCTTCGCGGCGTGCCGAGTGAAGGCTCGGACCCGCGCCGAATGGCGCAGATCGGGATGGGTCAAAACCCAGATCTCGGATGCAAGTTCGGGAACCGGCTCGCTCAGGCGAGCCAACCCGAGGGCTGGCTCGTCGCCGAGATAGCTCGGCAAAAGTGCAAAGGCTCCTGATCGCGCAGCAACCGCCGCTGCGAAGAACGAATCCACGGTTGCGCCGACCCGATCCGTCGGGACGTGATCCCGCAGCCAGCGCGCCGCCGGGGCGTGCATCAGGGCGGGCGCCAGGCCGATCCAGCGCCGTATCGCCAGAAGCTCGGCCATGTCTCGCACAACGCCATCGCCATTCGCCGAATAGGCTGCAAAGCCAAAGCGCCCGGCCCGCTGCCCGACCAGGGCCTCCGGCGGAGCGCGCGTCGGCCTGATTGCGACATCGGCCTCGTTGCGCGCCATATCGGCCATCGCGTTTGAGAATTGCAGCTCAACCGACATGTGCGGATGCTCTTCGGCGAAGGCGAGCACGATCGGCGCGACGATATAGGCGAGCGTATCGGCCGTCGTGACCTTCAGCGTGCCCCGCAGGCGGTTGTCCCGTCCGGCGACCGTCCGGTTCAGTTCATCCAGCCGCTGCTCGATGTCACCCGCGCGCTGGATGATCTCCTCGGCGCGTGCCGTCGGGACATACCCGTCCGCTCCACGCTCGAAGAGCGGATTGCCGAGGCGGCGTTCCAGCGCCCCGAGCCTGCGATAGGCCGTCGCCGGATGGGTCTGGAGCATCTCGGCCACCTGCTTCATCCGGCCGGCGCGCGCGATGGCGAGGATCAGGGCGAGATCGTCATGGCTCAGAATCGTCGTCGCATTCCTGCGAATGGATTTCGCGTATCAAGCATTTCGATTCGCATCATTGCAATCCAAGCTTCACGCATTCGCTCCCGGATGGAGCGCTCGCGCTACGAGGTTTGCGTCACATGACACGGCTGCTCTTCATCCAGGCTTCCCCGCGAAAGGGGGATTCGGCCTCGCTTTCCAGCGCACGGCACTTCCTTGGCTCCCTCCAGGCAAGGCTGCCCACACTCTTGGTCGATACGCTCGATCTCTGGACGGCGGATCTGCCGGAATTCGACGGCGCCATGCTCGCGGCGAAATATGCCCGCCTCGCAAGGCGCGATCTCGACGCCCCCGAACAGGCGGCCTGGCGGGTCATCGAAGGGATGATCGCCCGTCTCGCCGAAGCCGATCTCGTGCTGATCGCGACGCCGATGTGGAATTTCGGCATCCCCTACAAGCTCAAGCACTGGATCGACCTCATCACCCAGCCGGGACTTAGCTTTTCCTTCGATCCCGCGACGGGATACAGGCCGCTGCTGAGGTCGCGCCCGACGCTCGCCATCCTCGCAAGCGCCGGTGACTACAGCGAAGGGCCGAGCCGCGGCCGGCCCGATCTCGCGACGCCCTACATCAAGGCTGGCCTCGGCTTCATCGGCCTCAGCGACGCCATCGTGGTCGGCCAGGGGCCCACGATCGGCCCTGACGATGCGGTGGCGCAAGGCCAGGCGCGCGCGCATGCCCGTCTTGAAGAGATCGCCGCCAGCTTTGCGGCCACGGTCGGTGTTGGCGGAGAACGGCTCAGGAGCGCCTCATGACGACAGGCTGGGCCTGGATCGCCCTCGTCGTCTCCGGCATCGTCGATGTCGCCTGGGCGCTCAGCATGAAGAAGGCCGCCGGCTTTCGCGACCTGCCATGGGCACTCGCCTCAATGGCACTTCTGGTCGTCTTCGTCGTGCTTTTGATCAAGGCGCTGGACGTGCTGCCGCTCGGCACGGCCTATGCGGTCTGGACAGGCATCGGAGCGCTCGGCTCGGTGCTCGTCGGCATCCTCGTCTTCGGCGAGCCGGCCACGATCGCCCGTCTGTTCTGGATCGCGCTGGTGCTCGCCGGCATCATCGGCCTGAAAACGACGGCGTGAACGGGTTCCCCGCTCACTGCCTTTCGTAGAGCAGGCGCGCCCGGATCGTACCGTCGAGCGCCCTGATCTCGGCCAGGATGGCGTCCGCATCGGCACCGATGCGGTCGGCCTCCATCACGACATAGCCGATCTCGCCGTCGGTCTGGTAGTTCTGGGCGGAGATATTGACCTCGCGCCGGGCGAAGATGTCGTTCAGCCGTCGCAGCATGCCCGGCTCGTTGCGCTGGACATGGATGAAGCGCGTACCGATCGGCCGCGGCGCCAGTTGCACCTGCGGGAAGTTCACCGCACCGACGGTCGAACCGATATCGGAATAATCGACCAGCTTGCGCGCCACCTCGGCGCCGATGCGCTCCTGTGCCTCCTCGGTCGAGCCTCCGACATGCGGGGTCAGGATGACATTGGGCAGGCCCTGCAATGGCGAGACGAAGCGCTCGCTGTTCGAGGCCGGCTCCTTCGGGAACACGTCGACGGCGGCGCCCGCAAGATGGCCGCTGCGCAGCGCCTCGGCCAGCGCATCCAGATCGACGACGGTGCCGCGCGAATTGTTGATGAGATAGCTGCCCTTGCGCATCGCGGCGATCTCGGCCTTGCCGATCATGCTGTGGGTTGCGGGCGTCTCCGGCACATGCAGCGAGACCACGTCGCAGGCGGCGAGCAACTGCTTCAGGCTGTCGACGGGTTCCGTATTGCCGTGGCGCAGCCGGTCGGTGTGATCGAAATAGAGCACCCGCATGCCCATTGCCTCGGCCAGCGTCGAGAGCTGGCTGCCGATATTGCCGTAGCCGATGATCCCGAGCGTCTTGCCGCGCACCTCGAAGCTGCCATTGGCCGACTTGTCCCAGCCGCCGTCATGCGCCGAGCGCGACCGGTCGGGGATACGCCGCAGCAGCATGACGATCTCGCCAATGGTGAGCTCGGCGACGCTGCGGGTATTCGAGAACGGAGCGTTGAAAACCGGGACCCCACGCGCGCGGGCTGCCCCGAGGTCGACCTGGTTGGTCCCGACCGAGAAGCAGCCGACGGCAAAGAGGCGGCTTGCGCGCTCGAAGACCTCGGCCGTGAGCTGCGACCGTGAGCGGATGCCGAGCACATGCACCTTCTCGACGGCCTTGAGCAGGTCGTCGCGGTCAAGCGCCTTGGGCAGGCGGGTCATGTTGGTATAGCCGGCCTGGACCATCAGATCGGCAGCGGAATCATTGATGCCTTCAAGCAGCAGGACGCGGATCCGGTCCTTGGGCAGCGACAGGCGTTCGGTCTGGTCTGGCATGGTGCGCTTCGCTTGCGGCGGGAGTTCCCTATAGACCCCGCGCATCGATATGGGCACCCCGATTTCGCATCAGCGAGATGAGTTGACGGCGCAGCGTTCAGGCCTTCTCGACCACCAGCGTCGCACCATCGACGCGCACCACCCGCACCTCGGAGCCAGCCAGCAGCTCCGGCCCTGTGATTCGCCAGGATGAGTCGCCGACGCGGATGCGGCCCTCTCCGCCGGTCATGGTGGCGTCGAGCTTGAAGACCTTGCCGATCAGCTGACGCCCGCGATCGTTCAGGCCCTGCGCCGCATCGGGTTCATCCGACTTGCGCCTGGTCAGGGCCCGCCCCGCAAGGACACTGGCGACGGACAGGGCCGCGAAGATCAGCGCCGCGCCTTGCCAGCCCACGCCGGTCAGGCCAACCACGAGCCCGGTCAGCAGCGCGGCGAGGCCGAGCCAGATCAGGAAGACTCCGGGCGCCAGCAGCTCGCCACCAATCAGCACGAGGCCGATCACGACCCAGCCCCAGCCACCGATCGATCCAAACCATTCCAGCATCGTCATACCCTCAGGCGCCCGTCCGGCCGGAGGCAGGGACCGAGCCTGTGCGGCGCGCCTCGACCGCTTCCTCGCCGAAAACCGCACGGGTGAGCTGCGCGATGCCGCCGACGGTGCCGGCCAGCGCCGCCGCTTCGATCGGCACGATCACCACCTTGCTGTTCTGCGAGCTGGCAATGGCCTTGAGCGCATCGGTATAGCGCTCGGCGATCAGGAAGTTCGCGGCCTGGATATCGCCGCGGCTGATCGCCTCGCTGACCATGGCGGTCGCAGCCGCCTCGGCCTGGGCCAGCCGTTCGCGCGCTTCGGCATCGCGCAACGCCGCCTCCTTGCGGCCTTCGGCTGCAAGGATCTGCGATTGCTTCTGGCCTTCCGCCTTGAGGATCTCGGCCTGCCGCAGGCCTTCCGCCTCCAGCACCGCCGCGCGCTTCTCGCGCTCGGCCTTCATCTGCCGGTTCATCGCGCCGGCGATATCCGCGGGCGGCAGGATGTCCCGGATCTCGATGCGGGTGACCTTGACGCCCCAGGGCGAAGCCGCGGCATCCATCACCCGCAGCAACCGCTCGTTGATTTCGTCGCGATGCGACAGCAACTGGTCGAGATCCATCGAGCCGACGACCGTGCGGATATTGGTCATGGTCAGCACCATCAGCGCCTGATCGAGCGACGAAACCTCATAGCAGGCCTTGGCCGCGTCGAGCACCTGATAGAAGGCGGCGGCGTCGATCCGGACGCCGGCATTGTCCTTGGTGATCGCCTCCTGGCTCGGAATGTCGAGCACCTGCTCCATGACATTCACCTTGTGACCGACCCGGTCGATATAGGGCACGATCAGGCCGAGGCCCGCACCGAGCGTGCGAGAATAGCGGCCAAAGCGCTCGATCGTATAATTATAGCCCTGCGGAACGGTACGGACGCCGAGCGCGATCGTCAGGATGACGAGCAGCACCAGAATCACGACAACGATGTCGAAACTGAAGATCTGATTCATTTGGCTCCGCCAGTCCGCCGGTCACGCCCTGGAGTTTCATGCTCCGGCGCTCAAAAAGGGGCCCGAGGCCCCGATGCACGCAACCTGACGATTGCGACGATCATGTGCAAGCGGGGGCTGCATCGCTCAGCCTTCCAGGGCCTTTGAGACCCGCCGCATCAACTCGCCGACCATCGCGCATTCCTCGTCGCTGAGCACCAGCATCATGGCCTCGATGCGCTGGACATGGATTGCCATCGCCTTGCGCGTCAGCGCCTCGCCCTCGGGCGTCAGCCAGAGCCGGCGCACGCGGCGGTCAGCCTCATCGCCACGACGCTCGATCAGCTCGCGCCGCTCCAGCTCCGGCAACAGCATGCTCATTGCGCTACGGCCGACGAGCAGCTTTTCCGCCAGCGCCTGCTGGGTCAGGCCCGGTACATGGAAGACATTCGCAAGAACGTCATAATGCGCGAGCTGAATGCCGAGCGGCGCAAGCGCCTCGCTGAACACCTTCTTCCAGAGCGCATGCACGCGCGCGACCGCGATCCAGTTATGGAAGCGCGGCAGTTCCCAAGGGAGTACCTGCCTGTCCTTGGGCTGGGCCATGTCGGGGTTCGCGGAAATCGGCTCTTGCTTTTTGTTCATGGTTGAACATATTTGTTCAGCATTGAACGAACTAGAGGTCGCGCCATGGCCGGTTCAGCACTCCGTATCATTCGCCCGCTCATCCGCCTCTCGAGCTTCGTTGCACCGAAGACGGCCGGGCATCTAGCCTTCAAGGCCTTTTGTACGCCGCAGCGGCGGCAACAGGGAACCGCGAAACGAAAGGCGGCCACAAAGGCCACGTCCGAGCGGCTGGCCGGCGCGACACGCCACGCCATTCCCTATCCCTGTGGCTCGGTCACCGCCTATCTCTTCGAGCCGAAGGGGCAGCAGTCGTCGGGATCAGCTCCGCCGACCGTGATCCTCCTGCATGGCTGGACCAGCGAGGCCGCCTTCATGACCGCCTTCGTCGCACCACTGACCGCGGCCGGCTTTCGTGTCGTCGCCTATGATCTGCCCGCCCATGGCGACTCGACCGGCAGCGAGCTCAACATCCCGCTCGGTGTCGCCAGTCTTGCTGCGGTCGCGCGCGCCTTCGCACCGGTCCACGCCATCGTGACCCATTCCTTCGGTGGCGCGATCGCCATGGCGGCGCTCGCACGTACCGTTCCGGGGCAGCCCACAGTCACGGCGAACCGGCTGGCGCTGATCGCAGCCCCCTCATCGATTACAGAGATCACCCGCCAGTTCGGCACGACGATCGGTCTCGGCCGGCGCGGCCAGGCGGCGCTGGAACGGCGCATCCATGTCGTTGCCGGCAACCCGGTCGAAGCCTTCGAGGGCCGTGAGCAGCTCGCAGCGATCGCCAAGCCGACGCTGGTGATCCATTGCCGCGACGACCGGGAACTGGGCTTCCACCATGCCGAAGCTCTTGGGGCGGCTGGCCCTTGCGTCACGCTGGAGCCCATGAAGGGGCTCGGCCACCGCCGCATCCTGCAAGCGAAGGCAGTGGTCGAAAGCGTTAGCCGGTTCGTGGCCGGTTAGGCTTCTGCGCCTGCATCGCCGTCACTCCGGGCAAGGCGCCTTGGCAGCGCCGATCCGGAAGGATCGAATCCAGGTCTCGGCTGCACCGCGGCCGCAATGGCTACGGGAGGCACGGTGCGAAAGCGCTACACCCAGCCCATCAGCTCCCGGCGCACCACGGCCTCGATCACCCTGATCCCCTCATCCGAATCGTTCAGGCACGGCAAGTAGGCGAACTGCTTGCCGCCATTGTGCAGAAAGATCTCGCGGTTCTCGACATCGAGCTCTTCCAGGGTCTCCAGGCAATCCGCCGAGAAGCCTGGCGCAACGATAGCGAGCGATTTCGTGCCTGCTTCCGCCAGCGCCTTCACCGTCTCGTCGGTATAGGGCTGCAGCCACTCATCGGGCCCGAAGCGCGACTGGAAGGTCAGGCGGAAGCGCTCTTCCGGCAGGCCGAGTTCATCGCGCAGCAGCCGCCAGGTCGTGACGCACTGGCAGTAATAAGGATCGCCCTTGAGCAGATATTCCTTCGGCATGCCATGGAACGAGCAGAGGATCACCTCCGGGTCGAAATCGAGCCTGGCGAGCGAGGTGCGCATCGAGGCGGCAAGCGCCGCGACATAGACGGGATCGTCATGATAGGGCGGCGCGACCCTGACCGCGGGCTGCCAGCGCATTTGCATCAGCGCCCGGAAAGCCTGGTCGCAGGCGGTCGCCGAGGTCGGCGCCGCATATTGCGGGTAGAGCGGCACCATCAGGATGCGGTCGCAGCCCTGATCCTGCAGCGCCTTCAGCCGGCTCTTCACATCGGGAAAGCCGTAGCGCATCGCCCAGTCGAAGACGATGCGCTCGCCGGCGAAGGATCTCAGCCGCTCCGCGAGTTGCTCGGTCTGCGAGCGCGTGATCGTCTTCAACGGTCCCTCATTGCGCTCCTTGTTCCAGATCGAGGCATAATCCTTGCCCTTCCGGCCCGGCCGCGTCGTCAGGATGATGAGGTTGAGCAGCGGCCACCAAACCCAGCGCGAGGTCTCGATCACCCTGCGGTCGGACAGGAATTCCTTGAGATAGGCGCGCATCGGCCAGTAGCCCGTGCCCTCCGGCGTGCCGAGATTCATCAGCAGCACGCCGATGCGCGGGCCGCGCAAGGGCGGGTGATCGGAAGGCAGCTTTGCGGAGAGCGGGCCAGCGGCGGAGTGGGTCTGGACTGTCATCGATCCCGGACTTTCGTTTCTTCGTGATTTAGACGAGTTAGAGCTTTCGTCCAGCCATCAACGCCCGGGGTGCGACATCGGCACCTCTGCATGATCGGCTAACCGTTTCCGCTGGCCAGCGGCACGCGGTTTGCTAATCTGGATTTCTTCTCAACAGGGCCTTGCTCCATGACCAAGCTGACCCGACGCCGCGCTCTCGGCGTCCTTGCCGCCCCGGCCGCACTTGCCGCCACCGCGCCGGTTGCCAGGGCGCAAGCTCCGGCCCCTGCCTTCACGCTGCTGCTGCTCAACGACATCTACAAGATGAGCGACGACAAGGGCCGCGGCGGCTTCGCCCGCGCCTCTGGCATCGCCAAGGCCGAACGGGCCCGCGGCGTGCCGGTCCTCTTCTGCCACGCGGGCGACTGCTATTCCCCCTCCCTGATGTCGGGCTTCGACCAGGGCGCCCATATCGTCACGATGCAGAACAAGATGGGCATCGACGTCTTCGTGCCCGGCAACCACGAGTTCGACTTCGGCCGGGATAACTACCTCAAGCTCACCGCGGCCCAGACCTACCCGACCTTTGCCGCAAACCTGCGTGACGCTGCCGGCAATGCGCTGCCCGGCCACAAGGACTCGCAGATCTTCGAGCTCGGCGGCATCAAGGTCGGCGTCATCGGCACCACCTACGATCCAACCCCGCAGCTCTCCAATCCGGGCGACCTGAAATTCTCCTCGACCATGGAGGCCTTGCGGCGCGAAGCGCGGGCGCTGAAGTCGCAGGGCGCCGATATCCTCGTCGGAGTCGTCCATGCCGACCGCGCCACGGACTTGGCGATCGTGCGCTCGCGCGTCGTCGACATCCTGCTGACCGGGCACGACCACGACCTCGCCATCGCCTATGACGGCAAGGTCGTGATGGTGGAATCGAACGAGGAGGGCAATTACGTCACCGCCATCGATATCGCCGCGAAGGTGACCGGCGAGGGCACCAATCGCCGTGTCGAGTGGACGCCGACGTTCCGGGTCAACGATTCCCGCGCTGCGACGCCCGATCCGGAGGTCGCAGCGATCGTCAAAGGCTACGAGAGCGAGCTTTCCAAGGAACTCGACATCGAAATCGCGACACTCGCGGCCCCGCTCGATTCCCGCACCAGCGTAATCCGCACGCAGGAGACCGCGATCGGCAACCTGATCGCCGATGCGATCCGCGCTGCGACCGGCGCTCAGCTCGCCATCACCAATGCCGGCGGCATCCGCGCCAACAAGCAATACCCCGCTGGCCACAAGGTCACCCGGCGCGACGTGCTGAGCGAACTGCCTTTCGGCAACGCCACCGTGATGGTCGAGATCACCGGCAAGGACGTGAAGGACGCGATCGAGAATGGGCTGAGGGATGCACCGCAAGGCGCAGGACGTTTCCCTGTGGTCTCTGGGCTCAGCTTCGAGGCCGATCTCAAGCAGCCGCAAGGCTCGCGCGTCACAGCGGTCACAGTCGATGGCAAGCCGATCGAGCCCACCGGCAAGTACACGGTCGCCTCCAACAACTTCATGCTGGATGGCGGCGACGGCTACACTGCGCTCGGCCGCGGCCGGACGCTGATCGGCCTGACCGACGGCAAGCTGATGGCGAACGAGGTCATGGTCTATCTGCGCCGGCTCGGCACGGTCGACGCCAAGGTCGAGGGACGGGCCGTCCTGAAGTGAGTGGTTATGCGGCGGCGCTGACGCGCTTTCTGGCAAGTCGGGCAAGCAAGGACTGGCGCGAACTCGCTGTCTTCCATCCCGGCGGTGCAGCAGCGCGGGCAGCCGCGGCTGCCGATGCCGAGCGCGCGGCGGGGCATATCGTGGCGCCCGCACCCGAACGGCTGCTCGCGGCCCTGGCGGAAACGCCGTTCGAGACAGTGCGGGCGCTCGTTCTCGGCCAGGACCCCTATCCGACCCCGGGCCATGCCAATGGCCTTGCCTTCTCCTATGTCGGCCCGCCGCCGCTGCCACGTTCGCTGGTCAATATCTACAAGGAGCGAGCCGAGGATCTCGGCCAGGTCGCACCGATCAGTGGCGACCTGTCCTCCTGGGCCTCACAGGGCGTGCTCCTGCTCAACACGGCCCTGACGGTGCGGGAAGGCGCGAGCAAGGCGGGCTCGCATCTCTCGCTCGGCTGGGGCGCGGTGACGGATGCGATCATCACCGCTGTCTCGACCTCGCGCCCGCATGTCGTTTTCCTGCTCTGGGGCGCTCCGGCCCAGGCCAAGCGCGGCCTGATCGATGAGCGCCGGCATCACGTGATCACCAGTGCGCACCCATCGCCGCTTTCGGCGCGGCGAGGCTTCTTCGGATCGAAGCCGTTCAGCCGGGCGAATGCGTGGTTGGTAGCGAAGGGCGAGGCGCCGATCGCCTGGTGAATGGCGCGACGCCGTAGGATCGTTTCAAAGCGCGCCGGCCCGTGCCGGCGGACGCGGCCGCCGAGGAGCGGAGTGCAGCTATCCCGTACGCTGGCACCGGAAACGCCGGGCCGTCGCGTTAGATCACACTACGTTTGGACGGAATCGTCCAAACGTAGAAAACGTGATCGAATCTAATAGTTTAGAGCATGCTCTATGCGAAAATCCGCCGGGGTCGTGGATCTGGAGCCGCTGCTACCCCACCGGCCGCTCGTCGGCGATGACCTTCCCGTCATTGGGCAATGCCCCGAGCGGCAGGATCTCCACCGCTCCCTTGAGCTTCGTCACCTGCTGCAGGGTCGAGGACATCGCATCGACCAGTCCGGCCGGTTCGGCATAGATCTCGGCCTTGAGCGTCATCGTGTCGAGCTCATTGGCGCGGCCGATGACCAGTCGGAGCTTGGCGATCTCCGCGTGACGCTTGGCGATCTCGGCAACCTGCTCGGGGCGCACGAACATGCCCTTGACCTTGGCGGTCTGGTCGGCGCGCCCCATCCAGCCCTTGATGCGTGTGTTGCTTCGTCCGCAGGCGCTTGTCCCCGGCAGCACAGCCGTGAGGTCCCCGACTGCCAGCCTGATCTGCGGGTGATGCGGATCGAGATTGGTGACGACGATCTCACCAACCTCACCCTCGGCGACAGGATCACCCGTGCCCGGCCGCACGATCTCGACGATCAGGTTCTCGTTCAGCAGCATGCCCTCGCGCGCCGATGTCTCATAGGCGATGATGCCGACATCGGCGGTGGCATAGAGCTGATAGGCATCGATGCCGCGCTCCTTGACCCAAG
Organism: Allobosea sp. LC85; assembly: GCF_000735605.1. Lineage (GTDB taxonomy): Bacteria > Pseudomonadota > Alphaproteobacteria > Rhizobiales > Beijerinckiaceae > Allobosea. Next base: position 107,663 of record NZ_JPKG01000016.1, read on the forward strand.
CCTGCAGTGAGGGCGGGAAGGCGGCCCCCGACACCACCGCACGCTTGATACAGGAGATATCGACGCCGCGCGCCTCGGCGGCTTCGATCAGGATCTTCAGGAAATCCGGCGTGCCGGCATAGGCCTGCGGCCGATAGGCCGAGATCACCTCCATCTGCTGCTCGGTATTGCCCGGCCCCGCCGGTATCACGGCGCAGCCAAGGGCGCGTGCAGCGGAATCCATAATGAAACCACCCGGCGTCAGGTGATAGCTGAAGGTATTGATGACGATATCGCCACGACGGAAGCCGGCCGCGAAAAGCCCGCGCGCCGCGCCCCAGGGATCAGCTCCCGTGCCCTCGGGCTCGAAGATCGGGCCGGGCGAGGTGAACAACCGGCCAAAGGACCCGGGTGATGCCGGAACGAAACCGCCGAAGGGTGGGTTGCCCCTGTGCAGCGCCGGCAGATCGGCCTTGCGGAGCACCGGCAGGCGTGACAGCGCGTTGCGATCGGTGATCGCCGCCGGGTCGAGTCCTTTCAGCCGCTCGGCATAGGCGGGCGCGGACAAGGCAGCCTCGAGCACGGGCCTCAATCGCGCGAAGAGATCGGCTTCGCGCGCGTCGGAAGTGCGGGTTTCGAGATCGTCGAGATGATCGCTCATCGCTTTTGTCCTTGCGGAGCTTGGCTCAGCGGATGATGCGCAGGATGCGCAGGAAATTGAGCAGGCCGACGAGGGCGCCGGCCACATAGGTAAAGGCGGCCGCCCTCAGCACTCCGCGCGCTGCCGGCAGGTCGCGCCCGTCGAGATAGCCGTCCCCTGACAGGATCGGCAGTGCCTTGCCGAAGCTGGCGTCGAACTCCAACGGCAGCGTCACGAGATGCACGACGAGGCCGACGCCGAGCATTGCGATCGCGATACCGGCCTGCATCAGCCCGATCGCGGGAACATGGGTGACAGCCATCACCAGCGGCGCAGTGATCAGGATCGCCATCGCGACCTTGTCGAAGACGCCGAGGAAGCGCGCCAGCGCGGTACGCCAGGCAAGGAGCGAACTGCCTTGCGCGTGCTGGATGGCATGCCCGACCTCATGCGCCGCCACCGCGACGGCCGTGATCGAGCGCCCGTCGTGATTGTCAGGCGAGAGCCTGACCGCACGCGCATCGGGGTCGTAGTGATCACCCGACGCCGTGGTCTCGACCGCGACGGCCCCAAGCGAAAAGCGGTCGAGCAGGTGCCGGGCAAGCTCGCCTCCGGTTCCCGGCAGATCCGGCCGGGCGGCCGCATGCTTGCGCATCTGACTGCGCACCCAGGCCTGCGGTCCGAAGATCAGCGCGATCAGCAGCACTGCGAGCACGAGATAGAGCATCTGACCGCGTCCGCCTTGTCCGGCTCACGAGAGCCAGCGCTTGCGGCGCTTGTAGCTCTTGACGTCGCGGAACGATTTCTTGTCGCCCTCGGCCACGCCCAGATAGAACTCCTTCACGTCCTCGTTTTCGCGCAGCATCTGCGCCTCGCCGTCCATGACGACACGGCCGGTCTCCATGATGTAGCCATAGGTTGCGTAGCGCAGCGCCATATTCGTGTTCTGCTCGGCGACGAGGAAGGAAACGCCGTCTTCCGCATTGAGGCGACGGACAATCTCGAAAATCTCCTCGACGATCTGTGGCGCGAGCCCCATCGACGGCTCATCGAGCAGGATCATCTTGGGCTTCGACATCATGGCACGGCCGACTGCGCACATCTGCTGCTCGCCGCCCGAGGTATAGCCGGCCTGCGAATTGCGCCGCTGCTTCAGGCGCGGGAACAGCTCGTAGATCTTTTCGAGGTCACGCCTGATCGCAGCGTTGCCGTCGCGCCGGGTGAAGGCGCCGGTCAGCAGGTTCTCCTCGATCGAGAGATGGCCGAAGCAATGGCGGCCCTCCATGACCTGGATGCAGCCGCGCCGGACGAGTTCGTTCGGCGACATCCGGTCGACCCGCTCGCCATCGAAGACGATCGAGCCCTTGGTGACCTCGCCGCGCTCGGCCTTGAGCAGGTTCGAGATCGCCTTCAACGTCGTGGTCTTGCCCGCGCCATTGGCGCCGAGGATCGCGACGATGCCCTTGCGCGGCACATGAAGGGAGACGCCCTTGAGCACCAGGATGACGTGATCGTAGATCACCTCGATATTATTCAGCGACAGGATGGTGTCCGTCGCGGTCGCGGCAGCAGGCTTTTCGAGGGTGACGGTCGACATCTCGTGCTCCTTCCTTCTCCCCATGAGCGAGAAGGTGATCCGGCGTAGCCGGGTCGGATAAGGGAAGGACGGATGAGAGAAAGAACATTTCCCTCATCCGCCTCACTTCGTTCGGCACCTTCTCCCCCCGAGGGGAGAAGGGTTCTCGTCACATCAGGACGACTTCTCGCAGGGCTCGGACCGCTTCGGCCAGCCGGCATTCTTCTCGGCATAGTCCTTGGCGTTGGCCTCGATCAGCGGCCGAACCTCTTCCTTGAGAGGATCCATCCAGTCGGAGGCCTTGGTCCATTTCGTGCCGTCCCATTCGGCGACATAGGCCTTGTGGTGGCCGGAATGGTCGGTGCAGGCCACCTTCACCGGCGCGGCAAAGCCCTCCATGCCAAGTTCCTTCAACCGCGCCTCGGTGATGTTCAAGGTCTCCAGGCCGCGGCGCATATCCTCGCCGTTGATCACCTTCTTGCCGGTGAGCCGCTGCGCATTGCGGATGGCCTCGGCGACCAGCATCGAGTTGTAGACGCCGCGGTTGTAGAGGTTCTCGCCGACCTTTTCCTTCGGCGCCAGGCTCTTACCCTTCTCCACGACATGTTTGATGATGTCCTGGACCACCGGGAAATTCGCTCCGGCCTGATGGAAGCTCAAGGATTTGTAGCCCTTCGCCTCGGCGCCGCCCGCGCGCGCGTCGTCGTCACCGCCGGCCCACCAGACGCCGACCAGCTTGTTGATCGGGAAGCCGTTCTTGATCGCCTCCTTGACCGCGGTCGGGTTCATTGCACCCCAACCCTGATTGTAGAGGAAATCGGGCCGGTCGCGGCGGATCGAAAGCCAGAGCGAGCCCTGGTTCTGCATGTCGGCCGCGGCGACCGGATACAGCTTGAGCTCGAAGCCGTACTTCTTGGCGAGGTTCTCGAGCACCGGGATCGGCTCCTTGCCGAAGGGCGCATCGAGATGGATCAGGCCAAGCTTCTTGCCCTTGAGCTTGTCCATGCCGCCGAGTTCGTTGGCCATATGGCGGACCATGACCGAAGCGCCGTCCCAATAGGTCAACGGCGGGATGAAGACCCAGGGGAACTGGTTGCCGTCAGCCGAGGCCGAGAGGCCATAGGCCATCGACAGGATCGGGATCTTGTCGATATGGGCGCGCGGGATCGCAGCGAGCGTCGCACCGGTCGACCACGGGCTGTAGACGACGGTGTTCTTCGATTTCGCCTGCTCGTAGCACTCGATCGACTTTTTGGTGTCGTAGCCGGTCTCGCACTCCTCGAAATTGATCTTGACGCCACCGATGCCGCCATCGCGCTCGTTCAGCATCGTGAAATAGTCGCGCATGCCGTCACCGATCGGGATGCCGGAGCCCGAGAACGGCCCGGTGCGATAGGCATTGTTGGCGACATAGATCGAGTCCTGGGCCGAGGCTGGCGCGACCGCGGCACCGGCCGCGAGCAGAGCGCCGAGCGCCGCTCCCTTCATCAAACTGGTCTTCATCATCTGCTTCCTCCGTGGTTGCATCGGACGACGGTTGACCCGCCTCTCCGTTGTCTTGTGCCCTCCGCTTGACGATGGCGGCGGGTCGTATTCTTGGGCTCTCCCGGTCGAGGCATGCGCCTCAATAGGGGAAGGGCCACGTCCGCAACTTCTGCTTCGTGATCTGCCAGAGTCGCGCAAGGCCATGCGGTTCGACGATCAGGAAGATGATGATCAGCGCGCCGACCAGCATGAAGGTGACGTGTTCGGCAGTGGCGCCCGAAAGCGGCACGCCGAGCGCCGGCAGACCGAATTTCAGGATGGTCGGCAGGCTGGCGATGAAGGCCGCGCCCATGAAAGAACCGATCAGCGAGCCCAGCCCGCCTATGATCACCATGAACAGGATGTTGAAGGAGAGGCGGATGGTGAAGACGTCGTTGGCTTCGCCGCCGCCATACCAGAGGAAGATCATCATCGCCCCAGCGACGCCGGCGAAATAGGACGAGACGGCAAAGGCGATGAGCTTGGCGTTGAGCAGCTTGATCCCCATCAGCTCGGCCGCGATATCCATGTCGCGCACCGCCATCCAGGAGCGGCCGAGCTTGCCATGGACCAGGTTCGAGGCGAACCAGGTCAGTACCACGACGAGCCCGAGGCAGACGAAATAGCGTGTCTCCGGCGTGGCGGCCGCGCCTGTGATGGGCAAGCCGAACACGGTGCGCTGCGGCACCTCGATCGCGCCGGAAGCGTTGTAGTTGAACAGCCAGGGCACGCGCACGAAGGCCCATTGCAGGAAGAACTGCGCGGCGAGCGTCGCGACGGCGAGATAGAAGCCCTTGATCCTGAGCGAGGGTAGGCCGAAGAGCACGCCAATCGCGGCCGAGAACAGGCCCGAGACCAGGATCAGGAGGATGATGTTCACGCTCGGGAAGAAGGTCGTCAGCTTGTAGCAGGCATAGGCGCCCACGCCCATGAAGGCGGCGGTGCCGAGCGAGATCAGCCCGGTATAGCCGGTAAGGATGTTGAGCCCGATCGCCGCCAGCGAGAACACCAGGAACGGGATCATCACCGTCGCGATGAAGAAGTCGTTACCGATCAGCGGAATGCCGATGAAGGCGATGGCAAGGATGACCGCGATGCCGATCCGGTCCTGCCGGATCGGGAACACGGCCATGTCGGCGGCGTAGGTGGACTTGTATTGGCCGGCTTCGCGATAGAACACGGTTTCAGCCCTTCAGATTCGTTCGATGATTTTGTCGCCGAACAGGCCCTGCGGCCGGAACAGCAGGAAGCCGAGCGCGATGAAATAGGCGAGCCAGCTCTCGATGCCGCCGCCGATCAGCGGGCCCCAGTAGAACTCGCCGATCTTCTCGCCGATGCCGATGATCAGCCCGCCGACGATGGCGCCGGGGATCGAGGTGAAGCCACCAAGGATCAGCACCGGCAGCGCCTTCAGCGCCACGATCTCGAGCGCAAACGACACATCCGAGCGCGCGCCCCACATGATGCCGGTGATCAGCGCGACGATGCCGGCGGTGAACCAGACGATGACCCAGATCTGGTTGAGCGAGATGCCGACCGAGAGCGCCGCCTTGTGGCTGTCGGCGACCGCCCGCAATGCCCGGCCGATGCGGGTGTATTGAAAGAACACGGCCAGCGCCGCGATCATGATCGAGGCAATGATCGCGGCCGCGATGTCGATCTTCTGGAAGGAGACGAAGCCGCCGAGGATCTTCGCGTCGATCGCGCCCTTCGGCAGATAGAGCTCGCTGGTGATCATCTGCTTCGGGTTGCCGCCGAAGACGGATTCGCCGAAGCCGATCAGGAAATAGGTGATCCCGAAGGTCGCCATGAACAGGATGATGTCGGGCTGGTTGACCAGCGGCCGCAGCACCACCCGCTCGATGGTGACGGCGAGCACGAACATCACGCCGAGCGTCAGGATGACGGCCAGGAAGGCCGGCACGCCTTTCTCGTACAGGCCGACCAAGGTCAGCGCCGCAAAGACGACCATGATGCCCTGGGCGAAGTTGAACACGCCCGACGCCTTGAAGATCAGCACGAAGCCGAGCGCGATCAGCGCATAGAGCACGCCCGAGACCAGCCCCTCCCAGATCGTCTGGACGAGCAGGTCCGGCGCCGAGGCCATTTGCTGGAACGGATCGATCAGCACCCTGTGCAGCGTGCCGGAGCCGTCGAGCTGCGCCCCGACGATGCTGGCAAGGACGATGCCGGCAAGGATCAAGCCGGCCTTGATCCAGCCATTGCTGAGAAGATTGGGCGCAGGCCGCGCAGCAACATCGCTCATGGCTGGATTTCCCTCAGATTCCGGACCATCAGTGCGCGACTCCCAGATAAGCGTCGATCACCTTCTGGTTCTGCTTGACCTCGTCCGGCGTGCCGTCGGCGATCTTGCGGCCGTATTCGAGCACGACGACACGGTCAGACAGGTCCATGACCACGCCCATGTCGTGCTCGATCAGCGCGATCGTCGTGCCGAACTGGTTGTTCACGTCGAGGATGAAGCGGCACATGTCCTCCTTCTCCTCGAGGTTCATGCCGGCCATCGGCTCGTCGAGCAGCAGGAGTTCCGGTTCCATCGCCAGCGCCCGGCCGAGCTCGACACGCTTCTGCAGCCCATAGGGCAGCTTGCCGACCGGCAGCTTGCGGATATGCTCGATCTGCAGGAAGTCGATGATGTCCTCGACCACCTTGCGATGCTCGATTTCCTCGGCCATTGCCGGCCCCTGTCGCAAAGCCTGCCAGAAGAAGCCGCGCCGCATCTTCAGTGTGCGTCCGGTCATGATGTTGTCGAGCGTCGACATGCCCTTGAACAGCGCGACGTTCTGGAAGGTCCGCGCGATGCCGGCTGCGGCCGCCTGATGCGGTTTCATCCTAACGCGCCGCACGCCCTTGTAGGTGATCTGGCCTTCCTGCGGATGGTAGAAGCCATTGATGCAATTCAGCATCGAGGTCTTGCCGGCGCCGTTGGGACCGATGATGGCGCGCACTTCGCCTTTGCGGATGTCGAAGGAAACGCCCGAGATCGCCTTCACGCCGCCGAAGCGCAGCGAGACGTTCTCGACCGAGAGCAGGATCTCGCCCTTCTTGGCGGGGATCGGCGTGCCGGTGACGTTCATGGGTTCCGCATTCATGCTGCCCTCGCCGTGTCGGGTCGTTCGGGCGCCGTTGCCGGATAGGTCTTGGCGTCGCGCACCTTGACCCGTGCGGAAATCACACCCTTGCGGCCGTCCTCGAAGGTGACTTCGGTAGAGATGTCGGCCTCGCTCGAGCCGTCATAGAGCGCGTTCACCAGGGGCGCGTAGCGTTCGGCGATAAAGCCGCGCCGGACCTTCTGGGTGCGTGTCAGCTCGCCATCGTCGGCGTCGAGTTCCTTGTGCAGGATCAGGAAGCGCTTGACCTGAGCCCCGCCCATCGCCGGCTCGGAGGCCAGGGACTTGTTCACCTCGTCGATATGCCTGGCGATCATGTCGTAGACGAGATCGTGGCCGGCCAGTTCCTGATAGGAGGCATAGACGACGTTGTTGCGCTCGGCCCAGTTACCGACAGCCGTCAGGTCGATATTGAGCGCGACGGTCGCGTAGTCGCGCTCCCGACCGAAGGCGACCGCCTCCTTGATGTTCGGATAGAACTTGAGCTTGTTCTCGATGTATTTCGGCGGGAACAGCTCGCCGGAATTGAGCTTCCCGACATCCTTGGCCCGGTCGATGATCTTGAGGTGGCCGGTCTCATCGAAGAAGCCGGCATCGCCGGATCGGACATAGCCATCCGCCGTCATCGTTTCGGCCGTCTTCTCCGGATCCTTGTAATAGCCGCCGAAGATCGAGGGCGAGCGGTAGAGGACCTCGCCATTCTCATCGAGCTTGATCTCGACCAGCGGCGCAGGGCGGCCGACAGTGTCGGCCCGGATTTCGCCATTGGGCTGCATGGTGATGTAGACGCCGGCTTCGGTCTGGCCGTAGAGCTGCTTCAGGTTGACGCCGATCGACCGGTAGAACCGGAAGATTTCGGGGCCGATCGCTTCGCCGGCGGTGTAGCCGACCTTGATGCTGGTCAGGCCGAAGCGATTGCGCAGCGGTGCGTAGATCAACGCGTCGCCGAGCTTGTAGAGCAGCCGCGCTCCGAGCGGGACCGGCTCGCCGTTCAGGATCTTCTCGCCATGTTTCTTCGCCACGCCGAGGAAGTAATGGAACATCTTGCGCATGAGCGGCCCGGCATCCTCCATGCGCACCATGGTGATGGTCAGCATGTTCTCGAAGACCCGCGGTGGCGCGAAGGCATAGGTCGTGCCGACCTCGCGGCGATCGTCGATCACCGTCTCCGGCCCTTCCGGGCAGTTGACGCAGAAGCCGGCGACGATCGCCTGCGCATAGGAGAAGACATGGTCGCCGACCCAGGCGATCGGCAGATAGGCGATGACCTCGTCCTCTTCGTTCAGCCCGTCGAACTGGCAGCCGATCTCGGCCGCCGTGATAACGTTGTAATGGCTGAGCATCACGCCCTTGGGGCGGCCGGTGGTGCCCGAGGTGTAGAGGATGACGGCGAGGTCCGAGCCGGTGCCGGCCTCCATCTCGCGGTCGAGCCCGGTCGGCGCCGCTGAATTCGCCTTCAGCGCCTTGCCGCCGGCTTCGATCACGCGACCGATGTCATGCAGCTTGGCGTGGTCGTAGTCGCGCAGGCCGCGCGGCTCGTCATAGAGCATGTGCCTCAGGCGCGGCAGGCGATCGGCGATCGAGAGCACCTTGTCGACCTGCTCCTGGTCCTGGACGCAGGCAAAGACCGCCTCGGCATGGTCGAGGACATAGGCCATCTCGTCGGCGACGGAATCGGCATAGACCGGCACCGGGATGGCGCCGAGCCACTGCGCCGCGCACATCGACCAGTAGAGGCGTGGCCGATTGTAGCCGATGATCGCGACCTTCTCGCCGCGCTTGAGGCCAAGTTCCTGCAATCCCTTGGCATAGGCACGAACCTGCTCGGCCATCTCGGCCCAGTTCCAGGACTGCCAGATGCCGAGATCCTTGTGCCGGTATGCCGTGCGGCCGCCGCGCTCACGCGCATTGCGCATCAGCAATTTCGGAAAGGTATCCGCCTGGCCGGCGGTTGTGCTTGCCACGGTTGCGTTCTCCCTGTCCGGCCGCCGTACATTGCAGCAGCCTTCTTTCCGGGTCGGTTCCGACCTCTTTGTTCATGCAAGCCTTGCAGGCCCGGCACATCTTCGCAAGGAGGCACTTGACAGACAACTTGTTATTTGGTCGCTATTGTCCCGCCGAAGTGTGCGAGAGCGTGAATCCTTGCAGTTTTAGGGACTTCGGCAAGCCTGAATTCGGGACCTGCCAGATCTAGCCGGCTACCCCTGTCCGCGGGAGTTGCGCGAATTGACTGAGCTGCCGTTTTCGATGTTCTAAGAATTAGCACCGCAAGGCAGCCAACAACCAGGCGCAGCCCATGGATCCCTACGTCATCGGCGGCATTGCGTTTCTGTGCGTGTTCGGTGCGGCCTTGATCGGGATGTTTCTGCGCGCGCGCCTGCCGGACCATCATTTGAGCTCGGATTCCCGCGACGCCATCAAGCTCGCGACCGCGATTATCGGAACGCTTTCCGCGCTCGCGCTTGGCCTCTTGATCGCCTCAGCGAAAAGATCGTTCGACGACGCCGGCACGGGGCTGAGAACAACCGCGGCGCGCGTGCTCCTGCTCGACCGTGCCATGGCACATTACGGACAGGAGACGGGGGATACGCGCGCAACGCTCCGCAAGCTCCTCGAAACGAGGTTGAGCAAAACCGGCAGCGAAAGGTCGCTCGACGACGGTCTGGATGTCGAGCCGGTCCAGGATGCGCTGCGAAGCCTCTCGCCGCAGACCGACGCCCAGCGCTGGCTCCAGGCACGCGCCCTTCAACTCAGCGGACAAATTGCGGAGGCACGATGGATGCGCGCCGAAACGGAAGTCGGAGGATTTCCCGGTGCATTCCTGGCCATCCTCGTGTTCTGGCTTGCATTGCTCTTCGCCACGTTCGGTCTGTTGGCCCCGGGCAATGGAACGGTCGTGGCGACCTTGTTCGTCTGCGCTTTGTCCGTGACAGGAGCGCTGGTGCTGATCATCGACATGGACCATCCCTATCTCGGCGTCATCCGCATCTCGGACGCTCCCTTGAACCAGGCGTTCGAGCGCCTCGGTAGGGAGTGATCAAGGCCGCTGGATGGGATCTAACCCTCGTAACGCGCGAGCCGATCCAGATCGAGGATGGTCACCGCCCCGTGGCCGACCTCGAGCAGACCGAGGCCCGCAAGCTTCGCAAGCCCCTGATTGGCCATCTGCCGCGACATGCCGGCGAGCAGGCCGAGCTCTTCCTGCGAAATCGTGAGTGTCAGGCTCTGGCCGGGATAGAGGATCGGGTTGAACAGCCAGGCCAGATTGCGCGCCAGACGGGCGGTCGAATCCAGCATCCGTTCGTTCTCCGCCAGCGCGATGAACTGGCCGAGCCGCTCGTTGAACTGGTGGACGAGGAAGCGATTGAACGCCGCGCTGTGCTCGAACAGCCAGAGGAAGGTCGAGCGCCGCATCAGCGCAAGTTGCGTGTCGCGTAACGCCACCAGATCATAGCGGCGCAGCTCAGCCTTGATCACCGTGCCCTCCCCGAACCAGGCACCGGCGCGCAAGCCGGCCAGCGTCGCGGATTTGCCCTCCTTCGAGGTGGTGCTCATCTTCACCAGCCCCGCGGCGACACCGGTCCAGGATTCGAGCCGGTCTCCGACATGGCAGATGTAGTTGCCCTTCCCGTAGGATTTCAGGCTGATCCCGCGTCGCGCTTCCTCAAACTCTTCCGGCTTCAGGTCGCGGGACCAGGCAGCGATGCGGCGCAGGTCTTCGGGGGAGATCAAGGCATGTTCACCGCGCGTTCGAGCGGGCATGAGCCCGCAGTGCCGGCTCAGTATGCGGCGTCATGGGCGGCCAACTCAAGCCCGGCGCGCCAAGCCCGGTTTGCTATCGGCCTGTCCGTTCAATCGGCCCGGATCTGCATGGGCTGGTGCCGGCGGGTGGCCGCCCAGAACAGCAGCGCAACCAGGCTGATCGAGGCTCCCAGCACGCAGACGCCGATCCAGCCCGCGCGGGCATAGACCATGGTCGAGGCGATCGAGCCCAGCGCGCTGCCAACCGAGTAGAAGACCATGTAACCGCCAACGAGCCGGCTGCGGGCGTCGGGCCGCACCGCGAAGATCATGGTCTGGTTCGTGATATGCACGGCCTGAATCGCGAGATCGAGCAGGACAATGCCGATGATCAGGTTCCAGAGCGATGCGCTCATCGAGGCGATCGGGATCCAGGACACGACCATCAGCCCGAGCGACAAACCGGTCACGTACTGGCCAAAGCCACGATCGGCGAGCGATCCGGCCCGGGCGGCAGCAAGTGCCCCCGCCACCCCGACAAGGCCGAACATCCCGATCTCGGTATGGGACAGGGAGAAGGGCGCGGCGCTGAGCGGCAGGACCAGCGACGTCCAGAACACGCTGAAGGTGGCAAAGATCAACATGGCGAGCATCGCCCGGACCCGCAGGATCGGCTCCTTGACGAAAAGGCCGACCACGGACACGAGCAGTTCCGGATAGGAGATCCTCGTCGCGATGCGCTCATGCTTCGGCAGCGCCCGGAACAGCAGGCAGGCCATCAGCACGGTGAGCACCGCCGATACCAGATAGACCAGGCGCCAGCCTCCGATATCGGCGAGCCCCCCTGAGACGAACCGCGCCAGCAGGATGCCGATCACGATCCCGCTCGTGATCGTGCCGACGGTCCGCCCGCGTTCCTCGTCTGCCGCCATGCTGGCCGCAAAGGCAACGAGCACCTGCACGACGACGGCCAACAAGCCAACCGCCACCATGCCCGCCAGCAGAAAGGCGGCACTCGGCGCCAACCCGACGACAAGCAGCGCCAGCCCCGAGAGCAACGCTTGCGCGCCGATCAGCCGCCGCCGATCCAGCAGATCGCCAAGCGGCACGATGAAGATCAGTCCGAGCGCGTAGCCGATTTGCGTCACCGTCACCACGCCGCCGATCGCGGCCGGGCTGATCGCGAGATCGCGCGCCATCACATCGAGCAGCGGCTGGGCGTAATAGATGTTCGCAACGCTGAGGCCGCAAGCGACGGCGAAGAGCAGCGTCACGGCGTGGGAAAGGCCCGTGCTCACTGTGATGCCGTGTTCCTGTCCCGGCGCACTGCGACGTGGGGGACGCTCTGCCAGGGTTAAGTCGGCGGGTGCTGAATTCAGGGGCTTCATCGGATCGTCTCATGCAATTCGGTACTATAATAGGACCATATTGCATGAAGCCGAATCCAGTCCTATCTTGGAACCAGACTTCACAAGGAAGTGAGATCGGAACCGATGGTGAGACGCACCAGCCTCAAAGAGGCGGATTGCCCCGTCGCCCGCGCGCTCGACGCTATCGGCGACTGGTGGTCTCTCCTGATCATTCGCGATGCATTCAGCGAAGCGCGGCGCTTCGGTGAATTCCAGAAGAGCCTCGGCGTCGCCAAGGGCATTCTCTCCGCACGGCTGCGCAATCTGGTCGAACTCGGCATCCTTGAGATCGCGCCAGCCTCGGATGGCAGCGCCTATCAGGAATATGTGCTGACCGAGAAGGGCCGCGGCCTGTTCGTCGTCATTGCGGGATTGCGGCAATGGGGGGAGGAGCATTGCTACGAGCCGGGCGAGCCCCATTCCGCACTCATCGACAACGAGACCAGACAGCCTGTCGGGCGCCTCGAGCTGCGTTCCGCCGACGGGCGGGTCCTTGGCCCGCTCAACACGAGCGTGCGCTTGAACCCAATGCCGCCTGCAAAGCCCTCCGGCAGGCCCTGAACGCCCGGCCGCACTCGCCTAGGGGCGGGCCTCAACGCACCAGCGCGAATGCGACCGACGCAATCAACAGGATGGCGAAGACGATATTGATGGCCCGGTTCAAACGCGGCCGACGAAAACAGCGCGTCAGTGCCGCTCCCGTGGCGAGCCAGAGCAGATTGACCGCGGCGATGATCGCCATCAGCACAGCCGCCTTCAACAGCGCATCGGCAGCAACCCGCTCGCGCAACAGGACGAAACCGGAGAACAGCGCCGCCATCGCCGCATAACCCTTCGGATTGACCAGCGACAGCAGCGCGCCAGCCGCGAAGGATGGTCGCTCATCGCGTTCGCTCGCCTCGCTCAGGGGCGGCGTACTGGCGATGCGATAGGCCAGATAGAGAAAATATCCGGCCGCCGCGACAGTCACCACCGGCGCCACGCCAGGCAGCGCCATCAGCACCCCGACCATGCCGCTGGGCGGTGATCGCGATGACGGCAGCCATCCCGCTCGTGATACCCGCTGCATATACGAGCCCCTGACGCGCCCCGAAGGCAGCGCCGGTTGCCGCCAGGCTCAAGGTGGCAGGCCCGGGACTGCCCGCGAGTGCGAGCCCGGCAAGAACGAAACCGAACAACCCCTCCATGCTGCGCCTCCACCCGTGGATGAGCAGCATGTTGTCGGGCCTGGGCGGCTCAATGTCTTGAACGATCGTGCGGGTCAGATCGCGTGGCGATTGGATCATCGGACCGGATATCGTATCCGGTCCGATGATCTAAGATTCTGTGTTTGCATCGGCTCTTCCGAAAACCGCAATCCACTTTTCGGGTCGATGCTTTAGCCCGGCTGGGATGACCCAGGCCTATCCGCCTACTCGGCCGCCTTCGGCATGGCCAGCGCTGCAGCCGAGCCGTCACGCAGCCGGGCCAGAAGCTCGGCCTCCTCGGCCTTGGCCTGTTTGAGATGGCGTTCCTTGACATGGCCGAAACCACGGATCTTCTCCGGAATCGCCGCCAATGCCACGCAGAGCGCATGGTTCTCCGGCGTCAGCCGGTTCACCATCTCGCCGATCAGCGCATCGTATTCGGCTATCAGCCGACGCTCCACCCTGCGCTCTTCAGTGCGTCCGAAGATGTCGAGGGCCGTTCCGCGCAGGCCCTTCAGCTTCGCCAGCAAGCCGAAGGCCTTCATCATCCAGGGGCCAAAGCTCATCTTGCGCGGCAGGCCGGTATGGGGGTCGACGTTGGCAAGCAGCGGCGGCGCGAGATGGAACTCGTAGCGCAGCTTCTCACCCGAAGCGCTGTCCTTCTCGAAGGTGGCGGCCACCTGCTTCTGGAACGAGCCATCGGCATAGAGCCGCGCAACCTCATACTCGTCCTTGTAGGCCATCAGCTTGAACAGATAGCGCGCGACGCTTTCGGCAAGCGCACTCTGCCCCGGCATGGTCTGCACTTCCTTGACCTGGATGCGCGCGACGAGATGGCGATAGCGCGCCGCATAGGCTGCATTCTGGTAGGCGGTGAGATAATCGACGCGGCGCGCGATGATCTCCTCCAGCGTCTCGGAAAGATGCCGTGCCTGGGTCGGCGCCTTGGCCTCGGCAAGGGCAGAGGTCAGGGCGTCCGGATCATGCGCCGCACGCCGGCCGAGCTCGAAGGCCTGCTTGTTCATGGCGACGGCTTCGCCATTGAGCTCGATCGCCCGGAGCAGCGAAGCGCGCGACAGCGGCACGCCGCCGAACTGCCACGCATAGCCAAGCATGAACATGTTGGCGGCAATGGCATTGCCGAGGAAGGCGTTCGCAGCCGCCGTGGCATCGACGAGGTGCGTCCGCTCACGTCCCGATGCGGAGATGATCGCCCGTTTCAGCCGCTCGATCGGCAGCGAGAAATCGGCATTGCGGGTAAAATCGCCCGGCATGCTCTCGGCCGTATTGACCACGACGATCGCGCCGTCCGGGCGGATTGCGCCAAGGACCTTCTTCGAGCCAGTGACGGTGAGATCACAGCCAAGCACCAGATCCGCCTGACCGGCAGCGACGCGAATGGCGTGGATGTCTTCGGGCCGAGGCGCGAGCTTGACATGGCTGAACACCGCCCCGCCCTTCTGGGCAAGACCGGCCATGTCGATCATGCCGCAGCCCTTGCCTTCGAGATGCGCCGCCATGCCGAGAATGGCCCCGATCGTCACCACGCCGGTGCCGCCGACACCGGTGACGACGACGGCGAAACTGCGGTCGAGCGCCGGTACCAGCGGCTCGGGAATTTCGCCTGCACTAAGCGTTCCCGCATCGAGCCGGCGCGGCGCCGCCTTCTTCGGCCGGGCACCATGCACGGTGACGAAGGAGGGGCAGAAGCCCTTCACGCAGGAAAAGTCCTTGTTGCAGTTCGATTGGTCGATCTGGCGCTTGCGACCAAACTCGGTCTCCAGCGGCTGCACGGAGACGCAATTCGACTGCACGCCGCAATCGCCGCAGCCTTCGCAGACGAGCTCGTTGACGATCACCCGCTTGTCGGGATCGGGATAGGCGCCGCGCTTGCGCCGGCGGCGCTTCTCGGTGGCGCAGGTCTGGTCGTAGAGCAGCAGCGAGACGCCCGGAACCTGCGCGAGCTCGCGCTGCACGGCGTCGAGATCATCGCGATGATGGATCGTCGTGCCGGCAGGCCATTGCGTGCCCGGGGGGTACTTGTCCGGCTCGTCGCTGACCACCGCGACGCGATGCACGCCTTCGGCAGCAATCTGGCGAGCCATCTGGTCGGGGGTCAGATGCCCTTCCGCCTGCTGGCCGCCGGTCATGGCGACCGCGTCGTTATAGAGCAGCTTGTAGGTGACATTGACGCCGGCGGCGACCGCCCAGCGGATCGCGAGCGAGCCGGAATGGGTATAGGTGCCGTCGCCGAGATTCTGGAAGACGTGCTGCCGCGTCGAGAATGGCGCTTCGCCGATCCAGTTCGCGCCCTCTCCACCCATCTGGGTAAAGCCGGCGGTGCTCCGGTCCATCCACTGCACCATGTAATGGCAGCCGATCCCGGCATAGGCGCGCGAGCCTTCCGGCACCACGGTGGAGCTGTTATGCGGGCAGCCCGAGCAGTAATAGGGCGTGCGCTTGGCGATGTCCTGCGCCTCGGCGAGGCGCCCCTGAGCCTGGGCGATCTCCTCGAGCTTCGCCCGCAGTGCCGGGTCGTCCTTGTATTGCAGCAGCCGGGCGCCAAGCGCGATCGCGACGTCGTTCGGATCGAGCGCGCCATGGACCGGGAAGAGCCATTCGCCGTTCTCGTCCTTCTTGCCGATCACCATCGGCTGGTGCTTGGAGCCGTAAAGCTCCTCGCGGACCTGCACCTCGATCAGCGAGCGCTTTTCCTCGACCACCATGACGAGGTCGAGCTTGGCGGCGAAGTCCTTCAGTTCGCCCGGATCGATAGGCCAGGGGCAGGCGACCTTGAACAGGCGGATGCCGAGATCATTGGCGCGAACCTCGTCGATACCGAGATCCTCCATCGCCTGGCGGACATCGAGATAGGATTTTCCGACGGTGATGATGCCGATGCGCGGCTTCTTCCCCCCGGAGGTGATGGTCTGGTTGAGCTTGTTGGCGCGCAGATAGGAGAGCATCGCGGCGCGCTTGTGGATGTGCAGCCGCTTCTCCTGATCGACGAAATCCAGCTCACGACGGATGCTCAATCCGCCGGGCGGCATGACGAAATCGCTCGGCGTGACGATCTTGACCCGCTCGACCGAGCCATCGACGGACGCCGTCGACTCGATATTGTCCTTCACGCACTTGATGCCGACCCAGACCGAGGCAAAGCGCGAGAGGGCGATGCCGTGCAGGGAATAATCCATGATCTCCTGAACGCCGGCCGGGTTCAGGATCGGCATCATCCGGTCGACGAAGACGAACTCGGTCTGATGCGCGTTGGTAGATGATTCAGCGGTGTGATCGTCGCCCATCAGGCAGATGACGCCGCCATGGGGCGAGGTGCCCGCCATGTTGCCGTGGCGGAAGACGTCGCCGCTGCGGTCCACGCCCGGGCCCTTGCCGTACCAAAGCGCGAAGACGCCGTCATGCCTGCCTTCGCCCTGCAGCTCGGCCTGCTGTGTGCCCCAGACTGCGGTCGCGGCCAGATCCTCGTTCAGCCCGGGCTGGAAGACGATATCGGAGGCCTTGAGCTGTTTGCCGGCCCGCAGCAATTGCTGGTCGAGCCCGCCCAGCGGCGAGCCGCGATAGCCCGAGACGAAGCCCGCCGTGCTCAGGCCGGCGCGGCGGTCGCGCTCGCGCTGGACCATCAGCATGCGGGCGATCGCCTGCGTTCCCGTCAGGAATATCTGCTGTTTCGAGAGGTCGTATTTGTCGTCCAGCGCGACCTCGCGCAGCGCGCCGGCCTCGGCCTGCTGTTCTGCGGCGCCGGACTTCTGTTCCATCTCGGCCATGGCCGACCTCCCCGATCGTCCCGTTACGGCAGAATGGGGCCAGTTGGTCCGGCCTCCAACTTGATATTATGTCAGCAATGCTGACATATCATCTCGCTACGGTCAATCACCCTGGGATCGTTCCAGAATGCGCCGCGATTTGGCCTCCTTTGCAGGAGATGGGTGAGCCTGGAAGCGGCCTTGGCTGCTGGCCCCGCCGTTTACGGCTGGTTAACCATGTCGGGCCAGCTTTGCCGCTGAAATCGAGGGATTCCCTGTCGTGACCCGACGCCGCCGCGGCCTTCTCATTCTCGCCGGACTTGTAGCCTGGTTCGGGTTCACCGGCCTCGCCGTCGCGCATCCGCATGTCTTCGTCAGCGCGCGCACCGAGATCATCTACGCCCCCGACGGCAGCGTGAAGGCGCTGAAGCATATCTGGAGTTTCGACGAGGCCTATTCCGCCTTCATCACGCAGGGGCTCGACAAGAATGGCGACGGCAAGCTGACACCTGACGAGTTGACGGAGCTCGCCAAGGTCAACATGGAATCTCTGCCCGATGTCGGCTTCTTCACCATCGCCAAGGCGAACGGCAAGGTGCAGGCCTTCGGCGAGCCCAGCGAGGCTGCGCTCGCCTTCGAGAACAAGATCCTGACCCTGACCTATGTCCTGCCCCTCAAGCAGCCGGCCGCGGCCAATCGGTCTTTCGGCATCGAGATCGGTGACCCGACCTATTTCGTCGCCTTCGACATCGCCGAGGCCGCGGACGCCGTGATCGCGCGCGATGCACCCAAGGGCTGCGTCGTACGGATCGCTCGCCCGCCCAAGCTCGACCCAGCGGTCCAGCAGAAGCTCGCGCAGGAGGACATCACGGCGCAGCCCGACATGAGCGGGTATCAGGTGACGACGCGCGCGCTGGTCGCATGCCCCTGAGCTCACCACACTCGGCCATCCCGCGCTTGCCGTTGTTCTCGCGTCGGCTGGCCGTGATGGCTCTGTCGCTCCTGGTTGTAGCCGGTGCGCTCGCGATGCTCGCCTATCTCATCGCGAGCGTAAGCCCTCCCCCGCCTCCACCACCGCGAAATCCCTTCGGCACGGCCCTGCCCCGCGAGGCCCTGCCTTCGACGACGGGCATCGGCGCGCTGCTCCTGTCCTGGCAATCGGCGTTCTATCGCGAACTCACGGCGACGCTGAAGGCGATCCACGCCAGCAGCGCGGCGCTGCCCGGCCTGCTTGCTCTCGCCTTCGGCTATGGCGTCTTTCATGCCGCCGGCCCCGGCCACGGCAAGGCGGTGATCTCCGGCTACATCGTCGCCGATGATCGAAGCCTCCGGCGCGGGCTCGCCTTGAGCTTTGCCGCCGCGATCCTCCAGGCACTGGTCGCCATCGCACTGGTCCTGACCCTGACGATCGCCCTGAGGGCGACCGCCGCGACCATGAGCGCGACGACAACGCTGATCGAGCAGGCGAGTTTCGCGCTCGTCGGACTGGTCGGATTATGGGTGCTCTGGCGCAAGGCCGGAGCGCTGCTCACTCTGTCGGGCGATGCCGCCGCACATGATCCGGCCTGCGATCACATTCACATGCCTGGTCCCGACGAGATCGCCAGCTTGCGCGGCTGGCGCGAAATGGCCGGCGTGGTTTTCGCCGCGGGCCTTCGCCCCTGCGCCGGCGCGCTGATCATCCTCGTCTTCGCATTCTCGCAGGGGCTGCTCTGGGCCGGCATCGCCGCGACCTTCGCCATGGCGCTCGGCACGGCCCTGACCACCGGCGCGCTGGCAGCCCTCGCCGTATTCTTCAAGTTCGCTGCGTTGAAGCTAGCCGGCGGCAGCAGCCAGCGCGGTGCCCAAGTAATCGCCGCGCTCGAACTTCTCGCCGCCGCCTTTGTCGCCGTGCTCGGCGCGGCGCTGTTCCTCGGCCTCTGGGCGGTCCAGGGGAGCTGAGCCCCCGGCGCCGCCGATCTTGCGTCCGATTTACTTGGCCACCGCTTCGTAGGTGAAGAGCACCGACTTGTCGTCATCCGGCATGAAATGGGCGCGCACGCCGTCAGCCGTCGGCTCGACCCAGAACGGGTTCTGCGTCATCGGCAGCCCGGACGGCGACCAGAGCTCGATCGGCACCTGATAGACCGGCCGGTTATCCCTGAGGTCGACGATCTCGAATCCGCCGAGGCGAAAGATCGGCCCGTCCTTCGTGGCGCGATAGTTGTTGAGCCCGGAGCAGAGCATCCGGCTCATGCCGATATAGTGGCAGTCCTGATAGTCGATATAGAGCGCGGGATTGATGACCCGCAGTTGCTCGGGCGCCGCGCCCGCATTGGTCACCCGGCCGTCGCCGTCCAGAGTCCATTTGTAGAAGCGGCGCGAACCCCAGCTCACCCCATGCAGCGACTTGTCGTCGGTGTTGTGGACGATGCCGCCGATATGGTCCTTGAAGCGCAGCACCTCGGTCGCCTTCAGCGTCTCGGGATCGACCTTGTAGATGATCGACTGGCTGTTCGGCCGGTACTCGGCAACGGCGACCCAGATATGCTTACCGTCGAAATCGATCCCGCCCGGATGGTACATCGAGCCTTCGCCGAGCGTGACGCCGGCAATGAGCTTGCCTTGCGCATCGACCTTGAAGAGATGGCCGACACCCTCGCCGGTATCGCGATCATAGCCATCCTTGGGCTCGGAGAACCGGGTCGTCGGCTTCGTGATCTCGACCGAGGAGACGAAGAAGGCATCGCCGACCTTCAGCATGCCTTGCGGGTGATGTGTCGGGAATTGCAGCGCAACCGCGGCCTTCTGCGTCCATTGCGTGTTGCGGGTGAGCTTTTCGATCCGCCCGTTGAGTGCCGGATCGGCAGCATTGGCAGGCGCGGTCAGAAACAGGCCGGCAAGGCCGACCAGGCACGTCATCGTCTTTTTCATCAGGACCTCCCACCAGACGGCATGTTTCTCCGAGAGCGGAGCCGATGCCGATTGCGCTGTCCCGCCCCTATCCAGCGCCCAAGAAGCTGATGTGACAAGGCCGCGCTGCAGTCTCGCCGGAGCAATGCGCGCGCCCTCAGCTCACTCGCTGCGGGTCGTTCTCCAGCAGGATCGGCTTGCCATGCGGCGTCGCCTCGGCCGCGCGCTCCCAGGAGGCCGCCAGTGCATCGACGCCCGCATGCGAAGCCAGCCCCTTGGCGATCAGGAGATGCTCCAGCGCCTCGCACCAGCGTTCGTAATAATCGGAACCGTCCCGGCACCCGCCGGCCGCAACAGCCTCGCGGATCTCGGCGCCGAGCGCTTCCGCCCATTCCTGCGCGCTAAAGACGCCCTTGTTCTGCAGTGCGACGACCAGCGCAAAGGCCTGCGCCTGCCAGGGCTCGGCGAAGACCGGCCCCCCGGCATCGCGCGGGATCGGCGTGCCCGCCGCAAGGGCATCGGCGAGCGCTGCGTCAGGCCGGCTCAAGATAACTCTCCCACGCCTCGACGCTGACGCTGGACGTCGGGTCCGCATCGCGTCCCCAGAGCTCGGGGCCGCTGAAGACCACGGTGTAGAGCCATTGTGCCGCCTCAGGCGCGCCATGGGCTCCGGTATCGGGGAAGACATGATTGCCGCGCACAGCCTCGACCCTGCCGAGCTTGCCGCGGGCATAGCGCGGCAGGCGCGTATGGCCGGCCGGGTGCATCACGATGGTGCGCACCGGATCGCCGACCGCAAATCGAGCCGGCGCCGAAGCCTCGCGCTCATAGGGAAAGCCGCGTCGCAATACGGCAGGGACATCCGCGCCCTTCAGCACTCGCTTGGCTGTCGTCCCGGACCCTGCCGGCGCGCCGCTGTCCATTTCTGCGGGCGTCGCAAAGCCATGCCGCTGCAGCACCGTCCGCAAACCTTCGTACCAGATCTCGTAATAGGAGAAGGAGAGGTAATCCGCCGGCGGAATGCTCTCGCGCGCATGCCGGATCTCGTCGATGGTCCAGTGCCCCATGGCGCCCGCTGCAACGTTCAGCGCGAGCATGCGGCTCTCCCATCCGTCATGAAAGACCGGCTCGTTCGGCTCCGGCAAAACCGGCCCGAAGCCCATCTGGCCGCCAAGATCCTGCCCGCCATTCATGCTGACGCTCCCGCCTCTGGCAGCCCGACGCCGATCATCGAATCCCGCGTGACGATGCCGGCAAGCCTCGCCTCGTCCCAGCCCTCGGTACCGGCGGGGCGCTGCGGGATGACGAGGAAGCGCGTCTCGGCGGTCGAGTCCCAGACCCGGATGCGCTGGTCCGCAGGCAGGATCACGCCGAAATCGGCCAGCACGCCGCGCGGATCGATGACGGCGCGCGAGCGATAGGGCGGCGACTTGTACCAGACCGGCGGCAAGCCCAGCACCGGCCACGGATAGCAGGAGCACAGCGTGCAGACGATGAGGTTGTGCTCTTCTGGGGTATTGAACACCGCGACGATGTGCTCCCCGCCGCGGCCGCCATAGCCAAGCTCCGCAACGGCCGCCGTGCCGTCCTGCCTGAGCCGTTCTGCGAAAGCTGGGTCCGTCCAGGCCTTCGCCACGACCAGCGCGCCATTGCGCGGGCCGACCTTGGTCTCGTAGGTCTCGACGATGGCATCGAGCGCCGCCGGATCGACATAACCCTTGGCGACGAGGAGCGTTTCCAGCGCCTTCACCCGCGCCTCGATCGGCGTGAAGTGATTGTCATGGTCGTGATGATGGTGGTGGTGATCGTGCCCGCTCATGGCAGCCTCCTCACGCAATCCTGATCCGCGCCGCCCGCTCGAACTTGACGGCGAAATGCACGAGCGACTTGTCCGAGCCCTTCGGCCCGATCAATGACAGACCGAGCGGAGCCTCCTCGCGCTGGGCCGCCGGAATCGTCACCTGCGGGAAGCCAGAGAGGCCGGATAGGCACAGTAGCCGCAGCGCCCGGTTGCGGAAATCCTCCAATTCGTCCTCGGTCGCGCTGACCAGCGGCGCGATATCCGGCACAGTCGGCAGGATCAGCACGCCGTCCGAGCCCAGCAGCCGTGCAAGCTTGGCCCGGAAGGCTTTGCGCAGGCTCTCACCCTTGGCGTAGTCCTCGTCGCTCACTGTTTTCGAGAAGGCGAAGCGCTCGGCGACGCCCGGTCCGAGCGGCGGCTGGAACCGCTCGATCATCGCACCGTCAGCGTTCCAGGCATCGCGCCCCTGCACCCAACGGAACGCCCAGTAGAGCGCATCGATATCGCGCGCGACCTTGACGGTCTCCGGCTGACCCAGCAGCGGCATCGCGCGCTGAACGACGTTGCGCAGCACATTCTCAGCATCCGGTGTCGCTTGCGCGAACATGTCCTGTGCCAGCAGGAGACGCGGGGTCTCCGGCAGGGCCGAGCGATCCCTGCCGAATACGACATCGGCGACGCGGGCAAAGGTCTTGCCGTCGCGCGCGAACCAGCCTGGCGTATCCAGGCTCTCGGCCAGCGGCCAGGTCCGCTTCAGTGAAAGTCGGCCATGCGTCGGCCTGATGCCGAAGAGCCCGCCATAGCTCGCCGGCGCGCGAACCGAGCCGCCCGTATCGGAGCCGAGCGCGATATCGGCGAGCTTGCCGGCAACGGCCGCCATCGAGCCAGAGGACGAGCCGCCGGTGATGCGGTCAGGCGCGGCCGGATTGATCGGCGCACCGAAATGCGCGTTCTTGCCGTTCATCGAGAAGGCGAGTTCGTCGGTGATCGTCTTGCCGACGAAGCGGGCACCGGCATCGAGCAGCGTCTTCACGATCGGCGCAGTCTTGGTCTTGAGGCCCGACAAGGCCAGCACCGTCGGCGAGCCCGCACCCGTGGGGTAGCCCTTGACGTCGAACAGATCCTTGACCGCGAGCGTCAGCCCGGCGAGCGGGCCGTCCGGCGCGTTCTTAACCGGCGCGTCCGGATAGGGCATGAAGCAGCGGAAGGGATCGTCCTTGACCATCAAGCTCAAACTCCCCTTGCGTCGCCGTCGGAGCGCGGATCATGCGTCGCTTCGACATGCCCCTTCTGATGTTTCACCAGCATGCCCGCATGTCCGAAGCTGTCGGCATAGGCCTCGCTGTACTCCTCGACCGGGTGGCCGGCGGCAGTGAGCCGTGCCAGCAGCATCGGATCGAATCGGCTTTCCAGCTTGAGAGAGAGCGAACCCGCACCCCAGGTCTTGCCGAAAAGCCAGCGCGGCGCATCGACGGCGGTCGCGGGGTTCTGGCCGAAGCGATAGCGCGTCAGGATCTGCGCCTGGAACTGCGGCTGGCCGTCGCCCCCCATCGCGCCATAGGAGACCACGCGCCCGTCATCGAAGCGGGCGAGCGGCGGGTTCAGCGTGTGGAAGGGCTTGCGGCCCGGCGCTAGCGGATTCAGTGCCGTCTTGTCGAGCGAGAAAGAGACACCGCGGTTCTGCCAGTGGATCCCGGTCTTGGGCAGGACGCATCCCGAGCCATATTCCCAATAGATCGACTGGATATAGGAGACAGCGAGCCCGTTGCCGTCGATCGCGCCCATCCAGACAGTGTCGCCCTCGCGGGGTGCGAAAGGCCAGTTCGCCGCCCGCTTGCGATCGATCGCCGCGGCCTCGCCGGCGAGGACCGCCTCGCTGAGGAAGCTCGCCGGATCGGCCTTCATATGGGCCGGGTCGGTGATCAGCCGATCGCGCATGGCAAAAGCCCGCTTGGTCGCCTCGACAAGTCCGTGATGATGGTCGAAGCCCTCCGCCCGCGTCACGCCCAGCTTCTCGAAGATGCCGAGGATCAGCAGCGAGGCGAGCCCCTGGGTCGGGGGCGGGAAATTATGGACGGTCAGGCCCGGCAGCTTCAGCGACAGCGGCTGCACGGCGCGCGCCCTGAAACCGGCGAGATCCGCCCGTGTGACCGGCGCGCCGATCACATCGAGATCGGCGCCGATCTCCCGGCCGATATCACCGCGGTAGAAATCATCGAGCCCGGCATCGGCGAGCTGTTTGAAGGTTCCGCCGAGCTCTTCCGGCTTCCGCCGCGCACCCGTCGCCGGCCGTTCGCCGCCCGGCCAGAAGAAGCTGCTGAAACCCGGGGCCAGCCTGGTGGCCTCCGCCTCCTGCGGCCAGGTACGCAGCTCGGAGTCCGAGACTGGATAACCGGTGTCGCAGTGGCTGATCGCATCGGCGAGCAGATCGCGCAGCGGCATCTTCCCGCCGAGCACCTTCGCCAGTTCCAGCGCCGCCTGCCAGCCGCCGACCGCGCCGGCAACCGTCACCGCCGCATCGGGGCCGCGCGAGGGGATGCTGTCATGCCCCTTCTCGCGATAGCGTTCGATAGTCGCCTGTGCGCCCGCCGGGCCGCAAGCCTCGATCGCATGCACCTTGCCGCCAGGCTCGTGCACCAGCCAGAACCCGTCGCCGCCGATGGCGTTCATATGCGGGTAGACCACGGCGATGGTCGCTGCCATCGCCACCATGGCCTCGATCGCATTGCCCCCCTCGGCGAGAACGGCGCGCCCGGCTTCCGAGGCAAGACGATGCGGCGCAGCAGCGGCCCCGGTTGAGAAAACAGGCGTATCGATCATCGAGGGGTTTTCAATCCAGCGGGGAGCAACCATTTGCCGAGTGGCGCGATTTTGTTGCATGCCGGCAGCGCGTCGGCTAGGCGGTAGCGCGCATGAATTATCAAGGAACGAACATGGCTGAAAAGCGTGGCACCTGGCGTACCCTGATCATGGTGATCTCGCTGGGCATCCTGATCGCCGTCGAACTCTTCGGCGTCGCGCTGGCGTCGGGCTGGGCTCTCGCCGGCCTTTTCGAGCTCGGCCCTATCGTCGGCTATATCCTGATGGCGCTCTTCTCGGGCCTGGCGGCCTACGCCATGCTTGCCTTCATGCGCCGCGTGATCAAGTTCGAGCATATCGGCGAGCGCAGCTGATTCAGCCGCAGCGCCTGAGAACGACCGGATCGGCCTCTTCGGGCAGGTAGTTGCCCATTGGCCGGCAAGCTGCCCCGACACAGATCGTCCAATCCGCCGTCGCGCCGGAGCGCCGCATCACGACCTCGGTCAGTGCCGGCAAGGTCGGTGTCCAGCGCCAGAAGCCGCCGCGCAACGTTGCGCCGTCAGGCGGATCCATGCCGGCGCCCGATCCTTCGATGCGTGCCTCGACCAGCAGCAGGCCGTCCGGCGTCTCCCTCCAGACCTCTTCCCACAGCGTCTTCTGCACCGAGTGCCGCCAGCCGAGCGTGATCTCGTCGGCGCCGAGCGCAACGACGAGTGCACCGGCCGCAAGGCACAGACTCACGCGGGGGCCTGCCGGGCGGTCCGGACCCGCCAGAGATGCTGGCCGACCACCAGCGCGCCGAGCAGGAAGCCGGCCTCGTCGGTAATCGGCAGTGCCGCAACGAGCAACGCAGCTGCAATTGCCATCAGAACGCGCTCCCACATTGCCAGCGGCGCCCGCAAATAACCGACCACGGTCGCGCCCCACAGGACCATCGCAAAGCTCGCCTTGGCGACAATGTAGACGACCGACAGCCAATAGGCCGCGCCGTTCAGCCCCGCGACCGGCTGCAACATCAGGTTGGGATCGTAGACCGCCATGTAAGGCACCACGAAGCCCGGCAGCGCGATCTTCACGGCCTGCACACCGATCTTCATGCCCGAGACCTTCGCCATCGGCGCTGCCGCGAAGGCTGCGAGTGCGACCGGCGGTGTCAGGTCCGCCATGATCCCGAAATAGAAGACGAACATGTGGCTGACGATCAGCGGCACCTCGAGCTGCAGCAGGATCGGCGCCGCCAGCGACGACGTGATGATGTAGTTCGGGATGGTCGGGATACCCATGCCGAGGATCAGGCTGAAGATCATCGTCAGCACCAGCGCGAGGAACATCGAGCTCTTGCCGATCCCGATCAGCCAGGAACCGAAGATCGTACCGATGCCGGTGAGCGTCATCGTGCCGATCACGATGCCGACGAGCGCGCAAGCGAGGCCGACCGGCAGGGCCTGACGCGCGCCATCGGCCAGGGCCTCGACGCAGGAATTCAGCACCTCGCGGCCGGACACGCCCCGGAACACATTCCAGACCACAAGTCCCAACACGACCATCAGCACGGTCGCCATGCTGATCGTCATCGACGCGGCCGAGACCAGCGCGAAGCCCACCCAGAAGACGATGCGCAAAGCAGGCGTGGTCAGGCCGGCTGCGATTGCAAGCGCGAGGATCAGCGCGACGGTGAGCACAAGCCCGATCGCTCCCGCAAAGAGCGGCGTGAACCCCGCGAAGAGGAGATAGACCAGCACCAGCAGCGGCGCGATCAGATACCAGTTCTTGCGCAATTCGGCGCGGGCGCTCGGCAGTTGCGACTTCGGCAGACCGTGCAGACCGAGCTTGCCCGCTTCGAGATGGACCGCCCAATAGCAGGCGGCGAAATAGAGCAGCGCCGGGATGATCGCCGCTTCGACGATCTTGGAATAGGGCACGTCGATCGTCTCGGCCATGATGAAGGCGACCGCGCCCATCACCGGCGGCATGATCTGCCCGCCCATCGACGAGGTCGCCTCGACTCCGCCGGCAAAGGCCCCGGTGAAGCCGGAGCGCTTCATCAGCGGAATGGTGAACTGGCCGGACGCGACCACATTGGCGACGCCGGAGCCCGAAACCGTGCCCATCAGAGCGGACGATGCGACGCAGACCTTGCCGGGCCCACCCTGCTTGCCCCCGAACAGGGCCATCGAGATGTCGTTGAAGAAGTCGATCACGCCGGCGCGTTCCATGAAGGCGCCGAACAGGATGAACAGGAAGATGAAGGTCGCCGACACGGCCGTCGGCGTTGCGTAGAGTCCTTCGGTACCGAACGCCATCTGCTCGACCACCTGTTCGAGGCTGTAGCCGCGATGGTCGAACGGCGCCGGCAGATAGTTGCCGAAGAAGCAATAGGCCAGGAAGGTGCCGGCCACGAGCGGCAAGGCAATGCCCATCGCACGCCAGACCAGCAGGAAGAGCACGGCAAGTGCCCCCAGGCCGACGACCATATCGAGAGGGGTGAGCTCGCCGGCGCGGTTCACCAGCTCGACATAGTTCCACCAATGATAAAGCCCGATGGCGAAGCCGAGCGCGCCAACCGTCCACCAAAAGGTCCGCCCCGCGGGCGACGTCTCATCGGCATTGGCGAGCAAGCCGCAGGCGGTCAGGCAGAGGAAGCCGACATGGACCGTCCGCAACACCTGGTTCGGCAGCGTGCCGGTATAGAGCGAGACGAGCTCGAAGGCCCCGAACAGGCACAGGAAAGCGATCACAGCCTCGCCCATCACCCGGCCGCGAAGCACGGACAGGATGATCCAGCCGAGCCAGAGCACGAAGCCGGCTCGGATCAGCGTGATCGGCGTCAGCCAGCTGACCGTCTCGATCACCCGGAAGTCGAGCGGAATACCGAAGGCCGTCACGATCTGGAAGGCCGAGAAGGCAACGGCGATCCAGAACAGCAGGCGGCCCTTCCATCCGTTGCCAAAGGTCGCGGGCAGGCCATGCTCCGGATCATGCGGCGGCGCAGCGGGCGCCCCCGAGGCATCCGGTACGGCGAGAGGGCTCTTCTGGTCCTGGCTCATCACTGCAAATCCCCGGTCCCGACCGCTTCGTATCCGGCGGTCTTTCTGGCAGCGCTTCAGACAAGAGGCGAGGCCGGTGAACCGGCCCCGCCCCAAGACTTTTGTCGAACGGGCCGAACGGCTCAGGAGCCGACCTTCAGGCCCTTCTCCTTGAAGTAACGCGCGGCGCCCGGATGCAGCGGCAGCGGCATCCCGTCGAGCGCAGCCTCGAGCTTGATCGCGCGTGCTGCGGCATGCGCCGCCGTCAGGTCACCGAGGTTCTCGTAGATCGCCTTGGTCATCTGATAGACGGTCTCTTCCTTCATGCCCTCATGGGTCACGAGGTAATTGACCACGGCAGCAGCCGGCACAGCGGCGGTCTGGCCGTTATAGGTGTTCGCCGGGATCGAGACCTTGACGAAGGGTGGGCCCGCCTTGTCCACCACGGCTGCAGGCACCTCGACGACCGTGATCTCGACCGAGGTCGAGAGATCCCGCAGCGAGGCGACACCGAGTCCGGCCGATTGCAGCGTGGCGTCGAGCTGGCGGTTCTTCATGAGTTCCACGGACTCTGCGAAGGGCAGATATTCGATCTTGCCCAGGTCCTTGTAGCTCATGCCCGCGGCGGCCAGGATCGCGCGCGCGTTCAGTTCGGTGCCGGATTTCGGTGCACCGACCGAGAGACGCTTGCCCTTGAGATCAGCCAGCGTCTTGATGCCGCTATCCTTCGACGCAACGATCTGGACATAGTTCGGATAGATCGCGGTGATGCCGCGCAGCTTCTTCAACGGCGCCTTGAAGCCCGCCTCCTCGTCGCCCTTCCAGGCGGCGTCGAGCGAATCGCCGAGGGTGAAGGCGATCTCGCCCTTGCCCTGCTGCAGCAGTTGCAGGTTCTCGACGGAAGCCTTGGTGGCCTGCACGGTCGGGCGGACGTTTGGAACCTTCTCGCTATAGATTTTCGAGAGCGCGACGCCGAGCGGGTAATAGACCCCGGAGGTACCGCCGGTCAGCACATTGATGAAATCCTGCGCACGCACGCTTGCCGGCGCCACGGCGACCAGGAAAGCAGTGGCGATACCGGCCAGCGACCGGCCGCGAAGCAGCGTTGTCATAAAACCTCCCATCATATCCTCCGGCACGAGCGGCCAGACTGAACAGGTTGTAGAGCACACAACTCGGCAAGGGAAAGTCAAACCAAGGTCCCGCTTCGCGCGGTCTGCCGCAGCTGCGTGACGCTTTCGCCATTTTTCCGGTGCATGCGGCACCCACTCGCCACCGGTTGCCCTTGTCCATTGGACAGGTTAGCCCGGACAATGACCCTCCTGAGAGCCGCCGAGACCGTTCCGACCATGCAAGCCCGCACGAAATCGCCCTCCCTGGACCGCCGCACGCTGCTCGCCGGCGCAAGCGCCACGGCGGCGCTCGCCGCGCTCGGCTTCGCCCCGGCGGCCCTGGCACAGCAGGGACTGAAGCTCGGCGAGGCGGAGGCATTCACTTTCGAAGGGCTGAAGGCGCGCGCCCGCGACCTTGCCGGCAAGCCCTATGCACCGCCCCCGCCGCCACGCGCCGATATCCTGGAGCGGATCGACTACGACGCCCATGGCAAGATCAAGTTCAAGCCGGAGATGGCCTTGTGGGCGAACGGCCCCTCGCCTTGGCCGGTGACCTTCTTCCATCTCGGTCGCTATTTCCAGAAGCCGGTGCGCATGCATGTCCTCGACAGCGGCAAGGCGCGCGAGATCGTCTATGATGAGAGCTATTTCGAGATGCCGGCGGATTCACCGGCGCGCCAATTGCCGGCGGGCGCGGGTTTCGCCGGTTTCCGCTTCCAGGAGAGCCGCTCCGGACATCCCGGCCGCAAGGGCGAGAAGCTCGATTGGCAGAAGAACGACTGGGTCGCTTTCCTCGGCGCCTCCTATTTCCGCGCCATTGGCGAGCTCTATCAATATGGCCTGTCCGCCCGCGGCCTCGCCATCGATCCGGCCGTCGGCGGCAAGGTTGAGGAATTTCCGGATTTCACCCATATCTGGCTGGAGACGCCGCAGGCCTCGGCCGAGTATGTTGTCGTCTATGCCCTGCTCTCCGGCCCCAGCGTTGCCGGTGCCTATCGCTTCCGCATGCATCGCGGCAAGGGCGTCGACATGGAGATCGAAAAGGCGATCTTCCTGCGCAATGACGTCGCCCGGCTTGGCATCGCGCCTCTGACCTCGATGTACTGGTATTCGGAGACGGCCAAATCGACCGCCGTCGACTGGCGCCCAGAGGTGCATGATTCCGACGGTCTCGCACTCTGGACCGGCTCCGGAGAACGCGCCTGGCGGCCCCTCAACAACCCCAGCCGCACCACCGCCTCGTCCTTCGTCGACAACAATCCGCGCGGTTTCGGCCTGATGCAGCGCGACCGCGAAGTCGGTCATTATCTCGACGGCGTTTTCTACGAGCGTCGCCCCAGCCTCTGGATCGAGACGATCGGCCAATGGGGCAAGGGCGCCGTTCAGCTCATCGAGATCCCGACCGACGACGAAATCCACGACAATATCGTCGTGATGTGGGTGCCCGAGACTCCCGCCAAGGCCGGTGCCGCCTACGAGTTCCACTACAAGCTGCATTGGCTCGCAGACGAACCCTTCCCCTCCCCGCTCGGCCGGGTCGTCGCAACGCGGCTCGGCAATGGCGGCCAGCCCGGGACCACCCGCCCAAAGGGCGTGCGCAAGTTCATGGTCGAGTTCAAAGGCCCGGTGCTGGAGAATATTCCCTTCGGCGTGAAGCCCGAGGTCGTGCTCTCGGCCTCGCGCGGCTCGTTCTCCTATGTCTTCGCCGAGGCCGTGCCGAACGATGTGCCCGGCCATTGGCGCGCACAATTCGACCTGACAGTCGAGGGCACGGACCCGGTCGAGATGCGCTGCTACCTGCGCGGCGGCGACACCGTCCTGACCGAAACCTGGCTGTACCAGTATCTGCCGTTCTGAGCGGGAACCGCTTCAGCCTTCCATCTGGCGTTTCCGCACCCGCTCCACGGACACGAACAATGTATTGGCTGCGCCAGGCTCGACGCTGAACACGTCGAAGCTCGGCGCATCCGGATGATCGGCCGACATATGCAGCGCGGCGGCGCCCTTGCGGCCAGCAAAGGCCATGATGCGGAAACTCAGCCCGTCGGGGAGGCCGATCTCGATCGCATCTGCCGGAATCTCCGTGACGACGCCGTCACGGACGGCTCTGAAGGTCACTCGGTCACCACTCACACGCCCGCTCCAGTCCTGCTGCCATTGACCATGGTGGATAACGCCACTGCCGGAAGCCGACAACAATCGCTATCTCGCTTGCCCCGGAGGTCGCGCAACATTATATCATTCACCGATGAGCCACTCTCACCGCCGTCCTGCAGCCACTGCCCTCTCGGAAGATCCGGGGTGGTCTTTGCTGCGCCTTTCGGCAGCGGGTCGGCTCGGGCTTGCGCTCGGCATCATCGCCCTGCTCTGGCTTGCAACCCTTGCAGTCATCTCCTGACGAAAGCTGCCCTTCGTGCCCGCCATTCGCCTCGATGATCTCACGCTCGGGTATGACCGCCACCCGGCGGTTCATCACCTCTCGGGCGAAATCGCCGCCGGAAGCCTGACCGCAATCGTCGGACCGAACGGCGCCGGAAAATCGACGCTGCTGAAGGGCATTGCCGGTGCCTTGGCACCGCTCGACGGTCACCTGACGCTCGCCCGCGGCAAGCGCCTCGCCTATCTGCCGCAATCGGCGGAACTCGATCGGTCCTTCCCGATCCATGTCTACGATCTCGTCGCCATGGGGCTGTGGGGCAAGGCCGGCATCTTCGGCCGCATCGGCTTCGGAGCGAAGACCAGGATCGAGGAAGCGATCGCCGCCGTCGGCCTGACCGGCTTCGAGCGCAGGCCGATTGCCAATCTCTCCGGCGGCCAGATGCAGCGCGCTCTCTTCGCGCGCCTGCTGCTGCAGGACGCCGATATCATTCTGCTCGACGAACCCTTCACCGCCATCGACGCCCGGACCACCGCCGATCTGCTCGCCTTGGTTCAGCGCTGGCATGGTGAGGCGCGCACCGTGGTAGCGGTCCTCCACGACATCGAAACGGTGAGGCGCGCCTTCCCCGAGACACTGCTTCTGGCACGCGAGGCCGTAGCCTGGGGGACGACCGACGACGTCCTGACGCCTGAAAACCAGCTCAGGGCCCGGCGCATGGTCGAGGCTTTCGACAGCCATGCCCCCGCCTGCAACCGCGACGCGGCCTGAACCTTCCGCAAACCTGGCACGCCGATGCTCCACGATATTTTCATCGGCCCCTTCGCCGAGTTCGACTTCATGCGCCGGGCCTTGGTCGGCGTCGTCGCGCTCGCCGTCTCCGGTGCGCCGATCGGCGTCTTCCTGATGCTGCGACGCATGAGCCTGACCGGCGATGCCATGGCGCATGCGATCCTGCCCGGCGCGGCAATCGGCTATCTCGTCGCGGGTTTCTCGCTGCCGGCCATGACCGTCGGCGGTCTGGCCGCCGGATTTGCCGTCGCGCTAGCGGCCGGCGCGGTCGCAAGGCTGACCGTGATGAAGGAAGACGCCTCGCTTGCCGCCTTCTACCTGATCTCGCTGGCGCTCGGCGTCACCATCGTCTCGCTGCGCGGCTCGGCGGTCGACCTTTTCCATGTCCTGTTCGGCAATGTGCTGGCGCTCGATGACGATGTGCTGCTGCTGCTTTCGAGCGTTGCGACACTGACCCTGATCACGCTGGCGCTGGCCTATCGCCCTCTCGTACTCGAATGCGTCGATCCGGGATTCCTGCGCTCGGTCAGCCGCTCCGGCGGTGTCGTGCATCTCACCTTCCTTGGCCTCGTCGTGCTCAATCTGGTGGCCGGTTTCCATGCGCTCGGCACCCTGCTTGCGGTCGGTCTGATGATGCTGCCGGCCGCCGCAGCACGATTCTGGACTGCCGATATCACGCGACTGATCCTGCTCGCCTCCGGTTTCGGCATCCTGTCCGGCTATGCCGGGCTGGTCGTGTCCTACTCAGCCGGCAGTAATCTTCCCGCGGGACCGGCCGTCATTCTCTCCGCCGGTGCGCTCTATCTCGGCTCACTCCTGTTCGGCACGCAGGGCGGGCTCGCGCGTCGGCTCTTGCCTCGCTCGCATCTCCAGCGCTAGTGATGTTATAGTGTTTCATTATCTGCTGGAGAGCCGCATGTTGAATCGTCGTCACGTCATCGCCGGGCTCACCGCGGGATTAGCCTTGTCGGCCGTGCCGTTGATGGCGCGCGCGCAGGAGAAACTGCCGGTCGTGGCGAGCTTCTCCATCCTTGGCGATTTCGCCAAGGAGATCGGCGGCGAACGCGTCGCGGTGACGATGCTGGTCGGACCCGATGGCGATGCGCATGTCTATTCGCCGACGCCGGCCGATGCGAAGAGCATGACTGCAGCGAAGCTGGTCCTGATCAACGGGCTGAAATTCGAAGGCTGGTTGTCCCGGCTGATCAAATCCTCCGGCACGAGCGCAACCATCGCGACGGCAACGCGGGGAATCTCCCCCCTGAAGCTGAAGGACGACGACCACGGCAAGGACCAGCACGGCAAGTCGGGCGGGCATGATCACGCAGGCGCGGACGATCCGCACGCCTGGCAGAGCGTGGCCAACGCCAAGCTCTATATCGCGAATATCCGCGATGCGCTGAGCGCAGCCGACCCTGCCGGCAAGGCGGCCTACGAGGCCAATGCCGCGGCCTATCTCGGCAAGCTCGACGCACTTGAAAGCGAGATCCAGGCTGCGGTGGCCCGTATTCCGGCCGACCGGCGCAGGGCCATCACGTCGCATGATGCCTTCGGCTATTTCGTCAAGGCCTATGGCATTGAATTCGTGGCGCCGCAGGGTGTTTCGACCGAGGCGGAGGCTTCTGCCAAGGACGTGGCGCGCATCATTCGCCAGGTGAAGGCGCAGAAAATTCCGGCAGTCTTCCTCGAGAATATCACCAATCCGCGGCTGATCGAGCAGATCGCGCGCGAGACCGGAGCCAATATCGGCGGCCGGCTCTACTCCGACGCGCTCTCGAACGCTTCCGGCCCTGCCGGGACTTACATCGAGATGATGCGACACAATATAAGGCAGATCGAAAAGGCGCTCGGCACAGGCGCAGCGTAAGCTGCGCTCGCGAGCGGCACTCGGCAGCAATCAGGTCGTCCCATGTCTGAAAAGATCCCTGTTACCGTGCTCACCGGCTATCTCGGCGCCGGCAAGACCACGCTCCTCAACCGCATCCTCACCGAAGACCACGGCAAGAAATTTGCGGTGATCGTCAACGAGTTCGGCGAGGCCGGCATCGATGGCGACCTCGTCGTCGGCGCCGACGAGGAAATCTTCGAGATGAACAACGGCTGCATCTGCTGCACCGTCCGCGGCGACCTGATCCGCATCCTCGACGGGCTGATGAAGCGCAAGGGCAAGTTCGACGCGATCATTGTCGAGACAACCGGGCTCGCCGATCCGGCGCCCGTCGCCCAGACCTTCTTCGTCGACCAGGATGTCGGCGATGCGACCAAGCTCGACGCCGTCGTCACCGTGACCGACGCCAAATGGCTGAAGGACCGCCTGAAGGATGCTCCCGAGGCGAAGAACCAGATCGCCTTCGCCGACGTCATCATTCTCAACAAGACCGATCTGGTCACGGCCGAGGAACTGGCCGGCGTCGAGGCGGCGATCCGCGCCATCAATCCCTATGCCAAGCTGCACAAGGCGACCCGCTGCGACGTCGCGATCGACAAGCTGCTCGATCGCAATGCCTTCGATCTCGACCGGATTCTCGACATCGAGCCCGACTTCCTCGAGTCCGGCCATCACCATCATCATTCCGAAGACGTGCGCTCGATGTCGTTCACGATCGCCGGCGATGTCGACCCCGACAAGTTCATGCCCTGGATCAACGACATCTCACAGGCGCAGGGCCCGAACATCCTGCGCTCCAAGGGCATCCTGTCCTTCAAGAACGAGCCGCGCCGCTTCGTATTCCAGGGCGTGCACATGATTCTCGACGGCGATCTGCAGCGCGACTGGAAGGCAGACGAGAAGCGGGAATCGCGTCTCGTCTTCATTGGACGCGATCTCGACGAGAACGAGTTGCGCAAGGGGTTTATGGCCTGCGCGGCGTGAGCTAAAGCCACGTCATGGATAAGCAGACAAAACCCGTTTCGCTTCGCGAGCATGTCGTCCCGGTCGAGGCCGGCGAACATGTCGTCTCCGCTTCATGGCTCAAGCAGACGCTGGCATTCGCGCTCGCCGATGGGCGCGTGCTGCGCTGGCGTGACGGTGAGACCGAAAGCGTCGCTGCCCATGCGGGCGGCATCCTCACCGCCTGCTCCGATGGCGAGCGCCTGATCAGCGGCGGCGATGACGGGCGCGTCGTCGCCACGCTGGCCGAGGGCGAGCCGACCGAGATCTATCGCGATCCGAAGCGGCGCTGGATCGATGCCGTGACGCTCTCAGGCTCGGGCGGCCTTTCCTGGAACACCGGAAAGACCGTCCATGCCCGCGACGACAAAGGCAGGCTCCGTTCCTTCGACTTCGCCTCGACGCCGCAGGGCCTCGTCTTTGCACCGAAGGGATACAGGCTCGCGGTCGCACAGATGAACGGCGTCTCGCTCTGGTATCCGAACACCGAAGCGAAGCCCGACTTCCTAGAATGGAAGGGATCGCATCTCGACGTCACCTGGTCGACCGACGGCCGCTTCGTCGTTTCCTCGATGCAGGAGAACGCCCTGCATGGCTGGCGCCTCGGCGACAAGCCGACGCATATGCGCATGACAGGCTATCCGGCAAAGCCGCGCTCGCTGTCCTGGTCGCAGGACGGGCTCTGGCTCGCCTCCAGCGGCGCGGATGCGGCGATCATCTGGCCCTTCCAGGGCGAAGGTCCGACCGGCAAGGCGCCGCGCGAATGCGGCGCGCGCCACGCCAAGGTCACCCGCGTCGCCTTCCATCCCAAGGCGCTGGTTCTGGCCGTCGGCTATGACGATGGCTGCATCCTGCTGGTCCGGCTAACCGATGCCTCCGAACTGCTGGTGCGCCCGCCGCTCAAGGCCAGTGGCATCACCGCCTTCGCCTGGGACAAGCTCGGCAAGCGCCTCGCTTTCGGCGCCGAGGATGGCGCGGCCGGCGTTCTGACCCTGCCGACCTGAGCGATGCGCTTCGGCCTCTTCGGCAAGGGCAAGGCGAGCAAGGCCGTCGCTTCGGAAGCCGCCACCCGTATCAAGGCCGAGACCCGGGAGCTGCTCGGCCTGCCAGAGCAGGCCGCGATCGCCGTCAACGAGATCCTCTGTGCGGACCCGGCCTGCCCCGGCACCGAGACGGTGATCCTGGTGATGAACCCCGGCGAGAAGACCAGAGCCTACAAGGCACAGATGCCGATGGCGGAACTGACGCGAGACGCCTTGATCGCGGCATTGGAATTGGCCGCGGATCGCGCGGCGCAGCAAGATCCTGAACCGAGGGATAGCGCGTGACGAACTCGCCCTTGATCCGCGATATCAGCGATGATGACGTCGAACAGGTCAGCGCGCTGTGGCGTGCCGCCGGCGTCGCGCGCCCCTGGAACGACCCTGAAACCGATATCGCCTTTGCTCGCCGCGATCCGCATTCGACCGTCCTGGTCGCAGTGCTGGACGGCACGATCGTCGCGACGGTGATGGTCGGTGAGGACGGGCATCGCGGATGGGTCTACTACGTCGCGGCTGATCCGGAGCATCAGGGCAAGGGCCTGGGCCGGACCATCATGGCCGCAGCCGAGCGCTGGCTCGCCGAACGTGGGGTGTGGAAGCTGAACCTGCTCGTCCGCGGCGACAACACCAAGGTCAAGCGATTCTACGAGCATCTCGGCTATACCGACACCCAGTCGACCTGCTTCCAGAAGGTCCTCACGCCGCTCTGAGGCGGCTCCGAACAGCCCGTCACGCCCCCAAAAGATCAATCAGGTGCGGTATCAGCGGCTCGTCGGCCGGCGGCATGGCGAGGTCCCGCAGCTTGCCCGGCCGCACCCATTTCAGCGCCTGGCCTTCGGCAGAGACCACCGCTCCTTCCCAACGCCGGCAGATATAGAGCGGCATCAGCAGGTGGAATTCCGGATAGGCGTAGCTCGCGAAGGTCAGGGGCGCCAGGCAGTCCTCTTTCACGCTGATGCCGAGTTCCTCGGAGAGCTCGCGGATCAGCGCCGGCTCCGGCCGCTCGCCCGCTTCGAGCTTGCCGCCCGGGAATTCCCACAGCCCGGCAAGCGACTTGCCCTCCGGACGCTGCGTGACGAGGACGCGATTGTCGGAATCGATCAGTGCGCAGGCGACGACGAGAAGCAGTTTCACGAAGGCTCAGGTCCTGGAGGCGATGGTGAGAATGGTCTCGCGCTCCTTACCGATAACCGTGGCCATGTCATAGACCGAACCGCTTGAACCGAACCGCTTGCGCGGGAAGCCCATCCGCTTCGCCCCGATCATCTGGATGGTGGCATTCGGGCCCGTGAATCAGGGCATGCGCCAGCCCCGGATGCGCCTCACGCCGCCTTCACCCGTCGTGCTGTCGAAACCAGAAACACCCCGGCAAGGATGATGCAGCCGCCAACGAGCTGCCGTAGTTCCAGCGTTTCCCCAAGAACGATCACACCCATGACGGTTGCAACGGTGGGAACGAGATAACCGGTCATGGCCGCCCGCGTCGGACCGGCGGCACGGATCAGCTTCATGAAGATCGCCATCGGAATGGCCGTCGAGGCCACACCGAGCGCGAGCATGACAGGCACGTGATTCTGGATCGGGAGCAACC
The DNA here is from genome assembly GCF_000735605.1 of Allobosea sp. LC85. Classification (GTDB taxonomy): domain Bacteria; phylum Pseudomonadota; class Alphaproteobacteria; order Rhizobiales; family Beijerinckiaceae; genus Allobosea. The sequence goes on from NZ_JPKG01000016.1 coordinate 144,937, forward strand.
CGACGGGCCCGATGATGACGAGTGTCAGCCCTAGCGCGACGATCCCGGAGACGACCTGCTGGCCGAGCGCGAGTCGCGCAGGATCTCCGGCAGGTGCAGGCACGGCACGGACGTAGAGATTCCCGGCAGCATAGGCCAGCATCACACCGACCATGGCAGCGACGCCATAGGCCGTCCCACCACCTGCGACCAGACGTGGTCCGATCAGGATCGCGACGCCGACCATCCCGAGCAGCACGCCGAAGACGCGACGGCCGGAGAGTCGCTCCTCCGCGAAGAGAAAATGCGCGAAGATCGCGGTCACCAACGGTCCGGCGGCCTGAATCATCGCGGCAGGCCCGCTGGCGAGCTGCGTCAGCGCATAGGCGACGAGCACATTCGGTACCCAGCCATTGGTCGTGCCGAGCACGAGCCAGTGCCGGAGTTCATGCCGTCGTGGCAATGGGCTCTGCCCGAGGACGCTCACCCAGAGGGCCAGCGCAGTTGCCCCGAGCAGACCCCGCCCCGCCGCGACGGCCAGCGGCGGCACCTCACCGCTCATCAGCTTGATGAACAGGAAACTGCAGCCCCAGAAGAAGGAGCAGAGGAACAGGTTGCCGACGATGAAGCTCCGGCTGGGTTCAGCCGGAGCGGTCGCCTCAGGAGCGATAATCGCCATTGATCTCGACATAGGCCTTGGTGAGATCGCAGGTCCAGACGGTGGATTTGCCCCGGCCCAGCCCGAGATCGGCCGTGATGACGATGTCGTCGCCCTTCATGTAATCGGAGACGGCGGTCTCGTCATAGGACGGTGCGCGCGCGCCCTGCTTCGCAACCGTGATGTCGCCGAAGGAGATGTCGAGCCTGTCACGGTCGGCCGGCTCGCCCGCCTTGCCGACGGCCATGACGACGCGGCCCCAATTGGCGTCCTCGCCAGCGATCGCCGTCTTGACCAGCGGCGAGTTCGCGATCGACAGCGCAACGCGCTTGGCAGAGCGTGCGGAAGTCGCACCGGTGACCCGCACCTCGACGAATTTGCGCGCACCTTCACCATCCTTGCAGACGAGATGGGACAGCTCGAGCAGCAACGCATTGAGTGCGCGCTTGAAGCCGGAAAGGCGCGCGTCATTGAGCTCGGTGATCATGGGCACGCCGCGCGCCGCCGCCTTCGCCGTGGCGAACAGCATCAGCGTGTCGGAGGTCGAGGTGTCGCTGTCGACCGTGACGGCATTGAACGAACCCTTGACGCCCTTGGAGAGCAGCGCCTGCAGCACCGGCGCGGCAATCGGCGCGTCGGTGAAGACGAAGGAGAGCATCGTCGCCATGTCGGGCGCGATCATGCCCGCGCCCTTGGCAATACCCGCGATTACGACTTCGTGCCCGTCGATCTTCGCCTTGCGCGCCAGCGCCTTCGGGAAGGTATCGGTGGTCATGATCGCCTTGGCCGCATCGACCCACGGGCCGTCTGCCGCGCGGGACGCACAGTCCTTCAGCACGCCCTCGAACTTGGTCGCGTCCAGCGGCTCGCCGATCACGCCTGTGGAGGCGATGAAGACCTCCTGCGGCTTGCAGCCGGCCGCCTTCGCCGCGATCTCGGCGGTCAGCTTGACGGAATCGCGGCCCTTGAGGCCGGTGAAGGCATTGGCATTGCCGGAATTGACGACGATCGCGCGCGCCTTGCCCTGCGCAAGGTTCTCGCGGCACCAGTCGACCGGCGCCGAGGGGCATTTCGAGCGGGTGAAGACGCCGGCGGCTTGCGTGCCCTCGTCGAGCAGCATGAAGACCACATCGGTCCGCCCCTTGTAGCGAATGCCCGCTTCGGCGGTGGCAAAGCGCACGCCCGGCACGGCCGGAACCTTTGGCTGGCGCTTCGGCGCGAGCGGGGAAACGGGAACATCCTTGCCAGCCATCGAAGCGTCTCCTGAAACGAGGCGTCCGATGTGCCGCAGCCGCGGTCGGAAGACAAGGGTCCGAAATGCAGAGCCCAAACGCGTGATGCCCGGGCTTGACCCGGGCATCACGTAACAATTCTCTCTGAAATTCCCGGGCCAGGCCCGGGAACGGAGCGCAAGGATCAGCCGCTCAGGGCTTCTTCGGCTCGGCCGGCTTGTCCGCGGGCTTCTCGGCTGGCTTGTCCAGCCGCTCGACCTTGGCCTTCTCGCGCAGCGCCAGCACGATGTCCTGCTGGGACTTGCGCTCGAGATACTGGTCGATCTGCGGCTTGACCTCCTCGAACTTGGGCAAGGGCTTGGAACGCTTGTCCTCGACCTTGATGACGTGCCAGCCAAACTGGCTCTGTACCGGCTCCGAGATCTGTCCCTTCTCGAGCTTGAAGGCGGCCTCGGAGAACTGCGGAACCATGCGCTCCTTGGTGAACCAGCCGAGGTCGCCGCCTTCCTTGCCCGAACCCGGATCCTTGGAGAGCTCGGCTGCGACCTTGGCGAAATCCTCGCCCTTCTTCACCCGTGCCGCGGCATCCTTGGCCTTGGCCTCGTCCTCGACCAGGATGTGGCGCGCATGCACCTCTTCCTCGGGAGCCATGGCCTTGACGGTGTCTTCGAAGAGCTTCTTCGCCGCTTCCGGGGTTGCGGCCTTCTTGGCCTCGCGCGTCAGATACTCGTCGAGCAGCACCTTCTCGCGGTAATAGGCGAGGCGCGACGCGAAATCCGGCCCTTCCGCGATCTTGGCGGCAACGGCAGCCTTGGCCCCAAGCTTGAGGTCGACGAGGTAGTTGATCAGCTCGTCGCGCTTGCGGTCCTCGGGAAGCTGCGCGAGACGCTCGGCCAGGTCCTCGCCGGCGAGCGTCATGTCGCGCTCGGTAATCGCGATTCCGTCGACCTTGGCCACGACCTTGTCCGCCTGTGCGAAGGCCGGCAGGGCAAGCATCGGTGCGCCGGCCAATGCGAGCCCAAGCGGCAGCATGGCGAAACGGGACAATTTCATCGGGACGGCCTTTCGCTGATGTCCAGAATAATGCTGGCGCTCCACTGCCAGTTGAACACGGCGAAGGCAAGGCGATTGAGCCACTTAGAGGTTGCCCGAACGTTGCTTTTCGGTAATCCGCACGAGCTTTTTACATCCCCGCCACCGATGCCCTTGGCACCTGCGGTGCAAAACCCCACATCCCGGCGAGCGATGCCTCACGATCAGCGCGCCGGCTCCGGCAAAAGCGACGCTGGACCCCGCACCCGCACGCGTCTAAACACGCGGTCGAATTGAGATAATCCGGCTTCCGTCGGCGCAGGATGATGACCATGCGCTGTCGCAAGCCAGGCACCGAAAGAAGGCCAGACATGCTTGGCGCGCTCGCAAAGAAACTCTTCGGCTCGTCGAATGACCGGCGCGTCAAGGGCTATGCCCCTCGCGTCGCCGCGATCAACGCACTCGAAAACGAAGTCGCCGCCCTCAGCGACGAGGCGCTGCAGGCCCGCACCCAGGAGTTCCGCCAGCAGCTGGCGAATGGCGCCAAGCTCGACGACCTGCTCGTGCCGGCCTTCGCAACCGTGCGCGAGGCCGCCAAGCGCGTGCTCGGCCAGCGGCCCTATGATGTCCAGCTCATCGGCGGCATCGTGCTGCACGAGGGCGCGATTTCGGAAATGAAGACCGGCGAAGGCAAGACGCTGGTCGCGACCCTGCCGACCTATCTCAACGCACTCGAAGGCAAGGGCGTCCATGTCGTCACGGTGAACGACTACCTCGCCCGCCGCGACGCCGAATGGATGGGCAAGCTCTACAACTTCCTCGGTTTGACCACCGGCATCATCGTCCATGGCATCGATGACGACGAACGTCAGCGCGCCTATGCCTGCGACATCACCTACGGCACCAACAACGAATTCGGCTTCGACTACCTGCGCGACAACATGAAGTACGAGGTCGCGCAGATGTCGCAGCGCGGCCATCACTTCGCGATCGTCGACGAGGTCGACTCGATCCTGGTCGATGAGGCGCGCACGCCGCTGATCATTTCCGGACCGCTCGACGACAAGTCCGATCTTTATGTCGCGATCGACAAGCTCATCCCCTCGCTGGTCAAGACCGATTTCGAAGTCGACGAGAAGCAGCGCGCCGTCTCCCTGACCGAGGCCGGCAACGAGCATATCGAGGAACTGCTGCGCCAGGCCGATCTGCTGAAGGAGGGCGATCTCTACGACGCCGCCAACGTCACGCTGGTCCACCACGTCAACCAGGCCTTGCGCGCCCACTCGCTGTTCACCCGCGACAAGGATTACATCGTCCGCAACGACGAGGTCGTGATCATCGACGAGTTCACCGGCCGCATGATGCCCGGCCGGCGCTACTCCGAGGGCCTGCACCAGGCTCTCGAGGCCAAGGAGAACGTCACCGTCCAGCCCGAGAACGCGACGCTCGCCTCCATCACCTTCCAGAACTATTTCCGGCTCTATGCCAAGCTCGCCGGCATGACCGGCACGGCCTCGACCGAGGCTGACGAGTTCTTCCAGATCTACAAGCTGGAAGTGATCGAGATCCCGACCAATGTCCCCGTCGCGCGTCTCGATGAGGATGACGAGGTCTATCGCACCTTCGAGGAAAAGGTCCGCGGCGTCATCCGCGAGATCAAGGCCTCGCAGGACAACGGTCAACCCATGCTGGTCGGCACGACCTCGATCGAGCGCTCTGAGCTCGTCGCCGAGATGCTGATCAAGGAAGGCTTCAAGCAGATCGATTTCAGCGCTCCTCATGCACTGGAGCCGATCTATGCGGCGGCCCGCCAGGGCAAGCCATCCAAGTATTTTGCCGTGCTGAACGCCCGCTTCCACGAGCAGGAAGCCTATATCGTCGCCCAGGCCGGCGCCCCGGGGGCGATCACCATCGCCACCAACATGGCCGGCCGCGGCACGGACATCCAGCTCGGCGGCAATGCCGAGATGCGGATCCAGCACGATCTGCGCGACATGCCCGAAGGGGCCGAGCGTGACGAGAAGGCCCAGGCGATCCGCGCTGAGGTCGCCGACTTCAAGCAGCGCGTGCTCAAGGCTGGCGGACTCTACATCGTCGGCACCGAGCGCCATGAGAGCCGGCGCATCGACAACCAGCTCCGTGGCCGTGCCGGCCGCCAGGGCGACCCGGGCCGTTCGAAGTTCTTCCTGTCGCTGCAGGACGATCTGATGCGCATCTTCGGCTCCGACCGCATGGACGGAATGCTGCAGAAGCTCGGCCTCAAGGAGGACGAGGCCATCGTCCATCCCTGGATCAACAAGGCCGTCGAGAAGGCACAGGGCAAGGTCGAGGCGCGCAATTTCGACATCCGCAAGAACATCCTGAAATACGACGACGTCATGAACGACCAGCGCAAGGTCGTCTTCGAGCAGCGCCGCGATTTCATGCGCCAGGCGAGCGTGCGCGAGACCATCGACGACATGCGCCACGGCGTCGTCGAGGATGTCGTCACCCGCCGCATCCCCGAGGACGCCTATGCCGAGCAATGGGATGCTGCCGGCCTGCGCGAGGACGTCCATAACTTCCTCAATCTCGATTTGCCGATCGAGGACTGGGCCAAGGAGGAAGGCATCGCGGATGCGGAACTCCGCGAGCGCATCCGCACCCAGGCCGACCAGGCCTATGCCGACCGCACCGCCCGCAACACCGACGAGGTCATGACCTATGTCGAGAAGCAGGTGCTGCTGCAGACACTCGACCATCTCTGGCGCGAGCATCTCGTCACGCTCGACCATCTCCGCCAGGTCGTCGGCTGGCGCGGCTATGCCCAGCGCGACCCCCTGAATGAGTACAAGCAGGAAGCCTTCGAACTCTTCGACGGGTTGATCGGCCATCTGCGCGAGCAGGTCACCGGCAACCTGATGCGGATCGAGGTCCGCTTCGATCAGCCGGAGGATGGCACCCTGCCGCCCCAGGATACCCTGCCTGCTCCGGCTTTCGGCGATTACGGCGGCAGCGGCCTGCAATATGCTGCGGTCGAAGAAGGCGATGTCGCGGTCGCCGACCGCGATCCGGCCGATCCGTCGAGCTGGGGCAAGGTTGGCCGCAACGAGCCCTGCCCGTGCGGCTCCGGCAAGAAATTCAAGCACTGCCACGGGCAGTTTGCCTGACGCCGCTGGCGGCTCCGATCATCGGACATGAAAAAAGGGCCGCTCTCACGAGCGGCCCTCTTCGTTTGTTCTGCAGGAGCGCCAAAGCATCGGCCCGAAAAGTGGATTTCGGTTTTCGGGAAAGCCGATGCAAACACAGAAGGTCAGATGATCGGAGTGTCACTTCGGCGCGAAGATCCCGACGCTGCTCGCGGTGATGTCGAAGGAGAGCGTCCCGACCACGGTCGGGTTGCACCAGTTCGAGGTGTAGCCGCCGCCTGCATTGCCCCGGTTGATCCCGCGCGGCTCGGAGGTCAGCAGGAAGCAGTTGGCTTTCGACAGGTTGGTGTCGTGATAGCGGACGTCAGCGGTCAGGTTCTTGTAGGTGTAGGACAGGCCGACATTCCAGTAGTTGTAGTCGGGCAGCCGGATCGGTGTCGGGAAGGCGATGTTGGTGCTGGTGGTGCCGAGCCAGTAGCGGCCGAACTCGCCAGAAACCGAGAGACCTTCGAGAAAGGGCAGATTGTACTTGGCCGTCAGCGAGCCGTAGGTGCCAGTCGCGCCCGTGCCGAGCCAGTCCCAGGCATAGAAGACATTGGCGCCGAATGTAGCCTTGTCCTCCCAGTTATAGGAAACCTTGCCGACGAGTTCGGTGAAGTCGGTGTTGCGCGGCGTCCAGATCACGCCGAGCCCGTCGACGAAGCGCTTCTCGCCCGGGTAGTAATACTGGATCACGCCCAGATCGAAGCTGACCGGGCCGAATTTCGGACGGATACCGCCGAAGAAATCGATCTCGGCGGACGGGCTGGTCGCGAGATCGACATTGGCGCCGAAGACGCCGAGATAGAACAGGTTGTCATAGAACTGCAGCTCGACCGAGCCTTGAGCACCGGGTTTGCGGTCCGTCTGCGAAATGCCGCGGAAATTATAGTCGGTGACGCCCTTGATGCTGACCGCAGCATCGATCCAGGTGATGCTCGGCGGAAGCGGCACCGGCGGCGCGCCCTTCTTGCTTGGCAGATCGGACGCCTGGGCCGCACCTGCAAACATGGCGAGCGACAGGGCCGCGCCAGTCGCCGGGATACGTATCAGATCGAGAACCATCAGTAGCTCCGTCAAAGGACAGAAACCGCGCGCGAATTGCCGCGTTTCTGCCCCAATCAGGCCGATGGAACCGGATTCTCAGCAAGACGAGCTTTTTAGCATCCTGCATAAGAAAATCGCAGAAGCCGCCTGTTGGACGGCATCTGCGATTTCAAAATGAGCTTCTGCAACGAAGCCAAGATCTGGTGATATTTTTGTCACGCGTCGAACGCGTGACAAAGGGCGCTCAGCGGGTCGCGGACTGGCTGGAATAGGCCGCGGTCGACTGGTCGAGTTGCGTCGTGCGTAGCGTGTCTGCCCGACGGGGCGGCAGCGGCGTGCGCACATTGGTCGGCTTTGCCGGGACGACGGAAGCGACGGGTGCAGCCACTGGCGCCTCAGCAGGCTGTGCCGAGCCGCCGATCAAGGGCACGAAGCTCAGTGCGCGCTGATAGAAAGAGCGGTTATCAGCGACGGTGCTCGCAACAGGGGCCGCTGGCACCGCGCTGGCAACGACGGGTGCCTGCTGGGCGGCACTCGGCAGGACCTTGGCCACCTGGGTCGCCGCAGAAGCAGCGGCCGGCGCAGCGGCGGGCTTGGTCGCCACTGCGGGAGCAGCGGCCGGCGTTGCCGCCACCTCGGCCGGCGCGGAGGCGACAGCCGCAAGGATGGCCTCATTGTCGGCCGAAGCCGCCCGCACGGTTGCCTTGGTGCGCCCCTTGTCATCCAGCACGACGACGCGCGGGCCAACGGTCAGCGCGTCGGGGCGGCTGACGCCGACATCCCGTGAAGCCCAGGACGCCGACTTGTTCAGCGAATCGGAACCGCCCGCGACGAGCGTCTGCTTGAAGGAGTTGTGCTGGTCGCCGTCATCATAGATCAGCTTCACCGCCGGCGTGCCCTTGGCCACCAGCGCCGCAACCTGGACGTCATCCTGCTGGCGCTTCTGCGCCACGGCCCCGCCGAGATTGCCGCCGTTGAAGACGTAGCGGCCACCGCTGACACCGACACTCGGCTCGTCCTTGGCGACCTCGAAATAATCCGAGCCTTCCTTCAGATTCTTCCAGAAGGCGATATTGGAGTCGAGCCGGTGCTTGGCAAGGTTTTCCGGCGTCATCCGGAAGGGGAAGGCCTGCATCTGCACGGCCTTCTGGCCGGCGCCCTGTGCCTCGCGCACCAGCGCATAGATCTCGCCGATCTGATCGTCGGTCATCGAATAGCAGCCCGCCGAGGAGCAGGCGCCATGCACCATCAGATGCGCGCCGGTGCGACCGTGCGACCGATCATAGGCATTCGGATAGCCCATGTTGAACGAGACATAATAGGACGAATTCGGGTTCATCTGCCCCGGGGTGATGGCATAGAAGCCCTCGGGCGCCATACGATCGCCCTCGCGGACCTTCGGACCGAGCTGGCCGGACCAGCGGCACATCGGGTAGGTCTTCAGCAGCTCGTAGCGGCCATCACCCTTGCGCTTCCAGACCTCGAGCTCCGACTCCTTCTTGTAGGAGCGGATCAGGATCGGCTGATCCTTGCTCATGCCCTTCTGGGACATCAGTGCATAGGTCGCCGACGGGATCGGAATGTTGTGGCGCGCGGAGCCGCGATACCGCTCCTCTTCGCAGGCGCCCAGGGTCAAAGCAACGAGCGCCACGAGGGCGAAGTGTCTTGCTGCCACGTCGTCGATCCCATCGATCAAGCGGTCGTCGCCGACCTTGTATGCTCAAGACGGCAAAATCGTGCCGCTCACCATGGTTGTGAAGCGTTAGGCTTGACCGTTCCTTACCACAGGGGGGTCACATCTGGCCATACGGTAAAGGAAGCGTAAACAGCTGGGTCGCGATGTTCAAAGACTGCGGCCGATCGCGAGGAATTTCTCCTCGCGCCGGGCGACCATCTGTTCGGCAGTGAGCCCCGCAAGATCGGACAGAGCGGCTGCAATCGCTTCGCCAGCGCGCGAAATCGCCATCTCGGGATCACGGTGTGCGCCGCCAGTGGGCTCGCTGACGATGCGGTCGATGATGCCGAACTTCAGGAGGTCCTGAGCCGTGATCTTCATGCCGGTCGCGGCATCCTGGGCCCGCGCCGTATCGCGCCAGAGGATCGAGGCCGCGCCTTCCGGCGAGATCACCGAATAGATCGCATGTTCCATCATGATCACGCGACTCGCGGCTGCGATCGCGATGGCGCCGCCTGAACCGCCCTCGCCGATCACCAGCGCGACGCTCGGGCTGCGCAGACCGAGCCACGCCTCGGTCGAGCGTGCAATCGCTTCCGCCTGCCCCCGCTCCTCGGCCTCGATCCCCGGATAGGCGCCGGCCGTGTCGACGAAGCTGAGCACCGGCAGGCCGAAACGGTCGGCAAGCTCGGCCAGGCGCACGGCCTTGCGATAGCCCTCGGGCTTCGGCATGCCGAAATTGTGCCGGATGCGGGTCTCGGTGCTGTTGCCCTTCTCCTGCCCCATCACGCAAACCGGCTGGCCGCGGAAGCGCCCGAAACCGCCGACGATCGCCTCGTCCTCGCCGAAGGCGCGGTCACCCGCGAGCGGCGTGAATTCAGTAATCAGCGCAGCGCAGTAATCAATGAAATGCGGTCGCTGCGGGTGCCGCGCGACCAACGTCTTCTGCCAGGGCGTCAGGGCGCCATAAAGGTCCTTGAGCGCCTGGCTCGCCTTGGCATCGAGCTTTCCGATCTCCTCTGACAGAGAATAGCCGTCCCCCTTCGCATCCAGGGCACGCAACTCATCCGCCTTCGCCTCGAGCTCGGCGACCGGTTTCTCGAAATCAAGATAGCTACGCATTGTGATCCAGTTCTGGGGCGGGGCCGTCGATCCGCATGGGGAGACGGAAGACCGGGCCCCGAAAAGCGGCGGACCTTGGCCGTGCCACGCTGCGATTGTCAACCCGCAGGCCGCCTGTCCGGCGGTTCGCCAAGTCGCGGCGTGGGGGTGGGCTGGGGCAGCAGAACAGGGCGAAAGGCAAAGCTGCGCCGCGTCGCGCGCAGCGGCGCCCGGCGATAGAATTGCTTGGTCGCATCGATGACATGGACGCCGGCGAAGGGCAGCGACAGCCCCGAGCCAACCCGCTCCCAGGCTGGGGCCGAGCGCATGAACAGTTTTCGTTTGAGCGGTGGCACGTAGAGCGCCTCCGTCCAGTTTTCCGGAGCGAAGGTCGCGCCGCGCATCAGCGATTCGAGCTGTGACCGGCTGAACGGGCGTCCGTGACCGAAGGGCGTCCCGTCCATCCGGGCCCAGAGGCCACGGCGATTGGGCGCAACGACGAGCATGCGGCCGCCAGGGCTGAGCACGCGCGCCACCTCGTCGAGCAGGTCGTCAGGGCTCTCCGTCTCCTCGAGAGCATGAACCAGCACGACCCTGTCGACCGAGGCCGTTGGCAAGGGCAGCAGCGTCGGCTCGACCAGCGCCGAGGCCGAGAGACCGTCCGACGGCCAGTTCACCACGCCTTGCGCCGCCGGCATGAAGGCGAGCACGCGCTCGGCGTTGGCGCCAAGCACCGTCAGGTAGGGAGTGCAAAAACCCAGGCCGAGCAGACGTTGGCGCCCGCAATCCGGCCAGAAACGCAGCATGGCCCGGCCGATGAAGCGCCGGGCGACATGGCCTAGGGGACTGGCATAGAAGGCGCGAAGATCGACGACGTCGAGAGCCATGAGCATGAAATGGACCGGCTACGGCGCCGACGCAAGGGCGCAGGGCGCTGTCCCCCGTATCACTCAACATGCTTGATCGCGTGCCGGTCATGCCCCAATTCATGATGCATTGATCGCCTCCCGGCGGTTATCCTTCGCTTCCCGCGCCAGGAGCCTTCCATGTCCCTCGACATCCATGTCTTCCGCACGCTGAGCGACAATGCCGGCGCCTTGATTCGCGATCCCGCGACCCATGCCTGCGCGGCGGTCGACGTCCCCGATGCACGGGAGGTTCTGGCCGCAGCCGAGGAGAAGGGCTGGGTCATCTCCGACATCTTCATAACCCATTCCCATTTCGACCATGTCCAGGGCGTCGCCGAGCTCAAGCAAGCGACGGGCGCGACAGTCTACGGCCCCTCGGACGCCCGGGGCGTGGCCCCCGTCGACACCATCGTCGGCGAAGGTGACCGCGTTCCACTCGGAGGCTTCGTCTTCGACGTCTGGCACACGCCTGGCCATGCCGACGGCCATCTCACCCTTGTCGGCGAGCAGACCCGGCTTGCGCTCGTCGGCGATGTCGTCTTCGTCATGGGCTGCGGGCGCGTTCAGCCCGGGCAGCTGCCCGCCATGTGGACATCGCTGTCACGGATCATGACCCTGCCCGACGACACCCAGCTGATCACGGGGCACGACTATACCCTCGCCAATGCCCGTTTCGCGATGTCGGTGGATCCCGCCAATGCCGTGCTGAAAGCCAGGTTCGCGGAGGCCGAGGCCGCCAAGGCGGCCGGGCGGTTCTGGGCGCTGACCACGATTGGCGAGGAAAAGGCCACCAATCCCTTCTTCCGTGCCAGCGAAACCGCGCTCGCAACCTCGGCCGGCCTTCCCGGGGGTGAACCCGGCCAGGTCTTCGCTGCGCTTCGTGAAGCCAAGAACAGGTTCTGAGCGATGACGATGAACCGGCTCGACGGGTTGAGTGCGGCAGAAATCATTCGCCTGCTCGAGCTCAAGCCGCATCCGGAAGGCGGGCACTATCGCGAGACCTTTCGCGACGAGGCAGGACCGCCGGGGCGCGGCTTTTCAACGGCGATCTACTATCTGCTCGACACCGGCGAGACATCGGAATGGCACCGGGTCGATGCCGCAGAGATCTGGCACCACTATGCCGGTGCACCGCTGGTGATCAGCGTGTCGCCAAACGGCCATGATGCCTCGGCGCATCATATCGACCGCGACCTCCTGGCCGGGCAGCGCCCGCAATTCGTGGTGCCGACCGGCTGGTGGCAAAGCGCGACCTCGCTCGGCGCCTGGACACTGGTCGGCTGCACGGTCGCGCCCGGGTTCGACTTCTCCGGCTTCGAGATGGCGCCACCGGGCTGGCGGCCTCAGCCTCGCGCGGCTCGAGGCGCCTGATGATCGCTGATGCTCCGCACGACCCGGCAAGCGTCGTCGAATGTGAAAGGCGCATCGTCAACGCCTGGCCGGCTCCCTCGACCCTGCTGATCGGCGACTGGGTGGTGCGCTTCGCCAACGGCTATTCCGGCCGGGCGAATTCCGCCTCGCCCCTGAAGCCGGAGGCCGAACTCGACGATGCGACCCTCGAACTGATCGAGGATTTCTACAAGGCGGACGGTCTCCCGCCCTGCGTCAGGCTGACCCCGCTGATCTCGGCAGCGACGCGCGAGCGCATCCTAGCCCGCGGCTACCGACTGAAGGATGCGTCCTTTGGGCTGATCGCCGATCTCGACGGGAAGCCGCCGGAGGTCGAACCCGCGCTTCAGATCGAGGCGCGTCCGAGCCGGGACTGGATTGCGGGAGTGACGTCGCATCAGATCGGGTCGAGACGCAGCGAAACCAAGCTGGCGGCGATCGTCGAGAGGGTACGCCTGCCAGCGGCTTTCGCCACGCTGTTCCATGGCGGCGAGCCGGTGGCCTATGGCATGGGTGTCGCGGAGCGCGGCATGGCCGAGATCGGCTCGATCGTCGTCGACGCCGGTCACCGCGGACAGGGCCTTGGCCGGCGCATGGTCTCCGGTCTGATGGCCTGGGCGCGGCTGCTCGACTGCGACCGCGCCTATCTGCAGGTCGACCAGACGAACGCGGTCGCGATCGGCCTCTATGCCAGCCTCGGCTTTCGCCGGCTCTACGCCTACGAGACGCGCATCCTGGAATGAGGGTGCGCCTTGGCCGCCTACCTCCGGGCGACCGAAGAGAGACCTGGATATCGACACGCTGCGGTCAGGGAGGACGCCGGTCTGCTGCCGTCCCCAGGATCCTGATCTACACCGTCACCTGCGTTCCGACCTCGACCACGCGTCCCGTCGGGATCTGGAAGAAGCTGGTCGCGTCCGTCGCGCTCTTGGTCAGGCTGATATAAAACTTGTCCTGCCAGACCGGCATGCCCGATTGCGCCGAGGCCTTGATCGAGCGCCGCGACAGGAAGAACGAGGTCGACATGATGTCGAACTTGAAGCCCTGTTTGCGCAGCATGGCGAGCCCCTTGGGCACGTTCGGGCTTTCCATGTAGCCATAGACCATTTCGACCCGCCAGAAATCGTCGGTAATGCGCGAAAGACGGACCCGCTCCTCTTCGGCGACGCGCGGCGTATCGGCCGTGCGCACGGTCAGGATGACGTTGCGCTCGTGCAGGACCTTGTTGTGCTTCAGGTTGTGCAGCAACGCGGCGGGCGCGGTCTGGGGATCGCTGGTCAGGAACACCGCCATGCCCTTGACCCGCACCGGTGGGCTCTTCGAGAGCATCGAGACCAGCTCAAGCAGCGGGACATCGGTCTTGCGGGTCTTGTCGAACAGGATCCGGGTGCCGCGCACCCAGGTCAGCATCAGCAAGACCAACGCTGCCGCCATCATCACCGGCACATAGCCGCCGCTCAAAAGCTTCAGCAGATTTGCCGAGAAGAAGGCGACGTCGATCAGCAGGAAGGGCACGACCACAGCGGTGGTTGCAGCGAGGCTCCAGCGCCAGCCCTTGCTGATCACGATGAACGCAAGCAGCGAATCCACCACCATCGCACCGAAAACCGAGATGCCATAGGCATGCGACAGGTCGGATGAGGACCTGAAGGTCCACACGAGGAGCAGCACCACGATCAGCAGCATCGCGTTGACGCGCGGAATGTAGATCTGTCCAGATGTGTGCTCGGAGGTGTGGCGGATCTCAAGGCGAGGCAACAGGCCGAGCTGAACGGCCTGCCGCGTCAGCGAAAAGGCGCCAGTGATGACGGCTTGGCTCGCGATGATCGTCGCGACCGTCGCCATGATCACGAGCGGCAGGATGAAACCTTCCGGCGCCAGCCTATAGAACGGGTTTTCGATCGCGGTCGGGTCCGACAGGATCAGCGCACCCTGGCCGAGATAGCAGAGCCAAAGCGACGGAAACACCAGATAAAGCCAGGCCGAACGGATCGGCCCGCGGCCGAAATGACCCATATCCGCATAAAGCGCCTCGGCTCCGGTCACCGACAGACATACCGCGCCGAGCACAGCCAGCGAGACGCCAGGATGCAGCACAAAGAACTGCAAGCCGTAATAGGGATTGATCGAGCTCAGGATGCTGAAATCATCGGAGAGATGGTAGAGACCAAGCCCGCCCAGCGTCAGGAACCACAGCATCATGATCGGGCCGAAGAAATTGGCCACCTTGGCCGTGCCGCGGCTCTGAACCAGAAACAGGGCAACCAGGATCACAGATGCTATCGTGACGACGTAATCACTGAGCGCCGGCGTCACCAGCTTGATTCCCTCGACCGCTGACAGCACCGAGATCGCCGGTGTGATCACCGCGTCGCTATAGAAGAGCGCCGCCCCGGCCATACCGAGAAAGAGAACGACTCCGCCGCGCGTCCGCCCAAGCGCACGCTGCGCAAGTGCGACGAGCGTCAGCGTTCCGCCTTCGCCATTATTGTCGGCCCGCAGCAGCAGGACGACATATTTCAGGGTCACCACCACAACCAGGGACCAGAGGATCAGCGAAAGCACGCCGATCACGACCGAACGTGGCACCGGGGTGGTCAGCGCGATATCCACGGCACCACCGTGGCCACCGCTGCTGGCACCTGTGGCGGCAAGAATGGTTTCGCGAAGCGCATAGAGCGGGCTGGTGCCGATATCGCCGTAGACGACTCCGAGTGCGCCAAGTGCCAGCGCCCCGTAACTTGCAGTCGAGTGCCCGCCGGAGCTGGAAGCGCCCTGCCCATGATCGAGGCCGAAACGGGTATCGCCAACCTGTCCGGTCGGCGGAGTCGGCTGGTCATGCCCCATCAGGGTTCTCCGCGGGTGCTGCAATGCAGCGAAAGGCCGGGGCCTCTAACATAACGCCGCCACCGCGCAAAGGCGCGCGGCCGAACCGCGCTCAAGGAGAGCCGGCTCATTCCGCCGCATCGGCGCACACCCCATAGCGTCGCTCGATATAGGCGCTGACCATGTCCTTGAATTCGGCTGCGATTCCGGCACCACGCAATGTCGCGACCTTCTTGCCATCGACGAAGACCGGAGCGGTCGGTACCTCGCCCGTTCCCGGCAAGGAGATGCCGATATCGGCATGCTTGGATTCGCCCGGCCCGTTCACGATGCAGCCCATCACCGCGACGTTCAGCATCTCGACACCGGGATAACGTGTTTTCCAGTCCGGCATCGAGGAGGAAATCCAGTTCTGGATATCCCGCGCCAGTTCCTGGAACACCGTCGATGTCGTGCGGCCACAGCCGGGACAGGCCGCGACCAGCGGCACGAAGGCGCGGAATCCCATGGTCTGCAGCAATTCCTGCGCCGCCTTGACCTCGAGCGTCCGGTCGCCGCCGGGCTCCGGCGTCAGCGAGAAGCGGACCGTGTCGCCGATGCCCTCCTGCAGCAGGATACCGAGCGCAGCCGAGGATGCGACCAGCCCCTTCGACCCCATGCCCGCTTCAGTCAGGCCGAGATGGATGGCATAGTCGCCACGCTCGGCAAGCGTCCGGTAGACCGCGATCAGATCCTGCACGCCCGAAACCTTGGCCGAGAGGATGATGCGGTCCTTGGCCAGACCGATCTCTTCCGCCCGCTGGGCCGAGAGCAGGGCCGACTGCACCATGGCCTCGCGCATCACCGCCCGCGCATCGAGCGGCTGCGGGGAGGAGGCATTTTCGTCCATCAGCGCGGTCAGCAGTTCCTGATCGAGCGAACCCCAGTTGGCGCCAATGCGGACGGCCTTGCCATGCTTGATCGCGAGCTCGACGATCTGGCCAAACTGCCGGTCCTTCTTGTCCTTGAAGCCGACATTGCCGGGATTGATCCGGTACTTTGCCAGTGCCTCCGCGCAGGCCGGGTGATCCGTCAGCAGCTTGTGGCCGATATAGTGGAAATCGCCGACCAGGGGCACGTCGATGCCGAGGATATCGAGGCGCTCGCGGATATGCGGCACGGCGGCCGCGGCCTCGTCACGATCGACAGTGATGCGAACGAGTTCCGACCCTGCACGCGCAAGCGCGGCGACCTGCCCGACGGTGGCCGCGATATCGGCGGTATCGGTATTCGTCATCGATTGCACGACGATCGGCGCGCCGCCGCCAACTTCAACGGTTCCGACCTTGACCGGAACGGTGTATCGGCGCGGCCGCGGCCCGGCGACATCCGCAAGCGCAGCCGTAAGAACCGTTTCATTCATGGGGATGTGCGCTCCGGCAATGATCGCAGCGGCCGACGATCTCGACGACCTGGTGCGAGGGCACGAACTGCCGCCCTTGCACGATCGCCGCCACCGCCTGGCGCATGGCCGGCGAGGAATCCTCGTCGACGCCGCCACAGGTCTCGCAAATCAGGAAGGCGACAACATCACTGGCGCCGTGACCGTGCGGGCAGGCGACATAGGCATTGCGCGAACTCAGGCGGTGCACGAACCCCTGCTCGACCAGGAAATCCAGCGCGCGATAGACCGAAATCGGAGCGAGACGTCGCCCACCGGGCGGCGAGATGCGATCGGCCAGATCATAGGCGCCCACCGGGCGATGGTCGGCATGCAGGGCCTCCAGGGCCTTGCGGCGGATCGGCGTCAATCTCAGGCCGCGCTCCCGGCAGAGCTTTTCGGCCCTCGCCAGCGCTTCCGCGGCATGACGCTGGTGATCCTGAGCATGGCGACAGGCCGCTTGGTCATGGCCGTCATGCGCGTGGGCGTGTGGCTGCATTTTCATCATGTTGCGTTGCAATACTACATCGGGCAACGTGCCGCGACCGCCTTTGCGGGGACGGAAAGACTGCCCGTTCAAATATGCAACGTAAGCATTTTCTCAGCCCGTGTCAGGAGCCTAGACGCTCATGTTCCTTAAAGATCGCACCGCTCTCGTCACCGGATCGACCTCCGGCATCGGCCTCGCTTACGCTCGCGCACTCGCCACGGAAGGCGCCCATCTCGTCATCAACGGCATCATGCCGGCGGCCGATGCCGAAGCGTTGCGCACCGGGCTTGAGAAGGAATTCGGCATCAAGGCGCAGTTCTCGCCGGCCGACATGACCAAGCCAGCCGAGATCGCCGCCATGGTTGCGGACGCGGAGAAAACTTTCGGCGCCGTCGACATCCTGGTGAACAATGCCGGTATCCAGCATGTCGCGCCGGTCGACGAATTCCCGATCGAGAAATGGGACCAGATCATCGCGATCAACCTGTCCTCGGCCTTCCACACCACCCGCGCCATCCTGCCAGGAATGAAGCAAAAGGGCTGGGGCCGCATCATCAACACGGCGTCAGCCCATGCCTTTGTCGCCTCGCCCTTCAAGTCGGCCTATGTCTCAGCCAAGCACGGCATTGCCGGCTTCACCAAGACGGTCGCGCTTGAAGTTGCAACCAAGGGCATCACGGTCAACGCCATCGCGCCCGGTTACGTCTGGACGCCGCTGGTCGAGAAGCAGATCCCCGACACCATGAAGGCGCGCGGGTTGACCAAGGAGCAGGTCATCAATGACGTGCTGCTCCAGGCCCAGCCCACCAAGGAATTCGTGACGGTCGAGCAGGTCGCGGCGCTTGCGGTCTTCCTTTGCACCGATGCGGCGAAATCCATCACCGGCACGACCTTGCCGATGGATGGCGGCTGGACCGCAGCGTGACCGGCCGGCGCAGGGCCGGCGCGCGTCAGGTCGAGGGCCTCGCCGGTCCCAGGGCCGAGAAGAGCGTCTCTCTGGCTCTCCAGGGCGGAGGTGCCCATGGCGCCTTCACCTGGGGCGTGCTCGACGCGATTCTCGAGGACGGGCGCCTCGCCATCGAGGCGCTGTCGGGCACCAGCGCCGGCGCGATGAATGCGGTGGTGCTCAGCGAGGGCTGGATCGACGGCGGCATCGACGGCGCCCGTGCCCAGCTCGAGAATTTCTGGCGGCGCATCAGCGTCGACGGCAAATATGGCGGCTCGGAGCGTTCGCTGATCGACACCATGCTCGGCGCCTGGGGCAAGAACGGCGCCCAGCCTGGCCTGCTCTGGTTCGAGCTCTTTTCCAAGGTCGCGAGCCCCTATGACGTCAACCCGCTGAACATCAACCCGCTGCGCGGCGTGATCGCCGACCTGATCGACTTCGACAAGGTCCAGGCGTGCCGGGCGGTCAAGCTCTTCATTGCCGCAACCAATGTCCGCACCGGCAAGATCAAGGTCTTCAATGGCGAGGAACTGACAGCCGACCATCTGATGGCCTCGGCCTGCCTGCCGATGCTGTTCCAGGCGGTCGAGATCAAGGGCGAGGCCTATTGGGACGGCGGCTATATGGGCAATCCGGCTCTGTTTCCGCTGTTCTATGAGGCGGCAGGCGACGACATCCTGCTGGTGCAGATCAACCCGCTGCAGCGCAAGGAGCTGCCGACCAACGCCCGGGCGATCCAGGACCGGTTGAACGAGATCACCTTCAACGCCTCGCTGCTGCGCGAACTGCGCGCCATCGATTTCGTCAATCGCCTGGTCGATGCCGGCAAGCTGCCCAAGGACGAATACAAGCGCGTGCTGATGCACCGCATCGACGGCGGACCGCCTCTCGCCGAACTGACCAGTTCGACACGCATGAACGCGGAATGGGACTTTCTGCTGCGCCTGCGCGATATGGGCCGTGCTGCCGCGAAGCGCTGGCTGAAACGCAACTACGACGCGATCGGCGTCCAGGGCACGCTCGACCTGAAGGAAGCGATCTCCTAATACCAAGTCTCGTTGATCAGAACCGATAGGCCCAGTCACGGATGCCGATGGACATAATGCGCCATGGCTGGTCGATGAGCTTGTTCCAGGCGTAGCAGCAGTGATCGACGATATCCT
>NZ_JPKG01000017.1 GCF_000735605.1 Allobosea sp. LC85
CCCCCCCCCCCCCCCCCCGGGCCCCCCCCCCCGGGGGCCCCCGCCCCCCCCCCCCCCGCGCTGCCCCCAGGGTCCTCCCCCGCCGCCACCGCTACCGCCGCTCTGGTTGCTCCAAGGCATACTCGTGCCGTTCCTCACATCTGTACCACACGTGCCATAGGCGAACGGCGGCTGTTTGTCAGCGCCCTTAGGGAACGCGTGTCCGTGACTTGGTCATCGGACACGGATTCGTCAACGACGCAAGCCCTTCATCGTCAACGGAAACCGCGTTCAGGCCCGGCGGCGAAAGGTCGCGAAGGTGAAAGCATGCTCGTCATCGGCACTGCGAGGGTGGTTCTCCTGCTTCACGCGCTCGAACGCCGCCCTGTCCCAGGCCGGAAAATGAGCATCGCCTTCGGGCTCCACATGAACCTGGGTCAGTTCAATCCGGTCAGCCAGCGGCAAGGCCTGGGCGTAGATCTCGGCGCCCCCCGCAACTGCGACCGAATCCGCGCCCATCGCGAGGCCGAGCCGCTGGCCGGCCGCGATCGCCTCGTCGAGGCCGTGGGCAACATGCACGCCTTCGGCACGAAAACCGGGATCGCGGGTCAAGACGATCGTCTCGCGACCCGGCAACGGCTTCCCGATTGAGAGAAAGGTCTTGCGCCCCATCAGCACCGGCCGCCCGAGCGTAAGGCCACGAAAATGCCTGAGGTCCGTCTTCAGCCGCCAGATCAGGCGATTATCGTCGCCGATCACGCCATTATCGGCGACGGCGGCGATGACGACGATGGGAAGGGCCGGGTGTCCACTCACGCGCTCTCCCCCAGCCGCCGCAGCGCCTCGCCGTCCAGGCGCTTGACCGTCCACTCCGACTGCGCATTGGCGCCGAGCGAGCGGTAGAACACGCGCGAGGGCTCGTTCCAGTTCAGCACCCACCAGGCGAGGCGCGGCAGACCTTCGTCGATACAGCGCTTCGCCAGCCCTGCAATCAGGGCCTTGCCGATTCCCTTGCCGCGAAATTCGGGCCGGACATAGAGATCTTCCAGCCAGATGCCATGGCGGCCCGAGAAGGTCGAATAGGTATAGAACCAGACGGCGAACCCTGCAGGTGCTCCATCCCATTCGGCGATATCGCAGGAGACCTTGGGATCTGGCCCGAACAGGGCCTGTGCGAGTTGACCTTCGTTGGCTGTAACCTCGTGCAGAAGCTCTTCGAATTCGGCGAGCTCCCTGATGAAGGTCAGGACGAGGCCGGCCTCGTCGGGTCGGGCGGGACGAATGGTGAGGGTCATACTGCGATTGGCGCCTTGATACCGGGATGGGGATCGTAGGCTTCGATCATCACATCCTCGAAACGGAAATCCTCGAGCCGCGCCACCGTCGGATTGAGCGTCAGGCGCGGCAGCGCACGCGGCTCGCGGCTGAGTTGCAGCCGGGCCTGGTCGAGATGGTTCACATAGAGATGCGTATCGCCGAAGGAGTGCACGAACTCGCCTGCGCCCAGCCCTGTCACCTGGGCGACCATATGGGTCAGCAGCGCGTAGCTTGCGATATTGAACGGCACACCGAGGAAGACGTCGGCCGAGCGCTGGTAGAGCTGGCAGGAGAGCTTGCCGTCCGCGACGAAGAACTGGAACAGGCAGTGGCAGGGCGCCAGCGCCATCTTCGGGATATCGGCCGGATTCCAGGCCGAGACGATCAACCGGCGCGAATCGGGATTACGCCGGATTTCGTTCACCAGCCAGGCGATCTGGTCGATGGTGCTGCCGTCTGGCGCCGGCCAGGAGCGCCATTGCCGTCCATAGACCGGACCGAGATCGCCGTTGGCATCGGCCCATTCATCCCAGATGGTGACGCCGTTCTCTTGCAGGTAGCGCACATTGGTGTCACCGCGCAGGAACCAGATCAGCTCGTGGATGATCGATTTCAGATGTAGCTTCTTGGTCGTGACCAGGGGAAACCCCTGCGCGAGGTCAAAACGCATCTGATGGCCGAACACGGCAAGCGTGCCGGTGCCGGTACGATCGTCCTTGCGGACCCCCTCGCTCAGGACGCGTTGCAATAGCTCGTGATACTGGCGCATGACGATGCTTCTAGCCGGATTCGCGCGCCATTCCCAAGAGCCGGAATCGCATCGTCCAGAGCCATCGCATTGCGATGAGCGCATGCGCTCACGGCAATGCGATAGGCCGCAAGGAAGCGCCTCACGCCAGCCGAAACAAAGCCATGATTGAGCCGCTCCTTCCCTGCGCTCAGGCTAAGGAGAATCACAATGTCGTTTCGCAGCACAATGTGGATCCTGCCGATCGCCACCCTGCTCTCCTTCCCTGCCGTGGCAACCAACACCCTGCCGCCCCCCGCTCCGAACACTCGGGACATCTCGATCGCGGAAGCCCGCCGGATCGCTTTCGACAACGGCATGGCCTGGATCGAGGACATCGAGCTTCATGGCGGTCGCTGGGAGCTCGGCGGCGCCGACAATAACGGCGCCGAAATTGCGATCGATGTCAGCGTCCGTGACGGCAGGGTGCTCAGGATCGTCCGGGATGAGCCCAATCTCGATATCCCGTCCCGTTGAGAGCCGGCGAAATTGCTTCGGATGGAGTGACAATGGTCTCTTTCCCCGCGCGCTCCGAGTGCCTATATTCGGGTTGCCACTCGCAAGAGCGGCTATGGCGATAAACGAACGTCGAAATAAGCCTTTCGGACCCGGGGGCGGTACCCGGCGCCTCCACCAGAGCCCGTACGCGATTCGCGAGACGGGTTCCGGCGGGGGCGAAATAGGATCGACGAGGGTGTAAAGGTCGTTCTTTTGCTCGGCATGGTTCCGCCGTTATCGGGCCATTGCATAGTTGCCAACGACAACAATGCTCGGGTTGCCGTCGCCGCGTAAGCGGTGCTGGTTCCCAAACCAAAGCCCTTGCGCTTAGCCGCGTAAGGCGGGGCTCGGAGGCGCCTGGCAACAGAAGCCTCCACTTTTTTATGCGAGGGCCGGCGACTTTCTGCCTTGCTCGGAAGCGGACACGGATAGTCGATACGATGGTACAGGATATTCTTCGCTACGATCTCATGGTGCAGGACGCGCTGAAGGGTGTCGTACGGAAGATCCTGGCCGAGGCGAGCCGCGACGGCCTGCCGGGCGAACATCATTTCTACATCACGTTCCGGACAACGGCCCCCGGCGTGCGCCTCTCGCAGCGCCTGCGCGAAAAGCACCCCGACGAGATGACCGTCGTGCTCCAGCATCAGTTCTGGGACCTCAACGTCAGTGACCACGCCTTCGAGGTTGGTCTCTCGTTCTCAGGCGTGCCCGAAAGGTTGCTGGTCCCCTTTGATTCGATCACCACCTTCTTCGATCCCTCGGTTCAGTTCGGCCTGAAGTTCGAAACCCAGGAGGCCCCCGAAGAAGCCTCCACGAGCGATCAGACCGCGGGAGCCGCAAGGGCGCCACGTGGAGCGGGGTCCGAGCCCAGCGTGGCCGCCCCGACACCGCTTGCCCTCCCGGTAAAGCCGCAATCCGCAAGTGCCGCTGCGAAGAACAAGGCGGCCGCCGATGACGAAGTGGACCCGGCGAAGCCGGACGCCGGCGCGGATGGTGACGAGAGTGGCGGCGCTCAGGTCGTCAGCCTCGATTCCTTCCGCAAGAAGACCTGATCAGAGCCTATGCCGGACACCCGCACAGAGACTGACTCCTTCGGCCCCATCGCCGTTCCCGCAGATCGCTACTGGGGCGCCCAGACCCAGCGTTCGCTCGAGAATTTCCGCATTGGCGGACCGAGCGAGCGCATGCCGCTCCCGCTGATCCATGCATTGGTGCTGGTCAAGAAGGCAGCCGCACACGTCAATGCTCGGCTGGGATTGATCGACCAGCGTGTCGCCGGCGCCATTGGCCAGGCGGCGGATGAAGCATTGGGCGGGCGGTTTGACGACCACTTCCCGCTCGTCGTCTGGCAGACCGGCTCCGGTACCCAGACCAACATGAACGTCAATGAGGTCCTCTCCAACCGCGCCAACGAGATTCTCGACGCCGGCCTCGGTGCGAAGAGCCCGGTTCACCCCAATGACCAGGTCAACCGCGGCCAGTCATCGAATGACTGCTTCCCCACCGCGATGCATATTGCCGCGGCGCTCGAGATTTCGCGCCTGCTGCTTCCTTCCCTGCGCAAGCTCGAACAGGCCCTGCAGGACAAGGCGCAGCGCTTCGCCTCGCTGATCAAGATCGGCCGGACGCATCTCCAGGACGCAACGCCGGTCACGCTCGGTCAGGAGTTTTCGGGCTACGCCACACAGATCCATCTCGGCATCGGACGGATCGAGGCCTCGCTCGGCGGGCTGCATGCGCTCGCCCAGGGCGGCACGGCGGTCGGCACCGGCATCAACACCCATCGCGACTTCGCCGCCTTCTTTGCCAAGGAAATGGCGGGGCTCACCGGCCTGCCCTTCCGCCCCGCCGCCAATGCCTTCGAGGCGTTGGCGAGCCATGGCGCGCTGAGCGCCGCCCATGGCGCGCTCGCCGCGCTTGCCATGGATCTGTTCAAGATCGCCAATGACATTCGGCTGATGGGCTCGGGCCCACGCTCGGGTCTCGGCGAGATCAGCCTGCCCGAGAACGAGCCCGGTTCGTCGATCATGCCCGGCAAGGTCAATCCGACCCAGGCCGAAGCATTGACCATGGTGGCCACGCAGGTTCACGGCAACCAGGCGACGATCGGCTTCGCCGCAAGCCAGGGCCATTTCGAACTGAACGTCTTCAAGCCGGTGATAGCAGCCGCCTTCCTGCAGTCGGTCAGGCTGCTTGCCGACGCCGCCGAGAGCTTCCGTGTCCACTGTATCGATGGGATCGTCGCCAACGAGGGCCGCCTCGCCGAGTTGCTGTCACGCTCGCTGATGTTGGTCACGGCACTGGCTCCGGCCATCGGCTACGACAAGGCTGCCAACATCGCCAAGGCCGCCCATCACAATGGCACGACCCTGCGCGAGGAAGCATTGAGGGCCGGCGTCGATGCCGAGTTGTTCGACAGCACGGTCCGGCCTGAGCGTATGCTCGGCCCGTCCTGAGCAAGGCCGGGCGGAATGGCAGAGATCATCAATCTCCGGCGCGCCCGCAAACAGCGCCAACGCGTAGCGACCGAAACCAAGGCCGACCAGAACCGTATCGACTTCGGCCGGAGCAAGGCCGAGCGCAGCTTGACTGAAGCGCGGCGCGAGAAGGCAACCCGCGAACTCGACGGGCACAAGCTTACTCCCCCGCCCGATGACAAGGGCGAGAACCCGCGGTGAGCCGCGAGCGCAAACATTCTCTCGCCATTGCCGGGCACCGCACCAGCGTATCGCTCGAGGAACCATTCTGGGCGGCACTGAAGGTGATCGCGGCACAAGAGCGCCGCACACTTGCTGCACTCGTCGCCGATGTCGATTCCCACCGCGGCGAGGCCAATCTCTCCTCGGCACTGCGCCTGCATGTGCTGGCGCATTACCAGCGCCTTGCGGGACGAGGCTGACGGGCATCACCGGCAGAGCCGAATCCCTTCAGTTTCAAGACCCTGCACAGGCGCGCTGATTCAAGCTGACAAGAACCTGAATCAAAATGCGAAGATCTTGAATCAGTCGGGGTGCGGACTCCGCGACAGCGGGCGCGGCACGGGCTCGATCTGCAGCGGCGGCCTCAGCGGTGGAGCGGGTATCACGGGTCGCAAAGTCTGCTCCGGAAAGTTCTCGCGCGGCGCGCCGGGCAGGATCAGCGGACCGCCTTGATGCTGAGGTTGAGCTGCACGCGTCGCTGCAGCGCGCGCCTCGGCCTCCGCTCGACGCCTCGCCTCGTCCGCCCGCCTGACCTCTTCGGCCCGGCGCTGCTCATCGAGACGCTGCGCCTCCAGAGCACGCCTTGCCTCTTCCTGGGCGCGCGCCTCCGCGGCGCGGCGCTCCTCTTCTGCACGCTTTTCCTCGGCGAGGCGGCGCTCTTCCTCCGCCTTCAGGAAATCCGCGAGCTTGCGTTCGTTCTCACGCATCTCACGCTCGGCGCGCAGGCGGCGTGCATGCATAGCGCGCTCGCGCGCATCCGCCTCGAAGGCCTCGACCCGCTCCATCTCGCGCGCCAGTGCTCGCGCTGCCACGGCATTCGCGAAAGCTCCGACATCGGTCTCGCGCCGCAGTCCCGATAGCGGCCCGCGCCAGGCCACGCCAAGTGCGGGCGTCGCCATCGACCACCCCTTGGGCATTGAGCCGAGCGGGCGCAGTCCCAACCTCAGATCCGCCGTCAATGCCCGGAGATCGACCACTCCGCTTGCCTCTGCCCGGAGGCCCGCACGCTCGATCGTCAACGGTGCGAGCCGCACGAGACCACCGGCCAGCGTGAAGGGCAGCGCGACATCGCCGAGAGGCCATGAGCCCCGGTCGAGCGCATCCGCCAGCCGGCTCTGCAAACGGCCGGTCTCGCTTTCGGATGCATCCTCTCCGGTCGCGGCGATGACGCGGGCATAGCCACCGGGATCAAACCGGGCGAGGCTCGCGCCTGCGATGCTGAAGGTACCGGCTCCCCCCAACCCCGCAACCAGCCGCGCGGGGCTCTCTCCGGAACCGCCTCCCTCCACTTGTCCCGACAGCTTCCCGGCAAGGCCATTGCCCGTGAGCATGGCGAGATCGAGCTGCGACAGCGCGATCCGGCCGGAGAGCTGCGCAAGCCCGCCTTCACGCCGTGCCGTTACCCGCCCCGAGACCTTACCGCCGGCATAGCTTCCAGAGAGTGCCTCGATCAGGATTTCGCTGGAGCTGGCATGCAGGGCGAAGGCCGCATCGTTCAGAGCGATATCGTCACTGACGAGCAGGGATTTGGCTTCAACTGACAAGCTGATCTCGCCAAGGCCCGACGCCGTGCCGAAACGGGCGGCCGACCAGTTGCTGCCCGGAGACGCCGCTGCGGTTCCCAGGACCGAGCCGATCACGGTCCGCAGATCGGCACGTGGCAGCATGAGCTTGCCGGAGATTGGCCCCTCCCTCGGCAACGCCAGCGCTCCCTGCGCGCTGCTTCCGCCAAGATTGGCGACGAGACCATCGAGGGCGACCTGGTCGGTGGCGAAACGAACCATGCCATGCGCGTCCAGCACAACATCGGGCAAGGCGCGCGCCAGCCCCTCGGGCAGGATCTGGCCGGGACGATCCGCTTGCACCGTCAGGCGCGGCGCAGCCGCGCCTGACTCGCCGTCGACCACGATCGACAGCCCCGGCCCTGCCAGCGAGCCGCTGAGACGCCCCTGCTCGCGATCAAGAACGAGGCGGCCCGGTCCATCCTGCATCGGTGCCGGCAGGCCCAGCGCCGCGAAGAGCTGTCGACGATCCGCAAGATCAAAGCGCAGATTGGCGCTGGTCCATGCTCCGCTCCGGTCCAACCGCGCATTCAGGGCCAGCGTTCCGGCCTGGGCGTCACCTTCCAGCAGCAAGGCCGTGTCGCCGGTAACCGTGCGCGTCAGGCGGTAGCTTGCATCCAGCCGCGAGAGCCCGTCACCAGCGCGCGCGAGTGATTGGCGGAGCTCCTCTGGCAGAAGTGGCCCGGCAAGGGCCGCAAGCGCCTCGAAGCGCGGCGCACGAATGCGGCCGGAGATTTCGCCACCCTCCGGCAGCAGCGCGCCGGCACCATTGACTGAAATCCCGCCAAACCCGTCGACGGCAAGCCGGTTGAGCCGCCAGTTGCTGCCTTCGCGCGCGAGGGCGAGCCGGGCGGAACCGGGCGCTGCATTGCGGAAACGGGCTCCGCTCAGAGAAAGGTCGAGCGCCAGGTCGCGCGTCCCGATCAGCCCGGCAAAACTCCCGCCCGCTGGCAGGGTATTGAGATCGAGGCCCTGCAGCGCGAGCTTTGCGGCCAGCCGATCCGCAGCAATCTCTCCGGATCCGTCCAGTCTGAAACCGGAGGCCCCGGCAATGGTCAGGCGCTCGAAGCGCAGCTGTTCCGAGCCCCAATCGCCAACGGCTTCCGCATCGATCTGCTTCAGGTCGGCGATCAGGTCGGCGAGGGCCGCATCAAGCCCGGCCCGCGCCAGCGCCAGCCCGACGCGGCGCGCGTCATCCGCCTTGAGGTTGAGCTTGCCGCGAAACCCCGCGGGGTCGACAGCGCCCGTCGCCCCAATCAGGGCGCCTGCGACGCGAACCGAGGCCGAAGCATTGGCGAGCCCGACCTCGTTCAACCGCCCGCGCACGGCGACAGCCGAGAAATCCTCGCCTCGCCACGCGAGTTGATCGAGATCAAGGCTGAGATCGAGCGCGCCGGGAAGCCCGCGCAAGGCCCGCGCAAAACCAGCGCGTTCGCCAAGAGCCGTAGCCAACGCATCGCCATCCACGCGCCGCGCCCGCAAGGCAACCGAGCCTGTGCCTTGCATGGGCTGGAACTGCCCCTCGCCCTCCAGTCGGGCGACGCCGCCGGCAAGATCGACCGTCAGCCCGCTCAGGTCGAACAGGTGGCTGCCGCCGCTCACCCGGCCCGAGAGGCTGACTGCTCCCCCCGGCGCGGCCGTGAACAAACCGTCCAGCCCAGGTGTGACGCCGCCCTTCTCTGTCGGCAGCAGGAAGGCGCCGTCAAAGCTGAGCTGGCCCTCCTGCCCCGTCACGGTAACCTTGGCGCGCAGGCGACCATCCGGCTCGATCGTTCCGGTCGCAAGACGCAACGAAGAGCCGCCGACTTCGCCCTCCATGCGCCATGGGCCGGCAAGACTGACCGCGGTGAGCTCCGCGGCGATCGGCGACAACGTGACGGGTTCCTTGCCCGTCTCCCGCCAGATCAGCGCCGAGCGGCGGATGCTGAAATGGTCGAGGCTGGTCTGCACCGGCAGACCCGCGCCAATCGGGCGAGGCAGCAGCACCGCACCCGCCTCGTTGGCGACAAGCGAGAGCGTTGCGCCTTCGACATCGGCATCGGAGAAACGGAACTCGCCACGTGCAAGCGCGGTCAGCGCAAGCTCGACCGTGAGATGCTCGATCGTCGCGTGGCTCGCCTGTCCGCCCTGATCGCCGATGCGGACATCGGCCAGGGTCAGCCGCGGCGATGGCAGCAACCTCAGGCCGATTCCACCGGCAACGCGCGTCTCCGCGCCGAGCGTAGCGCTCAGGCGCTCCTCGATCTGCGGTCGATACAGTCGCCAATCGACAAAGCCTGGTCCGATCAACGCGGCCAGCAATGCCAGCACCAGAAGACCGGCCAGGACGGTCAGGGTCTCACGCACCTTCCAGCATCATCCCTCTTATCGGCGGTTATGCGATCTTGCCGCCAGGTCGCGGCGAGATCACGACATTCCAGTTCCCGATACCGCCGCGCAAGCTGTCTGGATGTCACAAGACGAGGATTTTGCCCGGATTGAGAATGTTCTGCGGATCGAGCGAGCGCTTGAGCAGGCGCATGACATCCAGCGTCGCCGGGCCGTGCTCGATCTCGAGATACTTGATCTTCTTCTGCCCGACGCCATGCTCGCCTGTGCAAGTGCCGCCCATGGCGAGTGCGCGCTTCACCAGCCGGTCGATGAAACCGCGGCAGCGCTCCATCTCGTCCTCATCGGCGAGATCGACGAGCGGCTGGGTATGGAAATTGCCGTCGCCGACATGACCGGCGATCGGAGCGATCAAACCGCTGGCCTCGATGTCACGCTTGGTTTCCTCGACGCATTCGGCGAGCTGAGAGATCGGCACGCAGACATCGGTCGCCACCGATTCAACGCCCGGCCGCAATGCGCGGGCGGCCCAGTAGGCGTCGTGGCGAGCCTGCCAGAGCTTCGTCCGGTCCTCGGCCTTGGTCGCCCAGTCGAACGGTCCACCGCCGAAATCGGCAGCAATATCGCCGAAGCGCTCCGCCTGCTCCTTCACGCCCGCTTCCGTGCCGTGGAACTCGACGAAAAGCATTGTCGTCTCCGGCAAGCCGAGCTTGGAATGCAGATTCACGCCGCGGATCATCACATCGTCGACCAATTCGATGCGCGCGACAGGCAGACCGGACTGGATCGTCACGATGGTCGCGTCGCAGGCTGCCTTCACCGAAGGGAATGGGCAGACGCCAGCCGAAATCGCCTCCGGGATGCCATGCAGCTTGAGTGTGATTTGCGTGATGATGCCGAGCGTACCCTCCGAGCCGACGAGCAGGCGGGTGAGATCATAGCCGGCGGAGGTCTTCCGCGCCCGGCTGGATGTCTTCACGACCGAGCCGTCTGCCATCACCGCAGTCAGGGAGAGGACATTGTCCTTCATCGTGCCGTAGCGCACCGCATTGGTGCCCGAGGCGCGCGTCGCCGCCATGCCGCCGATGGACGCGTCCGCGCCGGGATCGATCGGGAAGAACAGCCCCTGGTCGCGCAGGTGCTCGTTGAGTTCCTTGCGGGTCACGCCGGCTTCGACGACGCAATCGAGATCCTCGGCATGGACGGCAATGATGCGCTTCATCTGGCTGAGATCGACGCAGACGCCCCCAAAGGGCGCGTTGACATGGCCTTCGAGCGAGGTGCCCGTGCCGAATGCGATGACCGGGACGCCATGGCTCGCGCAGAGCTTGACGATCTCCGACACCTCTTCGGTGCTCTGCGGATAGACGACCGCATCGGGCGGCTGGTTCGGAATCCAGGTCAGCGTGTGGCCATGCTGTTCCCGTACCGCCTGGCTCGTCACCAGCCGATTGCCGAAGCTGGCGGCGAGTGCCCGGGTCACCGCCTCGATCGCAGCCAGCGACGGCGGCAGGGTTGCGGCTGAGGCGGCATGAGAAGCAGTTGCAAAAAGGCTCATTGTCTTTTTCCGGGCTTGGCGCTTAACTTGGAACTGGTCGGCTTCTGAAGCGGTTGAATCTGACAAGGCAGACCCTAGCGGCAGCAGGCGTGTTTGTCCTGCGTGTCGCTGCCGGCAGCAAGATCGCCGGGCGCATGGGAGGCGGTGCATCAGGCAGGGCAAGGCTCGTCCGGCGGCGTCTTCAAGACGATGGTAGCGTGTCAGTGGAGTTCCGTTCCGCCGCACGCGAAAACTCTGCGGGAGGCGGCCATGAAAGACGAGATCCGCGCTCCGGCGCTGTTCTTCTCCCCCTTCGTATCATCCGCAATGCGGGTCGAAACGCCATGGATCGACTATAATGGCCATCTCAACATGGCCTATTATCACGTGCTGTTCGATCGGGCAGTCGACGAGGTCTTCTCGCTCGTCGGCCTGAATCAGGACTATGTCGACACGCGCAACGCGTCCTATTTCGCGGCCGAATGCCACATCCTCTACAAGCGCGAATTGACCGAGGACGATCTCGTGCGGGTCACCGCGCAACTGATCGCCTTCGACGAAAAGCGCCTGCACTACTATCTCGAAATGCGGCATGCGAGCGAAGGCTGGCTCGCGGCGACAAGTGAAAACCTCTCGCTGCATGTCGACATGGCGACCCGCAAGGTCTCGCCGTTTCCGCCCGATATCCTGGCCAATCTCGCCCTGATGAAAGCGGCGCATTGTCGCATGCCGCTGCCGGCCACGATCGGGCGCATCATCGGCATGCCGAAGAAGACAACGATCACGGTCGAGGACCTGCACGACGAGCGTGAGCTCGAAACGCGCCACTGACAACGCAGAGCCGGCGGTGGCAACTTGCTCCTGTCATTGGGCCTGAGGCCGCCCCATCTTCGACGATCAGCGCCGGTCGAAAGGAGCGGAGATGGTCAAGGCAACCTGGAACGGCGCCGTTCTGGCGGAATCCGACAAGACGGTCGTGGTCGAAGGCAACCACTATTTTCCACGCAGCGCGATCCGTCCTGAATTCTTCAAGCCAAGCGACACGACCTCGATCTGTCCGTGGAAGGGCACGGCCAATCATTCGATCGTCGTTGGTGGCGCTGAGAACAGGGACGCCGCCTGGTACTATGCCGAGCCGAAGGCCGCTGCCGCCGAGATCAAGGACCGCATCGCCTTCTGGAAGGGCGTCGAGATTTCCTGATCAGTCCAAGATTTCCTGATCAGTCCGGGATTTCCTGATCAGTCATTGTGATCGGGGATCTTCAGGACATGCCCGCAGGCCTTGCAATGCACTGCGTCCGGCTCGTGCCGCTGCAGCGCGCATTGCGGGCAGGGAAAGGTGACCTTGTTGGGCCGGAAGATCGCTTGCGCCAGGCGCACGAACAGCGAGATCCCGACGATCATCACCACGATCGAGGTCAGCTTGCCGGCGGTGCCGGGCAAGGTGATGTCGCCGAAGCCGGTCGTCGTCACAGTCGCGACCGTGAAATAGAAGGCGTCGACATAGCCCGCGAAGCCCGCCGTCTCGCGAAAGAAGAAGGTGTAGATGAAGCCGGTCACCACGAACAGGAAGGTCACGATATTGACCAGCGCCCGCGCCGCGCTCTCCCATTCGGAATAGCCCGCGGCGCGCAGCCGCTCCCAGATCAGCCCGCGCTGTGACAGCGACCAGAGCCGCAGGATGCGCAGGAAGCCGAAGTTTTCCAGCCATTGCGGCGCCAGCAGCGTCGCCAGGATGAAGAGGTCGAGCAGCATGCTCGGCTGGCGCAGCAGGCGCGGAATGTTCGAGGAGGCCAGCATCCGCGCGCCGATCTCGATGACCATGATCACTGCCACCGCGTAATCGAGCCAATAGAAGAGCGGACGTTCACGGATCAGCGGTGTCGCGATGAAAAAGGCGATGATCAGCAGATCGACAACCGCCATCGCAAGCTGAAAGCGCACCGCCTCGGGCGAGCGACCATGGTAGAGCTGGCGCAGGTCGCCCCGCAGCCGTTCGACCTGCCCTTGCCTGCGACCGGACGTCGTATTCTCAGCCATTCCATGGCGTTACAGGCCAAAGGATGGCGCGTCCAGCGCCCGCTGCTCAGGCTGCCCGCCGCGTTGCCACGGCATGGATGGCGTAGCCGCGAAGGAGCCGCCTCGTACGGCTCTCGGCGCCCTCGATCCGCGAGAGTTCGGCGATCGCCTCGGGCAGATCATGCCTTGGCGTGACATGGAACAGCGTCAGCCAGCGATTCAGCAGGACACGAAATGACGCAGGCAGGCCGCGTTGGTCACCGAAATCGACAATATGCAGCGAACCGGTGGCCGTCAGTGTCCGCAGCGCCTGGGCGATCACGCCTCGCCAGGGCGGGATCATCGAGAGCGCGTAGGAGATGACGATGCGATCAAATCCATCGCGCCCGAACAGGGCCGCGGCGTCGAAGCAGGTGGCATCGGCCTGTGCGAGATGGATGCGCTCCGAAAGTCCCGATCTTGCCACGCTTCTCCCGGCAGTCGCGAGCATCTCGGCGGAGACGTCGAGACCGTAACACTGCGTGTCAGGATAGGTCCGAGCGAGCTTGATCAGGTTGCGTCCAGTGCCGCAGCCGATTTCCAGGATCGAGCCAGCCGGCGGAGGATCGAGCTCGGCGATAAGCTGATCGCGGCCAAGCAGATAGAATTTGCGGCTGGCGTCGTAGATATGGCGCTGGTGGCGATACATCCGGTCCATGAGGCCGGCGGTCTCGGTCGTGGCGCGGTCAGCGCTCATGCCGTCGCTCCCGGCAGCACATGGAGATGGAAGGCGCCATAGATCGACGAGCGATCACGCGCTCCAAGCTCCCGGCTGCGCGCCTCCTCATAGCGCCATTGCGCGAGGATCGAGGCCGGCACCCGGCCGGGCAGCAGCCGCTCATCGGCGGCCGTCCGGAAGATCACGCGGGCGCCGGGTCGCGCCGTACGCATGATCTGCGTCCAGAGCGCCGTGAGATCTGCGTCATTCATCCAGTCCTGAGCATCGAGCAGCACATAGGCATCGCAGCTCTTCGCAGGCTGATTCTCGAGGAAGGTGGTGATCGCGCTCTGATGATAGGCGACGCGCCCTGCCCGCTCCCGGACGGCCGCGAAATTCCGCCTTTCAAGATAGGGTGGCAAGGACGCGTTCTCGTCCGTCGCATAGCCCCGTCCAAAGGCCTGCCGGGCAAAATAGTTCGACTTCAGGTCGAAGCCGCAGGCCAGTCGCTCCAGCCGATGCCGAAGCACGCCGCGTATCCCGGCGTCGCCGTCGGCCGCGAGCGCCTTGTACTGGGCCGGCGGAATGCCGAGCCCATAGAGCGATGCCGGCTGGCGCACCAGCCAACGCACCAGGGGCTTGTCGAAGACGGGAGCGATATGCCTGTCGAACAGCACGCGCTGCTCAGCCATGTCGCGCGCCTGAAGCATCACGCGCGGATCGCAGCCGAGCGTGCGGCCAAGGAGATGCCCGGCCCCGATGAAACGGCCGAGCAGGCCGTATCGATAGAAATTGCGGGCAAAGACCTGGACGCGCCGGCGTCCGCTCAGGCTACGGCCTTCCCAGTAGCTGCGCGACACGGCATCGAGACGTGTCGCGATCTCGCGGTCATAGAGCGCGACATTGGCCTGGGACTGCGCCTCGCCGAAGAAGCGCAGGAATTCCTCGTGGCCTGCCAGGCTGGCGAGCGCGGCGAGCTTGAGCTTGCCGAGCGCGATATGGGCGCCGTTGAGATCGACAGCACTGATCTTCGCCGGGTTGGCGGTGAGATAGGACAGGATGTTGCAGGAGCCGGACGCGATTGCGACGACATGATCGTCAGGGCGCAGGTCCAGCGCCTCCATGTCGACGACCGGGTCTTCCCAGATCTGCGGATAGACGAGACCGGAAAAGGCCAGGGTGAACAGGCGTTCCAGGATGCCCGCCCGCGATAGCGGCTTGCTGCGATGCACCGCCGTGGTCAGGCCCATTGTGGTTTCCCTCCGAACCGTACGCGCCGTCTGCATTCTTCGTTCCTCGCGCGGTCCGTTGCGATGGCGAGCCGACTAGAGGAGTCGCGTGACGGTTGGGTGACGCACTATCGGGATCAGCTATCCGTGATGGCGGGCTGACGCGGAGCGCAATCATCCCCATATTCCGCCCGAAACCTTTGAACGGGAGAATGACGATGGGACTGTCCGGACTGTTCGGCGGCAAGGCGAGGGAAGCCGGTGAGTTCGAATTCCAGCTGACCGATGAGGAGTGGCGCCGCCGCCTGACGCCGGAGCAGTACCACGTGCTGCGCGGGCACGGCACCGAGCGCGCCGGCTCCTGCGCCTTGAACTTCGAGAAGCGCGCCGGGCGCTTCACCTGCGCCGGCTGCGGCAACCCCTTGTTCCAGTCCGGCAAGAAATTCGAGAGCGGCACGGGCTGGCCGAGCTTCGACCAGCCGCTGGAGGGCGCGGTCGGAATCAGCGAGGACAACAGCTACATGATGCATCGCACCGAGGTGCATTGCGCCCGCTGCGGCGGCCATCTCGGCCATGTCTTCCCTGACGGCCCGCCGCCGACCGGACTGCGCTACTGCATCAACGGCGTCGCGATGGATTTCGCGCCGGCTGAGGCCGAGACCTGAGCCGGATCAACCGCGCGCCCCTCTCGCGCTCTGGAGAGAGGGCGCGCGCAAACTCATGAGCGCTACGCCACGGCCGGCATCGCCCGACGCGCCAGCGCGGCAGCATCCACGGACACCGGCAGATCGCCGAAATGTCCCGACCAGCGACCTTCGAGCCGCGTCGCGATGAAGGCATCTGCGACCATGTGAGGTGCATGCCGCAACAGCAGCGAGGCCTGCAATGCCAGCGCCAGTTGCTCGACCAGCCGCCGCGCCTGTCCTTCGCTTCGCACCAGTGCGGGAATCTCCGCCTCCAGCGCACTCAGATGCGCATCGAAGCGATTGTCGGCTCCGCAGGAGCTCCGCATCTCCTCGATCAGCGCCACGAGCGAGCCCGGCTCTCGCTCCAGCGAGCGCAGCACATCGAGACAAATGACGTTGCCCGAGCCCTCCCAGACACTGTTGAGCGGCGCTTCCCGATAGAGCCGGGCCATGGGGTTCTCCTCGATGAAGCCGTTGCCGCCATGGCATTCCAGAGCCTCGACCACCACCGCCGGTGTGCGTTTCGATACCCAATATTTCGCGATCGGCGCTCCGATCCGCGCCAGCAACCGCTCACTCTCGCTCGCCTCCTGACGGTCGAGCGCCGCAAAGAGCCGAAAGGCGAGCCAGGCTGCAGCCTCGGCCTCGATCGCAAGATCGGCCAGCACGTTCTGCATGATCGGCTGGTCGATCAGCCCTCGCTGGAAGGCGCGCCGATGGGCCGCGTGATGGGCCGCCAGCGAAACGGCGAGCCGCATCTGCCCGGCCGACGCCGCCGCGATGTCCAGCCGGGAACCCTGGTTCATGGACAGGCCTGTGCGCAGGCCCCGGCCCGGCTCGCCGATCATCCGGCCGATAGCGCCGCGGAACTCGACCTCCGACGAGGCATTCGAGCGATTGCCGCATTTGTCCTTGAGCCGCTGGATCGCCACGCCGTTGCGCGAGCCATCCGGCAGCCAGCCCGGCACCACGAAGCAGGAAATGCCCTCGGCAGTTCGGGCCAAGGTCAGGAACAGGTCGGAATGCGGCACCGAAAAGAACCACTTGTGCCCGGTCAGGGACCAGGTCCCGTCGCCATTGTCGTGGGCCATGGTCTGGGTCTGGCGCAGGTCCGAGCCTCCCTGCTTCTCGGTCATTGCCGTGCCGACGGTCGCTCCCGTCTTGGCGGAGGCGGTCGTCTGGCGGCGGTCGTAGCGGTTGGAGCTGACCAGGGCGCCCCACTCGCTCCAGAGGTCGGGCTCCTGCTTCAGGATCGGGATCGCCGCATAGGTCATGCTGATCGGGCAGCAGATACCGCTTTCGCCTTGGCTCCAGAGATAGGACAGCGCAGCACGCGCCACCTGTGCGCCCGGGCCCGGCCTGGTCCATGCGAGCGAATGGGTCTCCTGCCCGATCGCGAGCCCCATCAGTTCGTGCCAGGCCGGATGAAACTCGATCTGGTCGATGCGGTTGCCGAACCGGTCATGCGTCCTGAGTTCGGGCGTGAATCTGTTCGCCAATCGCGCCAGATCCTGCACCTGCGCCGAGCCGACTGTGCGCCCCGCCTCATGCAGACGCTCGGAGGCCCAGGCTGCGTCGAAGGCCGCGACGGCTGCCCGCAGCACCGGATCAGCCGCGAAGGCGTCGTAATCGGTCAGTATGGGAACCTGGTTCGTCACTTCATGGGTGGAATGGCGGGAGGCGATATCCACATTCATCGCGGCGCGTCCTGACGATCGGGCGAGCATTCAACGCCCATCAGCGTTATCCAGCAATCTGCGGCGCAACAGCCTATATTGCCTCTGGAACGAATCACGATCAAAGCGACCTGAAGCCTTGTCCGATCACACGACCTCCGCCCCTCTGCCCCGCCCCGGCGGCCTCGCCGCCCGCGCTGCCGCACAGCCGGCGGCCGGCTATCTGGCAGGCCTAAACCCGGAGCAGCGGCAAGCGGTCGAGGCCACGGATGGCCCGGTCCTGGTCCTTGCCGGCGCCGGCACCGGCAAGACCCGCGTGCTGACCACTCGCATCGCCCATCTGATCGCCACGAACCGCGCCTACCCGTCCCAGATCCTCTCGGTGACCTTCACCAACAAGGCAGCGCGCGAGATGAAGGAGCGCGTCGCAAGCCTCGTCGGCCCCGTTGCCGAAGGCATGCCCTGGCTGGGCACCTTCCACTCGATCTCGGCCAAGATCCTGCGCCGCCACGCCGAGCTCCTCGATCTGCGCTCGGACTTCACCATTCTCGATACCGACGACCAGATCCGCCTGATGAAGCAGGTCATCACGGCCGCCGGGATCGACGAGAAGCGCTGGCCCGGGCGCATGCTGGCGGGTTTCATCGATAGCTGGAAGAACCGCGGGCTTGCCCCCAAGGACGTACCGCCGGGGGAAGCCGGCGTCTTCGCCGGAGGCAAGGGCGGCGCCCTTTATGCCGCCTATCAGGAGCGGCTGAAGACGCTGAACGCCGTCGATTTCGGCGATCTGCTGCTGCACTGCCTGACGCTGTTCCGCGAGAATGCCGATGTGCTCGCGACCTATCATGAGCGCTTCCGCTACATCCTTGTCGACGAGTACCAGGACACCAACACCGCGCAGTATCTCTGGCTGCGCCTACTGGCGCAGGGCCGGCGCAACATCGCCTGCGTTGGCGACGATGACCAGTCGATCTATGGCTGGCGCGGCGCCGAGGTCGACAACATCCTGCGCTTCGAGCACGATTTTCCCGGCGCGGTCGTGGTCCGGTTGGAACGCAACTACCGCTCGACCGGCCATATCCTCGCCACCGCCTCGAAGCTGATCGCCCGCAACGAGGGCCGGCTCGGCAAGACGCTGCGCACCGAGGACGAGGCCGGGGAGAAGGTCACCATCACCGGCGCCTGGGACAGCCAGGAAGAAGCCCGCCTGATCAGCGACGAGATCGAGGCGATGCAGAGCAAGGGTGAAAACCTTGCCGAGGTCGCCATCCTCGTTCGCATCTCCGCCCAGATGCGCGAGATCGAGGAGCGCTTCGTCCATGTCGGCGTGCCTTATCGCGTCATCGGCGGCCCGCGCTTCTACGAGCGGGCCGAGATCCGTGACGCGATGGCCTATCTGCGCTGCGTGGTGAGCCAGACCGACGATCTCGCCTTCGAGCGCATCGTCAATGTGCCGAAGCGCGGGCTCGGCGACGCGACAGTCCAGCTCCTGCACAACCATGCCCGCGCAACCAACCTGTCACTGCTGCAATCGGCACGTGCCGTGGTCGAGACCGAGGAACTGAAGCCGAAGGCCCGCACCGCGCTGCGCGAACTGGTCGAGGCCTTTGCCCGTTGGTCGGCCAAGGCCGAGCACATGAAGCAGGGCGAGCTTGCCGAGCAGGTGCTGGAGGAATCCGGCTATACCGAGATGTGGCAGAAGGATCGCTCGGCCGATGCCGCCGGTCGCCTCGAGAACCTCAAGGAACTGGTGCGCTCGCTGGACGAGTTCCCCGACCTGCCGGCCTTCCTCGAGCACGTCTCGCTGGTGATGGATGCCGATGGCGGCGAGGCCGAGGCGCGTGTCAGCATCATGACGCTGCACGCGGCCAAGGGTCTCGAATTCGACACCGTCTTCCTGCCCGGCTGGGAGGAAGGCCTCTTCCCGAACCAGCGCGCGCTCGACGAGAGCGGCCGCGCCGGACTGGAAGAAGAGCGCCGCCTCGCCCATGTCGGCCTGACCCGCGCCCGCAAGCGCCTGAAACTCCTCTTCGCCTCGAACCGCCGCATTCACGGCCTCTGGCAGTCGAGCCTGCCGAGCCGCTTCATCGACGAGTTGCCGGAGGAGCATGTCGAGGTCGTGCAGGCCCCTTCGACCTATAGCCAGGGTGGCTATGGCGCCTCGCGCTTCGACCGCATGGAGAGTTTCGGCTCGTCCTACCAGACGCCGGGCTGGCAGCGCGCGCAGGAGAACCGCGCGCGGAACGGTGGCGGCTCAGGCTTCTCGGACAATGGCGGCCGTGGTTTCGGCCAGGGTGGCTCGGGTTCAGGCCGCCAGCGCGGCCCGCTGCTGATCGAAGGCGAGCTGACTGCGAAATCGACCGGCAGCTCCGCCTTCGATGCCGGCGCCCGTGTCTTCCATATCAAATTCGGCCCCGGTTCTGTCGCCAGCGTCGACGGCAACAAGCTGACCGTCGATTTCGACAAGGCCGGCCGGAAGATGGTGCTGGACTCCTTCGTGCAGAAGGCGGGCTGAGCAAGTGCAGCCGTCATGCCCGGCGCGGCGATGTGCAGCATCTCCGAAGTGGTTATGCACGCCGGGATCGCCTCGGGCCGGTCCCGCAGGAATGCTGGCTCCAAGCCAGCAGGATCAGCATGATGCCCAACGTCGCGGTCACTCTGACCGACACTGCCAATCCCGATCTCCACTCCGTGATCTCCCAGGGGCTGCGGAGCTACAATGTCGAGATGGGTGGCGTCAGTGATCACACGCCGCTGACGATCACCATCAAGGACAGCGAGAGCGGCGAACTGATCGGCGGGCTGCTCGGCCGCACCTCGCTCGGTCTGCTGTTCATCGATCTGTTCTATCTGCCCAAGACCCAGCGCGGGTCGGGCCTCGGCACCCGCATTCTACAGATGGCCGAGGCAGAGGGTTTTCGCCGAGGCTGTCGCAAGGCGGTGCTCTACACGCTCAGCTTCCAGGCACCGGAGTTCTACAAGCGCTTTGGCTGGAGCGTCTTCGGAGAGATCGCACTCGAACCGCCCGGGGCGACCCGTTATTTCATGACCAAGGACCTCGTCGCCCCTGCCGACGGCGCATGACATCCGCCCCCACCCCTGCTATCCCGCCCGCATGCGTGAAGGTCTTCTCCCAGCCACGGTCGCGACCGTGCTCGAACTCTCAACCAGCGGCGACAAGGCGCGCGCGCTGACGGAACTGCTCGGCGAGATCTTCGATCCGACCGAGACGGCGATTTCCTCATTCGAGATCGAGGACGGCATCACCACGCTCTCGCTGAGCACGCCGTGGAAGGTCGAAATCTACTTCGCGACCCATCCTGATGAGGATGCGGTGCGAGACATGCTGCGCCCGATCGTCGGCGACAGCATCGATGCAACCCCCTTTACCACCGTCAACCAGAAGGACTGGGTCGCCACCAGCCTCGACGGGCTCAAGCCCGTGCGGGCCGGACGCGTGCTCGTCCATGGCGCGCATGACCGCGACATGGTGCGGGTGAACGACGTCGCGATCGAGATCGAGGCGGCGCTCGCCTTCGGCACCGGCCATCACGGCACCACGGCCGGCTGCCTGCTGGCTCTTGATGCCGAACTCAAGAAGCGCCGCCCGCTGCGCGGCCTGGATGTCGGCACCGGCACCGGGATTCTGGGGCTCGCGCTGGCGCTGCAGACGAAGCGCCGCGTCGTCGCCGGCGATATTGATGCCGTCGCGGTCGGGGTCGCAGCGCGCAACGCCCGCGTCAACCATGCGCCAGGGGCGCTCGATCTCTATGTCGCGCCTGGTCTGCTCCATGCCAAGGCAAACCGGCCAGGCCATTTCGATCTGGTCTTCGCCAATATTCTGGCCGGCCCGCTCAAGCGCCTCGCCCCGTCGCTCGCGCGCGTGCTGGCGCGGGACGGAAGCTTGATCCTCTCCGGGCTTCTGGCGATGGATGTCGCCGGGATCGTCTCGACCTACCGGCACCAGGGCCTGTTCCTGGCGCGTCAGTCC
The DNA here is from genome assembly GCF_000735605.1 of Allobosea sp. LC85. Taxonomy (GTDB): domain Bacteria; phylum Pseudomonadota; class Alphaproteobacteria; order Rhizobiales; family Beijerinckiaceae; genus Allobosea. The sequence continues at coordinate 21,009 of NZ_JPKG01000017.1, forward strand.
CAGCGCGATGGCTGGGCTACCCTGGTCATGAAAAAGGGCGGCGCGGCCCCAAGACCGCGCCGCCCTTACTAGGCCAGCCACCCGAAGAGGGCGTTTGTCGCTTCGAGCCTCAGGCTCAGAAGCCGATGTGGCCGTACTTCTGTTCCGCCTCGGCCTGCAGGGCGCGAGCGTCGTGCCAGACGGCGGCGGTGAACTTGGCCGTATCGACGACCCATTCGAAAGCGTGCTTGACGATGGCGATCATGGTCTTGGTCCTTTTCTGAGCGCGGGCGGCCCCTTCGGGCGCGGCGCCAAAAATCAGCGGTTGAACGGAAGCGCGGCGTCGTTCTTCAGCGCCGTTTGTGGAAAGCCGCCGAGCACGATCTCCGCCTCGTTGACGAGGTAGGAGCGCGCGCGCAGCTCACGGATGGCAGAGCGGCGACGGCTTTCGATCATTGCAACGTAGAGGCGCTGCCAGAAGCTCAGGCCCGCCGTGTTCACGGCTTTGGCGGCAGGCAGGGCGTCGGTCGCATTCAGTACATAGGTCACAGGTCCATCTCCTCATTCCAAACGAAGGACAGTCCCGGTCGCTTCCTCGTTCTCTTATGCAACCAAAGTGGTACTTCTTCGCACTTGCGAGAAGATGATTTCGCAGATGCGAGATATGCACTAGACGCATGCGCGGCCGCAATTTCGATTAACAATTGACACCAATCGCATAGCGAAGAGGCAGAGCGCCCAAAACAGCGCCCATGAGGGCCTACTGACGAAGCAGGGCAGGATGCCGCTTTTGCGCTGGCCTTCCGCCGGTTCTGACGCGACGATGGCAAATATCGCCATGCTTGGACCCGCCATGACCGAATCGCCCGCGCACAGCTTGCCGACCTGCCGCTTCCAGTCCTTTTCCGAACCGAGCAATCCGGCCGAGGTCGCGCCTCGCGTCGCGGCCCTGCGCAAGGCACTCGCTGCGCAAGGCCTGGACGGGTTCATCGTGCCGCGCGCCGACCAGCATCAAGGCGAATATGTCCCCGCCCATATGGCGCGGCTCGCCTGGCTCACCGGCTTCACCGGCTCGGCCGGCAATGCCGTCGTGCTGGCCGTCAAGGCTGTCCTGATCGTCGACGGCCGTTACACCATCCAGTCGGCAGAGCAGACCGACACGAAGGTCGTTGCGCCGGTGAAGATGGAGGAGACCCCGCTCGAGCGCTGGATCGAGGCGAACCTGCCTGCAGGGGCGAAGCTGGGCTACGATCCCTGGCTGCACACGGTCGATGGCGTCGCCAAGCTCGAGAAGGCGGTCGAGGCTGCCGGCGGCATGCTGACCGCCGTTTCGCAGAACCCGATCGATGCCCTCTGGAGCAATCGCCCGGCCCCGCCGGCCGCTGCGGTCAAAGCGCATCGCGGCGACTATGCCGGTGAGACCACCGCCAGCAAACTTGCACGCATCCAGGAGGCGCTGGCCAAGGCCAAGGTCGACGCATTGGTCATTTCCGACCCGCATGCCCTGGCCTGGACCTTCAATATTCGCGGCGGTGATGTCGAACACACGCCCCTGCCGCTGGGCTACGGCATCGTACCGCGCGAGGGGCGCCCGACGGTCTTCCTCGCACCCGAAAAGATCACCAACGAGGCCGGCGACGCCATCGGCGCGGTCGGCGAGATCGCCCCGCCTGCAGCCCTCGAGAAGCAGCTCCAGGCGCTGGGCAAGGCCAGGGCCAAGGTCCGTCTCGATCAGGCGACGGCTGCCTCCGCGCTCGCCACCCTGATCCGCGAAGCCGGCGGCACGCCAGATGCCGGCGCCGACCCGATCGCGCTGATGAAGGCAAGAAAGAACGAGGCCGAGCTCAACGGCACGCGCGCCGCGCATCTGCGCGACGGCGTGGCCATCGTGCGCTATCTGTCATGGCTCACGCGCGAGGCACCGAAGGGCAAACTCACCGAGATCGACGCAGTTGCGGCACTGGAGGCCGAACGGCTGAAGACCGGCCTGCTCAAGGACGTCTCCTTCACCACCATCGCCGGTGCCGGTCCCAATGCCGCCCTGCCCCATTATCGCGTCACGGAATCGAGCAATCGCCGGCTCGAACCGGGCATCTTCCTGGTCGATTCCGGAGCACAGTACGAGGACGGCACCACCGATATCACCCGCACCATTGCGGTCGGTACGCCGACCGACGAGATGCGCGATCGCTATACCCGCGTGCTCAAGGGCCATCTGGCGATCTCACGCGTGGTGTTCGTCAAGGGAACGTCCGGCGCGCAGCTCGACGCACTGGCCCGCCTGCCGCTCTGGCAGGCCGGGCTCGACTTCGATCATGGCACCGGCCATGGCGTCGGTAGCTATCTTTCGGTGCATGAGGGGCCGCAGCGGCTTTCCAAGCTCGGCACGACGCCACTGGAGCCTGGCATGATCCTGTCCAACGAGCCCGGCTACTACAAGCAGGGGGAGTATGGCATCCGCATCGAGAACCTGATCGTGGTCGAGGAGCGGAAGATCCCCGGCGGCGACCGTACGATCTATGGTTTCGAGACGATCACCTGGTGCCCCTATGAGCGGGCGCTGATCGAGCCCTCGCTGCTCGATGCGGGCGAGATCGCCTGGATCGACGCCTATCACGCGCAGGTCTGGGCCAAGCTCAGCCCGCAATTGGAAGACGAGGCGAAGGCTTGGCTGGAAGCAGCCTGCAGGCCGCTATAGACGAAGGCTACGTCCATGACGCGCAGCCGCCATTGTCGGGCTTGCCCCGACCATGGCGGCTGCGCGGGGTCTTTCCCCTAAATCACCATCCTCAGCCCGACCACGGCGAGCACGCCAACGGCAACGACGGCCAGCAGTGGTAGCCGCGTTGCGGCGAGTGCAGCGAGGAGTGCGGCGCCGGTCTCCACCCAGCCGGTCGCCAGCGCACTCGGCGCGATGACCGCCACGAGCACGGCCGGGGGAATAGCGTCGAAGGCTGCTTGCGCGCGCGGGGAGAGATCGAGCCGCCCGGCCAGTGCCAGCCCGGCGATCCGCGTCAGATAGGTGACGGCCGCCATACCCAGGATGGCGATGAGATTCAGCGCGTCGAGCGTCACGACTGCACGCCCTCCGCAAGCACATGGGGTTCCGTCCCCGCAGCCAGCCAGGCGGCCAGCAGACCGCTCAGCGCCCCCGCGGCGACATGCCAGGGCGGCCCGACGAGCTTGTAGGTCAGCGCCGATGCGATACCGGCAGCCGCCACCGTCCAGAACGTCACCCTGCCCTTCCAGAACGAGGCGACCAGCGCGATGAACAGCGCGGTGAAGGCAAAATCGGCCCCGAGCTCGCGCGGGTCGCCCATTGCCGCACCGACCGTCGCGCCCACCGTCGTGGTCATCAGCCAGCACGAAACGAAGGGCACGATCATGCCGAACCAGTAGGCGGGCGTGAGTTGCCGCAGCCGGGCGCGCTTCTCGGCCAGCGCCCAGTTCTCGTCGGCCATGTAGTACAGGCCCGTCAGCTTCTGGGCCGTGCTGAACCGCCCGAGCTTTGGTGCAATCGACGCGCTCATCAGCACATGGCGGGCATTGATCAGCAGGGTCGAGAAGATGATGGCGAAGACGGGCGCCGGACTCGCCCAGAGTTCAACCGCGGCGAACTGGGCCCCGCCGGCAAAGACCAGCGCGCCCATGACGAAGACCTCGAGCGGCGAGAGGCCCTTGCCGGCTGCGAGCGCCCCAAAGAGCAGACCGATCGGAACCGCAGCCAAGGCGGCCGGCCAGATATCGCTGAAGCCCAGACGGGCATCGTCGAGGATGGACATGCAAACAGCCCTTCAAGCCAGATGGGCGGTGCGGAAGGCGCCCGGAGTGACGCCGAGCCGCGCCTTGAAGGCGCGGGTCAGATGCGCCTGGTCGCAAAAGCCGGTCGCCGCGGCAACGTCGCCGGGCATCTCGCCGCGGCGCAGGCGATCCCGCGCCCGACGGACGCGGATGTCGACGAGGTAGGCATGCGGCGTCAGCCCGGTCTCGCGACGGAAGGCCCGGATCAGATGATGCCGTGGCAACCCGCAACGCCGCGCCATCTCGGCCAGCGAAAGGTCCTCGTCATAGCGCTGCTCGAGCAGCGCACGTGCCTCGGCGATCGGCCCGCGCTCGCGCCCGACCGGGCGAACCGAAAGATCGGCATGGCGCGCCAGGCAGAAGGCGTAGGCGCGCAGGAGCCCCTCTTCACCTGCCAGGGCATCGCCGCTTTCCTCCAGCAGACGGTGCGCGGCACAAAACAGCGCGGCAGCCTCCGGGTCGTGAACGCAGGGCTCGGCGAAGAACGGCGTGCCGATCACCTCGTACCCAGTCAGCGAGGCAGCAACCTCCTGCATCAACTCAATGGTCGGATAGGTCATGCGGTAGCGATAGCCACCAGCATGCGGCAAGCCGTCATGGACATCGAGCGGATGGTTGAAGACCATGTCGCCTGCATGGGCATAAAGCCGCTGGCCCCGTGCATGCCAGATCTCGCAGCCCGCTTCGATCGTGCCGATCGCATAGGTCTCGTGCGCATGCGGGGCGTAGGAATGCGTCTGGAACTTGGCCGACAGGCACTCCAGCCCCGCGAAGCGCGAGGCGGTGAAGATGCGGGCATGCTCCTCCGCCAACAGCGGAGTGTCCAGCAGCGCTTCGCCTTGGCTGATCAATTCCATGCCGGCAGGATACAGCGGATATCCGCCCGGATGTCTTGAAGAAAAGTGATGGCGACGATCACGCGGACCGTCGCCATCCGATCTCAGCCGGCCAGGGCCGGCGCCGCGCCGCCGGCAGCCGGCGGCTCGCGGCCTACGCCGAGGACGAGGGCAGCACCGAGCAGCGTCGCGGCGGCGAGATAGCCGACGGCGCCCAACGCGCCGAGATGGTCGACCAGTAATCCGCCGAAGATCGCTCCGCCCGCAATCGCGATCTGGAAGGCGGCGACGAGAAGGCCGCCCGCGGCTTCAGCCTGATCGGCGGCTACACGCACCGTCCAGGTCTGGATGCCGACCGGCAGAAAGCCGAAGGCGAACCCCCACAGCGCAATCGCGAGGCCAGAAACGACGGTCGAGGCGCCGAAGAGCAGCATCGTGAGCGCCGCCAGACCAATGGCGAGCGAGCCAAGCACGACGGCGGCCTTGACGCTACGCGCGACCACGGCACCGCCGGCGAAATTGCCGAAGAAGCCACCGACGCCATAGGCCAGCAGGACCAGCGAGATCGCCTCGACCTTCAGCAGCGGCACCTGCTCGAGGAACGGGCGGACGTAGGTGAATCCGGCGAAGTGCCCCGAGATGATCACCAGCACGGCGAACAGGACCAGCCGGATGCTCGGCCGCCCCAGCAGCTCGAAGAGAGTGCCAATGCTCGGCGCCGCCAGCGGCGGCAGCTTCGGCAGCGTCAGCACCTGGGCGAGCAGCGTTACCGCCCCGATCCCGGCGGAAATGGCAAAGACGGCGCGCCAGCCGATCGCCTCGCCGAGATAGGCGCCGATCGGCGCGGCGCTGACTGTCGCGACCGAGACACCCGTGAAGATGATCGACATGGCCCGCGGCAGCAGCCTTGCCGGGACCAGCCGCATTGCGGTCGCCGCTGCCATTGACCAGAAGCCGCCGAGGCCGATGCCCAGCAGCAGGCGCGCGAAGAGAAGCGTTGTCAGCCCGGTGGCGACCGCGGCCAGCAGACTCGACACCACCAGCAGCGACGTCAGCGCCCACATCACGATGCGCCTGTCGATGCTCCTCGTCATGATCGCGGTCGCGATGCCGGCGATCGCGCCGATGACGGCAGTCGCCGTTACCGCCTGCCCGGCCGCCCCGTCGCTGATGCCCAGTTCGGCTGCGATCGGCGTCAATAGGCTTGCCGGCAGGAACTCGGCCGTCACCAGCCCGAACACACCCATGGTGAGCGAGAAGATGGCCGGCCACGCCGCGTCGGTGCGGTCTTCGAACTCGGCAGGGATGAATTGCGGGTCCGCCGTAGCGGAAAGAGAGTCGGACATGGCGGTCTCCAGGACGTCGAAGCCGACAAGTAGAGATGACGCCCTGGAGCTTCCATGTTAGGAAATCCGCAATGCTTGATCATTCGTCCAGGATTCCATGACCGATCCGCTGACAGAAATGCTCCGTGGCCTGCGGCTGGAGGGCGTCGACTATGCTCGCTTCCAGATGACCGCCCCCTGGGGCCTGCTCTTTTCGGCGCAGCAGGCGGCGCGCTTCCACTTCGTCGCCGAACGCGGCTGCTGGCTGCGGACGCCGGAGAACGAGTGGATCCGCCTCGAGCAGGGCGATGCCGCTCTGCTGCCGCGCGGCGCCGAGCATGCTTTGGCGAGCGCGCCCGGCGCCTGCACCAAGCCGCTCGGACAATGCCAGCTCCAGACGGTCTGCGGCGACATAGCCGAGGCACGCGGCGGTGGCGACGGCGAACAGACCATGTTCTTCAGCGGCAGCATGAACTTCAACGTCGATGGCCAGCATCCGCTGCTGCGGATGATGCCGGAACTGATGCGGATGCACGAACTCGCTGCCAACGAGCCCGGCATCCCGCCCTTGCTCGCGACCATGGCCTGCGAGCTTGCGCTGGACCGGGTCGGTGCCGGCAGCATCCTTACCCGCCTGGCCGATGTCGTCGCGGCCGCGTTGATCCGCTCCTGGGTCGAGCGGGGTTGCGGTGATTCGACCGGCTGGGTCGCCGCGGCGCGCGATCCCGATATCGGCCGGGTCCTGGCCGCGATCCATCTCAATCCGAGCGAGGATTGGACCGTCGAGGCGCTTGCCCGGGTCATGCACGCCTCCCGCTCCGCTTTCGCCGAGCGCTTCGCCAGCGTCGTTGGCGAGACGCCGGCCCGCTATGTCGCGCAGGTCAGGATGCATCAGGCCCGGCAATGGCTCGTCCGCGACCGGATGAAGATCGCCATCGTCGCGCGCCGGCTCGGCTATGAATCGGAGGCTGCCTTCAGCCGCGCCTTCAAGCGCGTCATAGGTGCACCGCCGAGCCATTTCCGGGCAGCGGAAACGGAGGGGCTACGGGCGTTGGATAACGCCCCGCGGCCAGGCTCTGCGCCACCGCAGCAGTTCGGCGGTCCCTGACCAAGCCGCCCGTCATTTCGCACCCCGCACCTGCGGCCTGCTCCGGAAGGATGGAGCAGCTCCGCACCCGATGGCGCTACCCGCCGACCAGTTCGAACCAACCGGCCTCGTCGATCACCTTGACCCCGTGCTTCGCAGCGTCCTTGAGCTTTGAGCCAGCTCCCGGCCCGGCGACCAGCAGATCGGTCTTCGACGAGACCGAGCCCGCGACCTTGGCGCCGAGCCGCTCGGCCATGGCCTTGGCCTCGTCGCGTGTCATCTGCTCCAGCGCGCCGGTAAAGACGACGATCTTGCCGGCGACCGGACTGGTCGAAGCGACCGCCTCCAGCGGCTGCGGCGTCACCTGCGCCAGCAGCCGGTCGAGCGTTTCCTGATTGTGGGCCTCGGCGAAGAACTCGACCAAGGCCTCGACGACGGTCGGGCCGATGCCATCGATCGCATCGAGCGCCTGCCGCTCGTGGGATTGTGAGTCGGCCGAGGTGGCTGCCTCGCGCAGGGCCTCGAACGATCCATAATGTCGCGCCAGCAGCCGTGCCGTGGTTTCACCGACATGACGGATGCCGAGCCCGAAGACGAAGCGGTTGAGCGGAGGCGTGCGCCGGTCCTCGATCGCATCAAAGAGCTTCCTCACGCTTTGCGCGCCGAAGCCTTCCTTGTTCTTCAGCTTCTTGAAGTTGGCAGCGTCGCGGGCCGCCAGCGTATAGATGTCGGCGGGTTCCCGTACCGGCAGGTCGGGATCGACGTGGAAAAACTCGATCTGCTTGTCGCCGAGCCCGTCGATATCGAGCGCGTCGCGGGAAACGAAATGTTTCAGGCGCTCGACAGCCTGAGCCGAGCAGATGAGCCCTCCGGTGCAGCGGCGCACGGCATCTTCCTTGCCCGTACGCGGATTGATTTCGCGCGTCGCATGGCTGCCGCAGACCGGACACAGCGTCGGGAAGACATAGGGCTGCGAATCCCCCGGTCGTTTGCCGAGATCAACGGATTGAACACGCGGGATAACGTCGCCCGCCCGCTTCACCGTCACCGTGTCGCCGACACGGATATCGGCTCCGTCGCGGATCGGCTGGCCCTTGGAGTCGAAACCCCGGATGTAATCCTCGTTGTGCAGCGTCGCATTGGTGACGACGACACCACCCACGGTGACCGGGCGTAGCCGCGCAACGGGGCTGAGCGCTCCGGTGCGCCCGACCTGAATGTCGATCGCCTCCAGAAGGGTGGTCGCCAGCTCCGCCGGGAATTTATGCGCGATCGCCCAACGCGGTGCGCGCGCGACGAAACCGAGTCGGGTCTGCAGCGCAAGATCGTCGACCTTGTAGACCACGCCATCGATATCATAGCCCAGCGTCGCACGCTGGGCCTCGATCGCGCGGTAATGCGCCAGGAGCTCGCTGACGCGTTCGCAGCGACACATCAGCGGATTGGTCTTGAAGCCCCAGCGCCGAAAAGCCTCGACCACACCGAACTGTGTCACAGCTGGCAGGTTCGACATCTCGCCCCAGGCATAGGCGAAGAAGCGCAGCGGCCGTGCCGCAGTTATCGAGACGTCGAGCTGGCGCAGAGAGCCTGCCGCGGCATTGCGCGGATTGGCGAATTCGCGCTCACCCTTCTCGCGCTGGCGATCATTGATAGCCGCAAAATCAGCATGGCCGAGATAGACCTCGCCGCGGACCTCCGCGACCTCCGGCACATCGTTGCCGACGAGCTTGTTCGGGATCTCCGAAATGGTGCGGGCGTTGAGCGTGACATCCTCACCCTCCTCTCCATCTCCACGCGTCGCCGCGGAGACGAGTTCGCCCTTCTCGTATCGCAGCGACAGCGAGAGCCCGTCGATCTTGGGTTCGGCGGTGATTGCGAGCTCGGCATCGTTCTTGCGGCCGAGGAAGCTGCGAATCCGCGCGGCAAAATCAGCGACGTCATCGTCGGAGAACGCATTGGCGAGCGAGAGCATCGGCACGCGATGCCGGATCTTCGCGAATTTCGAGGATGGCCTGGCGCCAACCTTGTCGCTCAGCGCCTCATTGCCCTTCAGCTCCGGAAAAACCTCTTCCAGGGCAACCAGCCGCCGACGCTTCGCATCATAGACGGAATCGTCGAGGATCGGCGCGTCGTCCTGGAAATAGGCGCGGTCGGCCTCCGCGATCTCGGCGGCCAGCGCCTTGTATTCGGCGCGCGCCTGACGGGGCGTGAGGTCTTCGACGGGTAGAGGTTCGGCTTCGCTCATGACCGTTGTCTTAGGCGAGTTGCTAGAGTCGAGAAAGACCGTCGCCTGCGTGCGTCTCACCATCGTGTTCACATGGGCTTGCGACAAAATCCGTCATCAGGCGTATAGTGATCGTGCTGGAATTGGATGCTCGACGCCTTCGGCGACTTGACCCAAGGATCGCGTCAGGACCGCCATTGCGCACCGGGCCAGAACCGGGAGGACTGCCAATGGCCAATCTCGACAGCATGGTCTCCAATGCTGACCGCAAGACGAATACGCCTGCCAGGCCGGTCATTGAACCGCGCGTGCGCACCATTACCACGGCCGATCTGCGCGATGCGCTCTGGCGCGGCTATGAGGACTTCATGGCACAGCCGAGCCATCTCGTCTTTATCGCGCTGATCTATCCGATCGCGGGCATCGTCATCGCTCAGCTCACCGTGAGCTATAACATCTTCCCATTGCTTTTCCCGCTGTTGTCGGGCTTTGCCCTGCTCGGCCCCTTCGCGGCCATCGGCCTCTATGAGATCAGTCGACGCCGGGAGCGCGGCATGAACTCCTCATGGGCGCATGCCTTCGCGATCCTGAAATCCCGCTCGATCGGGACAATCCTGGCACTCGGCGCATTGCTGACCGGGCTCTTCATCGCCTGGCTGCTCTCCGCCTGGCTGATCTATCGCTGGCTTCTTGGTGACGTGCCCGTGACGTCGATCAGCGGCTTCCTCAGTGAGGTGCTGACGACACCGAACGGCTGGACCATGATCATCGTCGGCAACGCAGTCGGCGCGCTCTTCGCGATTACCGCCTTTTCGATGACCGTGATCTCCTTCCCGCTGGTGCTCGACAAGCATGTCGATGTGGCAACTGCGATCCGCACCTCGGTTTCCGCGGTCGAAGCCAATCCGCGCGTCATGATGATCTGGGGTCTCATCGTCACAGGCCTGCTCATCCTCGGCTGCCTGCCCGTGCTGGTTGGTCTCGTCCTGGTCATGCCGATCCTCGGCCACGCGACCTGGCATCTCTACCGCAAGGTCGTGGAGAAATAGCCCATCTTTCGCAACCGGGCCGGTTCGGCCCGGTTGCGCCGAGTCCATCAAAGACCGCGCCCATCAAAAAATCTCCCGCAGCTTTGAACCTGCCTCGCGGCTCACGCGACCAAAGGTCATGAGGCTGCATCCCGCGGCCTCGCACAAAGCCAAGGGAGAGATTTCATGACCGCCCGCACGATCCTCACCGGCCTTGCCACCGCTTTCGTTCTCGGCGCCGGCACCCTCATCGGCGGCTCGCTCGCCACCGCCACCTCCGCGCAAGCGGCGCCTGGCTGGCACGGCCATGGCCATCACGGCCATTTCGGCCACGGGTTCCACCATCGCCGCCCCTGGGGCTGGGGCCGTCCCGGCTGGGGCTACCGCCCGGTCTACGCCAGCGCCTATTATGGCGGCTGCTACAAGGTGTTCCGTCGCGGCTTCGTTCCCGGCGTAGGGCCGGTGGTTCGCCCAGTCACCATCTGCCGCTGAACACGCATGAGTTCGTCTGAAAGAGGGGCCGGAGCGATCCGGCTCCTTCTCGACGTTGGCCGCCGGCGGCGAGGCACCCCAATCCCTGCCGGTCCTGATTTCCCGAGATCCTTCGGAGTTGCGTCGCGCCTGTCCGCCGCTCCTATTGGGAACCTTTGCCGGCCGCACCGGTTCAGTTCTCATCACAACAGCATGGTGACGCTCAATCATGCGGGCGCCAGCAGCCCGATCAAAGCAGGGGGCTTCTCATGAACAACATCATTTACATCGTCGGCCTCGTCGTCGTGGTCATCGCCATCCTGTCCTTCCTGGGCCTGCGCTGATCCAGGCTTACGCCAAGCGCGCCCGGTCGCGGCAAGCTGGCGAACACTCCAGACGATAGCGATGCCCCGTCGACGGGAGCGGGAATCGTGTGCACTCGATCGCCGCCGGCACGCAACGGCAGCAGGCCGGCGTACCTGCTCAGCACAGTCCGACCTTGCCTTGAATTGCGGCGCCACGGCGTCCTGACGTCAGCGACACCTCATCCTGCCCTGTCTTCGCCCGCCGGCTCAGCGTGCGGTGCGTAATCGACCAGATGGATCATGCGAAAATGAGGTAAAATTCTCCTCTGTTTTCGCTAGCCAACTCCCAAGCGGCATGCCAGCCTGTTCGATAGAATTCATACGTACACATGATAATTATCGAGCACGCATATAATACAATATACGCACAATAACAGGCGATCGATACGATTGATATGCTTGATAAAGCCGATGATTGATCGATAATTAGTTATGAATATCGCCTCGACGCGAATTCATTAGACAATCAAGCACGGGAGGAAGGCATGAGGAAGTTCAGTTTCATTGCCGCTTCGCTGGCCTCGACCGTCATGGCCAATGCGCAAGGGATCAGCGGCGATGTCATTCGCATCGGTGTGCTGAACGACCAAACGGGAACTTATGCCGATTTCGGCGGGCTGACCTCGGTCGAAGCCGCACGCATGGCGGCCGAGGACTTCGGCGCCGCCGCCAAGGGCCTCAAGATCGAGATCATCGCCGCCGACCACCAGAACAAGGCCGACATCGCCTCAGCTCTCGCCCGGCGCTGGTTCGATGTCGACGGCGTCGACGCCATTGCCGATCTGACCAACTCGGCTGTTGCCATCGCGGTCAACACGATTGGCAAGGAACGCGGCAAGGTCACGCTGATGACCGGGCCGGCCACGACCCGCCTGACCAACGAAGACTGTTCACCAACCGGCTTCCACTGGGTTTTCGACACCTATTCGCAATCGGTCGGCACCGCCCGCTCCATCCTGGAACAGGGCAAGAAGAAGTGGTTCCTGCTGACGGCCGACTACGCCTTCGGCCACCAGATGGCGTCTGAGCTGACCAATGTGGTGACCAAGGGCGGAGGCACGATCTCAGGCAGCGTGCGGCATCCCCTCGGCACAGCTGACTTCGGTTCCTTCTTGCTGCAGGCGCAATCCTCGGGTGCCGAGATCATCGGCCTAGCCAACGCGGGCACGGACACGATCAACGCGATCAAGCAGGCCAGCGAATTCGGCATTGCGCAGGGCGGCCAGAACCTTGCGGGGCTCGTGATCGTCATCAGCGACGTCCATGCGCTCGGCCTGAAGCAGGCGCAGGGCCTTCTTGCGACAACGGCGTTTTACTGGGACCGTGACGACGCCAGCCGCGAATGGTCGAAACGCTTCGAGGCCCGCACCGGCCGCAAGCCGGGCATGGTCCAGGCCGGAACCTATTCCTCGGTCCTGCACTATCTGAAGGCCATCGAGGCAGCCAAGACCGACGATGGCCCGACCGTCGCCAAGAAGATGCGGGAGCTGCCGGTCAACGATTTCTTCGCCACCAAGGGTGAGGTTCGTGCCGACGGAAGGTTGGTCAAGGACATGTACCTCGTTGAGGTCAAGAAGCCTGAAGAGTCCAAGGCACCGTGGGACTATTACCGGGTCCTGCGCACGATCCCGGCCGCAGAGGTGACCCAGCCGCTCTCTGCCAGCGCCTGCCCGCTGGTCAAGAAGAACTGATCGATCACCGAATACACGAAACGCCCCCTCCCGGCTTGGGAAGGGGCGCTTCTGCATGGTTTCGAGCCCTGCCGTTAGGGATGCCGATCAGCGATCGTCCCGACGCGGCTTCTTGCTCTTGAACGGCTTGCCGGCAGGCTTGCCGCGCTCACCGCCCGCAAATCCGGCGTCCGGCTTGCCATGGCCGAAGCTCTTCCCGCCATGGCTTGGCTTGCCGGAAAAGGGCTTGGCGCCGGCGAAGGGCTTGGCGCCGGCGAAAGGCTTGGCACCGGCAAAAGCCTTGCCCTTGGAGAAGGGCTTGTCCGAGGGACCGGACTTCTTGTCGAAGGGGCGTTCGCCGGGCCGCAGCACGGCGTTCTCGTCGTAAACAGGCTCGCGATCGCGCCGCGCCGGATCATAGGGCTTGCCGCCATGCGCCTTGGCCCCGAAAGGCTTGCCCTTGCCTTCGTAAGGCTTCTTCTTGCCTGCGAACGGCGCACTTGCCCTTTCATCTTCGCGCGGGGCACGCGTATGGCTTGCCTTCTCCGCAAAGGGCTTGGCCGGGCGCCGCTCGGCTTCGCCGGTCACGGGCTCGATCAGGATCTTGTCCCGGTCGGTCGCGCTCGCCAGTGACGCAAAGCGCTCCGCGACATCGGCATCGATCTCGACCTTGGTTTCCGTGTCGAAGATGCGGATGGCGCCGACCTCGTCACGGGTGATCTTGCCGCGACGGCAGAGCATCGGCAGCAGTTGGCGAGGATCGGCGCCGTCACGGCGGCCGATATTCAGGCGGAACCAAACCGTATCGCCGCGCGGCCCGGCCTTGTGCGGCCTCTCGCCCTGCTCGCGGTCACGCTCGCGTGGGCGGGCGTAATCCTCGCTGCTGCGCACCGGCCTGCGCTCGTCGCGTCCGAAACCCGGATCACCGACCTCCTCCGCTGCCGGCAGGCGCGAACGATAGACCCTGACCAGGGCGGCCGCGATCTCCTGCGCAGAGCGACCGGCGAGAAGGGCCTCGACCATGCCGGCATCATCCTCGCTGGCCTCGCCAGTGAGCAGCGGATCCTGCAGCAGCCGCTCCTGATCGAGAGCACGGATTTCCTCCTGCGTCGGAGCGCCAGCCCAGACGGCCTCGACCTTGGCTTCGGACAGCAGCATGTCGGCCTTGCGACGCCGAGAAGGCGGCACCAGCAGCACGCTGGTGCCCTTGTTGCCCGCGCGGCCCGTCCGGCCGCTGCGGTGCTGCATGACCTCTGGATCGTTCGGCAGCTCGGCGTGAATGACCAGCGTCAGGCCCGGCAGGTCGATGCCGCGCGCAGCCACGTCGGTCGCGACGCAGACGCGGGCGCGCCCGTCGCGCAGCGCCTGCAGCGCCGAGTTGCGCTCGCTCTGGCTGAGTTCGCCCGAGAGCGCCACGGCCGAAAAGCCGCGCTCCAGCAGGATCGCCTCGAGATGGCGGACCGCATTGCGGGTGTTGCAGAAGACCAGCGCGCAGGGCGAATCGTGGAAGCGCAGCAGATTGACGACTGCGAGCTCGGCTTCCTTCGGAAAGACCCGGATCGCGCGATACTCGATGTCGGCATGCCCGGTTGCGGAGCCGGCCACCTCGATGCGCAGAGCATCGCGCTGATAGCTCCTCGCCAGCGCGATGATGGCCTTCGGCAAGGTCGCTGAGAAGAGCAGGCTACGACGCTCCGCGGGGGTCGTCTTCAGGATGAATTCGAGATCGTCGCGGAAACCGAGATCGAGCATCTCGTCGGCCTCGTCGAGGACGACGGCTCGGAGCGCCGAGACATCGAGCCTGTGCCGCTCGATATGGTCACGCAAGCGGCCGGGCGTGCCGACGACGATATGCGCACCCTCGTCCAGCAAGGCGGCCTCGCGGCGCGGATCCATGCCACCGACACAGGAGATCACGCGGGCACCGGCATGCTTGTAGAGCCAGGCGAGTTCGCGCTGGACCTGCAACGCCAGTTCGCGCGTCGGCGCGATGATCAGCGCCAAGGGTTGCGCGGCGCGGCCCAGGACTTCAGCGCCCTCCAGGAGGGTCTCGCCGATGGCAAGCCCATAGGCGACGGTCTTGCCTGAGCCCGTCTGCGACGAGACCAGAAGGTCGCGTCCGGCGGCCGCTTCCTCCAGAACCGCATTCTGGACGGGCGTCGGATCATTGTAGTTGCGTTCGGCGAGCGCACGCGCGAGCGGCGGGCTCGTGGGAAGGAATGCCATTGGTTAATCGGCCTTGAGTTCATGCGCGCGGCGTGATGCGGCGCGGGAGATCGTGAGGCAGGCATCGCGGCGCGTACAACGCAGCCATAACACCATAAGCCAGTCTGTGCCGCTCTTAGAGCAGAATTCGCAGAAAGGGAATGCGGATCGCAGTGGTCAGGCCCGCGCCGCCGCGCCATGAATGCCAGCTGCGTCAAGCAGACGAGCAGCGGCCGCCCTCGCCTCCTCGGTGATGCTGGCACCGGCAAGCATGCGAGCGATCTCCTCGCGCCGTGTCCGATCCTCGAGCGGCGTCACGCGCGTCACCGTGCGCGAGGCCGCGTCATTGTCCAGCGCCGACTTGGCGATCAGGAAATGCCGGCCTGCCTTGGCCGCGACCTGCGGCGCATGCGTCACCGAGATGACCTGCACCTGCCCCGCCAGGCGTGCCAGCCGCTCTCCGATCGCATCAGCCACCGCCCCCCCGACTCCGGTATCGATTTCGTCGAAGACCAGGGTCGGCGCCGAACCGCGCTCGGCAAGCACGACCTTCAGGGCGAGCATGAAGCGCGAGAGCTCGCCCCCGGAGGCAACCTTCATCATCGGACCTGGCCGCGTGCCGGGGTTGGTCTCGACCCAGAACTCGACGCGATCGAACCCTTCTGGCCCCCGCGCATCCTCGTCGCGATCAATATGGGTGATGAAGCGAGCGCGCTCGAGCTTCAGCGGCGGCAGCTCCGCCCTGACCGCGTTGTCGAGACGCACCGCGGCCTCACCGCGGGCAGCAGAGAGTGCCCGCGCCTTGGCAAGATAATCGGCTTCCGCCTGAGCGAGCTCCGCTTCGAGCCGGGACAGGGAACCCTCGCTCTCATCGAGTTCGGCAAGGTCGGCACTCATCCTGGCTGCAAGATCGGCAAGCGCCTCGACCGGAACGTCGAACTTTCGGCCCGCCGCCCGCAAGGCGAACAGCCGCTCCTCGACTCGCTCCTGCTCGCGCGGATCGTATTCCGCTGCACGCATGGCCGCCGCGAGCGCTTCGCCCGCTTCTTCCAGCGCCACGATCGCAGTATTGAGCGCTGCCATCGACGGATCGACGAGCTCCGGTGCCTGCGCTGCCCGCCGCTCCAGCCGGCGAAGCACTGCCGCAAGGGCGGGAACAGACGAGGCCTGGCCGCCGACCGCCTCATAGGCATCGGCAAGATCGCGCGCCACCTTCTCCGCCTGCATCATGTCCTGACGTCGGCTGGCCAGCGCATCTTCCTCGCCCGGCTCCGGTGCAAGCTTGCCGAGTTCGGCCACGGCGTGGCGCAGGAAATCGGCCTCCTTGCGTGCGGCCTCGACACGGATGCGCTGGGTTTGCAGGGCCTGCCGCGCGCGCTTCAGTACATCGCTGGCCGTTGCGGTGACTTCGGCCTGTCCTTCGAGACCGGCAAAACCGTCGAGAATGGCGCGGTGCTGTGCTGCATCGGTCAGGGCCCGGTCATCATGCTGGCCGTGGATTTCGACGATGGCGCTACCGATCAGCCGCAGGATCTGGACGCTGACCGGCTGGTCATTGATGAAGGCGCGTGTCCGTCCATCGGCATACTGCACCCGCCGCAGGATCAGATCGCCGTCTGTGTCGATCTCCTGCGCCTGCGCCAGCTTGCGAGCTGGATGGGCGAGCGGCAGATCGAAGACCGCACTGACCTGACCTTGCGCCTCGCCATGGCGCACGAGCCCGCCGTCGCCGCGCCCACCGAGCGCCAGAGCAAAGCCGTCGAGCAGGATCGACTTCCCGGCGCCGGTCTCACCAGTCAGCACGCTCAACCCGGCGCCGAACGCCAGATCGAGCCGGTCGATCAGGACGATGTCACGGATCGAAAGCTGCGCCAGCATGACGCTCAGCGAGTGATTGAAGGGAGTGGCATGCGGTCCGTCACCCGCCCATGCACCTGCCCGGCCTCAGCGAACGAGGCCGACGACCGAACGGGTGAAGCCGTTGAACAACCGGCTGATATAGGAGCCGCGATCCTCGCGGGGCTCGAGGCCGCCGCTCTGAAGGAGGGTATAGGCGTCCTTGTACCAGGGGCTGTCGGGGAAGTTATGCCCGAGCACGGCAGCGGCAGTCTGCGCCTCATTGGTGATGCCCATCGCCATATAGGCCTCGGTCAGGCGCATCAACGCCTCCTCGACATGGCGAGTGGTCTGATATTTGGTGATGACGTCGCGGAAGCGGTTCACGGCACCGGTATAATTGCGCTTCTCGAGATAGTAGCGGCCGACATTCATCTCCTTGCCCGCGAGCTGATCGCGCGCAACCAGCATCTTCTCGCGGGTGTCGATCACATATTCGGACTTCGGATAGCGATCGAGCAGTTCCTGCATCGCGGCAAGCGCGCGCTCGGTCCGTTCCTGGTCGCGCGTCGCGTCCGGGATCTGATTATAATAGGACATCGCCAGGATGTACTGCGCGTAGGCGGCATCCGGACTGGCCGGATTCTGCGCCAGGAAGCGCTTGGACGCCGTGATCGCGTCCTCGTACTTCGCCGCCTGAAAATTCGTATAGGCGACCATGATCAGGCCCTTCTTCGCATAGGGCGAGAATGGCGCCTGCTTGTCGATCTCCTCGAACTTCTTGACGGCGCCTTCGCTGTCGCCGTTCTGAGAGCGAGCCAGCCCCTCGTTATAGAGCTTATCGGCCGGCACATCCGCGACGATTTCCGGCTTGTAGACCTCGGGCCTGTCGAACGGATTGAGCGACGACATCGTATCGCAGCCGCCGAGCAGCAAGGCGGCGCCGAGCGCGAGGGCAACGCCCATCCGCATCGGTCGGGCGCTTTGGGAAGTCGGGTTGTTCAGCCGCATGACGCTCACGTCGTCCGTCCTCTTTCGCTCGTCACCGCAAGATGGCGAAGGATGCCTTTACCTCAGACGCAGCGCTCACGCTACCGTCGAAAGGCAGGTTACGAACATGCGAGGCCATGCTGCATTCGACAAAAACCGGGCGAATGCAAGGCGCGCGCTAAACTGTTCGGCTGCTCAGTGCAGATCGGGCGCGAAAGCCGCCGGAGCCGCAGCGGCCATCTGCGCGGCACGATGCGCGTAAACCGGTTCGGCCTCGACGATCGCGTAATTCGCGCGATCCGCAAACAAGGCTTCCAGAACGGTCACGTTCATGCGGTGACCACCGCAATAGGAGCGAAACTCGCCGAGGATCGGATAGCCGGCCAGCGCAAGATCGCCGACCGCGTCGAGCACCTTGTGGCGCACGAACTCGTCCGCGTAGCGCAGGCCTTCAGGGTTGACCACCTTGTCGTCGCCGATCGCGACGGTGTTGTCGAGCGAGGCGCCGAGCGCGAAGCCCGCCTTCCAGAGCTGCTCGACTTCGCGCATGAAACCGAAGGTGCGGGCACGCGAAATCTCGCGGGCATAGGCGACCGGCTCGAGGTCGAAGATCTTGCGCTGACGGCCGATCGCCGGGGTGTCGAAATCGATCTCGACATCGAGGCGGAAGCCGCTGTCGAACGGCGCAAGCTCGGCGAAGCCGCGGCCCTTCTCGACACGCACAGGCTGCAGGATCTTGAGATAACGGCGGTTCGCGCCAAGCGTGACGACGCCTGCATCTTCGATCGCTGCGACGAACTCCGCAGCGCTGCCGTCCATGATCGGCATCTCGGGGCCGTCGATCTCGATCAGGACGTTGTCGAGTCCAAGGCCGGCGCAAGCCGACATCAGGTGCTCGATGGTCGCGACGGATGCGGCACCACGATCGCCGATCACGGTGCAGAGCTCAGCGGCACTCACCTTGTTGTAGCGGGCATGGATAAGGTGCGAAGGGCCGCCCTCGGACTCCTTGCGGAGGAAGACGATGCCGGAATTCGCGCTGGAAGGCTTGAGGCAGATTCCGGCGGGAGCTCCGGAATGAACACCGATTCCCTTCAAGGACACGGGAGCGCGGAGTGTGGTCTGCCGATCAAAATTCATTCCGGTATCCAATCTCGAACGCTAACGATCTCGGCTGCACAACGCTACGGGCTGCCTGATGGTCGTTTGCGGTCCTTCAGTTGGGCGGCGCCTGGCGGTTGCCGGTGCCGTCATCCCCCTTTGGGGCAAGCGCAACATACGCCTTAGGTGGATGCCGACAAAATCACGCTTTCTTTCGCTCTGTAACAAGCCAACTCAATCAGAGAAAAATAACCATCCCATTGAAGTATATGGTTTTTCAAACGTAAACAGAGCCCGGAGCGAGGGTTCGCTCCGGGCTCTGTTACAACGCTGTCGCAGTCGCTGTGGCGCTCAGTTCGCCTGGCGGCGCAGGAAGGCGGGAATCTCCAGCTGATCCTCTTCGCTGTTGCGATTCGGCGCTGCACGGCCAAGCTGGTCGAGCTGGCCCTGGGCCGGGCGCGAGGCCGGCGGAGCCGGACGGCGCATATACTCGGCATGGGCTGCGCTGGGTGCCGGAGCGGCAGGCTGCATCGGCGGAGGCGCGTGGCGCACCGGGGCCTGCGGCTGGGCCTCGTCCTCATCCTTGCGGCCGAAACCAACCGAGGCGAGGCGCTGCATCAGCGACATGCGCTTCTGGTCGGCCTGCGCCGGAGGCTGCGGCACCGACTGCGCGCCACGGCTCGCCGCGATCTGGTTCTGCGCCGGCATCGGCAGGTCCTCGATCCGCGGCATCCGGGTCGGGCGGACGACCGCACGCTCCGGGGCCGGGGCGATGAAGCTGTCCTCGTGACGCATCACCGGCTCTTCATGCAGCATCGGCTGGCTCACGGGAGCGGCCGCGATTACCGGACGCGGCTGCACCGGCTCGATGCGGATATCTTCCGCAACGCTCGGCTGCACCGGAGCCGCCTGGCGCACGGTCTCGACATTCACCGGCGCACGCATCTCCAGCATCGGCTCGGCATGAACCGGAGCCGCGGCCCGCGGTGCGGCGGCCGTATTGCGCAAACGTGCTTCGGCCTTCAGGCGCTCGGCAACCTGGGCGATACGGGCTTCGGTATCGTCCATTTCAGCCTGGGTGCTGATCGGCTTGTCGATGCCGGTGGCCACGACGGAGACGCGCACGACGCCCTCGAGCGATTCGTCGAACGTCGCACCGACGATGATGTTGGCTTCTGAATCGACCTCCTCGCGGATGCGGGTGGCCGCTTCGTCGACCTCATAGAGCTTCATGTCGCGCCCGCCGGTGATCGAGATCAGCAGGCCACGCGCGCCCTTCATCGAGACATCATCGAGCAGCGGATTGTTGATCGCAGCCTGGGCCGCGGTCAGCGCACGCTTCTCGCCCTGCGCTTCGCCGGTGCCCATCATCGCCTTGCCCATGCCGCGCATCACGGCGCGAACGTCGGCGAAGTCGAGGTTGATCAGGCCGGGACGGACCATCAGGTCGGTGATGCAGGCCACGCCGGAATAGAGAACCTGGTCGGCCATGCCGAAGGCATCGGCGAAGCCGGTGGTCTCGTTGGCGACGCGGAACAGGTTCTGGTTCGGGATGACGATCAGCGTATCGACCGCCTCGTTCAGCTCCGAAATGCCGGCCTCCGCCATGCGCATGCGGCGATGGCCCTCGAACTGGAACGGCTTGGTGACGACGCCGACGGTCAGTATACCCATGTCGCGGGCGACGCGGGCAATCGCGGGGGCTGCACCGGTACCGGTGCCACCGCCCATGCCGGCGGTGATGAAGACCATGTGCGCACCGGCAAGGTGGTCACGGATCTCGTCGATCACCTCTTCCGCCGCCGCACGCCCGACTTCCGGCTGCGAACCGGCGCCGAGGCCTTCGGTGACCTGCAGGCCCATCTGCACGATGCGCGAAGCACGCGAGAGCGCCAGAGCCTGCGCATCGGTGTTGGCGACGACGAAATCGACACCATCGAGGCCGGCTTCGATCATGTTGTTGACCGCGTTGCCGCCGGCTCCGCCGACACCGAACACGGTGATCCGGGGCTTTAGCTCCCGGATGTCAGGGGCTTGCAGATTCATCGCCATGGTTGCCTCTTTCGATTTCTTGTCCGGCGCCTGGCGGGTGCCGTCCCGATTGCTACGATTTTACTCTTGGGCCGGAACGGCGCCGCGCCGCCCGGCCCGATACCCTTAGAAACTGTCTTTCAGCCAACGCCCGACACGCGAGAAATACCCGTCCGTCCCCGTCGCGAAGTAAGCGCCGCTCGCGCGCGGCTCGAAATGTTCGACATGCGCGACCTGCGGGTAGACCAGCAGGCCGACCGCGGTTGCAAAAGCTGGCCCCTTGCCGGCCTCGGGCAAGCCCTTGATGCCCAGCGGCCGGCCGGTGCGGACCTGGCCGCCGAGCAGCCGGCGCGCCGTCTCCGGCAGGCCGGTCAACTGGCAGGCGCCGCCTGTCAGCACGACGCGGCGGCCGGCCTGGGCCGAAAAGCCGGCGGCGTTGAGCCTGTCGCGCACGAGTTCGAGGATTTCCTCGACCCGCGGCTTGATGATGCGGATCAGATGCGATTTCGCGAGATGGTTCGGGGTGTCGCGCTCGTCATCGTCGACCTGCGGCACCGAGATCATGTCGCGCTCGTCCGAAGCGCTGGAGATCGCCGATCCGTGCAGCGTCTTCAGCCGCTCGGCGGCCGAGACGCGCGTCGACAACCCGCGCGCCACGTCCATGGTGATGTGATTGCCACCCACCGCAATGGCGTCGGCATGGACCAGATGGCCGCCCGAGAAAACGCCGAGGCTGGTGGTGCCGCCGCCCATGTCGACGACGACGACGCCCATTTCGGCCTCGTCATCGACGAGAACGGAGAGACCCGAAGCATAGGGAGACGCGACGACCGCCTCGACCTCGAGATGGCAGCGCTCGACCGCCAGCATGACGTTGCGGGCAGCGGCCGCCTCGCTGGCGACGACATGCATGTCGACCGAGAGCTTGCCGCCGACGAGGCCACGCGGATCGAGCACGCCCGGCACGCCATCGAGCGCGTACCCGGTGGGCAATGCGTGCATCACCGCCTTGCCGGGCTTGATCGCATGCGTCGCGGCGACCGCGAGTACCCGCTTCACATCGGAATCGCTGACGGAGCCGCTGCGCAGGTCGACGCTGGCGGCATAATGCTGCGAGCCGATGCGCCCGCCCGTCAGGTTGACGATGACGGACTGGACCTCGACCTTGGCCATGCGCTCGGCCGCATCGACCGCGGCCCGGATCGCGCGCTCGGCGTTTTCGAGATCGATGATGGCGCCGCCCTTCACGCCGAGGGAGCGCTGATGGCCAATGCCGATGATGCGCGCGACATGGGTGCGCCCGCGCAACCGCTCGTTCGCCTCCGCCGGATTCAGCTCGGCGATCAGGCAGACCACCTTGCTGGTGCCGACGTCCAGAATCGACAAGGTCGCGCTCTTGCGCGACGAAAGCGGACGCATCCGAGGTGTCAGGCCCTGAGAGGTGAAGTTCACGCCTCGCCTCCCTTCTTCTTGGTCTTGCTCTTGAGCTGCTCGGCGCGGGTCGCCGCCCCCTCTTCCGTCAACCGCATCACCACCCGGTCGGGCTGGCGCAGGTCGATGGCGAGCAGGTCCTTGTCCAGCAGCCTGAAATCCGATTCGAGGCCAGCCAGGCGTTTCACGGCCTCTCCCGGCGCAATCTCCGGCAGGCGGATATCCATGCCGTTGTCGAGCTTGAGGTTCCAGCGCCGGCCGGCAATCAGGCTGGCCGCACGGATGCGCGGCGCCAACGGCCCGGCGTCCGCGAGCAGCGCGACGTATTCGCGGGCGCGGGTATTGGCGTCGGGCCCGACCACGAGCGGCAGATGGGCGAAGCGACCATCGTCCATCTTGTCGATGACGGTGCCATCGGCGGCGATCAGGAAAAGGTCACCCTTCACCTGCCAGAGGGCGAAGGGTTCGCGCTCGGTCAGCGTGATCGCGATCTCGCTTGGATAGAGCTTGCGAACCGTTGCCTGGCGAATCAGCGGCGTCGCCTCGAGGCGACGGCGCGCCTCGTCGGCATCGAAGAAGGCGACCGAGGTCTTCGAATCGATCCCGGCGGCGATCAGAACCTCGATCTCCGACAGCTCGGCGATTCCGGAGATCGTCACCCTATCGACGCCGAGCCCAACCAGGCGCGCCAGCATATGGCGCGGCTCGCCGTAGTTCTCCCGCATCGTTTCGACATGTCCGCCCAGCACGAAGCCTGCCCCGATACTCAATCCAAGAAACCCAAGAGCCAGCCAGGTCCCGATCCGCTGCGGCAGGCGCTGCCACAGCGGGAGAGCCACCGCGCTGCGCCGCGACGACCGGAACCAGCGGCGCGAACGCTC
The DNA here is from genome assembly GCF_000735605.1 of Allobosea sp. LC85. Classification (GTDB taxonomy): domain Bacteria; phylum Pseudomonadota; class Alphaproteobacteria; order Rhizobiales; family Beijerinckiaceae; genus Allobosea. Next base: position 44,270 of record NZ_JPKG01000017.1, read on the forward strand.
GCCGACCAGAAGTTGCGGCCCTGCGGCCGGCATCGATGAACGTCGGGCGGGCACCGCCGCCGCTTTCATCGATCGAGGGAGGCGTCCTCCACCATCCATTTGACGAGCTCACCGAAGTTCAGGCCCGCGTGGGCAGCCAACTCGGGCACCAGGCTGGTTTCGGTCATCCCGGGCTGCGTATTGACCTCCAGCCAGACGAGAGTGTCGCTCTCGTCGTCGTAGCGGAAGTCAGAACGGCTGACGCCCCGGCACCCGATTGCTTGATGCGCCGTTAACGCACACTCTTCGATCTGCTGGTAAATTTTTGGTAAAATTTGAGCCGGGCAGATGTGGATCGAACCACCTTTCGTGTATTTCGCATCGTAGTCGTAGAACTCGCCTGTGGCGGCCCGGATCTCGGTTACACCGAGGGATCGGTCGCCCATGATGGCGCAGGTCAGCTCCCGCCCGGCGACGAAGCTCTCGGCCAGCAACATGTCACCGCAGGGCCAGTCCTCCCGCGCCACTTCCTGCGGAGGATGTTCGCGCCCCTTCTTCACGATGATGACCCCGACCGAGGACCCCTCGTTGATGGGTTTGAGCACATAGGGCGGCGGCAAGGGGTGCTTCTTGGCGGCCTCGAAGCGCGACAGCGTAACTCCGCGCGCGACCGGAACCCCGGCAGCCGCAACGACCGTCTTCGCCCTGTCCTTGCGCAGGGCGAGCGCTGAGGCGAGCACCCCGGAATGGGTGTAGGGGATCCGCAGAATCTCGAGCAGGCCCTGGATCGTGCCGTCTTCGCCATAGCGGCCATGAAGTGCATTGAAGGCGACGTCTGGGCGCAGCCGGTCCAGCACATCCGCAATATCGCGCTGCACATCGATTCGCGTCACGCGGTAGCCGACGCTCTCCAATGCCCTCGCACAACCGTCGCCCGTATTGAGGCTGACCTCCCGCTCGACGGACCATCCACCCATCAAGACTGCGACGTGTTTGGTCATGGAATCGCTACTCCGCTTCGCCCAGACCCTCGGGGGAGCATGGTTAACGACGCGTTAACGCAGCGATGGCGAGGCGATCGAAACACCGCGTCGCCTCCGACGACGCAAGCCCGCTGCGAGTGACTATTCGGGCGAAGGCGCGGACTGCGTCGCGCACTCCGCACGATCGCAACCCGGACAGCGGCTGTTACGGGGGACGGGCGCAGTCCTGATCCATTCAGTGCCCAACGGCCTAGGCTGCGACGCCCAGCCGCTTGATCTCCCAGTGCAGGTCGAAGCCCGAGGTCTCCTTGACCCTGCGGCGAACCTCCTCGCCCAGACCTTCGATATCGGCGGCGGTCGCGCCGCCGGCATTGATCAGGAAGTTGCAATGCATCTCGGAGACCTGGGCGCCGCCGACCCGCAAGCCACGGCAGCCGGCGGCGTCGATCAGTTGCCAGGCTTTGCCGCCGGGCGGGTTCTTGAAGGTCGAACCACCGGTGCGCTCCTTGATCGGCTGAGCAGCCTCACGCGCCGCCGTCACCCGGTCCATCTCCGCGAAGATCGCAGCCTGATCGCCCGGCCGCCCCTGGAACAGGGCCGACGTGAAGACGATGTCCATCGTCGCTGCCGCACTGTTGCGGTAGGTGAAGCCCATCTCCGCATGGGAGAGCGTGACGATCTCGCCTTTGCGGGTCACGCCGCGCGCAGAGATGAGCACACCGGTGGTCTCGCCGCCGTGAGCCCCCGCGTTCATCCGCAAGGCACCGCCGATGCAGCCCGGGATACCGCGATAGAAGGCGAGCCCGTCGAGCGAAGCATCGGCTGCCGCCCGCGCCACCTTGACGTCCGGCACCGCCGTGCCACTGCGAAGCCGGTTGCCTTCTTCGAGCGATATCTCGCCAAACGCCTTGCCGCCGAGTCGAACAACGACGCCGGGAATGCCCCCGTCACGCACGATCAGGTTCGAGCCGAGCCCGACGACCGTGACGGGAAGCCCGGCCGGGAGCCTGGACAGCAGATAGGCCAGGTCCTGCTCGTCAGCCGGCGTGAACAGCACCTGCGCCGGTCCACCGACGCGGAACCAGGTCAGCCCCGCCATCTCTTGGTTGGCCAGGAGCCGGCCGCGCAGTTCGGGCGCGGCCGCGCGAAGTTCGGGCGTGATATCGGGGAAGCTCACTGCTTGCCATCCAGCCCGGCGAGTTCCCCCGGCAGCGCATAGGCCCATTGCGTGATGTTGCCGGCGCCCAGCAGGACGACATAGTCGCCCGGCCCCGCGAATTCCGCCACCATGCCCGCGAGCTTCTCGGGAGCCTCGAGGGCCAGCGCGTGGCGGTGGCCGCGCGCCTTGATGCCCGAGACGAGGCTGTCCCGGTCGGCACCGGGAATCGGCGCCTCTCCCGCAGCGTAGGTGTCGGCGACGATCACCGTATCGGCGTCGTTGAAGCAGGCCGCAAAATCGTCGAACAGGCTGGAAAGCCGCGTATAGCGATGCGGCTGGACGACGGCGATGACCTTGCTCTTGGTCGAGGCGCGCGCCGCCTTGAGCACGGCAGCGATTTCGACGGGGTGATGGCCGTAATCGTCGAAGATCAGCGCGCCGTTCCACTCGCCGGTCTTGGTGAAGCGGCGCTTGACGCCGCCGAAACCGGCAAGCGCCTCGCGGATCTTCTCCACCGGAATGCCAAGGTCATAGGCGACCGCGATCGCGGCGGTGGCATTCAGCGCATTGTGGTGACCGGGCATCGGCATCACGAGATCGCGCACGACCTCGTCGCGCCCACGCTTGCGGTCGCGGATCAGAAGCGTGAACCTGGCTTGTCCGCCGGAGAGGTCGATGTCGATCAACCGGAAATCCGCCTGCGGGTTCTCGCCATAGGTAACGACGCGCCGATCCTCGATCTGCCCGACGAGGCCCTGCACCGTGGGATGATCGATGCACATCACCGCGAAGCCGTAGAAGGGCAGGTTCTCGACGAACGAGCGGAAGGCCTCCTTGATGGCATCGAAGGTCTTGAAGTGGTCGAGATGCTCGGGATCGATATTGGTGACGATCGCCACGTCGGCGGGGAGCTTCAGGAAGGTGCCGTCCGACTCGTCGGCCTCGACCACCATCCAGTCGCTCTCGCCCATGCGCGCATTGGTGCCATAGGCGTTGATGATGCCGCCATTGATCACCGTCGGGTCGAGCCCGCCCTTCTCCAGCAGGGTGGCGACCAGCGAGGTCGTGGTCGTCTTACCATGCGTGCCGGCGATCGCGACGCAAGATTTCAGCCGCATCAGTTCGGCCAGCATTTCGGCGCGGCGCACCACCGGCAGGCGCTGCTCGCGCGCGGCCGTGAGTTCGGGATTGTCGCGCCTGATCGCCGTGGAGACGACGACGACCTCAGCCCCCTCGATGTTTTCCGCGGCATGGCCGACGAAGGTCTTGATGCCCTTGTCGGCGAGGCGACGGACATTGGCATTGTCGGACGCGTCCGAGCCCTGGACCTTGTAGCCGAGATTATGCAGCACCTCGGCGATACCGGACATGCCGATGCCGCCGATGCCGACGAAATGAATGGAGCCGAGCTTGGGCGGCAGCTTCATGGGTCAGGTGTCTCCTGCGGATTACGACATGTCGCGAAAAGGTGGGAACCGGCTTTCCGTCAAGACATGCCTCAGAACGTGATCCCTGCGACCTGCAGAACCAAGCGGGCAAGCCGGTCGGCCGCATCGGGAATTCCCGCGCTCTTGGCGCTGTCGGCCATGGCAGTCAAGCGCGATGGCTCTGCGATCAGAGTCGAGAGCTCGCCCGCCAGCCGGCGCGGCGTGAACTCCGACTGCAGGATGCGGATGGTGCCGCCCGCCCGCTCGAGCACAGCCGCATTGGCGGCCTGGTCCTGATCGAGCGCCCCCGGCAAGGGCACCAGCAGCGACGGCCTGCCGATCACGGTGAGCTCGGCGACAGTCGAAGCGCCGGCCCTGCCGATCACGAGATGCGCTGCCCCCATACGCGTTGGCAGGTCCTTGAAGAAGGGCGCGATCTCTGCGGCGACGCCGAGCTCGGAATAGATCCGCCGGACGCGCTCGTTATCCTCCACGCGGGCCTGCTGCACGATATGGAGACGGCCTCGTTCCGCGGGCGTCAGCAGCTGAATCGCCGGCGGCACGATATCGGCCATGATCCGGGCGCCCTGGCTGCCGCCGAAGACGAGCAGCCGCAACGGCCCCGTCGAGGGATCGGCATAGGGAGAGACAGCGGCAACGACCGCGGGGCGAACGGGATTGCCAACCTGCCTGCATTTTGCAGCGCGAGCGGCATCGAGGCCTCCGACCTCGGCGAAGCCCGTCGCAATGATGTCGACCCGGCCCGACAGGAAGCGGTTGGCGCGGCCGATGACGGCGTTCTGCTCATGCACCATCGTTTTCACGCCGGCGAAGGAGGCGGCGAGCACCGGCGGAACCGTCGGATAACCGCCGAAGCCGACGACGACGGCAGGCTGCAGTGTCTTGATGACGCGGCGTGCGACAAAGACGCCCTTCATCAGTTCGAGCGCCGCGCCTGCCATCTTGAGCGGAGAGCGACCGGACGGTGTCGCCGCCGGGACCGGGTGAACGGACTCGGCCGGGAAGCTGCCGGCATATTCGACCGCGCGCGCGTCGGTGACGAGCGCGACACGCACGTCATGACGCTGCAGCGCATGGCTCAGCGCCTCGGCGGGAAAGAGGTGGCCGCCGGTGCCACCTGCGGCGAGAGCGACGAGCGGGCGCTGTGTCATGTCCGTCAACGCCCGAATTCACCAAAGCCCTCGGCGCGCGGGCGTTTGCGGGTCAGGGCCAGCAGGAAGCCTGTGCCTAGCGCCAGCGAGAGCAGCGAGGAGCCACCATAGGAGATGAATGGCAAGGTCATGCCCTTGGCCGGCATCATGTGCAGGTTGACCATCATGTTGATCGCCGCCTGGATGCCGAACAACAGCGCCAGCCCTGTCACTGCGAGGCGAATGAAGGGATCCTCGGCCTTCTGGGCCACGAAGAGCGCGCGCAGCACGATCAGGGCGAACAGCGCCACCAGCAGGATGCAGACGACGATGCCGAACTCCTCCGCCGTGACGGCGAAGATGAAATCGGTATGCGCGTCGGGCAGGATGCGCTTCACGGTGCCCTCGCCCGGCCCTTTGCCAAGCCAACCGCCCTGAGCAAAGCTCTCGAGCGCGGTATCGATCTGGAAGGTGTCGCCCGAGCCCTTGTCCATGAAGCGCTCGATACGGGCGCGCACATGTGGAACGAGCTGATAGGCGATAAGCAGGCCGAACATGCCGGCGCCGCCAAGACCGGCCACCCAGAACCAGTGCAAGCCGGCAACGAAGAACAGCCCGCCCCAGACGAGGCTGACCAGCACGGTCTGGCCGAAATCCGGCTGCAGGACCAGGGGCGTGATCGTCAACGGCAACAGGGCGAAGGCCATGAGCGTACCCGGCAGGTCCGGCCGGCGCATGCCCTCCGAAAAGGCCCAGGCAGCGAGCACGACGAATGCGGGCTTCAGGAATTCAGATGGCTGGACGGAGCCGAGCGGGCCGAGCGTCAGCCAGCGACGCGCACCCTTCACCTCGACGCCGAAATACAGCGTCGCCACCACCATCGCGAGCGCGACCACATAGATCAGCAGCGCCGCCCGCCGGACCTGTCGGGGGGTCATGAACGAGGTCGCAAGGAAGATGGCAAAGGCGACCAGCAGGTAGAATGCCTGCCGGTTGACGAAGTGGAAGGTCGAAAGGCCGAGGCGCTCTGCCACCGGCGGGCCTCCCGCCATCAGCAGCACGACGCCGGAGACCATCAACGTCACCAGGGTGGACAGGATGATGCGGTCGATCGACCACCACCAGCGACCGCTGAGACTGGGTTCCGCGCGTGAGACCATGCTCTGGCTCCATCAACCAGACGGGCGAAATTCAGCCGCCCGTTTCAGCGAATCACATTGGCAACGATTGGTTAACCGATTGATTCCGACTTGATGCGAACGCCCGTTTTCAACCTGCCTCGAAGCCCGGCAGCGCCTTCACGAGCGCGCGGAACGCATCGCCCCGCACCTCGAAATTCGGGTACTGATCGTAGGACGCGCAGGCTGGCGAGAGCAGCACGGCAATCTCGGCATCACCCGGATGCGCCGCTGCGTCGCTGGCAGCCGCCGCGACCGCGACGTCGAGCGTGCCGCTGCGGACATAATCCACTCGGCCATCCTCATCGAAGGTCACGGCGAAGGCGTCTGTCGCGGCGCCGATCAAATAGGCCCTCGCGATGTTCGGGAAGTAGCGCCTCAGGCTCTCGATGCCGCCCTCCTTGGCCTTGCCGCCAAGGATCCAGAAGATGTCGCGAAACGAGGTCAGCGCCTTCTCGGTCGAATCCGCATTGGTCGCCTTGGAATCGTTGATGAAGACGACGCGACCGACGCGGCCGATCTCCTCCATGCGGTGTGCGAGTCCGGGATAGGTCTTGAAGCCGGCAGCGATCTCCTCGGCGGAGAGGCCGATAGCCGCGCAGGCGGCAAAGGCAGCCGCCGCATTCTGCGCATTGTGCGAGCCCCGCAGCGAGCCGATGCCGGCGAGATTGGCGACAACGCGCGGCTTGCCGTCCCTGACCTCGACGATGCGGGTGTCGAGCTTGCCGGCATTGGCCGTGACACCAGCGAAGACGCCCTCGTCGAGCGGCTGCTCTCCACTGATCCTCACCAGCGGACGCCCGGACGCAGCGCGCCGGCGCGCCATCTGCTTGGAGGCCTCGTCATCGACGCCAACGACGGCAATGTCCGCGGCCTCGACCATGCGCTCCTTGATCGCAGCGTAGGCCGCCAGCGTGCCATGCCGGTCGAGATGGTCCGGCGTCAGGTTCATCTGGATTCCGACACTCGGCGCCAGTGACGGTGTCAGGTCGATCTGGAAGGTCGAGCATTCGATGACATGGACACGGCCCTCGGCCGGCGGCTCGAGCGCGAGAACGGCGGTGCCGATATTGCCACCCATTTGCACGTCACGGCCGGCCTGACGCAGCACATGGCTGATCAGCGCGGTCGTGGTCGACTTGCCGTTGGTGCCGGTGATGCAGATCACCAGGGCACCGGGGGCAACTTTCGCCCGCTCGCGGAAGAAGAGTTCGATATCGCCGACGATCTCGACGCCAGCGGCTTGCGCCTTTCCGACTGTCCAATGCGGTTGCGGATGGGTCAGGGGCACGCCCGGCGAGAGGATGAAGCTCGCGAAATCAGCCCAGTCGGCGGTTGCGAGATCGACGATCGCCATGCCCTCGCCCGCCGCCTTGTCGCGGCTCTCGGCCTTGTCGTCCCAGGCCGCGACATCGGCACCGCCTGCGATCAAGGCGCGCGCCGTCGCCAGACCCGAGCCGCCGAGGCCGAACAACGCGACCTTGCGGCCAGCAAATACGGTAACCGGCGTCATGATCAGCGCAGCTTCAGCGTGGCGAGGCCGACCAAGGCCAGCACAACGGAAATGATCCAGAAGCGGATCACGACCTGCGGCTCTGTCCAGCCCAGTTTCTCGAAATGGTGATGGATCGGCGCCATCAGGAAGACGCGCTTGCCGGTACGCTTGAAGACGAAGACCTGGATGATGACCGAAAGCGCCTCGACCACGAAGAGGCCGCCGACGATGGCCAGCACGATCTCATGCTTGGTCGCAACCGCGATCACGCCAAGCAAGCCGCCGAGGCCGAGCGAGCCGGTGTCGCCCATAAAGATCTGGGCCGGCGGTGCGTTGAACCAGAGGAAGCCCAGGCCGGCCCCGATCACGGCGCCGCAGATCACGGCAAGCTCGCCGGCGCCCGGTACATGGTGGATCTGCAGGTAGTTGGCGAAGATCGCGTTGCCCGCGAGATAGGAGATGAAGCCGAATGTCGCGGCTGCAATCATCACCGGCACGATCGCAAGCCCGTCGAGCCCGTCGGTGAGATTGACCGCATTGCCGGCTCCGACCACCACGAAGGCGGTCACAAAGGGAAAGAGCAGGCCGAGAGGAATGACCAGTTCCTTCAGGAACGGCATCGCGAAGCCGGATGAAATCGCCGGCGGACCGAGCCGCATGATCAAGTAGCAGGCGATGAGTGCGATCACGACCTCGATGGAAAGCCGTGCCTTGCCGGAAAAGCCCTTATGCGACTGCTTAGTGACCTTGAGATAGTCGTCATAGAAACCGATGGCGCCATAGGCGGCGGTCACGCCGAGCACGATCCAGACATAGGAGTTGCGCAGATTGCCCCAGAGCAGGACCGCAGCGAACAGTCCCGACAGGATCATCAGGCCGCCCATCGTCGGCGTGCCACGCTTGGCAAGATGCGTCTCTGGACCGTCGGTCCGGATCGGCTGGCCCTTGCCTTGCTTGATCCGGAGCCAGGAAATCGCGGCAGGCCCGAAGAAGAAGACGAAAAGCAGCGCGGTCGCAGTGGCGCCGCCGGCGCGGAACGTGATGTAGCGGAACACGTTCAGAATCGGGAAGGCCCCGGCGAAATCGGCAAGCCAGACGAGCATCGGCTATGTTCCTCTTGTCTCAGTCGTCGGCAGGCACGGCAGGGAACCGGGCGGCAATGGCCTTGACGACCAAGCCCATATGGGAACCGAGCGACCCCTTGACGGTGACGACGTCCCCGGCCCGGATGGCGTCCAGGACAAGCGGTGCAAGCTCGCTCGACTGCGCGGCATAAGCGCCACGCATGCCGGATGGCAAGATGTCGTAAAGTCCGCGCATCAGCGGCCCACAGGCAAAGACCCGGTCGATCGCGTTTCCGGTGATGGGCTCCACGAGCCCCGCGTGCAGCTCCGGAGCACTCGGACCGAGCTCCCGCATGTCGCCCAGTACTGCGACACGGCGGCCTCGTCCGGTCACCGGAATGCGACCGAGATTCTCGATTGCAGCCCGGACCGAAGCCGGGTTGCCGTTATAGCTCTCGTCGATCAGCGTGAACGGGCCGGATGGCGTGCTCAGCATCTGGCGAGCGCCACGACCAGCTGGCGGCGTGAGGTCGCCGAGCGCGAGCGCCGCCAGTGCCAGATCAGCGCCGACGGCCTCGACCGCGGCGAGAACCGCAAGCGAGTTCAGCACGATATGCTTGCCCGGACTGCCGAGTCGGTAGGTCACAGGCTTGCCGAGCACCACCGCGTCGACCGTCGAGACATCAGGCTTGAGCGAGCAGGATAGGAGCCTGACATCGGCATCGGCACGCTCGCCGAAGCTGATGACCCGCCCGGCAGGGCTCTCCTCGGCCAGGCGCCGCAGCAGCTCCGCCTGTGCAATGTCGGCATTGATGATGGCGGTGCCGCCCGGCTTCAGCCCTGTGAAGATCGCGGCCTTTTCCTCGGCGATCCCCTCGATCGACTCGAAGGCAGCCAGATGGACGGGCTGGACAGTGGTGATGATCGCGACGTCCGGTGAAACCATCTTGGCGAGTGGCAGGATCTCGCCCGGATTGCTCATGCCGATCTCGTAGACGCCGTAGCGCACCGAAGCCGGCGTGCGCGTCAGCGTCAGCGGCACGCCCCAGTGATTGTTGTAGGATGCGACGGGAGCATGGGTCTCGCCCTGGCGGGACAGGACGAGTCTCAAGGCCTCCTTGGTGCCGGTCTTGCCGACCGATCCGGTTACCGCGACGACCGCGGCCTTGAGCTCGGCCCGGCGAGCCATGCCGGCCAATTCCATCGCGTGCAGCACGTCGGAAACGACGGCGCACGACCCTGCCCCGACAAAGCCTGCAGCATGGGCTTCATCGATGACGGCAAGGGCCGCGCCCTTTGCGAGGGCGGCCTCGACGAATTCATGACCATCGCGTTCGCCGCCCTTGATCGCGAAAAATACGTCGCCGGGTTGCAGCGTCCGGGTGTCGATCGAAGCGCCGGTCACAGCGGCAGGCATATCGCCGTGCAGACTGGCTCCCATGGCGCCGATCAGACGCTCTCCCGACCACAAAGGCACGCCGCTCATGCTTCGATCTCCGCGATGGCCGTCCGCACCACGTCGTGATCGGAGAAAGGCAAGGTCCGATCGCCTACGATCTGGCCGGTTTCATGGCCTTTTCCAGCCACGACGAGAAGATCCCCAGGGGCGATCAGGCCGACTGCGGTGCGAATGGCCTCCGTCCGGTCGCCTATTTCACGCAGCCCCGGAGCGGCCGCCAGGATCTCGGCGCGGATAGCAGCGGGATTTTCGCTGCGTGGGTTGTCGTCGGTGACGATCGCGATATCGGAGCGCTCGGCCGCAATGCGCCCCATGATCGGGCGCTTGCCGCGATCGCGGTCGCCGCCGCAGCCGAAGACGCAGATCAATCGCCCGGGTGCATAGGGCCGCAAGGTCGCCAATACGGCCGCCAGCGCATCCGGCTTATGGGCATAGTCGACGATGACGAGGCCGCCCTTGATCTCGCCGACACGCTCGAGCCGCCCAGCCACGCCGCGTAGCCCCGAAATCGCCTGCAGCGATGAATCTTCATCTTCGCCCGTTGCGATTGCGAGACCAGCTGCAACCAGTGCATTGCCGGCCATGAAGTCGCCGACCAGAGGCAGCACGACCTCCAGGTCGCGCTGCTTGGTCCGAATTCTGAGCCGCTGCGAAAAACCTTCGCGCGCCGCGCCGAGCAGGGTCAGCGTTTCACCTGCCTTGCCGATGCCGATCACCGGATGCCCCTTGGCGAGCGCGGCCTGCGCTGCCTCGGCGGCGTAAGGCTCGTCGCGATTGATCACGACCGGCGCTCCATCCGGCAGAAGCTCCCAGAGCCTCAGCTTGGCAGCGAGATAATCGGCCACGCTCGGATGATAATCGAGATGGTCGTGCCCGAGATTGAGGAAGGCGCCTGCTTTCAATCTCACCCCGTCCAGGCGGCGCTGGTCTAGTCCGTGGGAGGACGCTTCCATCGCGAGATGGCTGATGCCCTCGCCGGCAAGCTTGTCGAGCGAGGCGTGCAGGGAGAGCGGATCCGGCGTGGTCAGGGAACCGTAATCAGCTCCCTTCGACGTCACGACGCCAATCGTGCCGAGACTGGCGGCTTCATGGCCCAATGCCGAGAAGATCTGACGGGTGAAGTCGGCAACCGAGGATTTACCGCTGGTCCCGGTCACCGCGACGATCGTGCCGGGCTGGCGCGGATGCACCCGCGCGGCCGCAAGCGCCAGAGCCCGGCGCGGGTCGTCGACGCGGGCGAAGGCCACCGACGCTTCGAGATCTGCGGGACGCGCATGATCTGTGACGATGGCGGCTGCACCGCGCGCCACGGCATCTGCGACAAAGCGCGCGCCGTCTGTCCTGGCGCCCGCATAGGCGACAAAGACGTCCCCCGGCTTGACCTTGCGGCTGTCCATCGCAACCCCGCCGACACGGCGGGACGCATCTTCGGCGAATGCCCCGGGGAAGAGTTCACCGAGACTGAATTCGCTGCTGCCCATGATCTCGCCTGTCAGTTTCGTTGCTTCAGCGCGTTCCCCAGGCGCCGAGCTTCGCCATCAACGGGAACGGAGCGACCGGCGGCTCGAAACGCGGCGGCAAGCCGAGGACCGGCGCCGCACGCTCGATGACCTTGCCGGTCGTGATACCGGCATTCCAGGCGGCGGTCGAATAGCCGCCGCTCTCGGCATAGCCCTTGGGCTCGTCATAGATCGAGAGGAACAGATAGCGCGGCTTGTCCGCTGGCACGATCGCCATGAAGGTCGTGAAGTTGCGGTTCTTGGCGTAGCGCCCGCCAATGACCTTTTCGGCCGTGCCGGTCTTGCCGCCGACAAAATAGCCCGGGACATCCGCTTTGCGGGCAGAGCCGCGCTCGCCATTGAGACGCATGATATAGCGCATCGCCTCGGAGGTTTCCGGCTTGATGACGCGAAGCCCCAGGCGCTTGGCGTCCTCCTCCGAGCGCTTGACGAAGGTTGGAGTGATCAGATTGCCGCCATTGACCAGGGCCCCGACAGCGGCGAGTGCCTGGATCGGCGCAACCGCGAGGCCGTGACCGAAGGCAATGGTCGCGGTGTTGAGCTCGCCCCAGCGCGGCGGGATGAGCGGTTCGGCGCTCTCGGGCAATTCGGTCCGCATGCGATCGAGCTGGGCCATCTTGCGCAGGAAGGCCTTGTGGCCCTCGACGCCGACAGACAGCGCCATCTTGACCGAACCCATGTTCGACGAATGCACGAACACCTCGGGGACGGTCAGTGTCCGGCCGGTGCCATGGTATTCGCGAATGACATGGCGGCCGAAGCGCATCATGCCGCCGGCGGTCGAATAGGTGGAGTTGATGTTCGCCTTGCCGGAGTCGAGCGCCATCGCAACCGTCAGCGCCTTGAAGGTCGAGCCCATCTCGTAGACACCGACATTGATCCGGTTGATGCGGTCCTTCTCATGCGCATCGACCGGGTTGCTCGGATCATAGTCAGGAAGAGAAACCGAAGCGATCATCTCGCCTGTCGTCACATCCATGATCGCGCCCGCCGCCGCGATGGCCCGGTACTTCTCCATACCTTTGACCAGTTCGTCGCGCAGCAGGTGCTGCACGCGCAGGTCGATCGACAGCGCCACGGGCTTGAGATCCGACCCCTGGGTCGCAAGACCGGCGCCGTTCAGGTCCTGCAGCCCCTGCGAGTCGATGTATTTCTCTATGCCGGCAATGCCGACATTGTCGACATTGGCAAAGCCGAGCACATGCGCCGCTGCCGGCCCGTTCGGGTAAACGCGCTTGTTCTCCGGCACGAAGCCGACGCCGGGAATGCCGAGGCGATGAACCTCCGCCTGCTGGCGCGGCGTGATCTCGCGCTTGACCCAGATGAAGCCGCGTTTGGTGCCGAGCCTGTCGCGCAGATCCTTCGCGTCGAGATCGGGCAGCACGGCGGTCAGCAGCTCCGTTGCCTCGTCCTTGTCGAGAATCTTGCGCGGCTCGGCGAAGACCGAGACGGTCCTGACGTCGGTCGCGAGAACGGTTCCGTTCCGGTCGACGATATCAGGCCGTGCGGCCGAGATCGCGTTGGAGGTCGCGCGGCGCAGACCGACCTGCTCGTTCGGCAAGGTGGCGAGCATCACCAGACGGCCGGTAATGGCCAGGAACAGGGCGGAGAAGCCCAGGATCACGAGACCGACGCGCGGCTGGCTCTTCTCGCCGCTCATCCGGAAGACATCGCGCAGGAAGTGGAGCCGACCGCGCGGCACCGACTGGCCTTCCTCGATATTGTCCGGGCGCAGGTGATCTGTCGCAGAGAGCTTCGGCTCCGTCATGGGCGGGCTCCCGGCGTGGTGACGCCACTCGTCTTGCGATCCCTCGGCGTCTCGGTCGGCAGACCGAGGCCGAGATCCTCAAGCTTGCGGCCGATGGAATCCACCTTCGGGCCGCGGTTCGGGATATCCGAGGCGCGCACGACCTGCGTCACCGTGAACGGCTGGAGGTCGAGATGGCGCTCGGTCAGTGCCTGCAACCGATCAGGCCGGTTCAGGAACTGCCATTCGGCCTTGAGCACGGCGATCGCATCGCGCTCGCGCTGCGCCTTGGCCTTGAGCTTTTGCAACTGCTCGGATTCGAGCGTCGTCTCGTATTTGATCGTGTAGGCATAGAGCGCCGAGGAGACCAGTGCGCAGATCGCGACCACATGCAGGAGCTTGATCATCCCTAGGGTCTCCGGCGAGGCTGCGGTGACGGCACGCCTGCAAGCGCAGTGAGTTCAGCCTCCGGCCCGCGAGCCGGGGCAGCAGTGCGTTGCGCAGCGCGCAATTTGGCGGAACGAGCGCGCGGATTGCTCCGCATCTCCTCTTCGGAAGGCGCGACTGCTCCCCTGGTCACCAGCGAGAAGGTCGCGGCTGGCGCTGTCGTGGCTGGCGCATGGCGCGAAGCGGCCGGCGCGCGCCCGGAACGGGTCGCCAGGAACTGCTTGACGATGCGGTCCTCAAGCGAATGAAAGGTCACGACGGCCAGGCGCCCGCCCTCGCCCAGCACCTCCTCGGCAGCGTGCAGGGCCCGCACCAATTCGCCGAGCTCGTCATTGACCGCGATGCGCAAGGCCTGGAATACCCGCGTCGCCGGGTGCGCGCCGCCGGGCTCCGCCCAGACGATGCTGGCCACGAGATCGGCCAGTTGCTTCGTCGTCGTCAGCGGCGCCTTGCGCCGGGCCTCGACGATCGCGCGCGCGACGCCTCGCGAGCGACGCTCCTCGCCATAATGATAGAAGATGTTGGCGAGCAGTCCCTCTTCGGCCTCGTTGACGAGGTCGGCGGCACTCTGCCCATCCCGGCCCATGCGCATGTCGAGCGGGCCATCGAAGCGGAACGAGAAACCGCGCTCTGCCTCGTCGATCTGCATCGAGGAGACGCCGATATCGAGCACGACACCGTCCAGCGGCATCATCTTGAACAGCCGCGCTTCCTTGGCGAGGTCTCCGAAGCATGCCTGCGACAAGATCAGCCGCCCGTTCATTTCGGCGACCAACCCTGCCCCGCCGGCGATTGCCGTCGGGTCGCGGTCGAGCGCGAGCAAGGTCGCCGTCGGCTCTCGCTCCAGCAGCTGGCGAGAATAGCCGCCAGCGCCAAAGGTGCCGTCGAGATAGCGTCCCCCCGGCTTGATCGCGAGCGCGTCGATAGCTTCCGCCATGAGGACCGGAACATGTCGGGTCGATCCGCCAGCGGCCCCGTGATCCCGGCTGCCGTGCCCCGTCATGCGCCTGTCGCTCCCGGTGAAGTCGTCATGTGCGAACCCAGCGTGCGCTTGACGTCGCGCAAGCGGCTGCGCGCCGCCTCCAGATGTGACTGGAAGCGGGCCGGCTCCCAGATCTGAAACTTGTGGCCATGGCCCACGAAGGTGACCGCATCGGCGATGCCGGCATGCGCCCTCAGGGTCTCGCTGAGCATGATACGCCCTTCCGGATCGACCTTCAGCACCTCCGAGGTGCCGTTCAGCGCTGTCGAGAGAGATTCCCACTCGTCCGAAAAGGGAGAAAAGCGGGAGAGAATGTCGTCGATGGTGGCTCGCAGCGCGTGGCCGCCCGCATCGAGCGCTTCCAGGTCGAGCGAGGGATGGACGTAAAGCCCTTCGTAGCCATCCTTCGCCAGGACGGCGCGAAAGCTCGCGGGGATCGAGACGCGCCCCTTGGCATCCAGCCGATTGGTGAAATTCGAGACGAAGCGGTCCGTCAACGCCGCCTCCCGGCTCGCTCCCCACCGGCGCGTAGCAGCGCCTCGGCGGCGGGTTCGAGGCCTCCCATCGAAGCAGGCACAGCAGGGTCGAGACGCAAGATCCGCGCGGCACACGGACCTTGTTCTGCGTTCTGCCTGCCGGCTTCGACGGGATGATTTGGGATAGCATGGGCAAATTTGGGCGTCAATGGAATCGCGTTCACCGACGCAGTGACGCCGGCCCTGCTTCGCATCACAGCCTGTTAAGGTTAAGCATCCGTAAGCGCGGGCGTTTTCTCGGGAATCCGGGACGCACAAGCGCTCGCCTGCGGCGTCCCGGCCGGGCGACCTGGATGAAAAATGTCGCGGAGGGTTTACGCCGGTCCGTCGGCAGCCGTGAGCAGCGCCTGGCGCAGCCTATGCAGATCTTCGGTCAGCGCGGCGACCCGCTCCGCCGAACCGCCGATCGCGCAGACCATCCTTTCAGGCACGCGACGCGCCCTCTCGCTGAGCGCCCGTCCTGCTTCGGTCAGGCTCAGCCGGACCTGCCGCTCATCCCGGCGGTCGCGCTCGCGGCGGACCAGACCAGCGACCTCCAGCCGTTTCAGCAATGGCGTCAGCGTGCCGGAATCGAGCATCAATCGCTCGCCGATCTCCTTCATCGTCACGCCGTCATGATCCCACAAGACAAGCATGACGAGATATTGCGGGTAGGTCAGGCCGAGTTCAGCAAGCACCGTACGATAGAGGCGGGTGAAGGCATGCCCCGCAGAATAGATCGCGAAACAGAGCTGCTCCTCCGCCTTCGGAAGTGGGGTGGCGGGAACCTTCGGCGTCATCATCTCTTCGTTTGGCATGAAGCGACGGGCCCTTCAAACTCCAGGCTTTCCGCGGCCCGATCACCGATCACCGATCCGTGATGCGCGTGTCATCCTGTTGACAATTTAATTGTGCACAATCTAAATCGACATGCAAGTTCCCCCGAGCCCAAGGAGTTCGATCATGAAGATCCTCTACACCGCTCATGGCTCCGCCACCGGCGGCCGTGAAGGCGAGGCAGCCACCGACACGGGCAACGTCAAGCTGGTGCTGAATACGCCGAAGGAGCTGGGCGGCGGGGGCGGCGACGGCACCAATCCCGAACAGCTGTTCTCGATGGGCTATTCCGCCTGCTTCCTCGGTGCGCTGAAGTTCGTCGCCGGCAAGGAGCAGGTAAAGATTCCGCCGGAGGCGCGCGTCAGCGCCGATGTCGGCATCGGCCCGCGCGACGACGGCACTGGCTTCGGCATCGCCGTGAAACTGACCATCTCGGTCCCGGGCGTCGACAAGGCCGTGGTCGAGGACCTCGTCAGGAAGGCCCATATCGTCTGCCCGTATTCCCACGCGACGCGCGGAAATATCGACGTTGATCTCCAGGTTGCGGCCTGAGGCGACGCTGCCCATCTGAACTCTCGTGGCCGGACACCAACCCGACCACGAGACGATCAAGCCGGGCGCAAGACAGGCGCAGGCATCGTTTCCGGACGCTTTCGATCCCTCTCGCCTCTGGAACAGACCATGTTCAACCGCCGCAACTTCCTCGCCGGCGCGGCTGCAACCAGCATGCTGCCCGCACTCCCCGCTCTTGCCCGCGCTCCGCAAACGGCAGCGCAGGTTGCAGGCATTTATCGCCGCAAGGTCGGCGATATCGAAGTCACTGCCATTCTCGATGGCTATATTCCACTGAATGCCCAGGCCTTCCTCGGCGCGGATCCCGCCCAGGTCAAACAGATCCTGGCCACCGCGGGCTTGGGCGAGAGCTTGCCGACCTCGGTCAATGCCTTCGTCGTCAACACCCGCGAGCGGACCTACCTTGTCGACACCGGCACTGGCTTCAACATGGCCTTCGGCCCGACGATGGGACGCGCAGAAGGCAATCTGCGCGCAGCTGGCATCGATCCGGCACAGGTCGACGCGGTGATCCTGACCCATGCCCACCCGGATCATGCCGAGGGCCTTCTGACGGCAGAGAAGACAGCGCGCTTCCCCAATGCCGAACTGATCATCAGCGAGGCCGAATACGCCTTCTGGCATGACGAGGGCGTGCTCGCCCAGGCGCCAGCTGAAGCCAAGCCTTTCTTCGCCTCGGCCCGCAATTCGCTCGCCCCCTATGCGAGCCGCACCCGCAAGGTGAAACCCGGCGAGGTCGCGCCTGGCCTCAGCCTCGAGCTGGTACCGGGCCATACGCCTGGCCATAGCCTGCTCCGGATCAGTTCGGGTTCCGAGCAGCTCATGCTTGTGGGCGATACCATCCACAATGCCGCGATTCAGACGGCACGCCCCGACATCGCCTTCGTCTTCGATCTTGATGGCAAACAGGCAGCCGCCTCGCGCAAACGCGTGCTCGACATGGTGGCGAGCGACGGTGTCCTGATCACCGGCTCGCATATCGCCTTCCCGGGCTTCGGCAAGGTGATGAAGGACGGCGCGGCCTTCAAGTTCGTGCCGGCCGAATGGACCTACGCACTGTGAAAGACGCGAAGAGCGGCATAGGCCGCTCGTTGCCCTGCGGGGCAGAAGGTGCCAGCCGGCCTGTAAGCCGGGTTCTGGATGGCCGGCGCATTGCTACGCCGACGTGACGGCCATTCCTCTGGGACGCACATTGCTGTGCGCCTCGAGCAACCAACCCGGACGACCAGGCCTGGAAACCGGCCCCCTCGCCCTTGCGGGAGAGGCATCGTCCCTATTCGGTTTTGCTCCCGGTGGGGCTTGCCATGCCGTCCCCGTTGCCGGGTCCGCGGTGCGCTCTTACCGCACCTTTTCACCCTTACCCCGCGCCGAAGCGCGAGGCGGTTCGATCTCTGTGGCGCTTTCCCTGGGGTCGCCCCCGCCGGACGTTATCCGGCACCGTGTTTCCGTGGAGCCCGGACTTTCCTCCCCCGCGAACGGGAGCGGCCGTCCGGCCGACTGGCAGCGGCGCTAGTGCGCCCTCCCCCGCCCCGCGTCAAGCGAGGCCGAGGCGGTTTGCCCGTCAATTCTGCGCGCTGATCGTGCGGACCTTGGCGCAATAGGTGCGGTTGGCGCCGCTCATGCGCTGGGCCATGTGCCCGCTCTGGTATTTCATCACAGTGCGGCAGGTATCGCCGCCGGCCAGGCGGTAGGCTTCCGCCAGATATTTCACGGCGTAGCGGGCATTGGTCTCGGCATCGAGCAAACCGCTGGCGCTACCGGTATAGCCCATGCCGCGCGCGGTCTGGTGGCGGATCTGCATCAGCCCATAATTGCCGGCATTCGAGGCCCGGGGGTTGTAGCGGCTCTCGATGCGCACGACCGCGTCGGCCAGCGCAAACGGAACGCCATTGGCGGCGGCGTGGCGCGCAACGATGGCCTTGAGCCCGTCGGCACCAGCCGGAGCGGCCAGCGTCCGGGGGCGGCCGTTGCTTGCCGTCACGCCCTCATCCGCGACCGGGGCTGCCGCAGTCAAAGCGGCCACAGCGGTACGGCGGCTGGCGCTCGCCTTGGCGCGCTTTCCACGCTCCGCCGGAGCGGCGCTCTCGGTCTTCGAGGTCGCCGAACCGGCCTCCTGCGCAGATGCCTCACGCTTGATTTCCGCGTCCCGGACGATGAAGGCGAGAGCATCGCTCTCGCTGTTCGTAGCAGCCTTGGCAGGCTGCAAAGAGGCGAGGCAAATCATGAGCGCGGCAGCAGCACCGCTGGAGGTATATTTCATCTTTTGTGGACCCCATCCATCAGAAAGGCGTTTGATGGGGAGACCGAACTGATCGGAGAATGTGTTGATAATCTGACGACTGGCAGGGCGAATCTAAACTATACTCGGCGCAAATTTTTATTAATGCCTTTACTACGATAGAGGTATTCATCGTGTATTATCCGACATCGCGAACACGCTGCCAAAGCGTTCGCAACCGGGGCGAGCCGAATCAAACCATTGCCCCATTGCTGACGTATTCCGGGTCGAAAGCCGCATTTGTCCTCATTTTCCACCACCCGGAGGATCGCGCGGCCGCCGGAAGAGCCCCCGAGCGACCCCTGCCACCCCGTCTGCGCGACATCTGCCATGCCCTGGGTCGCTTCGCCTGTCGCTTGCGGGCGGTTTTCGTCGGACTGGGCTTGGATGGCCCGGCGGGACCGGGCAAACTGCGCGCGGGGCTGAATCGGGGAGTTGCCTGAACGATGGTTTCGTCTTTTTGGGGCGCGCTCGGTGGCGGCGGTCTTGGACTGGCGCTGGGCGGCCCGCTCGGCGCGCTGGTCGGTGCGCTTGCCGGCCATGTCCTGGTCGATCGCGAGGGGGCGCCCTTCGCTCCCGCACCGCGCGAGCTGATTTTCACGACCGGACTGGTTGCCCTCTCCGCGAAGATGGCCCGCTCCGACGGTGTCGTCACCCGCGACGAGGTCGCTGCCTTCGAGCGGATCGTCACGGTGCCTCCCGAGCACGAGGCCCGGATTGAGAGCCTGTTCGATCTCGCCAAGCAGACAAGCGCCGGCTTCGAGGCCTACGCCACGCAGATCGCCGAGAGCTTCAAGGATGAGCCGGCGCTGCTCGAGGATGTGCTCGACGGGCTGTTCCTGATCGCCGCAGCCGACGGCGCGATCCACGAGGCCGAGCATGACTATCTGCGCAATGTGGCGCAGATCTTCTCGATCAACGCCGCTGGTTTTGCCCGCATCGAGGCACGCCATATGCGCCGGCCGGACGACCCCTATCTCGTGCTCGGCGCCAGCCGGGAGATGAGCGATGCCCAGCTGAAAAAGCATTATCGCCGCCTCGTCGCCGAGAACCATCCTGATCGCGAGATCGCGCGCGGGCTGCCCGAGGAAGCGATCGCGATCGCCACGAACCGCCTCGCCGCCATCAACGCTGCCTGGGATCTGATCGAGAAGGAGCGAGGCCTCGGCACCGCCAGACTTCCGGAGCCCGCATGAGCCTCATTGCTACCCCTGACAGCCGTTTCGCCGCCAAAGTCTTTCCCTCGCCGAACCACGGCGAACGCCGGGACGCGAACGATGTCCTCCGACGCCCCGACATGCTGATCCTGCACTACACCGGCATGAGCGATGCCGGCGAAGCGCTGCAATGGCTCTGCAACCCGGTCTCGCAGGTTTCCTCACATTATTTCGTCTTCGAGAACGGTCATGTGCTGCAACTCGTTCCCGAAGGCCGTCGCGCCTGGCATGCCGGCGCATCGCATTGGGCCGGCGAAACCGATATCAACTCCTGTTCGATCGGCATCGAGATCGCCAACCCCGGCCATCCCGGCGGCCTGCCCGATTTCACGCCGGAACAGGTGATCGCCACACTCAATCTGAGCCGCGATATCTGCGAGCGCTGGAGCATTCCACCAGAGCGGGTCCTCGCCCATTCCGACATCGCACCCGGCCGCAAGATCGATCCCGGTGAGAAGTTCCCATGGCGGCAATTCGCGGAGGGCGGCGTCGGCATCTGGTCCGAGCCGGCCCCGATCCGTGGCGGTCGCTTCTTCGCGCGCGGCGAGCGCGGCCAGCCGGTCGAGGCGCTGCAGGCGATGTTTGCCATGCTCGGCTATGGCGTCACGGTCGACGGCATCTACGACGAGAAATTCGAAGCCGTCGTCGCAGCCTTCCAGCGCCATTGGCGGCAGGAGAAGGTCGACGGCGTCGCCGATGCTTCGACGATCACGACGCTGCGCGACCTGGTGGCCATGACGCAAAGCGCGCGGATGGCGTGAGCCCGAGAGCTGGGCGCAGACACGCTCCAAACATTGCCGTAAGTTAACTCGCCTGCGTGCTCGCTTTCTGGCATCGTTCGGACCCTGCGAAATGTGTCCGGCTACGCCGGATGACGGGGACAACGACTTGCGCAAACTGGTGATCGCTGCCGGCCTTGGCTTGACCGCCGCAGCAGCAGGCTATTGGGCAATCCGCCCCACGGGGGGAGCAGCCAGTGACGTCGCCTATCGTACGGCGTCGATTGATCGGGGCCAGATCACCGCAGCCGTGCGCGCCACCGGCACATTGACTCCGATGACCACCGTCCTGGTCGGCTCGATGCTGTCGGGCCAGATCGTCGAGATCCTTGCGGACTACAATTCGCAGGTGAAGGCCGGGCAGGTGGTGGCACGGCTCAACAGCGACCAGATCCGGACGCGGCGCGATGCCGCCGCCGCCGATCTGGCCCAGAGCAAGGCCGACCTCATCGTCAAGCGCGCCCAGCTCGAGCGCGCCAAATCGAGCCGTCTCAAGGCCAATTCGACCGTCAAGGACCTTGAGGCACAGCGCGATCGCGTCGCCGCCCAGTTGGCCGATGCAAAACGCACTTTCGACCGGCAGAACGAGCTCTTCAACCGCAACACCGGCTCCCAGCAGAACCTGGACAGCGCCCGCACCCAGGTCGAAATCCAGACAGCCACGCTCGCCTCGACAGAGGCGCAGATTTCCTCGGCCAAGGCCGAACTCAATGGGCTGGACGCCGACATCCTGCTGGCGGAGGGGCAGCTTCAGTCCGGCGAAGCACTGATCGCCAGTCGCGAGGCCAAGCTCAAGGACATCCTGATCGATCTCGAGCGAACCGATATCCGTTCGCCGGTCGACGGCGTCGTGGTCCAGCGCCAGATCGATCTCGGTCAGACGGTCGCCGCCTCGCTCTCCGCACCTGTTCTGTTCCAGATCGCGCAGGACCTGCGCGAGATCGACATCTACGCCAATATCGACGAGGCCGATGTGGGCCGCCTCCAACCTGGCCAGCCCGTCTCCTTCACGGTCAACGCCTATCCAAACCGCACCTTCGAAGGTCGCGTCAACATAGTGCGGCTGGGTGCGCAGACCATCCAGAACGTCGTAACCTATACCGGCGTCGTGCGTGTCGAGAACCGCGACATGGCGCTGCTCCCGGGCATGACGGCCAATATTCAGGTGATCACGGAAGACCGCAGCAACGCATTGCGTGTCCCCAATGCAGCCTTGCGCTTCCGCCCGCCCGGTCAGGCAGCGGGACCTGCAGGGGCTGCTGCGTCCCCATCAGGAAGTCCGCAGGCCGGACGCGGTGGTGCCCGTGCTGTGACCGCGCTGCGCGAGCGCCTCGAAACCGAGCTGCAGCCGACGGCCGAACAGAGGCAGGCGATCACCGCCATCATCGAGGAGCGCCGGGGGCCCGGCCGAGCCGCGATGGCCGGCCTCTCCGAGGACGAGCGTCGCGCGGCCTTCCGCGCTGCCCGCAGCGAAATGCGCGCGAAGATCTCGGCTGCGCTCGATCCCGAACGTCGCGCCAAGTTCGAGACGATGATGGAAGAAGGCCGCGCGCCCTCGCAAAAGGGAATTCCCGGACGCGTCTATGTGCTCGACAGCGAGGGCCAGCCCAAGGTGATCCAGCTCATGCTCGGTCCAACCGATGGCGCCTATACCGAGATCGTCTCCAGCGACCTCAAGGAAGGCATGCAGGTCCTCGTCGGCGGCGGCCCGCGCAGCACTGCCACAGCGGAACCCGCCGGCCGTCCGCCAGTGCGCGGTCCGCGTCTGTTCTGAAGGCAGCCTCATGGCCCTGATCGAAGTGCATGAACTCAGCCGGATCTACAGCCTCGATTCCGGCAGCGTGATCGCGCTCGACCGGGTCTCGCTTGAGATCGAAACCGGCGATCTTGTCGCGGTGATGGGCCCCTCCGGCTCGGGAAAATCCACGTTCATGAACCTGATCGGCTGCCTGGATCGGCCGACCGGCGGCCATTACCGGCTCGATGGGGTTGCGGTCGAAACCTTGTCGAGCGATGGTTTGGCCGAGCTGCGCAACCGCAAGCTCGGCTTCGTCTTCCAGCAGTTCAACCTGCTGCCACGCGTCGATGCCTGTGCCAATGTCGAGCTTCCCATGGTCTATGCCGGTCGCGACCGGAAGATACGGCGCGAGAAGGCACTTGCCGCGCTTGGGCGCGTCGGGCTGGCGGAGCGCGCTCATCATCGGCCGATGCAGCTGTCCGGCGGCCAGCAGCAGCGTGTCGCCATCGCCCGCGCACTGGTGAACGAACCGCGCCTTCTGCTCGCAGACGAACCGACCGGCGCGCTCGACAGCCGGACCGCGCTCGAAATCCTGGCCCTGTTTCAGGACCTGAACCACGAAGGTGTGACCGTCGTCATCGTCACCCACGATGCCGAGGTCGCGCGCCACGCGCGGCGCGTCATTCGCTTCCGTGACGGACACATCCTCTCCGATGAGCGGCAGGAGCCAGCCGACGCGCGTGCCGCGCTGGCAGCGCTCGACCGCGCGCCTCCGACCGCCGAGGTCGCGGCATGAGCATCTGGGAAGCCATTCGCTCGGCTCTTTCCGCCATCGGCGCCAACGCGTTGCGCTCGGCGCTGACGATGCTCGGCATCATCATTGGCGTAGCCGCCGTCATCGCCATGATTGCGATCGGCTCCGGTGCGCGTGAACGCGTCACCGGGCAGATCAAGTCGCTCGGCGCCAATCTCGCCATCATCCAGTCCGGCAACGTCACGCAAGGGGGCGTCAGGCTGGGCGCTGGCGCCTCTTCGACCTTGACCGACGAGGATGCTCGCGCCGTCCTTGCCGAGGTCGAGAACGTCACTGCTGCGGCACCCGTCATCATCACCCGCGCCCAGGCCGTCTATGCCGGCACCAACTGGTCGACACAGATCACGGCGACCGATCTCGATTTCTTCACCGCACGCGAATGGGACGTGGCCGAGGGCCGGCTGTTCGAGCCGGAGGAGTTGCGGCGTGGCGAGATCGTCGCCGTCATCGGCCAGACCGTGGCGAAGAACCTCTTCGGCGAGCAGG
Source organism: Allobosea sp. LC85 (assembly GCF_000735605.1). GTDB lineage: Bacteria > Pseudomonadota > Alphaproteobacteria > Rhizobiales > Beijerinckiaceae > Allobosea. Next base: position 68,098 of record NZ_JPKG01000017.1, read on the forward strand.
ATCCGCTCGACCAGATGTTCCGCATCCGCAACGTGCCATTCAAGGTCATCGGCGTGATGGCGCCCAAGGGCCAGTCGGCGCTGGGCCAGGATCAGGACGATGTCATCTTCGTGCCGCTGGACACCGGTCGGCGCCGGATCATCGGCCGCAACTATGCCCGTGATCGTTCGGTCCAGACCATCATGGTGAAATTTGCCAGTGAGGACGCGATCGCGCCAGGCATCGCGGACACGACTGCACTGCTGCGCCAGCGTCACAGGCTTCCCGAGGACCAGGACGACGATTTCATCGTTCGCAATCTGACCGAGATCGCCAACACCGCGACAGCCGCCGCCACCACGCTCTCCTGGCTGCTCGCCGCCGTCGCCGCCGTGTCGCTGCTGGTGGGCGGCATCGGCATCATGAACATCATGTTGGTCTCGGTGACCGAGCGCACCCGCGAGATCGGGCTGCGGCTCGCAGTGGGTGCACGCCAGCGCGACGTGCTGGCCCAGTTCCTGATCGAGGCGACGACGCTCGCGACCATCGGCGGCGCCGTGGGCATCGCGCTTGGCGTCGGCGCGGCTCTCACCATCGCCCGCATCGCCAACTGGCCGTCCGTCATCTCGATCGAGACAATCCTGATCGCGGTCGGCGTCTCCGGGATGATCGGCGTCTTCTTCGGCTTCTATCCGGCGCGGCAGGCTGCACGGTTGGACCCGATCGAAGCCCTGCGGCGGGAATAGCGGAATGCGAATCCCTGCGGCTGCAACAACCCGTTAATCATCATCGCCTAGCTTCGGCGACACTGCGGCCGGAGGCGCAAAGCCGGTTGCTTGGCGCCCAAGCCGAGACCTGAATCCCATGTCGCTGCATGACGCCGAAGCCAGACGTCTCTACGATCAGGCCGCGCAGTTGGCCGGGATCGGCGCCTGGGAATGCGAACTCGCCACCGAACAGCTCACCTGGACAGGCGGCGTCTACGATCTTTTCGGCCTGCCGCGCGGCTCGGCCTTGCACCGCCCGTCCATCGTCGACCTCTACACGAACGACTCGCGCGCCGAGATGGAGCAGCTTCGCGGCACGATGATCCGCTCCGGCAAGGGCTTCGTCCTCGACGCCAGGATCCTGACCGCCGGAGGCACCAGCCGCTGGATGCGCCTGAGCGCCGACATCACGCACCAGCAGGGCCGGCCCTGGCGCATTTACGGCGCCAAGCAGGACGTCACCGGCGAGAAGCAGATGTGGCAGGGCTTGCGTCAGCTCGCCTACAGCGATCCGCTCACCGGCCTCGCCAATCGCCGGGCGTTCGAGGCGCAGCTATCCGAGCTGCGGCGCATGCCCGCTGACGGCACTGCCCTTGGCGCGCTCGCCCTCATCGATCTCGACATGTTCAAGCCGATCAATGACCATCTCGGCCACGCCGCTGGCGATGAATGCCTGCGGCAAGTGGCACTGCGGCTGGAAGCCACGCTGAGCGACGCGCTGACGATTGCCCGTATCGGCGGCGACGAATTCGCGCTGCTGATCTGCTCGACCGCCGGCTGGCCCCATATCCTGCACCGGCTGAACCAGGCCCTTGCAGTGCTCTCGCGCCCGGTCACCTGGAACGGGCGGTCGATCGAGATCAGTGCCTCGATCGGCGCGACGATGCTGCTGCCGGGCCGGCACCATGATCCCGACCGGAGCCTCGCCGAAGCCGATTCTGCGCTCTACGTCGCCAAAGCGTCGGGTCGTAATCGGCTGCATCTTTTCGGCGAGCCATTGCAGGGACATCCCGGCGCCGACGCGATGCATGGCGCGCTCGCGGACATCAGGGCGCTTCGCGCCGGTTGATGCGCTTCAGGCGGCCGCCGCCTGCCCCATGCGTTCCTTCAGGCGCTGCCCGACCGCGACGATCGCCTCGATCGCCGGCATCAGTTCCAGCCCGAGACCGGTCAGCCCATATTCGGCTGATGGCGGCGAGCTCGTCAGGATTCGCCGCTCGACGATGCCCCGGCTTTCGAGATCGCGCAGGCGCTCGCTCAGCATCTTGGCCGAGATCAGCGGCATGTCATGACGCAACTCGCCGAAGCGACGCGGACCGGCACTCAGATACCAGATCACATTCGGCGTCCAGGCCTTGCCGAGCACCTGCATGCACGTACCGACAGCACAGGTCGGCGGCGGGTTCTTCGCCCGATTCTTCCGTATCTTCAGCACCATGCCAGGTTTTCTCCGGTTACCGGAATGATACCGGAAAATGCAGTAACGACAAGTTACCGAGTATACAAAGGTTATCACCCAGCCTACCGCTCTGGCCACCGGTCAACACGGAGACGCACCACCATGAAACTCTACTACGCTCCCGGCGCCTGCTCGCTCTCGCCCCACATCGCGCTGCGCGAAGCCGGCCTGCCCTTCACCCTCGAGAAGGTCGACACCAAGACCAGGACGACCGAGACCGGCGCCGACTTCACCACAGTCAATCCGCGCGGCTATGTACCGGCCCTGCAGCTCGACAGCGGCGAGGTGCTGACCGAAGGCGCGGCGATCGTCCAGTACATCGCGGACTTGAAGCCCGAGGCGGAACTCGCGCCAAAGGCCGGAACGCTGGCGCGCGCACGGCTGCAGGAAGAGCTCAATTTCATCGCCTCCGAGTTGCACAAGGCCTTCGCGCCGCTGTTCAGCACCACGCTTGGCGACGATGCCAGGCGCGAAGCGAAGGAGAAGGTCGCCCGACGTTTCGGCGATGTCGAGCAGAAGCTCTCGGACGGGCGCCCCTATCTTCTCGGCGAGACCTTCAGCGTCGCGGACGCCTATCTCTTCGTCGTCACGAACTGGGCCAACCATACCGGCGTCGCGCTCGATGCCTGGCCGAAGCTCCAGGCTTTCATGCAGCGCCTGACCGGCCGCAACACCGTGCGCCAGGCCATGCAGGCCGAAGGCCTGATCTGAACGAGGCGCCTGCGATGGATACCCGGTTTGCCGAAATCGTCGAGGTTCTGACGCGCTATTTCGATGGCCTCTATCACAGCGATGCCGGCAAGCTCGCCGGGGTCTTCCATCCGCAGGCGATCTATGCCTGCGCCAGCGAGGGCAGTCTCACCCACCTGACCATGGACGCCTATCTGCCCATGGTCGCAAAGCGTCCCTCCCCGGCAAGCCGGGGCGAGGCGCGGCAGGACCGCATCCTCTCGATCGAGTTCGCCGGGCCGGTGACCGCGCTCGCCCGCGTCGCATGCGCCATCGGGCCGAAATCCTTCACCGATCTGCTCAGCGTCGTCCAGCTGGATGGGCGCTGGCAAATCATCGCCAAGGTCTTTCACTTCGATCTGGCGGCGTCTCCGTGACCGCGCGTTCCCCGTACCGAACGGCCTGTAAAGGAGGAGCGCGCCTGATGTCGATCCAAGCGCGCGGGCGTGGCGGCTGAGCAAGGGCGCCAACTCAACGCCGGCATCACCGAAGCCGGCCATCCTCAGCTGGAAGCGCCGGCCGCAATCACGTCAGGGTTGGAGCGAAGCGGGCCTAAGCCGGTCCGAGCGGCATGACGAAGACGGTCTGGCCGTCGAGCGCAGGGCCCATGTCGCGCCAGCCATGCTGGCGATAGAAGCGTGCAGCACGGGTCGTCGCGCCTGTCGTCAGGTAAGCTTGCCGGTGGCCGTTTCCCGCAAGCCGCTCCAGCGCCGCATCCAGGAGTGCACGACCATGGCCGTGCCCTTCGTGATCGGGATCGATGAACAGCGCCCAGACGAGAGCCGTCTGGTGGTTGGCGCAGGTGAAGCCGACAACCTCGCCGCCCTCCTCGCTGACGAGGAAGATGGCCTGCTCCATATACCAGGCGACCTCCTCATCGCTGACCTTGGAGGGGTCGTGGAGCACGTTCTCCTTCACAGCCTGCCGGATCACGCCGATGCGTGGCAGATCGGCTGGGGTAGCCGCCCGCAGCATCACTCGGCAGCCTCCAGCCGATAGGCGCTGGGCTCATAATTGAGGATCGGCGCAAGCCAGCGCTCGACCTCGTGGATCGCCATGCCCTTGCGCGCTGCGTAATCCTCGACCTGGTCGCGCTCGACCTTGGCGACACCGAAATAATAGGCGTCCGGATGCGACAGATAGAGCCCCGAGACAGAGGAGCCCGGCCACATCGCAAAGCTCTCCGTCAGCTTCACGCCGACCCGCCGCTCGGCCTGCAGCAACTCGAACAGCGTTTCCTTCTCGGTATGGTCGGGCTGGGCCGGATAGCCCGGCGCCGGCCGGATGCCGCGATACTCCTCGCGGATCAAATCGTCATTGGCGAGGTTCTCGTCGGGTGCATAGCCCCAGAACTGCGTGCGAACGAGCTGGTGCATGCGTTCGGCCATCGCCTCTGCGAAGCGGTCGGCCAGCGCCTTGACCATGATCGAGCGGTAATCGTCGTTGTCACGAGCGAACTTCTCGGAAATGCGCTCCTCTTCCGCGCCCGCTGTCACGACAAAGGCGCCGATGTAATCAGGCCGTTCGATGGCCTCGGGCGCGATGAAGTCCGAGATGCACATGTTCGGCTTGCCGTCGCGCTTGGAAAGCTGCTGACGCAACCCATGGAAGGTCGCGAGCATGTCCTGGCGGCTCTCCCCGGTATAAAGCCGGATGTCGTCCCCAACGGCATTGGCCGGCCAGAAGCCGATCACCGCCTTGGGATTGAACCAGCGCTCCTCGACGATGCGCTTCAGCATCGCCTGCGCATCGTCCCAGAGCGCACGTGCCGCCTCGCCCTGCTTCTCGTCCTGCAAGATCGCAGGGAAGCGTCCCTTCATCTCCCAGGTCTGGAAGAACGGCGTCCAGTCGATCACCGGCACGAGATCGGCGATGTCATAGGTCCGGAACACGCGCGTGCCGAGGAAGCTCGGCTTCGGCGGGGTGTAGCTCGCCCAATCCGCCTTGAAGGCGTTGGCCCGCGCCTTCGCGAGCGGCAGGCGCTGCTTGTCGGCCTCCGAGCGTCGGTGGGCGGCCGCGACCTTGGCATATTCACCCCTGACGCCCTCGACATAGGCCGGCTTTTGGTCCTGCGAGAGCAGGCTCGAGACGACACCGACAGCGCGCGACGCGTCGGTGACATAGACCGTCTGACCCTGGCTATAGGCCGGATGGATCTTCACCGCCGTATGCACGCGGCTGGTCGTTGCGCCGCCGATCAGGAGCGGAATATCGAAGCCTTCGCGCTCCATCTCGGAGGCGACGGTGACCATCTCGTCGAGCGAAGGCGTGATCAGGCCGGAGAGGCCGATGATGTCGACCTTCTCCTTGCGCGCAACATCGAGGATCTTCTGCGTGGGCACCATCACGCCGAGGTCGATGACCTCGTAATTATTGCACTGCAGCACGACGCCGACGATGTTCTTGCCGATGTCATGGACATCGCCCTTCACGGTCGCCATCAGCACCTTGCCGGCGGCCGAACGCTCGGAGCCACCGTTCAGGCGCTTCTCCTCCTCCATGTAAGGCATCAGATAGGCCACGGCCTGCTTCATCACGCGAGCGGATTTCACCACCTGCGGCAGGAACATCTTGCCGGCGCCGAACAGATCTCCGACCACGTTCATGCCGGCCATCAGCGGCCCCTCGATGACATGGAGCGGCTTCTCGGCCGCAGCGCGTGCCTCCTCGACATCGGTGTCGATGAAGGCGGTGATGCCGTTGACCAGCGCGTATTCCAGCCGCTTCTCGACCGGGTTATCGCGCCAGGCCATGTCCTTGCCGGAAATCGCGACCGAACCGTCGCCCTTGAAGCGCGGGGCTGCATCGAGCAGGCGCTCGGTCGAATCCTTGCGACGGTTGAGGACGACATCCTCGCAGAGTTCGCGCAGTTCCGGATCGAGATCGTCATAGGAGCCGAGCTGGCCCGCATTGACGATGCCCATGTCCATGCCGGCCTTGATGCAGTGGTACAGGAACACCGAATGCATCGCTTCGCGGACCTTCTCGTTGCCGCGGAACGAGAAGGACAGGTTTGAGACGCCGCCCGAGATATGGGCATGCGGCAGGGTCTCGCGGATCGCCTTGGTCGCCTCGATGAAGTCGTTGCCGTAGTTGTCGTGCTCCTCGATGCCGGTCGCGACGGCAAAGATGTTGGGATCGAAGATGATGTCCTCGGGCGGGAAACCGATCTGCTCGGTCAAGAGCTTGTAGGCCCGTGTGCAGATCTCGATCTTGCGCTCGAAGGTGTCGGCCTGGCCGGTTTCGTCGAAGGCCATCACCACGACGGCTGCGCCGTAGTTGCGGCAGATGCGGGCGTGTTCGAGGAAAGCCTCCTCGCCTTCCTTCATCGAGATCGAATTGACGATCGGCTTGCCCTGGATCGTCTTCAGGCCGGCTTCGATGACGTGGAATTTCGACGAGTCGACCATGATCGGCACCCGGGAGATATCAGGCTCCGAGGCGATCAGATTGCAGAACTCGGTCATTGCCTTCTCGGAATCGAGCAGGCCCTCGTCCATGTTGATGTCGATGACCTGCGCACCATTGGCGACCTGGTCACGCGCGACATCCAGCGCGGCGGCGAAGTCGCCTTCCTTGACCAGCTTGCGGAAGCGGGCCGACCCGGTAACGTTGGTGCGCTCGCCGACATTGACGAAGGGAATGGTCTCGTCGAGCGTGAAGGGCTCGAGCCCTGCCAGCCGCAGATACCGTTTGATTTCCGGCACCGCGCGAGGCGCCTTGCCGGCGACGGCTTCCGCGATGGCGCGGATATGGCCAGGCGTCGTGCCGCAGCAGCCGCCGACGACATTCACGAGCCCGGCATCGGCGAATTCGGCCAGCATGCCGGCCGTCGCCTCGGGGCTTTCGTCATACATGCCGAATTCGTTGGGCAGGCCGGCATTCGGATAGGCGCAGATCAGCGTGTCGGCAACGCGCGACAGATCCTTGATATGCGCCCGCATCTCGCGCGCGCCGAGCGCACAGTTGAGGCCGACTGTCAGCGGCGCGGCATGGCGGATCGCGTTCCAGAACGCTTCCGTGGTCTGGCCCGAGAGCGTGCGCCCCGAAAGGTCGGTGATCGTGCCGGAGATCATCACCGGCAGGCGCAGGCCCTTCTCGCGATAGACCTCCTCGATGGCAACGATCGCAGCCTTGGCGTTGAGCGTGTCGAAGATGGTTTCGACCAGTATCAGCTCGGAGCCACCATCGATCAGGCCGCGCACCTGTTCGGCATAGGATTCGCGCACCTGATCGAAGGTCACGGCGCGGAAGCCGGGATTGTTCACATCCGGCGAGATCGAAAGCGTGCGGTTCGTCGGCCCGATCGCGCCGGCGACGAAGCGACGGCGCCCATCGGCCTTCTCAGCGAGAGCGGCCGCTTCGCGCGCGAGCTTCGCCGAGGCGACGTTCAACTCATAGGCCAGCGCCTCCATGCCGTAATCGGCCTGGGCGATCTGCGTCGACGAAAACGTGTTGGTCTCGACGATGTCGGCACCCGCCTGGAAATAGGCCAGGTGGATTTCGCGAATCGCATCCGGCTGGGTCAGGACCAGCAGGTCGTTATTGCCCTTGAGATCGTGGTTCCAGCCCTTGAAGCGCTCGCCGCGAAATTCGGCCTCCGAGAGCTTCAGGTTCTGGATCTGCGTCCCCATCGCACCGTCCAGCACGAGGATGCGCTCGGACGCGGACTGGCGAAGCGCGCACTCGATCTCGATGCCATCGACCTGGCTGGGATTGTAGTCTGACATCGCGAGCGCCTTCGTCATGAAACTCTGTTCCTATGGTCTTCCCGTCATTGCGAGGAGCAAAGCGACGAAGCAATCCAGAGGCCACTCAGACAGGCCGGATCGCCTCGCTCCCAATGACGGCTGGCACGCTATTCCGCGGCCGCCTGCTGCTGCACGGTCCTGTCGGGCTTCAAGCCGACCAGATGGCAGATCGCATAGACCAGGTCGGCCTTGTTCATCGTGTAGAAATGCAGGTCCGAGACGCCGCGGTCGATCAGGTCGAGCACCTGCTCGGCGCAAACCGCGGCCGCCACGAGCCGGCGCGTCGCGGCGTCGTCTTCCAGGCCCTCGAACCGGTCGGCCAGCCATTGCGGTACGCTCGCGCCGGTCTTGGTAGCGAAGCTCGCCGTCTGCTTGAAATTCTGGACGGGAACGATGCCGGGCAGGATCGGGATGTCGATTCCCCGAGCCCGAACCTTGTCGAGATAGCGAAAATAGACGTCGTTATCGAAGAAGAACTGTGTGATCGCCCGGGTTGCGCCGGCATCGACCTTCTTCTTCAGGGCATCGATATCGGCATCGAGCGAGGCCGCTTCCGGATGCTTCTCGGGATAAGCCGAAACCGTCACCTCGAAATCACCGACGCGCCGGATCCCGGCAACGAGATCGGAGGTCTGGTGATAGCCCTGCGGGTGCGGCTCGTAGACTGTTCCAAGCCCACCGGCCGGGTCACCACGCAGCGCCACGATATGGCGCACGCCGGCCGCCCAATAGGAGCGGATGACGTCATCAACCTCGGCGCAGGTGGCCGAAACGCAGGTCAGGTGCGCGGCCGGCTTCAGCCGGGTCTCCTCAACCATGCGCTTGACGGTGTTATGGGTGCGTTCACGTGTCGAACCGCCTGCGCCATAGGTCACCGACACGAAGGTTGGACCAAGCGGCTCGAGACGGCGCACGCTCTCCCAGAGTGTCGTCTCCATCTCCGGCGTCTTCGGCGGAAAGAACTCGAAAGAGACGCTGGGCCGGCGGGTGCCGTGCCGGCTGGGGCGAAACGCATTCATCAAGCCACCTCGAAACTGGAATTCTTGCGCAGTGGGAAATCCCCCTGCACGCGCCGGTCACGTCCGCGCCAGAGCATCACAGAGAGTTGGCCGGACGCCCCCTCGGCCGACGTCACCTCTTCGGAGAGGTCGCAGCTCAACCCTGCCTCCGCAAACCAGCCCGCGATCTGCGCCCGTGAGAAACCGAGCCGGCGATGCGCGTGCTCGGTCCGCAGGAACTCCATCTCGTGCGGCGCGAAATCGACCACGATCAGCCGGCCGCCGGGAGCGAGCATTGCGGCGGCCTCGCGCAGCGCGCGGCCGGGGTCGTCGAGAAAATGCAGAACCTGATGGATGATGACGAGATCGAAGGTCCCGCGCGCGAAAGGCAAGGCGTGAATGTCGCCCTGTCGCAGCTCAACCCGGGACAGGCCCGCCTTCTCGAGATTGGCGCGCGCCACCGCGAGCATGGCATGGCTGGCATCGACACCAATGGCACGGCCGAATTTCGGGGCGATCCGCTCCAGCATCCGGCCGGTCCCCGTGCCAAGGTCGAGCACCGCGCCGGAAGAGCCCTCCCCGGCCGCCGCCTCGACAGCCGCCTCGACGGCGTCATCGGGGACATGCAGGGAGCGCAGCCGATCCCAGTCCCGAGCCACGCTGGCGAAATAGGACTGCGCCGCCTCGGCGCGCGCGGAGCGAACGGCCGCGAGCCTCTCGCGATCCGCAGCGAGTTCCGGATCCGCCCGGTCGAGCCATGCAGCCAGGGAGGCAGCGAAGGCGCCGCCCGCCCCCGACTCGTCGAGCCGGAAGAAGGCCCAGGCTCCCTCGCGATAGCGCCGCACCAGCCCGGCCTCGGCCAGGAGCTTGAGATGGCGGGAAATGCGGGGCTGAGACTGCCCGAGAATGTCGGTCAGATCCGAAACAGAGAGTTCGCCCTCCGCCAACAGCGCCAGGATACGCAGCCGCGTCTCCTCGCCGGCCGCGCGCAGGCCCGCAAGCAAGGATGACGAGGACAGCGTCGTGGGTTGGCGCAAGCGATTAGCTTTCAAAGCGTAGAAAAAGATATAAAGATATCTTTATGTCAAAAAGGGAGAAAACGCAAGCACCCTCCGCGCGTCAGCGAGATCCTGCGCACCCTGTTACGCCAATGGCCGCATTGCTCAGCGCCGCATCGCCGCTTCGAGCGCATGGAAGATGCGAGGGTCCGACGATTGCGCAACATTGAAGCGCAGGAAGCGCCCCGCCGATAGCGACATGCTGAAGGCATTTCCGGGAGCCAGGACGATATTCTGCACCAGCACACGCTGCGCGATCTCGGCGGCATCCAGCCCGTCCGGCAGGCGACACCACAGGAACATGCCGGCACGCGGCTCGACCCATGGCTCGATTCCGATGGCTTTCAACCGCCCGCCGGTCTCCGTCATGGCGCGACCCAGCCGCCCGCGCAGGCCGTCCATATGCTTGCGATAGGTTCCGTCCTTCAAGACGCCCAGCACAAATTCCGCGGAGACCCGGCTGGCCCCGAAGGAGGTGGCGATCTTGAGATCAGTCAGCCCCTCGATCCAGTCGCGCCGCGCCGCAATGAAGCCGCATCGCAGCGAGGCCGACAGCGTCTTGGAGAAGCTGCCGATATGCACGACCCGATCGAGACCATCGAAAGCGGCGAGCCGCGGCGCCGGCTCCAGCTCGAAATCGGCAAAGATATCGTCCTCGATGATCGTCAGCCCCGACTGTTCAGCCAGCTTGAGCACCCGATGCGCGATCACAGGAGACAGCACGGCTCCCGTTGGATTGTGCAGCGCGGAATTGGTGACATAGAGCCGTGGCCGATGCTCGGCGAGCACATGTTCGAAGCGCACGATATCGGGACCGTTTGGCGTGTAGGGGACACTGACGATCCTGGCTCGATGAGCCCGCAGCAGAGCCTGGAAGTTGAAGTAGCAGGGGTCGTCGACCACCACCGTATCCCCCGGCTCGATCAGGAAGCGGCAGAGCAGGTCGATGGCCTGGGTTCCGGACTCGGTCAGCATGATCTGGTCGGGCCTGGCCTCGATGCCGCGCTCTGCCACGCGCCGGGCGAGCAGATGGCGAAGCGGCAGCAGCCCGAGTGGCGTGCCATAGTCGGTCAATGTGGAGGCATCGGCGCGCGAGAGCGATCGCAGCGTTCTGCGAAGACTCTCCTCCGGCAGCCACGATGCGGGCAGCCAGCCGCAGCCGGGCTTCAGGAAATCCTCACCGGCCTCCAGCGATTGTCGCGACACCCAGAGCGGATCGACCGCACGGTCGAGCCTGGGACCGATCTCCGCCAGCGACAGGGGTGGCAGATGGCCCGCGACGTAGAAACCGGAGCCGCGCCGCGAGCGGATTGCGCCCTCTGCGGCAAGCCGGTCATACGCTTCGACCACCGTCGACTTCGAGACGCCCATCGTTTCGGCAAAGCCGCGGATCGAGGGCAGCTTGGCCCCCGGAGCCAATATGCGCCCCGCCATGCGCTGGCGAACAGCCTGCATGACTCGCCCGACAAGCGTGCCGTCATCGTCCAAGAGCGTCATCCGATCGCCTAATTGTATTGCTCGTACGGCAGGACAGTTTGCATCAACTGTTATGCACCGTCTCTGGCAAAAGATGCATATCCCGGCGAATGCAGGCCGCGAACGGAATCTTCCTGATGGACAAGAGCATGAGCGGTTGGATCAACGGGTTTCTCGGCGTGCTGATCTTCAGCGCCTCGCTGCCTGCAACGCGTGTTGCCGTGATCGATCTCGACCCTGTCTTTCTGACCGCCGCGCGCGCTGCAATTGCTGGCCTGTTGGGCCTGTGCCTGCTTCTCGCCTTCCGGCAGACCCGGCCGCAGCGGAGCGACCTTCTCCCGCTCATCGTGGTGGCGCTGAGCGTTGTCGTCGGCTTCCCGCTGCTGACGGCGCTGGCGCTGAAACATGTCAGTTCGGCCCATTCGATCGTCTTCATCGGCCTTCTGCCGCTGGCGACGGCGAGCTTCGGCGTCCTGCGCGGCGGCGAGCGTCCTCGCCCGGTCTTCTGGCTGTTTTCCTGCCTGGGCAGCACGCTCGTCGCAGGATTTGCGATGACCCAGGGCTTTGTCGCCTCCCCGGTCGGGGACCTGCTGATGCTCGCCGCGGTCATCATCTGCGGCCTCGGCTACGCCGAGGGAGCGCGGCTGTCGCGAAAGCTCGGAGGCTGGCAGGTGATTTCCTGGGCGCTGGTGCTCTCCCTGCCCGTCATGGTCACGCTCAGCGCAATGACCTTTCCGGACTCGCTTGCGGATGTCGGCCGGCCAGCCTGGCTCGGCCTCGCCTATGTCTCGGTGTTCAGCATGCTGGTGGGGTTCGTGTTCTGGTATCGCGGCCTGGCGCAGGGCGGTATCGCCGCCGTCGGGCAGCTGCAATTGCTGCAGCCCTTTTTTGGGCTGATGCTCGCCGCGCTGCTGCTGCATGAGGCCGTGAGCTGGCCCATGGTCGCCGTCACCGCCGGCGTGGCACTCTGTGTGGCAGGTGCCAAACGCTTCGCGCGGTAGTCCGTGTGGCGGAACCGCCACGGCATCGGCAGGGTCTGGAGCCAGCCCCACATCCCGAACAGTGGGTGGGCCGCGCGCGACCGCCCATCATAGCGGCCGTTTCAAGGGTCGCCATGAGCGCGCGAGGCCCGAGAGGTCAGAGCAGCTGGAGCGAGCCTGCCGCCGTTTTTCCGCGTTCGGTCTTCAAATCGAACGAGACTTTCTGTCCTTCCGTCAGAGTCATCAGGCCCGCTTCTTTCACGGCCGTGATGTGTACGAACACATCCTTGCCGCCATCCGAAGGCTGAATGAATCCGAAGCCCTTCTCAGTATTGAACCATTTTACGGTTCCGGTCGCCATAGCCGCATCCCCTGAAGCCAGCTTCTTGCGGATCTTCGGATGCATGCATCCGAATGCCCGACCAGAGGAGGATTGACCGAAAACACAAAGATGTCGAGACCAAACGTCAAGCAGGGCCGTCTGGCGATGACTATGGCTTGATCACCTCAAACTGTGTCTTCGCCTCCGCCAACGCGGAACCGCCAAGATAAACCTCGAACAGACCCGGCTCGACAACATAGCGCCCGGTGTCATCGTGATATCCCAGCTTCTGGGCTTCGAGCTTGAAACTGACGGTCCTGGTTTCGCCCGCCTTGATCGCGAGCTTGCTGAAGCCCTTGAGTTCGCGGACTGGCCGGGACCGGGTCGCGACCGGCTGGCGGATATAGAGCTGCGTCACTTCCTGGCCGTCGCGCGAACCGGAATTGGTCACATCGACCGAGATTTCGGCAGTGCCATTGATCGCGATGCGCGAGCGGTCGACACGCGGATTGGCATAGCTGAAGCGGGAGTAGGAAAGACCGAAACCGAAGGGATAGAGCGGCTCGTTCTTCTCATCCATGTAGATCGACTCGTAGCGCTGCCGGATCTTCTGCGGCCGCCCCGTTGGGAGATGGTTGTAGTAGACCGGGATCTGCCCGACCGAGCGCGGAAAGCTCATCGGCGTGCGGCCTGACGGATTCGCCGCTCCCGTCAGAACCTCGGCGATCGCCGTGCGCCCCTCAGTGCCGCCATGGAAGGTCTGCACGATCGCCGCGACATGGGCGTCGGCCCAGGTGAGGACCAGTGGGCGGCCAGTGGCCAGCACCAGCACGACGGGCTTGCCCGTCGCGACAAGCGCCTCGAGCAGGTCCTGCTGCACGCCGGGCAGGCCGAGATTCGCGCGCGAGGCGCCCTCCCCCATGAACTCGCAATCCTCGCCGAGCATGGCAATGACGAGATCGCTTGCCGCAGCCGCGCGCAGCGCTGCCTCCTTGTCCGCGAATTCCGTGCCGCAGTTCTTTGTGAAGGCCGACTCGTAGACGACCTCGACCCCGGCTTGGACGCGCTCCTTGAGCGCATCGGGCAGCGACTGGATGGCGCGCCGGCCGAGCCCGGCCGGATCGGTCCAGACGCGCTCGGCTTCCGGCTCGGCCATGGCGCCGATCACGGCGAGCCTCTTGACGGAGGGCGCAATCGGCAGGGTTTCGTTGGCGTTCTTGAGCAGGATGATGCCTTCGCGCGCCGCGCGTAGCGCGACCTCACGGGCCTCCTGCGTCTGCATCAGCGCCTGAGCGGCCGCCGGGTCGACATCAGGGCGCTCGAACAGGCCCAGATGGAACTTGACGCGCAACACCCGGCGCACCGCCTCGTCGAGCATCTTCACCGGGACACGACCGGCCTTCACCTCGGCAGCCAGGTGCTTGTCATAGACGTCACCCATCATGTCCATGTCGATGCCGGCCAGCAGCGCCTTGCGCGCAGCCTCGGCGTCGTCCTTGGCGATACCGTGCAGTCTGAGTTCGGTGATCGAACCGAAATCAGAGGCGACGAAGCCCTTGAATCCCCAATTCTGGCGCAGCAGCCCGGTCAGCAGCCCCCCATGCGCAGTGGTCGGCACGCCGTTCAGCGCGTTGAATGCCGCCATCGCCGTCATCGAACCGGCCTCGAACGAGGCCTTGAACGGTGGCAGGTAGAGGTCGAAGAGCTGACTGGTCGGTATCCAGGTCGAATTGTAGTCGCGCCCGGCTTCGCCCGCGCCGTAACCGACAAAATGCTTGACCGTCGTCGCCACGCCGCCGCGCTGATAGCCATGCGTGCGCGCTGCCGCGACGATGGAGCCGAAATAGGCGTCTTCACCCGCCCCTTCGAGCACGCGGCCCCAGCGCGGATCACGCGAGATGTCGACCATCGGCGCAAAAGTCCACTGGATGCCGGCGGCGCGCGCTTCGCGCCCCGTCCAATAGGCCGCCGCCTCGATCAACTCCGGATTCCAGGTCGAAGCCTGGCCAAGCGGTAGCGGAAAATAGGTCGAGAAGCCATGAACGGCATCAAGGCCAATGATCAGCGGGATCTTCAGCCGGGACTCGCGCGCCGCCTTCTGGACATCGGCAACCTCTTGCGGCACGACGAAGTTCATCACCCCGCCCATCCGGCCCTCGCGAATGCGCGCGGCGTTGAAACCCTCGCCGCGGCCAGAGAGATGGAGCTGACCGACCTTCTCGTCGAGCGTCATCCTCTTGAGCAGCGCCTCGATGCGCGTCTCGATCAGCTTCGCCTCGCGCCCGGTCTTCCAGGCAACGGTGTCCTGTGCCGGCGCGGCGTGGGCAAGGAGCGTCAGGCAAAGCGCAGCGGCGAGCCGCAGAATCATGAGGAGATCTCGCAGGGTAGCGGTAGGGATGATCCGGCCCTACAGGATCATCCGGCGCGGCTCAACTATTGCATCGTCGCGCACAAACGACCAAAGCCCCTCAACCCAGCCGGACATGCACCATGAGCGACGCGGCGACCTCAGCCCCACCGACCGAGCGCCATCGCTTCTACGAAGACGTCTTCGCCATGCTGCTCGGCACATTGCTCGTCAGCATCGGCATCAGCCTCTATACCAAGGCGACCCTGCTCACGAGCGGGGCGGCTGGGGTGGCATTGCTGTTCCAGTTTGCCACCGGGATCAATTTTGGCCTGGTTTTCTTCGCCATCAACCTCCCATTCTACTGGCTCGCGGTCCGTCGCATGGGCTGGCGCTTCGCCTTGCGGACCTTCATCGCGGTCGGGCTCGTCTCGCTCTTCACCTGGTTCACGCCCGGCTGGCTGGCGATCGCGACGGTGGACCCGATCTACGCCGCGGTCGCCGGCGGCAGCCTGATGGGGCTTGGCGTCCTTGCACTGTTCCGCCATCGCACCGGCCTGGGCGGCGTCAACATCCTCGCGCTCTACCTGCAGGAGAAACACGATATCCGCGCCGGCTGGTTTCAGCTTGGCATCGACGCGCTGATCCTCTTCTGCGCGCTCTTCATGCTGCCGCTGGAGAAAGTGCTGATTTCGCTGCTAGGCGCTGCGGTGCTCAACCTGATCCTGGCGGTCAATCACAAGCCCGGCCGGTATAGCGGGATCACGTAGCGGGCGGTTGCCTGCGGCAGGGTTCCATGCGACCGAGCGGTCAGGAGCGAAATTGCGGAGCCGGCCGACATGTCCCAGCCCTTGACCATCGAAGACCTGCGCATCCTGGCCCAGCGCCGGGTGCCGCGCATGTTCTACGACTACGCCGATTCCGGCGCCTGGACCGAGGGCACCTATCGCGCCAACGAGGCCGACTTCGCGGCCATCAAGCTGCGCCAGCGCGTCGCCGTCGACATGACCAACCGTACGCTGGCGACCACGCTCGCGGGCCAGGCCGCCACGATGCCGGTTGCACTCGCACCAACGGGCCTCACCGGTATGCAGCACGCCGACGGCGAAATCCTTGCCGCCCGCGCCGCCGCCAGGGCCGGCGTGCCCTTCACGCTCTCGACCATGAGCATCTGCTCGATCGAGGATGTCGCCGAGAACACCGACGCGCCTTTCTGGTTCCAGCTTTACGTGATGAAGGACCGCGACTTCATCAACCGCCTGATCGACCGCGCCAAGGCGGCGCAGTGCTCGGCGCTGGTCCTGACGCTCGACCTCCAGATCCTCGGCCAGCGCCACAAGGATATCCGCAACGGGCTCTCCGCCCCGCCGAAGCCGACGATCGCCAATCTGATCAACCTTGCGACCAAGCCGCGCTGGTGCCTCGGCATGCTCGGCACCAAGCGCCGCACCTTTGGAAACATCGTCGGCCATGCCAAGGGCGTCGGCGATCTCTCCTCGCTCTCCTCCTGGACGGCGGAACAGTTCGATCCGGCGCTGAGCTGGGATGATGTGAAGTCGATCAAGGATCGCTGGGGCGGCAAGCTGATCCTCAAGGGCATTCTCGATCCGGAGGATGCCGAACTCGCCGCCAGGAGCGGTGCCGACGCGTTGATCGTCTCGAACCATGGCGGCCGCCAGCTCGACGGCGCCGTCTCCTCCATCGTGGCGCTGCCGGGCATCGTCGAACAGGTCGGCGGGCGCATGGAAGTGCTGATGGATGGCGGCATCCGCTCCGGACAGGACGTGATCAAGGCCGTGGCGCTCGGCGCCCGCGGCGTGATGATCGGCCGCGCCTTCCTCTACGGCCTCGGCGCCATGGGCGAGGAAGGTGTGACCCGCTGCCTCGACATCATCCGCAAGGAACTCGACGTCACCATGGCGCTCTGCGGCCTGCGCGACATCCAGCAGGTCGACGGAAACATCCTGGTAAAAGGCAAGGCCTGAGCCTCGCTCAAATCGGCGCCCCCAACGGATAAGGCCCGCGCTCCCTTTCAGGAGCGCGGGCCTTTCCTTCGAGGCTCAGAGGGTCAGCGCGAGAACTTCTTGTACTGAATCCGCTTCGGGATCGTGGAATCGATCCCCAGCCGGCGCTTCTTGTCTTCCTCGTAATCGGCAAAATTGCCCTCGAACCATTCGACATGGCTGTCGCCCTCGAAGGCGAGGATATGGGTCGCGATGCGGTCGAGGAACCAGCGATCGTGGCTGATGATCACGGCGCAGCCGGCATAATCCTCCAGCGCCTCTTCGAGTGCGCGCAGCGTGTCGACGTCGAGATCGTTGGTCGGCTCGTCGAGCAGCAGGACGTTGGCGCCCGATTTCAGCATCTTGGCAAGATGGACGCGGTTGCGCTCACCGCCCGAGAGAGATCCGACCTTCTTCTGCTGGTCGCCGCCCTTGAAATTGAAGGTCGAGCAATAGGCGCGCGAATTCACCTCGCGCTTGCCGAGGTAGAGGATGTCGTTGCCGCCGGAGATCTCCTCCCAGACGTTCTTCTTGTCGTCGAGCGAGTCGCGGCTCTGGTCGACATAGCCGAGCTTGACGCTCTCGCCGATGGTGATCGAACCGGAATCCGGCTTCTCCTGCCCGGTGATCATCCGGAACAGCGTGGTCTTGCCGGCGCCGTTCGGTCCGATGATGCCGACGATACCACCCGGCGGCAGCTTGAAGGACAGCCCGTCGATCAGCAGCTTGTCCTGGAAGCCCTTCGACAGGTTCTCGAAATCGACGACATTGTTGCCGAGGCGCTCGGCGATCGGAATGACGATCTGCGCGGTGTCCGGCCCCTTGTTCGAAGCCTTCTGCACCAGCTCGTCATAGCGCTGGATGCGGGCCTTGCTCTTGGCCTGGCGCGCCTTGGGCGAAGCCGAAATCCATTCCTGCTCGCGTTCCAGCGTCTTCTGGCGCGAGACGTCCTCCCGGCCTTCCTGGGCGAGGCGCTTCTGCTTCTGCACCGACCAGGCCGAGTAATTCCCTTCGTAGGGAATGCCCTGGCCGCGATCGAGCTCGAGAATCCAGCTCGTGACGTTGTCGAGGAAGTAGCGATCGTGGGTAACGATCAGGATCGCGCCCGGATAGGTCCGCAAATGACCTTCGAGCCAGGCGGTCGTTTCGGCATCGAGATGGTTGGTCGGTTCGTCGAGCAGCAGCAGTTCCGGCTGCTCGAGCAGGAGCTTGCAGAGTGCGACACGGCGGCGTTCGCCACCCGAGAGCTTGGAGACCTCCCAGTCGTCAGGCGGGCAGCGTAACGCGTCCATCGCCTGGTCGACCTTGGAATCGAGATCCCACAGGCCCTTGGCCTCGATCTCGTCCTGGAGCTTTGTCATCTCGTCCGCGGTCTCGTCCGAGTAGTTCATCGCGAGTTCGTTGTAGCGGTCGAGGATCGCCTTCTGCGGCGCAACGCCGAGCATCACGTTGTCGCGTACATTCAGGCCCTCATCGAGTTTGGGCTCCTGCGGCAGGTAGCCGACGCGCGCGCCCTCGGCCACCCAGGCCTCGCCGGTCCATTCCTTGTCGTAGCCTGCCATGATCTTGAGCAGGGTCGACTTGCCGGCGCCGTTGACGCCGAGCACACCGATCTTGGCATCCGGGTAGAACGACAGATGGATGTCCTTCAGCACCTGCTTGCCGCCCGGATAGGTCTTCGACAGGCCGCGCATATGGTAGATGAACTGACGGGACATGGATGAGCGGCTCCGCTTCGGACTGATCGCGCCGGGGGCTTTCGGGATGAGTGCCGCGTATGTAGCGAGGCTGGCCGCTTGCTGCAACCGCCCGCCGTCAACTCGATCATGCCCGCAGCGTCAGCGCGCCGTCGACGACGATCGAGGCGCCCGTCAGATAGGGATGGTCGCGGCCGCCAGGTCCCGCCCGACAGCGGCCATCGCCTTCGCCGTCGCCATGCGGCCCGCCCCGCCGATATGCTGCCGCAACGGCTGACTGTGTACCGGCCAGATATGCACGGGCCAGGCGAGGCGTAGCCTTCGCGCCCCGTTTTGGGTTTTGGCCGCCGGGCAGACGCTCCGTGCGGCAGCCCATGCGCTCGCCGGCGCATGAACGCGATCGCTGCGCCTATTCGGCCGGAAGCCTTGCGATCGTCGCGGCATCAGGCCGCCGCCACGGCACCCAGCCAAGCGTCATTCCCGCCGCGGCGACCAGGATCGCAGCGGCCCCGACGATCTGGAGAAGCTGCGGCTGGTGGCCGAAGGCCGTGAGATCGACGATGATCGCGACGATCGGATAGATGAAGGACAGCGCGCCGGTCAGTGTCGTGGGCAGCCGCTGGATCGCCATATAGAGCAGCACGAACATCAGCCCGGTATGAACGATACCGAGCGTGCCAAGCAGCGCCCAGGTCTCCGCGCCGGTCGGCAGCTGCGCCAGGCTGGCGAAGGGGGAGAGCATCGCGATCCCGACCAGAACCTGGACCAGCACGATCAGATAGGGTGCAACGCCCTTCAGCGCCTTCGCGACGATAGCGGCCAGCGCGTAGAAGAAGGCTGCGCCGAGCGCCATCGCGATGCCCGTGAGATAGTCGGTCCCGACCGCCCCCGCGCCCGGCTTGGCCTGCACGATCAGCACCATGCCGGTGAAGGAGATCGCGAGCCAGAACAGCTTCGTGACAGTCAACCGCTCGGCAAACAACAGCGCGCCGAGCCCGACGAGCATGAAAGGCTGGGTGTTGTAGACCACCGTCGCGACCGAGATCGAGGCGCGCGAATAGGCAGAGAACAGCAGCAGCCAGTTCAGGACGACGGCGACGCCGCCTATGGCGGCGAGCGCAAGCTGGCGGCCGGTGAGCGCGTCGCGCCGAAGCAGCCCCAAGGCTCCGCAGACGATCAGCAAGGTCGCAGCACCGAAAACGCAGCGCCAGAACACCACATCCATCACCGGCTGGCCGGAGCGAACCACGAACCAGCCGATCGTGCCCGAGATCGTCATGGCAGCCGTCATCTCGGCCACGCCGCGCCTATGGTCCAACATGATAACCTCCACCCAAGTATGAAACCGGATGATAGGAGGACAGAATCCGGGTTTCTATGGACAGGCAGAGACAGATCAGAGAAAATACCTTACATTGTAAGGACGAACCCGCAAATGGCCTGATAACAACATGATCGACGAGCTTGATCGAAACATCATCGACATTCTGGCCGGGGACGCCCGCATCTCCCTGAAGGAGCTGGCCCAGCGCGTGAACCTCTCCTCGCCCAGCGTCTCCGAGCGGCTGCGGCGGCTGGAGGAGCGCGGCGTGATCCGCGCCTTCACCGTCGACATCGATCCCCACGCGATCGGTTATCAGTTGCAGGCGATCGTCCGGATCCGCCCCCTCCCCGGCAAGCTGCATGCGGTCCAGCAGCTGATCGAGGAGATTCCGGAATTCTCGGAATGCGACAAGGTCACCGGCGATGACTGCTTCATCGGCCGGCTGCATCTGCGCTCCATCGAGCAACTCGACCAGATCCTCGACCGGATCGCGGACAAGGCCGAGACCAGTTCGGCCATCGTGAAAAGCCAACCGGTGAAGCGGCGCCTCCCGCCGCTATGAGGTGCGGGCTCCGCTTCGGACAGCTCCGTTCCGACGTTGCAGCAATCCAACGGCATAATGGCGAACGGCCGGCGGCTCCCGGACGATTGTCACGAAGCTGACAACCCGGCTTTCACAAGCCGGGTTTTTGCCTAAACCTTGACTGTGGGAACGCAGCGGGAGCGAAGTTCATGAGACTGTCGACGACGCTAGGCCGAACCGTCTTCGGGTTGCTCGCGACGCTCGCCTGCCTGACGCCGGCGCGAGCCCAGGCCGACGAGCCTGGCTGCCGCCCGGAGATGGCAAGCCAGCGCCTGCCGATCCAGCGCGCGGCGCTCGCCAAGGACGAGGTCCGGCTGACCTTCGTCGGCCACGCCACCTTCCTGATCGAGACGCCCGGCGGCGTGAAGGCCGCGACCGACTACAACGACTACATCCGACCGCGCGAAACGCCGGACATCGCGACGATGAACAAGGCGCATTCGACCCACAACTCGCGAAGTCCCGATCCCGCCATCAAGCAGGTCCTGCCCGGCTGGGACCCGACCGGCAAAGGCGCCGCGAAGCACGACCTCACGCTCGGCGACATGCGGGTGCGCAATGTGCCGACCAATATCCGCTCCTATTCGGGCTCGACCGATTTCGACGGAAACTCGATGTTCGTCTTCGAGATCGGCGATCTCTGCATTGCCCATCTCGGGCATCTGCACCACCCGCTCGAACCTGGCCATCTGCGCGCGCTCGGCCGTGTCGACGTCGTGCTCTTCCCGGTCGATGGCAGCTATACGCTCGATCAGGAAGGCATGATCGAGGTGCTGAAATCGGTGCAGGCCAAGCTGATGATCCCGATGCATTTCTTCGGCGGCTCGAGCCTCAGCCGTTTCCTCGCGCGCTCCCAGGATCTCTGGCCAGTCGAGCGCCGGACAGGGGCGGAGATCACGATCAGCAAGGCTACGCTGCCCGCCAGGCCGACGATCATCGTTTTGCCGGAAAACTGACCTCCCTCTCCGGTTTTCAGCTGCGTCTTAACCCCTCGCTCAGCGTGGCGAGAGGCTTTGCTTGCACTCCCATGCCGCGGCGGCAATCTGTTCCTGTCTCATGGGAGTGCAGCATGATCCGGGTTCTCGCGATTGCCGTCATTGCCACCGTGTTGCTGCCGGCGGGCGCCGAAGCCGCGAAATTCCGCGGCGGAAGCCGTTCATCGCATGGAAGTTCCGAGGCCAGTTCCGGCGGTGGAAGCGGGAGCTCCCTCGTCGTCACGCCCCGGATCGGCCGATCCTCACAGCAGGAAGCGGCCAAGGGCGACGCCCTGCCGCGCGCTCCCTTCCCGACCGCCAACGCCGCAGCCCCGGCGATGCTGCGGCTCAGCACCGCCGAGGAGCCAAGGGTCTGGTGCCGCAGCGAAGTGGTGGTCGGCGGCTTCTGCATGCTGAACTGAGGTGCCGGGTCCGCCTCCAGTCAGGTGTTGGCGCCGCCATCGATTGCAAAGCCCGCTCCGGTGACGAAGCGCGCTTCCTCGCTCGCCAGATAGGCCACCAGCCCCGCGATATCCTCTGGCTTGCCGTAGCGCGGGATCGCCATGCGGGCGCGCTGCGCATCGGCCTGGGGGCCAATCGCCGGATTCATGTCGGTGTCGGTCGAGCCGGGATGCACGATATTGACCGTGATGCCGCGCGGGCCGAGGTCGCGGGCGAGCCCCTTGGTGAAGCCGATCAACGCCGCCTTGCTCATCGCATAGAGCGTTGCGCCCTCTTCCACCACGCGATCGGCAAGGCAGGACCCCGTCGAGATGATGCGTCCGCCTTCGCCGAGATGGGCCGCAGCCGCCTGCGAGGCGAGCACGACAGCGCGAACATTGACCGCAAGCGTCGCGTCGATATCGGCGAGACTCCACTCGGCAACCGCTCCTCCGCGCCAGATGCCGGCATTGTTGACCAGGATATCGAGCCCGCCCAGTGAGGCCGCGGCCTTGTCGACCGCCCCCTTCACCGCAGCCGGGTCAGCGCTGTCGGCGGCGATTGCAAAACCCTTGCGGCCAAGGGCCTCGATGGCGCGGACCACCTCGCCTGCCTTGTCTGCTGAGTGCTCATAGGTGATCGCCACATCGGCGCCCTCCCGAGCCAACCGCAGGGCGATAGCGGCACCGATGCCGCGGCTGCCGCCCGTGACCAGGGCCTTCTTTCCAGTGAAGCGTGACATCGGGCAAATCCATTTTTAGAATGATCGATACAGAAATAATTGGAATGCTTGCCTCCCGCCGTCAAGGCAATTATCTACCGGTCGGCACAGAAAAGGAATGATGATGACGGAACGCGGCCGCCCCCGTGCCTTCGATCGATCCGACGCCCTGAAGAAGGCGATGATGGTCTTCTGGGCGAAGGGCTATCAGGCCACCTCCCTCAGCGATCTGACGGGAGCGATGGGCATTGGCTCGCCGAGCCTCTATGCCGCCTTCGGCAGCAAGGAGGAACTCTATTGCGAGGCCATCGATTTCTTTGAGGCCAGTGAAAGCGATGAGATCGCCGGCCCGTTGACATCGGCGCCGACCGCCCGCGAGGCGGTCTCTGCCTTCCTGGCTGCGAGCGCCGCGGTATTCACGCGGCCGGGGCGTCCGCCCGGCTGCATGATCGTGCTCTCCGCGGTGAATGCGGTTGGCGTCAGCGACGAGACGGCGACCAAGCTGCGTGATCTGCGCGCCGGAAGCGTCGCGGCCCTCGCCACGCGACTGCGCGCGGCGGTCGACGCCGGCGAGATCCCGCCCGGAATCGATGCCGAGGCCATCGCGAGCTATTACGTCACCGTTCAGCAGGGCATGTCGATCCAGGCGCGCGACGGTGCCTCCCGCCAGCAACTGGAAGCGGTTGTTCGCGGCGCGATGGCCGGCTGGGAGCAGTTGACGGCCGGCTAAAGCATCGGCCCCGAAAAGTGGATTGCGATTTTCGGGGAAACCGATGCAACACAGAAGATTAGATCATCGGACAGGATACGATATCCGGTCCGGTGATCTAACTCACGGGCCGCCGACGTCGCCATAATCGTCCGGGGCGGAACCCAGAATCTTGCCGGGCGCCTTCGGCGCGGTCAGCGGGGTCGGGATCGGTGTATTGCCGTGAAGCAGATTGTTGCCCGCATAGATATCGCTCGCCACCTGCAGGTCCAGCCGTTCATCATCGCGACGGCGCACATCCTCGGCGATCTCCGCGACCTCGTCCTCCGACACCCCCATGCTGCGCAGTGCGGCTGCGCCAAAAAGCATGGCAGATTCAAAGGTCTCACGAATCTGATACTCGACATTGGTGCGGATCAGGTCCATCGCGTGGCCGCGATCATAAGCCCGCACGAACAGTTTCGCGTGCGGGAATTCGGCTTGCGCCATGGCGACGATCCTGTCGGCAGTCACGCGATTATCGACACAGACCAGGATCACCTGCGCCCTCTCGGCACCGGCGGCATGCAGGATCTCGCGCCGCGTGCCGTCGCCGTAATAGACCTTGAAGCCGAAATTCGACGCTGCGCGGATCAGTTCGACATCGACCTCGATGATCGAGACGCTACAGCCACGCGCGAGCAAGGTCTGGCTCGCAACCTGTCCAAAACGCCCAAAGCCGATCATCAGGGCGCTGCCATGCAGGCCGGAAGCAAGCTCGACGCCGTCCAAGGAGGTCTGCTCCGGCGGCAGGAAGCGATCGAGAGCCAGCACGAGCAGCGGCGTAAGCGCCATCGACAGGATGACCGTGGCGCTGGCCACCGCGTTGACCTCCGCATCGAAGATGCCCGCTGCTGCCGCAGCAGCGTAGAGCACGAAGGCAAACTCACCGCCCTGCGAGAACAGCGCCACCCGGGTGATGGCGTCGCGGGACCTGGAGCCGAACAGCTTCGCCACGATGAAGATTCCGCTGGCCTTGACCGCCATGAACGCCACGACGGCGAGTGCGACCAGACGCCATTCGCGCGCAATCAGGTCGAGTTCGAGCGACATGCCGACGGCAAGGAAGAACAGGCCGAGCAGGATCCCGCGGAACGGCTCGATATCGGCTTCGAGCTGGTGTCGGAAACTCGACTCCGACAACAACACGCCGGCGAGAAAGGCGCCCATCGCCATGGAAAGACCACCCAGCTGCATGGCCAGCGCTGCCCCGAGCACGACCAGCAGGGCAGCCGCCGTCATGACTTCGCGGGCTTGCGCAGCCGCAAGCAGCCGGAACATCGGGTTGAGCAACCAGCGGCCCGCCGCCACGAGGCCAACGACCGAACCGACGGCAATCAGAAGCGGGAGCAAGTCGCCGGTATCACCCGGCTTTGCCGGCGCAAGGAGCGCCACGATGGCCAGCAGCGGCACGATCGCGAGGTCCTCGAGCAAAAGGATCGACACGGCCTGCTGCCCATGCAGTGTCGAGGTCTCGCCGCGCTCGTTCAGCATCTGCATGACGACGGCGGTCGAGGACAGGACGAAGCCCATTCCGGCAACGAAGGCAGCGGGAGGGCTCAGGCCTGCGAGCAGGCCGACACCTGTCAGCAGTGCCCCGCACAAGCAGACCTGCGCAGCACCGAGCCCAAAGATCTCACCCTTCAGCTTCCAGAGCCGGGAGGGCTGCATCTCCAGGCCGATGATGAACAGGAACATGACGACACCGAACTCGGCGACGTGGAGCACAGCCTCCGGATTGGCGAAGAGACCCAGTCCCGACGGCCCGATGGCGACACCGGCGGTGAAGTAACCGAGCACGGAACCAAGACCGAGACGGCGAAAGATCGGCACCGCGACGACGCCCGCCCCCAGGAGCGCCACGACCTTGACGAGATCACCGGTAAGGCCTTCGACCGCCATGCGCCCTCCTGCTCCCGCCGGGAGCGGGCCCGGCTGCGGCACTCGCAGGTGCCTAGATCACACTGTGTTTGGACGAAATCGTCCAAACACAGAAAACGTGATCGACTCTAATAGTTTAGAGCATGCTTAGTTCGAAAAACCGTTGCCACTTTTTCGCAGCATGGTCTAATGGCGCAGCCCATTCGGAAAGAGCAAGCTCCGCGCCAATGAGGCTGGCCTCAGGCCGTACGCGTGATCCTGCCCTCCAGCGGATAGGCCGGATCGCTGTAGCCCGGCGTCGAGGGGTGGCCGGCGGGTACGAGTTGATCGACAACCGCCTCGTCCTCGGCATCGAAGCCGGCATCGAGCGCCGCGAGATAAGCCTGCCATTGTTCAAGGGTGCGCGGACCGGCGATCGCCGCCGTCACCAGCGCGTTGTTCAGCACCCAGCGCACCGCGAACTGAACGGGGGTGAGCCCCTTCCCGGCCGCATGGTCGCGGATCGCGCGGGCGATGATCAGCGATTCCTCGCGCCATTCGGTCTGCATGATCCGCTTGTCGGCGCGGCCGGCCCGCGTGCCCTCCGGAGGTGCCTGACCCGGTTCGTATTTCGCGGTCAGCACACCGCGGGCAAGAGGCGAATAGGACGCGACACCCAGGCCATAGAAGTCGCAGGCCGGCAAATGCTCGACCTCGGGCATGCGATTCATCGCGTTGTAGTAGGGCTGGCTGACCACGGGCCGATCGATGCCGAATTCATCGCAGAGCCGGCAGATTTCGGCGACCCGCCAGGAGCGGTAGTTCGAAACGCCGAAATGCCGGATCTTGCCCTGCCGCACGAGATCACCGAGGGCACGCACCGTTTCGCCGAGCGGCACGGTGTGATCTTCCTTGTGGAGATAGTAGATATCGATGAAATCCGTCCCGAGCCGCCGAAGACTGTCCTCGCAGGCCTGCATCACCCATTTCCGGGAGAGGCCACTCTGATAGGGCCCAGGCCCCATGACGCTCGCGACTTTGGTGGCCAGCACCCATTCATGCCGGTTCGCGGCGATGGCTCGCCCGGTCACCTCTTCGGAGCGGCCTTCGTTATAGACGTCGGCCGTGTCGATGAAATTGATCCCGGCCGCGCGCGCGTGATCGACGATGACCCGCGCATCGCCTTCCTCCGTCGCGCCTCCGAACATCATCGTTCCCAGGCATAGCGGCGATACCTTCAGGCCGGAACGGCCGAGCCGACGATAATCCATCTGCGTTGTCCTTGATGCATGGGCGCGCAAACCTGCGCCATTGCCAGCGCCCACACCAGAGCGCGGCATGCAGAGATGCCCTGCAAGGGCAAGAGATTCCTTAAGATTTCATGGGAAACTGCGCCAGTCAGTCAATGGTCGCTCCCCAATGAATCTCGCCGCTCTCGTCCAGAGCCAGACCCTCGCCACCTTGCTTGCAGCCTTGGCCCCGGATGCCGGCCTCGAGCCCGGCAAGACGGTCGAAGCGCGCCTGCTCTCCCTGGGCAAGGACGGTACCGCGACTGCACTGATCGATGGCGTGAAGATCGACCTCGTTCTCGCCGGCCCGGAAGCCCGACAGGCCGCGCTGCAGCCCGGCACAACGCTCACACTCAAGATTGAGGCTCCGGAAGACGGTGGAACGGGGTTGCGGGCAACGCTGCTTGCGGCTCGCCCCCCTGGCGAAGCTCTCACTCCTCCCGCGCAGCTGGTGCCCGTCGACGGTCCGCGACGCGATCCAGCGCTCACATCACTTGCGCTGGAGACCGGTCGCGCCAAGCCGTCGGCTCCGGAGGCCGCCGGCCCTGGCGTGCTCCTTTCGTCGCCGCGCCTTCCCGGCCTCAGTTCTTCAGCACCTTCGCCAGTCCCCGCTACCGCTGCGGCGTCCCCTGCATCGGGCCAATTGCTGCAATCCGAGGCGGCCCCCTCGCCACGCGCACTTGCGGGCCCGCTAATGGGCGAGGCCCTCACTCGCCAGGACAGTCTGGCGCCGCTCTTCGCCAATCTGCAGGCGCTTGCCAACGGTACGGTCTCCCTCGTCCTGCCCAAGCCCTTGATGGGCCTCATCGACCAGATCCTGGCCCAGGCCATGCCGGTCGAGCGCAGACCCGTAACCGGCCAGGGCTTGAAGCAGGCCGTCGCGCGCTCCGGGCTTTTCCTGGATGCGCAGGAGGCAAGGCTGCCTTCGCGCGCAAACGACCGCCGGGAAGCAGGCGCACCCGGCCTCTCTCCTCACGGCGACCTGAAGGCCGGGCTACGCGCGCTCAGCGACATGCTGCGCCCGCTTATCGCCCCGGACACCGCCGCTCCGATGCTCAACCCCTCGGGAGCAGAACCGAGGACAGCAGAGCAGGCAGCGAACGAGCCGGAAGCGCATATCCGCCCGTCCCCGCCACGACGCGACGGCGCGCTCACCCCTCAAACGATTGCCGAACCCAGCCTCTCGGCCGGAGAGAAACCGCTCGTCATCGCACGAACCCTGCTCGACCAGACCGAAGCCGCGCTCGACCGCGTCAAGCTCGCCCAGTTCGCATCGCTGCCGCCAGAGCCTAGCCGTCCGGAGGCAGCACAAGGCCAACGCTGGGTAACGGAAATCCCCCTCGCATTCCATGCGGGCACCGCGATCCTGCCGCTGCATATCGAGAGGGACCCGCCACGCCGTGGCCCGTCCGGCGTCGAAGCGCCGCTCTGGCGCGTGCGCTTTGCGCTCGACGCCGAGCCGATGGGTCCGCTGCAAGGTGTCGTAACGCTTCAGGGACGCGCGGTCAGCGTCTCGCTCTGGGCCGAGCGCGAGGGAACGAGCCAGTTCCTGCGCGGCGCCGCGCCTGACCTCCAGGCTGCGCTGGCCAATGCACAGTTTCAGGACGGCACTGTCGACATCCATACCGGCCAGCCGCAAGTCAGGCGAGCGACCGCCGGCCAATTCCTGGACCGCCTGTCATGACCTCCCCTTCTCCCGACCCGCTCGCGGTCGCACTCGAGTATGACGGCCATGGCGCGCCGCGCGTCACCGCAAAGGGCCGCGGAGAGCTTGCTCAACGCATCATCGAGACCGCCCGCGAGCATGATGTCGACATCGAGCAGAACGCCGTGCTCGCGCAAGCTCTCTCCACGGTCGAGCT
Source organism: Allobosea sp. LC85 (assembly GCF_000735605.1). GTDB lineage: Bacteria > Pseudomonadota > Alphaproteobacteria > Rhizobiales > Beijerinckiaceae > Allobosea. Next base: position 96,466 of record NZ_JPKG01000017.1, read on the forward strand.
CGACGATCAGATCCCAGAGGAGCTCTACCGGGCCGCGGCGCAGGTCATCGCCTTTGTGCTATCATTGCGTGGTGAAATGCGCCTCGGCAGGCAGGGCGGCGGCCAGTCTTGATCCAGCACTGCTCAGAGCCGGCTTGCCGCCTCCGCACGAGGGTCAGATGAGCGCCGAGATCGTCATCAGGCGCACGCGGCTTGGCGACTATGTCGGCTATGGTGCAGCCTTCGCCGAACTCGCAGAACGAGCGGTCGAGCCTAATCCCGCCATGTCGCCAGCCACGGTCGCAGCTGCGCGGGTTCTGGTTCCGGACGAGCGCATCGTCATCCTGACGGCCTGGCGCAGTGAAGCACTCGGCTCCGAGAGCCTCGTCGGAGTCTGGCCGCTGCAGCGGCAGCGCGACTGGCGCAGCGGCTTTGCCCCAATCCTCGCCGCTCCGCTGGTGCCGCTCTACGAGGTTTCGTCGGCCCCCGTGCTGGACCGCGATAATGCCGACGATATCGCGCTCGCCCTGCTGCGCCACCTCGCCGCATCGCGGGACCTTCCAAAAACCCTGGCGCTGCCGCTTCTGCCCATGGAGGGCCCAGGCTTTCGCGCGCTCCAGGAGGCTTGCCGCGTCACCGGTAGCGGGCTGGCGACGTTCGAAACCTGGCAGCGCCCCGTGATGGTCGCCCGGCCCGGCGACGATGCCGAGCGCTATCTCCGGCGCGCACTCGGCTCAGGCTACAAGAAGCGCATGCAACAGTTCCGGGCGGTCGGACGCAACGGCGTGGTGTCCTTCCAGCGCAAGCGTCGCCTGGCGGCCAGGGAAGCATTCGAGACATTCCTCGCGCTCGAAGCGGCCGGCTGGAAGGGGGAGGTCGCGACCGCAATCGCCTGCCTGCCGGACGACACGGCCTATTTCCACCGGCTTGTCGAGCTGTTCGCCGAACAGGATGCGCTGCAGCTCGACACGTTGCTGCTCGATGGCAAGCCGATGGCGATGGGATTGCTCGTCGAAAGCGGGAGCGCCCGCCAGTTTCTGAAGATCGCCTATGACGAAACCCAAGCCCGCCACTCGCCCGGGCGAGCGCTGACCCTTGCGATGCTCCAAGCCGATTTCACGGAAACGCCACCGGCCTTCTTCGACAGCGGCGCTGGCGACGGCGTCGATCCCGGAACCTATGTCTGGGGCGAGCGCAGAACCATGGCCAATGCGATCATCGCGATCGGCCGCGCCACACCGGGGCCGGCACAGGTCGCCGCCCTCGCCCGTATGTGGTTGCGGCGCCTGCGGAATCGGCATCAATCGGCAAAGCAGCGATGAAGATCGCGCGGCGCGGCCAGCACCCTAGTGCATCGGCCCGAAAAGTGGATTGCGGTTTTCGGGGAAGCCGATGCAAACACAAAAGCTTAGATCACCGGACCGGATACAATATCCGGTCCGATGATCTAAGCGAGCGCATCAACTGAAAACAGCTCCCGCAACGCTGCCATGTCGAAGCGTTTGAACGCCTGAATGCAGGGCTGGATGACAGCCTTGGCCGCCGCGTGAACCGCGCGCGCTTCCTTTGAGCCGACATCCGGCTCGGAAGGTGGCGGCACGCGACAAGATTGACCGAACTCTCCATTGACCGAGCCCTACGCCTGCCCGATACCGGCCACGATCATCCCTGCAACGGTGCGACGGCATGACCAGCGATATCAAGATCGGAATCGTCACAGTATCCGACAGGGCCTCGGCCGGCATCTATGCCGATGAGGGCGGCCCCGCCATTCGCGACTACCTGAAGAACACGCTCGCCTCGCCCTGGACGGCCGTTGCGCGGGTCATCCCGGACGATCGCAAGGCGATTTCCGACACCTTGATCGAACTTTCCGACCACGAGGGCTGCTGCCTCATCGTCACGACCGGGGGCACCGGTCCCGCACCCCGCGACGTCACGCCCGAGGCCACAGAAGACGTTGTGGAGAAACCGATGCCCGGCTTCGGCGAACTGATGCGCCAGGTCAGCCTCACCAAGGTTCCGACCGCAATACTCTCGCGCCAGACTGCCGGCATCCGCGGGCGCTCGCTTATCGTCAATCTGCCGGGACGCCCCCGCGCGATCGCCGAATGCCTCGACGCCGTGATGCCTGCCATACCCTACTGCATCGACCTGATCGAAGGCCCCTATCTGGAAACCGACCCGGCCGTTATCGTCGCTTTCCGTCCAGGTCAGAAGACCAAGGCCTGAACGTTTCACGACCCCGGGGTTAACCAATGCCCGGGTTTAACCAATGGCAGTGACGTTGCTGTAAGGGAGCAGGGTCACGACCTGCCGGAAAAGAGCGCGCCCGATGTCAGTCCCGAAAATCGTTCCGCTCGTCATGGCCGGAGGAGCCGGCACCCGGCTCTGGCCGCTGTCGCGCGATACTTTGCCCAAGCAGTTCATTCCGCTGCTCGGAGACGGTATCTCGACCTTCCAGGCGACCCTGCAGCGGCTCCAGGATCCGCGCTTCGATGCACCGATCGTCATCACCAACAACGACTTTCGCTTTATCGCGGCCGAGCAGATGCTCGCGGTCGGCGTCAAGGGCGAGATCGTCCTTGAACCGGAACGGCGCGATTCCGCCGCAGCGGTTGCAGTCGGCTCCCTTTTGGCGGGGCAGCGCAGGGCCGGCGCGATCTGCGCTGCCTTCGCAGCTGATCACGTCGTCCACGCCACCGCTGCATTCCGCGACGATTGTGCGATCGCGGCCGAACTCGCCGCATCCGGGCTGATCATGACGCTCGGCATTCCCCCGACGCATCCCTCGACGGCCTATGGCTATCTCGCCCCCGGCGAGCCGCTGCCCGGCGAGCGCGCAAAACGTTTGCAGCGTTTCGTCGAGAAGCCCGATCTCGAGCGCGCCACGCGCTATCTCGAAGAAGGGTATCTCTGGAACAGCGGCAACTTCGTCTTCGCCGCAGCGACGATGTGCGACGAGTTGGAGCATCACGTTCCCGAAGTGCTGAGTGCCGCGCGCGCCGCTATTGCCAGCGCGACCCGCGACCTCGACTTCCTGCGCCTCGATCCGGAGGCCTTCGCCCAGGCAACCAAGATTTCGATCGACTACGCCGTGATGGAGCGGACGCAGGCCGCTGGCGTCGTGCAGGCAAGCTTCGACTGGTCCGATATTGGTGCCTGGGACTCGATCCACGAGGTCAAACCAAAGGACGCCGATCGCAACGTCCTCGAAGGCGACGTGGTGGCGCTAGACAGCCACGGCATCTATGTCCGCAGCGACGATATGCTGACGACGGTACTCGGCCTCGACGATGTCGTTGTCGTTGCCACACGCGATGCCGTGCTCGTCGCCTCGATGGCCGCCGCCGGCAAGGTCAAGAACCTGGTCGAGCTGATGAAGGCCGATGGCCGACCGCAGGCGAGCGAGCACCTGAGGGTCTACCGGCCGTGGGGCTGGTATCAGCGCATCGATATCGGCCAGCGCTTCCAGGTCAAGCGCATCAACGTCAAACCGGGCGGGCTGCTCAGCTTGCAGAAGCACTTTCATCGCGCCGAGCATTGGGTCGTGGTTTCGGGAACGGCCGAGGTTACGGTCGATGCCAAGGTCACCCACGTGCATGAAAATGAATCGGTGTACTTGCCGATCGGCTGCGTCCACCGCTTGCGCAATCCCGGCAGGATCGACCTCGAACTGATCGAGGTACAGGTCGGCTCCTATACCGGAGAGGACGACATCATTCGTATTGAGGACATCTACGCCCGCAGCTGAAAGCGGGTTCAGGCTGCGTGCAGTTCCTGACCGATGGCCCGGATCAGTTGTGAGCCGACCGGATCCGAGCTCGCGGGGAAGCCTCCAACGAGGCTGCCATCGCGCCCGACCAGATATTTATGGAAGTTCCAGGTCGGAACCTCGGCCGGCCGCCGGATGGCCGCCCAGCGATAGAACGGGTGGGCGTCCGGGCCGCGCACGCTCGATTTCGCTGCGAAGGGGTAAGTCGCGCCATAGATCTGTCGCGCCGCTTCCGCGATCGCCATGCCTTCCAGCGGTTCTTGCCCGCCGAAGTCATTGCACGGCACCGCCAGCAGGATCAGGCCCCGGCCGGAATAGCGTTGCCAAAGCTGCTCGAGCGTTGCGAACTGCCCTGCGTAACCGCAATTGGTGGCCGTGTTGACGATGAGGATCGGTTTGCCGCGATAGGCCGCAAGTGGAATGCGACCACCCTCAAGCCGGTCGAACGCAAACTGGTAGGCGTCGGGCGCGCTCTGCGCCTCGGGCGACATGGCAAGCGATGGGCTCGCAGCGAACCCGCCGATCAGGCTCAAAACGTCACGACGAAGCAGCGGCATGGCCTTCCCTCCCGCAGAATCTCATGATGCGACGCAGATATTGGCGCAAAAGAGAGCGCCCCGCAGCCGTGAAGGCCAGGGGCGCTGGATCACAATGGTGAGATTGGTCTTCAGCCGCATGCGGATCAGCAGGCGAGAACCTTCTTAACCCGCACCTCGAGATCGCGCAGCTCATAGGGTTTCACGACATAGTGGTCGGCGCCGTTGCTGGTCGCCTCATCCATCTTGTCGACCGATCGCTCGGACGTCGCCATGATGATCTTGATCTGGTTGAGTTCCGGCACGGAACGAATCGCCCGCAGCAGATCGATGCCGCTCATCCCGTCCATGTTCCAGTCGAGCAGGAGCAGATCATAGCGCTTGGTCTGCATCTTCATCAGCGCTTCGCGGGCGTTCTCCGCCTCGTCGATGTCCTGGAACTCGATCTGTTTCAAGAAATAGGTCGCAAGCCCGCGCATGCTCTTCTGGTCGTCGACCACGAGGATCCGGTAGTCACTTCTGGCTTTCATCACGCTCTCCTCACGCGGTGCGCTGATGCGGACGTTCTGCGATCAGGTGGCCGATAGCGGCGCCAATCTGGTCGAGTGCCACAACGCGATCAGCGGCCCCGATCTCGAATGCTGCTTTCGGCATCCCGTTTACCACACAGGTTTCGCCACTTTGAATTAACGTCTCGGCGCCGGCTTTGCGCATGGCTAACAAACCGTCAGCCCCGTCCCGACCCATCCCGGTCAGCAGGACGCCTACCGCATGGGCACCCAGGCTACGCGCCACAGAATGGAACATGACATCGACCGAAGGCGAATGACCGCTGACCAGCGGCCCTTCCTTCAGGACGCAGACCAGTTCGCCACGTCGCTCCTCGATCTCGAGATGGCGCAGGCCGCCTGGCGCGACGACCGCCATGCCAGGCTTCAGCTTGTCCCCGTCAGCAGCTTCGCGGACGTCTAGCCCGGTGGCAGCCGCCAGGCGTGCCGCGAATTTCGCAGTGTAGCCGGCGGGCATGTGTTGAACCACGACCATCGGGATGCGCAAATTGGCAAGGTCCCGCATCACAACCTGCACGGCAGGCACGCCACCGGTCGAGGCACCGATCGCGATCAGCGACGTGCGACCGGGTGAGGCGGAAACACGCACCGGTTCACGAACTGGAACCGGCCTTGCCGGCGCCGCCTCACGCGCCAGAGCGCGCGCGGCCGCAAGCATCTTTCGACTGGCCGAAGCGCGATGAAGCGCGGCCACCAGATGCTTCATGAAGCCTTCGAGCGTGTGCGTCGTACCGTCCGGCTTCTCGATGAAATCGATCGCTCCCAGCTCCAGCGCCTGGATCGTGTTGTCGGCGCCCGGCCCGCCGAAAGCTGAGACGATCAGCACCGGCAACGGGTCCTGCTTCAGCACGCGCGCCAGCAACTTGAGGCCGTGCCGCCCCGGCAGTTCGAGATCGAGCGTCAGCAGGTCCGGCCGCAACTCCTGGATTGCGTCCCAGCCCTCCTCCGCGCTGCCGGCGACCCCGATCACCTTGTATCCGGGGGCGGAGTCGATGATCTGCGTCATCAGCTTCTGCATCAGGACGGAATCGTCGACGACGAGGACAGAGACGGGCTTGGCCGATGGTGCTTGGTTCAGCGTCATGAGAAGATCTCGACATCACCTGCGACAGGCTGGGTCTTAAGTCGGTTGAGATAGGCCACTTCCTGCTCGTGCTCGCTGCTGCGCACGCTCGGCTGCACATGCTGAACCCAGGCCCGCCCGGTGAAGGGCTGGTAGTGGATTCGGCGCGAGCGCGTTCCGCCGACGTCCTTGGAGACGATCGGAATGCCTTCCCGGTTGAGGAAGTCGAGCACGAAGGCGATGTTGCCGTCGCCGATGGCAAGCATGGTTGCGCCGGACAGGACCCGTGCCCCGCCAAAGACCTTGGCTTCGAGGTGATTTCGCTTGCCGCCCCGCTTGAGCAGGCCGTTGATGAGGACTTCCATCGCAGTGTCGCCATAGCGCTCGCCGGCGCTGGCATCGTTGCCGCCATTGTTCTTCGGCAACAGGAAATGATTCAGCCCGCCGACCCCTGCTTGCGGATCGCGCATGCAAACCGAGATGCAGGACCCCAGCACGGTCGCGACGATCTCGTCCTTCGCCGAGGTGATCTCGTGCTCGCCGGGCGCGACGGTGATGATCGTCGCCTCGAAACGGGGATCGAAATAGCGTCGAGAGGACCGCGTAACGCTCATGGGGTTCTCTCGTAGATCGTGCGGCCGATCAGCCTGAGCTGCGGGTGAGGTTGCGGTAGCGACTCGGAATGGCCGAGATAGAGGAAGCCTCCCGGCGCAAGCAGATCGACGAAGCGATCGAGGATCGTGGCCTTGGTCCGGGTATCGAAATAGATGAAGACGTTTCGGCAGAAGATGGCATCGAATGGGCCACGCATCGGCCAGCTTTCGATGAGATTGAGCCGCTTGAAGGCGATCAGCCGGCGCAGGTCATCGCTGATCCTCGCCTCGCCTCGCCCGGCCTGCCCTTCCAGCCGGAGCAGCGGCCTGACATCGGCGGGCAGACGCTCGAACAGCTCCGAGGGATAGATGCCGGCTTCCGCCCGGTTGAGGATATCCGTATCGATATCAGTCGCCAGAATGCGGAAATCGAGATCGCTGCGCGAGCCGATCACATCGCGCGAGACAGCCGCGATGCTGTAGGGCTCCTCGCCGGAGGAGCAGGCCGAGGACCAGATCCGGATTCGCCCACGCCGGCCGCCGCGTTCCTGAACCAGCCTCGGCAGCACGTCGCGGCGCAAATGGTCGAAATGATGCCGCTCGCGGAAGAAGGCGGTGTGGTTGGTGGTGACCGCGTTGATCAGCTCCGGGATCTCGTCCTGCGCGCCTGGCGTCTTCAGGAAGGCGCAGTACTCCGCGACCGAGCCCATGCCCAGCGCCTTGACCCGTCGGGAAAGGCGACCGCGCGTCATCGCTTCCTTGTGTTCGCGGATGACGATGCCGGCATGCTCGTAGACGAGCTTCGAGATGAAGCCCATGTCCTCGCGCGTCAGCGTGGCTTCGGGAAGACCTTGAGGCGCGAGCATCACTGTGAACCTGACAACATCGAACTAGAACTCGGCCCAATCATCGACGCGCCCATTGGCGATGCGGCGCGGCGCGGGACGTACTGCCGGAGCCTTCGCCAGTTCGGGCCGCCGCGGCTCCGGGCGGCGGACGGCCGGCGCGACACGCGCCTGCTCGACGAGCGCTGCAGCAGCAAGTCGCTGCAGTCGGGCTGGCTCGGTCTGCGGAGCATGAAACGGCGGCGCAGCGAACCCTTCCTCGGTGCGGAAGACGGCAACGAGCTGTTTCAGCATATCGATCTCCGCCATCAGCTCATGTGCCGATGACGCGCTCTGCTCCGCCAAAGCCGAGTTCTGCTGGGTCATCTCGTCCATGTGGGCGACGGTCTGGCTCATCTCCTCGATGCCGTGGGCCTGCTCGGCGGTCGCGGACGAGATTTCCGCAACGGTCGCTGAAACCTTGCTCGCAGCGGCGACGATCCGCTCCAGGACCTCACCCGTGCTGCGCACGAAGCGCACGCCTTCGCCGACCTGCTCGTTGGAGGTCGCGATCAGGCCCTTGATATCCCGCGCAGCCTGGGCGGAGCGCTGTGCCAGGGCGCGTACCTCGGAGGCCACGACGGCAAACCCCTTGCCGGCATCACCAGCCCGCGCGGCCTCGACCGCCGCATTGAGCGCCAGCAGATTGGTCTGGAAGGCAATGCCGTCGATCACCGAGACGATTTCCGAGATGCGAACGGAGGACGTCTCGATCCGTTCGATGGCGCCAACGGCCTGAGACACGACGATCTTGCCGTCATTGGCCACACTCATGGCCTCTCCGGCCAATTGGGTCGCCTCGCGGGAGCGGGCCGCGCTCTGCTTGACGGAGGCTGCCAGTTCCTCGGTCGTCGCGGCCGTCTCCTCCAGATTGCCGGCTGTCGCTTCAGTCCGCTTGGCAAGGTCGCCTGCGCCGGAATTGATCTCGATCGCAGCTCGCGAAACGTTGCCTGCCGTCAGTTGGATGGTCGATACCGTCTGGCCGAGATGGGCGAGTGCCCCATTCAGGCTGCGCTTCAGCTCGGCGAGGCGACCGCGATAGTCTCCCTCCATGCGGTGGCTCAGGTCGCCCTCGGCCAGTCCGCCGAGTACGCTCGAGAATTCGCCGACCGCACCCTCGACCAGCGTGTTGATCTGATTCAGGCCCTCAGCGATGCGAGCCAAGGCCTCCGGCTTGCCGGCGAGCGGGATACGACGGGAAAAATCGCCCTCGACGGCGGCCGAGACGACATCCGCAACCTCGCTGGCGGCCGCAAGTTCATCCGTCAGTTCCAGCCATTCGACGGCAGTGCCAAGACGCTCGCCATTGGCATGGAGAACCGGACTCAGCGACAGCGAAATGGTGCGCCGGCCGAGCGCGTAGCGGATCGCGCGGGCCCCGCCGGGATCATGCCGCCCAAACACGGGGTCGCCATAGACAGCATCCATGACCCGCCCAAGCATGTCCTTGGCCGAGCAGCCCGGAAAGGCCGCGCGAAAATCCTCCTGGGCCTCGGCAAAGAACCTGAGCAGCGACTTGTTGACATAGACAACGTGGTTCTGCCGATCGCAAACCATGACATTGGTGCGGCAGTCATCGAGTGCGGCACGGATACGTGCAGCTTCGACCCCGGTCTCGTGAATGCTCTTCAGGGCGCGGGCGAGGTCGCCGATCTCGTCGCCACGGGCGAGGCCGGGGATCGCAGCGTTCTCGCCCTGGGCCAGCAGGCCGACCGCGTCGCGCATCTCGACGATGGGGCGATAGATCGAGCGCGCGGCAAGCCAGCCGACTGCTGCAATCGCGGCCAGCGAAACGGCGCTGATCCCCAGCATCTGCGGAACGGCCGCTCGCACGGCGCCGTCGATATCGGCCGCGCTCAGCCCGAGCTGCGCGAGGTCACTCAGCCGCCCCCAGGCGACATGATAGGCGGCGGCGCCGATGGCGCCACCCGAGACGAAAGCCGCGCCGAGAAACATCAGCGGCAGCCGTACCGAGAGTCTCGAAAGGGAACCGGCGAAGCTGCCCATGTTCTTGTCGTGTCTTTCTTGGCGCGTTGGCCTTCCCCGGCTCGGTCATCTGGCGCGTTGCCGCGCCACCATGACGATCAGGCGGCTCGGGTCGTCCGAGCGAGAGGGGCCTCGGCCCCGCCTTCGCGGATCACGGCCGCGAGGTCGAGCAGGGCGACGATCTCGGTGTCGAGCAGCACGAGGCCTTCGATCAGGCCATGTTCGTCACGCTCCAGATCCGGCGCGGGGCGAACCGCACTGACCGGGACATCGACGATATCGGAGACCGAATCGACCAGCAGGCCGGCGGTCTTGTCCTCGACATCGACGACGACGATGACATGGGTTGCCGTGGCATCGGTAACGCCGAGGCCGATCGAGGTGCGCAGGTCGTACACTGCGAGAATGACACCGCGCAGGTTGAGCACACCGCGCACATGCGGCGCCGCATGCGGCAGTGGCGTGGTCACCTGCCAGCCCTTGATTTCGCGAACCATGCCGACATCGATGCCGAAAGTCCGATCACCGACGCGGAAGGTGACGATACGGCGCACGGCTGATTCAGGCTGCGCCGACGAGAAGTGCTTTTCGCCGAGTTGAAGGGTCATGTTCATCCAGCCATTTTCAGTTCGGGAACGGGTTGCCGGCCGCCGGTCGCGGCCAGTCTCAGCATCGAGTCGACATCGAGGATCAGGGCGACGAGGCCGTCGCCAAGGATGGTCGCGGCGGATGCGCCGTTGACCGCGCCGTAATTCGCCTCAAGGCTCTTCACGACGACCTGCTGCTGGCCGACGATCTCGTCGACCGCAATTCCGACATTACCGCCGCGCTCGGTTTCGGCGATGATGATGATGTTCTCGTCGCGCTGCCCGGACGAGCCCATCACGGCGCCGAGCCGGTACAGCGGTGTCACCTCTCCGCGCCAGCGCAGGACCTCCTGGCCGAAGGTGAGATGCTCGATCGGCGTATTGGCGAGATGCTGGGTCTCGATCACGCTCGCAATCGGAATGACGTAGCGATCGTCACCGCAGCGGATCACCATGCCCTCGAGCACGGCGAGCGTCAGCGGCAGCGCCAAGGTGAATTTGCAGCCCCGGCCGGGCTCGGAATCGACGCTGATGCGCCCGCCAAGCGATTCGACATTGCGCCGCACCACATCCATGCCGACGCCGCGGCCCGAGATGTCGCTGACGGCCTCTGCGGTCGAAAGCCCGGCGGCGAAGATCAGCTGGTCGATCTCCTCGGGCGCGAGTTTTTCATCGGGCCCGACGAGACCGCGCGAGCGGGCCTTGCCAAGAAGCTTCTCGCGATTGATGCCGCGCCCGTCATCGGTGACGGAGATCACGATGCGCCCGGCCCGATGCTCGGCTGTGAGCTGGATCGTGCCCTCCGGCCCCTTGCCTGCCGCCCTGCGCTCTTCGGGCGTCTCCAGGCCATGATCCATCGAATTGCGGATCATGTGGGTCAGCGGATCGGCGAGCTCCTCGATGATCGTCTTGTCGACCTCGGTGTTCTCGCCTTCGAGCACCAGGCGCACTTCCTTGCCGAGGGTCTGCGCAAGCTCGCGGACGAGGCGCGGCATGCGCTGGAACACGGCTTTCACCGGCTGCGCGCGCACCGCCATGACGTGGTCCTGCAACTCGCGCGTCTGGCGCGACAGCGTCAGGATGCCCTCGGCGGTCTTGGCATAGACGTCGTAGGGCAGCGAGCGCACGCATTCGACCAGCATGGACTGGGTAATGACGATCTCGCCGACAAGATTCATCAGCTTGTCGATGCGGTCGAGGTCGACACGAACGCTGACCGCCTGGCGTTGACGTGCCGCAGGAGCATCATTGGCAGGCGCACGAAGGGCAGGACGCGGCACGGCCGGAGCCGCGGCCTCGACCGGGGGCGGGGCGGGGGCCTGCACAGGAACGGGTTCCGGCGCAGCGGCTGGAGCAGGGCCGAGCTTCGCGAGGATCGCCGAGAGATCGGCCGCAACCGACTGCGGCACCTCTGCATCGACGGCAACAGCTGGCGCGAACGAAGCCACATCGTCATTGGCCGGTTCGGGCATCGCCTCGATCTCGAACTCCTCGGTCGCGAGGGTGAAATCGAACTTGCCGTGCAACTCTTCGACCGACATCTGCGTGCGCAGGTTCACGGCAAAGCGCATCCAGCAATCGGTGACGTCGAGTTCCTCCAGCGACGGCACATGGCTCAAGTCGCAGGAGACGGAAACAATGTCCCCCGGTGGCAGGGCCGCCAGCACGACGCGGGGCTCGATCACGCGACGGAAAAGGTCGCGATCCGGCGTGATGCGCAGGCAGATCTCGCTACCGGCCTTCACCGACTCGCCGAGAGCGACGGCAGCGGCCGGCTCGTCGTCCCAGCCGTCATCGACCGGCTTCACTGATGCAGCGGACTTCGCCTCGACCATCGCAAGCAGATTGCCGAGCGCTGCGATGCCGGGCGGGGCATCATCGCTTGCGGGCACTGGGGCCGAGGGTACGGAAGCTGCGGATGCAGCAGCAGCCGGAGCTGCCGCGACGGGTTCAGCCTGCCCGACACGTTCCAGCGCCTCAAGCAGATCCGGACGCGGCCGGGCCGGCTCGTCATTGCGCGCGGCCGACACCAGATCGGCAACAGCATCCGAGCAGCGCAGGAACAGGCCGAAGGGGGCGTCCTCGATCGCGACACGTCCCGAACGCAAATGATCGAGCGACGCCTCGAAGACATGGGCGAAGGCAACGAGCTCGGTGCAACCGAAGGCCCCCGCCCCGCCCTTGATCGAATGGATCGCGCGAAATGCGGCGTTGACGTCCTCGGGCTCGCGCGAGCCCTCATCAAGCGCCTGAAGCTTCTGTTCCAGCGCGCCGAGAAGCTCTTCGCATTCCTGGAAGAACGTTTGTTTGAGTTCCGCTAACGGATCCATCAGCCAGCCTTAGTTCTGATAGCGAGCAACGAGGCCGAGCAGGGTGTTGGGCTCGAACGGCTTGACCATCCAGGCGCTGGCGCCGGCGCGCCGGCCCTCCGCCTTGATCTCGGCGCCATTTTCGGTCGTCAGCACGATGATCGGCGTGTTCTGGCCGGCCGGCCGAGCGCGGCAGGCGCGCGTAAACTCGATTCCGTCCATCAACGGCATGTTGAGGTCGGTGATCACCAGATCGGGCTGGAACTGGTCGAACTTGACCAGGCCTTCCTCGCCGTTCTCCGCTTCCGCCACCTCATGTCCGGCAGTGCGGAGCGTCAGGCTGAGCAGACTGAGCAGGGTCTTCGTATCGTCGATGGCCAGGATTCGCATCGATATCACTCCAGGGCGAGAGCGCTTTGGGCAGGATCGAAGCCGATCGCCTGCAGGGACTGGCGGCACTCTTCCGAGGCCGCTTTGAGAGTGACGCTGAGCCCCTTTGCCTGCGCGCTGGTCGCAGCGGCATGGAGCAACTGAATCCAGAGGCTGGGCAGAGGGCCAGCTCCAGCGCATTCGACGGCGATGCTCTCCTTCTGCTCCAGCGCGACGAGCAGCTGATTGCGAAAGGCTGCCGCCTCGGAACGACCGAGAAAGGCTGGAAGCGAGACGGTGATGACCACGGCGGCGGGACCCATGATTGGCGGATGGAAGATCACGCCAGATTGGTAAAAATTTCGCTAATCAGCGCACCCCGGCGTCAACGCTTTGGGCGTTTCCAAGGCACGTGAGGTTAGAACATGGCGTTGCTGATGGCGCGCGGAACGAGCGAGATGCTGCCGTTCTGCTCCTTGTACTTGCGCGGGATGTTGATGATCCCGGACAGGTGCAGCCAGAGCGCGTTTGGCGAAATCGGTTTGGTGATGATCTCGTGGGCCCCAAGCTTGGCCGCCTGCACCACCGAGCGGCGGTCGGGGCGCTCCATCATCACCAGAACCGGGGCCTTGGCGAAGGGCGAAGTCTTGAACGAACGGATCGACGCCAGGCATTTGACGCTGCCGGAATCGGGCAGGTCCCAGTCCAGGACCACGATGTTCGGCTGCTTTTGAATGAACATCGTTGCGGCCGAGGACAGATCCGCTGCCTCGAAGATGCGATGGAGCGACGCCTGGTAGAGCATTGTCCGGACGATGCGCCGGTAATGCGCGCTGCTATCGATCAGCAGGACCGAGAGATTGGGAAAAGACGGCGCGATATGCATGACGCTGGACCGGACACTCACTCAACCCGACGCGCCATCCTGGCGCTGCGCATAGTCTTGCCTGCAGGAACGCTCACAGGCCGTTAATGCGTGTGCCTCAAACGCTCAGACCGAAGCGAAAACCACCCCAGTGACGTCCCTTGATCCAGATCGGCGCCGAAAGGTCCTCCATGACGAGAAACTGGCCGCCGCCCATGTCGCGCCGATAGGTCTGCAGCAGGAAGGGCTTCTGGTTGCGGGCGGCCGCCAATCCGGTGCGGTCGGCGAAGATGCGGCGGTTCCGGCAATTGGCATTGTTCCAGACGGAATCCCTTCCCTGTGCCTGCGAATACTTGCGATTATGGGTAGGCAGAAAGCCGTTGCGATCGACCGCCGCGCAGAACACGATGCGCTTGTTTGCGGCCAGCAGCTTTTCCTGGAGCGGCGGCAGCAGGCGATCGGTCAGCGCGACGAAACGCGTCATATGCTGCAGGGGATCCGAGCCCCCGATCGGGCGATAGGCTTCGTCGAAGAGATCAGCGATCGTGACTTCGCCTCGCGCGACGGCATCCTCGAAGAGGCGGGAAATGGTTTGCGCCGTCTCCATCGCGGTGGCGATCAGTTCCGACTGCGCCGTGCGCACGCCGGAGGCCGCAATCGAGCCGAGGATCGCCTCGCTGATCGAGACGAGCGAAGCCGCCCGGCCTGAGGCGAGATCGAGATTGCCGCTCGACTGGTCGACACCGGCGACCAGTGCCTTCAGATCCTCTCCAACCTTGGCGAAGGCGATGGCATTCTCCCGCGTCGGGTTCGAGATCGCATCGATATCGCCAATCAACCCGACCACGGAACGGCCGAAAATGTCGAGCTCGCCGACCTGCAGGGATATTCCCCTGCTCTCCTCACTCGCGCGGCGGGCCACCGCTGCGTTCTCGACGCTGCGGCGAGAAAGTTGATCGACGGTCTCCACAAGCGCGTCGAGCTGCCTGGTGCTGAGCGCGGTGGCTTCACGCGTCTGCTCGGCCAGTTGCTTCACCGCTGCCGCGATGACGGCGAAGCCCCGCCCGGCCGAACCACTCCGCGCCGCTTCGACACCGGCATTGATCGAGAGCAGCTGGATCTCGCGCGTGATCGTCTGGATGGCGTCGCTCGCCTCGCGAACCTTGTGGGCGTTGGTGACAGCCTCGGCAAGCGCGGTCGAAATCGATTCAGCCCCCTGGCTCAGCGTCTCGATATCGCTCTGGGCGGCATTCAATCCTTGCCGGACCGCTCCCGTGACGCGTTCCAGCCCGCTCTTGACGACTGAAGCCGCCTTCTGGGCTTCTTCGGCCGAATTCTGGATCGATCGATTGGAGCGCGAAACCTGCTCGACGGACGCAACGACGCGATGCAGCCCTTCGGCCTGGCCTTCGAGCTGCCGTGTGACATCGCCGATACGGCCGGAAATATCCGTGATCTCGACTCCGAGCTTGCCGAAGCGCTCCGCGATCTCGCCAATGGCGCGGGCGGCCGCAGCTCCATCGAGCACATCCTCATTGGCCGGCTCCGGCAGCTTGAGCGCCTGTGCTTGCATGGCGAGATATGTCCGCGACCAGAGGAAGCCTGGCTCACCCTAGGCAAAACACGGTAAATCGCCCGTTAACGGCCAGCTCCGCCGTTAACCTGCCCTTGACACGACGATCACACCCGGTCGCAAGCGAGCTGGAGATCGCCGAAATCGCGCAGCACAGGGCGTTGCTGCGAGCACCGCTCGACGGCGCTCGCGCAGCGCGGGTGAAACGCACAGCCACTTGGCGGTGCGATCGGGCTAGGCACCTCGCCCGACATTGGCTTGCGCTCCCTGTTCGGCCTCTCGACATCGGGAATCGTGTCGAGCAGCAGCCGCGTATAGGGATGGCGCGGCTGGTTGAAGACCCCATCGGCAGGCCCGGCCTCGACGAAGCGGCCGAGATACATGATCGCCAGATGGTCGGACATGTGCCGAACCACCGACAGATTATGGCTGATGAAGAGATAGGTCAGGCCGAACTCGGCCTGCAGCCTCACCATGAGATTGAGGATCTGTGCCTGCACGGAGACGTCGAGCGCCGAGGTCGGCTCGTCGCAGACCAGGAAATCAGCTTCTGTCGCCAGAGCCCGGGCGATCGAGATGCGCTGCCGCTGGCCGCCGGAGAATTCATGCGGGAAGCGCCGGGCATCGGCGCGAGACAGGCCGACGATCTCGAGCAGGTCGCCGACACGCCCCGTCACCGCGGCGTCATCGTCACGCAGCTTTAGCTCGCGGATCGGTTCGGCAATGATGTCGCCGACGCGCCAGCGCGGATTCAGGCTTGCATAGGGATCCTGGAAGATCATCTGGACGCGCGGTGGACCGAAGCTGCCATCGATGCGGCGGATATCGGCAAAGCGCAAGCTGCCCTCGGTCGGGCGCTGCAGCCCAACGATCATGCGTGCCAGCGTCGATTTCCCGCAGCCGGACTCGCCGACGATGCTGAAGGTCGTGCCGCGCTGGACCGTGAACGAGATATCCTCGACTGCCCGCAGCACACGGCGCGGCTGATGCGAGGCCAGACGGGACAGCCAGGGCGCCGAGACGTCGAAGCGGCACGACGCCGCCTTCACCTCGAGAATGGTTTCGGTTTCAGCCATGAACCAACTCGCGCAAGGGGAAATGGCAGGCAGCGATATGGAGCCCCGCGCCCAGCGAAGGCCGTTCGTCGCGGCAGCGATCGCGGCATGACCCGCACCGCGGGTTGAAGGCGCAGCCCTTCGGAATGGCGTTCAGTCGCGGCATCGCGCCGTCGATCTGGTTGAGATGGCGATGGCGCTCATGCACGCTCGGGATCGAGGCCATCAGCCCCGCCGTATAGGGGTGGCTCGGGCGGCGCGTCACCTCCTTCACGGGGCCGACCTCGACAACCCGTCCGGCATACATCACCGCGACCCTGTCTGAGGTCTCGGCGATCACGCCCATGTCGTGCGTTACCAGCATGATTGCCGTGCCATGCTCGCGGCAGAGCCGCTTGAGCAGGCTCATGATCTGCGCCTGGATCGAAACGTCGAGCGCCGTCGTCGGTTCGTCCGCGATGATCAGCTTGGGTTCGGCGCAAAGAGCCAGCGCGATCACCACGCGCTGGCGCATGCCGCCCGAGAACTGATGCGGATAGTGGTCGATCCGCATTTCGGCGGCGGGAATGCCGACTTCCTTGAGAAGCTGGAGCGCCCGTGCTCGCGCCTCGCCGCGACTGACCGGCAGATGCGCCAGGATCGTCTCGACGATCTGATCCCCGACCCGGAGCAGCGGATGGAGGGAGGTCAGCGGATCCTGGAAGATCGCACCGATCTCCTTTCCCCGCACGAGGCGCATTGCCTCGGCCGGGAGATTGTCGATGCGCCGGCCGTTGAGATGGATGCTGCCCCCCGCAACCCGGCCGGGCGGATCGAGCAGGCCGATCACCGCGGTGCCGGTCAGGGATTTGCCCGCCCCCGACTCGCCGACAACGCCAAGGATCTCGCCCGGCGCGATATCGAGCGAAACGCCGTCGAGCGCCGTCAGCGGGCCATGCCGGCCGTCGAAGACGACCTTGAGGTCTCGCACCGAGAGCAGCGGCTGGGGAACGGCCATGGCGGTCATGTTCTCTCCTCCACGCGTTCGACCGGGTAGCTTGACGAGAAGATCTCGGAAGCCGGCGGGTGGCCGTGTGTCCGGCTCGGATACTGCGCCATCACGCCTTCGAACTGGTCCTGCGCGCGCCGCTTGTCGGCGGCTTCATCGACGCCTGGGATCTCCCGGTCCTCCATGACGAAACGGCCGTCGATGATCACCGTCGCGAAGTCGCGGCCGTGTCCGGCGAGCAGCATGGTCTGGATTGGATCGATGACCTGGCCGAGATGCGGCCGGTCGAGATCGAAGACCGTGATATCGGCCCGCGCGCCGGGCTGGAGCCTGCCGAGATCGGGGCGGCCAAGCGCATCGGCACCGCCAATAGTCGCTGCGTCGTAATAGTCCTCGCTGCGGACGCCAGCCGAACTGCCGGCCATGGTGCGGGCGAGGATCATGCCGACCTGCATGTTCATGATCATGTCCGGCGGGCTGGTATCGGTGCCGAGGCCGAGGTTCAGGCCCATCTCGCGATAGCGTCCGAAATGATCGATGGTATTGCCATGGCGTCCGGAGACCAGCGGGCAATGCACGATGGTCGAACCGGCATCGCGGATGATCTCGAGATCGCGGCCGGGCCGAGTAATGAGCCTGCTGCCGGAGACATAGGTCCCGTGAGGCAGCAGCGTCCGCTCGGTCAGAAAGCCGAGCTTCTCCAGCCATTCCGGTGGGCTCATGCCGTGCTGCGCCAGCACGAGATCGTATTCGATCTTCGACTGGCAGCAATGCAAGCGCACCGGCACGCCGAGCGCGCGGCCGGCTTCCGCGGTGCGCCGAAGCAGTTCGGCGGTCGAGGTCTCGATCCGGTCCGGCGCCAGCATGGTACGGACAAGTCCACCGGCGGCGCCTTCGAAGCGCTCGCAGAAGGCGATCGCCGCTGCAAGCTCGGCAAGGCCGCGCGGTTCGTCATAAGCCGTCGTGATCCTGCCATCGGCCTCGACCACCTGGTTCCCGGTGCGATAAGCCGGGCCAAGATAGGCGCGCAGGCCGAGTTTGGCCGCGGCTTCGGCCGCGTCGGAGAACTCCTCCGGCGTCTCGCCCCATTGCCGGTAGAACAGCGAGGCGATCGGCAGCGCCGTGGTGATGCCGTTGCGGATCAACGTCGCGAAGGCATGATACTTCTGGAAGGCAAGCTGCTCCCGCGAATACATCTCGACCGGGCCGGCCTCGATATAGGAACGCGGCCAGACACGCCCCTTTTTCCAGGCTGGTTGGTTGTCATAGGCGAGGATGGTGGTGTCGAGATCGGAGAGCGCGTCGAGATCGACGAAACCGGGTCCGATCAGCGCGTTGCCGTAATCGATCCGGCGCACGACCTCGCCGGGGAAGCGGTGGCCAATGAAGACCACCTCGCCATTCTCGAAGACGATCTCGCCATTCTCGATGAGCCGGTGGCGGCCGTCGCGGTGGCCGACGAGCCAGCGCGCGGTCAGCAGGATCTTGCCCTTGGGGTGCGGCGCAGCTTGCAGCATCAGGGTGCGCTCTTGATCGAGACGCCGTCGCGCGCGACGACCTTGCCGCCCTTGACGACGCGGCGCTTCGGCGAGCGGGTCACGATCGCCTCGGCCAGCGTCTCGCCGGGCACGAGCACGAGATCGGCCCGGCAGCCCTGGTTCACCCCATAGCCGTCGAGCTCCATCACCTTGGCCCCCTCGATGGTGCAGACGTCGAGGGCGATCCGGAGTTCGTCATCGCGCCGGAAGTTGTTGCGCAGGCCGACGAACATGGCGCGCTCCAGCATGTCGGCATTGCCGTATGGGCCCCAGGTGTCGCGGATGCCGTCGGAGCCGGAGCAGACCCGGATGCCGGCCTCGATCAGCCGCTTCACCGGAGGGGCCGGCCGGCTCGCCGGCGCCGTCGTCATGATCGCGATGTCGAGTTCGGCGAGCTGGGCGATCAGCGGATCGATCAGCGCGGGGTCCGGCGTGCCGAGGCAGAAGGCATGGCTGATCGTGACCTTGCCCTTCATGCCGAGCGCCCGTGTACGCTCGATGATCATGTCCATCGAGAAGGCGCCGACCTCACCCGGCTCATGCAGGTGGATGTCGAGAGGCTTGCCATAGCGCTGGCAGAGCGCGAACACGGCGTCGAGATGCCCCTTGGGATCACGGTCGATCGTGCAGGGATCGAGGCCGCCGACCACCTCCGCGCCGAGCTTCATCGCCTCGTCCATCAACTCCAGCGTGCCCGGCCGGCGCAGCATGCCGGACTGCGGGAAGGCGACGATCTCGACGTCGATGATGTCGCGATAATCGTCGCGCATCTTCATCACGCCCTCGACGCCCCACATGCCGTGGTCGGTATCGATGTCGATATGGCTGCGGATATGGGTCGAACCCTTCAGCGAGGACTGGATGCTCTGGCGGGCCGATTGCTGATAGGGGTCGATGCCGAGCCGACGCTTGTTCAGCCGCTCATTGTCGATCTTGTCGAGAAGCTTCGGGCCGACCTCGTTCTTGTACCAGGGCAGGCCCCACAGGCTCTTGTCGAGATGGGTGTGAGCCTCGACCAGGCCGGGCAGCAGGATCTCATTGCGGCCATCCTCGACCGCGACGCCAGCCGGCGCGGCAAGGTCGGTCCCGAGGCGGACAATCCGCCCCTTCTCGATCAGGATATCGGTCGCTTCGCCGCCAAGCGGGCGGACATTGCGCAGCAGGAGATCGGCAGCCATCGTTTCCTCGTCGGTTTCTTGTCAGCGGAGTTTCGGATTCAGCGCGTCGCGCAGCCAGTCGCCGAGCAGGTTGACCGAGAGCACGATCAACCCGAGCTGCAGTGACGGGAAGACGACCAGCCACCAGGAGCCGGAGAACAGGTACTGGTTGCCGATGCGGATCAGCGTGCCGAGCGAAGGCTGGGTGATCGGCATCCCGACGCCCAGGAAGGACAGGGTCGCTTCGGACAGGATCGCCAGACCGAGATTGAGCGTCGCGGCGACCATCACCGGCGTCAGCGTGTTCGGCAGGATGTGCCGGCGCATGATGCGCGCCGGAGCGACTTTGATGATGCGCGCGGCGAGCACGTATTCCTTGCGCCGTTCGACCATGGTGGAGGCGCGCACGGTGCGCGCATATTGCACCCAGTTGGTCAGCGAGATCGAGACCACCAGCACCGCCGCAGCGAAAGGCTCACGCAGGCCGGGCGGCAGCAACTCGCGGAAGATCGCGCTGACCAGGATCGCCATCAGCAGCGTCGGGATCGAGAGAACGGTGTCGCCGAGCCGCATCAAGAGGTTGTCGATGCGTCCGCCATAGAAGCCCGAGACCAGCCCGACCGTGACGCCGAGCCCCATCGAGACGATCACCGCTGCGATGCCGATCAGCAGCGAGACGCGCGTGCCGTACAGAATGGCGGACAGCACGTCGCGTCCCTGCGGGTCCGTGCCGAGCAGGAACGGCCACTCCCCGCTTGCCTGCCAGATCGGCGGGATCTCGGCCTTGTCGATGAAGACCTGAGCAAGATCATGCGGGTTCTGCGGCGCGATCAGGGGCGCGAGGAACGCGGTCGCGATCAGCAGCACCAGCACCAGCGTCGAGAGCCAGGCCGCGGGAGTGCGGCAGAAGCTCCAGCCGATATCGCTGTCGAGAAAGCGGCGCAGGCGGCCGGGCTTGGCAGTGACATTAGCGGGCATTGGCGGCTCCCGAAATCGCATCTTCGCGCAGCCTTGGATCGACATAGGCGTAGAGCAGGTCGACCAGCGTGTTCAGTGACACGAAGATGAAGGAGACGACGATCAGATAGGCCGCCATCACCGGGATATCGACGAAGGTCACGGCCTGGACGAAGAGCATGCCCATGCCCGGCCATTGGAAGACGGTTTCGGTCACCAGCGCGAAGGCGATCAGGTTGCCGATCTGCAGCCCGGTTACCGTGATCACCGGCATCAGGCAGTTGCGCAGCGCATGGCGGAAATTCACCGCACGAGCCGGCAGCCCCCGCGCCCGGGCGAAACGGATGAAGTCCGTGCGCAGCGTCTCAAGCATCTCGGCCCGCACCAGCCGCATCACCAGGGTGATCTGGAAGAGTGAGAGCGTGATGCCCGGCAGGATCAGGGCGCGCCGGCCGGACGGCGTCAGCAAACCGGTGCTCCACCAGCCGATCTGCACCACCTCGCCGCGGCCGAAGGCCGGCAGCCATTGCAGCGTCACCGAGAAGAGCAGGATGAACAGGATGCCGAGCGCGAAGCTTGGCAGTGAGACCCCGAGCACCGAGACGAATTGCAGCGACTTGGCCAGCAGGCTGTCACGTCTGATCGCCGTATAGACGCCAAGTGGAATCCCGACTGCCAGCGACAGGAAGGTCGCGACCAGCACCAGTTCGAAGGTGGCCGGGAAGCGCTCCATGATCAGCGTGAAGACATCCTGCTGATTGCGATACGAGATGCCGAAATCGCCGCGCACTGCGTTGCCGACGAAGGTCGCAAATTGCAGGACGAAACCGCGATCGAGACCGAGGCGCACACGCAACTCGTCGCGCTGCGCCTGGCTCGCCTGCTCGTTCAGCATCAGTTCGACGGGGTCGCCGACGAAGCGGAAGATCAGGAAGGCCAGGAAGGCGACGGCGAGCATCACGCCGGCCGCATTCAGCAGTCGTTTCAGCAGGAAAGCCGGCATCGTCCCCTCCGGTCGTATTGGACCGGGAGCGCTTGAACGCTCCCGGCCGGTCGATGCGGTTCAGCTCACTTCAGCGCGGTCAGCCACAGGCGCGGCTTGTTGTCGGAGGCCTGCACGGTCGAGGCCACCGTGTTGCGCATCGCCCAGGCCATCGGCTGCTGATGCAGCGGAATGAAGAGATGCTCCGCCTTGGCGATCTTGAGCGCTTCCATCATCATCGGGACGCGCTTGCCGTTGTCGAGTTCGACGCCGGCCTTGTCGATCAGCGCATCGATGCGCGAATCGCCCCAGTTGCCCCAGTTGAACACGCCGCCCGTGCCGCTCTTCGAGCGCAACACCTGCACCAGCAGCGAGTAGGCGTCGATCATCGGCTCATTGGCCCAGCCAAAGGAGATCACGTCGAAATCGCCCTTGACGCGTTTCGGTGTCTGCTGGCTGCGCGGGGCGAGGCTGAGATTGGGCTTCAGGCCGGCGCGCGACCACATCGAAGCGACCGCCTGGCAGAACTCCTCCTCGTTGACCAGGCTGTCGGCCTGACAATTGAACTGGAAGGAGAAGCCGTTGGGATAACCGGCGGCCGCCAGCAGCTTCTTGGCTCCCTCGAGATCGAAGGGCAGGCGCACATCCTGGGACGGCTCGTAGCCGGGGATCGCCGGAGCGACTAGCGCGCCGGTATTGCGCGAGAGGCCGCGCATGGCCCGCTTCTGGACGGCATCGATGTCGATCGCGCGATAGAGCGCCTCACGGACCCGGATATCCTTGAGGGGGTTCTTGTCCTTCACATCGCTCTCGAACAGCGCATCCTTCAGATTGAAGGCGAAGAAGACCGAGCGCAGCTCGTTGGTCTGCAGAACCTTGACGTCGGGCGAAGCCGCGAGCCGCGGCAGATCCTGCAGGGGCGCGACATTGGTGAAGTCGATCTCGCCGGAGAGCAGCGCGGCGACGCGGGTCGAGGCCGAGGTGATCGGCGTGAACTCGATAACGTCGATATTGTGCTTCGGCTTGTCCCACCAGGTCGGGTTCTTGATGAAGACCGTCTTGGCGTCGGCGCGGCGGCTCTCGACCTTGAACGGGCCGGTGCCGTTGGTGTTATCGGTGGCGTAGCCCTTGACGCCCTTGGCGGAATCGGTCGGGAGCGAGGTGTTGTTCGCCTCCATCCACTCCTTGTCGAAGATGAAGATGTTGGTGAGGTCGTTCAGCAGCAGCGGGTACGGGCCGTTGACCTCGAGCTCGACGGTGTAGTCGTCGATCTTCTTGGCGCTCTTGTAGGCCGGCAAATTGCCCTTGAGCGGCGAGGTGTCATGCGTGACGCGGTCGAGCGAGGCGATCACGTCATCGGCGGTGAAGGGGTTGCCATTGTGGAACTTCACGCCCTGACGCAGCTTGAAGCGCCAGACCGTGGGGGAGACCGTCTCCCACGATTCCGCCAGGGCCGGCTCGATCTTGAGATCGCCGGTGTAGCGCACCAGCCCCTCATAGACATGATTGAGCACGGAGAGCGTGAACGTCTCGCCATAGGAATAGGGGTCGAGCGAGGCGATCTCGCGCGACGCGCCCCATTTCAGGGTCTTCGCCTCAGCCGCGCCGTTCAGCGCCAGAACCGCGACGGCCGCCAACAACCAGTGCTTCTTCATCGATCTCTCCTCTCGATGAACCTGCGGCGCATCTTTGGCGCTCGATCAGGCTCGCTGCCCCTCGTGAATGCCCAATCCCGCGCCACCCTGGCACATTGTGCGGCATCTCGTGCGCAATCAACAATCAATATTGCATACGATAGAGATATCGTATTGTATACGATTATCGCAGACAAGGGGAAAACTGGAGTGGAGCGGAATCCCGTGACATGGAGTGAGGCTGAGACGGCCGAGCCAGAGCGGAGACGCACCATGCCGACGGAACCCCGCCCTCATGGATTGCGTGCGCAATCCGTGTACAAGGCGCTACGACGCGCGATCATCGAGCAGGCCCTGCGGCCTGGCATGAAGCTTCCCGAGGACTCGATCGGCGAACAGCTCGGCGTCAGCCGCACTCTGGTGCGCGAGGCCTTCGGGCGGCTGGCTGTCGAGGGCCTGGTCGAGCTCAAGCCCAATCGTGGCGCCTCGGTCGCCTATCCCACCCTGGAAGAAGCCCGGGACGTCTTCGACGTGCGCCGCAGCCTCGAACGGCTGGTCGCAGAGACCCTGGCCGGCCGGCTGACCCCGGCACAGATCACCGAGCTCGAGCACCATGTCCGGCAGGAGGAAGCCGCCCACGGCCAGGACGGGCCGGAATCGATCCGGCTCTCCGGCGATTTCCACATCCGGCTCGCCGAGATGACAGGCAACGTCCTGCTGCTGCGCTATATTCAGGAGCTGAGCTCGCGCTGCTCGCTGGTTCTGGCGATCTACGGCCGTCCGCACTCTTCTGAATGCGCCGTCTCCGAGCACCGGCAGCTGATCGAGGCGCTGAAGCGCGGCGATGCGAAGCAAGCCGCCGAACTGATGGATCATCACCTGCAGGCCGTCGTCACGCGTGCCCTGCTCACTCCCCGGGCGGAGCGCGATATCCGCGACCTGCTCGCCCCCTACGCATTGAGCGAAGGACTGACTCCACCATGACCGCTCAGCCGCGCGTCCAGCCCAGGTCCGACACCCAGCCCTCGATCGTCACCTTCGATTTCGCGGCACTCACGCCGCGCGAGCGCTACAAGCTCCTGATCGGCGCGGTCGTGCCACGCCCGATCGCGCTGGTGACGACGGTCAATGCGCAGGGCATCGTCAACGCCGCTCCGTTCAGCTTCTTCAACTGCCTTTCGGCCGATCCGGCGATCCTGGCGCTCGGCGTCGAGTATCGCCCGACCGGCGGTCAGAAGGATACCGGTCGCAATGTCCGCGATACCCTCGCCTTCACCGTGAACATCGTCTCTGACGCGCTCATCGCCGGCATGAATGTCTGCGCAGTGCCCTTCGCGCCCGGCATCGACGAATTGCGCGAAGCGGGGCTCGACGCCTTGCCCGGCGTCAAGGTGCCCTGTCCCTGGATCGGCCAGGCACCTGCCGCCTTCGAATGTCGGCATCACACCACGCTCGGCATCGGCAACTCGCGCGAGATCATCCTGGGCGAAGTCGTCTACGCCCATTTTCGGGCCGACATCGTCGACGAACGTCTCCATGTCGACCCCGTCGGGCTCGACGCCATCGGCCGCATGGGCGGTCACGGCTATGCCACGACACGCGACTATTTCGACCTGCCCACGATGTCGGTCGACACCTGGACCGAACGCCCGGAAGAGGCGAACCGGCGTACGCCGCTGAAGGACTGATTATCCCGCTGCAGGCTTGCGGAACGATCCGCTGATGTGAAGGTTGATCAAGGCGCCAGCCCAGGCGCGGCCTCCAGGGTTTGCATGACGCTCGATCAATCCTTCTCCATCGCCGTCATCGGCATGATGATGGTGCTCTTCGTCTGGGGCCGACTCCGCTATGATGTCGTCGCGGCGCTGGCACTTCTCGCCGCGCTGGCTCTCGGCCTCGTACCGACCAAGGACGCCTTCAAGGGCTTTTCCGACGATATCGTCATCATTGTCGGCAGCGCGCTCGTCGTCAGCGCGGCTGTCGCGCGCTCCGGCATCATCGAACGCGCGCTCAGCCATGTCGCTCCCTATGTCCGCTCGACACAGATGCAGATCACGCTGCTCGTGTTCTCGGTCGCGGTGATGTCGGCGATCATCAAGAATATCGGTGCGCTCGCGATGATGCTGCCGATCGCCTACCAGCTCGCGCGGAGGAGTGGGAATTCCCCGTCCATCTTCCTGATGCCGATGGCCTTCGCTTCACTGCTCGGCGGCATCGTCACGTTGGTCGGCACCTCGCCGAACATCATCGTCGCCCGCGTCCGCGAAGAACTGACCGGCCGCCCCTTCGAGATGTTCGACTTTGCACCGGTCGGCCTCGGTCTCGCGCTCGCCGGCTGCCTGTTTCTATGCGTGGGCTACCGGCTGCTGCCGCGCGACCGGCAAGGCGCGGCCTCGCTCGAACAGGCGCTCGACATCTCCGACTATGTCACCGAGGTTCAAGTCCCCCAACGCTCGGCGCTCGCCGGCAAAACCATCTCGGAGCTCAAGGCCCTTGCGGAGGGCGAGGTCGATGTCGTCGCCATCCTGCGCTCCAAGACGCGCGTGTCCGCCCCGTTCCCCGATGCCGGCCTCCGTCCGGGCGATATCCTGCTGCTGCGCGGCGAGCCCAAGGCGCTCGAGCGCGTCGTGGCACAGGGAGGCCTCCAACTCGATGCCGACCAGCGCCCCACCCATAGCAGAGGCACGCTCGATCAGATCACGGTGAGCGAGGCGATCGTCGGCCCCGTCTCGCTGCTGACAGGACGTTCAGTTGGCGAGATCGAGCTGCACGAGCGCTATCGCGTCAATCTGCTCGCGGTGAGCCGGTCCGGCGAGCGCTTCCGGGAACGTCTGCGCAATATCACCCTGCGCACCGGCGATGTTGTCGTCCTCCAGGGCGACGAGAAAATCCTGCCGGAGCGAATGCGCGAACTCGGCCTGATGCCGCTCGTCGGACGTGCGCTGACGCTCGGCAGTGCCCGCAAGGGCTGGATCACCGGCGCGATCCTGCTTGCGACCGTGGTCGCGATCGCCCTCAACCTCGTCCCGGTTTCGGTCGCGTTCTTCGGGGCGGCCGCGCTGCTCGTCACCTTCCGGGCGATCTCGCCGCGCGACGCCTATGATTCGATCGAATGGCCCATTCTCGTCATGCTGGCGGCCCTGATCCCGGTCAGCGATACCTTGCGCTCGACCGGAACCACGGATCTGCTCGCCGGCTGGCTCGCGAGTATCGGCATGCTTCTGCCCGGCTGGGGCGCGCTGGCGCTGATTCTCGTCTCTGCCATGGCGGTGACGCCCTTCCTGAACAACGCCGCGACAGTGCTGGTCGTGGCGCCGATCGGCGCCAGCTTTGCGAAGAGCCTCGGCTACAGCCCCGATGCCTTCCTGATGGCGGTCGCAATCGGCGCGGCCTGCGACTTCCTCACGCCGATCGGCCACCAGTGCAACACGCTGGTGATGGGCCCGGGCGGGTATCGTTTCGGCGACTACGCGCGGCTCGGCGCGCCGCTGTCGCTGCTGGTGATCCTGCTCGGCGTGCCGCTGATCATGCTGGTCTGGCCGCTACGATAAGGCCTTGGCCTGGCGCAGCCGTTGCGGCAGCATGATCGTCCCGGATGCGGCGACCACCAGCACGAGGCCGAGCCAGTCGCTCGGCGTCGGCCGCTCGCCGAGCAGCAGCACGGACCCCAGCACGCCGACCGCCGGCACCATCAGCGTGCCAAGACTGGCGATGCCCGCGGGCAGCCGCGCGATCACCGTGAACCACAGGAAATAGGCCAGCGCCTGTGCTCCCAGGATATGGAAGGTCAGCGCGGCGAAGGTCTGTGCCTCCAGCATCTTGGGAACGGGCGCCCCCTCGAAGACCAGCATGCCGATGCCGGCGACAGCGCCGCCGATCAGCAACTGCCAGGCGGCGATGGTCAGCGCCGGAGCCGAAACCGGCCAGCGCTTGGTGACGATAGTGCCCAGGGCCCAGCTGACGCTGGCGATCAGGGCGTAGAGCAGCCCGATGGAAAATGTGCCGCTGGCGAGCAACGGCAGGCCCAGGCAAAGCAATCCTGCAGCGCCCAGGCCGAGTCCGAGGAGGCGTCTGCTGTCAAAGGGCTCGGCAAGGACCAAACGCGCGAGCAGCGTCGCCCAGATCGGCATGGTGAAGGTCAGAATCGCCGCGCGCGAGGTGGGCGCAGCAAGCTGTGCGAAGGCAAGCAAGACGTTGAAGGCGGCAATCGAAAGGAAACCGGCGATCGCCAGCCTCAGCCACTGGCCCCTCGGCACCGCCAGAGACTGCCCGCGCGCGAGCCCGATGGCGACCAGAGCCAGCCCCGCAAAGGTCATGCCGCCGGCCCGAAGCGTCCAGGGTGCGATCTCGGTCAGCGAGATGCGAACAGCTGGCCAGTTGAAGCCCCAGAGCAGGCCGAGCAGCGGAACGAGCAGAAGCGAACGGCCAGGGGCGTGCGACATGACGTGACTATGGCCGAACCGGCGGTGCCATCGTCATGCCAAATCGCCGAGGGGCCGATGCACGCATGTCGCTCCGCTCCCGCGCGGCGTCACTCCGGGACACTCTCGACGCCGCACCATTCAGCGACGAACAGTGCCATGGTCCCGGTGATGCGCTTCAGTGAGGCGAGGCTGACCCGCTCGTCGAAGGCGTGGATATTCTCCGAGATAGGGCCGTAGCACAGCGCCGGAATCTTGTCGTAGAGCGCATAGACGCGGGTATCGAGATAGCCCGCAGTCATGAAGCTCTTCAAGGGCTTGCCGGTCGAGCCCTGATGCGCCCGGCCGAGCACGGCTTCCGCCTCGCTGCCGGGCTCGAGCACATAGCCTTCCGAATAGAAACCGTTGAAGGTCACGCTCGGCGGGTTGTTGGCGAGGAACGAATCGCCGCGCGCATGCGTCAGCACGCACGCCTCGATCCGCTTCGCCAATTCCTCGGCGCTGACACCGGGATAGAGTCCGATGCGGCAGTCGATCCTGCACCAGCACGGCACGGAGGAGGCCCAGTCGCCGCCCTCGATCTTGCCGATGTTCAGGTTGATCGGATGGGCGATGTCCTCGAAATGCTCGCGGCCAGTCTTCTCCGCGTTGAGTTGCTCCTCCAGCTTCCGCAGCGCCCCGATGACGCGGTAGGCTCCGTCGATCGCGTTCGCGCCCGCGCCCATCTCGCGCACATGCATCGGCACGCCGCGCACCTCGATCTGGAACCAGAGCACACCGGTATTGGCGCGCACCAACATCTCCTCCTCCGGCTCGGGGATCAGCACCGCGTCGGCCTTGTAGCCGCGCAGATGCGTCATCAGCGCGCCATTGCCGGTCGATTCCTCCTCGACCACCGACTGCACGTAGACCGTCGCCGCCGGCTGCAGGCCGATGCGCCGGAGCGCGTCGAGGCAGAACAGGTTGGCGGCATGACCAGCCTTCATGTCCGCGCCGCCGCGGCCATAGAGCCAGTCCCCCTCGATCACTGGGTCGAAGGGCCGATGCGTCCAGAGCTTGTCCGGCCCGGCCGGCACGACATCGACATGCGCCTGCAGGATCAGGGAGCGCCCCTTCTCCTCGCGCGGATGATGGATGCCGACGACGATCGGCGCGTCCGAATGTTCTTCGGAGAACGGCGCACCGCCGGGATGGGCCGCAATCGCCTCGCGATCCATTGCGAAGCGGTCCATCATGAAGCCGCGCCCCTTCAGTGCCCGGAAGACGAAATCCTGCACCGCATGTTCCTGCCCGCGCAGCGAGCCGAAACGGATCATCTCCTGGGTGAAGGCGATCTGATCGGCAAAGCCCGCCTCCACTGAAGCAAGGATGCGGTCGCGAAGCGCAGGGTCGAGAGGCATGGGCAGGTCTCCGATCGGTTACGCGGCAAGCTGGTGCTCGCCGTCATGCTCGGCCTTGTGCCGAGCATCCGCGCCTCGCGACGCGGATGGCAGGTGAGGAGATGGATGGTCGGGGCAGGCCCGACCATGACGGGGAGGCAATGGCCGGCCAGGCTGCTTCACAGCGCGAAGCGGCCGCCGCCAGGCACGGCGGCGAGCAGCTGGCGCGTGTAAGCATGCTGCGGATTGGCGAAGAGCGCAGCGGTCGGGCCGGTCTCGACAATGCGCCCGCGCTGCATCACTGCGATGCGGTCGCAGATCTGCGCAGCCACACGCAGGTCGTGCGTGACGAACAGGATGGCAAGGCCGAGCCGCTGCTGGATATCCTTGATCAGCGTCAGGATCTGCGCCTGAACCGAGACATCGAGCGCCGAGACGGCCTCGTCCGCGACCAGCACGTCGGGCTCGAGTGCCAGAGCGCGGGCGATGCCGATGCGCTGGCGCTGCCCGCCTGAGAATTCATGCGGATAGCGGTCGATTGCATTGGCCGAGAGACCGACGAGTTCGAGCAGCTCCCTTGCCCGCCCGAGCGCCTGCGCGCGCGGCGTGCCATGGGCCACCGGCCCGTCCGAGATGATCCGCCCGACCGTCTGGCGCGGGTTGAGCGAGGCGAACGGGTCCTGGAAGACCATCTGGATGCGCTTGCGATGCTCGCGCAGCGCGGCCGGACCGAGATCGCTGAGGACGAGATCTCCCAGTGCGATCCGCCCGCCATCGGGCTCGATCAGCCTGAGGCAGCAGCGCCCGACCGTCGATTTGCCCGATCCCGATTCGCCGACCAGCCCAAGCGTCTCGCCACGGGCCAAGGTGAAGCTGATATCGTCGGCGGCCTTCACCTCGCGCCCGGGCCGGAAGAAGCTGCGCTTGCGATACACCTTGCCGAGCTTCTCGACGCTCAGCACAGGCACGGTCTCAGTGATCGGCGGACGCTCGGGCGGCGTCATCGACGGCACAGCCGCGAGCAAGCGCTTGGTGTAGTCGTGCTTCGGCTGGGACAGCACCGCATCGGCCGTGCCCTCCTCGACCAGCTTGCCCTGCTGCAGCACGGCAATACGATCGGCGATCTCGGCAACGACACCGAAATCATGGGTGATGAAGAGCACCGCCGTTCCGTGCTTGCGGCGCAGATTGTCGATCAGCTTCAGGATCTGCGCCTGCGTGGTCACGTCGAGCGCCGTGGTGGGTTCATCGGCGATCAGCAGCTTGGGTTCGAGCGCGAGCGCCATCGCAATCATCACGCGCTGACGCTGGCCGCCGGAGAGCTCATGTGGATAGGCCTTGGCCAGGCGCTCGGGGTCGGGCAAGCCGACCTCCGTCAGCAACGCGACCGCACGGGCGCGGCGCTCGGCATTGCTGTGCAGGCCATGCGCTTCGAACGTCTCGACGATCTGATCGGCCACCCGCATCACGGGGTTGAGCGAGGTCATCGGCTCCTGGAAGATCATGCCGACCTCACGGCCGCGCACATCCTGCATCGCAGCCTCGTCGAGCGCCAGCAGATCACGCCCCGCGAGGCGGATCGCGCCTGCAGCGGGCTTCACCGCCTTCGGCAGGAGCCCCATCACCGCATGCGCGATCATCGACTTGCCGGAGCCGGATTCGCCGACGACGCAGAGCGTTTCACCGGGAGCGATGGTCAAAGAGACATCCTCGACCGCGAAGGCGCGGTCGGCGAGTGCCGGCAGGGCGAGCTTCAGCCCCTCGATGGCGAGAACGGGCGTCGTCATCACTCCCTCCCCCGCGCCAGACGCGGATTCAGCGCGTCATTCAGCCCCTCGCCCGCAAGATTGAGCGCAAGAACCGTGAGGAAGATGGCAAGGCCGGGGAAGAAGCTGATCCACCAGGCATCGATCAGGCGTGTACGCCCGGCGCCGACCATATAGCCCCAGCTCATCAGATTGGGGTCGCCCAGCCCGAGGAAGGAGAGCGAGGATTCGAGCAGGATCGCCGAGCCGATCATCAGCGAGCCCATCACGATGATCGGCGCGATGGTGTTGGGCAGCACCTGGCTGAAGATGATGCGCGGCGTCGACTGGCCGATCGTCACGGCCGCCTGCACATATTCGCGCGTCTTCAGCGACAGGACCTCGCCACGCACCAGCCGCGCCACGGGCGGCCAGCTGACCACCCCGATCGCGAGCACGATCGAGCCGAGTTGCGGTTGCAGGATCGCGACCAGGACGATGGCGAGCGCGAAGCTCGGAATCGTCTGGAAGAACTCGGTGAAGCGCATCAGCGCATCGTCGACGAAGCCGCCCGCATAACCCGCAACCGCGCCGAGCGGCACGCCAATCAGCAGTGCGACCAGTGTCGAGACCACACCGATCATCAGCGAGACCCGCGCGCCATGCACCAGCCCCGCAGCGATGTTGCGTCCGAGCGTATCAGTACCGAGCGGGAAGCGCTCCATGACGAAGGGCGCGAGGAACGGCCGGCCAACCGTGCGCCATGGCGATTGCGGAAAGAGGGACGGTGCCAGCAGCGCGAAGACGATGACGACGAGCAGGATGATCAACCCGACCACCGCGCCGCGATTGCGCGCGAAACGCTTGAGGAAGCTCATGATGTCGCCTCGATGCGCGGATCGGCCAGCCGGTAGACCAGGTCCGTGAGGATATTGAAGCCGACGACCATGGCCGACGAGACGAAGAAGACGCCGAGCAGCACCGAGTAATCGCGCTGCACCAGGGCATCGAACATCAAGCGGCCGATGCCGGGCCAGGCAAAGACCGTCTCGGTCAGAACTGCGCCGCCGACGAGCTGGCCCGCCTGCAGGCCCGCCAGGGTCACGACTGGCAGGATCGCGTTCCGCGCCACATGCCGGCGCGAGACGACCCCGGGTGAAAGCCCCTTCGCGCGCGCCGTCTTGACGAAATCGGCACCGGCAATCTCCAGCATCGAGGCCCGCATCATCCGCGCGTAGAGCGCCGTGAAGAACAATCCGAGCGTCAGCGCCGGCAGGAAGAGATGCTGCGCGATATCGAGCGCACGGGCGAAGCCGGTATAGTTCGCGCCGATCGTCTCGAACCCGACATTCGGCACGAGGCCGAGCTTCAGCGAGAACACGATCTGGCTCATCAGCGCGATCCAGAAGAGCGGCGTCGCGTAGAAAACGAGCGCAAGCGTGGTGATGACGCTGTCCTGCCAGCGCCCGGCCCGCCGCGCGGCAAGGGCGCCCATCAGAACGCCCAGACCCAGCGAGACGAGAAAGGCCGCGCCGGTCAGCAGCAGGGTCGCAGGCAGCCGGTCGAGGATCAGGTCGAGCACGGGCCTCTGCTGGCGATAGCTGAAACCGAGATCGAGCGAGGCATAGCCTTTGAGATAGATCCAGAGCTGCTGGATCAGCGGCTGGTCTAGGCCGAAGCGCATCCGCAATTGCTCGAGCAGCACCGCATCGGCCGCGCCCGCCTCTCCCGCCAGAACCTGCGCGGGATCGCCGGGCGCGGCGCGGATCAGGAAGAAATTCAGGATCGCGATGGCGAAGAGGACGACGATCCCCTTCGCCAGTCGGCCCGCGAGGAATTGAGCAAGGTTCATCAAAATCCTTCAGCGCTACGGACAGGCAAGATGACCGGTCCGCGTCACCCCAAACGGAGCACGACTCAAACCCGGAATCGTCGTCAGGAAGAGGCGCGTCACAAAGTCCTGGCGTCATGCCGTCCCGGACCGCCGCCGCGCGGCATCCGGGACGGCAAAGGCCTCACTCCTTCCAGGCATCGCGGAAGCCGTCATCGACGCCGATGCCGGTGGTGACGAGGTTCTTGACGTTGCAGCGATAGATCGTCGGGAAATCCATCTCGAGTAGCCAGAGCACCGGCAATTCGTCTGCAAGCAGTTTCTGTACCTTGGTGTAGAGCTCCTGGCGCTGCGCATCGGTCGGGGCGATGGCGGCCTCGGCGAAGAGCTTGTCGACCTCAGGGTTAGAATAGCCGCCGACATTGGCGAAGGGATTGCCCTTGGCGATGTTGCTCGAGATGTAGCTTCGCGCCACCCCCATCGCAGGATCGCCGAGCTGGTAGAGGAAGTTGAAATTCAGGTCGAAGTCCCAGTTGCTGGCCTTCTGGGTCCAGCCAGGGACGTCGGTATTCTCGATCTGAACCTTGACCCCGACATCCTCGAGATTCTGCTTGATCGCCTCGGACCAGCGGCTCCAGGTCTCACCATAGGGCAGGTTGAGCAGCTTGATCGTCTCGCCCTTATAGCCGGATGCCTTGATCAGCTCCTTCGCCTTGGCCGGATCGAAGGCGTATTTCGGCACGTCGGACGAGTAGAAGCGCGTCTTCGACGAGATCGGCCCCGTCGGCAGCTTGCCGAGCCCGCCCCAGACCACGTCCTTCCCGAATTCGCGGTCGATCGCGTACATCAGGCCCTGGCGGAACTGCTTGTTGCCGAGGATGCCGTTGCGCACGTTCGGCGTCAGCCAGGCATGCGGGGCGAACATTTCCCAGCCTTTGGTCGTCACGCAGGTGTTGGGCAGCTTCGAGAGCCGCGCCACGTCATAGACATCGACTGAGCCGCCGGTCAGCACATCGACCTTGCCGGTCTCGTAGGCGACCGCGCGCGCCGCCGCATCCGGGATGATCTGCCAGTAGATCTCGTCGAGGTTCGGCTTGCCCTTCAGCCAGTAGTTCTCGTTCTTGACGAGGTGGATATAGGAGCCCTTCTTCCACTCCTTCAGCTTGAACGGACCGGTGCCGATTGGCGTGTTGTTCGCCGGATTCGCGCGGTAATCGGTGCCATCATAGATGTGCTTCGGGATCATCGGGGCCGAAGCGACTTCCTGTGTCATGATCAGCGGGCCGAAGGGCTGCTTCAGAGTGATCTTGACGGTGAGATCGTCGACCTTCTCGATCTTCTCGACCTGGGCATTGACGATCGGCCGCCAGCGCGGATGAACCTCGCGCAGGAACTTGTCGAGCGTGAACACGACGTCATCAGCCGTGAAAGGCTTGCCGTCATGCCAGGTCACGCCCTCCTGGAGCTTGAAGGTGTAGACCTTCGCGTCTGGAGAAATCTCCCAGCTCTTGGCGAGCGAAGGCTGCGGGTTGAGCTTCTCATCGTAACGCAGCAGCGACTCGTAGATATTGCCGGCGACCATATTGGTCGGGCCGTTCTGGTTCAGCCCCTGCATCAGCATCGGAGGCTCGGGCTGCACCACGACATGCACTGTGCCACCCTTCTTCGGCTCCTGCGCGGTCGCGGCCCCGAGCGCGAGCACTGAAGCGGCAAGCGCCAAGCCAAGTCTCAATCCGGTCATCGTTGTTCTCCCGTTCCCCTGTGCCGGTTCCGGCAGCTGCGTGAGCGCACCGGACACGGCCTCTCTTTCAACTGGCATCGCGGCCTAACGGGATCGCACCCGAATATGTGCCGATTAGCAAGCTCCACGCCATTGAAAGCCAAAGTCAAAATTCGTGTCAATGGTTGACATGCCGTGTTATTAGACGACACGATGAAAGTTCAGGCGATTGGCGCTGCGAGAGGGCTATGAACAGTGCAGGCGACAGCCGGACCGCAAAACTTCCGCCGGGCGTCCCGATCGTTAGGGCGCTCGACCGTGCCATCGCCCTGCTCCGCGCTTTCCGCCCCGAACAGCCACGTCTGGGTCTGAGCGAACTTGCGCGCCAGGTCGGCCTCGACAAGGGCACGACGCGGCGGCTGCTGCAGACATTGCAGCTCAACGAACTGGTCGAGCATGACGAACGCTCGCAGACCTACGCATTGGCGGTCGGGCTGATCGAACTCGGCAGCGCCGTGACGACCGGGCGCGAGCTCCGGGACGTGGCCGGCCCCTATCTGACCGAGATCGCCGAGAAGACCGGCGCGACCTCGTTCCTGTGGGTCCATATATCGGGCCGGGCACTGTGCGTGGACCGGGTCCGCGCCTCGCTGCCGCATGTCGACGCGACATGGTTCGCGGTTGGCGCCCAGGCGCCGCTGAACTGCGGCGGTGGCCCACGCGTGATCCTGGCCTATCTCGACGAGGTGCAGCGACGGCAAGCACTGGCCCTGGAACTGCCAAAGCGCGCGCCAGCAAGCCAAACGGACCCCGAACGGCTCTGGCGCGAGGCCGACCGCATTCGCGCGCAAGGCTGGGAACTGGCGGCCGACGACTTCTTCATTGGCTTGACCGGCGTCGGCGTACCGATCTTCGACCGCAGCGGCGCGCTCGCCGGCGCACTCAGCATCTCGTCGCTGACCTCGATCGTCGCGCCTGAAGGACGCCCGGTGCATCTCACTGCCTTGCAGGATGCTGCCATGCGCATCGGGGCGCGCCTCCTCCCCACCTGATCGACACCCGCGCGCGCAACCAATTGGGGAAAAGCAGCAGGTTCCGGTATTGGACGTAGGTGCGTGAAGAATCCGCCGATCGGTGAACGCCAGCCTGCGGACATGAAGCCGGAGGTCGGCCTCTCAAGGGCTTCGCGCGTTGATGCCGCTGCCATGAAGCACATGGCCATCGCCGCTGAATCGGTCAACCTACCGCCTGAAAGGCATTGAACAGTTATTCCATTGATTTGCCGGCTCGCTAACATAGATTCTGTTTGCGCACGGGGAGGGCTCACGTTTCGATGAAGAAGGCGAAGTCAGGATCGGGGAAGCCGCGCTCGCAGATCGCCGCGCTCCCCATCCGCCGATCGCCGACAGGGGAACCGGAACTCCTCCTGGTCACGACACGCACGACCCGGCGATGGATCGTTCCCAAGGGCTGGCCCATCAAGGGCAAGAAGAACCACGAGGCGGCGGCGATCGAAGCGCGCGAAGAGGCCGGCGTGATCGGCAAAGCCCACAAGAAGCCCGCGGGGCGCTACATCTATTGGAAGCGGATGAACGACCACTTCGTGCTCTGCAAGGTGGCGCTCTATATTCTTGACGTCGAGCGGCGGCTTGAAAAATGGGCCGAGCACAATCAGCGGCTTTCCCACTGGTTCACGCTTGAAGATGCAGCCGAGATTGTCGACGAACCCGGCCTGAAGGCTGCCATCCGTTCGCTGGAGCTGAACTGACCGGCTTGGCGCGCGCGCGCAGGCTCGGCGCCATACGCTCGACAGCGTTTCCTCATCCGGTTCACCGGCCAGTCAGGAACAGGCCGGAGACAAAATAGGCGATAGCCGAGATCAGCCCGGACATCGGCATCGTCACGATCCAGGCGAAGATGATTCCGCGAGCGACCCCCCAACGCACGGCTGTCACGCGCCGCGCCGCACCAACACCGATGATCGCGCCCGTGATCGTATGCGTCGTCGAGACCGGGATGCCGAGATAGGTCGCCATGAACAGCGTGATCGCGCCGCCGGTCTCCGCGCAGAAACCCTGCTGGGGCGAAAGCCGGGTGATCTTCGAGCCCATGGTATGGACGATCCGCCAGCCGCCACAGAGCGTGCCGAATGCCATGGCCGCCTGGCAGGAGATGACAACCCAGAACGGCACCGAGAATGTCTCGCCCATCATGCCGTGCGAGAACAGCAGCACCGCGATGATGCCCATCGTCTTCTGCGCATCATTGGCCCCGTGCCCGAGCGAGTAGAGCGAAGCCGAAACGAACTGCAATACACGGAAGGTGCTGTCGACCTTGATTGGCGCCACGCGCAGGAACACCCAGGAGACGACCAGGACCAGGAGCAGCGCGAGTGCGAAGCCAATGGCGGGAGACATGAAGATCGCGACGAAGGTCTTGCCGAGCCCCCACCAGACGATCGACGAGAAGCCGGCCTTGCTCAGCCCGGCCCCGACCAGCCCGCCGATCAGCGCATGCGACGAACTCGACGGAATACCTGCGATCCAGGTGACGACGTTCCAGACGATGGCGCCCGTCAAGGCGCCGAAGATGACGCGGTCATCGACGATCGCGGTCTGGACGATGCCGGACCCGACGGTCTGGGCGACATGCAGGCCGAAGAACAGGAACGCGATGAAGTTGAAGAAGGCAGCCCAGAACACCGCCCAGCGCGGCGCCAGAACCCTGGTCGAGACGATGGTCGCGATGGAATTGGCCGCATCGTGAAGTCCGTTCAGGAAATCGAACAGAAGCGCGACCGCGATCAGGAAGACCAGGGCAAAAGCGACGCTTGAGAAATCCACCGGGCGAACCACTCAAAGATGTTCGAGGACGATACGGCTGACGCGCTTGGCGACATCCTCGAAGCGGTCCACCACCTTTTCGAGATGATCGTAGATTTCAGCGCCAACGATGAAGGCCATGGTGTCCGAGGTCTGGTGTGCCTTGAACAGCTCTTTCAGGCCCTGGTCGTAAAGCTCGTCGGACCGTTCCTCGATGGACCGGATGTCCTTGGCGAGCGCACCGATCGACATCGCATGCTTCTTGATATCGCGCAGCAGCGGCAGCAGCACGACGACGCGCTCGGATGCCTGGACGATGACAGCCCCGAGTTCCTTCATGCAGGGCTCGAAGCTCGCGACCTCGAACAGCGTGATCGCCTTCGCTGTCTTCTGCATCTGGTCGATGGCGTCATCCATCGAGCCGATCAGTTCCTCGATATCGCCACGGTCGAAAGGCGTGATGAAGGTGCGACCGACTTCCAGCATCACCTCCGCGGCGATCTCGTCAGCGCGGTTTTCCTGGGTGAGGACCTCGGCGCAACCTGCCGCCACCGGGATCTCGCCGCTGAGCAGGCCGTTCAGGGCCACGGCGCCCGCCACCAATGTCCTGGAGTGGCTCTCGAACAGGTCGAAGAACTTGGGCTCCTTGGGCAGGAGCTTCTGAAACCAGCCGAGCATCGGCGCCTCGTTATGTCATCGATCCGTCACAATCGCGATAAGCGGTTGGTATATCGCTGTAAAGCGAGGTGCCCGGCCTTATACGGCGTCGCGGCTGCGTTACCGGCGCCCAGGATCCGCAATCTTGTGGGTAAACGTCAATGGCAAAGCGGCGCAGCTTCGACTCATGCCGCGGTGCGATGCCGCCTAGGAATATCCTCGTACTCTCATGCAGAGGGGCCACGAAGACTTCGGCCGGTGGCGCCACTTCAGTTATCTCGTCACTAGCCATGAAAATCACGCGGTCATGGGTGACGCAGATCATCGTTATCCCCTCCTCGGCCAACGAGATCATCGTGTCGAGCAGCTCCTTGATCTTTTCCGGGTCGAGGATGGAGGTTGGCTCGTCTAAGGATCTTCGATCGGGCGAGAAGCCGTCTTGCCGTCGCCTCGGCCAGCACGCCCGAGGCGACGCGCCAATCCATCGGCGCCGGGATGGGCCTGGCCGGCGTTCCAGGAGCCGACATAGGCCCGCTGGATGCTGCTGAAGAAGCTCTCGACGGCGTTGGTATTCGTGCCTCACACGACCTGTACGCGTCCGCCGAACCCGGAACGAAACAGAGCTTCGTGTGCATCCTGATCCGGGTCATAGCAGCAGTCCTGAACCAGGCGCAGATCGTAATCCGCATCACTGGCCCAGGCGACGCTTGAAAGAACCACGCCGGTGGTGCTGATCCCCGCCATCACAAGCGTGCTGACACCGCGCGTCCGAAGGTCGGTGTCGAGTGACGTGCCATAAAAGACGCTGGCTCGCGGACAGGCATAGACAAGGTCACCTCGTTCGATCGCGAGCCCTGCGACGGGCAGACCGGTCTTAAATCGCCCGCTGGGCAGATAGGGGGTGATCTGGCGGTTATTCGCCGGCGGCGCATGTTCATACTCTTCGCCCAGCGAAAAATTCGGGAACAGCACCGGTCGGCCAGTGGCGCGCCAGCTCCGGATCAGTGCGTTGCACCGATCCAGCAAGGGCGATGGCTGCTCCCCGAACAGGATCTCGAACACGTCAACTTGATAGTGCATGATGACGAGGGCCGCCCTGTCGATGTAGCTGGCCTGAAAATCGACTGACATCACAATCATCCAAAGTTGAACTTGAACCAGATATCGATACTTGTCAGCGCAATCATAGACTTGATCCTATGGATCACTCGCTGACGAGAGACTGTGGCGCCATGTATTCAATTGCTCCACCGTCGACGTCGCCCCACCGCAAACGATGACCAATATGTTCTGATAATCGGCGAGTTCCTTTACGTTCTCGTAGATCGTGGCGATACTCGCCCCGCATGCCGGTTCGACCACGACGCGATGGTCGTCCAGGAACCGCAGGCAGGCGTCCACTGCCTGAAGGTCCGAGACCACGGCGCAGTCGATGCGATGGTCGGCAGCGAGAGCGAAAGCATGCTCCGAGACCTGGCGCGCACCGAGCGAGGTGGCGATACTCTCGATCGCCGGTAGAACGATGCGCTCGCCCCGGGCAACCGACTGGGCAAAGGCGGACGCGCCGGTCGTCTCCACCGCAAGAACGGGAATATTCAGCTTGTGGCGCTGCAAGCCTTCGACGACGCCGCTCAGCAATCCCCCGCCGCCGACCGAGAGGACGACGAGGTCAGGCTGCACTCCGTCTTCGACCACCTCATCGATGATCGTCGAGTGCCCTCGCCACACCACCGGGTCGTCGAAGGGGTGGATGAACGCATCGTTGTCACCCAGCATCGAAAGCGCGCGCTCGTTTGCCGCCTGCCAGGACGCGCCATGAATCAGGACATCGGCATTCATGTCCGAGATCAGGCGACAGGCCCTTGGCGATGTCGTCTCGGGAACGACAACCGTGACCGGGATGTCGAGTTCACGCCCGGCATAGGCGACGGCGATCCCGGCGTTGCCGCCAGACGAGCTGACGAAACGCTTGACCCCGCGCTTTGCATGTTCCTGACACGCAAGCCCAATGCCGCGGAGCTTGAAGGACCCCGACGGTTGAAGGGATTCAAGCTTCAGCCACACCGTTCGCCCGCTCGCCCGGGAGAGAGAAGACGAGTGGTAAGTCGGCGTTCTGACATGGAGGGACATCATGACCTTCCTCTCCACCACCGTGGAGCCCTGACGATCGATCAGCGATCAGCAACGATGATGCGCTGGCTACAGCATTTTCGAGCGAAGTGGACACCGGTTCGCGTGAAGAAAATGCGATAAAACAAAGAGCTAGAGCATTTCCGCGGTTCGGAGAAACACGGAAATGCTCTAGACATGCCCACCGCCACCATCGTTCAAGGGCGCCGTGGAATGCCGGATCTTGAGTTGCATGCCGACGGATAAGCGCTCCGACGCCGTTTCCGGTTGCTTGTCGGCCATCTTCTTCAGCAGCAGAGTGGCTGCGAGCTGGGCTACTTTGGTGCCATTGCCGCGCACGGCCGTGATCGATGGCGTCATGACCTCCAGGATACTGGCGTCACCGATCGACACGATCGACATGTCGCGCGGCAGCACGAGGCCGCGTTTCGCGCAGAAATGCAGGATGCCGGGGATCTCGTCGATATTGGCGATGATCGCCGTGATCGGCCGCTCTACACGGCACAGGGCCTCCAGCTTGCGGGCGCCGAATGCGCCCACCTCGAAGATACGGCCTGCTGGCGGTTCCAGCCTCCGGGCCGTGAACGCCGCATCGAAACCGGCCCGCTGCTCCCGACCAACCCAGGTGTCGAGATGGCCGGCAACGAGCGCGATCTCGCGGTGCCCCAACTCCAGGAGATGCTCGGTTGCCCTGCGGGCGCCGACACGATGCTCCGTCAGGACGGTATCGAAACCGCCATCGGGGCTGCGCTCCCAGAGCACCATGGGAATATTGATGGCGGCGAGCCGCCGCGCCGTCTCCGGGTCGTTATCACGATTGACCGCCAGGAGCATGCCATCGACGACGCGGTTCTGCAGCAAGGACAGAATCTCGGCCTCGCGGCTGTCGTCGAAATGCGTACTGGCGACAATCAGCGTGTACCCGGCCCGACGCAGGGTGTTTTCCGCGGCTGCGATCATTTCAGCCGCTATAGGCTGGCGGATATCCGTGACGAGGCAGCCGACGGCGTAGCTCTTTCCGAGCCGCATCGAGCGCGCGACGGAATTGGGGTGATAGCCCAGATCCTGGACGGCTTTGAAAACCTGTTCGCGCAAATGAGGCGCGACATTCTCGTTTCCGTTGAGAACACGTGAAGCGGTACCGAGCCCGACACCGGCTCGGCTCGCGACATCCTTGATCGTGATCGGCCTGGGCTCGGCCGCCGACTGCCTCGTCCCCCCTTTAGCCACGCCAACCGTCCCTCTCCTGCCCCAGGCCGACATACACGTGCGGCAATGAGCGCGCGAGCCGCGGGACCAGTTCGATGACCGTGATGCCGATCGCCCTGGCGAGATCATGGATCGAGATCTCTTCGGTGCCCTGCCGCCCCAGGACCACGACCTCATCGCCGGGCGCGGCCTCGGCAAGGGCGGTCACGTCGATGACCGAATGCTGAAAGGTCCGGCGCCCGAGCACGGGGCATCTCCGGCCGCGGATCAGAACCTCACCGAGCGGCGGAATATGGTTCAGCCCATCCCAGAAGCCGATGGGAGCGACCGCGGTCCGCATGCCGCGTTCGATGGCGATCGGCGCGCCATAGCCGATCCCCAGCACTGTTCCCGGAGGATGCTCCTGGACCTGGATGATCCGCGACTTCACGGCCGTGAGCAAAGGCGAGAGGCCGCCAATCTCCATCCAGTTCTCATCAAGCCCCCCGCCATAGATCAATCGCCCGGGGTCGACCGCATTGAAGAGCATGTCGGGATAGGCGAGCACGACGCGGCTCGAGGCCAGCATGAGGATGAGATCGTCATGGCCGGCAGCCGCGGCATCGGCTGCTGCCTGCCGGAAAAGCTCGGCCTGCTGCCTGCTGATATCGGGGTCATCGGGCGTGCTGAGATGCGAGTACAGGCCTCGCACCCTGACATGATCGGCCGTGCGAAGACGTTGCAACACGCCTTGCCATTGCTGCGGGCGCAGGCCGTAGCGGCCAAGCCCGCAATCGACCTCGACAAAGACCTCGATCCGATCGCCCGCCGCGAGCACGGCGTCCATATCGGCCAGGCTCTGGACCGTGACCGTGGCGCCGAGCCGGGCGGCGGCCGGCAAATCGTCTGGCGTGGTCGACGCGAACAACAGGACGGGAAGCGAGGTGCCGGTGCTGCGGATCGAAACGACCTCATCGGGGCTGCCGGCGCAGAAGCCGTCGACACCGGCGCGTTCCGCGGCCTTGGCGACCGCAGCGGCGCCAAAGCCAAATCCATCGCCCTTGCAGACGAAGTAGATGCGGACATCCGGGCCGACCAGACTGCGCGTTGCCGCGACATTCCGACCGAGCGCGTCGAAATCGAGCTCCGCCCAGCTTGGCCGCAAGAGTCGGGCGAGATCGTGCCGATGGCAATCGGTCCGGTTGTGGCCAGGGTCGATTGCCGAGAATGCGGTTTGCGCAGTCATGCCGCTTCTCCCTCATGGTCCCGGCTCAGCGCCGCCCGGCCTTGGTCCCCTGCCATGAAGAGCCGGAGCTGCGCTTCGGCCAGCCTGGGCAAATCGGCTGCGAGGCCATCGCGACGAGCCTCCGTCGCGAGCGGGTCTGCGCGACCGTTCGCTCCTGTGACGACGCCATAGACGTCGCGCGCGAACTCCCTGGTGAAGCGGCCGTCGCGGACATCGTCGGCGACATGGTCCAGGTCGCGCTCGAGCGGATCGCCATTGCCTGCCCCGCCGGGCGCGACATGGGTGAAGAGATCACCCTTGCTCAGGGCGAGCGTTCGCATCGGCATCACCGGGAGGAGATCGGCCTTGCCGTTCCGATCGAGGATATTGAGGGACGGAGAGCCGGGACATCCGCCGAAGAGGCCGGGCGGCAGATGCGCGCGCCGGTCGGAACGGATCGTCAGCTGCGCGTCATCGCCGAGGATACGGTACGACCGCGTGATCGCCATGCCGCCACGGCGACGGCCGGCACCGCCCGAATTGGCGACGAGACCATAGGTCTCGATCCTCAAGGGATAGCGCGCCTCGATCAGTTCGATCGGCATGTTCGAGAGGTTCGCGCCGGGGTTGGCGATCCCGTCGACCCCATCCTTTCCGGCCCGCCCCCCCCAGCTTCCGAGAATTCCATCGGTGATCAGCCAGGTCTTGCCCTCGTGAATGCCGCTGAGCGACACGGCGGAGGGTCCGCCTTCGCCAGCGGCCGGCATCCGGTCCGGCACGATCTGGGCAAAGGCGTTGAACAGCACATCGAGCATGCGATAGGCCATGACGCCGCGGGCCGCGCAGGCCGCGGGTGGACGCGGGTTGACGATGGTGCCGAGCGGAGCCACGACCCGAACCGGCCGCGTATAGCCCTCGCAGTTTGGAACCGCCGCCTGGACCGCGCAGCGCAAGGCGGCATAGGCGACCGAGTAGGTGATCGCCACGGGTCCGTTGATGGCGCCCGGCACCTCTCCGCTCGTCCCCGTCCAGTCGATTTCCAGTTCGTCGCCTGCCACCGTGACCGTGACCTTGAAGCGGATCGGCCCGCCGCCCTCGCCGAGGCCGTCGATGAAATCCTCGGCCTCATAGACGCCGTCTGGCATCGCGCGGATCTCGTCGCGGACGAGCTTTTCCGCATAGTCGTGCAGCTCCGCCAGCATCCCGCGCA
The DNA here is from genome assembly GCF_000735605.1 of Allobosea sp. LC85. Classification (GTDB taxonomy): domain Bacteria; phylum Pseudomonadota; class Alphaproteobacteria; order Rhizobiales; family Beijerinckiaceae; genus Allobosea. Next base: position 140,193 of record NZ_JPKG01000017.1, read on the forward strand.
TGGCCAGCGCGCCATATTTTTCGAGCACCTTGCCGAAGCCACGTTCGGCAGCGGCGCAGGCGGCGATCTGGGCACGCAGATCGCCCAGCACCTGATCCGGAACGCGGGAATTGACCTCCAGGAAAGCCAGGAGGTTCTCGTCCATCCGGTCTTCGTGCATGACCTTGATGAGCGGGATCCGCAATCCTTCCTGGAAGATCTCGGTTGCATGCAGCGCCATGCTGCCGGGCGCCATGCCGCCGAGGTCGGTGTGGTGGACCAGGCTCGCAACGAAACCTTCGAGAGTGCCGGCGTGGAAGACGGGCTTGACCAGGTAGACGTCCGGCAAATGCATGCCGCCGGCGCCGTAGGGGTCGTTGGTGATGTAGCCGTCGCCCGGCTGCATCCTCCCGCCGAACCGCTTCAGGATGTTGACCATCACGCTCGGGAACGAGCCGAGATGCACCGGATTGGTCAGCCCCTGGGCGATGATCAGGCCGTTTCGATCGCAAAGCGCCGTCGAGTAGTCCATCGAATCCCGGACGATCGGCGAATAGGCGCTGCGCAGGATGACCAGCGCCATCTCATCGGCGATGGAGGCGAGCGCGTTCTTGACGATCTCCAGGGTCACCGGATCGGAGCACGACAATTCGGGGCCAGATTGGGGAGCAGAATGGGCGACAAGCATGACTTCACCTTTCCGAGGCTGTGAGTACGAGATTGCCCAATTCGTCGAGACCGGCCGTCCAGCCAGGCGGAACCACGCATGTGGCGTCGTATTCCTCGACGATCAGCGGGCTTTCCCGGTCGCCGGCCGCGAGATCGAGGCGCGTGATGATCGGCGTCCTCAGATGCCCCCATTCCGGTCCGAACCAGCAGGTCCGCTCCGTTGGAGATCCCGGTGTCGCCGTTCGCGCTGCCGGGGCTGAGGGCCGGTAGGTGGTCCCATCGTTGCGGGGACGGCCGGTCACACGGATGTTGACGATCTCCAGCGGATCGCTCGTCGATGCATGGCCGTAGGTCAGCTTGTGCTCGCGGTGGAAGGCCTCGCCCATGGCAGCGATGTCGATGGGGTCGCCGGGGCGGTCTGTGAGCCCGATCGTCAGCTCATAGGCCTGCCCGGCGTAGCGCAGGTCCGCAAGCCGGTCGATTTCGATGTCCGCTCTCGTGAAACCATCGGCCTCGAGGCCGGCGAACATGCTGGTCTCGAGCTTGCGGTAGGCCCTGTCGAGCGTGTCGGAATCGACGGCGTCGAGGGCGCAGAAATAGGTCTGCATCAGGTCGTGTTCGGTCGTCGAGTAGAGCAGGCCGAGCGCGCTGAAGACGCCGGGATGCGAGGGGACGACGACACGCTTCATGTCGAGGAGGCGCGCGATCTCGGCTGCCACCGCCGGACCGTTGCCGCCGAAGGCGAACAGGGTGAAGTCGCGCGGATCGCGGCCGCGATAGGTCGAGACGGCCTTGACGGCCCGCATCATCGTCGAGGCCGCAATGGCGTAGACGCCATGGGCCGCGGTCTCGAGGTCGAGCCCCGTGGGGGCGCAGACCTGCTCGCGGAGCGCGCGCCGGGAGCGCTCCGCCTCCAGACGCACGGCGCCGCCGGCGATATGGTCCGGATTGATGTAGCCGAGCACGACGAGCGCGTCGGTCAGCGTCGGACGGGTGCCGCCCGTGCCATAGCAGGCCGGGCCCGGTACGGCGCCGGCACTGTCGGGACCGACCTGGATGAGGCCGCCGGCATCGACCCGGATGATGCTGCCGCCGCCGGCGCCGATCTCCGACACGTCGATGAAGGGCAGCTTCACCGCGTGCCCGCCGCCCTTGATCAGCTTGCTCGATATGTTGATCCCGGCCCCGACCTCGTACTCCGTCGTGCGGGCGGGCTGGCCCTGCTCGATGATCGCGGCCTTGGCGGTCGTCCCGCCCATGTCGATCGTGATGATATCATTGGCGCTTCCTGCCGCGCCGATGCGGGCCGCCGCGATGACGCCGGCTGCGGGACCGGACTCGATGATGCAGGCCGGCTTCTCGCTTGCGGACAAGGCGCTCATCACGCCTCCGCTCGACTGCATGACCTGCAGCGGTGCGTGAATGCCCGCATCCCGCAACCGCGTCGACAAGGCACGCAGATAGGAGCGCACGACTGGCCCGAGATAGGCGTTGACCACCACCGTGCTCGTCCGCTCGTATTCGCGGATCTCCGGCAGGACGTCGCTGGAGCAGCTGACGAAGATCTCGGGGCCGAGCATCCCCGTGAGAATCTCGCAGGCCCGGCGCTCGTGCTGCGGGTTGGCATACGCGTGCAGGAAACTGACCGCGACCGCGCGCGTGTCGCTGGCTGCGATGCTGCGCGCCGCCTCGACGACGCTGTCCTCGTCCAGGGGCAGGACGATGTCGCCATGGGCTCCCATGCGCTCGGCAATCTCGTAGCGACGATGGCGCGGCACCAGCGGTGTCGGCTTCTCGTAATTCAGATTGTAGAGCTCGGGCATGCGCAGCCGGCCGAGCTCGAGGACGTCGCGGAATCCATGCGTCGTCAGCAGCGCCGTCGTGGCGCCCTTGCCCTCCAGGATGGCGTTGGTTGCCACGGTCGTGGCGTGGACGACCTCCTCGATCTCGGTGGGCTTGCCGCCAATGCGGTCAAGCAACGCCAGCACGCCTTCGACGATGCCGCGGCTATAGTCGTCCGGCGTCGACGGGCGCTTGAAGGAATGGACCGTCTGACCGTTTTCCAGGAAGGTGATATCCGTGAAGGTGCCGCCGATATCGGCACCCACGCGAAACGAGCGCGCTGTCATAGGTTGGTCTCCGCTAGGTTTTGGACCGAGCTCTGCGCCACGTGGCACCGGACGAGCCGATCGCCGAGGTGAACCTCGGGTGGCTCGCTTTGCGCACAGATCGGAATCCGGTTGCTGCAACGGGGTTCGAAGGGGCAGCCGCCATGGCGGGCCGCTTCGGGCAGGGGCGGTTCGGCTGGGCGATTGCGCCCGGCGAGCCCGCGCGGAATGGCGGCCACCAGGCGCTGCGTATAGGGATGCGCCGGCTCCGCCAGAATCTCTGCGGCAGGCCCCATCTCGACGATCCGGCCCGCATACATCACCAGCACGCGGTCGCAGAACGCCCCGACCAGCCCGAGATCGTGGCTGATGATCACCAGTGTCAGGTGCCTGTCGCGATGCAGTTGCTGAAGCAGCGCGATGATCTCGTTCTGCACGGAGACGTCGAGAGCCGATGTCGGCTCGTCGGCGATCAACACCTCCGGCTGCCGGGCGAGCGCGCGGGCGATCCCGATCCGCTGCTTCTGCCCGCCCGAAAGCTGATGCGGCAGCCGATCGAGCAGTTCCGGCCCGAGGCTGACCTGTGCCAGCAATGCCTCGAGCGCCCCCGGATTGAGCGAGCCCGCGAAGGCTTCGCTCAGGCTGCGCGCAACGGTCTTGCGGGGGTTCAAGGCGGTGTGCGCGCCCTGGAAGACGAACTGGACGCGGTTTCGGAACCGTTGCCAGTCGACGGCCGAAAAGCTGGAGAGATCGCGCCCTTCGAACGAGACCTGACCGCTGCTCGGGCGATCGAGCCCGACCAGAAGCCGCGCGAGCGTCGACTTGCCGCTGCCGCTTTCGCCAACGATGCCCAGGACGTCGCCGGGCCTCACCTCGAAGCTCGCCCCAAGGAGAGCAGACATCGTGCGCCGGTCGAGCAGGCGCGCCAGCGCCGACCGCGCCACGCGGTAGCGCCGGCTGGCGCCTGTGGCGGCAAGAAGCGGCGAAGGGGGGAATTCTTCGGCTCGGCTCATTTCAGGCGCTCCGCCAGCAGGCGCTCAAATGCGCGCCCACACCCCGCAGGGTCGGCCGCAGGGTGCAGTCCGTGTCCGCCAAAGGGCAGCGGGAAAGAAAATCGCAGACGCCCTCACTGCGGTTCCCGGTCAGGCGGCCAGGCGCTGCCGCGCGCAGCGGACGGCCCGGCCGCGGCACGGAGTCCAGCAGGAGGCGTGTGTAGGGGTGACGCGGAGACGTGAAGATCGCCTCCGTGCTGCCGGATTCGACGATCCGGCCGCGATACATCACCGCGATCTGGTCGCAGAACTCCGCGACCAGATCGAGATTATGCGAGATGAACAGCAGGGCGATCCCGAACGTCGCGCTGATGTCCCGCAGCAGCGCAACCACCTGGGCCTGAACGGTGACGTCGAGCGCGGTCGTCGGCTCGTCTGCGATCAGCAGGCGCGGCCGGCAGGCAATCGCCATCGCGATCAACACACGCTGGCGCATGCCGCCGCTGAGCTCATGGGGATATTGAGCGCTCCGGCGGCCCGGGTCGTCGATACCGACCTTGCCGAGGAGCTGTTCGGCCTCCGACCAGGCCGCCCTGGAGCCCGGATCGTCATGGCTGCGGATGGCGTCGACGAGCTGCCGGCCGATCGTGAAGGCGGGATTGAGGGCGGTCATCGGATCCTGGAAGATCATCGCCACCCTGCGGCCACGCAGGTCGCGACAGGCGCTCTCGGGAATGGTCGTGATGTCCTCGCCTTCGAGGCACATCGAGCCACCCACGACCCGGCCCGAGCGTCCAAGCAGGTGCATGATCGCAAGCGCGGTGACGCTCTTGCCCGAGCCCGACTCGCCCACAATCGCCAGTTTTTCGCCGGCCCGCACCTGGAGGGTCACGCCGTGAACCACCGTCCGGGCCGCGGTGCCCTGACCAAAGGCAACGGACAGGTCGTTCAGGGAAAGCACGGGCGCGGTCATAGTGCCGGTCCCCCATCGCGCCGCCGGGGATCGAGCACCGTCCGGAGTGCGTCGCCGACCAGATTGAAGCCGATCACGGTGAGAAAGATGGCAAGGCCCGGCCAGGTCGCGACCCACCATTCGTCGGAGAAGGCGAGCGAGCGCGCATCGGCCAGCATTCCGCCCCAGCTCGGGGTCGGCGGCTGCACGCCGAGGCCGATGAAGCTCAGCGATGCTTCGATGATGATGCCGATGCCGATCAGCACGCTCGCCTGGACGAAGATCGGCGAGAGGATGTTGGGCAGGATGTCGCTGGCCATGATGGACCAGGAACCTGCGCCCTGCAGGCGCCGCGCCGCCACGTAATCGGCCCTGGCCTCGGCCAGCGCCAGACCATGGGCGACACGCGCCAGCCCGGGGATGAACAGCAGGCCGACGAGGAGAATGATCTTGGCTTCGTTGGGGAGCACGAGCGGCCCCAGCTGCACCGAACCGGTGCCGAAAATTCCAACGATCGCGATAGCCCAGACGAGCAGCGGAATCGCCGCGAAGATATCCATCAGGCCGAGCAGGACGGTTTCGACGAGCGTTCCGCTGTAGTACCCGGACAGGATACCGATGAAGAGCCCGCCGCAGAGCCCGATCGCGACTGTCAGCACGCCGATCATCAGGGATCCGCGAGCGCCCCAGACCAGCCGGGCGAGGACGTCTCGGCCGACCTCGTCCGTGCCCAGGAGGAATGACAGTCCCGGAGGCTCCAGCCGATGCTCCATCATCAGATCGAGGGGATCGTGCAGAGGGAGCCAGGGAGCGAGAAGCGCAGCCAGAACGACGAAGCCGACGATGACCAACCCCACCAGGCCGATGCGCGTCTGCGCAAGGCGGCCCATGGGGCCGGCAAGCCCGGACAGTCGGTGCACAGCACGGATGCCGGCGCCCGCTGTCACTGGCGGAGACCCTGTTGAACGCGCAGCGTCAAGCATGTCTCAACCTGGGGTTGATCAGCTGCTGGATGAGATCCGCAGCGAGGTTCGACAGGATGAACATTGCCGTAACGACCAGGACGGTCGCCTGGATCATCGGATAGTCGCGTTGAGTGATGGCGGTCAGCAGCGCACGCGAAAGACCTGGTATGTTGAAGACCAGTTCAATGATGATCGCCCAGCCGAACATATAACCGAAGGACATGCCGGCGACGCTGACGAAGGGTGGAAGTGCGTTCTTCACCACGTAGCGAGCGACCAGACTTCGTCTCAAGCCGAGCGAATGCGCGGTGCGGACGTAGTCCTGGCCCAGGATCTCGATGACGGAGGCGCGCATCAGGCGGCTGAGCGCGCCGATATAGTAGAGCGCGATCGACAGGGCCGGCAGCACCAGGGACGCAAGATGGGCGTGCCAGCCTTCTGCGAGCGGCGTGATCCCGATCGGCGGCACCCAGCCGAGCCTGACGGCAAAGACACGGATCAGGATCAGGGCGAGCCAGAATCCCGGGACCGACACCGCCATCAAAGACAGCACCCGGATCAGGTGGTCCGGCCAGCGATCTTCCGTCAGCCCAGCGATCAGGCCGAGCGGAATCGCGCCGGCCAGCGTCAGGAGAAAGGTCACCAGCACCAGCTCGACGGTCACAGGAAGGCTCTCGCGCAGCTCGACATCGATCGAACGGCCGGTGATGTAGGAGGTGCCGAACCCCGACCGGGGAAGCTGTGCAACCCATGCCGCGTATTGGGCGGGCAGAGAGCGGTCGAGGCCGCGATCGCGCTCGAACTCATGGATCTGCTCGACGGTTGCGTCAGTGCCGAGCACGATCCGCGCGGGCGAAAGCGGCGTCAGGCGCGTGAGCGCGAAGAGGAGCGCGCTGACCACGACGAGAACAGCAAGACTGCTGAGTATGCGACTGGCAAACCACATGGTTTCACGCCTCAGCGCAGGTCGGCGACGGCCGCGTCGGTCAGGCGCAGCGTGATCCCGGTATTCGGCTCGAAGCCCTGCACATTGGAGCGCCAGAGGTTGAAGCTGTGGACCGCGCCGATCCAGGTGGAGGGAGAGTCTGCCGCCAAAATCGCCTGCATATCGGCGAGGATCGGTCCCAGCGACGTCTCGTCGTCGACACGGAAGCTGTCAGCCAGAAGCGTATTGAGCCGATCGTTGCTGTAGCCGGAGCTGCGGGTCATGACCTGGTTCGGCGTATAGATGCCCTGAATGATGAAGGTTGGATCGGACGGACCGATCACCGCCATGAGCGCGGATGTCTGGTTGCCGGCGAAGACCTGTTCGATGAGCTGGCCGGTCTCGAGCGGCTGGAGTTTGACCTTGACGCCGAGCCGGGCCAGCGAGGCCTGGATGAAGAGGGCCGCGTCCGCGACGTCCAGAAGGTAACCCTGCGACGAATACAGCAACTCGAATTCGGCCCCGGAGGCGTAGCGGGACCTGGCGAGATGGGCCTTCGCTTTTTCCAGGTTGAAAGCCAGGCCTTCGGCCACCTTGGCGTTGTACCACCAGGCCGACGCCGGAGCCGGCACCGCAGAGGGCTCGACCAGACCGTTGAAGATCTTCTCGGCAATGGTCTTGCGATCGGTCGCCAGCGAAACGGCCTTGCGGAAATCGGGATCGTCGAACGGTGGCTTACGGGTGTTGTGAATCATCAGCATCATGCTGCCGAGCGCAGGACGGCTCGCCCCGGCGATGCCCTGCGCCTTGGCCTGCCGCAGACGCAGATAGTCGCGGACTGGGGGCGCGCCGATGATGTGCACCGATTTGGACATGAGCGACGCGATGCGAGCCGCCTCCTCGGAGACGATCCGCACGCGCAGCCGGTCCCATCCCGGGAGATCCTTGCGCCAGTAATTCGGGTTGCGGCGGAACTCGACGACATCGTTGGAGCGCGCGGAGACGAAGATACCGGGCCCCGTGCCAAGGCCCTCAGGCCTCTGCTGGAAGATCTCGTTTCCGTATTTCTCGCGGCTCCCGGCCGGGAAAATGCCCATGTACTTGGTCATGTAGTCGAGGAAGGGCCGGAACGGCGCTTTCATCTTGAAGCGCACCTTATGACGCGCCAGGATCTCGACGGATTCGATGTTCGTCCAGACCGAGCGCCTCAGCGCCTTGTTGGCCGGGTCGAGAATATAGTCGTAGCTGTACTTCACATCCTCGGCCGTGAAGGGCTGCCCGTTCTGGAACGCGACATCGTCCCGAAGCTCGAACGTATATTCGGTGCGGTCTTCGGAGATCGCGGGCAACGACTTTGCAAGCAGCGGCCGTCGCCGCCCCTCCCCGTCGATCTCGATCAGGTTTTCGAAAATGAGCTGATTGACCACCATGGCATCGTGGTTGCCCTGGTTGATCGGATCGAAGGTCGATGGGCTCGAAGGGATCGCCACGACCAGGGATCGCTCATCCGCCGCCTGCGCCGGGAATGGCCGTCCAAGCCCCGCGACGGCTGCCGCGCCGCCCTGGAGGAATGTACGGCGATTGAGAGAGTCATAAATCATGGCAATCCCCTCGTGGAAACGTTTCCATCGTTAGTGGAAACGTTTCACCAAGAATCATCTTTGTCAAGCGGCCGGCCCCTCAGCCTCAATCCGCCGCGGTTCACGCTGTTCGACGCCCATTGCCGTCGATCGGACGCCGCAAAACGACCATCCGAATTGGCGTGGAAGGGACGCAGGCCCGTCGAAACGGCGCGAATGACCGGAGGAGCAGACATAGCCGCGAGATGCTTTTGCTTTGCCTCTCGCTCGTCGCAGGATCGTCGTGAATATTTCCAAACCATGCTCGGTAAGGACTGACGGACGGTCCTGCGCCTGTACAAGGTGCGGAGGCGCGCTTAGCGGAGCTTAATTTAAAGGGAGATCAAGCGAGTACGCTTATTACTTTTGCATCGGAAAAGGTTGCGAGCTTTACAGAAAGTCCATTTCGAAGGCTGGGTCGTGTCCCAACTCGTGGTGTAGCTGACGGTAGGGACCGTCGAGCGCCGGCGCTGGCCGGGCTGGTCAGGCCGCCACGGCTGGCAGGCTGACGAGGGGATCATCGCTCATGGGCGCGATGCTCTCCAGCGTGATGTATCGAGCCCGCTGGACGCGTTCAAAGCATCAGTCGTACGATCAACCAGATCCTCGCACCACTGCAACGTCGGATTAGAGGCTCATAGAAGCCCATGAATCCCGGCTCGTCGAGCATCAACGCAGCATTGCCGTCCCTTCCGAAGAGGCAAGTCAGGCTGGAGACACACTGCCCGTTTCGACCAGACATTACGAGCCGCTCTCGGCGTTCTCGCAAATCCTTGGAAAACATGGGGAACTGAAAGCTCGAAGATCGCCGTGCCGTGCTGAAACGCGTGTTCGCCGAGCATCTGCGATCGACCTTGATGTGGGGCTCCAAACCGCCGAAACGACGATGCCTTTCAAGGTCTTGGGGTCGCTACGCGGCGGCCCGGGAAATTTGGTGGGCCGGGCCGGATTCGAACCGGCACCGGCGCTGTTATGAGCAGCGAGCTCTAACCGTTGAGCTACCGGCCCGCCCTTCGCCTAACACCCTCCCCTTCTGTCCCGCAAGACCCCAGACACGGCGCGCAAACAGAAACGGCCCCGCTGCGTCTCGCAAACGGGGCCGTTGCCATGGTGGATGAAGTGGGTCGCTCAGGCCGCCCGGGCCACAGACGCCCCGGGATGCCCGGCGACGTGGCCCTCGCGAAACTGGAAGCGCCCGATATGCTCGGTCAGCGCACGGGTCTGTTCATCCGTCAGCGCGAGCGCGGCATTGGTCTCCTCGACCAGCGCAGCGTTCTGGTGCGCCATCGTGCCGATGCCGTCGATCTCGTTGTTGATGGCGGACACGTCGCTCGCCTGGCTCCGCGCGGTCTGCGAGATGCCGTTCATCAACCCGGAGAGATCGTTGACCGAGGACACGATGCTTCCAAACATCGCCGAGGTCTCCTCGACGAGCCCGACACCGACCGCGACGTCGCCATGCGCGGCTTCGACCAGGCGCTTGACGTCGTTCGAGGCATCCGCCGAACGCTTGGCGAGACTGCGCACCTCAGCCGCGACCACCGCGAAACCGCGGCCGCTATCGCCGGCCCGCGCCGCTTCCACGGCTGCGTTGAGCGCCAGCAGGTTGGTCTGGAAGGCGATCTCATCGATCATCGAGATGACTTCCGAGATCTTGTCGGACGACGCGCGGATGCGACGCATCGCGTCCAATGCCGAGGCGACGACCTTTTCGCCCTGCTGGGCGCGCTGCTCGGCGCTCTCGGCCATGCCCATGGCCTGCGAGGCTTCGTCAGCCGTCTTCTTCACGGTGCCCGCGAAGGCGCCGAGCTGATTGGTCGCCATCGAGACCGCATTGCTTTCTTCCGTCGTCCGCTCGGCGAGGTCGGTGACACCGTCGAGAATCTCGCTCGTCGCGCTGCGCACGGCCGAAACCGTATCCGAGAGACGCGCCAGCGTGCTCTCGAACTCTTCGGCGAGGCCGTTGGCGCCGTCCTTGAGCTCGGCGAAAGCGCCGTGATAGCTGCCTTCGACACGGGTCGAGAGCTGGCCGGCCGACAGCTCGGCCAGCACTTCGCAGGTTTCCGAGAGCCCAGCCTGCACGGTTTCGAGCAGGGCGTTCACCGAACCGGCAAGCGCATTGAGCTCGGCATCGGCGAAGCTTGCCGGGACGCGCCGGCTGAAATCGCCGGCGGCCGCGGCCTCGACCACCTGGCCGAAGGCTTCGCCAAGTTCCTGCATCATCTCGCGACGGCGCTGCTGCGCCAAGGCCTCGTCCTCGATCTTCGCGGCTTCGGCAGCTCGCAGCGCCAGGGCGTTGTCGCGGAACAGCAGCACGCTGCGCGCAATGTCCGAGATCTCGTCATTGCCTCTGGTCTCGACGGTCGCGTCCAGTTGTCCGTCGGCAATGGCCCGGGTCGCCGTCCACAGTTTGTTGAGACGTCCGACGATCATCGGGCGGACATAGAAGAGCGAGAGCGCGAGCGCGATGAGCAGCGAGCCAAGGCCGATTGCGCCGAGCCACCACTTGCTGTCCTCGATCAGGTTACCGGTCGACGTGCCCGCCGAATGAGCCTCGTCGCGGGCAGCCTTGACCAGAGTGTCCACCTCGCGGCGCACCACTTCAGCCGCTCGATTGAGATCGGACAGGCCAGCGCGGATAGCGCCCTGAGTCACGATGTCGCGGTCGCGCACATCGAACAGCCCGCTGCTGCCTTCGGCAACGTTCAGGATCGCATTGACCGAGCGCACGCGCCCTTGGTTCGGCACGATCTTCTCAGCTTCGGCGAGGCCGCTGCGGACGAGCTTGGCAATGGCCTGGAAGCGTTCGCGTGCGGTTCCGAGCTGCGAGCTGTCGCTGATCTGGGCGATCTCGCGCAGGATGCCGCCGAGTTCGCTGACATCGGCCTGCAGGCTCCGGGCCAGGTCGAAGGCCGTAAAGTCGCGGCCGGCAAGGGATTTCAGCGCCGAAGTCAGCTCATCGCCCGATAGAGTGGCCGCATTCTCGATGCCATAGGCGAGATTGAACTTCGCCTCCTCCGCCTCGGTTCCGACAGCCCTGACGAAATCCTCCCGGGCCTTGCCCAGAGTCTCGACCGCGACCTGCGCCTCGCTGCCATTGCGCAGCCTCTGCCCCGTCAGGTCGTTGAGATCGTTGATCTGCCGCGAGAGCTCATCGATCGCCTTCTGGGCCTTCGCCTTGTCCTGCCCGCGATCGGAGATCTTGCGCAGCAGGTCAAACTGCCTGGCTTCGATCAGATCGAGCTCTCCCGTAAGCTCGGACCGTTCCTTGGCATTCTGGACTTCACTGAAGCGCGCGGCGAGCGCGGTGGATTTCGTCGCCGCTTGCGAGAGTTCGAGTGCCAGTTCGACCACCGGCATCTTGTTCTCGATCATGTCGTTGACCGTCTGGTTCACCCGGCCATAGGAAAACCAGGCGACCGAAGATGCCACGATCGTCAATACGGTCAGAATGCCGAGCGCCGCATAGATGCGCGCGGCAATGCCGACGCGCAGCGGCGTGCGCTGCCGCGTGGGCTTCTTGACCTTCTTCATAGTCGTTCTCCGGAATGCATGCAGCGCGCGACGGCGGGGCCTCAGGAAGGAAACCGCGACGCAGACAGCGGGGCCCGGCAGGAGCCTCGTCGGTCAGGCATGAACAGTTCCCCAGCTCTCTTTAGGTCAGCCCTTAGAGTTAGGCTTCTTGAGCCCTAAGATCGGGGACATGCGCTTAAAAAACGCTTAAGTGAGCGCCCTGTTCTGAATCGCCCGACGGAGCGGCCGCTTCAGATTGCGTTAACCTTTGCCGGAGGATGGTTTGCATTGAGCCGGCCTAGTGCGTCAGGGTCGGCGTCTTTGTCTTGGTTGCGATTGCGAGGGCAAGCTTCTTGACGAGTTGCGTATTGCCTTCGGTCAGCGTGCCTCCCTGAAAGAAACCGGCCCAATTCTTCACCGGCAACCAGTTCGGCGTGCCGGAATTGCCGAAGAAGACCAGCAGCTTGTTTTCCTGATCCATCTTGACGCTGGAATTCCATTTGTAAGTGAGGCCAGGCGCGGACGGCGGCGTGCCGGTCCAGGTCCGCGGCATGATATCAGCGGCTGGGTAATCGGGATTCTTCAGGGATTGGCTGTGGGACGGAGGATGCGCATCAGCATCGGTCCAGACAGCAATGACGTTGAATGACGCCGTGATCACCTGGCCCGCGCTCGCTCCGCCGACCACGGTCGCACCCGCCTTGATCCAGCTGGAGTTCATGCCCTCATTGACGCATTCAAGGCCCGATTCCGGCAAGTCGCCACCGCCGGTAGCCCTTTCAGGCGAGACGAAGGTCGAGAAGAGCGTCGCTTGATCGGGCAGCCTCCAGAATTCGCCCACTTTCATGGGAGGCCGGTCGCCATAATCTCGCGGGTCGCTCTTCCAGCCGCTATTGCCCCCAAAATCACGGTAGAAAATGGGCTTCACCCGCATCGACTCGAAGGGATCGATCTGCTTCGCCTTCAACTCATCGTTGAGGTTCTTCTCGAAGTACAGGGCAGCGTTCTTCACTGCATTGAGTGTGTACTGCATGGACCCGGTCGCGTCGATGCACATCACCAGATCGAGGTGACGCACCTGCGGCCTTGCAATGAGTGCCTTCGCCGTGCTCGCGATCCTGGTCGAGGATCCTCCGATAAAGTTGCCGAACATCGTCTTGACGTCCGCGCTGGCATCCCCTTTCACCGATGCAGCGCCGTCGACGATGGCAAAGCTCGAGATGACGGCCGTTCCGGGAAAGCCCGGCGGCAGGGCCGCTGCAAGGTAGCGGTTCGCGGCGGCAATCCGCTCGCTGTCGCTTTCATTCAATTTGGCTGCGGCCAGAACGGCCGAGTCGAGCGCGCTTTGCAGGTCGACGCGGGCATTCTGAGCCTGCGACGTATCGACCAGAATGCCGATGAGTGCGATCAGCGGCACCAGCATGATCGCGAAGATCATGGCAACGGCACCGCGTTCGTCACCGCGCAGTTGCGACGACAAAAGGCTCAGTTTGCGGAGACGAAGAACGACCGAGCGATGCATGGCGATGGTTGTCCAATGGAATTTGCCCCATGGAAGAACCATCTGCCCCTGTCACAATCGTTAATGCGTTTCTTCAACCTCTCGGCGCAGTGAAGAATCCTTTAGCGAGATCGCAGGAACTCAACAGCGATCTCGCACTCATGTGCCGGGAAGGGGCGGCACCGGGCGGGGGCGGCCCTCCTCGTCGATCGCGACGAACGTAAAGGTCGCATCCGTGACCTTCTCGTGCAGGGTGGTCCGGAAGCGCTTCGCCCAGGCCTCGACATGGATCTTCATCGAGGTCCGGCCGACGGATTCGACGTGGGTGTAGACGCTCAGCACATCACCGACCTTGACCGGCCGGATAAAGGTCATGGCTTCGACCGCAATCGTCACCACCCTGCCCTGTGCCCGATCGACACCGGCGATTCCGCCGGCCGAATCCATCCGAGACATCACCCAGCCGCCGAAGATGTCGCCATTGGCATTGGTATCGGCCGGCATTGCGATGGTGCGAACCGTCAAATTGCCCAGCGGCTCCTCTTCCGGCTTTAGGCCTGGCTCAATCATCTCTGCTCCTTCCTCTTCGACATGGAAGGAATGGAGCACACGATGCAGCATCGGCGCCAGCACGAAGCCTGTGGCGATCACCACGAACTGCCCCGAGACAATCGCGCAGGAGCCGGCAAGGATCTTTCCGACATCGCTCTTGAGTGGATCGACCTGCCCCATGCCGGAGAGGATCCTCGCGGCGTTGACTGGCCATTGATCGCAGAGGCACCGATCCTCGCTCCTGCGCTATGATCAGCTATTCAGGAGGACGCCATGACAAGACCGCCGGCCATGATTTGCATCTCGCTGCGCTATGCCGATGCTCCGCGCATGTTTGACTGGCTGATCGAGGCCTTCGGCTTCGAGAAGCACGCGGCCTATTACTCTGACGACGGCAAAACCCTGCTCCATGGCGAGCTTCGCATGGGCGAGAGCTTCGTGATGCTCGGCTCGGCTGACAACAATCCCTTCGGCAAGCTGGTCTCACGCCCGGCTGAGCTCGGCGGCACCACAGCCTCGCCCTATATCGCAACGAACGATATCGATGCCCGCTGCGAGCGCGCCCGCAAGGCCGGCGCGGAAATCTGCCTGGAGCCGACCGACCAGCCCTATGGCAGCCGTGACTTCATTTGCAAGGATCCGGAAGGCCACGTCTGGTGTTTCGGCACCTATCGGCCGGGGCCGACGGCGGGATGATCAGGCTGCTTGCAGCCGCGGCCTTGCCCGCAGCATCAGCCAGGAGACCACGGCAAGATTGATCAGGTTCCAGGCAAGTCCATTGAGGAAGGCCACCCTGTAGGAGGCAAAGAGGTCGTAGATCAGCCCGGAGATATAGCCGCCAAAGGCCATGCCGAGAATCGTCGCCGACATCACGATACCGATCCGCACCCCCGCCTCCTTCGCCGGCAGGTACTCGCGGATGATCACCGCGTACATCGGCACGATGCCGCCTTGGAACAGGCCAAAGATACCGGTGACGATGTAGAGCGAGGTCAGCCCGTCGAAGAAGAGATAGAGGAAGAGCGCAACCCCCTGCATCACCGAGCCAAGCGCCAGGGTTGCCGCTCCGCCGATCCGGTCGGAGACGAAGCCGGAACCGATGCGACTGATGATGCCGAGCAGCAGCATCAGCGAAAGCATCTCGGCGCCACGGGCGACGCCGTAACCAAGGTCGCCGCAATAAGCGACGATATGCACCTGCGGCATCGACATCGCGACGCAGCAGGCGAAGCCGGCGACCGAAAGCAGCAGTTGCAGTTGGTTCGCCGAAAGGCCGAGATCGCCGCGTGCGCCGGCGCTCGAGGCCTCGGCCGCCGCCAGCGTTTCGGCAGCCGGGCGCCTGCGGAAGAACAGGGAAAGCGGCACAAGCACAACCAGCGCCGTCAGGCCGATGGCGAAATGCGTGGCGCGCCAGCCATGGTTCTGCAGTCCCCAGGTAATCACCTGCGGCCAGATCACGCCCGCGAGATAGCTGCCGGATGCACCGAAGACCACAGCGAGCCCACGATGCTTGCGGAACCAGTGCGAGAGATCGGCGATCAGAGGCGAGAACCCCGCCGCACCACCGATCCCGATCAGCAGTCCGTGAGCGAGCGCAAACTGCCAGAGCGTGCCGGCAAGCCCCGCAAGCATATAGCCCGCACCGAGAAAGAGCCCACCCATCACGATCGGAACGACGATGCCGTAACGATCGGCGATCCGGCCCATCAGGATATTGCCGAAGCCGAAACCGAGCATGACGGCGGTATAGGGCAGCGAAGCACCCGCTCGCGCTGTGCCGAATTCGGCTTGAACGGAGGGAAGCACGACGACCACCGACCACGTGCCGACGCAGGCGACAGTGCCGACGAGCAGCGCCATCGCCAGCCGCAGCCAGGCATAGGAGGAATCAGGCGCGTAGCGCTCGTGCTGGGAAGACATGTTTCCTCGCCGGCCGGTTTCGGAGAACGGCTCTCTTATGACGCGGCGATGATTAGGCGCGGCGAACCAACGCGGCAAGCGCGCCGGCTGCAGTGGGCCACGGCGTCCGCAGCGCGACACGGCGGTCCCGGCATTCCACGAGCGGAACACGGGCGGGGTGCCAAATCCTCAGCCCGCGAGACTTCGGTTCGCCCGCGGTTCAGTCTAGGGACGCCGCATCATGATCATCTTCTCCTGCGCCATTTCGCGCATGGTGAAGGGAATGCCGCCAATGCCGTAGCCGGACTCGCGCCGGCCCGCGAACGGCATCCAGTCCGTCCGGAAAGCCGTGGGGTCGTTGATCATCACGGCGGAGGCGTCGAGACGGTCCGCGGCCCGCATCGCGACATCGATATCCTGCGCGAAGACGCTGGCCTGGAACGCGACCGGGAGCGAGTTCGCCTGTGCGATCGCGTCATCGAGCCGCCGGTAGCGATAGACACAGGTCACGGGCCCGAAGACCTCTTCGCGCGAGACCCTTGCCTCGGCCGACGGGTCAAGCAGCACCGTCGGTTGCAAGGTCGTCTCCGAAATCCGGCCGCCGCCGACCGCCAGCTTCGCCCCACCGCTGACAGCCTCCTCGACCCATGAGGCGATCCGGTCGGCCTCGCGTGGATGAATCAGCGGCCCGACCTCGGTATCGGCAAGCGTCGGATCTCCGACACGCAGCGTCGTCACCCGCGCGACAAGGCGTTCGGTGAAGGTCGCAGCGATGTCCTCATGCACGAAGATACGCTGCGTCGACACGCAGACCTGCCCCGCATGATAGTAGCCGCCCTTGACCATCGGCTCGATGATCCGGTCGAGATCGGCGCTACGATCGACGATCGCAGGTGCCGCCCCACCATGCTCCAGCGCCGAGCGTGCGCCATGGGCAAGATTGCTGTGCAGATACCAGCCGACCTTTGCCGAGCCTATGAAGCTCAGGAAGCCGATGCGCCGGTCGGTCGCCAATTTCTCGGCGAGGGTGTTGCTCTCCGGAATGAAGCTCTGGCACCAGGCCTCAGGCAGGCCAGCCTCGTGAACGAGGGCGACGAAGTCGCGGCAGGAAAGCGGCGTCGGGCCGGCCGGCTTGATGATCACCGGGCAGCCGACGGCGATCGCCGGAGCGACCTGATGCACGATCAGGTTAAGCGGATGGTTGAAGGCAGAGATCGCAGCGACGATCCCGATCGGTTCCTTGGTCGTAAAAGCCCAGCGGCCCGCTCCCGCCGCCGAGAGGCCCATCGGAATCTCGCGCCCGGCAAAATTCCGCAGCTCGTCGGCAGCATTGTGCACGCCGTCGATTGCACGATTAGTTTCGACGATCGCGTCCGGCAGGGGCTTGCCGCCTTCGCGTGCGATCTGCCTGGCAAAATGATCGCGCCGGGCTTCGATCAGTCCGGCCAATCGCCGCAGAATCGCGATGCGCTCATAGGGCTTCAGCCAGCCATCCCGATCCCGGAACACGCGTTCGGCCGCCTGCAGCTTGGCTTCAAGCGCAGCAGCGTCATCGGTCTCGATCTCGGCGATCGGAGCACGATCAAAGGCTTGAACAACCTGCAGCATCGTCGCTCTCCCGTTCAGGCCAGCTCGATATCAGGCGTGCGGTTGCGCAGTTCGTCCACAAGAACACGCGTATTCTCGGAATAGTCGATCGGCACCTCGACGAGATGAACGCCGCCGCCTGCGAACGCAGCTTCCAGCGTTGGAGCGAGTTCCTCCGCCGCGGTCACGCGCGCCCCCTTGGCGCCATAGGCCTCGGCATAACGGACGAAATCCGGATTGCCGAAGGTCAGGCCGAAATCCGGGAAATTATCGACCGCCTGCTTCCACCGGATCATGCCATAGGCATTGTCGTTCAGGATGACGACGACGAGATTGAGGCCGAGCCGGACGGCGGTCTCCATCTCCTGCGAGTTCATCATGAAACCGCCATCGCCACAGACGGCCATGACGCGGCGTTCGGGATACAGCATCGCCGCCATCATCGCCGAGGGCAGCCCTGCCCCCATCGTTGCGAGCGCATTGTCGAGCAGCAGCGTGTTGGCGACATGGGTGCGGTAATTCCGGGCGAACCAGATCTTGTACATGCCGTTGTCGAGGCAGACGATGCCATCCTCCGGCATCACCTGGCGCACGTCATGGACGATGCGCTGCGGCGTGATCGGAAAACGGTCTTCGTCGGCACGGTCATTGATCCGCGCCAGGATCCTTTGGCGCAGGTCGAGCAGCGACACATCGGGATCGAGCTTGCCGCCGAGCCGCTCGGCGAGCTGCGTCACGGTCGCGCCGATATCCCCGATCACCTCGGCGTCAGGGTGGTAGACCTGCTCCACATTGGCGGACTGATAGCCGATATGGATCACCTTCGGGCCGCCGGCACTCTGCATCAGGAAGGGCGGCTTCTCGACCGTGTCGTGGCCGATCGAAATGATCAGATCAGCCCGGTTCACGGCTTCATGGACATAGTCGCGTTCGGAGAGGGCCGCGGTCCCCATATAGAGGTTCGAGCCGCCGGTGACGGCGCCCTTGCCCATCTGGGTGTTGAAGAAGGGCAGCCTGGTGCGCCGCACGAAGGCCGAGAGCGCCTCGACGAGACGCGGGCGATTGCCGGCAGCACCGATCATGACCAGCGGCCTCCTTGCCGCCAGGATCATTTCCGCCGCGCGATCGAGCGCCGCGGTCTGTGCAACCGGCCGCTCGAGCGGATGAACCGGGATGACGGGAATGTCGTCGATCTCCTCGGCGGCGACATCCTCAGGCAGCTCGAGATGCACCGGCCCCGGCCGTTCTTCCATCGCAACACGGAAGGCGTCGCGCACGGCAGCCGGAATGCTGGCGGCGCTGACGATCTGCCGTGTCATCTTGGTCAACGGCTTCATCGAGGCGACGACATCGACGATCTGGAAGCGCGCCTGCTTGGCGGTCATGATCGCCTTCTGGCCGGTGATCAGGATCATCGGCATGGCGCCGAGATGGGCATAGGCCGCGCCGGTCGAAAAGTTCAGGGCGCCCGGTCCGAGGGTCGCGATGCAGACGCCCGGTCGGCCCGTCAGCCGGCCATGCGTCGCCGCCATGAAGGCTGCAGCCTGCTCATGCCGCGTCAGGACGAGCTTGATGCCGGAATTGCGGAGGGACTCGACGACATCGAGATTCTCCTCGCCGGGCACGCCGAAGATGCAGTCAACGCCCTCATTCTCGAGCGCCGCTACCAGGAGGTCGGACCCCTTCATCATCACTCGCTGCCTTTCACAAGAGCACTGCCCCGAGAGCAGAGGCTAGAGCGCCGCAGCTCGAAGGGAAAGCGTCATCAATGATGGCCGTTCTGTAGGGCTCACCTTGCGGAACTGCTGCAGGCGGCAGGCGCGTGCAAGCAGCAGGTCGTGCGGCCATAGCCGCCTCGAAAGAGCATGCGAAGCCGCTCAGGCGCTACCGGTCAACGGGGCATAGGCCGCGGCATCCAGGGGCCGGCCGAGCAGATAACCCTGCGTCGAGTCACAGCCCTCGCAAATCAGGAAGTCGAGCTGTTCGGGTGTCTCGACACCTTCCGCCACCACCTCAATGCCGAGCGCATGTCCAAGCTGGATGATGGCGCGGGTGATCGCAACGGCTTCGAGCGTCACGCCGAGCGTTGCAACGAAGCTGCGATCGATCTTCAGCGTCGTCAGAGGAAAGCGGTGAAGATAGGACAGCGACGAATAGCCGGTCCCGAAGTCATCGAGCGCGATCCGCACGCCGAGTGCACGCAGGCGCGACAGAGTTGCCATGGCTCGATCGGAATCGGTGACCATCACCCCCTCGGTGATCTCGAGTTCCAGTCGCTCCGGATCGAGGCCGGTCTCGATCAGCACCTCCTCCACGAGGCCCGGCAACGCGTCAGCCGCGAATTCGAGCGGCGAGATGTTGACGGAGACCCTGAGTGGCTCTTTCCAGCGCACCGCTTCGCGACAGGCCGCGCGAAGGACGTGAGCCCCGAGCGCGGCGATAAGCCCGCCTTCCTCCGCTGCAGGGATGAACAGTGAGGGCGAGACGACGCCACGCGTAGGGTGGCGCCAGCGTGCCAATGCCTCGAATCCGACGACGCTGCCATCCGCCCGAAACTGCGGCTGATAATGCAGCAGGATCGCCCCGGTTTCGATGGCCTGGCGCAAATGCGCGCGCAAATCGAGACGTTCGCGCTCGCGCTCCTGCTCGGCAAAGTCAAACATCCGGATGCGGCTGCGCCCTTCGGTCTTGGCGAGCCGCAAGGCCGCATTGGCAGCGTCGAGCAATCCGGTTTCGCTGTCGCTGTCCTGTGGATACCGGGCGCAGCCCATGCTGACGCTCACCGCATGACGCGCCGTTCCGTTGATGAAATCCGCTTGCAGTGCAGAGCGCACCTGTTCCGCCTGCAACACACCATGCTCGCCACCGAGGGAGTGTCGCGACACCAGCACGAATTCGTCAGCGCCCATTCGCGCCGCGAAGGTGCCCTCGATAGATCCCAGACGCTTGGCGAGTTCGATCAGGAGTCCGTCTCCGATCGTCTGGCCATACTCGTCATTGAAACATTTGAAGCGATCAGGATCGATCCGCATCACAAGGAGGCTCTCGCCTTCACGCTTGGCGCGTTCAATTCGCTCAGCCAGATACGAACGAAGAGCGAAACGGTTCGGAAGCCCAGTCAACGCATCGTTGCAGGAAAGGTCGGCGATCCGCTTCTCGGCCTGCTTTCGCTCGCTGATGTCGACCAGCAGATTGAATCCCCCGACGAGCCTGCCGCCGCCATCGAAGAGCGGCGTCGGGAATGGCATGAAAGGGATGCAACTCCCATCCGGCCGCTCGGCCTGCGCCTCGATGCCCCGGATGGGCCGCGCCTCGCGCAGCGCAACCGCCATCGGGCATTGATCATGCGGCAGATGCTCACCGTCCCTGGTCAGCAAGCGGTGCGAGATGCACCAGAAATCTGCGCCAATTCGTGGTTCCCGGCCGGCGAACTCGGCGGCGGCGCGATTGAAGTAGGTCAGGCGCCCTTCCGCATCCGTGACATAGACGGCAGCGGGAAGCTGGTCGAGGACGCTCGCAAGCCAGTCGTTGTCCGCGGCACGAGAGCCCAGTAGCGGCATTGCAGCAACAAGAGACGCGAGATCCACATCGCTCCGGGCCAAAGTCGCAAGCCCGGATATCACGGCGCTCGCTGCGTTTGCGAGACGTGGTCAAGAGCTTCTGAGTTGGCAGCAGCTCGATGCATCAAGGATTCCGTGTCGCCTCATTCTGTGGTCCCTGAGCGATGACAGCACGGAGATGCCAATAAAAGATTAAGCCCCCCCAACCTAATGAAGCGAGGGATAATCTCCAACCCCGAATTATTACGAAGAGAAAATTCGAAAAACATAAGCTTAAATTGAAAATATAAACAGAATATATTCGTTTATATACATAAACTATCAAGAGCGAATAGAGATTAAATGAAAAATTACGCAAAGTAATACATCGAAAAATTCTGAATAGACGCGGCTCTATTTGAAAATCATGTCCCCCTGCTCATCAATGAGCTGCTGCCCCTTCAGCAAGGTAAAGTCGGCGGCTTCGGCCACGCCAGGAAAGCGATCGGCCCGTACGAAGCGATGCGTCTTCAGCTCACCATCGATCTCCTTCTCGATGACGCCGCAGAGCTGATACTGCCCACCCTCCTGGTAAGGCGTGGCGTGAATCGTGAAGCCTCGGTGCTCCAGCGTCTTGAGCGGCCCAGCTGCCGGTTTCTCAACCTTGTCACCAAGGCCGAACAGGGACTTCAGGAATGACATGGGGCCTCCATCGCGATCTCGATCTCTATAGGGCAGAAACAGCCCGAAAGGGAGCCGGCTTCGTGCATCTTCACATATATTGAGCGGTGCGGACCCTCAGTCCTCGGCGGCAATCGCCCCCGGGGCAGGGCCGTCTATCGGACTTGCCATGAGCGGTTTTCAATACCATACAGTATGGTATTATTAGAGATCGGGAGCACTCGCATGAATGGTTGGTTCCTGGCTGCTGCGACGATCGCAGCTTTGACCTGCATGATCCATGTCTGGCTCGGTGGGCGCGAAGTTGCCCATCCACTCCTTGCCTCCAGCGGTTTGGGCAAAGTGCCGAAATTCACCAACTACTACTGCTGGCACCTGGTAACGATCGTGCTCGCGGGCCTTGCGCTCGCCTTCGGCCTGGTTGCCTGGCATGCAGGCAGCCGCGACCTTGGGGCGTTTGCGACAGGCTGCGCCGGGCTCTTTGCCCTCTGGAATCTAGCCATGATCCGCCGCTTCCGACTCAGAGTCACGCATTTCCCGCAATGGGCCCTGTTCATTCCCATGGCCGCCTGCGGCGCACTGGGTCTGTGGTGGTGAAGGTGGTCGCCCGTCGCTTCTCGCTGACGGATTGGCTTGATCTCGGCCTCGAGGCACTTGCAGAAGCCGGCCCTGCCGGCCTGACCATCGAAGCGCTCTGCCAACGTGCGGGCAAGACCAAGGGCTCATTCTACGCGCATTTCGTGACGAGCGAGGCCTATCTCACCGCACTCGCGGAGCATTGGCGCGAGACTTACACCCGCAGGCTTGTCGAAGCCGCCGATACCGGCGAGCAACCAGACGCCAGGCTTTTCCTTCTCGACCAGATGGCGCTGCGCCTCGACAGCCGTGTCGAGCAAGGCATGCGCCGGCTTGCTACCAACGATGCCCGTGTGATGCGCATCTGTACCGAGGTGGACCGCGAGCGGATTGCCTATCTCGCCGGGTTGCATCGGGCATCCGGGCGGTTCGACGACAGGAATGCCCTCGCTCTCGCCCGTCTCGAATACGCAACCTTCATCGGCTTCCAGCAGATCGACACCGGCGCCGGCAGCGCGGGTGCGGCCGAGAGTTACCAGCTGTTCCTCAAGCTGACCGGCAGGACCTGACCACCTCATGGCGAAGCACTCGTCTCTGACCTCCCACCTTCAGTGATACCGCCATCGACTTTCAGTGATTCTTGAAAGCAGGCAGCCCGGATCCCACGTTTTAAGGGTTCAGGACGACCGGAGTGCCCCTTGACGCCAGGATCTTCTCTCGCGGGCGCCCCTGAATAGGGAGGCGGTCATGAGACGGATCAAGACGCTGTCACCCCTGATGTTCGGGCTCACCACGCTGGCCTGGGCTGGATTCACGCAGGCGCAGGCACCGCGAGGCCCGCCTTGTGCGCCGCGGACCGAAGTCGTCGCGCATTTGCGCGACATCTACGATGAACGCCTTGCCGGCAACGGTCTCGCCGAGGGCGGTTATGTACTTGAGCTCTTTACCGGTCCGGCCGGCACCTGGACCGTTTTTGCGACCACGCCCCAGGGCATGAGCTGCCTGATTTCGGCAGGCGGTTCATGGGAGCCGCGGCCAACGCCCGACATCTTCGCCGGGCGCTGAATCGGGAGAATGAACGCAGCTCTTGGCAGAAGGCCAGGCCGCGGGTAGAAGGCCGCATCACTCCTGGGAGTGGTCGTAAGCGTCTCACGTCAGGCAACGCGTCCAACGCAGCGTTGCGCCGATGGATGCCAGCAGTGCCTCCCCAAGCGACACCGCCTGTCCTGAGAGCTTGTTTTCCATGTCATCGACTGAATTCTCACGCCTGCGCCGCAAGCTGCCAGCGCGCTATGCCGGGATCGTCATGCCCTTCATCCTGTCGATCGTGATGACCTTCGTCGTCTCGGGCATCGCGACGCTGAAGGCGCTCGGTCCTTCCATGACCGCGCTGCAGACCTGGCCCGTTTCCTGGGCCCTGTCCTGGCTGGTCGCCTTCCCGACCTTGCTTGTCGTGCTGCCCCTCGTGCGACGGCTCGTGGCACTCGTCGTCGCCACGCCCAACCGAGGCTAAAGCATCGGCCCGAAAAGTGGATTGCGGTTTTCGGAAAAGCCGATGCAAACACAAAAAGGTTAGATCATCGGACCGGATACGATATCCGGTCCGATGATCTAAACGTTCCCCTCAAACGGAAAGGGCGGCTTGCGCCGCCCTTCGCCGAACCAGAGTGCTGAGCTCAGTTGTCGAGGAAGCTGCGCAGCTTCCGCGACCGGCTCGGGTGCTTGAGCTTGCGCAGTGCCTTGGCCTCGATCTGACGGATGCGCTCGCGCGTCACCGAGAACTGCTGCCCGACCTCTTCGAGGGTGTGGTCGGTGTTCATGCCGATGCCGAAGCGCATGCGCAGCACGCGCTCCTCGCGTGGGGTCAGCGAGGCCAGCACCCGCGTCGTCGTCTCGCGCAGGTTGGACTGGATCGCCGCGTCGATCGGCAGGATCGCGTTCTTGTCTTCGATGAAGTCGCCGAGATGCGAATCTTCCTCGTCGCCGATCGGCGTTTCCAGCGAGATCGGCTCCTTGGCGATCTTCAGCACCTTGCGCACTTTTTCGAGCGGCATGGCGAGCTTCTCAGCCAGTTCCTCAGGCGTCGGCTCGCGGCCGATCTCATGCAGCATCTGGCGCGAGGTTCGGACGATCTTGTTGATCGTCTCGATCATGTGCACCGGGATGCGGATGGTGCGGGCCTGATCGGCGATCGAGCGGGTGATCGCCTGCCGGATCCACCAGGTCGCGTAGGTCGAGAACTTGTAGCCGCGACGATACTCGAACTTGTCAACCGCCTTCATCAGGCCGATATTCCCCTCCTGGATCAGGTCGAGGAATTGCAGGCCGCGGTTCGTGTACTTCTTGGCGATCGAGATCACGAGGCGCAGATTGGCCTCGATCATCTCCTTCTTCGCCTGCCGGGCTTCGCGCTCGCCCTTCTGGACCATCAGCACGATCTTGCGGAATTCCTGGATCTCCAGGCCGGTCTCGGAGGCAAGCGTGTGGATGTCCTCGCGCAGCTCCTTGATCCGGTCCTTCTCGGAACCGACGAATTCGCGCCAGCCGCGTGAGCCGAGCTTGGAGACGCGCAAGACCCATTTGGGGTCGAGTTCGCCGCCGACATGCTGCTTGAGGAAATCGTCGCGCGCGACGCCATAGGTCTCGGCCAGGCGGAGCAGGCGCGTCTCATGCGAGATCAGGCGCTTGTTGATGTCGTAGAGCTGCTCGACAAGCGCTTCGATGCGGTTGTTGTTGAGCGAAAGCGACTTCACCGCGGTGATGATGTCGTCCTTCAGCTTCTTGTATTTGCGATCCTGCGACGGGGAGAGCTTGGTGTTCTCCAGCCGGTTGGCGATATCCTGGTCCTGCAGGCGCCGCAGCTTCTTGTAGTTGTCGGCAATCGAATCGAAGGTCTCGAGCACACGCGGCTTCAGCTCGGCTTCCATCGCCGAGAGCGAGACGTTGTTCTCGATGTCGTCGTCATCCATCTCGGGCGGCTGTTCGCCACCCTCGCCACCGAAGGCCGGCGGGCCGCCTGCCGGCTGGCCTTCGGCTTC
The DNA here is from genome assembly GCF_000735605.1 of Allobosea sp. LC85. Taxonomy (GTDB): domain Bacteria; phylum Pseudomonadota; class Alphaproteobacteria; order Rhizobiales; family Beijerinckiaceae; genus Allobosea. The sequence goes on from NZ_JPKG01000017.1 coordinate 165,288, forward strand.
TTCGCCCTCTTCACCCGGCAACTGCACCGGATTCTTGCCGTCGGGACCGGCATAGGTGGCTTCGAGATCGATGATGTCGCGCAGCAGAACCTTGCCGTCGACGAGTTCGTCCCGCCAGATGATGATGGCCTGGAAGGTCAGCGGGCTTTCGCAGAGCCCGGCGATCATCGCCTCACGGCCGGCCTCGATGCGCTTGGCGATCGCGATTTCGCCTTCGCGCGACAGGAGCTCGACCGAGCCCATCTCGCGCAGATACATGCGGACCGGATCGTCGGTGCGCTCGGTCGGCTCGAGATTGCGCTTGACCTCGACCGGGAGCGCCGAGCGGGAGGTCTCGACGAGATCGCCCTCGGCTTCCTCGTCGTCGCCGCCGCCATCCTTGCCGCGCTGGGCGCGTTCCTCGCCGGCGGCCTCGGGATCTTCGTTGTCGACGACGTTGATGCCCTGCTCGCTCAGCTGGCCGAGCACGTCCTCGATCTGCTCCGAGGAAAACTCCTCGGAAGGCAGCACTTCGTTCAGTTCGTCATAGGTGACATAGCCGCGCTTCTTGGCGAGCTTGATCATCCGGCGTACGGCCTGATCCGTCAGGTCCAGCAACGGCCCATCAGTGGTCGGGGGGGCTTCCGGCGCGACCTGATCGGTCTTTTCCCGTTCGCTCGCTTTAGTCGCCATCAATCAGCGCTCCGCACTCTCGCGTGGCAGGAGGCGCGAAGTGCCCCATGTCGACGCATAAAAGGGCGGCGCGGCCGCTGGTCCGGCGCGCTCACCCCACCCAAATCATCTCATCCAGATGGACCCGATCCTCCTTAGGAATCGTGAACCATCCATGCCCCGTGCGACAGTGACGACGACAGCGAAAGCTATGTTCCGATCAATCACCTGCCATGGCCTCGGTGCCCTCGAGATTCTCGAGCCGGGCCTTGACGTCCTTGATCCAGGCGAAATTTGCTTCAGTCGCTTCGTCAGCCAGTGCGCGCTCGGCTGCCTTCAACTCGCTATGTAACGTTCGTGCCCGATGATGCAAGACGATTGCCTGACGAATCGATTCAAAAACTGATTCCGGATCAGCCGCTTGGGCGAGTTTCAGCCGCTCAGCCGGGCCGGTGACCGCCATCAGCGCGGCCTTCGCGTCCTGGACCCTCGGCTGGTCGAGCCGATTCGCCAGGGCATCCTGATCGAGCCCGTCGTCGAAGGCGGCATCGAGCAGCACCTGCCTGAAACGCTCGGCCGCCATGCCATCGAGCGATAGCTCCGCCAATTCGTCGGCGCAGCGCAGGATCAATCCGGAATGGCTCGCCAATGCCAGCAGGATAAAGGCCTCGCGCTTATCCTCGCCCCGCCCTTGCGACACGATACGCGAGCGCGAAAGCTGCGAGCTTGCCCTCAGCGGCAAGGCCTGGCGGTTCGCGCCAGCACCTCCCTGACCGCGTGCACCGCCCCGCCCACGCTGCTGCCCGCCCCCACCAAAGCTCCTTTCGGCACGAGCAGGAGCAGCGCTGGTGAAGAGCTGCGACAACCGCTCCTCCATCTCGATGCGATAATGCCGCCGCGTCACCTCGTCGCGGATGTGTCCGAGCGCCTCCTTCAGGCGGCGTTCGAAGGCCGCCCGGCGCTCGGGCGTATCGAGCGATCCGGCCTCGACCTCGCGGTTCCAGAGCATGTCGACGAGCGGCCGCGCCGCCTTGAGCACCTCGGCAATCGCAACCTTGCCGCCGGAGCGTGCCAGGTCATCCGGGTCCTGCCCGTCCGGCAACAGCGCGAAGGCAAGCGACTTCCCGGGCTCCAGCAGCGGCAAGCCGATATCCATCGCCCGGCTCGCGGCCTTGCGCCCGGCCTTGTCGCCATCCAGGCAGATCACCGGCTCGTCCGCCATGCGCCAGAGCAGGCCGATCTGGTCTTCGGTCAGCGCAGTGCCAAGCGGGGCAACGACCTGCGGGAAGCCCGCCATCGTCATGGCGATGACGTCGACATAGCCTTCGACCACGATGACCTGCCCGAGATCATGAGCGGCCTTGCGGGCATTGTGGTGGTTGAACAGCAGCCGGCCCTTGTGGAAGAGCGGCGTCTCCGGCGAGTTCAGATATTTGGCGGAAACCTCGGCACTCATCGCCCGGCCGCCGAAGGCGATCACCCGCCCGCGCGCATCGTGGATCGGGAACATGATCCGGTCGCGGAAGCGGTCATAGGGCACGGCGATCTCATCGCCATGGATCAGCAGCCCCGCTTCCATCATCAAGGCGGCATCGACCCCTTTGCCGGCGAGATGGTCGCGCAAAGCGAAGCGATCGGGCGGCGCATAGCCGATGCGAAACTGCCGCCTTGGCTCGCCCTCGAGGCCGCGCCCCGACAGATAGCGCCGCGCCGCGGCGCCACGCTCGGCCGCCAACTCGGCTTCGAAGAAGCATGCAGCGAGCTCCACAACCTCATGGAGCCCCTTGCGCCTTTCCTCCTGGACCTGCGCCTCATGCGTCACCGTCGGCAGGATCACGCCGGCCTGGGAGGCCAGCTTCTCGACCGCTTCAGGGAAGGAGAGCCCTTCGGTCTCCATCACGAACTTGAAGATGTCGCCGTTCTTGCCGGAGGAGAAATCGAAGAAGGAGCCCTTCTGGTCGTTGACGAAGAAGGACGGTGTCTTCTCGGCATTGAACGGCGAAAGCCCCTTCCATTCCCGCCCGGCCTTGGCGAGGCGCACGCGTTTGCCCACGACCGCCGAGACTGGCAGCCGCGCCTTGATCTCCTCAAGGACGGATGGGGGGAACTTCATGGCTTCCTATGTGGGGCCTGGCGCACAGGAAGCCAATCGCCGATCCGCTTGCGGACCGGCTTATCGGCTATATCCACAGCGCCGGCGACCCCGGCGCTTGCGTGCGATCAACCGCCGAGCGCCGCCTTCACCAGGCCGCTCGCCTTGGCGAAGTCCATCTGGCCCGCGTAGCTCGCGCGCAGGATCGCAATGACCTTGCCCATGTCCTTGACGGAGGCCGCGCCGCTCTCGGTCACCGCAGCGGCAATCGCCGCCTTCACCTCGTCCTCATCCATCTGCTTCGGCAGATAGGACGAGATCACGTCGACCTCGGCGCGCTCGCCGGCAGCAAGCTCCGGACGGCCATTGGCGTCGTAGATCGCGATCGATTCCTGGCGCTGCTTGATCATCTTCTGCAGAAGGGCGAGGATTTCGTCGGCAGAGGCCTCACCCTTGCCGGTGCCGCGCGCCTCGATGTCCTTGTCCTTCAAGGCAGCCTGGATCAGGCGGATGGCGCCGACCTTGCCCTTCTCGCCGGCCTTCATCGCTTCCTTCAGCTCGCTGGTGAAGCGCTCGCGCAGGCTCGTCATGTTCGTCATTCCCTTTTCTTGTACCAGGCCGGCGCAGGCCTCGATTGACGACGTGGACCGGCGTCTTTAAGGCTCGCGTTCCAGATCGGCGGAGCGCGAAGCCGCTGCCCCGCCCCACACATTGCCGCCTCGTCGCGGCCTGGACGAGACATAGACATGACCGCTCCCGAAGGAAACCCCGCCACCGGCGGCTGGACAGAACCGCGCGCGACCGCTCTCCTCGTGCTGGCCGACGGCACCGTGCTGGAAGGCTTTGGCCTCGGCGCCGTGGCAGAAGCGCCAGGCGAGGTCTGCTTCAACACGGCGATGACGGGTTATCAGGAAATCCTGACCGACCCGTCCTATGCCGGGCAGATCGTCACCTTCACCTTCCCCCATATCGGCAATGTCGGTGTCAATGACGAGGATACCGAGACGGTGAATGCCGCGGCGTCCTCGGGCGTGCGCGGCGTCGTGATCCATGCCGATATCACCGAACCCTCGAACTGGCGTGCCACGCGGCATCTCGATGCCTGGCTGAAGGCCCGCAACATCGTCGGCATCGCCGGCGTCGATACACGCGCCCTGACCGCCTTGATCCGCGACAACGGCATGCCGAACGCGATCCTCGCCCATAATCCCGACGGCGTATTCGATCTTCCCCGTCTCAAGCAGCAGGCCGCCGCCTTGCCCGACATGGCCGGGCTCGATCTCGTGCCGCTGGTCACCGCCGCCCAGCGTTACGACTGGAGCGAGACGCCGTGGCAATGGCCCGCCGGATACGGCAAGCGCGAGAGCGCGGCACACCGGGTCGTCGCCATCGACTATGGCGTGAAGCGCAACATCCTGCGCCTGCTCGCGAAGGCCGGCTGTGAGGTCACCGTCGTGCCTTCGACGGCCAGCGCCGCCGACATCCTGGCGCTGAGCCCGGACGGTGTCTTCCTCTCCAACGGCCCGGGCGACCCGGCCGCGACCGGCGAATATGCCGTGCCGGTCATTCGCGAGCTTCTCGACCGGAAGATTCCGACTTTCGGCATCTGCCTCGGCCATCAGATGCTCGCACTCGCCATTGGCGGACAGACGATGAAGATGAAGCAGGGTCATCACGGCGCCAACCACCCGGTGCAGGACAAGACCACCGGCAAGGTCGAGATCGTCTCGATGAACCACGGCTTTGCCGTCGATCCGACGACGCTCCCAGCCCATGCGAAGGAGACGCATGTCTCGCTCTTCGACGGCTCGAACTGCGGCATCGCCCTCGACGACCGGCCGGCCTTCAGCGTCCAGCATCATCCTGAAGCCTCCCCGGGGCCGCAGGACAGCCACTATCTCTTCACCCGCTTCGTGGAGCTGATGGAAGCGGAAAAGGCCAAGGCCGCAGCCTGAGGTGACGCGATGCTCCACCAGTTGCGCATCTACGAGATCTTCGAACGCAACAAGGCGGCTTTCCATGCGCGCTTCCGCGACCACGCGGCGCGCATCATGGCGCGCCACGGCTTCAAGATCGTGGCGATGTGGGAAACCAGGAGCGCAACGCGAACGGAATTCGCCTATATCCTTGCCTGGCCCGACGCCGAGACCAAGGCGGCGCGCTGGGCGAGCTTCATGGCCGACCCTGAATGGACCGAGATCAAGCGCGTCACCGCGATCGAGCACGGCGATCTCGTCGGCGCCATCGAGGATCGGCTGATGGTGCTGACCGACTACTCACCCAGGCTCTGAGTTGACAGACCGTCGGGCCCGCGGTTTAAGCGGCCCATGACCAAGTCCTGCCTCCTCGCGCGGAACTATTACGCCCCGTCCTCATAAGGCGGTGGCATTCCCATGTTCAACCGCCGCGCTGGCGGTTGAATTCAGGCAGTCACCCGGCATCGCGGCCTCCTCAGGAAAAACGCGATGCACCCCTCTCGCAAAACCGTCTCTTCGATCGGCATCATGGGCTTTGGCGCCTTTGGCCGTCTCATGGCGCGTCATCTCCAGCCACATTTTCCGCTCGTCGTCTGCGATCCGGGCCGCCCGCCCGCCGCCGACAGGTCGGGCAAGGGTCTCGTGCCATCGGATGTGAAGTCTGTCGGCGCCTGCGATGTCGTCATCCTCGCCGTGCCGGTCGATCGGATCTCGACCGCGATCGGGGCACTGCGGCCGCATCTGCGGGCGGGCACGCTGGTGCTCGATGTCGGTTCGGTCAAGATTGGCCCGGTACGCGCCATGCAAGCCGAGTTGCCAGAAGACGTCGAGATTCTCGGCACTCACCCGCTGTTTGGCCCGCAAAGCGCACGTCACGGCCTCAAGGGGTTGAAGATCGCGCTTTGCCCGGTCCGCGGGCGCAACGGCCCGCGCATCGCCGCCTTCCTGCGCAAGGTGCTCGGCTTGAAGGTGATCATGACCACGCCCGACGCGCATGATCGCGAAACAGCCATGGTTCAGGGCCTGACGCATCTGATTGCCAAGATACTGGTGCGGATGGAGCCGCTGCCTCACCGCATGACGACAGCCAGCTTCGATCTTCTGATGCAGGCGACCGATATGGTCCGGCACGATGCGCCGAACGTCTTCATGGCAATCGAGCGCGCCAATCCACATGCCAGGGCTGTCCGGGACAGGTTCTTTGCTCTCGCCGAGGAGATGCGGCAGTTGTTGGAAGACGATTACATCGCCCAGCCCGCACCTGCCCTGTCTCGGAAATCCGCAGCCGTGGCCAGTGCCCAGGCTTTGTAGGTGAGCTTGAACAATCAGTTGCGCCCCATAGATGTCGCCGCATGCCGCCAGCACATTCTGAAGTGGAGCGGCGGCAGGACCGCAGGAAAACGATGACCGACAACCCGCTTGCCAATCCAGGCATCGCCCATTCCGACCTTGACGAAGCAACGATCGGGCTTCTCGTCCGCGCATTCTACAGTCGGGCGCGACTGGATGACGTGATCGGACCGGTCTTCGAGGCTGCCGTTGATAATTGGGATGACCATATCGGCAAGATCAGCGACTTCTGGAGCAGCGTGATGCTACGCACCGGCCGCTATGGCGGCCGGCCGATGCGGCCGCACCTCGTCCTGCCGCTGGAGGGCAAGCATTTCGACCGCTGGCTCGAACTCTTCGAGGCGACAGCCCGCGAACTCTGCCCGCCTGCCATCGCCCAGGCCTTCATCACACGGGCGCGGCGGATCGCCGATAGCTTCGAGATGGCGCGGGCGTCGCAGCGCGGCGAAATCGCAGTGCCGCGCCATAGCGTGAGGTGATCACAGCTGGCGGAGAGGCTTTGCCAGCGGATCCGCCGATGCGCTCTCCGTCTGTGCGGCGGCTCTTTTGCGGTCTGCCGCGGAAATGCGCCCAGCCCAAATAGCAACCCGCTCTTTTTGCATTGCTCCCATCTCAATATCCTACTATCCAATACAACTCACGGCTGAAACGCTAGCGGTTGCTGTCGTGAGAGAACGATCCGGAGCATTGCGATGGAACGTAGAGGAAACGAACGCACGCGATCATGGGCACATCAAGTGCTGATCGCTGTTGAAGGCGATGATTTCCTGTCCAGGCTTCACGCCATGGATGCGTGGCTTAGCCAGTGGGAAATTCCCTATCGTGCCGTATCCGTGCCGCGTGACAACGGGGCGATCCGGATCTGTTTTGCCGACGAGCGATTCGCTCGCGCTTTTCATGTCAATCTGGGCGGGCTGCGCGTCCCTTCCGACGCTTTGGCCACGGAACTGGCCGCAGATCCCGCAAAGGATGATTTTTATCAGCTGGTCGAACGCAGGATAGCCAACTGAACCGAGCCTGGATTCGAGCCCGCATCAAGGGTGGGATGTGCCAAAGCAGGTGTAGGTCGAGACTGGATCTGCAACTGCGATCTTTGAGCGGAATGGACGCCCGAGCGCGCTAGGCTGCTTTCGCTTCCGTTTTCAGGAAGGCAGCCAGCCTTGCCGCAGGCAAGCTCGCCTCTTGTGCGATCCGCGTCGCCAGCGCGGCGGCTGCGGGGCGTGGCTGGCCGATGGGACGGTCGAGCCAGTAGGAGACCGGATTGAGCGCGGTGCGCGGATCAACGACCGCGATGCGTCCCGCCTCGATCTGCACTTGCGCCAGTGGTGGACGGGCGAGCGCCACGCCGAGCCCACACGCAGCGGCATCAAGCACGAGATTGTAGTCCTCGAAACGTCGATCCTGTGGACGGGGCCGGTAGTCCAGCCCCTGTGCCGCGAACCAGGCCCGCCAGCCGGACGCGTCGGAATCATGGATCAGCGGCTGGTCAAGCAGCCGTGCGGGCTTACCGGCCCCTATATTCTGCGCAAGCTCTGGTGAAGCGATCGGAAAACACCATTCCTCGAAAAGCTGGACCGAAATCCGCCCCGGCGCCCCGCCGCGCCCACAGCGAATGGCGAGGTCGATGCCCTCACTCTCCAGATCAACCCGGCGATGGTCGATCTGAAGCACGATGCGCAAATCCGGCTCGCCGCTCTCGAGCCGTTTCATGCGGGGCATCAGCCACAGGCTGCACACCGACGGAATCGCGCTGAAGCGTACGACCGCTGCGCCGCGAGGCTCTGTCCAGCGATCCGATGTGTCCGCGATCAGCGCGAAAGCCTCCTGCGTGCGCTGCATCAGCCGCTGGCCCTCGGGCGTCAGCGCGACACCGCGCGCCTGCCGGGCGAAGAGCCGGGTGCCGAGCCAATGCTCAAGCTTGGCCACCTGCCGGCTGATCGCGCCATGGGTCAGGTTCAGCGTGTCGGCAGCGGCCGAGAAGCTCCCCGAGCGGGCCGCGGCCTCGAAGGCGCGCAGGGTGTCGAGCGGGGGCAATCCGGAGCTGTGATCCATACTCACAGATCATGCTCGAATTACTCGTTTGTCAATCAGCTCGCACGGGTATCTATCACCTGTCGACCCCTGACCGCCGAGGCTCGACATGAACTCGCTCAATCCTGCCGTCTCCACGCCACGCAGCCTCGATCCGGCCACCGTCGCCGTCGTCGCCTTTACCGTTATCGCCTGGGCCTCCGCCTTCCCTGCAATCAGGGCCGGGCTCACGGCACTAGGGCCGATCGAGCTCGGCGCCGCTCGCTTCGCCATCGCGGCCGTCCCAAGCGCGATCTTCCTCGCCATCATGCGCCCGGCCCTGCCCGGTTGGTCCGATGGCTGGCGCTTCCTCATTGGCGGCTTGGTCCATGTCGCGCTCTACACGACCCTGCTGAACTTCGGCGAGAAGACCGTCTCGGCCGGCGCCGCGAGCTTCATCATCAACGTCAATCCGATCATCACGGCCGGGTTGGCGATGATGATCCTCGGCGAACGCTTCGGACCCCTCGCCTGGCTCGGCACCGCGATCTCCTTCGCCGGCATTGGCCTGATCGCATTGGGCGAAGGCCAGGGCATCGAGCTCAGCACCGGCGTCCTCTTCATCCTTGGTGCGGCGCTCTGCCAATCGGTCACCGCCATCGTTCAGAAGCCGCTCTTCGCCCGCCACAAGGCGCTCACCGTCTCGGCCTGGAACATGGTCGTGGGCGCGCTGGCCCTTTCCCCCTTCCTCCTCAACGCCGTCATCCAATCGGCCTCTGCGTCGAGCGAGGCTCTCTTCGCGGTCATCTATCTCGGGATCGTGCCAAGCCTGCTCGCCTATGCGACCTGGACGATGATGCTCGCGCGACTGCCTGCGGGCCGCGCCTCGAACTTCATGTATTGCGTGCCACCGGTCGCGACTTTGATGGGCTTTCTCTGGCTCGGCGAGGCTCCGACCGCGCTCGGCATCCTCGGTGGGGTCATGGCGCTGGGCGGTGTCGTGATCGTCAATCTGAAGCGCTGAGAGCCGCCTGCTTTCCCTTCCAGCCCCTCGCTGCAATACTGCTCCTCGCCTGACCAGCGAGGATGCGTATGACCAGCGATCAGCCCGGTGTCGTTCAATCATCTCCGCCGGCCGCTGGAGTTCGCGTACGACCATTGGTGGAGGAAGACTGGGTCGCGTTCCGCGCACTGCGCTTGGTTGCGCTTTCCGACACACCGGAAGCCTTCGGCGCGAGCCACGCCGAAGAGGCCGCCCAGCCGGACACATTCTTCCGCTCAAGCCTCTCGGCCGAGGAGCCCAACAGGGTCTTCGGAGCCTTCTCCGATAGCGGTGATCTCGTCGGGATCGCAGGCTTCCGCGCGACGTTCTCCGCCAAGTCGCGCCACAAGGGTGTGCTCTGGGGCGTTTATGTCGTGGCCGGCTGGCGCGGGGACGGCGTCGGGCGCGCCCTCGTCGGAGCTGTCATCGCGCATGCCGCCCGGCACGTCCTGGTGCTTCAGGCCCGCGTCGTGACGACGAACCGCGCCGCACACTCGCTCTACGCCCGGTTCGGCTTCGCCCCTTATGGCATCGAGTCCAAGGCGCTCTACGTCAACGGCCAGTTCTATGACGAAGCCCTTCTGGCGCTGGATTTCACGCAAGCGACCGACGCCTGAGGCGACAGTCCAACAAGCGCCAGCCCAGGCCCGATACGCGTTCACCCCGGCCAGAGCCCGGCGAAAAGCCGGGATCCACGCCTGAGTGCGGGCACGAGATGGTCCGGCCTGCACCCAGGGGGCCCGTGGGATGGGATTTTGCCCACCTCAGAAGCCTTGCGCCTCCAGAGCCCTCTCATTCTCGGTGATGTAGTCGCGGATCACCGGCACGGCGCTTTTGTGCGGGCCGAGCAGGAGCTGGAAGACCATGTCCCCCCCGATATCGAACGAAATCTCGCAGGCAGAGAGGTAAAACTCCCACATCCGCGCGAAACGCTCGCCCATCATGCCGACAACCTCCTCGCGCTTGGCAAGGAACCGCTCGCGCCAGGCAGCCAGTGTCCAGTGGTAATGCCGGCGCCAGAACTCGCAATCCGACGACCACAGACCCGTCTGCTCGACCGCAGCGAACACCTCCGACATCGCCGGGGCATATCCGCCGGGGAAGATGTACTTGTCGAAGAACGGTCCCGTGAAGCCCGGAGGGCCGACCCGGCCGATGCAGTGCACCAGCGCAATCCCGTCAGGCGTCAGCAGATCGCGGATCTTCTCGAAATATTCGAGGTAATGCGCAACGCCGACATGCTCCATCATGCCGACCGAGACGACGCGATCGAAGCTGCCCGTCAGTTCGCGATAATCCTTGTTGACGAAGGTGACGCTGCCGCCGACCCCCGCCGCTTCCGCCCGCTTCTGCGCCGCCGCCATCTGGTCCGGCGAGACATTCAGCCCGGTCACCTTGGCGCCACAGGCCTGGGCGAGATAGATCGCGAGCTCGCCCCAGCCCGAGCCGATATCAAGAACCGTCATGCCGGGTTCGATCTTCAGCTTGGCTGCGATATGGCGGAGCTTTGCCTTCTGCGCGGCTTCGAGCCCGACCTCTGGACTGTGCCAATAGGCACAGGAATAGGTCATCGTCTCGTCGAGCCAGAGCCGGTAGAAATCGGTCGGGATATCGTAGTGGTGCTTGACCTTCTTGCCGGCCACGCCGAGCGGATTGTGCATCCGGAAGCGCCGGATGCGGAAGCGGATGTTGCGGATCGCCCTTTGCAACGGATGCTTGCGCATTTCCTTGCGCTGCAGCCAGAACAGGCTGAGCAGGTCGTGGATGGTCGAGCCGTCCTCGAAATTCACCCGCCCGTCCATGTAGCCTTCGGCCAGGGCCAGTTCGGGATTCAGAAAGATCTCGCGCTCGATCTTGTCGTCCGAGAACCGCACGGTGACAGCCGGCGCCGTCTTGTTCTGACCGGCGAACAGGATCGGCCCAGAGCCCGGTCCGAAGACATGGCGCTTGTTGTCCGGGGTGATCACCGTCAGGCGTCCTTGCCTGACGAAGCGTTTCAGAAGTCGCGGCAACAGCAGCATGCAAGCCTCCCAGCCTTGTCGCGACCTTAGGTCGAGCCGTCGGCGGAGGGAAATGCCGAGCCGGCAGAAGAACGCGGAACTGGCGAGGTGTTGCGCAAACTCCATATCGGCGGTTGCCGATACCCGCGGCGACAGCGTAGTCCTGAGGCCGAAACGGGCACGCGGGTGTCCGTCACTGAGCGGATGACGGCGAGACGATGTCCTGGCGCGATTTCTGGAACAGCGAGCACGCGATCTATGTCCCCCCCCGCCACAAGCTGCTGCATTATCGCCAGATCGCGACCGATCTGATTCGCCATATCCCCTCGCCCGAGGCGGTTGTGCTGGATCACGGTTGTGGCGAAGCCCTGGCCGCCGATCGCGTCGCCGCAGCCTGCACCAGGCTCTATCTCTGCGAGGCGGCCCCGAGCGTGCGCGAAAAGCTGCGCACGACGTTCGGCGCGATCCGGGCGATCACCGTCGTCTCGCCGGAGGAGGTCGAGGCGCTTGACGACGGCACGCTCGATCTCGTCGTCGCCAACTCGCTGATCCAGTATCTCAGCCGCGAGGAACTGGCGCAGTTGCTCCTGCTCTGGCGGCGCAAGCTGAAGCCCGGCGGGCAACTCGTCATCGCCGACGTGATTCCCCCCGATGTCAGTGCGCTGACCGACGCCACGCAACTGCTCTCCTTCGCCTGGCGCGGCGGCTTCCTGATCGCAGCGCTCGGCGGGCTCGTGCGCACCGCTTTCTCCGACTATCGGAAGCTGCGCGCCGAGTACGGGCTCTCGACCTATAGCGATGCCGCCATCGTCACTCTGATCCGAGAGGGCGGGTTCGACGAGATCGAGCGCCAGCCGAACTTCGGCCACAACCCGCACCGCATGACCTTCCGCGCCCGCAATCCGGGCTGAGCCGCCAATCTAGACGCCTTCGCGATCCGCGAAGGAGAAGAATTTGTGGCCGAGGAAGGAGAACACCATCACGATCAGCGTGGTGACGATCTGCATCGGCAGATAGGGTAGACCGGCCCGCGCCACGAAAAGATGCATCAGGATGCCGGTCAGCACGAAGCCGCCTGCCGCAATCAGCGCAAAGCGCCAGGTCGCCTGGGCATGACTGTGCGTGGCGTCAAAGGTCAGCCAGCGGTTCAGCGCATAGGATACGACCGCGCCGAGCGTGAATCCGGCAAGCGTAGCCGGCACCGGGGCGACCCCGCCAAGCTCGACCAGGCCGATCAGCAGCGCGTAATGCGCCACCGCCGTCACGCCACCGGAGAAGACATAGGCCACGATCTGGCGCGACTGGCGGGGAAGGCGGGAGAGAGGCATCTCCGCCCTCTACAGCATTTTCGTGTTGGCCAGTACCGGCTCGCCTGAAGGTCTGCACAAGCCCCGCATGGCACACCAGATCAACGCACTTCGGACAAGGCCCAAGGCGGCGCAGATTCGGAAACCATCAGAGTGCGGTCTGCCGTGATGGCTTCCGGAAATCCGTCCGGAGTGACGTCGCGCCGTTCCTCAGCCGGCATCTCCCCCGCCGGCGAGATTGGCGGGCATGCCGCCGACCGGCATGTCGAGCCCCTGTTTCAGCGTATCCAGATGAAACTCCCGGATGCGACCGTTGGCGGGATCGCTGACGAAGGCGCTGTTCCCGATGATGCCCAGGCTCGGCGTCGCCGACTTGGCACCGTATTGGCAATCGAAGGTTGGCACCGCGTCGAAGGCGGCGAGTTCCCGCCAGGCTGGCGCGATCTCATAGACGCGGAGCTTGCCGTCCGGGGTGAGGTTCGCCAGGCGGTTGCCACCGGCGTCGAGATCGAACTGGCAGGCCGGCTGGCCGCCCGGCACCGGCAGGATATCCGAAGCCGAGAGCAAGGCTGCGGCAGGGTCGATCCGCAGAAGCGCATTGTACGGCCCCTTCAGCCCGTAATTGGCGACGGCATAGCGCGCGCCAGTTCGCGCCTTGATGGCACTGACACGCCGCTCGTCGGGATAAGCGATCTTGCGCGCGTTCCAGCGGCCGGAAACTCCCCGGGCCAGGACGAGAACGCCGCCATCCGCCCCGTCATTGCAGCCGAAGACGTGGCGCCCGTTGCTTTCGGCATAACCGTGGAAGAGCTTGCAGGAGGCGTCAGTGCGTGCCGGGTCGTTGAAGCTTGCAAGCCGCTTCCAGCCCTTGCTGCGCTCGAGGATTTCAAAGCCATCCGGCCGAGACGAGGCGCTGCGGTCCTCGCCCTTGGCATAGGCCGCGTTCGGCACCGACATCAGCCACTGCCGGCGCCCGAGCGGAATAGCAATGCCGTGTTGCGGAGCCGGACTCGGCCATGTCTCGCTGGCGGGAGTGCCATCCAGGCTCTTGATATCGATCAGCACCGCCCTTGGTTCGCTCTTGCGCTCCCAGGGCCTGTCTCCGTCGAAGAACAGCGCAATCTGCCCGTGCCTGGAAACGACATGGGCCGGGCGGTCGCCCTTCACGGCGAAATCGAGCAGCCTGACCGGCCCCTTGTCGACATCGACATGGTCGCCATGGGACTCGTAGCGCAATCCGCTATCGAGGAAACGGACGGTGCCAGCCTCGTCGCCTGTCTTGATGACGATGAAACGGCCACCTTCGGCACTGGCAAAGGACGGATTGGGCTTCGGCACATCGAAGCTATGCGTCACCTCGCCGGAGTCGAGATCGAGCACGCGCACGACCGGCTTCTCATGATCGGCAAAGACGAGCCGGCCACGCAGGGCGGCGTGATCATGGGCAGAGGCCGCGGCCGTGGCGAGGACCAGGGTAAGAGCAGCTCCCGCTGCGAACTCAAAGCGCATCGTTGTTTCCTGTGATCGAAGGGTAAAGGCCCGCCGGTGCGCGGACTGGATTTCTCAGGCCGCTTCGGCCCGGCGCCAGACCGGAAATGGGTCGGGCAGGTCGCGGTAGCGTTCCGGTTTGAAGCTGATGATCGGCGTCTCGCCGAGCAGGCAGGCATCGAGCGCGCTGGCGATGGCCTGCTGGTCCATGCCAGAGCCGATGAAGACCAGCTCCTGCCGCCGGTCGCCCCAGACCGAGTGCCAGTGGCGGTTCAGGATTGTTTTCCATTCGGGATGATCGGGCCAGCGGCTGCGCGGCACCGACACCCACCAGAAGCCCATTGCATCGGTTCGGCAGACGCTGCCAGCAAGGCTCATCTCGCCAGCCCATTCCGGCCGGGTCGCCAGCCAGAAATGGCCCTTCGCACGAATCAGGCCGCCCCAGTCGCGCGCCAGGAAGGCATTGAACCGCTCCGGATGGAATGGTCGCCGGGCGCGGTAGACGAAGGAGGAGATGCCATACGCCTCGATTTCCGGAACGTGATCCCGGTGGCCATAGAGCTCCTTGTACCAGAGCGGATGTTGCTCTGACTTCTGATGATCGAACAGCCCCGTATCAAGGATCGCTCCGAGCGGAGCACAGCCGAAATCGGTTTCGACCAGCTTTGCATCGGGATTGAGCGCCCTGATGATCCTGCGCACCAGATCGCGCTCTTCCGGCGCAACGTCCGACACCTTGTTCAGGACGACGACATCGGCGAACTCGATCTGCTCGACCAGGAGATCGACCAGCGTGCGCTCGTCGCCCTCGCCCGCCGTCTCGCCGCGCTCGCGCAGGAAATCGCGCGAGCCATAGTCCTTCATCAGGTTGATGGCATCGACCACGGTCACCATCGTGTCGAGCCGCGCGATATCGGAGAGGCTTGTCCCTTTCTCGTCGCGAAACGCGAAGGTCGCGGCAATCGGCAATGGCTCAGCAATGCCGGTGCCCTCGATCAGCAGGTAGTCGAAGCGCCCTTCCCCGGCGAGGCGACGTACTTCGGCGAGCAGATCATCGCGCAAGGTGCAGCAGATGCAGCCATTGCTCATCTCGACCAGCTTCTCGTCGGTGCGCGAGAGCTTGCCCCCGCCTTTCCGCACCAGATCGGCGTCGATGTTCACCTCGCTCATGTCATTGACGATGACAGCAACCTTGCGGCCTTCGCGATTGCTGAGGACGTGATTGAGGAGTGTGGTCTTGCCGGCCCCGAGGAAGCCGGAGAGCACGGTGACGGGAAGGCGGGAATCCATTCGGCATCCATTATGTTATGTTACAACATAACATAAACAGCGACGCAAAGCGTTGGCAAGCCGGTTTCGAGCCGGACGGGCAGATGTCCCTTACGGAGCGAGCAGCTTGTCTTCGGAAATTCGGGGGAGCGACGGATCGCGCCGCGCCGTCGCAATGATGCTGTCGAGCAGCCCAGGGAAGCGACCGTCGAGTTCCTCGCGCCGCAGGCTGATGAAGCGGGACGTGCCCTCCGCCCTCGCCCGGGTGATGCCCGCCTCGCGCAGCTTGGCGAAATGATAGGCCAGCAGCGAGGGCGAGGCGAAATCCGTGAAGCTTCCGCAGCGCGCCTCGAACTCCTCGGCATCGGCCAGCGCTAGGACGATCGCAAGCCGCGTCGGATCGGCAAGCGCGCCAAAAACCGTTGCCGCGTCAATGCCGTCCATGTCGGGATGAAAGATCGGCTTCATCCCCCGGACATAGGAGATTGCGGCACTCCTGACAATATTCAACGCTCATTGAAATTAGCATTGACGGCAGGTCGAAGACGATCTTAAATTCAACGATCATTGAAATTTGAAGGAACGTCCAATGGACACGCGTCTCGTCTGGCTCGCCGGCGGCGCCTTCGTCATCGGCACGGGAAGCCTGATGATCACCGGCATCCTGCCGAATCTGGCTGCCGCCTTCGGCACCTCAATCGACACTGCCGGCTTGCTGATCTCGATCTTTGCGGTCGCTTATGCGCTGGGCTCACCGATCCTTTCCACCCTGCTGGGCGACGTCGACCGCCGGATGGTCCTCGCCGGCTCGCTCAGCGTCTTCGCCCTTGCCAATCTGCTTGCCGCCTTCGCGACGGGCTTCACCTGGCTGATGGCCGCGCGCATCGCCATGGCGCTCGCGGCCGGCGTCTTCATGCCGTCGGCCAACGCGGTGGCGGTTGCGCTGGTCTCGCCGGAGCGGCGCGGCCGGGCTATCGCGCTGGTCACCGGCGGCATGACGGTTTCGCTGATTCTCGGTGTCCCGCTCGGCACCGCCGTCACCTCCTATGGCGGCTGGCATCTCGCCTTCCTGCTGGTCGCATTCATTGGCGCGTTCGCCGTCGCCGGGCTGCTCCTGAACCTGCCAGACGACCTGCCGCGCGGCGCCAATTCGCTCAGCGAGCGCCTGCAGGTCGCACGCCGCGCCGATGTGCTGCTGGCGCTCGGCACCACCGCGCTTTGGACCACCGGCGCCTTCACCCTCTACACCTATGTCGCGCCTTTCCTCGCCACCCATGCCGGCATCAGTGGGCCATGGCTCAGCGCCGCCCTGATCGTCTCCGGTATTGGTTCGGCCATCGGCAACCAGGCTGGCGGCATGGCGAGCGACCGCTTCGGCCCGGAGCGCACCCTGACCATCATCCTCACTGTGCTCGCACTCGCGCTCGCGTCCGCTTCGCTCATGGCGATCACGCTGACACCTGCGGCAGCCGTCTTCGTCGCTCCGGCGATCCTTTTCGTCTGGAGCATGGCAGGCTGGGCCGGCCACCCCTCGCAGATGTCTCGCCTCGCGGCGATGGCGCCTGACGCGACCGTCGTCGCGCTCTCGCTCAATGCATCCGCGCTCTATATCGGCATCGCCGCCGGCTCGGCACTGGGCCAGCAGACCCTGCGCCACGGCGCCTCATGGCAACTCGGCTTCGTCGGCGCGATTTGCGAGATCGGTGCCCTCACCCTGCTCTGGATCGCCGTCCGGCGCCGCCGGACAGTGCGCCGCGAACTGGAAATCGGCAGGGCACCGGTGGCGACGTCTGTGCGTTGAAGAGGGGTGGCCGCGCTTTTCCCTTCCTTCCGCGGCAACCTCCCTCTATAGCGAGCGCCTAGCATTCATTCAGGCGCTCGCTGACTCCCCTTTCCTCGCGGACGGGGACCCGTCTGGCGCGCGCCCGCACAAGCACTGGCCGGACCCATGCCCAAGCGCACAGACATCAAGACGATCCTCATCATCGGCGCCGGCCCGATCATCATCGGTCAGGCCTGCGAATTCGACTATTCCGGCACACAGGCCTGCAAGACGCTGAAGGCCGAGGGCTACCGTATCGTCCTGGTCAATTCCAATCCGGCCACGATCATGACGGATCCGGATCTCGCGGATGCGACCTATGTCGAGCCGATCACGCCCGAGATCGTCGCCAAGATCATCGAGAAGGAGCGCAACGTCCTGTCCGGCGGCTTCGCGCTGCTCCCGACCATGGGCGGACAGACGGCGCTGAACTGCGCTCTTTCGCTGAAGAAGATGGGCGTGCTCGAGAAATTCGACGTCGAGATGATCGGCGCCACCGCCGAAGCCATCGACAAAGCCGAGGACCGCGAACTGTTCCGCGAGGCGATGACCAAGATCGGCCTCGACACGCCGCGCTCGCACCATGTCAGGACGCTCGGCCAGGCACTCGAGGCGCTTGAAGATATCGGTCTGCCGGCAATCATCCGCCCCTCCTTCACCATGGGCGGAACAGGCGGCGGCATCGCCTACAACAAGGGCGAATTCATCGAGATCTGCGAGCGCGGCATGGACGCCTCGCCGACCAGCGAAGTGCTGATCGAAGAGAGCGTGCTCGGCTGGAAGGAGTACGAGATGGAGGTCGTCCGCGACAAGGCGGACAACTGCATCATCGTCTGCTCGATCGAGAACATCGATCCGATGGGCGTCCATACCGGCGATTCGATCACCATCGCCCCGGCGCTCACGCTGACCGACAAGGAATACCAGATCATGCGCGACGCCTCGCTGGCGGTGCTGCGCGAGATCGGCGTGGAGACCGGCGGCTCGAACGTGCAGTTCGCGGTCGATCCTGCCACCGGTCGGATGATCGTCATCGAGATGAATCCGCGCGTCTCGCGTTCCTCGGCGCTGGCCTCCAAGGCGACCGGCTTCCCGATCGCCAAGGTCGCCGCGCGCCTTGCCGTCGGCTACACGCTCGACGAGATCGAGAACGACATTACCGGCGGCGCGACCCCGGCCTCGTTCGAACCGACGATCGACTATGTCGTCACCAAGATCCCGCGTTTCGCCTTCGAGAAATTCCCCGGCGCCGAGCCAACCCTGACGACCGCGATGAAGTCGGTCGGCGAGGCCATGGCGATCGGCCGCACGTTCCAGGAATCGCTGCAGAAGGCGCTGCGCTCGCTGGAGACCGGGCTCGACGGCCTCGACGAGATCGAGATCGAGGGTCTGGGCCAGGGCGACGACAAGAACGCGATCAAGGCTGCACTCTCCTCGCCGACACCCGACCGCCTGTTGCAGGTGGCGCAGGCGATGCGCTTCGGCTTCACCGACGAGCAGATCCACGAAAGCTGCAAGATCGATCCCTGGTTCCTCGCGCAGATGCGTGGACTGGTCGAGACCGAGGACAAGGTGCGCAAGCACGGCCTGCCGACGACGCCCGGCGCTTTCCGCCAGATCAAGGCGATGGGCTTCTCGGACAAGCGCCTCGCCGCGCTGGCGAACCTGACCGAGGCCGAGGTGACCCAGCGCCGGCATGCGCTCGAGGTGCGCCCGGTTTTCAAGCGCATCGACACCTGCGCCGCCGAGTTCGCCTCGCCGACCGCCTATATGTACTCGACCTATGCCATGCCCTTCGCCGGCACGCCGGCAGACGAGGCCAACCCGTCAGACCGCAAGAAGGTGGTCATCCTCGGCGGCGGCCCGAACCGCATCGGCCAGGGCATCGAGTTCGACTATTGCTGCTGCCATGCCTGCTACGCGCTGCGCGATGCCGGCTATGAGACCATCATGATCAACTGCAACCCGGAGACGGTGTCGACCGACTACGACACTTCCGACCGGCTCTATTTCGAACCGTTGACCGCCGAGGACGTGCTCGAGATCCTCGAGACCGAGAAGCGCAGCGGCACGCTTCATGGCGTCATCGTCCAGTTCGGCGGCCAGACCCCGTTGAAACTGGCCAATGCCCTGGAAGAGGCAGGCATCCCGATCCTGGGCACCTCGCCCGACATGATCGACCTCGCCGAGGACCGTGACCGCTTCAAGCGCCTGCTCGACAAGCTGCATCTGAAGCAGCCCAAGAACGGCATCGCCTATTCGGTCGAACAGGCGCGCATGATCGCGGGCGAGCTCGGCCTGCCCTTCGTCGTGCGTCCGTCCTATGTGCTCGGCGGTCGTGCCATGGCGATCATCCGCGACGAGCCGCAGTTCGAGGACTATCTGCTCGGCACGCTTCCGAGCCTGATCCCGTCCGAGGTGAAGGCGAAATACCCGAACGACAAGACCGGCCAGATCAACACGGTGCTCGGCAAGAACCCGCTGCTGTTCGACCGCTACCTCTCGGACGCGATCGAGGTCGATGTCGACTGCCTCAGCGACGGCAAGGACGCCTTTATCGCCGGCATCATGGAGCATATCGAGGAGGCCGGAATCCACTCTGGCGATTCGGCCTGCTCGCTGCCGCCCCGTTCGCTCTCGCTGGCGACCATCGCGGAGCTCGAGCGCCAGACCAAGGCCATGGCGCTGGCGCTCGATGTCGGTGGGCTGATGAACGTGCAATACGCCATCAAGGACGGCGTCATCTATGTCCTCGAGGTCAATCCGCGCGCCTCGCGCACGGTGCCCTTCGTCGCCAAGGTCATCGGCGAGCCGATCGCCAAGATCGCAGCGCGCATCATGGCTGGCGAGAGCCTCGCGAGCTTCGGACTCAAGCCCGCTGCTCTGACCCATGTCGGCGTCAAGGAAGCGGTTTTCCCCTTCGCGCGCTTCCCCGGCGTCGACGTGCTGCTCGGTCCGGAGATGCGCTCGACCGGCGAGGTCATCGGCCTCGACCGTTCCTTCGACATCGCCTTCGCCAAGAGCCAGCTCGGCGCAGGCTCCAAGGTGCCGATCAAGGGGACTGTCTTCGTCTCGGTGCGCGACGCGGACAAGCCGCGCATCGTGCCCTCCATGCGCATCCTGTCCGATCTCGGGTTCCGCATCCTTGCCACCGGCGGAACGCTGCGCCTGCTGCAGGAGGAAGGCATTCCGGCCGCCAAGATCAACAAGGTTCTGGAAGGCCGGCCGCACGTCGTCGACGCGATCAAGAACGGCGAGATCCAGCTCGTCTTCAACACGACGGACGGCCCACAGGCGCTCGCGGATTCGCGCTCGCTGCGCCGCACGGCCCTCTTGCACAAGGTGCCCTATTATACCACCTTGGCCGGAGCGATCGCGGCTGCCGAGGGCATCAAGGCCTATTGCAGCGGCGATCTCGAAGTACGATCGCTGCAATCCTACTTCGTCCGCGCCGCCTGAACGGCCGCGCGGTCGAAGCAGTTCTGAAAACGATCGGAAGCTGAACGCAGGCCGCGGGGGACGCGGCCGGCGGGTTCTGGCTTTCGGAATTGGGACGAGAAGATGGATAAGGTTCCTATGACGGTGGGCGGATTTGCCGCCCTCGAGGTCGAGCTGAGACACCGCCAGCAGGTCGAACGTCAACGCATCATCGCTGCGATCTCGGAAGCGCGCGCACTCGGCGATCTCTCCGAGAATGCCGAGTATCATGCGGCCAAGGAGGCACAGTCCCTCAATGAAGGCCGAATCCTGGAGCTCGAATCGCTGATCGGGCGGGCGGACATCATCGATGTCACCAAGCTCGGCGGCGACACGATCAAATTCGGCGCGACCGTCCATCTGATCGACGACGACACCGAGGAAGCCAAGATCTATCAGATCGTCGGCGAGCCGGAGTCCGACGTCCGTTCCGGCAAGGTCTCGGTCGGTTCGCCGATCGCGCGTGCCCTGATCGGCAAGAAGGTCGGCGATTCCGTGCAGGTCAATACCCCCGGCGGCGGCAAGTCCTACGAAGTCGTGAGCGTCAGCTTCCGCTGAGGCCTCCGGGGGCATAGAGTTGACGCCCCCGGACGATTATCTCGTCGGTGATGCATTGGCATCGGGAGATACTGTCATGACCAGCCGTCGCGCTTTTCTCATGTCATCATTGGCGGCTACGGCGCTCGCGTCGTCGCCGCTCGGAGCCGCATCCGCGCTTGCCCAGTCGCAAGGGCCGATCGGCAGCATCCACGTCGATGTCTCCCGCCTCGTCGCCCAAGGCTGGGGCCCCAATGCCGACGCGATCAAGGCCGGAATGGAACGGGAACTTCGGACCGCCTTTGCCGGCGCCATCCAGCGCGGCGGCCCGGTTCTCGTCGTCAAGGTTCGCGGCATTCACCTGACGAGTTACGCCGGCGGCGGCAGCGGCAGCGGCCGCTGGGGCGGTGGCGGTGGCCAGAATAATGACAATCTCGACAGCGAGGCTGTCCTGGTCGGCACTGGCAATCGCGTGCTTGCATCCTATCCGGTGCTCTCGACGATTTCCGCGAGCTATTCCGGCCCCTGGTACCTGCCGGACATCGATCAGCGCCGCATCGTCAGCCTGATCCAGAACAACGTCGCCTGGATCCGGCGTTACATCGCCGGCTGATCCCGTTCACAAGGTCGGCATTGCCGTTGCCGCATCTGGCGCCGAGCCCTGCGGCGGCGTAGGTCGAGAGCTTCGGCTGCATCGCTGCGGAACGCAGCGCAGTGCCCCTGTCTGACAGGAGAGAGCCATGCTGAATCGTCGCGCCGTATTGGCCGCCGCGCTCGGCGGGACTGCCGCAATCTTGATTGATGTCCCGACCCAGGCCGCCACGGGCAGCGTGCGCGTCGATGTTTCCCGTCTCGTTCAACAGGGCTGGGGTCCCAACGCTACCCTTGTGAAGACAGAGTTGGAGCGCGCACTCGCCGGCAGCGGCCGCGCAGGCTCGACCCTTGTCGTCTCGGTGCTTCGCATCAACATGCCGAGCTATTCAGGCGGCGACGCAGAAGAAACCGGCGGCACCACGGACGGGATGGAATCGGAAGCCCGGTTGATTGCTGCCGACGGCCGGGTCCTGGCGAGCTACCCGATCGTTTCGTCTTCGCCCGCCTCATCTGGCGGCGCCTGGTTCGCACCGGGCTTCGATGCCCGCCGGCTCGCCGCCGTGGTCCGGACCAACGCCGCGTGGATCAGACGCTATGTCGGGGAATGAGCCGGCCGCCTGATCTCGAAGGCGGTCTTGCCGCGCGAGAAACCGCAAGATCCGTAGAAGCCGAGCACCGCTTCGTCCTTGCGGCCCGTCTGGAGCATGACCTTGTAGCATCCTGCCGACCAGGCCTGTTCGACAGCTGCGTGGAGGACCCGCTTTCCAAGCCCCTGGCCTCGAAATCGCGCGTCCGCGACGACGTTTTCGATCAGTGCAAACGGCCTGAGATTCCGGGTGAGATTGGGCACGATCACGACCACGCAACTCGCGATGGCGGCTCCGCCCCACTCCGCGATGTGAACCGTGATCAGGTCGCTGCCCAGCATCCTGTGCCAGGTCTCGGCTGCCATTTCGGCATTCGAGCGTGGGTCATCAGGATTCAACTGCGCATAGAGCGCGAGAATGGAAGGCAGATGCTCGATGCCGGCCTTGCGGATCGCGATCTGCATCCTGACACTCACTAGCCAAACGGTACGATCGGCTCGTCCTTGACGCGATCAAGAGCCAGGGCCGTGCGCACATTGCGGACATTAGGCAGCGCAGTCAGCTCTCCGACGAAGTCCTGAAAGGCCTTCAGGTCAGGCGCCACGCATTTCAGGATGAAGTCGATGTCGCCCGAGAGCGTCCAGCACTCGCGCACGGCACCCCAATTTCGGATGCGCTGCTGGAATGTCGCGAGATCGGCCTCGGCCTGGCTGGCGAGATGCACGAAGGCAAAGCAGACGACCTCGATCCCGAGCTTGCGCTCATCGAGCTGCGCCCGATAGCCGGTGATCAAACCCGCTTCCTCGAGAGCCCGGACGCGCCGAAGACAGGGCGGCGGCGAGATGCCGACCCGGCTCGCCAACTCGACATTGGTCATGCGCCCGTCGGCCTGTAATTCGCGCAGGATACGCAGATCGATTTCGTCGAGTTTGGAACGCACAAAGATCCCCAGGGCAAAGTCGCGCTGGTGTAGACGCAGCTCCCACGCGATACAAGGCATCCCACCCACAGCCGCGGAGCCTGCACTTGCCAGTCGAACCGATCCCGACGATCTGGGTCCTCACCGACGGCAAGGCTGGCGACGAGATTCAATGCCTTGGCGTCGCCGAACGGCTCGGCATAACTCCCGAGATCCGGCACATCGCCCCTGGTCGGCCCTGGAGCTGGCTGATGCCGCGCGGGCCGATCGATCCACGCGAGGCCCCCCACAGGCCTCAAAGCCCGATCCGCCCTCCCTTCTCCGATATCGTCATCGCTTCGGGCCGGCGGGCCGCCGCCTATTTGCGCGCGGTAAAGAAGGCCTCGAATGGCAGGACCTTCACCGTTTTTCTCAAGGATCCGAGAATCGGGACTGGCGCAGCCGACCTGATCTGGGTGTCCGAGCATGATCGCCTGCGTGGCCCAAACGTGCTCGTCACCGTGACATCGCCGCACCGGCTCTCCCCTGGCCAACTCGCTCAGGCCAGGCAGAGCCCACCGCCCGCCATCGCAGCCCTGCCCCGCCCGCGCGCTGCGGTCATGGTCGGCGGCGACAGCCGGCATCATACCTTCCGCCCCGATGACATTGCCCGTTTCGCGAACCTGCTCGACATGCTCGCGGGCTCGGGCGTGGCGCTGATGGGCTCGCGCTCGCGGCGTACGCCGCCTGCGCTCGACAAGGCCATTGCCGAGGTCTTCGCACGCCATGGGGGCTGGTGGTGGGATGGCACGGACGCCAACCCCTATGTGCCGCTGCTCGCGAATGCCGATACGGTCGTCGTGACCGCCGACTCGACCAATATTGTCGGCGAGGCTGCCGCGACCGGCGCCCCCCTCCTCGTTTTCGAGCCGCATGGCGGCCACGGCAAGATCGCCCGCTTCCTCGAGGCGCTGAAGCGGCAAGGCGTTGTGCATCATTTCGAGGGACGGCTTGATGGCACCCGCTATGACCCCCTAGACTCCACCGGCGTCATCGCGGAAGCGGTGCGCCAGGGCTGGTTGCGGCACCGCGCCGAACTCGGCCTCGCCTGAGCGTGAGCGGGCCTGGGCTTGCGCCCGGCGCACGAGACCGTATCTGACGGAACCAGGACGCAGCGCCACGCTGCGCGAAAAGGACCGAAACCATGGCTCATACCCATGCCCGCGTAATGATCATCGGCTCGGGCCCGGCCGGCTATACCGCCGCGATCTATGCGGCTCGCGCGCTGCTCGAACCGGTGATGATCTCGGGCTTCCAGCCCGGCGGACAGCTGATGATCACCACGGATGTCGAGAACTATCCGGGCTTCGCCGACGTGGTTCAGGGGCCGTGGCTGATGGACCAGATGCGCGCCCAGGCCGAGCACATGGGCACCAGGATGGTCTCCGACCACATCTCGAAGGTCGATCTTTCACAGCGCCCGTTCCGTCTTTGGGGCGATGGTGGCGCGAACTATAGCTGCGATGCCCTGATCGTGGCCACCGGCGCCCAGGCGAAATGGCTCGGCATTCCCTCGGAGCAGACCTTCCAGGGCTTTGGCGTCTCGGCCTGCGCCACCTGCGACGGCTTCTTCTTCCGCGGCAAGGAAGTGGTGGTCGTCGGTGGCGGCAACACCGCGGTCGAGGAAGCGCTCTATCTCGCCAATCTCGCTGCGAAGGTCACCCTGGTGCACCGGCGCGATTCGCTGCGGGCCGAGAAGGTGTTGCAGGATCGTCTGTTCAAGCATCCCAAGGTCGAGATCGTCTGGAACAGCGAGATCGCGGAGATCTGCGGCGGGACGCAGCCGCCGTCAGTCACGCATCTGCAGCTCCGCAACCTGAAGACGGGCGCCGAGAGCGAACTCAAGACCGATGGCGTCTTCATCGCAATCGGCCACAAGCCAGCGACGGAGCTCTTCACCGGACAGCTCGCCATGCGTGAATCGGGGTATCTCGACGTGACGCCCGGCACGACGCAAACCAACATCCCCGGCGTTTTTGCCGCAGGTGACGTCACCGACGAGCATTACCGTCAGGCTGTGACCGCCGCGGGCCTGGGCTGCATGGCCGCGCTCGATGCCGAAAGATGGCTTGCCGCCAACGTCACGGAACAGCGTGAAGCGGCCGAATAGGCCGAAAAAGACCACCCATCACGATTGTTGATGGGTTGTCTCACGAGATTCAGTGTGAAAAGAGGCCTTGTCGGCAAAGCAATCGTTGACGTTCCTGCGTTTTACCCCCCAACATGCACGAAACGCATAACGGGGGAAACGCGGTGGATTGGGACCGCATCAGGATTTTTTATACCGTCGCAGAATCCGGCAGCTTTACCAAGGCTGGCGACGTACTTGGTTTGAGTCAATCCGCCGTTAGTCGGCAGATTGGCGCGCTTGAGCGTGAGCTGCGTGCACCGCTGTTTCACCGCCATACGCGCGGGCTCATTCTCACAGAGCAGGGCGAATTGCTCTGGCGTGCGGCACGCGAAATGACGCAGCGCCTTGAGCGTACCCGCGCACAGCTCTCGGAGACGCGCGAGCATCCGTCGGGCGAGCTCAAGGTCACCGCGACACGTGGCCTCGGCGGCCATTGGCTTACGCCAAGGCTGGCGGAGTTCCTCGACCTCTATCCGGACATCAAAGTCGATCTCATCCTCACCGATGAGGAACTCGACCTCTCGATGCGCGAGGCCGATATCGCGATCCGCCTGCGCCAGCCGCAGCAGCCGGACCTGATCCAGCGCAAGCTCTTCACCGTGCATTTCCACGTCTATGGCTCGCCAGCCTATATCAAGCGCTTCGGCGAACCGAAGAGCTATGAGGATCTCGATAATCACCGCCTCTTGTCCTTCGGCAGCACCTCGCCGTCCTATCTGACGGCCGTGCATTGGCTCGGAACCCTGGGCCGCGAGCAGCGCAACCCCCGCCCGATCCATCTCACCGTGAACAACATCACGGCGATGAAGCGGGCGGTCGACAGCGGCGCAGGCATCGCGGTGCTGCCGGACTACCTGATCGAGACCGGCTCGCCTCTCGTCCAGCTCATGCGCGAGACGGAGATGCCGCAGCTCGAGAGCTATCTGGTCTATCCAGAAGAGATGAAGTCGGTGGCCAGAGTGCAGGCATTCCGCGACTTCCTGATCCAGAAGGCCCAGCGCTGGACCTACTAAACGGCCGAAAGGCCCGGTTATGCGCGCAGCGCGGGTACCCCGCGCTGCGGCGAACGCATGCTTTTCAGGCATTTAGGCTAAAATTTGTTGCACTTGATGATAGGTCATGCAGTTTCCGCATAGCGGACCCAAGCTATGCTGCATTGCAAAACGGCACGTGCTGCCCGATATAGCAATCACGGTTGTTCGGAACGGGCTCCGCATTCTCCTCCCGGCGTTGAGTTCGTTCCAGCCGTTCCCCTCTGAGATGTTTGGCGGTAACGCCGGATGTTTCAAACTTCAAAGGCCAGCTCCCTCGGGACGCTGGCCTTTTTTTCGTCTTGCCGCCTATTGATCCGCGAACGCGCGCCCATCCCGGTCAAGGTGCAGCGCAGGGCCATTGGCCATGCCGGAGCATCGATCCTGAGCGCTCCGGCACACGGCCCGGATCTCCCGGTGACCGCCCGCCTGGGATGACACGGCACATTGGCAGCAGCAGGATGTCAGCGCGGCCGGGCTGCCAGCGGCAGAGCATCGAACAGGCTCGGCACATCGCTGGTGCGAGCCTTTTCGATCGTCAGCATCCGGAGCTTGGTCTCCACCCCGCCATCGGCCGAGAAGCCGCCGGTCTTGCCATTGGCAGCCAGCACGCGGTGGCAGGGCACGATGATGGGAAAGGGATTCTCCCCCAGGGCGACGCCGACGGCACGCGCCGCGCCCGGCTCGCCGATCCGCGCCGCGACTTCACCATAGGTCATGGTTTCACCTGGCGGGATGCTCAGGGCAACGGCATAGACCTTTCGATTGAAGGCCGAGAGACCGTCCATCTCGAGCGGCAGGTGAGCAAGATCCCTCTTCTCGCCCCGCAGCAGTGCCATGATCGCGCCGATCGCATCCTGCGCGAACGGCGGAGGAGCACTTTCGACAGCCTCCGGATAGCGCCGGCCCAGCCGCTGGCGAGCTCGCGCCTCATCCTGCTCCGGCAATTGTGCACCGATCAGGCGTTCGGCTTTCCAGACCAGCGCACAGGCGCCGATCGCCGTATCGAACAGGCAGAAACCCTGGCTCATCGCGCCTCCTGACGGAAGCGGCGGCCCTCAGACGTAGAGCCGCTCGCCTTCAAGTCCCTTGTACATCGCCGCAACCTGCTCGCCATAGCCGTTGAACAGCAGCGTCGGCCGACGCTCGCGCGAGCCCAGAACCTGCTCGCTCGCCTGGCTCCAGCGCGGATGCGGCACCTCCGGGTTCACATTGGCCCAGAAGCCGTATTCCGACGACTGCAGCGCCTCCCAGAAGGTCTTGGGCCGCTCGGCGACGAAGCTGATCCGCGCAATCGACTTCACCGATTTGAAGCCGTATTTCCACGGCGTGATCAGGCGGACCGGCGCACCATGCTGATTCGGCAGCGGCTTGCCGTAGATCCCCGTCACCATCAGCGTCAGGTCGTTATTCGCCTCCGCCATGGTCAGCCCCTCGGTATAGGGCCAGGGATACCAGCGCTGCGTCTGCCCGGACGCGACGCGCGGGTTCAGGAAGGTTTCGAACTTGACGTATTTGGCACTCGACAGCGGTTTCGCCAGCGCCACCAGCGCCTTCAGCGGAAAACCGGTCCAGGGCACGGCCATTGCCCAACTCTCGACGCAGCGGAAGCGATAGAGCCGCTCCTCGAGCGGCATCTTGCGGATGAGATCGTCGAAGCCGATCTCGAACGGCTTCTCGACCATACCGTCGATCGCGATGTTCCAGGGCCGCGTCGGCAGCTTCTTCGCCGCAGCGACGATGTCCTTGGACATGCCGAATTCGTAGAAATTATTGTAGTTCGCGGCCAGTTCCTCGTCGGTCACCGGCCGGTCGAGCGTGTAGCTGGCATTGCGCTTCGCAGGATAGAGATCGAGCGTCGGATCCGCGCCTTGCGCCGCGGCGATCTGCGGCAGCGCGCTCCCAGCGATCAGCCCCGCACTCCCGCCGAGAAAGGCCCGGCGGTTCATGGCGATATGTTCGGGAGTGACCTGGCTCTCGGGCAATTCCCAGCCAAATCGGCGTTTGATCAGCATCGACGGACATGCCCCGTTTCAGAGAGCGAAGCTTAGTCCACAGATAGGCATCAAGTGCAATTCACGAGGGGGAGAGGCAGGGGGCTCCTCACCGCATGGCTCCAAGCACGTCATCCCGGCCGAAGCGAAGGACCGGGATGACGTCGGAGTGTCGGGGGTGGACGCGTCAGCCGCGCGCTTCCAGCGCCTTGACGATCGCATCGCCCATCTCGGCGGTCGAGACGGCATTGGCACCCGGCGCGGCGATGTCCTTGGTGCGGGTCCCGGCGCCAAGCACATCGGCGATCGCGCCTTCGAGCCGGTCAGCCGCCTCGATCGCACCGAAGGAATAACGCAGCGCCATTGCAAAGGAGCCGATCATCGCGATCGGGTTCGCCAGGCCCTTGCCGGCGATGTCGGGAGCGGAGCCGTGCACGGGCTCGTAAAGCGCCTTGCGCTTGCCGGTGGCCGGGTCTTCAGCACCGAGCGAGGCAGAGGGCAGCATGCCGAGCGAGCCGGTCAGCATCGCCGCGACGTCGGAGAGAATATCGCCGAACAGGTTGTCGCAAACGATGACATCGTACTGCTTCGGCCAGCGCACGAGTTGCATGGCGCAATTGTCGGCGAGAACATGCTCGAGCTCGACATCCCCGTAGTCCTTGGCGTGCAGCGCCGTGACCGTCTGCTTCCAGAGCACGCCGGTCTTCATGACATTGTGCTTCTCAGCCGAAGAGACCTTGTTGCGGCGGGTGCGCGCCAGCTCGAAGGCGACGCGCGCGATGCGTTCGATCTCGGGCGTGGTGTAGAGCTGGGTGTCGACGCCGCGCTTGGAGCCGTCCTCCAACGTGACGATCTCCTTCGGCTCGCCGAAATAGACGCCGCCGGTGAGTTCCCGCACGATCAGGATGTCGAGCCCTTCGACGACCTCGGGCTTGAGCGAGGAGGCGGACGCCAGCGCCGGATAGCAGATCGCAGGACGCAGATTCGCAAACAGGCCAAGGTCCTTGCGCAACCGCAGCAGGCCGGCTTCGGGGCGATGCTGATAGGCCACATCCGCCCATTTCGGGCCGCCGACAGCGCCGAACAGCACCGCATCGGCGTCCTGGGCGAGCTTCATGTCGCCTTCCGAGATCGCGGCCTTGTGCGCGTCATAGGCGGCGCCGCCGACAAGCCCGCGCTCGATGGCAAAGGAGGCGAGACCCTGCTGCTCGAACCAGCCAACGATCTTCTCGACCTGGCCGGTCACTTCGGGGCCAATGCCGTCGCCCGGCAGGAGGAGGAGCTTGTGGGTCGCCATGATCGCCTCACGCGTTTATCGGATGTCGCTGGGCCGGAACGGCCTTGCCGGGCTGATTAGGCGGGGAACGGGAGTGACGCAAGCGCAGCCGCCGGGCAGCGCGCCTGCGCGACAAGCAGAAGCTGGTGCGATCGGCGCCGACACCAAACCGTATCATTCCGGCCGGAGCGACGTGGAGAACCGGAATCCGTCGCAGAGCGGGAGCCTGACGATGGTTTCCAGATCGGCACCGCTAATGAGGCCTGTCCGGAATGACCACACGTCCGGACAAGCAATGGCTGCGCCGCCCTCAGGCCTTCTTCTCCATATTCCAGAAGAACTGGACCGGCGAGAGCACCATGCCGGTCAGGCTCTTGCGATAGGCCATTGGCTGCTGCACGAGCCCGGCCGGCGCATAGGGCACCGTCTCGAAGGCGCGTTTCTCGATCGATGCGGCCAGTTCCTTCTGCTTGGCCGCATCCGGAGTTGCGATCCACTGATCGCGCAGGCCTTCCAGCGTGGGATCCTCCGGCCAGCCGAACCAGGCGGCAGAGCCATTGCTGCGCAGCAGCGGATGCAACGCGGGATTGAGCACGTCGGCGCCGGACCAGAGCGTATGGAACACCGACCAGCCGCCCTGGTCCGGCAACCCGCGGTTCGAACGTCGGCCGATGAAGCTTGCCCAATCGGTCGCGACCAGATCGACATTCATGCCGAGTTTCTTCAGCAGTTCCTGCGTCACCAGGCACTGGTTATAGGCGATCGGCTGGTCAGCGGGCGCCAGCAGCAGCACCTTCTCGTTCTTGTAGCCGGCCTCCTGCAGCATGGCCTTGGCCCGCTCCAGATTGTTGCCGAGGGCCGCCTGCCCGCCCGCCCCGGTCGACATCGGCGAGCCCGGCGTGAAGAAGGTCTTGCACTCCTTATAGTAGTCCTTGCTGCCGACGACCGCCTCCATGTAGTCGGTCTGGTCGATTGCCATCATCACCGCCCGGCGGATGCCGGGATTGTTGAAGGGCGGCTGCAGATGGTTGAAGCGCATCAGCAGGATCAGCCCGAGCGGCACGTTCTCGATCGCGATCTCGGGATTGCTCTTGAGCAGGGGCAGGAGATCGACCGGCGGCTGTTCGTACCAATCGACCTCGCCCTGCATCAGCGCGCCGACTGCGGCCGAAACCTCCGTCAGCGGCAACCATTCGATGCGGTCGATCTTGGCGACCTTGCCGCCTGCGGCCCAGGATGGCGCCTCCTCTCGCGGCTTGTATTTGGCGAAGCGCTCATAGATCGCGTTCTGGCCCGGCACCCACTGCTTGTCCATGAAGCGCCAGGGGCCGGAACCGATCGCCTCCGTGATGTTCTTCGTCGGCTCCATCAGCGCCACGCGCTCGGGCATGATGAAGGGCACGTTCGAGGAGAGCTTGCCGAGCGCGTCCGGCAGCATCGGGAAGGGCTTCTTCAGGCGGATGGCGAAGGTTCGCTGATCGACGACGTCGTAGCCCTCGACGAATGTCGCGAAAGTCTGTCCGAAGGCATCGCGCGCGGACCAGCGCTTGATCGAGGCAATGCAGTCCTGCGCCCTGACCGGCTGTTCGTCATGGAACATCAATCCGTCGCGCAGATGGAAGGTCCAGCGCAGCCCGTCCGGCGCGGCCTCCCAGCTCTGGACCATCTGCGGCTGGATCCGGAACTGCGCGTCCGTCGCAAACAGGGTATCATATATCAGATAGCCATGATTGCGGATGACATAGCTCGTGGCGACGATCGGATCGAGCGAGGGCAACGGTGTCGACGGAATGAAGCGGAGCGTATTGGCGCGCGACTGCGCACGTGACGGAAATCCAATGAGACTGGAAACAGTTAGAGCGGAACTCCCGGCCAGCATCTGACGACGATTGAGTCGCATTCGACATCCCCTTGCTCTTGAGCTTTTGCGCTAAGCGCGCCTGCCTTCTGTCAAGCAAGAGATATACCAGCATGATCATGCGGCCAGATGCAATGCCCATTGCGACGGATAGGCGGCGCCAACTGGACTCGCCGCCGCCCGCTCGCTATTCCCTTGACCGTCTCAACGGGGTGCCCGATGGTCTCAGGCTGAGAGGGGAGCGCAGGGCTTCCAACCCGTCGAACCTGATCCGGATCGTGCCGGCGGAGGGATTGAGCACTGGCGTCTCGCAACCGGAGACGCTCTCCCCTCTCGACCGTCAAGGCCCGCCATCGAATGCATGCGGGGGTGACGCCATGACCTTTCTGAACAGCCGGATGACCCGGATCGCCACGGCGCTCGCAGCGCTGCTGCTTGCGACGCCGTCCATGGCTCAAGAGAAGCCGGCGCTGACCGTCTACACCTATTCCTCTTTCACCGGGAAATACGGCCCTGGCGCCAAGGTGAAGGCGGCCTTCGAGGCGGAATGCAGCTGCACATTGAACTGGGTGGCAAGTGACGATGCCGGCTCCCTCGTCGCGCGGCTGAAGCTGGAGGGCGAGGCGACGAAGGCCGATGCCGTGCTCGGCCTGGACATGAACCTTGCGGCTGAAGCCAAGGCGACGGGCCTGTTCCGGCCGCACGGCCAGGAGAGTGCAGCGCTCACTTTGCCGATCGCCTGGACCGACGATACCTTCCTGCCCTTCGACTGGGGGCACCTCGCCTTCGTCTATGATTCAACCAGACTTGCCACGCCGCCCAGCAGCCTGAAGCAGCTCGTCGACGATCCGAATGGACCGAAGCTGGTGCTGCAGGATCCGCGCACCAGCGCGCCCGGCCTTGGTTTCCTGCTCTGGATGCGCGCCGTCTATGGCGACGGGGCTGACGCCGCCTGGACCAGGCTCAAGCCGCGCATCGTCACCTTCACCAAGGGCTGGTCGGAGGCCTACGGGCTCTTTCTCAAGGGCGAGGCCGACATGGTGCTCTCCTACGCGACATCGCCGGCCTATCACATCGGCGCGGAGAAGAAGACGCAGTACAAGGCCGCGCCCTTCAGCGAAGGTCACTATCTCCATGTCGAACTCGCCGGCATGACGCGCACGACCCGACAGCCCGAGCTGGCCAAACGCTTCCTCGCCTTCATGCTTTCAGGCGCGTTCCAATCGCTGATCCCGGAAGGCAACTGGATGATGCCGGCAAGGCAGCCTGCAGGCGGCCTGCCGGCCTCGTTCGCCGATGTCATCAAGCCGGAAAGGACCCTGCTGTTCACGCCGGACGAGGTGCGCACGCAGCGACGAACCTTCATCGACGCCTGGCTCGCCGCAGCGAGCCGGTGAGGCCTTGTTCCGCCCGGCCACGCTCACAGCGCTTGCAATCCTCGCGCTCGCCGGCGCCTCGCTCACCGGGCTGGCGCGTGCCGGCGGCGACGTTGCGGCCCTGTCGTCGCTCGGCCCCTATCTCGCGCGCCTCGTCGCAGGAGCGACCGTGCAGGCGGGCCTGTCGATGCTGCTCTCGCTCCTGCTCGGCGCGGCTCTCGCGCTTGCCTTGCTGCGCCGCCGCTTTCCCGGGCGCGACCTCCTGCTCGCGGTGCTGACCGCCGCAGCCGTCGCACCGACGATCGTGATCGTCTTCGGCGTCATCGCCATCTATGGCCGTTCCGGTCTGCTCGGCAGCCTGGCGCGTGCCGTCGGCGCCGAACCGCCGGCGATCTACGGGCTCCAGGGTATCCTGATCGCGCATGTGCTGATGAATACGCCGTTGGTGACACGCACTCTGCTTCAGGCCTTCGGGCGCGAACCCGGCGAGCGGAGGCGCCTGGCCTCGGCGCTCGGCTTCTCCGCCGCCGACTGTTTCCGGCATCTCGACTGGCCGGTGATCCGGCGCGAAGCCCCGGCGCTTGCCACCTTCGTCTTCCTGCTCTGCTTCACGAGCTTCGCCGTCGTGCTCTCGCTTGGTGGCGGGCCCGCCAATGCGACACTGGAAGTTGCAATCTACGAAGCGGTCCGCTTCGAGGCCGATTTCGCCCGCGCTGCCGCTCTCGCCGGCCTCCAGCTTGTGCTTTGCCTCGGGCTTGCGACCGCGCTCGCCACACTCGCACCGGCAGCTCGCGACGAGGCAAGCGCCGAGCGTCATGCACCACGACCCGACATCCTCGCCCCTCGGCTGCTGCGGTTCGACCGTCTTGTTCTCATTCTGGCGGCAGCCTGGATCGCACCGCCTCTCCTCAGCATCGCAAGCGGTGTCGCAGCCTTGACGATGCTCGCGACAGCTGAATTCGCATGGGCTGCCGCGACAAGTGTCGCGATCGCGCTTGGCGCAGGCCTCCTCGCCTGCCTGTTTGCCGTGCTGCTCGCCAGTGCCGAACGCGGACGCTGGAAACGCGCGGGACTGCCCGATCTCGCCGCCTTCACCATGCTTGGCCTGCCGCCCTTCGCCTTCGTGGCAGGGCTCTACGTCCTGGTGCGCAGCCTCGCCGATCCCCCAACACTCGGGCTGTTGCTCGTCCCGCTCGTCAACGCCCTGATGGCTCTGCCCTATGCCTATCGGCTGCTGGCCCCGCCACTCGCGATCGGCGCCGAACGTCACGGAAGGCTGGCCGAGAGTCTCGGCATTGCCGGCTGGACCCGGCTGCGCCTCGTCGAATGGCCAGCCCTGCGTGCACCGCTGGCGGCCGCCTTTGCCTTTGCCACGGCGCTTTCGCTCGGCGATTTCGGCGTCATTGCTCTGTTCGGCGGCGGCGAGCTCACCACCTTGCCCTATCTGCTGGCGAACCGCCTCGGCGCCTACCGCATGAATGAAGCGGGAGCGCTCGCGCTCGTGCTGGTGCTTTCGGCCGGTGGCCTCGCCTATGTGACCGAGCGCTGGAGTGCGCGTCTTGCTTGAGTTGGCGGGCCTGTCCCTCGCCTATCCCGGCTTCCCAGCCCACTACGACCTCGTCATTCCAGCGGGCGCGCTCTGCGCCGTCATCGGCCCGTCAGGTGGCGGCAAGACCACCCTGCTCCACGCCATTGCCGGCTTCGAACAGCCGACGGCCGGAACCCTTCGCTTCGCCGGCGCAGATCTGCTGCCGCTCGCACCAGCCAGACGACCAGTCTCGATCCTGTTCCAGGATCACAATCTCTTCCCGCATCTGACGGCAGCCGAAAACGTCGCGCTTGGACTGAAACCGTCACTGCGACTCGACGCCTCCGAGCGCGAGCGCGTGGCAACTGCGCTGGCCGAGGTCGATCTCGCGGGCCTTGCTGCCCGCCGACCGGCAGAACTCTCGGGAGGTCAGCGTCAGCGCGTCGCCCTCGCCCGCGCCCTCCTGCGAGGCAAGCCGCTGATGCTGCTCGACGAACCGTTCGGCGCACTCGATCCCGGCCTGCGCCGCGAGATGATAGCGCGTATCGATGCCCTGCGTCGCGAACACGGCCTCACCGTGCTGATGACACTGCACACGCCAGAGGAGGCGGCCAACCATGCCGACCTCTTTGCCTTCGTGGCCAATGGCCGCGTCGAAGCGTCCGGCCCCTGGCCCCGCCTGACGGCGCCGAACGGATCGGCCCCTGTCAGGCGCTTCCTGGGCATCTGAAGCCTGCCGTTCCGGCTAAAGCATCGGCCCGAAAAGTGGATTGCGGTTTTCGGGAAGGCCGATGCAAACATAAAAAGGCTGGATCATCGGGCCGGGTACGATATCCGGGCCGTAATCTCGATCTCGATCTTCATCTCGGGCTTGAGCAGACCGGCCACGACATACATGCCCGCCGCCGGGCGGATCTGCCCGAAGACTTCGCCGCACACCGCAAGAACCGGCTCGCAATAGCTGCGATCCGTGACGAAGTACTGGGCGCGCACCACGTTGGCGAGCGCAGAGCCCGCTTCGATGAGGACCGCGTCCAGCGTCCGGAAGATATTGCGCGCCTGCTCCGCCGCATCCTCGGGTATCGTCATGGTGACATAGTCATAACCCGTCGTGCCCGAGACGAAGACGAGATCGCCATCGACCACCGCCCGCGAATAGCCGAAGGCGAGCTCGAACGGCGAACCGGTGGATATCAGGCGTCGCTTCTGATCCAGCGCAGTCATACCCGTCCACCCTTGAGCGCGCGCAGCACCTTGGCACCCGGCCGCCCGGTCTGTGGCATGCCGATCTGTGATTCGATCTCCTTGATCGCGGTCCTGGTCAGCGAACCGACGGCTCCGTCGGGCTCGCCGACATTGTAGCCACGTGCGATCAGCAGGCGCTGCAATTCGCGGCGCTGCTCGCGCGACAGCGGCGGGTCATCGGTCGGCCAGTCGGCCTGGACGCCCGGCCGGCCGCGAATACGGTCCGAGAGCAGCGAGATGGCGAGCGCGTAGGAATCCGCGCCGTTATAGCTGTAGGCCGCGTCATAGTTCTTGAAGACGAGGAAGGCCGGGCCATCGCGGCCGGCTGGCATCAGCAGTCCGGCATTGCCCGAGCCGGACAGTGCCGAGCCGTCATATTTGACGATCCCGCGCCCAGCCCAGGATGAGACCGGTTGCTTCGGATTGCGCCCGGTCGAACCGGAATAGCCGTTCGGGACGCGGACCTCGTAGCCCCAGGGCGCGCCGGTCACCCAGCCGGCCTTGGCCATGAAATTAGCGGTCGAATGCAGTGCGTCGGGAACCGAGTCGACCAGATCGCGCCGTCCATCGCCATCGCCGTCGACGGCGAGACGCATATAGGTCGAGGGGATGAACTGGGTGTGGCCGAAGGCGCCCGCCCAGGAGCCCATCAGGCGGTCGGCCCGGACATCGCCGCGCTGGATGATCTGAAGCGTGGCGATCAGCTCGCCCTTGAAAAAGGCATTGCGGCGCGGCGCGAGACAGGCGCCGGTCGAGAGCGCCTGGACGAGAGGCATCTTGCCGCGCGCCTTGCCGAAATCACTCTCGACGCCCCAGACCGCCACGATGGTATGGCGGTCGACGCCAAAGCGCTGTTCGGCCGCAGCGAGGGTCGAGGCGTGCTGGCGCAGCATGTTGCGCCCCTCCGCCACCTTCTCCTCATCGACCAGCGTGCCGAGATAATCCCAGATCGGTGTTTTGAACTCCGGCTGGTTGTTCATCGCCTCGATCACCTTCATGTCGGGCGTGACGCCTGCCATGGCCCGGTCGAAGGTGGCGCCGGACACGCCTTTCGCTGCAGCCTCCGAGCGCAGCCCCGCAAGGCAGGACTGGAAGTCCGCCTGGGCGCCGGACGCGAAGAGGATGAGCGGAAATGCCAGTTTGAGTGCGCGCATGAACCCACCGAAATCCAAGGAATGACGCAAAACTAGGGCCGAATGGTTAAAGGAGATTAACCATGCGCGAACTGCGCGCAAAAGTCGCAAAAGACGGCTATGGCAAGGGCCTGATCTGATTCGAGGCGCTCCCGCCGATGTCTGTCGCCACAACCGAGTTCCTCGGCTTCACCGCAGCCACGCTGACGACCTTATGCTGGCTGCCCCAGGCCTGGCACACGATCCGGACTCGGGACACGCGCGCGATCTCGCTCTGGACGCAGGTATTCTTCGCGCTCGGCATCATTCTCTGGGGTCTACGGACTTCTGCTGATGTCCTGGCCGCTGATCGGCGCCAATGCCGTGACTCTGGTGCTGGTCCTCGTCATCCTGACCATGAAGCTGCGCTACGGCTGAGCCGGCCCTATCGGGAACCCTGCGCGCTGATTAGGCTTTCTGTAGATACAGCCCCCCGGACCGCCCCCTTCATGCAAGCCATCTCCACCGCTCATCTCCTGCCGATTGCCTCGCTGATCGGCTCGAACGTCTTCATGACTTTCGCCTGGTATGGCCATCTCAGCTACAAGAGCACCGCGATCTGGCTCGCCATCCTCGCGAGCTGGATGATCGCCCTGCCGGAATACATGCTCGCCGTCCCTGCCAACCGCATCGGCAATGCAGTCTATTCCACCGCCGAGCTGAAGACGATGCAGGAGGTCATCACCCTCACCGTCTTCGCCGGCTTTTCCGTGCTCTGGCTCAAGGAGCCGCTCGGCTGGAACCATGCCATCGGTTTCGCGCTGATTGCGGCCGGCGCCTTCTTCATCTTCCAGGGCAAGGCATGAGCAGGATGGCCAATATCCCCTCGCCCGGACATCCCACGGTTGCAGCCTATCTCGCCAATGGCTATGACGCGGTCGTCGGCATGTCGTCGCGCTTCGCCGCAGCGATTTGCGCACGGCTTCTGCGACTGCAAACCGAGGAAGGACTGCGTGGATCGATTGCCGAGATCGGAGCCTTCGAGGGGCGCTTCTTCATCGCGCTCGCGCATGCACTCGAACCGGGTGAGATCGCTCTCGGCATCGATATCTTCGAGTGGCCGAATCCGGAGGTTGAGCAACGCTTCGAGGCGAATTGCCTGAAGCACGGCATCGGCCCGGAGCGGCGCGTCACCATCAAGGGCGATGCGGGAGCGATGGCTCCGACCGACCTGCTGAAGCACACCGGCGGCGCCAAGCTGCGTCTCATCCATATCGACGGCGAGCACTCCCGCGCGGCGCTGGCCAGGGATCTCGCACTTGCCTCTGCCTGTCTGGCCGATGGCGGGCTGATTGTTCTCGATGACATGCTGCATCCCGGCTACCCGACGCTGATGGTCACGGTGCAGGCCTATCTCGATACACACCCCCAGATTGTGCCGCTCTGCATCATCGACCGTGAGACGATTGTCGGCGCGACCAAATTCGTGCTCTGCGAGCAGCACTGGTTCGAGCGCTACCAGACTCGGATGCTCGATATCTTCAAGGAGCAGATCTGGCCGCTGGGCGCCGACTTCGAACCGCATTGGTGCCTGGTGCTATCGCTCGACACCCGGCTGGCGGACATCACCTGAACTGCCGGCGCACTGCCTGCTACGCATCATTCCGGACACTCCGCGATAGCGACGCGATCCCGGAAGCGCAGGGCGCCGCGCTCCAAGATGGTTTCCGGCGCCCAGCTTCGCTGCGGCCGGAATGACCGTATCACTCCTACCTACCCAGGAAGACTGCCGTGAAG
Source organism: Allobosea sp. LC85 (assembly GCF_000735605.1). Classification (GTDB taxonomy): domain Bacteria; phylum Pseudomonadota; class Alphaproteobacteria; order Rhizobiales; family Beijerinckiaceae; genus Allobosea. Next base: position 203,796 of record NZ_JPKG01000017.1, read on the forward strand.
AAAGCGATCCTCGTCGCCGTATCCATCTTGAGCCTCTCGACGCCGGCGCTCGCCGGCCCGACCTGCAGTCCCAGCGACGACCGCGCCAAGATCCTCGCCTCCGCCAGCACCGGCGATGTCCACCCAACCTGGCGCGGCGGAAAGCATGTCGGTTACGGCTGGTCCCTGCAGGTCAAGCGCAACGCCCGCGACGACGCCGGTACGTCCTATTATGTCGGCGATCTCTATGACACGCGCGGCCAGCTCTCGACGCGCAATGCGTTCGTCATCGAGAATGAATGGGATTGCGGTCCCTGACGCGCCCCGTGCCGGCGCTCACCGCGCCGGCCTGACCCGAAGGATCTTGCCGTTGGCATCATCGCTCAGCAGGTAGAGATAGCCGTCCGGGCCCTGCCTGACGTCACGAATGCGTTCGCGCAGCGTGGTCAGCAGTTTCTCCTCGCCGGTGACCGTCTCACCCTGCGTCGAGAGGCGGATCAGCATCTGCCCGGCAAGGGCGCCAACGAAGAGCGAGTTCTTCCAGGCCGGCCAGATTTGTCCCGTGTAGAAAGTCGCGCCGGCCGGTGCGATCGACGGGTCCCAGTAGAAAAGCGGCTGCTCCATACCGGGTTTGGATGTGCCCTCGCCGATCTTCGCGCCGGAATAGTCGATTCCGTAGGTGATCGCCGGCCAGCCATAGTTGAGCCCTGCCTTCGGCGTGTTGACCTCGTCGCCACCGCGCGCGCCGTGCTCGGCCGTCCAGAGCTGCCCAGTCTCCGGATGCAACGCCGCGCCCTGCACATTGCGATGGCCGATCGACCAGATTTCCGGCTGCCAGCCCTCCTTCTTCGGATTGCCCGCCGCCGCTTTGCCCTCCGGGCTGATCCGTAGGACCTTGCCGAGATGATTGCCCGGGTTCTGCGCCTGATCCCGCTGGCTGAAGCGATCGCCCACCGTGACGAACAGCGCGCCTGTCCGGTCGAAGACCAATCGCGAGCCGAAATGCATGTTGCTGTTGATCGTCGGCATCTGTCGGAAAATCACGCTCATCCCCTCGAGCGCGGTGCCGCCTGCATTGAGGCGCCCGCGCGCGATGCTGGTACCGCTTCCATTGGCACGCGGCTCCGCGAAGGAGAGATAGATCAGACGGCTCTGGGCGAACTGCGGATCGGGAGCGACATCGAGCAGCCCACCTTGACCGCGCGCCACGACATTCGGCACGCCCGCGATCGGCCGCGAAACCTCGCCCGCGGCGGAAACCAGCCGCAACCGCCCCGGCCGCTCGGTCACGAGCATGCGCCCGTCAGGCAGGAAGGCGAGGCCCCAGGGATGCTCCAGACCGCTCGCCACAGTCTCGACGACCAGCTCGCCCGCGCTCGACGGAAAGCGCTGCTGGGCATCGGCCGCCGACGGCAGCGCCAGGACTGAAAGCGTGGCGCTGAAGCAGGCGGCAAGAACAGTGTGACGCATGGAACTCTCCCTGTCGTTGCGGAACGTCAGTGAGGCAAAACGCGGGGAATCACCACTCGGTTGCTTCGAGCTCACGCCGAAGTGAAACGATCGCCTGGGTTTCGTCGAGGGCGACATCGTCGCTGGTGACGACCTGTCCGGCCGCGACGTCCCGCTCGAGCTTGACGCCATGCGCGAGCCCGATTGGCAGGGCGCGGACCTCGCGGCTCGCTCGGGCCGGCATCAGGCGGCCGTACACCGTGTAACCGCCCTCCCTGTCCAGCATCTCTCCGGCCTTGAGGTCGCGCTTGGCCACAGCGGCAGCGTCCCCGCGCCACTCGCGGGTGCTGCCGGTCGGCTCGCTGCGCAAGGCGGCGTTGAGGACCGACATCGAAAGCTCCAACCCGATCAGGTGGAACGGCTTGTACATCGCCGCATATTGGCCGGTGGAATCGGTCGGCAGGCCATATTGCTTGAAGCAGGCCGCGGCGTAGTCATTCGGCGCCTTCAGCACGACATAGACGCCCCAGCGCAGGTCGCGGAACACAGGCCGCCCGTCACGCTCGAGCGACGACACCACTTCGACCATGCCGTCGCGATCGAGCTGCCCACCGACCGCCTTCGGCCGCAGCACATGGGCAAGGTCGTCAACGCCGACCGGCGGGAATGCGAGGCCGGCCTCCGGTACGTCGAGCCCGCAGGCATTGGCGATCGCCGCCATCTCGATCGCCGACTTGGTGCCATCGAGGAAGGAATTGAACATTTGCGGGTTCATGCCCGCCGCCTTGGCCGCCTCGGGCGTCAGCCCGTAATGGGTCCAGACATCGTCCGGCGTGACCTGATGATAGGCCGGCAGGTATTTCGTGCCCTTGCCGGCTGCGGCAACCGTGAATCCGGTCGCGCGCGCCCAGTCGACCATCTCCGAGACGAGCGCCGGCTGGTCGCCATAGGCCATCGAATAGACCACGCCCGCAGCCTGAGCCCGGGTCGCGAGCACCGGGCCGACCAGCACGTCAGCCTCCACATTGACCATCACGACATGCTTGCCGGCGGTGATCGCCGCCAGCGCATGGCGTGCACCGGCGGCCGGATGGCCGGTTGCCTCGATGACGACCTCGATACCGTCCATCGCGGCCGCCTCGGCGCCGTCCGCGACGTAGCGGGTCGCCTCGATGCGGGCCTCGTCCCAGCCGACCTGCCGGCAGGCCTGCTTCGCCCGCTCGGGATCGAGGTCGGCGATGACCGCGACCTCCAGCCCCGCAATATGGGGGACCTGCGACAGGAACATCGAACCGAACTTTCCGGCCCCGATCAGTGCGACGCGTACGGGCTTTCCTGCATCGCGGCGGGCGGCGAGAAGTGGCATCAGGTTCATGACGACGCTCCGGTCTTCAATGATCTCGGGCAGGGTAGCGCACGCCTCTCCCGCGACAACGAAGCCGCCCGCCGGAATCGGTCATGTGGGATGCACGACGCCGGGCCGGCGCGACTAAGTCGCATGCACGGAATGACGGAGGGGGACTGAAGCGATCGCGCCGGTTATTCCGGCTTCACACCGGCATCGGCGATGATCTGCTTCCAGGTCGCGATCTCCTGGAGGTGATAGGGCTTGAACGCGACGGGATCACGCACCTTCAGCGTAAAGCCGAGCTTGAGGATCGCCTCGGTCACGGCCGGCTTGGCGATCGATGCCATGACGGCCTTCGAGAGCGTGTCCAGGATCGGCTGCGGAACCGCGGCAGGAGCGAAGAAGGCCGCCCAGGAATCGGCGTCGGCATTGCTGACGCCCTGCTCGCGCAGGGTCGGGATATCCTTGGCGCGCGGATTGCGCTCCGGGCTCGCCAGGGCCAGCGCGCGCATGCTGCCGGCATTGATCTGCTCCAGCACGCTCGGCAGGGTCGAATTGGCGATGTCGATGCGCCCGCCGATGATCTCCTGCACCAGCGGCGCGGCGCCGCGGAACGGCACATGCGTCATCTTGATGCCCGTGCGCTGCATGAACAACTCCATCGCCAGATGCGAGCCGGAGCCGACACCGGTGGAGCCATAGTTCAGCTTGCCGGGATCCGCCTTGGCCAGCGCGATCAACTCGGCAATGGTCTTGGCCGGCAGGTCGTTGCGGACGACGAAGGCGTGCTCGAAGGCGCCGACGCCACAGAGCGGTGCAAAATCCTTCACCGCATCGTAGCCGGGCTCCTTCAGCAGGAACATGTTGTTCCCGTGCGTCTGGTTGTTGCCGAAGATGAAGGTGTAGCCGTCCGGCTCCGCCTTCGCCACGGCGCGTGTGCCAACTGCCCCTGATGCACCGGCACGGTTGTCGACCAGAACGTTCTGGCCGATCGAGGTCGAGAGATCCTGCGCAACGAAGCGGGCGATGGCGTCGGTCGGTCCGCCCGCCGGATAGGGAACGACCAGCGTGATCGGCTTCGACGGGAACGTCTGCGCGCGGACGATGGCCGGAGCAAAGGCCGCGCCGGCAAAGATGCCGAGCGTGGTACGGCGGGTAAGCGACATGAAGGTCCTCCGGGGTGCCCGATTTGGAGACTGGGCTTGCCGCGAGAATTACGGGCAAAGGCGCCATGCGTCCAGCGGCAGGTACCGGCGCCGCGGGAGCCTGTAGCCTGTGCTCAGCGAGCAACGGGGAGCGAGCCGCCCATGACCATCCGCATCGAACGCGACGGCAAGGTCGCGACCGTCATCCACAGCCGCATCGAGGCACGCAACGCCATGGATCCGGACAGCGCCGAAGCGCTGACGGCCGCCTTCCGCGAACTCGACGCCGATCCTGAAACCGGCGCCATCGTGTTCTGGGGCGAAGGCGGCGCCTTCTGCGCCGGCTGGGACCTGAAATATGCGCAGGCCTTCACCGATGCGGAGCGCTTCCGCTCGGAGATCGTCGAGGGACTGGCCTTTCCTGATGGCAATGGCCCGGCTCCACGCGGCCCGATGGGCCCCTCACGGCTGGAGATGAGCAAGCCCGTGCTTGCCGCCGTCGAGGGCCCGGCAGTCGCTGGTGGGATGGAGCTCGCTCTCTGGTGCGATGTCCGGATCATGGCGCAGGATGCATATTTCGGCGTCTATTGCCGACGCTGGGGCATTCCGTTGATCGACGGAGGCACCGTGCGGCTGCCCCGCCTCGTCGGCCAGGGCCGTGCGCTCGAAATCATCATGACGGGGCGCAAGGTCGCCGCCGACGAGGCTCTGCGGATCGGGCTCTGCGAGTCTGTGGTACCGCGCGGAGAAGCGCGCGCCGCCGCCGAGGCAATGGCGCAGCAGATCGTCCGCTTCCCGCAGGGCGCCGTGCTGGCTGACCGCCGCAACGCAATTGCCGGGCACGGCCTCGGCATCCGCGAGGCCCTGGCCAGGGAATGGGCCGGCGCCGTCGAGACCATCGCCCAGGAAGGTGCGGCCGGGGCCGGACGCTTCGCCGGCGGCAAGGGGCGTGGCGGCGACTTCGAGAGCATCTGAAGGCCGTTTTCTTCTCGACCACACGGGAATGGCTCGCGGTTTAAGCTCGGCCAGCAAGCCCTACCCGCCGAAGCCTGCCCGCTTCAGCCGCTGCACCGCGACGTCGAGTGCCTGCAGGAAGGCCGAGCGGTCCTTCTGCGAGAAGGGTTTCGGCCCGCCGGTCACGGCCCCGGCGGCACGCAGATCCTCCATCATGTCGCGCGTCGCCAGCGCCATGCCGATCGAGGCTTCGGTGAAGGGCTTGCCTGTCGGCCCGATGACGTCGGCGCCGGCCTTGATGCAGCGATCGGCAAGGGGGATGTCGGAGGTGATGACGATCGCACCGCGCGCGACCCGCTCGGCGATCCAGTTGTCGGCGGCGTCGAAACCGTCGGACACGATCACCCGTTCGATCCAGCTCTCGCGCGGCACCATCATGAAGCTGTTGGCGACGACGAAGACCTTGAGCCGATGCCTCTCGGCCACGCGATACACCTCCGGCTTCACCGGACAGGCGTCGGCGTCGACATAGATCGCGATGGTGCTGGGGCTCGGTTCCATGGACGTCAGCGCATCGCAGGGAACAGCAAGGCATGCAAGGGCGGCTTTATGCCGGCCTTATGCGGCAGCGCGCCTTCCACATCGCACGCTTAGCGGGAGCAGACCTACATCTCGACCATCGATGGAGGTCGAGATGACGACTGATACCGCTTACGCCCATACCTCTCACCAGCGCCGTGCCCGCACGGTCTATCGCACCGTAGCGAAGAAGCGGCCGGTAACCGGCCTGCTCGCGGCGGAGCTTGCCGCGCTGGCTTGCTTTGCGCTCGCGGCCGCTGGCTTCATCAGCTTGCGCGCCTGGCTGTTCCTGCCGAATTGAGCTCTGCGACATGGGACAGTCCACGCAGATTCAACCGCACGATGGAACGAGCCATCTCTTCCTCGTCGGCCAGTCGAAGCACGGCTTTTGGGTCGCCCGCGACCTCGAAGGCCAATCTGAGGGCATTTTTCGCGAGAAGAAGGACGCGGTCCGCTTCGCGATGTTCGAGGGCGGTCATCCCAACGCCGTGATGCTCTCGCCCAACGCGGTCGAGCCCACCTTCGGTATGGGAGTGAGTTGATCCTGATCCAGTCTGACGATGCCGTGTCTGCCGCGGCTGGGCGCAAGCCCGGCCGTTTGCTTCATGACACCGGCCACTCCCTTGGGGACCACATCTCCACCATCAAAGCGGCTGACGGATATGTTCGGCCGCTGCCGATGGACCGACGGCTTGAAAAGGAGCTTTACGCCATCTTCCTTGCAGCGGCCGGGGCGCTGATTGATCAGCTGGTCGAGGTCGGCATCGACGATCCCGGCGATATCGCTCGTCGGCTGAACCGCCGCGGCTTTCCCTGCTGGGGTCGTCCGCGCTGGAGCATGGGAAGCGTAGCAACGATCACGCGGCGCCGGCGCATGGCTGAGGCTCGTGATGACGTCGCTGAGGCATCAACCGGCCGGCGCAAGATATCCCGAGAAACCGCGTGCACTTCGACCGGCTCTGGCCTAGGCTCGAACTCTGCTTCGATGTGACAGGGTCCGGCTTCCCGGGCCGACCGCGGCAGCCGAAAGCCGGCCGCAATGACCGAAGACAGCATGAGTTTCACAGCACAGCGCCGCTTTCGCGCAACCACCACGAGTATGTCGGTGTCCAAGTAGGACTGCCGATCTGCCCGCGCGACCTGAGAAGGGACGCAGCCCGCGGCCCTCGAAGCGAGGAATGAGACGATGGCAAAAGGTGAACAACGCGGCAACCGTGAAGCCAAGAAACCGAAGAAGGACAAGCCGAAAGTCTCGGCCGCAGCCCCTTCGACCTTTGCTGCCGTGGTTGCGAAAGCAGCCGCTCCGCAGAAGAAGAAGTGAGGCCCTGGCAGTCGCTACCCTGCCTCTCTGGGCCGGCTTTCCCGACCGCATCGCACCGCCGACAGGACACAGATGATACGCTTCAGGACGATCGAGCCGGAGGCGGCGACGAAGCTCGCCGTGCCGTCGGCAGCAGCCCCTCACCCCGCACCGGCGAAGTCGGGGGCACCGATAGCTAGCCTCGACGCCTGTGAGGTAACAGCGCAGGGACTGCCACAGCAGAAGCCCGCCCGGGGGAAGAAGCAGGGCGCGGCCGCCCGGCTCTTCGACGAGTAGCCCCAGGGACCTGCTCGTCAGGTCTCGATGACTTCGTCGGTCCAGACCTTGAAACCGACCAGCGTGTTCGGCCCGAAGGTGGTCGCGATGGCGACGTCAGCCGCGTCGCGGCCGCGCGCGATCAGCACTCGGCCGATCCGCGGCACATTGTTGCGCGGATCGAACATCTCCCAGCCGCTGCTCAGGTAAGCCTCGAAGGACGCCGCGAAATCGCCCGGCGGAAACGGCGGAGGCGTGCCGACGTCGCCGAGATAGCACGTGCAATAGCGTGCCGGGATGTTCATCGCCCGGCACAACGCGATCGCGAGATGGGCATAGTCGCGGCAGACGCCACGCCCCTCGCGATAGGCCTCCGACGCCGTTCGCGTCACGCTCGCATCATTATAGTTGAAAGCGATGCGCTGGTGCACGAAGTCACAGATCGCCTGCACGCGCGGCGCGCCCGGCACCGTATGGCCGAAGAGCTGCCAGGCCAGGTCGAGCAGGCGGTCGCTGTCGCAGAATCGACTGGCGAGCAGGAAGACCAGGCACTCCTCGGGCAACAGCTCGACCGGGACCTGCCCTGCGTCGTGACGGACCGTTTCGGGCAGCCCGCTATCGTTGATCACGGCATCGGCAGAGATTCGCACGCGCCCTTGCGGGGCCACCAGCCGGCTGCACCAGTTGCCGAAACCGTCACGATAGGCGCTGACGCGAACCGGTGGATCGAGGCGCATGTGGTCCGGCTCGTCCAGCTCGGACACCCGGCTGAAATGCACATGCAGCATCAGGATCATGGGGGTCGGCTGCGGAAAGTCGTAATCGAGCTCGTAGCCGATCCTGAGTTTCACGTGCTGCCTTCTGCGCGACGCTCCGCGCTGGTCATTGGTTGGCCCCGAGGGGCATCCCGGCACCATGCACCTTTCGGGCCGGGATCGCACTGATGGGCTTCGCTCCTCCCTCGCCAGCTCATGCGAGGTGCATCATTCACATTGCTGTTGCCAGCCATGACGCACTCTTGCTTGCGGTGCCGGCCCGCGCGCCCTAAACCACGCGCGCGCCATGTGGCGCTATCCGAAAGCTCCGCCGGAGATCGATCATGGCCTTTCTTGCCGATGCCCTGAAGCGCGTGAAGCCGTCCGCGACCATCACCATCACGCAGAAGGCGCGCGATCTGAAAGCCCAGGGCAAGGATGTGATCTCGCTCTCGGTCGGCGAGCCGGACTTCGACACGCCGGATAATATCAAGGAAGCCGCCATCGCCGCCATCAGGCGCGGCGAGACGAAGTACACGCCGGTCTCCGGCATCCCGCAGCTGCGCGAGGCCATCACCCGCAAGCTCAAGCGCGAAAACGGCCTCGATTACAAGCCGAGCCAGACGATCGTCTCCACCGGCGGCAAGCATGTCATTTACAATGCTCTTCTCGCCACGCTGAATCCGGGCGACGAGGTGGTCTGCATCTCGCCCTATTGGGTCAGCTATCCCGAGATGGTGGCGCTCTGCGGCGGCACGCCGACCTTTGCCGAGACCCGCATCGAGAACGAGTTCAAGCTCCAGCCGGAAGATCTCGAGAAGGCGATCACCCCGAAGACCAAGTGGGTCATCCTGAATTCGCCCTCCAATCCATCGGGCGCCGCCTACAGCCACGCCGAGATGAAAAAGCTCACGGATGTGCTGATGCGCCATCCGCATGTCTGGGTATTGACCGACGACATGTACGAGCATCTGGTCTATGGCGACTTCCAGTTCGTCACGCCCGCCCAGATCGAGCCCGGTCTCTACGAGCGCACGCTGACCATGAACGGCGTCTCGAAGTCCTACGCCATGACCGGCTGGCGCATCGGTTACGCGGCCGGCCCGCAGCACCTGATGAACGCCATGGACCTCGTCCAGGGTCAGCAGACCTCAGGCACCTCGGCGATTTCGCAATGGGCGGCGGTCGAGGCGCTCGACGGCACGCAGGAGCACATTCCGGTTTTCCGGAAGGCCTTCGAGCGGCGCCGTGATCTCGTGGTCTCGATGCTGAACCAGACGCGCGGCCTCAAGTGCCCGACGCCGGAAGGCGCTTTCTATGTCTATCCCGACTGCTCGGCGCTGATCGGCAAGAAGCTGCCGAACGGCAAGGTGATCGAGACCGACGAGGACCTCGTCATGGGACTGCTCGAGACCGAAGCCGTCGCAGCCGTCCACGGCTCCTCCTTCGGCCTTGGGCCCAACTTCCGCATCTCCTACGCCACCTCGGACGAGAAGCTGGAAGAAGCCTGCCGCCGCATCCAGCGCTTCTGCGCCGAGCTGCGCTGAGACGGCGATCGTGAATTGCCGCGGGCGCGCCGCTCGGCTAGCGCTTGCGGCATGAAGCGCCGCTCCTTTCTGATCCTGACGGCCGCCCAGCTCCTCGCCGGGGCGGCCGTTGCGCAATCAAGCCCTCCATCGCTCTCCGTCCGGCAGGCCTATGACGGAGCGAAAGCCGGCACACTCATCCTCGTCGATATCCGGACACCAGAAGAATGGGCCGATACCGGTGTGCCGGTAGGCGCAATCAGGCTGGACATGGAGGCAAGTGCCTTCGAGGCGCGGCTTGCCGCCCTGCGGCTCGAAAATCCCGGCAAGACCATCGCGCTGATTTGTCGGACCGCAAACCGCAGCAGTTCGCTGCAGCGCAAGCTCGCCGGCCGCGGCTGGCGTGACGTTGTCGATGTCCGCGGCGGCCTGCTCGGCAATCCCGGCGACAAGGGCTGGCTGGCCGAGCAACTGCCGGTGACGGCCTATCCCTGAGATTTACGGCCCAAGAGCAGATCCGGCCGCCTTTCGCGCGTGATCGCTTCGGCCTGCTCGCGCCGCCAGCGGGCGATGCGTGCGTGATCTCCCGACAGCAGCGCCTCGGGCAGCCCCCTGCCCTCCCATTCGCGCGGGCGCGTATAGTGCGGATATTCGAGCAGGCCGTTCTCGAAACTCTCCTCCGAACCGGAGGCTTCCTTGCCCATCACGCCAGGAATCAGGCGCACGCAGGCATCGAGCAGTACCATCGCCGCCATCTCGCCGCCGGACAGGATGTAGTCGCCGATCGAGACCTCGGTCAGGCCGCGGCCCTCGATCACCCGTTCATCCACGCCCTCGAAGCGCCCGCAGACGATGACGATGCCCTCGCCGGCCACCCAATCGCGGACCTGACGCTGATCCAGCCTGCGTCCGCGCGGGGACATCAGCAGCCGCGGCCTTGGATCGTCGACCGGAACCGCCGCATCGATCGCGGCCGCCAGCACGTCGCAGCGCAGCACCATCCCGGCGCCGCCGCCAGCCGGATTGTCGTCGACATTGCGATGACGGCCGATGCCGTGGTCGCGGATCTGATGGGTGTCGAGCTGCCACAATCCCTTGCGCAACCCCTCCCCAGCCAGGGAGGCACCGAGCGGACCCGGGAACATCTCGGGATAGAGCGTGAGGATCGAGGCGCGAAAGCTCATGCCGAAGCAAAGCGCAGCGACGAATGCCCGTCCAGCGCTGCGAAATCCCTGGCACTGGCGATGACATTGTCGAAGCCGGAGAAGGCCTCCGCCTCGAGCATCGTCAGGATCGCGACGGCCCGCATGCCGGCACGTTTCGCGGCCTCGACGCCGAGCGGCGCGTCCTCGAAGACCAGGCAGCTTTCGGGAGCCACACCCATGCGCTCGGCCGCTGCCAGGAACATGTCGGGATGCGGCTTGCCACGAAACCCCTGCGATGGCGACACGATCGTGGCGAAGCGCGAGCGCAGGCCGAGCGTATCGAGCACGAGGTCGATATTGGCCGGCGGCGCAGCGGAAGCGACCGCCATCGGAACCCCGGCAGCCTCGGCGCGCGCCATCAGATCAAGCAGACCAGAGAGCGCCGCGACATGGGGCCGATAGGCCGCGCGATAGAGCTCTTCCTTGCGCAAGCCGCGCGCTTCGAGCTCAGCGTCCGCGGCGTCCGGGAAATAGGCCGAGAGGATTTCGAGATTGGCCTTGCCGGCGGTGCGACTGAAGAAGCTCGCCCTGTCGAAGGCGAGGTTCTCGGTCTTGTGCCACGCCTCCCAGGCATCATCGTGGAAGCGCATGTTGTCGACGATGGTGCCATCCATGTCGAAGATCAGGGCGCGAATCGACGTCTCACTTGTCATCGACATCCCCAAACAATCCGGCCGGAGGATCGGCCTCGATTCGTCGCGCTGCAATATCGATACGGGGAGTGAATGCCTTGGTGAACGGCATCAGCACCGAGCGACCGTCAGGAGTGCGAATATCAAGCAGGTCGCCGGCGCCATAATTGTCGACGGCAGTGACCTCGCCGAGAGGCTCGTCTTGCGGCCCCACCACGGCGCAGCCGACGAGGTCTGCCTGGAGGAATTCGTCCTCATCATCGGCAGGCGGCAGGTTTGCTCGCTCGGTATGAAGCTTGAGCCCGTTCAATGTCTCGGCTGCCTCGCGGCTGGTCACACCCTTCAGGCGGGCGATGACCACTTCCTTGGCGGGTCTGATCTCTGCGATCTCGAAACGGCGGCCGTGATCGTCGATCAGCGCGCCATAGGCCGCGATATCGAGCGGATCAGCCGTGAAGGCCTTGATCCGCACCTCGCCTTTGACGCCATGCGGCGCCCCGACGATGCCGAGCAGGACGAGTTCGTTATCAGCCATCAAACGCCATTCCGGGGCACCGCGAAGCGAGCAGCCCGGAACCCATATTCAGCAAGGGGCAAAGGTAGAAATCGGCGCGGCCGCCCCGAAAGAGCGGCCGCGCCTCAGAAGGTTCACTCAGCAGCTTCAGCCGGAGCAGCGGCCTTCTCGGCCTTCTTCTCAGCGCGCTCCTTGGCCTTCTCGCCGGGAACGGCCTTCGCCGGGTTGTTGCGGGCCGGACGCTTCAGCAGGCCGGCAGCGTCGAGAAAACGCAGGACGCGATCGGTCGGCTGAGCACCCTTGGCGAGCCAGGCCTTGGCCTTCTCGAGGTCGAGCACGACGCGCTCCGGCGAATCCTTCGCCTTCATCGGATCATAGGCGCCGATCTTCTCGATGAAGCGGCCATCGCGCGGCGAACGGGCGTCGGCAACGACGATGCGGTAATAGGGGCGCTTCTTGGCGCCGCCGCGGGTGAGGCGGATCTTCAGGGACATGATAATCTCCAGTCAGTTCAGGTTTGCAGGCTTCTGTTTCGCAGGCTCGGCGGCCGGGTGCCGGTAGATGCCGACCTCCCAGCCACGGATCACGAAGGGTTTCTCGAATCTGGCGCCGAGACGCTCGGCGACCCGGATCGAGGGTCGATTGTCGGGGTGGATGAAACTCATCAGCGTCGTCCACCCCAAGTCACGATAGGCGTAGTCACGGGCGCGCAAGGCTGCTTCGGTCGCGTAACCGCGCCCATGCTCACCTGCGAAAAGGCTCCAGCCGATCTCCGGTTCGGGCCAGCCTTCCGGCGAGAGCAGCCCGCACCAGCCGACAAGGCGGCTGTCCTCCTTGGCCTCCAGGGCCCAGAGACCGAAACCCAGCAAGGACCAATGGCCGGCCATGCTGGAAAAGCGGCGCCACGCATCGTCCCGCCCGCTGGCGCCACCGACGAAACGGGTCAGTTGCTCGTCGCCCAGGAACGCGGCCACGCGATCGAAATCGCCCTTGGCCCAGCCGCGCATCACCAGGCGTTCGGTTTCCAGGACGGGGATCACTTCTTCTTCCCGCCGAACGGATTGCCGCCGAGGCCGGGCAGGCCGCCCAATCCGGGCAGTTTCGGCATCATGCCAGCAGGCGGCGTCACGCCCTTGGGCAGGCCGGGGAAACCGCCCGGCGGCAGCGAAGGCAGCCCGCCGCCTGCCCCGAGCTGTTTCTGCAGATCCGCGAGCTGGGCCGGGTCCATCTTGGACGGGTCAGGCATGCCCGGCGGCAATCCGCCGCCGCCGATACCGAACATCTGGCCGAGCTTGCCGAGCATGCCGCCCTTCTGGCGGGCCATCTGCTTCATCATGTCCGCCATGCCGCGGTGCATCTTGAGCAGCTTGTTGATCGCTTCCGGCGAGGTGCCGGAGCCGGCGGCGATACGTTTCTTGCGGCTGTTCTTGAGCAGGTCCGGGTTCTTGCGCTCGGCCGCCGTCATCGAATTGATGATCGCGATCTGGCGAGCGATCATCTTGTCGTCGACCTTGGCATTGGCGAGCTGGTTCTTCATCTGCCCCATGCCGGGCAGCATGCCCATGACTCCGCCGAAGCCACCCATCTTCTCCATCTGCTGCAACTGCGTACGCAGGTCGCCGAGATCGAAATTGCCCTTGGCCAGACGCTGAGCCAGCGCCTGCGCCTTGTCGGCGTCGACCGTCTCGGCCGCCTTCTCGACGAGCGAAACGATGTCGCCCATGCCGAGGATGCGATTGGCGACACGGGAGGGATGGAAATCCTCGAGCGCATCGGTCTTTTCGCCAGTACCGACCAGCTTGATCGGCTTGCCGGTGACGGCGCGCATCGAAAGCGCTGCGCCACCGCGCGAATCGCCATCCATGCGGGTCAGCACGATGCCGGTGAGCCCGACACGGGCATCGAATGCGCGCGCCGTATTGACCGCGTCCTGGCCGGTCAGCGCGTCGGCGACGAGCAGTACCTCATGCGGGTTCGTCGCAGCCTTCACATCGGCGACTTCCGCCATCAGCGCCTCGTCGAGCGTGACGCGACCGGCAGTGTCGAGCATCACGACATCGAAGCCGCCGAGTTTGCCAGCCTCGATCGCGCGGCGCGCGATCTGCACGGCCGACTGACCGGCGACGATCGGCAGCGTATCGACGCCGACCTGCTGGCCGAGAATGGCTAGCTGCTCCATGGCGGCGGGGCGGCGCGTGTCGAGCGAGGCCATCAGCACCCGCTTCTTGTGACGGTCGCTGAGGCGTTTGGCGATCTTGGCGGTCGAGGTGGTCTTGCCCGAGCCCTGCAGGCCAACCATCAGGATCGGCACCGGCGGCACCGAATCGAGCGTGATGCCCTCACCCTCGCCGCCGAGGGTGTCGATCAGGACGTCATTGACGATCTTGATGACCTGCTGACCGGGCGTGACCGATTTCAGGACCTCGGCGCCGACCGCGCGTTCACGCACCTTGTCGGTGAAGCTGCGCACGACCTCGAGCGCGACATCCGCCTCCAGCAGCGCGCGGCGAACCTCGCGCAGGGCTGCGTTGACGTCGTCCTCGGTCAGCGAGCCCCTGCGGGTCAGGCCCGAGAGGATGCCGGAGAGTCTGTCGCTCAATGTGCCGAACATGCGGCCCCTTGTCGGTTTTATACGGCTCTTTCACCCGGCAGAACGGACATCATCCCCAAACGATTTCGCGCCCGAGGGCGCAGACGCGCTATCGGGCGTTGACCTCCGGGCTCTCATGGCTCATGCGAGCGGCCCGGTCGGCGGATGCGGTCTCGTCGATGTCGGCGAAACGAATATGGGGGTTAAAGCGTCAGAATGTGGCGAAAGTCAAGATTGCGGACGCATGGTGGCAATCTCGCCGCGATTGGCCGCTAGCTCACCTTACCCGATCAACAACGGAATTACCCTGATCGCATGACAAGAACTGCCGCTGCCGCCCTTCTCGCCATCGCCCTCCTGGCCGCCGGATGCGCCACCCAACCGCTGCACACGGGGCCTCTCAATCCAAAATCCGTTGAGAAACTCGCCGCAGTGCAGGTCGACCGCGCTGCGGCAACGCGAATCCTGAACAACTACCGCGCCAGCCTCGGGCTTGGCCCCATGCGGGTCGACCCTGCGCTGACGGCGATGGCCCAACGCCAGGCCGATGCGATGGTCGCGGGCAACGCGCTCTCGCATGATGTCGGCGGCAACTTCACGGCCCGCGTGCATGCGGCCGGCCTCAATACGGGCCGCGCAGCCGAGAACCTGGGCGGCGGCTACTATTCCACCGAGGAGGCCTTTGCGGGCTGGCGCCAATCGTCGGGACATGACGCGAATCTGCGGATGCCCGAGGCGACGCGCTTTGGCATTGCGCTGGCAAAGAACCCGCGCACCCAGTACCGCGCCTATTGGGCCCTGGTTGTCGCAGCGGATCCGCACCCCCGCAGGACGATGGATGCCGGACCGCTCGTTCCGGTGGAGAGCTTACGCAGGGTTCGCGCTGAAGGTGACAGGCTGGTAGCAGGACGGTAGTTGTCGCATTCCCTTGTTGGATACGGATTGCGATATGCCTTACGCTGCGCCGAAGTCGATCGCCCTTGCGGCAGTCACTCTGTTTGTCGGCCTGTCCCAGGCTCAGGCCCAGCCCTGCGCCAGCAACTTCAAGTCGGCCGGCGTTCCGATGATCTCCGCCCTCACCTATCGGACCTGGGATCTCATCCCCGACCGGCCGCCGGCAGCGGTGCTGCCTGCGCTTGCCAAGGCCGTGGCGGCCGACGGCTTCGGCGGCATCCAGGTCGACAAGTCGCTCGGTCAGATCTCCGCCCTCCAGGAGGTGACCGGATCCGGCCGGCCGCAAACGCTTCGCGTTACGGCGCGTCCGAGCGGCAAGGGCACGCGCGTCGACATCGTCTTCACCGTGCAGCCGGGGCAGATCGCGGAGGAAAGTGGCACCCGCTCGGCCATGTGCAAGATCATCTCAAGCGCCCGTCGTTGAGGCCGCACCGCGCCTGACAACGGCCGCGGCGGCTGAGGCTGCGGCCGGCTCTTTACAAAGCCGCGCGCCTCGGGATTGCTCGGCCTCTCATCTCCGGAACCTCGCCATGACCTTCGAAACCTGGGCCGCCTTCGCAGCCGCAACCGCCGTCCTGCTCGTCATCCCGGGCCCCACGATCCTGCTCGTGATATCCTATGCCCTCGGCCAGGGCTGGCGCACCGCCTTCCCGATGGCGGTGGGCGTCGCGCTCGGCGATTTCACGGCGATGACGCTTTCCATGCTCGGCGTCGGTGCCCTGCTGGCGACATCGGCCACCGTGTTCACCGCGCTGAAATGGGCCGGCGCAGCCTATCTCGTCTATCTCGGCGTGAAGCTTTTCCGGGCCGGTGGCAGCCTGAATGCCGAACCGCGCAAGGATGCCACCTCGGCGTTGAAAATGCTCGGCCATGCCTGGCTGGTGACGGCCCTCAACCCGAAGGGGATCACCTTCTTCGTCGCCTTCCTGCCGCAGTTCCTCGACGCCAAGGCCGATTTCTGGACGCAGATGCTGATCTTCGAAGCGACCTTCATCACGCTCGCCTTCGCCAATGCGCTCGGCTACGCGCTGATCGCCTCGCGAGCCCGTTCGGTGGTCAGCAATCCGCGCGCGATCGGCCTGTTCAACAAGGCCGGAGGAACGCTCCTGATCGGCGCCGGCATCGCGACGGTGGCGATGCGCTCGAGCAGCCACTGACAAC
Source organism: Allobosea sp. LC85 (assembly GCF_000735605.1). Classification (GTDB taxonomy): domain Bacteria; phylum Pseudomonadota; class Alphaproteobacteria; order Rhizobiales; family Beijerinckiaceae; genus Allobosea. The sequence goes on from NZ_JPKG01000017.1 coordinate 220,163, forward strand.
GGGCGGAGCAACCGGCATGCGCGACGGCAAGGACTCGAACACGCTCGATTTCTACGCGAGCGAAGCCGAAGCCTATGCGTCGCGTGGGCAGGAGGCGAGCCGCGCGCGGCTTCAGGGCTTCATGTCGGTGCTGCCGCCGGGCGGGCGTGTGCTCGAACTCGGGTGCGGTGCCGGACAGGACAGCGAGGCGCTGCTGGCCCAGGGCTTCGACGTCATGCCGACCGATGGCTCGCCAGAACTCGCGGCACAGGCGGAGCGCCGCCTCGGTCGTCCGGTCGCTGTCCTCCTGTTCGAGGACCTTGCCGAGCATAAGGCCTTTGATGGCGTCTGGGCCAATGCCTGTCTGCTCCATGTGCCCCGCGCGGCACTACCTGCCATGATCGCGCGCGTGCACGCCGCGCTGAAACCTGGCGGCGTCTTCTATGCCAGCTTCAAGGCTGGAGAGGAGGACGGCCGCGACCGTTTCGGCCGCTATTTCAACTATCCTTCGCCCGAATGGCTGCGCGGCGCCTACGGCACCGGACGCTGGTCCAGGCTCGACATCGACGAGGAAACGGGGAGCGGTTATGACCGCAAGCCGACCGAGTGGCTGCATGCGACGGCGTTCAAGATGCCGTGACGAAGCGGTTTCCTGTGGGCTGGGTCATTTTTCCGGAGCAGGATCACAGGGCTTGACCCTGCCGCAACAGGCCCCACTTCTCCCGCCATGAATCGCCGCAAACTCCTCTCGCTCCTCGGTATCTCCGCCCTGCTCGGCTCGACCGGTATGGCCTGGGCCGCGTTCTCACGCTCGCGCAACCCCTATTACCAGGGGCCGATCAGCGAGAATTTCGATGGGCTGCGCTTCACAGACGGCCGGCCGGTCAACAAAGGCCTGCTCGATGTGCTGAGATGGCAGACCTCGAAGCGCGAGCGCGAAGCCTTTCCGGCGCATTACCCGGCCCCAACGCGGGACAAGCCACCTGCACGCGTCGAGGGCCTGCGCGTCGTCCATCTCGGCCACGCCTCGTTCCTTTACCAGATCGCCGGGCTCAATATCCTGATCGACCCGGTCTATTCCGAGCGCGCCAGCCCCTTCTCCTTCGCCGGGCCACGACGCGTGAACGCTCCAGGCGTCGCCTTCGACGATCTGCCGAAGATCGATGTCGTGCTGATCACGCATAATCACTACGACCATCTCGACCTCGCAGCGCTCGATGCGCTCCACCGGCGCGACAAGCCGCGCATGATCATGCCGCTCGGCAACGACACGATCATTCGCGCCCGCAATCCCGCCATTCACACCGAGGCCTATGACTGGAAAGCGAAGGTCGCGCTGTCCGACGCCGTCTCCGCGACATTGGTTCCGACTTATCACTGGTCGGCGCGCGGCGCGCTCGACCGCCGCATGGCGCTCTGGTGCTCCTTCGTTATCGAAACGCCAGCGGGCAAGGTTTTCCATATCGGCGACACCGGCTACCACGACGGCTCGCTCTACCAGCTGCTCGGCGCCGAGCATGGACCGTTCCGCCTGGCCGTGCTGCCGATCGGCGCCTATGAACCGCGCTGGTTCATGGGCGACAACCACATGAATCCGGAAGAAGCCGTCAGGGTCATGCTCTCGCTCCGTGCCGAGCAGGCGCTCGGCCACCATTGGGGCACGTTCCAGCTGACCGACGAAGGCATCGAGCGGCCACCGGAAGCGCTGAAGCTCGCCCTCGCGCAAGCAAACCTGCCAGAGGAGCGCTTCCAGCCAATGCGCCCGGGACTGAGCTGGAACGCCTGAGGACGGCCTGCTGGACTCTGCACCGAAGCAAAGCGTCTCGCTAGATCACGCTGCGTTTGGACAAAATCGTCCAAACGCAGAAAACGTGATCGACTCTCATAGTTTAGAGCATGCTTAGTGCGAAAAACCGTTGCCACTTTTTCGCAGCATGCTCTACGGCCCAAGCCTATTGCGGTTGCACATAGACGTTGATCTCGAGGTTCGGATCGCTCGGGTCCTTGAGGTCGGTGACATATTCCTCGAGGAAAGCGTCCTTCACCTTGATGTTCTTGGCCTCGAGATAGGCCGTGATCGTCTCATAGGTGGAATCGATGTCGTCATAGGGCGCTGTATGCACGAAACGCAGCGAGGGCCCGGCCGGGCTCGTGCTCGGCCGCACACCATTGGCGAGCGGCACCGCGCCATCGGGCGCCCGATCCACAGGCAGCATTGCCTCGAAGCGGAAGCCGTTGTCGTCCGTCTCGATGAAGAGGGTCAGTGGCCGGCCCGCGACCGCAAGCGCCGATCGTGACGCCTGCTCCCGCAGGATACGGAAACTCTCGGACAAGCGCTGGAAGCCCTGATCCCAGCTCGATTGGCCGGAGATCGCGAGCACCGGCTTCGGGACCAGTTGCACCTCGTCGACATCGCTCGGATCGCCCGGCTTGCCCGCAAGCGTCGCGTTCGGGTCAGGCGCTACGGTCGACTGCCGCTGCTGCGGCGTCACCGGAGGAGCAGGCAGCGGCGGAGCAGGCGGCGCTTCCGGCGTTGCCGGGGCAGGCACCGGAGCCGGAGGCGGCGCGGGAGGTGGCGGCACAGCGCCCTGCGGCCCCGGTGCGCTCGGCGCCGGTTGCCCCGCCGCTGGCGGCGGCGTCACGGGCGGCGCCGGCAGCGGCACCGGCGGTGGGGTCAGGCTGTCTGCCGGCGCCTGCCCGCCCGGCACTTGCACGGGCACAGCCTGTGCCGGAGGTGTAGCCAGCGGGGCCGGAACAGGGCTCGGAGATGCAGCGCCCGGCGGCGGCGCAAGGGGGGCAGCCTCCACCGGAGTGGGCGGAGCCACCCGGGTTTGCGCGATTGCGAGAGAGTCGGCGGCGAGCACGCCTGCGACAGCCAGAATTCCAACCCGGAAATGCCGCATCATCTTAGCCCTGACAGAGAGGAGCGATTCGCGCCCTTGCGCTGCAACATAGAATGTCCTTCAGCGCGCAGGAACGACTGCAAGGGTGGCTTTTTCGCGTCAGCTCCCTCATATAGCCGCTCTTTGTTGGACCTGTGACCAAATGAACGCATTGGCGCATCGCCGGTTCCTGAAAATGAACGGGCTCGGCAACCAGATCACCGTGCTCGACCTGCGCGGCACCAGGTTGAAAGTCGGCGAAGCCGAGGCGCGCGCCATCGCCGCGGAGCCGCGCGCGCGCTTCGACCAGCTGATGGTGCTGCACGATGCCCGCACGCCCGGCACGGATGCGTTCATACGCATCTACAACACGGACGGCTCGGAAGCCGGCGCCTGCGGCAACGGCACGCGCTGCGTCGCCTGGGCCATGCTGGCCGATCCCCAGATGGGCGACAGCAGCCGGGACGGCCTGCTGCTGGAAACCAAGTCGGGACTCCTCCCTGCCTCGCGCATCGACGATCTCGTTTTCACCGTCGACATGGGCCGGCCGAAGCTGGCCTGGGACGAGATCCCGCTGGCGGACCCTTTCCACGACACCAGCCGCTTCGAGCTCCAGATCGGGCCGATCGACGAGCCGATCCTGCATACGCCTTGCGCGGTCAACATGGGCAACCCCCATGCCGTCTTCTTCGTGGACGATCCCTACGCCTTCAACCTGGAGCAGATCGGCCCCTTGCTCGAAAACCACCCGATCTTTCCTGATCGGGCCAATATCGAGCTCGCCGCGGTGAAGGCTCCCGACCACATCGTGCTGCGCGTCTGGGAACGCGGGGCCGGCATCACCCAGGCTTGCGGCTCAGGCGCATGCGCAGCGCTCGTCGCCGCGGTGCGGCGCGAATTGTCCGCGCGCAAGGCGGTGGTCAGCCTGCCGGGCGGCGATCTCGTCATCGAATGGCGCGCGAGCGACGACCATGTCCTGATGACCGGCCCAGTCGCGTTCGAGTGGGAGGGCGTGCTCGAGCCGGCGCTGTTTGAAAGTGCGGCCTGATGGCGCTCGAGGTCGTCACCTTCGGCTGCCGCCTCAACATCGTCGAGAGCGAGGCAATCAAGACGCAGGCCGAGGCTGCAGGCCTCGGGAACGTCGCGATCGTCAACAGCTGCGCCGTGACGACGGAGGCCGTGCGGCAGGCACGCCAAGCCATTCGGCGCCTCAAGCGCGAGCAGCCTGACAGGCCCGTCATCGTGACCGGATGCGGCGCGCAGATCGAAGCCGCCGTCTTCGCGGCAATGCCGGAGACTGCGCGCGTCCTGGGCAATGCCGAGAAGATGCGGGCCGAGACCTGGATATCGCTCGCCCGTTCGAACAGTCTGGCCTCCAACGCGCAGGCCAATCTCGATGACAAGACGGCCGTCTCCGACATCATGCGCGAGACCACGCTGCAGACGCTATCGCCCAACGCCTTTGCCGCCCATACCCGCGGCTTCGTTCAGGTCCAGAACGGCTGCGACCATCGCTGCACCTTCTGTGTCATTCCTTATGGCCGGGGCAATTCACGCTCGCTCGACGTCGCGGCGGTTCTCGGCCAGTGCCGCAAACTCGTCGAGAATGGCACCCGCGAAATCGTGCTCACCGGCGTCGACCTGACGAGCTATGGCCGGGATCTGCCGGACGTCCCAGCGCTCGGCGAACTCGTGCAAACCCTCCTGCGCGCCCTGCCCGCCCTGCCGCGCCTGCGCCTCTCCTCGATCGACGCGGTCGAGGTCGACGACGCGTTGCGCGAGGCCATCGCGACCGAGCCACGGCTGATGCCGCACCTGCATCTCTCGCTCCAGGCCGGCGACGACCTCATCCTGAAGCGGATGAAGCGACGGCATAGCCGCGAAGACGCAGTCCGCTTTTGCGCGGAGATGCGGGCACTGCGACCCGACATCGTCTTCGGCGCCGATCTCATTGCCGGTTTTCCGACCGAGGATGAGGCGATGTTTACCCGCTCGCTCTCGCTGATCGACGAGTGCGGCCTGAGCTATGTTCATGCCTTCCCCTATTCGGCCCGGCCCGGCACTCCAGCCGCCCGCATGCCGCAACTGCCCGGCGAGATCGTCAGTGAACGAGCCGCGCGCTTGCGTGCCGCGGCGAAGGCCGCCCATGCGCGCCATCTGCAGGCCCGGATCGGCCGGCCGCTCAGCGTGCTGACGGAACGCGGCAATACCGGCCGCGCCGAGGATTTCACGCTGCTCCGCTTCGCGCGGGACGTGGTCGCCGGAGAGATCGTCGAAGCGTGGGCCACAGGCGCCAACGACAGCGCTCTGCTGGCAGCCTGAAGGCGAAAGCGCGGCATTGCGCCGTCAGCGCACCGTTCCAGCCACGCGCTGCACCTGATTGTTGCAGTAACCGCGCGGATTCCAGGGCGGCTCGAGCGGCTGAACGCCGCCTTCGACATCCCGCGCACGAGCCATGATCGTCACCGGTCCCGTCCTGGCGATGGTCAGCATCTTGCAGAAACGGCGCCAGCCGAACGCGCCCTCCGCCGGTTCGAGCGCGACCTCGCGCCAGGTTTCGCCGCCATCGGACGATAGTTCCATGGCGGCGACCGGAACCGCGCCGCTCCAGGCGAAGCCGCGAACCTCGAATGGCGTTCCGGCCGCGGCCGTGAAGCCATCGAGGGGCGCCGTCACCAGCGACTTCACCGGCATGTCGGTGAGCACGGCGAACCGGCTTTCGTCGATCGGTTCACCCGGGCGCATCGGCACGACCGGCATGCGATAATCGGTGCCTCGCATCTTCTCGCCATCATGTTCGCAAGAGCGGATGGTGATCCGGTCCAGCCATTTCTGCCAGGCAGAGCCCGGAAAGCCGGGCGCGACAATGCGCAGCGGTCCACCATGCAGACGCGGCAACGGCTCGTCGTTCATGGCGAAGGCGACGAGCGTCTCGTCGCTCAGCGCCTTGGCGATCGGCAATCCACGCGAGAGCGCGGCCTTCGCTTCATCCGCGATCGTCCGGTCGGGACTGTGATGCGCCGTATAGACAGCACTGGGCAGCAAGCCCGCATGCGCGAGCAGGTCCTTCAGCCGAACCCCTGTCCAGCGCGCGCAGCCCACTGCGCCGAGCCGCCATTGCAGCCCGTCGGTCCTCGGCGAGAACTGCACGCGCCCGTTGCCGGCGCATTCGAGCACCGCGGTGACCGTGACGGTCTCGAACTCATGCTGCAGTTCCGGAAGCGTCCAGATCGCCGGCCTCTCAACCTCACCGTCGAGCGTGAGCGTCCATGTTTCGGTGGCTGCAATCTCCGGCAAGGCGCCATTGTTGCGAATGAAGAAGGCGTCGACCGGCGTGATTGGAGCATCGAGCAATTCGATCGCCGGCTCGGCATTCAGCGCCTCCTCGTCATGGACATAGAGGCCGGGTTTGAGGCGGCGCAGCAGCGGCAGTTCGATGAGTCGGCGGGGCAAACGGCTACCTTGTTCCGAGCGGCGGGAAGGTCGGCGCTGCACGATCACGGCAACCGGATTCCATGCAAACGCTAGTCAAGCCCGCTGGCTCGATCAAGTCGTGCCGCTCAGCCCTTGGCCGTGACCTCCTCGCGTAGCGCGCGGCGCAGCACCTTGCCGACATTGGTCTTCGGAAGGCTGTCACGGAAGATGATCTGCTTCGGCACCTTGTAGCCGGTGAGATTGTCCTTGCAGAAGCTGCGCAGTTCCTCGGCTGTCAGGCTTGCGTCCTTCTTGACCACGAAAGCCGTCACCGCTTCGCCGGAATGCTCATCGGGCAGCCCGATGACGGCGGACTCGAGCACACCCGGATGGGTCGCGAGCACGTCCTCGACCTCGTTCGGATAGACGTTGAAGCCGGAGACCAGCACCATGTCCTTCATCCGGTCAACGATCTTGATCTGCCCGTCGGGCAGCAGAACGCCAATATCGCCTGAGCGGAAATAGCCGTCCGAGGTCATCACCTTCGCGGTCTCATCCGGCCGCTGCCAGTAGCCGCGCATGACCTGCGGACCGCGGATGCAGACCTCGCCCGGCTCGCCCTTCGGCATGTCATTGCCCTCGGCATCCCGGATCGCGAAGTCGGTAGAGGGCAGCGGATAACCAATCGTGCCGGTGAACTCCGCAATGTCGGGCCGGTTGGCCGAGGCGACCGGCGAGGTCTCGGACAGGCCATAGCCCTCGACGATCGGCCGCCCGGTCACCTCCCGCCAGCGCTTGGCGACGACCGCCTGCGTCGCCATGCCGCCCGCCACCGCAAAACGCAGTTCCGAGAAATCGACATTCTCGATCTCGGGATGGTTGGCCAGCGCATTGTAGAGTGTGTTGACGCCGGAGAAGAGCGTGAAGCGGCTCGCTTTCAGGATCTTGATGAAGCCCGCGATGTCGCGCGGGTTGGCGATCAGGAGCCCTTTTGCGCCGATCCGCAGCATGAACATGCAGCAACAGGTCAGCGCGAAGATGTGGTAAAGCGGCAGCGCTGTCACCATGACATGCTGGTAGTCGCTACGTCCCAGCGGCGGCTCGAGTCCCCAGCCCAGCCAAAGCGCGCACTGCTCGACATTGGAGGCGACGTTGTGATGGGTCAGAGTCGCGCCCTTGGCGACGCCAGTCGTGCCGCCGGTATACTGCAGGAAGGCGACATCCTCGGGGAGGACGACGACCGGAGTCATCGTCGACGGACCGGCAAGGATGGTGTTCAGCGGAACTGCGCCCGGCAGGTTGTACGATTTGACGACCTTCTTGATCCTGCGAGCCACGAAATTGACGATGGCCCCCTTGAAGCCCATCAGATCGCCGGCGGTCGCCAGGACAATCTGGTCGAGCTTGAGATTCGGTCGGGCCTCCTCGACGACATGGGCAAAATTCTCGATCACCACGAGCACGCGGGCGCCCGAGTCGTTGAGCTGATGGGTCAGCTCGCGGGCTGTGTAGAGCGGATTGACGTTCACCACCGTGTAGCCGCCGAGCAGCGTTCCGAAGATCGCGGCCGGGTTGGCCAGGATGTTGGGCATCATCAGCGCAATGCGGTCACCCTTCTTGAAGCCACGGGCCTGCAGCCAGGCGGTGAAGGCACGGGCCGCTTTCCCGACTTCGGCGAAGCTGATCGCCTTGCCGAAGCTCTCGAAGGCCGGGCGCGCGGCATAGGTCGTAACGGCATGGCTGATCAGATCGGCAAGCGTCCCGACCTTGGCCTCATCGATCACCGGGGGAACCGCCGTCGGATAATGCGCCAGCCAGGGCCGCGGATCCGATGCTGCCTGTACGGCGCTCGTCACCTTCATCGTCGCTCCTCCCGTCTCGCAGGCATTTCCCCCACTTCCGCGGGCGTTTCTGCCTTGTTGTAACCATACAGTGCGGAACGAAAGCGGCGGGCGCAAGCGCCCGCCGCTTTGTCGTCTCCACAAGGTTTATATATGAACCTTTTTGGTCACACCTCGGATTTAGCGCCCATGCGCAAGGGCCTGCGCCGCCACAACGGCATCGGCCGATTTGCCGGCCAGTTCAGCAAGATGGTCGAACCTGACACTGAAGGAACCGACGCCAGAGGTCGCCGAGCGCAGCTCGACGATCAGCCCGCCCATTTCCGCTTCTGGGATCAGCGCGTTGATCTGGTCCCAGCCGCGCCATCCCGGGCGGGCGTCGTAACCCAGAATCTGGCCGCGCCTTGCAGAAACGATGGCCGAAGCCCGCGACATCGCGTCCGATGGAATGACGACCTCGACCGCGAGGATCGGCTCGAGCAACACGGATCTGGCCTGCGGGATCGCATCCGCCATGGCCAGGCGCGCCGCCTGCCTGAACGCCATGTCGGACGAATCGACGGTGTGGTAGGAGCCGTCGGTCAGCGTCACCTCGATATCGACGAGTGGGAAGCCAAGCGGGCCGCTCTGGCAGAAATCCCGTGCGCCGGCCTCGACCGAGGAAATATACTGTCTCGGCACAACGCCGCCCGTGATGCGGTCGACGAAGCGAATGCCCTCGCCACGCTCGAGCGGCGCCACCTCGAGCACCACATCGCCATACTGGCCATGCCCGCCACTCTGCTTGCGATGCCGGCCGCGCGCGCTGGCCTTGCCGCGAATCGTCTCGCGATAGCCGACCTCGGGCGGGTGGTTCTGGACCGATACACCGAAACGCCCCGACAACCGCTCCATCGTTACACGCAGATGCATCTCGCCTTGGCCCGCCAGCCGCATCTCGCCGAATTCCGGCAGATGCGAGACAGTCAGCGCAGGATCCTCTTCTGCGATGCGTCCGAGCGCAGCAGTGAGCCGGACATCATCCTTGCGATCCTTGACACTGATCCCCAGTGCATGGACCGGTTCGGGCGGAGCGACGGAGGTCACCACGCCCGGGCGGACCTTGCCGGCGGCCAGCGCATCCCCCGTGCGCACGCCTTCCAGCCGGGAAAAGGCCGCAACCTGCCCCTCTTCTGCTGCCGGCTTGCGCGTCTGCTCCGCTCCCTTCAACTCGATGACGCCACCGATGCGCGTCTCCACCCCGCTGGAGGAGGTCACGACATCGCCCTCGGCGAGCCGCCCGCGCAGCACGCGGGCCAGAGAGATCTTGCCGCCCTGGCTCGAATGCCAGGTCTTCATCACCTGCGCCAACGGAACGCCGTCCTCGACGACGCCGATGCGCCCGCGGGTTTCCGGGAGCGAAGGCGCTTCATGCCGCAGGGCCTTGAGCAGCCGCGTGACGCCGTTGCCACGTTCGGCCGAGCCGATCAGCACCGGCACGACATGTCGGTGCTGCAGTTCACGCGCGAGATCATCGAAAATCCGGTCCTGCGGCGGCTCCATGTCGCCGAGCAGATCCTCCATCAGCGCATCATCATAGTCCGCAAGCTTCTCCAGCATCGAGAAGCGCGCCTCCTTCTCGCGGCCCACTTCCTCCGATCCGAGGGGCACGATCTCGCTCGGCGCATGCTCGCGGTAGATGAAGGCTCGCTCAAGGGCGAGGTCGATGAAACCGACGGCGATGCCCTTCTGCCAGATCGGAATCTGACGCAGCAGCAACGGTGTGCGTGAGGCGCGCTGCAGGATGCCAAGTGTCTCGCGCACCCGACGCGTCGCCGTATCGATCTTGTTGAGGAACAGGAAACGCGGAATATCCGCCTCCTCGAGCTCGCGCAGGACGAGTTCGAGCGCCGGTACCTTGCGGTCGTCAGCCTCGCACACGACCACCGCGGCATCGACCACGGGCAAGACATGACGCATCTCGTGAAGGAACTCGACCGAGCCGGGGCAGTCGATGAAGCTGTAGCTCTCCCCGAGGAAATCGACAGTCGCGACATTCGGTTCCGTGCTCATCTGGTGAGCGCGCGCCTCTGCGGAGGCATCGCCGGTACTGTTCTTCGCCTTGACGGAGCCGGCACGCGAAACCGCACCACAGCGCTCCAGAATGCTCTCGAGCAAGGTCGTTTTGCCGCCCTGGAAGGGACCAACGATGGCGATACATCGCGGCCCCGACGCTCTCTTGCCGGTGGCCGAACCTCCATTGCCTGATGTCGCAGCCATAGCGTCCTCCTTCGGGTTGTGGCCGCGCACCGGCACCAGAGCTGACGCCCGGCGCAACGCGGCGAAGAGCCGACGAGAACGATGTCACAGCGCCCACGCCGGAAAGGCGGCGGTCGCTCAGGCCCGACAGGGTCGGGCGGCCGTCGAAGAGGGATGTCGAGGGGAAGGTTCGCGCCGTTGGCCGCGCGGCGCAAGCAGAATGTTCCGAGCCCCATGTCTCGGTTGGCTCGAGGCCGGCGCCAGCGCGAGAGCCTTGAACCTGCTTGCAAGCCGCTCGATATCCCCCGGCATGCTGGGAATGGCTCCCCCGGTCCCAGCGCAGGCGGTGCAGGATCGGAATGCCGCCAGTGATCATTACAAGCTGCGGCTGATCGGAGGAGGCATCAATGGAAGAGGTATGTTCGTGCTGAAAGTGATTGCACAGGATTTCATCAAGGTCGAAGCGATCGGGCTCGTCAGACCCCTTTATGAAGAGCTCGTCGAAAAGACGCGGCTGGAAGAGAGTTGCATTTCCTATGATCTCTTCATCGACCAGAAGGACCCTGGGCACTTCATCTTCATCGAGGAATGGCCCGATCGCGCCGCCCTCGATGCGCATTGCCGCACCGAGCATTTCGTCCGGCTGGTCCCACTGATCGACAAGCATCAAAGGGCCGATGGCACCTACATCCTGATGGAGCCGTTCGCCGCGTAAGCCAGGCGTGGCGAAGCGCCCTCCCTGCTCGCCTGGTGTTCATGATTTCCGGCCGGCACGCCCGCAGCGTGCTCCGTCACGACATTAGATCATCGGACCGGAAATCGTATCCGGTCCGATGATCCAACCTTCTGTGTGTGCATCGGCTTTCCCGAAAACCGCAATCCACTTTTCGGGCCGATGCTTTAGCGATTGCGCCTTTCGCCACGCAAGGTCGTCAACCCGATCCCGACGGCGTCGAAGCCGCCATCGACCGCGAGCGTCTGGCCGGTAATGTAGCTGGCCTTCTCGCAGCAGAGGAAGAAGATCGCCTCGGCGAGCTCTTCTTCCCGCCCATAGCGGTTGAGCGGGATGACATCATGGTAGTCGGCCCGGATCTCCGGGCTGTGCACGGCCTTCGCCATCGCGGTGTCGACCGGGCCCGGCGCGACCGCGTTGACCCTGATTCCGAGGCTGGCGAGTTCGGCCGCCTGCTGCTTGGTAAGATGGGCAAGGGCCGCCTTGCTGGTGCCGTAGGCGACACGCAAGGTCGAGGCGCGCAGACCGGAGATCGAGGTGATGTTCACGATCGCACCACCGCCCGAGTCCGCCATCAGCGGCGCCGCAGCCTGCGCGCAGAGGAACGGTCCGGTCAGGTTGACCGCGAGCACGCGCTGCCATTCCGTCAGTGTCGTCTCCAGAATCGGCTTGAACACGGCAGTGCCCGCATTATTCACCAGAGCATCGAGCCGGCCGAAGCGCTGCATCAGCGCCGTGAAGGCGGCTTCTACCGCCGCGGCCTCGGCAACGTCGCAGGTCAGCGCCAGCGTCGTTTCCGGTGCATTGAGTTCCGCCATCGCCAGCGTCAGCGTCGCCGCGTCGATATCGAGCAGGGCGACCTGCCAACCCTCGGCCAGAAAGCGTTTCGTGGTCGCCAGGCCGATGCCGCGCGCGGCGCCGGTGACGAGAGCAACTTTGGCGATGTCCTGAGGCATTGAAGCGATCCGAAGCAGAGACGAACACGGGTCCGTCCACGCTATGCGCCCTGGCGCAGCTCAAGCAAAGCTCCCGCATGCGGGCTCGGTATTCCCAATGTGGCTGGAGACCGCGAAACGGAGCTGGCGATCAGGCACCGCGCTGAACAGCGCCCGGTGCGACCATAGATCCATGCGCGCCCTCACGAACGCCACATTGACTGCAGCTCCCCGAGATCGGCCGCGATAGCACGCCAGGATTGGTCCGCCGTCACCGCACGGAATAAGAAGATCTTGTATTATTACCGCGATCAGGACATCTTTGTTCTGGGCTAATCTCAATTTCCTTGAACATGTAATGAACTGATTCGATCCGCACGACTCTTTCTGTTTTGACCAACAAAATACATTCAAATCGATGAACTAAAGTCAACATGGCCGCACCATCCCAACTCATATCCAAGGGATCACGTCTTGAAAGCATCGACTGTAAGTTTCCACACCGCCGTTATCATAGCTTTTGCTGGCATGACTTGGGGCATTGTCATGGCAATCTCGCGAGATCATTCGACGCTGCCGGCGCACGCCCATCTCAATCTCTTGGGATGGGTCTCCCTGTTTCTATTCGGCATCTTCTACCGGCTGCATCCATCCCTGGATCTCGCCAGAAGCGCGTTGATCCAGGTCTGGATCTGGATCGTCGGAACTCTCGTTCTGACCGTTGGCGTGGCGCTGGTTCATTCCGGAAACGCGATCGGCGACCCGATTGCCGGCGTGGGCGCCTTGACGGTGCTGGCGGATATGGCTCTGTTCGGCTGGCTGGTCTTCAGGCACGAGCAGGCGGGCATGGCAGCGAAATAGCGCGCGGCACCGGCGCCTCAATCCCCTCGACAAACACCCACCTCTCCTGTATGGCCAGCCCCTCAACTGAAAACAGCGAGCCGTAACGCCCGCGTGAACACACGCGACAACGGCCATGGAGAGACCCATGAATATCATCGAGCAGATCGACCAGGAACAGATCGCCAAGCTGAGCGCAGGCAAGGAAATCCCGCATTTCCAGCCCGGCGACACCGTGCAGGTCAACGTCAAGGTCAAGGAAGGCGAGCGCAGCCGCGTTCAGGCCTATGAAGGCGTCGTGATCGCCCGCAACGGCGGCGGCCTGAATGAGGCCTTCACCGTCCGCAAGATTTCCTATGGCGAAGGTGTCGAGCGCGTTTTCCCGCTCTATTCGCCGAACATCGATTCCATCAAGGTCGTGCGCAAGGGCAAGGTCCGTCGCGCCAAGCTGTATTACCTGCGCGATCGCCGCGGCAAGTCGGCCCGTATCGCCGAGCGCGTCGAAGCCCGTCCTGCCAAGGGCGACAAGTCGGCCGCCAAGTAAGCGCGACCCAAGTAAGCGCCCCGGCAGTGTTGTGAATACCGGAACGCGGTCCCTCGGGGCCGCGTTTTGCGTTGGGCGGCCCGGCGTCGGCCTCGTTGCCGGCACAGTTTGGAACTGCTAGAACATCGCCATGAACACTGTCCTGCCCAGTGAGGATGACTGCTGCCGCATCGTGCGCCGCGAGGCGAACCTGCGCCGCATCCCGACGACGCAGGATTTTGCGGCGCTGCATGACCATGCGCGCCTGCCCTGGCGCTTCTTCGGTCGTTTCACGACCTCGGCGGCAGCGGGCCTTAGGCGCGCCTGAGACCGGCCAGTTGGCCGGCGACAGGCTGTTTGCGTTGCGCCAGCCGGCCGAGAGCGCCGGCATCACAGATTTCCACGACCGAGGCTTATCGACATGACGTCGTCCACCGCCCCCCGCACGCTTTACGACAAGATTTTCGACGACCACATCGTTGACCGCCAGGAAGACGGCACCTGCCTGCTCTATATCGACCGGCATCTCGTGCATGAGGTCACGAGCCCGCAGGCTTTTGAAGGCCTGCGCATGACGGGCCGCAAGGTGCGCGCGCCGGAGAAGACCCTCGCCGTCGTCGACCACAATATCCCGACGACCGACCGCAAGGCCGGCATCGCCGAGGAGGAGAGCCGCATTCAGGTCGAGGCTCTGGCCAAGAACGCCAAGGACTTTGGCGTCGAATATTTCAACGAGCTCGATATCCGCCAGGGCATCGTCCATATCGTCGGCCCCGAACAGGGCTTCACCCTGCCCGGCACCACGATCGTCTGCGGCGACAGCCACACCTCGACCCATGGCGCCTTCGGCGCGCTGGCGCACGGCATCGGCACCTCGGAGGTCGAGCATGTGCTCGCTACCCAGACGCTGATCCAGAAGAAGGCCAAGAACATGCTCGTCCAGGTGGACGGCGCCCTCGCCAAGGGCGTCACCGCCAAGGATGTCACCCTCGCCATCATCGGCGAGATCGGCACGGCGGGCGGCACCGGCTCGGTCATCGAATATGCCGGCGAGGCTATTCGCGCGCTGTCGATGGAAGGCCGCATGACAGTCTGCAACATGTCGATCGAAGGCGGCGCGCGTGCCGGCATGATCGCGCCGGACGAGAAGGCCTTTACCTATCTCAACGGCCGGCCGAAGGCCCCTAAGGGCGCGGCCTGGGACGAGGCGATGCGCTACTGGGAAACGCTGCGCACCGACGAGGGCGCGCATTTCGACCGCATCGTGAAGCTCGATGCCGCCAACCTGCCGCCGATCGTCTCCTGGGGCACCAGCCCCGAGGACGTGATCTCGGTCGCAGGAAGCGTGCCGAACCCCGATGACATCGCCGAAGAGACGAAGCGTTCGTCGAAATGGCGCGCGCTCGACTATATGGGCCTGAAGCCCGGTACCAGGATGACCGAGATCCCGCTGGACGTGATCTGGATCGGCTCCTGCACCAATGGCCGCATCGAGGATCTGCGCGCCGTCGCCAAGATCGTCGAAGGCAAGAAGATCGCCGGCTCGCTCGACTACGCCATGATCGTCCCCGGCTCCGGCCTGGTTAAGCAGCAGGCCGAGGAAGAAGGTCTCGACAAGATCTTCCTCGCCGCCGGATTCGAATGGCGCGAGCCCGGCTGCTCGATGTGCCTCGGCATGAACCCCGACCAGCTCAAGCCCGGCCAGCGCGCCGCTTCGACCTCGAACCGCAATTTCGAGGGCCGTCAGGGCTTCAAGGGCCGCACGCATCTGGTCTCGCCGCAAATGGCCGCAGCCGCTGCGCTCGCCGGTCATTTCGTCGATGTGAGGCAAATGGGCTGATGCGCGAGCGGGGATACAGGTCATGACCGACGATCCCCGCGAAGCCGCCCGGGCCGCCGAAGCCAAGGCGGTGCTCGAGCGCGTCAAGCGCGACGAGGAGGGGCTGCTCAGCTCCTCCATGGGCCGCGCCGCCGATCACTTCTCCGGCCGGGACGCACCTGAGGGCGACAATGTCGAACTCTGGGGCAGACGCATCGGTCGTGCGCTGTCGCTCGTCGGTGTCATCCTGCTCGCCTGGTGGCTGGGACATCAGCTCAAGATCTGGTGATGGGAACCGTGCCTTCGATCTCCGCATCTGCCAGCGCCTCGGCATCCGCCGAGGTGTCGTCCACTGTTGCCTGGGACGAGGTCAAGGCGCCCAGCGCCGCTGACTTCGAAAGCCTCGCACAGACTGCCTATGATCGCCTGCCGGACGAGTTCCGTGCGCTCTGCGCGGACTTGATCATCAACGTCACCGAATTCCCCGAGGACGATGTGCTGAAGGAACTCGATATCGAGAGCCCCTTCGACATCCTCGGCCTCTTCACCGGTGTTGGCCTGCCACAGCAGGGCTCGGGCCCGCAAACGGGCCAGATGCCCAACATGATCCATCTCTATCGCCGTCCGATCCTCGACTACTGGTCCGAACATGACGAGAGCCTGGGCGCCATCGTCACCCATGTCCTGGTCCATGAGATCGGCCATCATTTCGGTTTTTCAGACGAAGACATGGAAGCGATCGAAGCCGGGGCGGAGCGATAGAGGATGATGGACGATCTGATCCGGCATCTGCCGAGTTTGGCCCTGGTCTACTCCGCGTTTGTTCTCGCGGTTGCCAGCCCGGGCCCGAGCAACCTTGCCGTCATGGCGACGTCCATGGAGCGCGGCCGGCGCGCCGGCATGACGCTCGCACTCGGTGTCACGACCGGCTCCTTGACCTGGGGCATCCTGGCCGCCATCGGCGTCTCGGCCGTGATCGTAGCGCATCCCGGCGCGCTCTACGCCATCAAGGTCGTTGGCGGTGTCTATCTGCTGTATCTGGCCTGGCGCTCGGCGCGTTCAGCGATGCAAGTGGACATGCCGCCGCCGAAAGCCACGGTTTCGGGGCATCGCATCTATTTGCGCGGCTATCTCATGCACCTGACCAACCCCAAGGCGATCTTGAGCTGGACTGCGATCATCGCGCTCGGCCTGCGCCCGGAGACGCCCGTGGTTGTCGTGTATGCCATCATCATCGGCTGCCTGCTGATCTCGCTTCTGATCAATCAGGGTTATGCCCTGCTGTTTTCGACCGCCTCCATGATCGCCGGCTATCGCAGGATCCGCCGTCGCGCAGAGGCTTGCCTTGCCGCCTTCTTCACCTTCGCCAGCTTCAAGCTCCTGACGACGCAACTGTGAAGCGCGTTGTCGGCCACGCCACGATATCCTAGCCAGAAAGACCTGTTGGAGCCCTCGCCATGCAGCCCTTCACCACCCTGACCTCCACCCCGGCACCGCTGAAGGTGATCAATGTCGACACCGACATGATCATTCCCAAGCAGTACCTGAAGACGATCAAGCGCACCGGGCTGGGCACCGCGCTGTTCGCCGAGATGCGCTACAACGAGGACGGCGCGGAGAACCCCGATTTCGTGCTGAACCAGCCAGCCTACCGCAAGTCGGAGATCCTCGTCGCCGGCGACAATTTCGGCTGCGGCTCCTCGCGCGAGCATGCTCCCTGGGCTTTGCTCGATTTCGGCATCCGCTGCGTGATCTCGACCTCGTTTGCCGACATTTTCTACAATAACTGCTTCAAGAACGGCATCCTGCCGATCGTGGTCTCGCCCGAGGATCTCGAGAAGCTCTTCGACGACGCCGATCGCGGCTCGAACGCGACGCTGACGGTCGATCTCGCCAAGCAGGAGATCAAGGGCCCCGATGGCGGCACGGTGACCTTCGACATCGACCCCTTCCGCAAGCACTGCCTGCTGAACGGACTCGACGATATCGGCCTGACCATGGAGAAAGCGCCGAAGATCGACGCCTTCGAGGCTAAGCTCGCCAAGCGCGCCTGGGCCTGATCGGGATCAGACCACCAAGCCCGGCATCGGCGCAATATTGCCGGTGCCGGGAAACACCTTCTCGGCCAGCACGGGTCCCGACAGGCCGAACAGGTCGGTCACGACACCTTTCGCGACCGCCCGAATATCCGTGGTCGGCTTCAGGTCGCGCTGCTCCCAGAGTTGCTCCGGTTTCAGCCCGGGCCAGTCGGCGATCACACGGCCGCCCCTGACCGCGCCGCCGACCAGGAACGCAACAGTACCGGTACCGTGATCGGTTCCGACCGTGCCGTTGACCCTGGCGGTTCGCCCGAACTCCGTGACGACCATCACGACCGTGTCCTTCCAGACCCGCTTCAGCCCGGCCTCGAACGCGTCGAGCGCACCGTCGAGCCCGCCGAGCAACCCGGCAAGCCGCCCCTTGGCACCTCCCTCATTGGCGTGGGTATCCCAGCCCTCGAAGGCGAGTGCCGCAATGCGAGGACCGTCGTCGGCACCAACGAGCCGCGCCGCTCCCTCCGCTATCTGGATCATGCCCTGCGGGTTGCCCGGGCCGCCGCGCGATCGCATCCTGTCGCCGCCCATGCCCTGACCGAGCACGATCGTCTCGGTCTCGATCGCCCGTGCAAGCACATTTGCCAGCATGGGGTCACGCTGGCCGTAAAGGTCACCCAGCCGCTGGATCAGATCATCTCCGGCGCGCGGCATCATCGGCGGCGCCCAGCCCAGCACCGGGGCCTGGCCCCTGACGATCAATGGTGGCACCACACCGACCCCGAGCACGCCGTGACGCGCGATCGATTCACCGGTCGGCAGGGCCGCAATCATGCGGTTGAGCCAACCGCTGTCGACGCGCCCCGGCCCCTGCTGACCGCTCTCCAGCACATCCTGCCCGTCGAAATGCGAGCGCTCGCGATAGCCCGTCGCTGCCGCATGCACGATCGCGGCATGCCCCTGGTTATAGAGCCGGGCGAGGTTAGGCATGGCAGGATGGAGGTGGAAGAAGCCGTCGAGCGGCAAGGCGGCATCCGCTCCATCGCGCTGCAGCGCGATATCCTGACGCAGATCGGCATAGTTCGGGTCGCCGATCGGCGGAACGGCGGCGAGTCCGTCAAGCGCGCCACGGAGCACCACGGTGATGAAGCGCGCATCCCGGCTCCCGGCGGCCGCATGGGCGAATTTCGGCATGAACGACCAGGCGAAGAGCGCGCTCGCCGCCCCCAGCACGGAGCGGCGCGATGGCGTCATCGCCTCGCAATCATCGTCATCGTCGCGGATCGCGTCTGACATCTGGCTCATCTCCGCTGGAATTCGGGCGACATCAGCAAGAGCGCGATCGCCTGCGCTTTGCTCTCGGCGCGGACCACCGCCTGTTTGGTCTCGACTGAAGCGAGCGGGCCGAGCACGGCCTCGAGCAGCGCCCTTGGGTCGCTGGCACTGCCAGCGGCCTGGCGCCCCCACGCAGCCGCCACGTCGATCCGCGTCTTGATGCCCTCTGGCGTCGCCCACGCATCATTGTTGCCGGGAAAGCCATTCGGACCGGAGGGTTGCCAGAGTGGCTGGCCCATCGCCGCAAGCGCTCCTGCGATGGGACCGAACTCCGGCTTGCGTCCAAGCGCCCGTAGCATCGCCAGCAAAAGCTCCTGCGGCTGGCGCAGTTTCGCCGCCTCCGGACTCCATGCTTCGTTCGACTGAATGAGTGTAGCCGATACCGCAGCGAGATCGCCCTCCGTTCGGCGCCAGGTTTCCGTCAGACGGGAAACGAGCGCCGATGGCGGATCATCTGCCACGAAATGCCGCGCGAGCTTGAAGGCGAGGTGCCGGGCCGTTGCGGGATGATGCGCGAGGTCTAGCAGTGCGAGCCTCCCCTGTTCCGCCCCGGCCTCTTCGTAATCCTTGCCGAGCAGCGGATGCATGCCGGGCTCATGAACGCCGGCGTTGAAGGCAAAGGCACCGGGGAAGCCGAGCCGGCCGTCGCGGCCGGCAACCGTCCAGCCTGTGATGATCCGCGCCAGACTGGTCACATCGCCTTGCGAATAGCCGCCGGAGACGCCCAGCGTATGCAGTTCCATGATCTCGCGGGCGAGGTTCTCGTTGAGCCCACGGCCGCGGCGCTTGCCCGCCGGCGAGTTCGGCCCGATCGATTGCTGATTGTCGAGGTAGATCAGCATGGCCGGATGGCTCTCGACGGCCAGAAGCATGTCTTCGAACCGCCCGAAGACATGGGGGCGTATCGCTTCGCGCTCATAGGCTCCGGCCAGCGCCCGCACGAAATTGCCCTGCGAGACGGAGATGCAGAAATGGTTCGACCAGAACTGTGCAAGCCGCTCACCAAAACCGGCAAGCGGTTCCAGCCCGGCGCGCATTCGCGCGGCCACCTCGTCGCGGTAGATCCTTTGCGGCAAGGGGGGCTCGGGTGGTACTGGCGGCGGTGACGCCCCCTGCCCTTCGTTCGTCCCGCCCGGGGCGGGCATCATCGCCGCCTGCATGGCCGGGCGCGGGGCCTCACGCTCGGCCTTCTCCTTCTCCTGGAAGGCATAGAACGCCGATCCGATCTGCGCCTGCCCGACGAGATCGAGGCCGATCGGAACGGGAACGCTCCTGCGCTTGACCTCGTCGAGAAGCAGATCCCGGGCGTCGCCGCCGATCACCGCCAGATCGCCGGGTCGGAGCCCAAGGCCAAAGCGCTGCAAACCGAGAATATTCAACCGCGAATCGCGCGCCATCGACGACTCCCTCGCCTTGAGCAGGCGAATCCGAGCATCTTGGTCAACTATGGCAAAAATTGCATGCCCTGTTGCGACGCGCAGAGATCGAACGTTGAAAAGCCGCCACGCCCTGCGGCGCGGCGGCCCCTCAGAGGCGGTTTCGGTCCGCTTGCCTACATGGCCGGCAGCGCCGCGACGTCGCGCGCCGACCCGTTCAGCCCGGTGACCTTGCCCACCATCGAAGCCTTGCCCGTTGCGAGATCGACCTTATGGAGGACGCCGTCCGCCAACAGCCAGCCGGTATTGGCACCTGACGCATCGGTCTCGATATCGAAGGCGATCGCCTTCGGCGTCACGCCAAGCTTGCCGACGGCGCCCAGCACGCCGTCGTTCGGCGGCGCCTGCTTCAGCAACCCGCCGATCTTGCCGTCGATATCGTAGAGCGCCGTCTCCTTGGTGCCCTTCACCGAGTTGGAATACGCACCGGCAACGACCATCGGCGTCTCGCCCTTGTGCATGTCGGTCTCGGCGAATTTCAGCTTGCCGTCGACCGTGGTCTTGCCGTCCTCGACATTGACGCGAAGGTTGGTGCCGTCGGCACCGATGACGCGCAGCCGGTCGGCCGCCGGGTTGAAATCGACCGTTGCCAGGGTGCCGGCGGCAAGCGAGGTATCCATCTTCGACTTCATCGTCGCTTTCCCGCTTGCCGTATCGACCGTGAAGATCGTGCCGTCGGTCGACAGCGCGTAGAGCATTCCGTCGGCGGGACGGACATCGATGCCGGCGATCTTGCCGGTGATGCCGGTGACCTTGACCGATTTGCCGGCTTTCTGCGTCGCCATGTCGATCATTGTCAGCGTGTCGTCGCCCGTCAGGGCCGCAAGGGTCCCGGCGGGAGCCGCGAAGGTCGCGGCCAAGGAAGCCCCCAGAATCGTGGAAGCAATCAGCGCGAGGCGTGTGGCGCGTGCGGTCTGCATGTTATCCTCCAATCGTCTGTCGCATTGTTTCGAGGGTTGTTCGCCGCCTGGTCTGACGCGGCACCCAATCGGGGTAAGCTTGCGGCACAGAGGCGGATGCGAAGGAAAAAACAAAAATCCGGGTCGCATCCGAAACTGGTCGAACTGCGTATTCATCCATTCGCGCACGCCTGAAAGTCGATGCGCCGAGGAGGAGACAGGGATGGCGTCGAACACCGTATTGCCGTCAAAGGCTACGGACATCGAAACCGCGCTGCACGACTGTGCCTCCGGAGATAAACTTGCGCTCAAGCGCATCTACGACGCCGAGGCCGCGCGTATGATTGGTGTGGCTCAGCGTCTGCTCAAGCGGCGCGCGCTGGCCGAGGAGGCAGTGCAGGATGCCTTCGTCCTGATCTGGCGACATGCAGCGCGGTTCGATCCGGAGCGCGGCGGCGGCCTGACTTGGATCTACGCAATTCTGCGCAACCGCTCGCTCTCGATCCTGCGGGATGAGAAGCGCACGGAAACCAGCGAAACGCCTGTCGCCGAGGAAACGGCGAGCGAAGAGGATGATCCTGAGACGGTGATGTCGAAACTGTCCGACGCCAAAGCCTTGCGCGCCTGTCTGGAGACGCTGCCACCGCAGCGGCGCGGCATCGTGCTGCTTGCCTTCGTCCAGGGGTTGACCCATGGCGAGATCGCCGGCCGCCTCAAAATGCCGATCGGCACCGTCAAATCCTGGATCCGCCGCTCCCTGATCACGCTCAAGGAGTGCCTCGGATGAGCCCCTCCTCCACGAGTGTCCTTGGCCCTGAGGAACGCATCGCCCTTGCGGGCGAGTACGTGCTCGGTCTGCTAGAGGGGGCCGACCTCACGGCCTTCGACCAGCGCCTCGAAACCGATCCCGATCTCGCTGCGGCGGTCGAACGCTGGCGCGTTCACTTCGCGGCCATCGATGCCACGGCCAAGCCCATAGGACCGCCAGCCGAGCTATGGAGCCGGATCGAAATCGAGCTGGCCAAGGTCGCGCAGCAGGCAGCACCCGCAAGCTCCAGCAGCGCAGCGCCGGTATCATCCCCGATTCAGGCGTCCCGCTCCACCCCGGCAACGGCCAGCCACCTGTCCGACTGGTGGAACAGCCTCTTCGTCTGGCGCAGCGCGGCGCTTGCCGGAGCGCTGGCAACGATCGTTCTCGCTGCGGGTCTCCTGGGCGCCCTCGATCGCGCCAGGCGCCAGCCCGTCATGGTCGCGGTGCTGTTGACCGAGGCCAGCGTCGCTGCCGCGGTCGTCAACACCTTCGCCGATGGCAGGGTCGAGATGGTGCCGCTGCAGGCGATCCACGTTCCCGAAGGCAAGGCCCTCGAGATCTGGACGCTGTGGGACCGCGCAGTGGGCCCACGCTCGGTCGGGCTGATCGAGCGTGCCCGCTCGACCCATCTCAGGCTCGACCAACTGCCGCTTGGCAAGGATCAGCTCTTCGAGATCACGCTTGAACCCGCGACAGGCTCGCCGACAGGACGGCCGACCGGTCCCGTCATTGCCAAGGGCACCACGGCGCAGGCCCTGTGAACCCGACGGGGTCTGCCGCTAAAGCATCGGCCCGAAAAGTGGATTGCGGTTTTCGGGGCAAAGCCGATGCAAACACAAAGTGTTAGATCATCGGACCGGATACGATTTCCGGTCCGATGATCTAAACCACTACCGTGATCGTCTCGGCCGCACGCGTCAGACCGGTATAGAGCCAGCGTGCCCGGTGCTCGCGAAAGGCGAAGGCCTCGTCGAAGAGGACGATGTCATCCCATTGCGAGCCCTGCGCCTTGTGGACCGTCAGGGCGTAGCCGAAGGTGAATTCATCGGTGTGCTTGCGCAGCTCCCAGGGCACCTCCTCCTCGGTGCCGTCGAAGAAATTGGGCATCACGGAGACCTTGACCGGCTTGCCGCCGGTATCGTCCTCCGGCGTGACCCGCATCGTGATCAGGCCCTTCTTCGAGGTCTTGAGTTCCTGCACGATCCAGGAGCCGCCGTTGAGCAGGCCCTTGCTCTTGTCGTTGCGCAGGCAGACGAGCTTCTCGCCCGCGACCGGCACGGTGGAATCCCGCCCCATGAGCTGCCGGATGCGAGCATTGTAGAGCCGGCGTGTCTTGTTCATGCCGACCAGGACCTGATCGGCGCCTAGCACCAGCTCGGAGTTGACCGCATCGCGGCGGATGACCCGGCTCTCGCCATAGTCGCCGACATCGAGGCGCCCTCCTTCGCGGACGATCATCGACATCCTGACGATGGGATTGTCCGCGGCCTGCCGATGCACCTCGGTCAGCATCACGTCCGGCTCGGTCTCGGTGAAATACCCGCCCCCCTTGACCGGGGGCAGTTGCGCCGGATCCCCCAGGACGAGGACCGGCGTGCCGAAGGAGAGCAGATCCTTGCCCAGTTCCTCGTCCACCATCGAGCACTCGTCGATGATGATCAGCCCGGCCTTGGCCGCGTTGCTCTCGCGGTTGAGCACGAAGGTCGGGCTTTCCTCATCGACGCCACGCGAACGGTAGATCAATGAGTGAATGGTCTGGGCCCCGTCGCAGCCCTTGTTGCGCAGCACCAGCGCCGCCTTGCCGGTGAACGCGGCGAAGACGACCGTGCCATCGACGCCCTCGGCAATATGGCGCGCGAGCGTCGTCTTGCCGGTTCCGGCATAGCCGAACAGCCGAAAAACCTGAGGCTCGCCAGCCTGCAGCCAGCGTGCAACCGCGCTCAGCGCGGCATCCTGTTGCGGCGACCAGCTCATCGCGGGGAGATCCGATATGCGACCATGCCGCACAAAGGCGCGAGTCGCTCGCGCAATGCAAGCACAAGAACAGAACGGGATCAGGCGGCGCGCAGGCGTCTGACGAATTCTTCCGCCTCGCCCTGCAGCGCGGCGATGCGCTCGTCGAGGTCGCGAGCCCCGAACGCGCCCCTGCCGGCTTGCTCGACAGTCTGCGCATTCGCCTCGGCGATCTCCGCCATGGCGCCCGCAGCCGTCTCCGTCACGCCCGAGATACGCGCGACCGTGTCCCCGAGCGAGCCCATCAGTTCGGAATGTGAGGCGACCATGGTCGAGATCTCGGTGCTGGCCTGTTCGACGGCACCGACGCTGGCGACGATGCCCGAAACCGCCTGCGCCGCTTGCGACAGCGCCGCATTGACCGCTGCAATGCGCCGCACGATCTGCGCCGTGGCGTCGGCCGTCTGGCCCGCCAGCTCCTTGACCTCGCTGGCGACGACGGCAAAACCCCGGCCATGCACGCCGGCGCGCGCCGCCTCGATCGTTGCGTTCAACGCGAGCAGATTGGTCTGCCGAGCAATCGTCTCGATGATGTCGACGACATCGCGGATCTGCCCGGCATTCTCGGTCAGACGCAGGACGAGGCTGGAGGTGCCGGCGGCATCCTGCGTCGCCACCGTCGCCGTTTCCGAAACCCGATGCACCTCCGCATTGATCTGGTCGATCACCTGCTCCAGGCGCAGGGCCGCCTCGGTGATGCGCCGCGCCTCCAACCCCGCACCGTCGACGGCGGAAGCGGCAGTACTAGTGCTCTGCGAGACCTGCTGCGCCCGCACCGCGGAATCCTGCTGCGCCGCGCGCAGAGCTTCACTCAAACCCGCGATGTCGTGAAGCAGGGCGCCGATCCGCTGTTCGAATTCCTCAGCGATGCGGCCGAGTTCGTCGGTTCGCTGGTTCTGGTGGAACAGCGCCCGGTCGGCTTCGGCATCGCGCGTGACCAGCGTTGCCCGCACTTCGCTCAGCGCCCGCACCGTGCGGGCGAGCTGACCGATCTCGTCGCGGCGCCGGACATGCGGCACCGCGATGACGGCAGAGGTCGCCGTCGCAGTGCCGATAGCGGCCATCAGATCGCGCAGGGGGCGGGTGAGCTGGGTCCGCAACAGATACATCGCCAGCAGCGCGCAGGCGAGCGGCAGACCAACCGCCGTCGCGATCACCCGCAGGCGCAGCGCGTGGGCAAGCCCGGCAGCCTCTGCGGTGCCGAGCTGTGCACGCCTGTCCAGGCCATCGGCCAGTTTCGATGTGACGAGGATGATCTGGCGGACATTCTCGCGCGCCGCCTCGGCCGAGGCCTCGATGAGTGCGGCCTTTGGCGAGACCTCACGCCCCATCGTGACGATGTCGCGCTGGAACGAAATGAACGTCCTGATCCGCGCGTCCAAGGTCGGATTGGCGTCGCGCAGCTCGCCCGGCAACGAAGAGATCAGACTGGCCCGCGCCGCATCGACCAGTTCGACTGCACCATCAAGGGCGTCGAGCGCCGTCTCGACCGCCCGCGGCGTGGCTGCGTCATCGAAGCGGCTGAGCAGCGAGGCCTGTGCCACGCGATTCGAGAGCAGCGCTGCGCGGTTGACCAAGGCCATGCTCGCGAAGGCGTCGCGATCGATTTCGCGGACCGCATCAAAGCCCCGAACCGCGCTGAACAGCCCGAGGCCAGCGGCAATCCCCATGAGCGCAAACAGCATGGTGATCTTCGCCGTCAGCCCCAATTGCCGCATCGTATTCAATCCCTCGTCGTAGCGCGCCCTTCCCTTCGCAGATGCGAACGAACGTTGGGTTAACACGACAAGGAGGAACTCAATAAGAATCAATAATTTAGCCGGTTATGGATCGGGTAGCCGAAGCCGCCCCGATCGCAGAAAACAACCGGCAGCGCCCGTTGATCAGTCCATCAGGCTGTCCAGGCCGCGCCGAAGCCCGACCTGGTCCGCTACCCGCCGCGCCGCCAGCAAGGTGCCGCCGACATAGGGCGCGGCAGAGGTGCCGGCATCATGCCGGATCACCAGCCGCTCGTCGGGGAGGCCGAACACCGCTTCGCAGGAAAGAACGAAGCCCGGCATCCGCAGCGAATGGACCTGTACCGGATGCGGCGCGCCGATTGCGGCGCCGCGCGTCTCGCGGGCGCCGCCGAGCTCCGCGACCGGTTTCGAGGTTCCCGCCATGCGCTCAGCACCGAGCGTCTCGGCGAGCTCGCGCCCGGTTCCGGACGGCGTATCCGGTTTTGCTGCGGAGGCGTAATCGATGATCTCGACATCCGGCACATATTTCACCGCCTCGCGGGCAAAGCGCCGCAGCAGCGTCGCGGTGATCGAGAAATTGCCCGCGGCAAGCACGCCGACGCCGGCCTTGTGTGCAGCAGCCTCGATCTCGGCATAGTCCTCGCCGGTCATACCCGACGCGCCCACGACGACATGACGCCCGGCCGCGACCGCCGCCAGTACATTACTCTTCACGCTGTCAGGCTTGGTATAGTCGATCAGGACATCCGACGGCACCGCGAGCGCCTCAGTCACAGTCGCAAAGATCGGCTTGCCATTGGCAGGCTGCCCGGCCGCCTCGCCAAGATCACCGCCCGCCGCCATGCGCGAGACGCCGGCCACCAACTCGAGGTCGGACGCGGCGTCGATCGCGGCGACAAGCGCCTTGCCGACCCAGCCGGTGCAGCCGGCAAGCGTGATGCGGATCATGGGGTACTCCCGAAAGCAGACAGAAAATCATTGAGGTCGATCATCCGCCCCTTACAGTTCAAGGCGTCAATGCGGATGGGGGAATCGAGCCGATGCATGTCACTGTCAACGGAGTGCGCCTCTATGTCGACGTCGAAGGAGCGGGCCTCGTACCCGATGGCTCGCGCATGCGCGAAAAGCCAACGCTGGTCCTGCTCCATGGCGGTCCAGGTGCCGACCACAGCATCTACAAGCCCGGTTTCTCCGGGCTGAGCGATATTGCCCAGATCGTTTACTACGATCATCGCGGCTGCGGCCGCAGCGAAGACGGCCCGCGGGAGAGCTGGACATTGGACCAGTGGGCCGATGACCTGAAGGTGCTTTGCGACACGCTCGGCATCGAAAGGCCGATCATCCTCGGCACGTCTTTCGGTGGCTTCGTGGCGCAGGCCTATGCGACGCGCCATCCGGGGCATGCCGCCAAGCTGATCCTGATTTCCACGGCCGCCAAATTCGATTTTCCGGCAGTCTACGCGGCCTTCGATCGGGTCGGTGGTCCGAGAGCCGGTCAGGCCGCCCGGAGTTACTGGTCAGCGCCAACGCCGGAGACACGCGCACCTTATCTTGAGATTTGCTTTCCGCTCTACGCAGCACAGCCGCAAACCAGATCGACTGATTGGAAACAACGGCTCATCACGCGCAACGAGACAGGCGCCTGGTTCAATGGCCCGCACAACGAACAGGGTCGCTTTGATTTTCGCGCCGCTCTGGAGACTGTGAGTTGCCCTGTCCTCGTTATGGGGGGTGAGGAAGATCCCATCACGCCGATTGCCTTCAGCGAGACGATTGCTGCGTGTCTTCCGCCCGAAAGGGTTCGTTTCGAGCGCTTTGCGGGTTGCGGCCACGGCATCGTCGGCGACAATCCAGAGGCCGCTTTCGCGACGATCCGAAATTTCATTCTCGACGAAGCGTGAAATCGCTCAAAGCGCGAGCCGCATCAGTGGCCGGCCTTCCTTCTGCCGCGCGACCTCGACGAAACCGGCCCGCAGGAAGACCCGCTCGGGACCGACATAAAGGCCCTCGCTGCTGCGCTTGAATTCATGGTCCATGGGCGCGGCCTCGAGCAGGCGGGCGCCGCTCTCGCGCGCGAAAATGATCGCGCCGTCGAGCAGCGCCGCCGTGACGCCCTTGCCCCGCCACGCCTTGCGGACGAAGAAGCAGGACGCCGCCCAAACCCGCTCATCCTCGGCCGGCGCATCCGGCAGCGGCGTCGAGGCGCGGCGCGGATTGTTCCATTCGGGAATGTCGCGCCGGGGCCCGACCTGGAGCCAGCCGACACAGGTCTCGTGATCATAGGCCAGGACACCGGGGGGCGGCCCCTTGCGAACCCGCTCCTCGAACAGTTGCCGAGCCCCCTCGCCCAATAGCGGCAGGCGCTGCTTCTGGGGCATGCGAAAATGGTTGCACCAGCAGCCGTAACAGGCCCCCTTCGGACCGAAGAGATCCTCGAGATCCGGCCAGCGCGCGGGCGCGAGCGGCACAACATTCAAGGCAGAGGCCGACATTCTCCTGGTCCCTTTCGCCGGCGGCACAAGGGGCTCGACTCATCGGCAGCAGGCTGAGATGACTCAGCAATCGAGATGGAGACTGCCGCCATGTCCTTTGAGCTCTTCGCCGCTTATCTCGTCGCCTGCTTCGTCATCGTCATCGTACCGGGCCCGACCGTAACACTGATCATCGCCAACAGCCTGAAGCATGGTACCCGCGCCGGGCTCCTGAATGCGGCAGGAACCCAACTCGGCCTCGCGATCATGATCGCGATCGTCGGCATCGGCCTGAGCTCGGTCATCGCGGCGATGGGCCACTGGTTCGACTGGGTGCGGCTCGCCGGCGCCGCCTATCTGATCTGGCTCGGCTGGAAGATGGTCCGAGCCGGCGGCGTTGGGGATGGCATCGTGCGGGCTCGTGCACCGCGCGGTGGGTTCTTTTTGCAAGGCGTCCTGGTCGCGCTCAGCAATCCGAAGACGCTGCTCTTCTTCGGCGCCTTCTTTCCGCAATTTCTCGACCCCGCTCGCGATCACGTCACGCAGATCGCGATCATGGGGGTGACCGCGATGCTCTTCGCCGCGGTCAGCGACAGCGGCTATGCGCTGCTGTCGGGGCGGGCGGGACGGCTCCTGTCGCAGAAGCGCGTCCGCCTGCTCTCGCGCGTCAGTGGCGGCTTCCTGATCGGTGGCGGCCTCTGGCTCGCCTCGTCGCGCGCGAACTGAATCGTCTCAAGCCCTACCAGGCGATCGCCTCGCCCTTCCAGGTCCGGAAGCTGTTGGTGTCGGAGAGGCCGGACCGGTCG
Organism: Allobosea sp. LC85; assembly: GCF_000735605.1. Classification (GTDB taxonomy): domain Bacteria; phylum Pseudomonadota; class Alphaproteobacteria; order Rhizobiales; family Beijerinckiaceae; genus Allobosea. The sequence continues at coordinate 248,910 of NZ_JPKG01000017.1, forward strand.
ATCGTTCCGATCAGGCCGGCGGCGCTTTCAGTCGGCGGGATATCGGCTCCGCCACCGCCCATATCGGTCTGCACCCAGCCCGGGTGGAACAGCAGGATGCTGACGCCGCGCTCGCGCACGGCGTTGCCGAACACGACCATGGCCATGTTCACGGCCGATTTCGAGGAGCGATAGGCGAGCGCCCCTGAAGGGTTGCCGGCGATCGAGCCCATGCGGCTCGATATCGTCGCGATCTTGCGCCCTTGCGAGGCCTCGACATTGGGCAGGAAAGCCTGCGCCACGCGCAGCGGCGCATAGACATTGACCTCGAACACGTCGCGCCAGGCGTCGAAATCCATGTCGAGCGCGCCCTGCTTGTCGCGCGGCCCGTAGATGCCGGCGTTGTTGACCAGGACGTCGATCGGTCGGCCGGCGAGCGCTGCCTTGGCAGCGGCGACGCTCGCATCCGACGTCACATCGATGGCGATTGGCGTGACGAGCCCGCCATGCTTGGCGGCCAGCGCCGCGAGACCAGGGCTTGCCGGATCGCGCGCCGCGGCAATGACGTGGTCGCCACGCGCCGCCAAGGCGGTCGCGAGCGCAAGGCCGATTCCGCGATTGGCACCGGTGATCATCCAGGTCTGAGGCATCGCGCGTTCCTTCCGAGGGCAGGCGGTCAAGTCGGAGATCCTACAACGCCTCACTTAAATGCGGGCCTGCGCCGTCGCCATGCCCTGCATGCCGCGTCCGGCGTTGCGCAGCCATGCGGATATGTTCTGCTGTCTCCCTTCCAGGGAGCCGCCCATGGGCGGGAAGGAACCAGTCATGAACCGTCGTCACATCCTGCGCCTCGCCGCCGCGGCGCTTGCGCTCAACCTTACAGCGACTGCGAGCGCCCAGTCTCTGCCACCGGGGCCCATCCGCATGGTGGTGGGTTTCGCCGCCGGCGGCTCGACCGACGCAATGGCCCGGATCATCGGCGAGAAGCTGTCGCAGCGACTCGGCCGCAGCGTGATCGTCGAGAACAATGCCGGCGCGTCCGGACGACTTGCGGCCGAGCAGGTGAAGAAGGCGCCGGCTGACGGGCTCACAATCCTTGTAGGCAATATCGGAATGGTCGTGCTGGCACCGGTAACCTTCAAGAACCTGAGCTACGATCCGCTCGTCGATTTCGAGCCGGTGGTCAGGGCTGCCGACTTTCAGCTCGCCGTTGCTGCCACGAAGGAGACCGGCGCCTCCGACATGGCCGGCTTCGTGCAGTGGCTGAAACAGAATCCGGACAACGCCAACATCGCCGTCCCGCTGCAGGCCAGTCTCTCGCATCTGACCGGCCTGCGCTTCGCCCAGGCTTCCGGCGCCAAAGCCGAGATGGTGATCTTCCGCGGCATGGCGCTTGCCATGCAGGATCTGCTTGCCGGGCGTCTCTCCGGCGCGGTGGCGACCGTCGCCGATTTCAGCGAGCAGCACCGGGCGGGAACGATGCAGGTCATGGCCGTGTCGGGGACGCGGCGCGCACCAGCGCTCCCGGAGGTGCCGACCTTCACGGAAGCCGGGCTGAAGGGCTTCGAGAGCAATGGCTGGAACGGTTATCTGCTGCCGAAGGGCACGCCACAGCCGGTGGTCGAACTCTACAATCGGGAGATCACCGCGATCGTGGCGTCCCCTGAGACCGCGCAGAGATACGAGCAACTCGGCTTCATCGCGCCGGAGCCCAACACGCCGGCGGCCTTCGCCAGCGCGATCAAGGCGGGAATGGATGCCTGGCGCCCCCTCGTCGAGGCCGCCGGCCTGCAGCAGTAGCGAAGTCGGGGGCCTTAGATCATCGGACCGGACATCGTATTAGGCCCGATGATCTAACCCTTTGTCTTTGCATCGGCTTTCCCGAAAACCGCAATCCACTTTTCGGGTCGAGGCCTCAGCGCTCCCGATCCTGGGGCTTTCCATAGCCGCCCGCGGTCGGCGTGATCACGGTCACAGCCTCGCCCGCCTCGAGCAGCGTCTGGTCGCTCGGCTTCAATTCCTCGACGACACCGGAAAGCCGGCGGACGATCGTCCTGCCGAGCTGCCCGGCCTCGCCGCCCTTGACGCCGAAGGGCCGCACGCGGCGATGCGAGGCGAGGATGGCGCAGTCCATCCGCTCGCGGAAGCGGATGGTCCGGCTGGTGCCGTCGCCGGCATTCCACTCTCCCTTGCCTCCGGAGCCGGGGCAAATGTGGAAATCCTCGAGCACGACGGGGAAACGCGTCTCCAGGATCTCAGGATCGGTCAGGCGCGAATTGGTCATGTGGACATGCACGCCGGAGGTTCCGTTGAAGCCCGGTCCCGCCGGCGAGCCGGAGCAGATCGTCTCGTAGTACTGATACTGATCGTTGCCGAAGGTCAGATTGTTCATCGTCCCCTGCGAGGCCGACATCGCCTCGAGCGCGCCGAACAGCGTATTGGTGACGGCCTGGCTGACCTCGACATTGCCGGCGACGACGGCGGCCGGGTAATGCGGCGCCAGCATCGAGCCTTCCGGCACGACGATCCTGATCGGGCGCAGGCAGCCAGCATTCATCGGGATCGCGTCATCGACCATGACGCGGAAGACATAGAGCACCGCCGCACGGGTCACGGGCGCGGGAGCGTTGAAGTTGTCCTCGCGCTGTGGCGAGGTTCCGGTGAAATCGACGGTCGCCTCGCGCCTCGAACGATCGATCGTGATCTTCACCTTGATCGCGCAGCCCTGGTCCATCGGGTAGGTGAATTGGCAGTCATGCAGCTTGGCGAGCAGCCGTGCGACGCTCTCCGCCGCATTGTCCTGGACATGGCCCATATAGGCCTGGACCACGTCGAGGCCGAAGGCGCGGATCATCTTCTTCAGCTCCGCCACGCCCTTCTCATTGGCGGCGATCTGCGCCTTGAGGTCGTTGACGTTCTGCACGACGTTGCGGACGGGATAGCGCGCGCCGGTCAGCAGCTTGACCAGCTCCTCCTCGCAGAATCGGCCCTGATCGACGATCTTGAAATTGTCGATATAGACGCCCTCTTCCTCGATATGCGTCGCCAACGGCGACATCGAGCCGGGCGCCACGCCACCGACATCGGCATGGTGGCCACGGCTCGCCACCCAGAACAGGATGTTGCTGTCCTCGGCATCGAAGACCGGGGTGCAGACCGTGATGTCGGGCAGATGCGTGCCGCCATTATAGGGCGCATTGAGACAGTAGACGTCGCCCGGCCGGATGACGGGGTTGTTCCTGATCACCGTCTCGACCGACTTGTCCATCGAGCCGAGATGCACCGGCATATGCGGCGCGTTGGCGACGAGACTCGCGGTCGAGTCGAACACGGCGCAGGAGAAGTCGAGCCGCTCCTTGATGTTCACGGAATAGGCGGTGTTCTGCAGCGTCACGCCCATCTGTTCGGCGATCGACATGAACAGGTTGTTGAAGATCTCGAGCATGACGGGATCGGCCTTGGTGCCGATCGCGGCATTCTGCACCAGGGCCTTGCTGCGATGCAGGACGAGATGGTCCTTGGCCGTCAGCTTCGCGCTCCAGCCATCCTCGACGACGACGGTCTGGTTCGGTTCGATGATGATGGCAGGTCCCGCCACGCTCTGCCCCGGAGCCATCGCCTCGCGCCGCACGATCGCGGCCTCGTGCCACTGCCCCTTCGAGAACAGGCGCGTGCACTCGGCGACCGCCGGTTCGCCGACCTGCTCGCCAGCCGCCGCCTCCTCGAATCTGGCGCCGCCACCAACGGCCTCGACCTCGACGGCCTCGACGACCAGCGCCTTGGTCTCGTCCATGAAGCCGAAGCGCGCCTTGTGCGCGACCTGGAAGGCTTCCTGCATCTCGGCGCGGCTGCCGGACGCAATAGCAATCGCCGTATCGGTGCCAGCGTAGCGGATATGGGCTCGGATATGGATGGCGATCTCGCCATCCGGCACACCCTGCCCGATCAGTTCGGCGCGCGTCTCGGCGCCCAGCCGCTCGGCAACCTTGCCAATCGCGGCCTTGACCTCGGCATCGAGCGGCACATCGAGTGCGGCCGTCCGCGTCGAGCGGATTTCGGCGAGCCCCATGCCATAGGCCGAGAGCAGGCCGGAGAACGGGTGCAGCAGCACGGTCTTGATGCCGAGCGCATCGGCAACGAGGCAGGCATGCTGCCCGCCCGCCCCGCCGAAGGAGTTCAATGCATAGCGGGTAATGTCATAGCCGCGCTGCACCGAGATCTTCTTGATCGCCTCGGCCATGTTGGCGACGGCAATCTGGATGAAGCCGTCGGCGACCTCTTCAGCGCTGCGGCCATCGCCGACCTCGGCCGCAAGCTTCGCGAATTTGGCGCGCACCGCATCCACATCCAGCGGCTGGTTATGCTGCTCGCCAAAAATCGCCGGAAAATAGGCCGGGATCAGCTTGCCGACCATGACGTTCGCATCGGTGACCGCGAGCGGGCCGCCGCGCCGATAGGCGGTCGGTCCTGGATTGGCGCCAGCAGAATCTGGACCTACGCGGAAGCGCGCGCCGTCGAAATGCAGGATCGAGCCGCCACCGGCTGCAACGGTATGGATCAGCATCATCGGCGCGCGCATCCGCACGCCGGCGACCTCGGTCTCGAAGGCGCGCTCATACTCGCCGTCGAAATGCGCAACGTCGGTGGAGGTGCCGCCCATGTCGAAGCCGATCACCTTGTCGAAACCGGCCGAACGCCCGGTCTCGGCAAGGCCGACGACGCCCCCGGCGGGGCCGGACAGAATCGCATCCTTGCCCTGGAACAGCTCGGCCGCAGTGAGTCCACCGGACGACATCATGAACATCAGCCGCGCGCCGGTGCGCCCAATGTCGAGTTCTTCGGAAACCTGAGCGACATAGCGCCCGAGGATCGGCGAGAGATAGGCATCGACCACGGCGGTATCGCCACGCCCGACGAGCTTGATCAGCGGCGAGACCTCGTGGCTGACCGACACCTGCGGGAAGCCGATCTCCCGGGCGATGCGCGCCGCGACCTGCTCATGCTGCGGAAAGCGATAGGCGTGCATGAAGGCGATCGCCACGGCCCGGAAACCGGCATCGTAGTGCGCTCGCAGGGCTGTGCGGATCGCGGCCTCGTCCGGAGCCTGCTCGACCACGCCATCGGCCAGCACGCGTTCCGCGATCTCGATCACCGCCTCGTAGAGCTGCTCGGGCTTGATGATCTCCTTGGCGAAGATGTCGGGCCGCGCCTGGTAGCCGATGCGCAGCGCATCGCGGAAGCCCTTCGTCGTGACGAGCAGGGTGCGGTCGCCCTTGCGCTCGAGCAGGGCGTTGGTCGCGACCGTGGTGCCCATGCGTACCTCGCCGATGCGCCCGGCAGGGATGAGCTCGCCGGCCTTGAGGCCGAGATGGTCGCGGATGCCCTGGACGGCTGCATCGCGATAGGCACCCGGATTCTCGGAGAGGAGTTTCCTGGCGTGAAGCTTGCCTGCTGGATCACGGCCGATCACGTCGGTGAAGGTCCCGCCGCGGTCGATCCAGAAGTCCCAATGGCTCGCCGTCATGACACCCTCCCAGGATGGCGTGAATTCGTTTCGATAATTCATCGATAAATCGTCGATGAAATATTGACAAGGCGTATTCGGTGGCTACGATCGCGATTGTGACCGGGAACATGGCTGAGGGGCCGGACCGGTCAGGGAGGATGCGATGACAGGATCGACCCTGGCAATCGGGACCGGCATGTACCGGCGGCCCCACGCGGCGACCCGGCCGCGGCCCACCCCTGTGATGTGGGGCGCCCGATGATCCGCACATTCCTCGACAAGCTCTATCTGTTTGCAGGTTATGCGGCGGGCTTTTTCCTGGTCGTCATCTTCGTCCTGATGATGGGGCTCTCCATCGGGCGCGAGATCGGCTTCAATATCCCGGCCGGCGATGATTTCGCCTCCTGGAGCATGGCGGCGCTGGCCTTTCTCGGTCTCGCCCACACCTTCAAATCTGGCGAGATGATCAGGGTCGGCTTGCTGATCGATCATTTCAAGGGGCGCACCCGCTGGGCCTTCGAGGTCTTCTCGCTGGTGCTTGGCCTCGGTTTCACCGGCTTCTTCGCCTGGCACGCAGCGGTGATGACCTGGCAATCCTATGAGTTCAACGACATTGCCGGCGGCGTCGTGCCGATGCCGCTCTGGATTCCGCAACTCGGCTTCTCCGGCGGATTGGTCATCCTCTTCATCGCTTTCGTCGACGAGTTCGTTCACGTCGTCCTGCGCGGCAACGAGCCCCGCTACGAGAAGCCGCCCCCGCAAAGCGACGAGGAAGTCATCGAGCGCGCCATGCAGAGCGGGGTCTGAGAGCCATGTCGATGATCGAGATTTCCGCCCTGCTGCTCGTGCTGCTGGCCGTCTTCCTCGCCGGCGGCGTCTGGATCGCCATCTCGCTGATGGCCTGCGGCTGGGTCGCGATGCAATTCGTCGGCGGCGGCATCCCTGCCGGCTCGGTGCTGGCGACGACGATCTGGGGCAACAGCGCCTCCTGGACGCTTGCCGCCTTGCCGCTCTTCATCTGGATGGGCGAGATCCTCTATCGCACGAAACTCTCGGAAGAGATGTTCCGCGGCCTCGCACCCTGGCTCAACTGGCTCCCCGGCCGGCTGATGCATGTCAATGTGCTGGCCTGCGGCATCTTCGGTTCGGTCTCCGGCTCCTCGGCTGCGACCTGCGCCACGGTCGCCAAGATCGCGCTGCCGGAGCTGAAGAAGCGCGGCTATGACGAGACGGTCAGCCTCGGCTCACTCGCCGGCGCCGGCACGCTCGGCATCCTGATCCCGCCCTCGATCACCATGGTGGTCTATGCGGTCGCGGCCAATGTCTCGATCATCCAGGTTTTCCTCGCCGGCTTCCTGCCGGGTATGCTCGTGATGGCGCTCTACTCCGGCTACATCATCGTCTGGCACATGCTGCATCCGGACAAGGCCCCGCCGCCGGAGCCCAGCATGCCCTTCCGCGAGAAGCTCAGGGAATCGGCCAATCTGATCCCCTGCATGCTGCTGATCGCCCTGGTCTTCCTCTCGCTGGTGATGGGCTGGGCGACCGCGACCGAATGTGCCGCGTGGGGCGTTCTCGGCTCCTTCGGAGTCGCCTGGTGGTCGGGCTCGCTGACGAGGGAGGCTTTCTGGACCAGCGTCATGGGCACCACACGCATCACCTGCATGATCATGCTGATCCTGGCCGGCGCCTCCTTCATGTCGACCTCGATGGCCTATACCGGCATCCCGGCGGCACTCGCCGCCTGGGTAGACAGCCTTCATCTCTCGCCCTATGCGCTGATCGCGGCGCTGACGGTGATGTACATTATCCTCGGCGCGGCGCTCGACGGCATCTCGATGATCGTGCTGACCACCGCGATCGTCCTGCCGATGATCAAGCAGGCGGGCTTCGATCTCGTCTGGTTCGGCATCTTCCTGGTGCTGATCGTCGAGATGGCCGAGGTTTCGCCGCCCGTCGGCTTCAACCTCTTCGTGCTCCAGACCATGTCGGGCAAGGATTCCAATACGGTGGCGCTCGCCGCCTTACCCTTCTTTTTTCTACTGGTCGCAGCGGTCGCGATCATTACGATCTTCCCGCAAATCGTGATGATCCTGCCGCAACTGGCCTTTCCAGGATGATGCAGCGTCAACAACAAGGGAACGGAGACACCATCATGAAACGCAGCGACTTCATTAGGGGCTTTCTCGCGGTCGGCGTCGCGGCCGGCGCTCTGGCGCTCGGCGCGACAGCGGTCTCGGCACAGGCCAAATGGAACCTCCCTAACGCCTACCCGGCAGACAACCCGCACACGGAAAACCTCGTCGCCTTCGCAAGGGATGTTGAGGCAGCGACCGGCGGCAAGCTCTCGATCACGGTCCACGCCAATGCCGCGCTGTTCAAGGCGCCCGAGATCAAGCGCGCCGTGCAGACCGGCCAGGCCCAGATGGGCGAGGTGCTGATGTCTCTGCACGAGAACGAGGATCCGATCTTCGGCATCGACGTGGTTCCGTTCCTGGCGACCAGCTTCCCTGATTCGAAGAAGCTTTATGCCGCGTCGAAGCCGGCGATCGAGAAGAAGCTCGCGAGCCAGGGCATCAAGTTGCTCTTCATGGTCCCCTGGGCGCCGCAGGGCGTCTACGCCAAGAAGGAGCTCAACACGATCGAGGACATGAAGGGTCTGAAATGGCGCTCCTACAATGTCGGCACCGCGCGCCTCGGCGAGCTGCTCGGCATGCAGGCGGTGACCATCCAGGCGGCCGAACTGCCGCAGGCCCTCGCCACCGGCGTGGTCAATTCCTTCATGTCGTCCGGCGGCACCGGCTACGATTCCAAGGTCTGGGAATCCCTGACCCATTTCTATGACGTGCAGGCCTGGATCCCGAAGGACGCCACCTTCGTCAACAAGGCGGCCTTTGACGCGCTCGACAAGTCGACCCAGGACGCCATTCTCAAGGCGGCGACGGCCGCCGAGGAGCGGGGCTGGAAAGCCTGGGAAGCCAAGACCAGCTGGTATCTCGACCAACTCAAGGCCAAGGGCATGAAGGTGCAGGCGCCGAGCAAGGAGCTTTCGGCTGGCTTCAAGAAGGCCGGCGAGACCCTGACCGCCGACTGGCTGAAGAAGGCCGGCGCCGACGGCCAGGCCGTGATCGACACCTACAGGAAGATGTAAGCCTGACCGGCCCGATCCCTCACGAACGGCCGCTTCGCGCGGCCGTTCGCACGTCCGGCGCCGCCACGGCTGCCTTGCAAGAGAGCGCCAGAGACGATGTCCACATCAGCTCCCCCGCCCACGAAACCACAGGCTGAGCTTGCTGACGCGCTGCTCGGTCCGATCGTCTCGTCAGGCCACCTTGCCTCGGGCGCGATGCCGGCGCTCTCCGAATTCGAGTTCGCACTCAGCATGACGGTGCACGCCTTCCAGCGCTGGATGCTCCGCGCCATGACCTCGGCCGGCATTCCGGATCTCACCCCGGTGGATGTGCTGGTGCTGCACAACGTCAACCATCGCGGCAAGCCGAAGCGCCTTGCCGATATCTGCCTCGTGCTCAATATCGAGGACACCTATGTGGTGAACTACGCGCTCAAGAAGCTCGAACGGCTGAAGCTGATCAAGAGCGGCCGCAAGGGCAAGGAAAAGACCGTCGCGATCACCCCGACAGGCGAGGACGCCTGCCGGCGTTACGCCCAGATCCGCGAGCAGCTCCTGGTCAAATCCGTGCTGGCGCTCGGCATGGATCCGGCACGCCTCTCGGACATCGCCGCGACCATGCGCTCGCTCTCGGGCCAGTACGACCAGGCCGCACGGGCCGCGGCGAGCTTGTAGGCGCGTACCAACTCCCTCGCCGGCTTTCGCCGCGAGAAAACGGCGCAAGCGGCCCTCGAATCGCGAATATCGGCGCCAGGCAGCCGCCTGCTACGCCGTCATGCAGCCGCTTGCGCCGCGGAAGGCCGGACGGTCTTGAAGAGAGTGCGGCCGATGGCGCGCGCCGCTTCCAGATGTGCAGCCGGATCATCCCTCCCGGAACCGAGCAGAAGCTCGGACGTCACGACAGGGGCGCCGCAATAGTCGAAGATTCCGTGGTCGATCTGCGTCTTCATCGCGCCGAAATAGCCGTGTCGGGCATAGGTCCGCAGGCTGGCGCCACCGATTGCGACAAGATGGACCGGGAGATGGCCGAGCTTCTTCGCCATCGGTGTATTCGGGCCTTCGTCGTAGGCCCAGTCATTGGCGAAGACGCGATCGATCCAGCCCTTGAGAAGCCCCGGCATCGACCACCAGTAGACGGGATAGACCAGGACGAGGGCATCGGCGCGATCGATCCGCGCCTGCTCGGCGGCAATGTCGGCCGGCGGCAGCGCCTCGCGGCGATGGACGGCGAGATCGGCCTCAGTGAAGCGTGGATCAAAGCCCTCAGCCGCGAGATCCGCGAATTCGAAGGAATTGCCCGGCCCGGACAGGGACACCCCCTCCCCGAGATGCGCGGCGACACCATGGCTGAGCGACTTGCGATCAGGATGGGCGACGACAATGAGCGCGTGCATTTCGAGACCTCCGGCTGTGAGATTGCGGGGGAATTTCAAACGATATATACTTTTAGTAAGTTACCTTTGGTATATAATCATGTCAAGCGCCGGACCGAAAATTCAACCGCCAGCCCTGCCGCCGCGTCGCCGCCTGGCGAGGGAAGACCGCTATCGGCAGCTTCTGGATGTTGCGTGGCGGCTGATCCGGGAGGAGGGAACGGAGGCACTGACGCTCGGGCGACTGGCCGAGCGGTCGGGGGTGACAAAACCCGTCGTCTACGACCATTTCGGCACACGCAGCGGGCTGCTGGCAGCGCTCTACCAGGAATTCGATGCGCGCCAGACAGCGCTCATGGATGCCGCGATCGAGGCGAGCGAGCCGACCCTGGCGGGCAGGGCCGCGGTCATCGCCTCGTCCTATGTCGACTGCGTGCTCCTCCAGGGCCGTGAGATCCCCGGCGTAATCGCAGCGCTTGCCGGCGCGCCCGAGCTCGCAAAGCTCAAGCGCGACTACGAAGCGATCTTCATGGAGAAGTGCCGAGCCGCGCTCGCGCCATTCGTCGGCTCGGGTGCGATTGCTCCAGCCGGCCTCTGGGCGCTGCTCGGCTCAGCCGAGGCCCTGTCATCTGCCGCCGCGACCGGAGACATCACGGCCGCGCAGGCTCAGGACGAGCTCTTCGAGACGATCGTCGCGATGGTTGCCAGAAGCGCGCGCGGCGGCTCTCTCCAGGTCGCCGAAGGCATGTGAGCCGCAGAACGCCTTCGAGCCCCCGCAGCGGCCGTCCTCCCGGCCCGTTCGCCGCGCCCCAGAAACCGCCCCCCTGATCTGGGCGCAGCGGCTGCTGGCGCCGGCAAGGTCGACATTCGAGGCCTGCGCCGAGCATGGCTGCGCCGGCGGGGCTGGCGCCCGCGATCGCGAGGCCCCGAGCCGATGAGATCGGCAATCGAGGCGCTCAGGCCGGCATCATGCTGGTGGTCATGCGCCCAGCTCGCCCTGAGATAAAGCATCTGCCCGAAAAGTGGATTGCGGTTTTCGGGACAAAGCCGATGCAAACACAAAAAGGTTAGATCATCGGACCGGATACGATATCCGATCCGATGATCTAATACCGAGTCCCGGAGATCGTGACTCGGGCCGGCTTCTCAAATCAGCCCCGGCCTGATTCAACATGGCGAACGAGGGAGGTTCGCCATGGCTATTCCGCTTCGGGCTGATTTCGATGGG
>NZ_JPKG01000018.1 GCF_000735605.1 Allobosea sp. LC85
TCACGCAGACGCTGGTGGTGCGAACAGACACATCAAGACCGACGAACAGCTCCATGGCAGGCCTCCTCCCGACCGATTCAACCGATGGAGCCTGCCCGGAAAGCCTCCCTCCCGTCACTCTTCGACCGGGAGGAGGCCGGAGCCCCACAACCCGATCTTTTTCATGTGTGCCCGCCCCCGGCACTGCCTCGGCGCGCGACAGCCGCCCGATGCGTCACGCAACTGCCATCGCCGCGTAATCCCGCCGTCGCGTCCCGCTGAGCAAATGACGCTCACTGTTTCGGGAGCCAGACATGCTCACACGTCGCACCATGATTGCCGGCCTTGGCGCCCTCACCTGTCTTCCCGCCCTGGCCCAGAGCGACTGGCGCCAGAGCATCAAGGAAATCCGCTTCGGCGTCTCGTCGGCGGAACATGAGGCCGGCGCGATCGCCCGCAACCAGCCGGTGATCGACTACCTCACCGGCAAGCTCGGCGTTCCCGTGAAGCTCTATCGGGTCAGCGACTATGCCGGGCTCGTCGAGGCGCTGCGGGCCGACCAGCTCGAGTTCGCCCGCTTCGGGCCCGCAGTCTACTCGCTCGGCCGGCGTGTCCTCGGCGACAAGCTGCAGCCTCTGTTCCGCGACATCGATAACAACGGCCAGCAGGGCTATTACTCGGTGATCGTGGTCCGCGCCGACAGCCCGTACCGGTCGGTTGCGGATCTGAAGGGCAAGAACTTCGCCTTCGCCGACCCGAACTCGACATCGGGCTTCGCCTTCCCCTCCTACTTCCTGCGCAAACAGGGCTTTGATCCGCAAAACCATTTCGGCGGCACCGTCTTCTCCGGCGGACACGACAACTCCGTCCTGGCGCTGGTGCGCGGCCAGTTCGACGGAGTGGCGACCTATCAGGTCAACGAGGCCTCCGGCGTCGTGCAGCGCCTCGCCGCGCGCAACATGATTCCGGCCGGCGCGACACGCGTGATCTGGACCTCGCCTCTCATCCCCTCCAGCCCGTTCTCGACACGGGCCAACCTGCCCCAGGGACTGAAGGATGCCTTCGTCGCTGCGATGAAGGCGATGAAAAACGAGGCTCCCGAGGTCTGGAAGGTCTACACCGACGGCCAGGTTTCCGCTTACGCTCCGGCGAAGCACGAGGACTATCTCGACGTCATCGCCGTGACGGAGGAGCTTGAAGCCCGGCGCAAGCAGAAGCCCGCCGGCTGAGTGGCGATCTGCGTCCCCCATGTGGCGCAACTGGTGTTTTCAACAGCGAAGTCGCGCATGGATGCCGGCGTTTGGTTCCGCAGGCAGCGCCGGCCCTTGCATCGACTTTGGTTGTAAGCCCTATTTCGGCGAGCTGCGGCATTCCGCCGCGCTCTGTGGCACTCACTCGCGAAGGCCTGCCCCATGCTGAACTCGCCCGCCCTTGCCGACGGCGCCAAGCTCGTCGGCCGCATCCTGCTTGCCCTGATGTTCGTGCTTGCCGGCTATTCCAAGATCAGCGGCTATGCCGGTACACAGCAGTACATGACCTCGGTTGGCGTGCCGGCCATCCTGCTGCCTCTGGTGATCGCAGTCGAACTTCTGGGTGGCCTCATGGTCGTCGTCGGCTGGCAGACTCGCCTTGCTGCGCTCGCCCTCGCCGGCTTCACTCTGGCGGCGACGCTGCTGTTCCACATGAACTGGGCACAGCCGATGCAGCAGATGATCTTCATGAAGAACCTCTCCGTCGTCGGCGGCTTCCTGGTGCTGTTCGCCGCGGGGCCCGGCCGGCTGTCGGTCGATCGCGGCTGACGCTGCATCACAAATCGCTGAAATCGACACGCCCGGCCTTGAGCCGGGCTTTTTTGTCTGATGCGGTCGATTAGTAGATATAGTCCGCATGCGCCGGCGCCGGCGCCAATTCCCCGGTAAGGAAGACCTGATGCGTCTTTTGAGTTTCTTTGTCGCGGCGCTTGCCGCCATCGCGCTCGTGGCAGGGCAGCAGAGCGGCAGCGGCGGTGTGATCGGCATGGGCGCCGTGGGTGTATTGCTGGCCCTCGCCACCTATCGCTCGACCGAGATCAGCTTCTTCCTGAAGATCTTCTCCGGAATTTTCGGCGTCGAATATGTGGTCTTCGGAGCCGGCTCGGTCCTGGCGCAACTTGGCTACTGGCCTGCAGATTGGGCGGGCATCGCTCCACCGGCGAGCCTCGCCACGACGGTCGCCGTCTTCGGCATCCTGATCTATGCGATCTCCTTCGTCCCGGTGATCCAGCGTATCGGGCGGCTGGCTTCGCCCTGTTTTACATCGACCGAGACCACGACCGCGCAGCTCTGGCCCTTCGGCACCTATCAGATCCAGCTCGGGCGCCTCGGCGTCATCCTGCTGATCTTCCTGGTTCTCCTCAATCAGACGCAGGTCGGCATTTCCCTGCGCCTGAGCTTCTTCAACCGCGATTTTTACAACGCGATCCAGGAGAAGGACGCGCCGTCATTCTGGTATCAGTTGATCTTCGTCTTCAGCGTCTGGGCCGGCATATCAGTGGTCTCGAACCTGATCGAGATGTTCGCGAGCTACACGCTCCTGATCCGCTGGCGGCGCTGGATGGCGGAGAAATACAGCAAGAGCTGGCTCAGCAATGCCACCCATTACCGGATCTCGCTCGCGGGCACTGCCGACAACCCCGACCAGCGTATCGCGGAAGATACCCGCGCCTTCGTCAACCAGACCTATAACTTCGCCCTGCCGCTGCTCTCGCAGGTTTCGACACTCGTCTCGTTCTCGATCATCCTCTGGTCGATCCCGGTTCCGATCACCATCCCGGGCACCGAGATCATCATCCCGGGCTTCCTGCTGTGGCTGGCGCTGATCTATGCGATCGCGGCGACCTGGATTACGCATCTCATCGGCAAGCCCCTCATCGGGCTCGAATTCGAGCAGGAACGCCGGGAGGCGAATTTCCGCTTCTCGCTGGCGCGACTGCGTGAATATTCCGAGCAGATCGCGCTGATGCGCGGCGAAGCCTCCGAACAGCGGCACCTGAACCAGCGCTTCGGCGACATCGTCTCGAACTTCTATCGACTGGTCTGGAGCCGGGTGAAGCTGACCAGCTTCACGCTGTCCTATAATCAGGCGAATGTGGTTGTGCCCTATGTGCTGCTTGCGCCGCATTACTTCACGGGTATCATCACGCTTGGCATCATGACGCAGGTTGCATCGGCCTTCGATCGTGTCCAGACGGCGATGTCCTTCTTCATCAACAGCTACCAGGCGATCGCCTCCTATCTGGCCTCGATCAACCGCCTGACCACCTTCGAGGCCGCGATCGGCCAGGCGCAGGCAGCCACGGCCGGCGAGAAGGGCATTCACCAGGCCGCACTCCCGGGGAACGAGGTCCATATCGACGGTACGACCCTGGCGCTGCCGAACGGCACGCCAATCGTGCGGGTCGATGGGCTCGGTCTCGGCGCCGCGCGCTCGACGCTGGTGATCGGACCGTCAGGATCCGGGAAATCGACGCTGTTCCGCGCCATAGCCGGCATCTGGCCCTTCGGTGAAGGCAAGGTCGGCGTGCCCGCCGACGCGCGGATCATGCTGCTGCCGCAGCGCCCGTATCTGCCGCAGGGAACGCTGCGCGCGGCGATGTCCTATCCGGCGGTCGACGACACCTATTCCGATACCGAGATTGCGACGGCGATGACCCAGGTCAAGCTTGCCCACCTGATCGACCGGCTCGACGATGTCGACCTCTGGGCGCAGCGTTTGTCAGGCGGCGAGCAGCAACGCCTCGCCGTCGGGCGCGCCTTGTTGGCAAAGCCCGACTGGCTCTTCCTTGACGAGGCCACAGCCTCGCTCGACGAGAAGCTGGAAGGAGAGATCTACGATCTCATCGACAGGACGCTGCCGCAGACGAAGATTGTCTCGATCGGCCATCGCTCGACATTGCGGGAGATGCACGACGAGATCGTCGTCATGCAGCCGAACGCGGATGGAACGCACAGCCCGCGCGCAATGGCCCGGGAGCCGATCGCTCAGTCATGAGCAACGAGCGCCCACGCCGGGCGCTCGACTGCCTTTCCTGTTTCACGCTTCGCGTCGGGAAGGCAGTTATTCAAGAGGACAGAAGCAGGTGCCTGACTGTCGTCAGATGCCGCGGTCGAAGCGCAGTTCGCCCGCGGCGGTCTTGATCACCAGCCTGCCCTCGACGAGGTCCCAGTTGCGGGCTCCGCGCAGGGCAACCAGATAGGCTCGCTCGAATTCGGCAGCGCCCTTGTCGCAGGAGCGCTTGGTGATGGCCATGGGGCCGACCGCGATCCCCTGCTGGCGCAACGGGTATGCCGCGGCGGAAAACGTGTTGCAGCCGCTGTAACCCGTGCCACGCAGGTTCGAGTCGATCTGCAACGTCGCCTTGCGCTCGGCGATCGACTTGCCATTCATCGAAATCGCCGTCCAGGAGGCGCCCAGGGGGAAGGTCTTTTCCTGCTGCGGAGATGCAGGCGCCTGCGCCGGCTGGTTCTGCATATCACGCGGCGTCATTGCCTTTCGCTGGGCTGAAACCGGCGACGCGATCAGCAGTGGAGCGAGGCTCAGGGCGAAGACAGCGGCGTAGCCAAGGCGTCGATTCATCATTTCTTTACCTATGCGGGGCCGGGACGATAGCCCACGCCCCGCTCTCATGAAAACGCCTAGAACCGTATCGCGTCGGGATCAACTGCGATCATTGCGACAACGTTGCTTTGGCAAGCGGCAGCGCCAGCAGCGTCACGCGGCATCACGTCGGAAATGGGGCCGGCTTCGGCCTCAGGCGCGGCCCGGTGACGCTCAGATACGCGCCAGCAGGCGCTCCAGCAGGGGGTTGGCCTTGCGGAAGACATAAGCCGGGGCGTTGACCGTGATCTCGTCCGCACCAGCGCCGGCCAGGTCATCGACCAGTGCGAACACCGCCTTTTCCGGGCAATGGATGGCGAGGATGCCGCTATCGGCATTCGCGCCGAATGGCAGCCGCGCGCCATGTCGCGCCGCCATCTCCTCGATGTCTGCAGGCTTCGCATCGCTGAGCCGCGCGCGGATCTCCCGGACGGAACGTCCCTCTTCCTCCGCCGCGATGCGTGAGAGAATGGCGTTGGCGGCGGCGCGTGCGCGCGGGCTCCACGGCGCCCGCACCGAGGCGACGAGGTTGGCCTCCGAGGCCAGCATGACGCCATCGTCCAGAATCTTCAGGGCGTTGGCGGCCAGCGTCGCGCCGGTGGTGGTGATGTCGACGATGATCTCCGCCGAGCCGGCTGCCGGCGCCCCCTCCGTCGCACCCAGACTTTCGACGATGCGGTAATCGCCAAGTCCGTGCTCGGCGAAGAAACGGCGTGTCAGGTTCACGTATTTGGTGGCAACGCGCAGCTTGCGGCCATGGCGTGCGCGCATATGGCTCGCGACATCGTCGAGATCGGCCATGCTGCGGACATCGATCCAGGCCTGCGGCACGGCGACCACGACATTGGCGTGGCCGAAGCCGAGCGGCGTCAGCATCTCGACGGCGGCATCGGCATCGGCTACCTGCTCGCGCACCAGGTCCTCGCCCGTGATCCCGAGATGGGCCGCGCCTGAGGCCAGTTGCGAGACGATCTCCGAGGCAGAGAGGAACGCGACTTCCGTACCATCCAATCCCGCGATCGTGCCGCGATAGTCGCGCGAGCCACGCGACTGCACGAATTTCAGCCCGGCACGGCTGAAGAAGGCGGTCGCGTTTTCCTGGAGCCGTCCCTTGGAGGGGACCGCGAGAACCAGCGGAGCGTCGCTCATCATGATTGTCCCGTCAGCCGGTCGAGCCAGAGCGAGGCGCCGACTGCCGGGGTCGGCTGGGGCGCACCGAGGCGGCCGAGCACATTGTCGTAGCGGCCACCGCCGGCAACGGGCCTGCCGTCGCTGCGGCTCAGGTCATGCAGCTCGAAGATGAAGCCGGTGTAGTAGTCGAGATTGCGGGCGAAGCCGGTCGAGAACGAGATCTGGCCGACATCGACACCGCGCGCCGCAAGAAACCCGGTGCGCTCGTCGAAAGCGTCGAGCTGCCGGCCGAGGTCGAGCGAAGCCTGATCGGCAAGTGCCCGCAACGCCGCCGACGCGGCATCGGGATCACCCGTGACGGCAAGTGCCTGGCCGAGCACGGCCTTCACGTCCTCATTGACCGGGTTCTCGCGCTCGGCGGCATGGGCCAGGAAGCGCTCGGCGATATCACCGGCGGAGCGGCCACCGACCGTCGAGATGCCGGCGATCGACAGCACATCCTCGACAAAGGCCTTGGCCGCCTTGGGATCCTGGCCTTCGAGCGCCTTGAGCAGACCGGCATGGGCCGTTTCACCCGTGGCTGCAGGCGGATCGAGCGCCTCGACTGCCTCGGCCGCCTTGCCCTGCACGACCGCGCGCATCAGCCGACGGCGCGCGCCCTGCGGCACGGCCAGACCATCGAGCAAAGCGCCGAGCAGTGCGACATCCCCCATCAGGACACGCGGCTGTGCCAAGCCAAGAGCCGCCGCCGCCTCGATCGTCAGCCCCATGATCTCGGCGTCGGCAGCGGCAAAATCCTCGCGGCCGAAAGATTCAAGCCCGGCCTGTGCGAATTCCCCCGGCTCGCGCGAGCGCATGCGGAAGACCGGGCCGGCATAGGCATAGGCCATCGGCGCGCTCACACCCGCCGCGATGTGGTCCAGCGCCACCGGAATCGTGTATTCGGGGCGAAGACACCAGTCACGGCCATCGGCGTCCTGCGTCATGAAGATGCGCCGGCGGATATCCTCGCCGGAGAGATCGAGAAAGACGTCGGCCGGCTGCAGAATCGCCGGCTCGGCGCGCTGATAGCCCTCGGCAGCGAGGAGCGCGATCACGGTGTCGATGCTGGCGCGTGTGGCGGACAAGGGCAGGTTCCTGTTGCGCGGCTGTCCTAGCAGCCGCGTCATGGATTTTCGATGGTTTTTAGGGAAATGGGTTAGCAGATTTGACGACCGACTCGTGGCCGACGCTTTCCGTCATGGTCGGGCTTGTCACGACCATCCACGTCTTTGCCCACAATGAGCGCTCAAGGCGTGGATGCTCGCCACAAGGGCGAGCATGACGCGTTTCAATCAACCGTGTCGCTTCAGCACCCGCTTCACCCCATCGACCAGCTCGGTCACCGGCACGGCGAACTGAGCCTCGGCCTGCCTTGCCTTGTGCTCCACTGAATCCTTGACGTCACGGCTGGCGGCGGCAAGTTCCGCGCCGAGGATCAGGTCCTTGATCACGATCGTGCCGGCCTCGCGCTCGGAGGAGCCCTGGATCACCGCACAGACCGCGCCGCGCTTGTCGGCATATTTCATCTGGGCGTTGAAGCCGGAACCGCCGAGATACAGATCGGCACGCAGCAACGGCTTGCCATCCCCGTCGCGGGCCTGCCGGAGCTGGGACACGAATGCCTGATAGGCCGGCATATGCTCGGGTGTCTTGTTGTCCATGGCGGTGACGACGACGAGCGGCAGTTCGTTCTTCGCGTCGACCAATGGCGACTTCACCGCCTTCAATGCCGAATAGAGCCGCGAGACGCCGATCGAAAAGCCCGCCGCCGGTACCGGTTCCGGCCGGAAACGGCCGACCAGCCCGTCATAGCGGCCGCCGCCGGCAACCGAGCCAAAGCGCACGACCTGCCCGTCATCATTGGTGACCGGGAAGGTCAGTTCCACCTCGTAGACCGGGCCGGTGTAGTACTCGAGGCCGCGCACCACGGAAGGATCGATGACGACGCGGTCGGCGTAGCCGGCCGCTGCGATCAGGTCCGCCATCATGCCCAGTTCCTCGGCCCCCTCATAGCCAACGGGCGTCGAAGCGAAGCCATCTGCGAGACGCTGCACGGTCGCGGCATTGTCCGCAGCCCTGGCGTCAAGGATGGACAGGACGCGCGTGGCCTGTTCGGCGCCCAGCCCCGCGCCCTTCGTGAAATCGCCGCTTTCGTCCTTGCGACCGTCACCAAGCAGCAGCCGCACGCCGTCGGGTCCGAATTTGTCGAGCTTGTCGATTGCGCGCAGCACGGTCAGCCGGCGCCCGGCATTCTCCTCGCCGCCAAGCCCGATCGCCTCCATCACGCCATCGAGCACCTTTCGGTTGTTGACCTTGACGACATAGTCGCCGCGCTTGATGCCGAGACGCTCCATCGTGTCGGCAGCGAGCATGCAGATCTCGGCATCGGCCGCGACCGAGCCCGAACCGACGATATCGGCATCGAACTGCATGAACTGACGGAAGCGCCCCGGCCCCGGCTTTTCGTTGCGGAAGACGTAGCCGGCGCGATAGCTGCGATAGGGTTTGGGCAGCGCATCGAAGTTCTCGGCGACATAGCGCGCGAGCGGCGCCGTCAGGTCGTAGCGCAGCGAGAGCCACTGCTCGTCATCATCCTGGAAGGAGAAGACGCCCTCGTTCGGCCGATCCTGGTCCGGCAGGAATTTTCCGAGCGCGTCGGTGTATTCGACGAAGGGCGTCTCGACCGGGTCGAAGCCATAGAGCGAAAAGCTCTCGCGAATGACGGACAGCATGCGCTCGGTCGCCGCCACATCGGCAGGACCGCGGTCGATGAAACCACGCGGCTGGCGGGCTTTCAGCTTGTCGGGTTTCGACATGGTTCAGGCTTCACTTCTTGAACGAGATGCGGAACAGCCCGCAGGATGAGGTCCCGCGTTCGGTAACTTGACCGGGCAACGGGGGCAAGCACGCTTACCCCTCCCTGAGCGGGAAGCGCCTATTCGGCCGCGAACAGCACGTCTTTCTGCTGATGCAGGTCACTGACCGGAACGTCCTTGATCCCCGCTCTCGCCAGCTTCTCCGGCAGCGGGCCGCCCGTCGCCCAGTCGAGCAGCTCGGCAGTATGGACGACCGGCGTCGTCGCGCCACGGTCGGCAAAGCCCTTCGCCAGCTGGGTCATGCAGCCGATATTGCCGGTAGCGACGATCTGCGGCTTCGTCTTCTCGATATGGCCGATCTTGCGCTCGCGCAGCTGCCCCGCGATCTCGGGCTGGAGGATATTGTAGACGCCGGCGGAACCACAGCAGATATGGCCCTCCGGCACCTCCTTCACCTTGAAGCCCGCTCCGCTCAATAGTCGTTTCGGACCATCCTTGAGCTGCTGCCCGTGCTGCATCGAACAGGCCGAGTGATAGGTCACCGGCAGGGCGACCTCACGGACATGGCGCAGCTCGAGCGTCTCGAGGAACTCGGTGACATCCTTCGCGAGGCTCGAGATCGTCGCCGCCTTCTCCGCATAGGCCGGCTCGTTGCGGAACATGAAGCCGTAGTCCTTGATCGTCGTGCCGCAGCCTGAAGCGGTGATCAGGATGGCATCGAGCCCCTCGCCATCGACCTCGGCCATCCAGGCGTCGATGTTGCGCCGGGCAAAGACGTGGCCGTCATGGTCGCGCCCCATGTGGTGGACGAGCGCGCCGCAGCAGCCCTCGCCCTTCGGCAGCACGACCTCGACGCCATGGCGCGTCAACAGACGGATCGTCGCTTCGTTGATGGCGGGATCGAGCACCGGCTGGGCGCAGCCCGAGAGCAATGCCACGCGCTTGCGGCGGACGGCAGTGACCGGGAAGACCTGCGGCCCCTCCATGGTCGAGCGGGCCGGCAGGCGCGCAGGCGCCAGCGCCAGCATCGCCTTCAGCCGCCCGCCGACCTGCGGCAGCAAGCCGAGGAGACCTCCGAACGGCTTGCCCAGCATCGCCGCCAGCATCGCGGTGCGGAAGCGCCCGGGATAAGGCAGGATCGCAGCCAGCACCCGGCGCAACGCCTGGTCATGCCAGGAGCGCTGATAGGTCTCCTCGATATGGGCCCGGGCATGATCGACGAGGTGCATGTAATGCACGCCGGACGGGCAAGTCGTCATGCAGGAGAGGCAGGAAAGGCAGCGGTCGACATGCTTCACCACCTGTTCGGTGGCCGGCTTGCCGTTCTCCAGCATGTCCTTGATCAGATAGATCCTGCCGCGCGGGGAATCGAGCTCGTCGCCCAGCAGCAGGTAAGTCGGGCAGGTCGCCGTGCAGAAGCCGCAATGCACGCAGGTGCGCAGGATCTTCTCCGACGCCGGCAGGCGCGGATCGGAGGCCAGGTGTTCGGGCGTGAAGTTGGTCTGCATCGCTCAGGCCCCTCCCTGCCAGATTTTAATCCAGTCGGCGGGGTAGATCAGCATGATGATGTTGAGGGCCAGATTGTCACGGATCAGGTAGCCGACCACCAGCTCCATGCCGAGCGCAAGCGAAATGGTGAGCCAGACGGGCAGGACGCGGGCGAGAAGAAAGCCCACGATCATCGCCGCGATATCGGAGACTGAATTGATGATGCTGTCGCCGGTATAGCCAAGCGAGATCGTCATTTCCCGGTAGCGATCGATGATGGCCGGGCTGTTCTCGGCGATTTCCCAGGCGTTCTCGATCAGGATCGCGAGGAGAAGCGCCTGCCCGAACGAGATGGGCAGACCGGTCAGCCGGCGGATCGACCAGAACAGGCCGTAGAAGAGGAAGCCATGGATGATGTGGGAGAAGGTGTACCAGTCGGCAATATGCTGGGAGTTCTCCGGCGACATGACGACGCCGTGCCAGGGCTTGACGTAGCCGCATTTGCAGATCGGCTCTCGGCCCGTGGCAAACAGGATCAGGGCAGCCGCGGCAATCATCAGAGCTGCGACGAGGACGATCGTGCCCGGCTTGAACCGCCCCTGCGCCCAGGCTTCCCGGCTCTCACCTTCAGCGCGAATATCACGCGTGGCGGCTATCTGGTCGAACACCATCAAATCCCCGCATACATCCGGCCGGGCTCGAAGATCCCGGCCGGGTCGAAGCTGCTCTTGATTCCGGCGGTGACCCGCATCAGCGGCTCGGCCAGTGGTTCGAAGACCGGCACGACAGCGCGAACCGCGATGGGCGCGCGCACCAGGGTCGCGTGACCGCCGAGCGGCCTGATCGCAGCGCGGATCGCGGCGGCTCCAGCGTCGTCTTCGGCGGACACCGCGAGCCAGACCAGACCGCCACCCCAGTCATAGAACCAGCGTGCCTGCGGCAGGGCCTCGGCGATCGCAGCCGTGGCACGCGGCCCCCTGGACGGAGCAAGCGAGAGCCGCCAGACGGCTTCATGGCTGCCGGCGAAGAACGTCGCGTCCCGCACGGAATGCCATAACTCCTGCGAGGCAGCCCCCTCGATCAGGTCCGGCCTGCCGTACTGGCTCAGCAATTCGCCCAGCGCGCCGGCGCGATAGTCGACCGAGCTCGCGAAATTCTCGAGTCTGAGCAGCGTACGGGCCTGGTCGCCCCCGATGCCAGCCGGCAAATGCGCCGCCGCCATCGGCTCGAAGGGCGAGCCGAGCGCAGTCGAAAGCAGAGCGACCGCCGCCTCGTCGGCAAGGCCGTGCCAGGCCAGCGTGACCACGCATTCCGGCGCAGGCAGTACGCGGAAGGTGACTTCGGTCAGGAAGCCAAGCGTGCCGTGGGCGCCGCTCACCAGCTTGACCAGATCGAGCCCGGTGACGTTCTTCATGACCCGGCCGCCGGACTTGATCGCCTCGCCCCGGCCATTGATCAGCCGGATGCCGATCAGCGAGTCGCGAGCCGCGCCAGCGTTGATCCGGCGCGGACCGGAGATGTTTCCGGCGGCGACCGCACCGATCGTCGGCTCGCCCTCTGTCCCCAGCAGCGCACGGTGATCCATCGGCTCGAAGGGCAGCATCTGGCCGCGGTCGACCAGCGTCCGCTGGATCTCCGCAAGCGGCGTGCCGGCCCTGGCTCCAATCACCATCTCGGACGGCTCGTAAAGCGTGATACCGGTCAGCCCCGCGCTGGAGATGGTGCTCACGACCTGCGTCGGGCGCCCCAAGCCACTACGCGTACCACCGCCGCGAATGGTGACGGGCGTGCCGCTGGCAGCGACGGAGGCAACGACGGCGCAGGCCTGGGCTTCCGTGGTGGGGGTGTGAATGGTCATTGAAGTACCCCAGCGTCATTCCGGGGCTTCGCGAAGCGAAGAGCCCGGAACCCAGAAACACCGCCGGAGCAAGGCATGGCATGATGGCCGCGGCGATCAATTCGGCTCGGCCCAAGGCTCTGGGTTTCGGGCTCGTTGCTGCGCAACGCCCCGGAATGACGGCGGCGCCTTATCGTGCAAGCAACGGGTAGAGGTCTCCCCAGAGTGGATTGGCCTCCTCGATGAGCCTTATCTTCCAATCGCGCCGCCACTTCTTGATATCTTTCTCGCGCTCGATTGCTTCGACCGCAGTCGGGCACTCCTCGTACCAAACCAGCCGATCGACGCCGTACTTCCGCGAAAAACCAGGCAATGCCTTGCTCTCGTACTCGTATACTCGGCGAGCGAGATCGTTCGTCACGCCGAGATAGAGCGTGCCGTGATAGCGGCTCGCGAGAAGGTAGACGTGATAGGGCAAAGCGAGCCTCCACCGTCATTCCGGGGCTTCGCGAGGCGAAGAGCCCGGAACCCAGAAGCTCAGTTTGTACCGTAGGTGCCTCCCGTCCGTCCGCACTCAGTCCTGATCCACCTGTGATTCTGGGTTCCGGGCTCACTGCTGCGCAGTGCCCCGGAATGACGTTGAGGGGCATCACGCGGCCACCCTGCCATCGAGCGGAAAGACCTTGGCCGGGTTCAGCAGCCACTCGCCGTCGAAGACCGACCGCACCCGCATCTGCTGATTGAGGTCGGCTTCGGTGAATTGCACGCGCATCAGATCGCGCTTCTCGATGCCGACGCCGTGTTCGCCTGTGAGACAGCCGCCCACCTCGACGCAGAGCTTGAGGATGTCGTTGCCGGCATCCTCGGCCTTCCGCGCCTCGACCGGGTCGTTGCAATTGTAGAGGATCAGCGGGTGGAGATTGCCGTCGCCGGCATGGAAGACATTGGCGACGCGCAGTCCATAGCCCTTGACGATCTCGGCCATGCGCTGCAGCACAAAGGGCAGTTGCCCGGTCGGGATCGTGCCATCCATGCAGATGTAATCGGCGATCCGGCCTGTCGCGCCGAAGGCCGATTTGCGCCCCTTCCAGATCGCGGCGGTCTCCATCGCCGACTTGCTTTCCTTGACCGTCTTGACGCCGTGCTCGCGCGCGATTGCGACGATGCGGGCGAGCTGGGCGTCCATTTCCTCGTCCGAGCCCTCGACCTCGATGATCAGCAGCGCCTCGACATCCATTGGGTAGCCGGCCTTGGCAAAGGCCTCGCAGATCTCGATCGCCGGCTTGTCCATGAACTCCATCGCGACGGGGATGATACCGGCGCCGATGATGGCGGCAACGGCAGCGCCTGCCTGCTCGCTGCTCGGGAAGCCGAACAGCACGGGACGTGCGCCCTCAGCCGAGCGCAGGATGCGCACGGTCGCTTCGGTGACAATGCCGAGCTGGCCTTCCGAACCGACGATCAGGCCAAGCAGGTCGAGGCCTGGCGCATCGAGATGGGCGCCACCGACCTCGACGATCGAGCCATCGAGCATCACCAGGGTCACACCGAGCACATTGTTGGTGGTGACGCCGTATTTCAGGCAATGCGCACCGCCGGAATTCATGCCGATATTGCCGCCTATCGAGCAGGCGAGCTGTGAGGACGGGTCGGGCGCATAGAAAAAGCCCTCGGACATCACGGCGTCGGTGACGGCCAGATTGGTGACGCCGGCCTGCACCCGGGCGGCGCGGTTGGCATAGTCGATCTCGAGGATGCGATTCATCTTCGAGACACCGATGACGACGGCATCCTCCTGCGGGATCGCACCACCGGCGAGCGAAGTGCCTGCGCCCCGCGGCACGACGGGAACGCCCTGCTCGCCGCAATAGCGCAGCACCGCCGCGACCTCCTGCGTCGTCGAGGGCAGCACGACCGCCAGCGGCATGCGGCGATAGGCGGTAAGCGCGTCCGTCTCATAGGGCCGGCGCTCGTCATCGGAGGTGATCAGAGCCTCGGGTGCCACCAGCCCGGCAAGCCCGGCGATGATCGCATCGCGGCGCGCCAGGATGTCCGCGCGCGGCGCGGGAAAGGCAATGGCGCTCATGGTCTCCTCCTCCGGATGTCAGCTCTCGCGATATCACCCGCACCCGGTTTCATACAAACAGGTTAGAGCAATTCGAACCCGCTTGCAGCGTGACCAAAAGCCATGATTATTTCAAAAATGGAAAAGGTGAGCGTGCATGGACCGGTTCGGCGATCTGGATGTCTTCGCGCATGTGGTGACGGCCAAGAGCATGTCTGCCGCCGGGCGCGAATTGAAGCTCTCCCCGGCGGTGATCTCGAAGCGCATCCGCCGGCTGGAGGAGCGCCTTGGCGTGCGGCTACTGCAGCGCACCACCCGGCAATTGTCACTGACGGAGGCGGGACAGGGCTTCTATGAGCGCGTGGTCTCGATCCTGTCCTCGATCGAGGATGCGGAGGCCTGGGTCGCAAGCGGCGCCGGGCAGGCGCGCGGCACCTTGCGCGTCTCCGCTCCCACCTCCTTCGGCCGGCTGCATATCGCGCCGCATCTGAAACCCTTTCTCGATGCCAACCCGATGGTGACCGTCGACCTGATCCTGAGCGATTCCTTCGTCGACATCATCGCGGAGGGGTTCGACCTCGCGGTGCGGATCGCCGACCTCCAGGATTCCAGCCTCGTCGCGAAGCGGCTCGCTCCCAATCACCGCGTGCTCTGCGCCGCGCCGGACTATGTCGGCGCTCACGGAATACCGGCCAGCATCGAGGAGCTCTCCCACCACACGCTGATTGCCCATAATACCGACCAGTGGCGGCTGGATGGACCGATCGGGCCTGTCGGCGTGCGGGTCAACGGACCGCTTCGGACCAATTCCAGCGAAGTCGTGCGCGAGGCGCTGCTCGCCGGCGTCGGCATCGCATTGCGCTCGACCTGGGATGTCGGGCCTGAACTGAAGACCGGGCAGCTCGTCAGGGTCCTGCCGGATTACTCGGTCGGCAAGCGCGTCGCCGTCTACGCGGTCTATCCCAGCCGCCGGCACATGGAGCAGAAGGTGCGCGTCTTCGTCGACTATCTCGCGGAGTTGTACGGCGCGACGCCGTATTGGGATGCGGGCCTTGATCTATGATGCAGCTCCCGTCCGCCCGTCATGGGGCATCTGCGCGGCGCCGGATTGCCCGGACACGTGGCGTGCTCGATCTTCGCCTCATCACTGGAGAAACCCGTTCATGTTCGGCTTGATCGAAGGCACAGGCGTCGAGGTTCTGGACCAGCGCTTCCACCGGGTCGTACCGGGCTCGGCGCGGGTCGAACGGCTGTGGACGGGGGCTCGCTGGTCCGAGGGACCGGCCTGGTTTCCGGCCCATCGCAGCCTGGTCTGGTCCGACATCCCGAACAACCGCATGCTGCGCTATGACGAAGCGAGCGGCCAGGTCGGCATCTTCCGCCAGCCGGCACGGAACTCGAATGGCAATACGGTGGATCCGCAGGGCCGGCTCGTCACCTGCGAGCATGGCGGGCGGCAGGTGACACGGACGGAGCATGACGGCTCGACAACCGTGCTTGCCGACAGCTGGCAGGGCAAGCGGCTGAACTCCCCCAATGACGTCGTGGTCAAGTCCGACGGCTCGATCTGGTTCACCGACCCGGATTACGGCATCGGCAGCGACTATGAGGGCGACAAGGCGGATGGCGAAATCGGCCACTGCAACGTCTACCGCATCGATCCGGTCAGCGGCGCGCTCTCGATCGTCGCCGACGACTTCGTCAAGCCGAACGGCCTCGCCTTCTCGATCGATGAGAGCGAGCTCTACATCGCCGATACGGGTGCGAGCCATGACCCGGATGGGCCACGCCACATCCGCAAATGCGAAGTGACTGGGGACGGCACGTCGCTGGGGCGCTCGGAGATTTTCGCAACCTGCTCGGCCGGCCTATTCGACGGCTTCCGGCTCGATGCCACCGGCCGCGTCTGGACCAGCGCGGCGGACGGCGTGCACGTCTATCACAGCGATGGCACCTTGATCGGCAAGGTGCTGATCCCCGAGATCGTCGCCAATGTCTGCTGGGGCGGCGCGAAGCTGAACCGCCTCTTCATTTGCGGCACGACATCACTCTACTCCGTGATGACCCACACCAACGGCGCGACCTGGCCGAAGCGCTGAAGCGCGCTCAGCCCTGCGGCGGCTCCGGCTTCATCCGCGCCACGAGCAGCGGCATGGCGAGGCCAAGCAGCATGAAGCGCGCAAGATGGTGCGCGCCGACATAGAGCGGGTCGAGCCCCATGGCGAAGGCAAGCATCGCCATCGCCTCCAGCCCTCCCGGTGCGAAGGCAGCCATCGCGCTGGCATAGGGCACGCCCGCAAGCCGGGCGGCCGGCCAGGCGAAGGCGAAGGCGACTGCCATCGAGACGAAGAAGCCGCCAATGGCGAGCGGGAACAGCCCGGCGATCTCGCCGCGCTTGAGGTTCGAGACGCGTCCGCCCATGGCCGCACCGAGCATGACCATCACCACGGTCGCGATCTCGGGCGGGAGCGTGCCATGGACGGCACCCGTTCCGTGCAGCACGGCACTTGCCATGGTAGCGCCCAGGATGAAGGGCGCCGTGACGCCGATGCGCTCGAAGACGAGCCCGGTGACGAGGGCCGCGCCGAGAATCAACGCCATATCCGGTGCGCTGGCGATGATCACGGCAGGCATCTGCCCGACGCTGCCATCGCTCAAGGCCCGCATCAGACTGGGCAGGACCGCAACCAGGACGAGGATACGGAAAAGCTGGATCACGGCGATGCGGCCAAGATTGGCACCCTTGGCATGGGCAACGGCGATGACGGCCGACAATGCACCGGGCGCGGCGGCCAGCAGGGAATCGATCCAGGACCAGCGCGCGACGTAACGCAGATAGGCGCCAGTGGTGAGCATGATGGCGGCGAGCGCGACGAACAGGACCGCGAGCGAACCGGGATAGCGCGCCGTCGCCGCAAGCGCCTCGGGCGTCGCGGAGGAGCCGATCAGCACACCCGACATCAGCATGGTCGCATCGAACCAGGGCTTGCGCAGATCGGGCAGGCGCTTGGCGACGCCGACGATCGAGACGATCAGCATCGAGCCCGAGAGCCAGGCGGCCGGCACGTCGAACACAGCGAAAATGGCGCCGCCGAGCGCAGCGCAGGCAATCACGGCCGCTTCACGCGACAAGGTCTTGAGCCTGTAGGGGATGTAAGCCGGGCCGGTCATGTCACTCGGAGCGAGCGCCGAGGAGACACGACGCAGGGCCGATCAATGAACGCGGCGCGCAATCCGGTCAAACGGGGAGATGCGACCGCCGCGCAGGGCTGGGCTGCGCGCAGCGGTGCCTATGACGTCAGCGCCCTCTGCAACCGCGCCACCGCCTCGACCAGGTCGGACGACTTGCGCGCGAAGCAAAGCCGCAGGCCCGTCTCGCCTCCCGGGCCGAAAGCGGTGCCCGGCGCCAGGCCGACATTGGCCTGGTCGACCAGTTCGATCGCCAGCGCGCGCGAATCTTCGCGGCCGTCGACGCTGAAGAACTGGTAGAACGCGCCGTCCGGCGCGGTTAGTGAAACCCGGTTCGTCGCCTTCAGGCCTTCGAAGATGATCTTCCGACCCTCGGTTGCGCGCGCGATCTGCTCGGCGACGAAAGGCTCGCCCTCGTCGAGGGCTGCGAGCGCGGCGCGCTGGACGAAGACCGGCGATCCCGAGGTCGAATACTGGATCAGGTTCTCGACCACCTGGCCGAAAGCAACCGGCACCTCGATCCAGCCGATGCGCCAACCCGTCATGGCCCAGTTCTTCGAGAAGGTCTGGACGAAGAGGACGCGATCCTCTGCCTCCATCACATCGTGGAAGGAGGCCGCCCGGGGCGCTCCGCCGAAGACGAAGCGGCCATAGATCTCGTCCGCGATGATCCAGATGCCGTGCTTGCGGGCCAGCGCGAGCAGCGCGGCCATCTCGTCCCTGGTCGCGGTCCAGCCGGTGGGGTTCGCCGGGGAATTGATGACGAGCGCCCGCGTCTTCGGCGTGATCGCCGCGGCGAGCTTGTCGAGATCGAGCGTGAAACGGCCGTGCTCCAGATCCATCGGCACGCAGACCGCCTTGGCTCCCGCCACGCCGATGGCCGCGGCAAAATTGGGCCAGGCCGGCGTCGGGATCACGAGTTCGTCGCCGGGTCCGGCAATCATCCTGACTGCGATCTGGACGGACTGCATGCCCGAGCCGGTCACGAAGAACCGATCGGGGGAAAGCGGCTGGCCGTAAAGCGCCGTGTGGTAGCGCGCAAGCGCCTCGCGCAGTTCGGGGATTCCGCGCTGCCAGGTGTAGAAGGTCTCGCCGTCGGCCAGCGACTTGTTGGCGGCACGGACGATGAAATCGGGCGTCGAGAGATCGCCCTCTCCGACCCAGAGCGGAATCAGGCCGGGCTTGAGCCGGCCGTGATTGACCACCTCGACGATGCCGCTTTCGGGTGCGTTACGGGCCTCGGGCCTCAATTCGGCAATCAGGCTGGCGCCCGGCAGCGTGCTCGTCGTCATCGGCTTCGACCTCGCAAGTTCAATGCCTCACCTTTAGCCGAAGCGGCGAACGGGAGGCATGAAATCGCGAGATCGGGTTGATCGGTCGCGGTGATGAATGGCCCGCGAGCAGGGAGCGAAATCAGGCGTTCTTCTGCTTCAGCAGATCGCGGATTTCGCCGAGAAGCACGACGTCCTGCGGCGGGGCCGGCGGCTCGGCCGCGGCTGCCTTCTGGTCCCGCTTCATCCGGTTGATGCCCTTCACGACCAGGAACAAGGCAACGGCAATGATCAGGAAATTGATGGCTGCGGTGACGAAGCTGCCATAGGCGAACACAGCGCCCTGCTTCCTGGCCTCGGACAGGATCGGGCTAGTGACCGCACTGTTCAGGCCGAAGAAGTAATTGGAGAAATCGAGACCGCCCAGTGCGCCGAAGATCGGCATGATGATGTCGCTGACGAGAGAGTCGACGATCCTGCCGAAGGCCGCGCCAATAACCACGCCGATGGCGAGGTCGATGACGTTGCCCTTCATCGCAAATTCTTTGAATTCCTTCAGCATTGCCCTGCCCCTTCACCTCGGGATGATCGGCTTCACGCCTACCGGACGGCGTGCACGGATGTCGCAGGCTAATTGAGAGTTGCAGCGGTTAGAAGCCCGCGAGGGCGCCGACCCTTCGTCAGTGCACAGTCTTGGCCACGGTTGAACTGCCGACGGCGCGACGTCGCAACGCGACGGCCCGGCAATAGCGGCCGCCGCCGCCAGGAAGCCTCCGGTCCAAGACCTCACGACATCAAGAGGTTAGGCAACGCCTCGGCCGAAAGCCGCATCGCGCTTAGCGTGCACATGCACTAGGCTGCGCTGCTGCCGCTCTGGCATGGAGGCAAGATGATCCCGGCCTGGTCCGTCGTTCTGGTCGCGCTCGGCT
Source organism: Allobosea sp. LC85 (assembly GCF_000735605.1). GTDB lineage: Bacteria > Pseudomonadota > Alphaproteobacteria > Rhizobiales > Beijerinckiaceae > Allobosea. Next base: position 19,383 of record NZ_JPKG01000018.1, read on the forward strand.
ATCTCTGCGTGCTGTTCGCAATCGCGCACGCGGCCGATACCTCCGGCCGCAGGCTGATGAGCGGGCCGGCGCGCACGACGATCTATGCGCTGGCACTCGGCGTCTACTGCACCTCCTGGACCTTCTACGGCTCCGTCGGCTTCGCCAATCGCGCCGGCTTCGATTTCCTCGGCATCTATGTCGGGCCGATCCTGGTCATCGGCTTCGGCTATCGTTTCGTCACGCGCATCGTCGAGATCGCCAAGTCGCAGAACATCACCTCGATCGCGGATTTCGTCGGCGCGCGCTACGGCAAGAGCGAGCGGGTGGCCGCCCTCGTCTGTCTCGTCGCCGTGATCGGCGCGCTGCCCTACATCGCCTTGCAGCTCAAGGCTGTCGCGAATTCGCTCTCGGTGTTCCTGACCGCAACGGGTGGGCGGGCGCTGACGCCGGATGTCCCGGTCCTGAGCGACCTCGCCTTCCTCGTCGCCATGGTGCTTGCCGGCTTCGCCTGTGCCTTCGGCACAAGGCATATCGATGCAACCGAGCACCAGGACGGACTGGTCCTGGCCATAGCGGCCGAGTCGCTGGTCAAGCTGGTGGCGTTTCTCGCGCTCGGGATCTTCGTCGCCTATGGGCTGTTCGATGGTTTCGGCGACCTCCTCGCCCAGGCGGCGAAGATGCCGGACGGGGCCCCGCCGATCTGGGAGCGCACCTCGAGTTGGCCGACCTTCCTGACGCTGACCCTGCTCTCGTCCTTCGCCTCACTGCTGCTGGCGCGGCAGTTCCATATGACGATCGTCGAGAACCGGGACCCGGGCGATGTCCGCCGCGCCGCCTGGATGTTTCCGCTCTATCTCGTCCTGATCAATCTCTTCGTGCTGCCGCTGGCGGCGGCGGGGGAATTGCTGATGCCGGGAAGCGGCATCGATCGGGACATGACCGTGCTGCTGCTACCGCTCGAGCGAGGTGCGGGCTGGCTCGCGCTGTTCGTCTTCATCGGCGGGCTTTCCGCGGCGACCGCGATGGTGATCGTCGCCTCGGTCGCCCTGGCGATCATGATCTCGAATCATCTCGTCATGCCGCTGCTGGTGCGCGGCCGTGGCCTGCTCAGCGACCCGGACCGGGCCATCACAAGATCGTCGCGTTCCGGCCCCACCGGCGGCGATCTCGGCTCACAGGTCGTGATCATCAGGCGCTTCGCCATCCTCGCCGTGATCCTGATGGGCTACGCCTATTACAGGGCGGCGGGAGAAGCGGCACTCGTCTCGATCGGGCTGCTGTCCTTTGCGGCAACCGCGCAGATCGCGCCCGCTTTCTTCGGCGGATTGCTCTGGCGACGGGGCACTGCGCTCGGTGCCGTCGCGGGGTTGACCACAGGCACACTGACCTGGGCCTACACGCTCTTGGTCCCTAGCCTCTCTCACCCCAGCAACGTCTGGGGCGATGTGGTGGCCAAGGGGCCGCTGGGCATCACCGCATTGCGGCCGGAAGCCTTGCTCGGCCTGGATCTGCCGGCACTGCCGCACGGCGTGCTGTGGAGCCTCGGCCTCAATCTCCTCTGTTATGTCGGCTTCTCCCTGCTGCGACCGGCCAACGCCATGGAACGGCTGCAGGCCAACTCCTTCGTTACGTCCGATCGGGCAACGATGGCCCAGTCCTTCTCGCTCTGGCGTTCCAGCGTCACCGAGGCCGAGCTGCAATCGACCATCGGTCGCTATCTTGGCCAGGAGCGGACGCAGCGCGCGTTCGAGGGCTTTGCCGCTGGGCGCGGCGAGGTTGCCAGCAGCAGCAATCGCGAAGCCGACATCCACATGCTGCGCTTCGGCGAGCATCTGCTTTCCTCCGCCATTGGCGCGGCATCCTCGCGGCTTGTGCTCTCCCTGCTGCTGCGCCGCCGGAACCTGTCGACGGAAGCCGCCTTCAAGCTGCTCGACGATGCTTCGGCAGCGCTGCAATATAATCGCGATATCCTGCAGCACGGGCTCGACCATGCCGGCCAGGGCATCACCGTGCTCGACCGGGACCTGCGGCTGCTCGCCTGGAACCAGGCCTTCATCGAGCTCTATGACCTGCCGCAATCGCTGGTGCGGTTCGGCACGGGGCTCGACGAGATCGTCCGCTTCAACGCAGCCCGCGGCGCCTATGGCGATGGCGAGCAGGATGAGTTGATGGCCGCGCGGCTCGAGAGCTTTGTCAATGACCGCGAGCCGGTCCGGCTCAAGCTCTATCCCTCGACCAAGGTCATCGAGATCCGCTCGAACCCGCTCCCCGATGGCGGCCTGGTGACGACCTATACCGACATCACCGAGACCGTCGCCGCACATGAAGAGCTCGAGCGGACCAATGAAAGCCTCGAGCGCCGCGTTGCCGAGCGCACCGAAGAAATTCTCCACGTCAACGCCGAGCTTCAGCGCGCCAAGGCCGGAGCCGAGGAGGCGAATGCCTCAAAGACCCGTTTCCTGGCTGCCGCCAGCCACGACCTGCTGCAACCCCTCAATGCCGCGAGACTCTATGCGACGGCGCTGGTCGAGCGCGACCGGATCGCTGCAAGTCCCGAGCTCGCCGAGAATATCGATGCTTCGCTGGACGCGGTCGAGGAAATCCTGACGGCCCTGCTGGAGATCTCGCGCCTCGACGGCGGCGCACTCAAGCCGGAACTGACCAGTTTCAGGCTCGACGAACTGATGCGCCAACTCCAGCGCGAATTCGAGCCGAGCGCCCAGGAGCGAGGGCTGCAGCTGGTGTTTTCGCCCAGCTCCGTCGCCCTGCGCTCGGACCGGCGCCTGCTGCGCCGGCTGCTGCAGAACCTGATCTCGAACGCAATCAAGTACACGCCGAACGGCAAGGTCCTGGTGGGCTGCCGCCGCCGCGGTAATCAGGTTTCGATCGAGGTGCTCGATACCGGCCTCGGTATTCCTGCCAGCAAGCAGAAGACCGTGTTTCGCGAGTTCCAGCGGCTCGATCAGGGAGCCAGGGTCGCACGTGGCCTCGGGCTCGGCCTTTCAATCGTCGAACGCATCTCCCGCACGCTCGACCACAAACTGACCCTGACCTCCACCCCAGGGCGCGGGACGCGGTTCTCGGTCATGGTGCCACGAACAGCACCGCTCCCGGCCATGGCGACCAGCAGCACCCCGCCCCCGACGCCTGCAGGGCAATTGGCCGGGCTCCAGCTCCTGGCGATCGACAACGAGCCGGCGATTCTCGATGGCATGAAACGCCTGCTTGAAGGGTGGGGCTGCACCGTCGCGACGGCGCCCGGCCTGGACGAAGCGCTTGCGCAGGTTCAGGCCCACGGCATGCCGGACGTGATCATCGCCGACTACCATCTCGACCATGGCGACGGACTGAACGCGATCGCGGCTTTGCGCGATCGTTCTGCCAGCCGCGTTCCCGCGATCCTGCTGACCGCCGATCGCTCGCCCCAGGTGCGGGAGGCGGCTGCCGCCTTCGATGTCCATATCCTCAACAAGCCGCTGAAGCCCGGGGCGCTCAGGGCCCTGCTTGCGCAATGGCGCGCGATGCGTCTCGCTGCTGAATAGCGGGGAGGCCTGCCCCGCTCAGCGCTCGGCAGCACCGGCTTGGCGCATCGCCTCCTCCGAGGCGAGAAAGGCCGCGACCTCGGCGGTCTGCGGCGGGCTTTCGGCGCTGATCCCAATATCCGCGAGAATACGGGCCACCGGTACGTAGCTCCTGGCCGCGCGATCGTAGAGGGCAGCCCGCACCAGCGCCACGGCCGCAACGATCTCCGTGCCGTCCCGCCCCCGGCTGAGAACGCGATGCTGCATCACCAGCCAGTTTTCGGTCCAGCACAGGATCCTGGTCTCGAGCTCGAAGGGCCGGAACAGGCGCAATTCACGCCTGAAGCGAATCATCCCGGCGTTGACCACCGGCACCCAACGTTCACGCAGCACCGAGCGCCAAAGCCCGGTCCGCAGCATCAGGTCGGTGCGCCCGAGATCCATGAGGCTCCAATAGCGGCCATTGTTCATGTGCAGGCTGGTGTCGAGATCGTGGAACCAGACGCGGAACGGCAAGACCGACGCGTCGAAAGGTGGCTTCAGCCTGGGTCGGAAGGGCGTGGTGACAAGAAGCCAAAGCAGGCGCAGCCAGAGGTTCATGCAGGCTCCTGTGGAGCGTCGCCGTCAAACGGAGCGCCCCGTTCTCGATCTCGCGACGATTGGCCATATCATCGTCACCGACTCGCGCCACTCTTTCGCACGCCACGCAGCGGAATTCGCCATGCCGACACTCCATGTTTCGTCCCTCGCCCGGCTTCACGAGACGGTGGCATCGGTCGGTGCCAGCCATGTCGTAACCTTGATCAACGTCAACACGGTCGTGGAGCGCCCGGCCGGCATTCCGCCCGAGCGGCATCTCTTCATCGGCATGTCGGACATCACAGCACCGCTGGACGGGCATGTCCTGCCCGACGAGGCCCATGTCCAGCGCTTCCTGAGCTTCATCCGCGACTGGGACCGCGCCGCGCCGATGGTGTTTCATTGCTGGGCGGGTATCAGCCGCTCGACGGCCGCGGTTTACATCGCGACCTGCGCTTTGCGGCCCCAGCGTGATGAGGACGAGATTGCGCTCGCGCTGCGCAGCGCATCTCCCTCGGCCACGCCCAACGCCCGGCTCGTCTCGATCGCAGACCAGATCCTGGGACGCTCCGGTCGCATGACCACGGCGATCGAGCGCATCGGCCGTGGTGCGGACGCCTTCGAAGGCACACCATTCCGCATCGATCTCGATTGAGGCGGCGCCGAGCTTGCGGCATCGTAGGGTGACATGCCGAAAGCCACACCCCCCGCCATCGAGATCGGCCTCGCTGCAGCGATCGTCGCCTTCACCGGCAATCAGCCGCATATCCTGACGGCGCAGGTTCGTGACGAGGACGCTACGCCGGGGCTCCCCTACGGCCCATTCGACCCGCTGGCGCATCGCACTTTCGAGATCGGCCTGCGCTCCTGGGTTGCAGACCAGACGGCTTTGTCCCTCGGCTATGTCGAACAGCTCTATACGTTCGGCGATCGCGGGCGGCAGGCGGAAATCCGCGATACCGGCCCCCATGTCGTCTCTGTCGGCTATCTCGCGCTCACCCGCGCACCATCCCTGCCGGAACAGGTCGCATTCCAGCCCTGGTATGGCTTCTTTCCCTGGGAGGACTGGCGAGCCGGCCGCCCGGCCGTACTGGATTCGACCATCCTGCCGCAGCTCGACGACTGGGCGCAGGATAAGGCGGCCGAACGCGCGGAGCAGGAGCGGCGGGCCCTGTCGCGCCAGCAGCGCATCGCAAGTTGCTTCGGGCTCGGCGGCGCGCCCTGGGACGAGGAGAAGACGCTCGAGCGCTACGAGCTCTTGTACGATGCCGGGCTCGCCTATGAGGCACTGCGCGACCGGCGGCCCGACGCGCTGCCGCGTTCTCCCAGTCCCCTGCTCGGCCGGCCGATGCGCTTCGACCATCGCCGCATCCTCGCGACCGCGATCGGCCGGCTGCGCGCCAAGCTCAAATACCGCCCGGTCGTGTTCGAGCTGATGCCGGACGCCTTCACCCTCACTGCGCTGCAGAACACAGTCGAGGCGATTTCGGGCCGGCATTTGCACAAGCAGAACTTTCGGCGACTGGTCGAAAGTGCGGCCCTGGTGGAGCCGACAGGGACGATGACCCGCACGGCCGGGCGCCCCGCCGCGCTCTTCCGCTATCGCCGCGAAGTGATTGCCGAGAGGCCGGCTCCGGGCCTGCGCGTCGGTGGGCGAGGTCTTGGCGGAGAGCGGTAGCTTTGTGCGGATGCGGAGGGAGTTGTCGTGCATATCAGCGCGACAACTGAAAATCTGAGCAGAAAATTGCTTGCTTCTTACGAAATTTGCGACAATGCATCGCCCTCAAGAGGGGGCCATTGCCATGACGATCGAACTCGATTCCCGCGACCGGACCATTCTGCGCATCCTGCAGACCGATGGCCGGATCACCAATTCGGATCTGGCCGAGAAGGTTCACCTCTCCCCCTCCGCTTGCCTGCGCCGCGTCCGGCAACTGGAGGAAAGCGGACTGATCCGCGGCTATGCGATGATGCTCGACGACAAGATCGCCGGCTTCCCCGGCACGGCCTTCGTCTTCGTCACGCTGGACCAGCAGGGGCGCGCCTCGCTTGAGGGGTTCGAGCAGGCGGTGCAGAATCTGCCCGAAATCCTGGAGTGCCATCTGCTGGCGGGCGCTCACGACTATCTGATGCGGGTCATCTATCGCGACAGCGCCGATTTCGAGCGTATCCACACCGACATCATCACCCAGCTTCCGGGCGTCACGCGCGTGCAGTCGACGCTGACGCTGCGCACGATCAAGAAGACCTCCGCATTGCCGGTCTGATGCAGGGTTGCGGCGAGCAGGGCCAGAGCCGATAAGAGTGGCCCAACGGGAATCGCCGACCTTGACCGACGCCAAATCCAACTCCGATATCGCAGCCCTGCCCTTCGAAGAGGCGCTGAAGCAGCTTGAGAGCATCGTTGCCCGGCTCGAGCGCGGTGACGTTCCGCTCGAGGAATCGATCGACATCTACACCCGCGGCGAAGCGCTCAAGGCACGCTGCGACGCCCTGCTGAAGCAGGCCGAGGCCCGTATCGAGAAGATCACGCTCGGCGCCGACGGAAAGCCGGCCGGCACGGCCCCGCTGGACGTCGACAAGTAAGCCCGGCGCGCGCCCGCGCGCTAGAGCATGCCGCGAAGAGCGGCAACGGTTTTTCGCATCAGGCATGCCCTAAACTATGAGAATCGATCACGTTTTCTGCGGTTTGACGATTTCGTCCAACCGCAGCGTGATCTAATCGGAGAGCAACGACTCGATCAGTCCGGCCACGTGCTGAACCGCCGAGTCGCGGTCACTGCGCCTGTGCCAGGCGACATGGAGCGGAAAACCCGCAACCGGAATCGGCGGCTCCAGCAATGAATAGTGCTCGCCGGCATCCTGTGGGAGCGTCCGGCTCGGCAGCAGCGCGATCAGGTTGGAATCGAGCAGCAGCGGCGGAACGATCAGGAAGCTCGGCACGACCATGCCGACATGGCGTTTCCTGCCGAGGAGCGAGAGCGCCTCGTCAAGCGCGCCGAAGGTTTCGCCGCGGCCCGAGACCAGAACATGCGGATAGGCGAGCCAACGATCGAGATCGAAGCCCTGCACCGCCGGGTGCCCCTTCCGCATCGCAACGACATAACGCTCACGCAGCAACTCCTTGCGGGTAAAATCCCTCTCGACGCTGGGGAAGACCGAGACGGCAAGATCGGCATGGCCGCGTGCCAGACCTTCAAGTGCCTCCGGCGCGCCGCGCCAGGGCATCAGCGCGAGCGTGATGCCAGGCGCCGTGCGCGCAAGCTGGCTGTACAAACCTCCAGCCAGCAGTGTCGGCGGCAGCTCCGCCGTCACCACCCGGACAGTCTGGCGCAACGTCCCGAGGTCGGGCTGCGGCGGATCGAGCAGCGCCGTCATCTGGGCCAGCAGATCCCTGATCGGCTGCTGCAGCGACTGCGCCTTGGCGGTCAGGCGCATCTGCCCCCTGCCACGCTCCAGGAGCCTGTCATTGAAGAGATGCCGGCAGCGATCGAGCGCGCTGGATGCTGCCGGCTGCGACAGCCCGACCCGCTCTGCGGCGCGCGAGACATGGGCTTCGTCGAGGAGCGCATCGAGGACGACAAGCAGGTTGAGATCGATCGATCTTAAATTCATGGAGTTGATAATAGGATATATTGATCATCCATTGGAGTAATTTACTGGGTACCCACATCCTCCGTGCATCGCAAAGGAGGACGCCATGCCCAATACCCTGATCCTGCTGTTCCACTCCGATTACGCCGCATCCAACGCCAACCGCGCCCTCTGCAAGGCCGTCGCCGAACTGCCGGGAATCTCCGTCGTCGACATGCAGGCACTGTATTCAGATGGTGTGATCGACGTCGATGCGGAGGTCGCGCGCCTCCTCGCGGCAGACCGGATCGTCCTGCAATTCCCAGTGCAGTGGTACTCGACGCCGCCGCTGCTCAAGACCTGGCAGGATGCGGTGCTGACCAGGATGTTCTACCTTGCCTATGAGGATGAAGGGCGCCTGCTCGCCGGCAAGCCGGTCCTGATCGCAGCGACCGCCGGCAATGTCCCGGAAGCCTATACGCCCACGGGCCAGAACCGTTTCTCGCTTCGCGACCTTCTCCGCCCCCTGGAAGCGACAGCTCATCGCTGCGGCCTCGCCTGGCAAGAGCCTTTCCTGATCTATGGGGCACGCAAGGCCGACGCTGAGACGCTGCGGCTCGCCGGAGAGCATTATGCCGGCCGGATCAGCCGCCTTCCGCGTTCGATCCCGGAACTCGTGCAATGACGTCGTCCGGCGCCTCCGCAAGGCCGCGCGACGCCACCTTCTTCCTTGCCCCCGCCTGGCTGAGACCTCTGCTCAACCTGCTGCCATTGCTGCTGGTCGGGCTTGCCCTTTTCGATGGCCTTGGCTGGGGACCGCATCGGGCACTGGGCGGAGCGATCGCGGTGCCAATCCTCGCGCTGATCATGCTGAGCCAGCGGACCCCGCTGCGCCATCATCGAGGCAAGGTCGCGCAGCTTCTCGGGCTCTATGGTTTGCAGGTCACGCTGGCAGCGGGCGGAGAGGCCATTGGTGCGGGACCGATCAAGGCCCTGCACGCCGCAAATGCCGGCCTCATGCTGCGGGCTGCATCCAACCTCGCGAGGACAGCAAGCTCGCTGCTATCTGCGCGACCTTGAGTACGGCCGAGCTGCCGCGCACCGGAGGCCGGAGCGCGGCATTGTCGGCACTCAGGCTGAACCTGCCCCTCAGGAGCGGCTGCACGCCTTGAGGATGGCCGCGCCCAAAGCGGATTTCAGAACGGCGCCGACGATGAATGGAACGACGCCGAGGAGCAGCGCACGCTCAACGCCAATCAGGGTCGCAAGCCATGCCGCGCCGATCACCAGGCAGAGCGCGTTGCCGAGCAGCATGGCTGTGAAGGACCACATGAGCCTGCTCCCGCCCCAGCCCCGCTCGGCGAGCCAGCCGACCAAGGCAGCCACGATCGGGAAGGAGAAGAGATAGCCACCCGTCGGGCCCATGAAATGCGGCAGACCGGACGCGCCGCCCGCCAAAACGGGGAGTCCAAGCGCCGCCTCGAACAGCCAGGCGAGAACAGTGACGGCGCCGAGACGCCAGCCATAGAAGGCGCCGATCAGTGTCACCGCCAGCGTCTGCATGGTGATCGGCACCGGAACCATCGGCACGCTGATCTGCGAGGCCAGAGCCAGAAGCAGGGTTCCCAACAGCACGGCTCCCGCCTGCACCAGGACAGGGCGGTTGCTCAGGCGCAACGGGCTGCCTCCCGGCTGCGCCGGAACATAGGTCATATCGTTCATTGCGATCTCCATCAGCGATTGGATGCAAATTATCTATAATTTATGCATCTGATCTATGATTGACTTCACATCGTGACGAAGAATGCAAGCCCCTCCGCCCAAGCCCCTCCCGCCATGCCCCCGTCAACCGACGATCGAAAAGGCCTCGCGCGTGCCGCCGGACGACGTGCGGACCGGCTTGGTCCCGATCCACTGGACATGGCGCGCGAGCGTCGCCGCCGCAGCGTCGATTTGCCCTGCGCGCAGCGCTGAGAGGATAGCCCGATGATCGTGATCGGTGCGTGCCTCCCATTCCGAGCGCCAGGCGGCGAACAGGAACCGGGCGCTGGTGGCATGCAGATCATCAATCGCAGCCAGCAAACGCGGCATGGCGCAGGGGGCGAGAATCAGCGTGTGAAAACGCCGATTCGCATCCTCCCATGACCTCACATCCAGCGATTTGTCGCCGGCGCGCGTCGCTTCCTCGGCCTGCTCGAGAATCGCCCGGGTCAGATGCGGCGCGGCATGACGCAGCGCCAGCACCTCCAGCGCTGCCCGCATTTCCGCGACCTCTCGGACCTCACGCAGATCGAATGCGGCGACACGCACGCCCCGACGCGGTTCGCTGACGGCAAGCCCCTGTGCCTCCAGCCTTTGAAAGGCCTCGCGCACCGGAACATGGCTGGCGCCGAATTCGGCCGCGACATGGTCCTGTCGCAAGCGGGTGCCGGGCTCGATCGCTCCGGAGATAATCCGGTCAGCCAGGGCGCGGCTGATCCGGATGGCGAGCGTGTCTTTCTGTTCGCTGGTCATTTTTTATAGATAATTTTGTTGTGACCGCATGTCGAGCGGCCCAGCCCCTCTGGCACTCCGATGCCGCTTGCCCCTTGACCGTGTTGCGGCCAGACTCAACCGACAGATGCCGGGAGATCCCTCATGTCGCAACTGCCCGATAATGACCCGATCCTGGGCGATGCCCGCTCCTGCCAGGCGATCGAGCAAGTGATCGTGCCGCGTGCCCGCGACCTCGGCGGTTTCTCGGTCCGGCGTGCCCTGCCCTCGATCGGCCGCAAGATGGTCGGACCCTTCATCTTCTTCGACCAGATGGGCCCGGCCGAATTCCTGCTCGGCGAAGGCATCGATGTGCGTCCGCATCCGCATATCGGTCTGGCGACCGTGACCTATCTCTTCGACGGCGAGATCATGCATCGCGACTCGCTCGGCACGGCGCTGCCCATTCGCCCCGGCGCGGTCAACCTGATGACGGCGGGGCGGGGCATCGTCCATTCCGAACGCACGGCGCCGGAGGAACGTCTCAAGGCGCCGAAGCTCTATGGCATCCAGACCTGGCTTGCCTTGCCGAAGAGCCATGAAGAGGTCGCGCCGGAGTTCATCCATCACGCGGCGCCCGAACTGCCGCGCATCGTCGAAGGCGGCAAGCGCATCAGCCTGATCATGGGCTCGGCCTATGGCCAGATCTCGCCGGTGAAATTCCCCTGGGACACGCTCTATGCCGAGGCTGTACTGGCACCCGGCGCCATCCTTCCGCTCGACCCCGATTACGACGAGCGCGCGGTCTATATCGTCTCCGGCAAGATCGACATTGCCGGCGAGGAGTTCGGCGCCGGGCAGTTGCTCGTCTTCAAGCCGGGCGACCGCATCTCGATCCTGGCGATCGACCAGAGCCGGCTGATGCTGGTCGGCGGTGAACCGATGGATGGCCCCCGCCATATCTGGTGGAATTTCGTTTCCTCCTCGAAGGAGCGCATCGACCAGGCGAAGGAGGAATGGAAGGCCCGCCGCTTCGACACCGTTCCCGGCGACGAGACCGAATTCATTCCCTTGCCCGAGGGCTGAGGGCCGCTCCGCGCAGTTCAGGCTAAAAGCATCGGCCCGAAAAGTGGATTGCGGTTTTCGGGAAAGCCGATGCAAACTCAAAGGGTTATATCATCGGGCCGGATACGATTTCCGGTCCGATGATCTAAGCGCTCGCTGCCCCGCGCCTGCGGGCGGCGTGTTTCCAGATCTGCGGGAGACGGTGGACATGCAGGTCGCCGGATTCACAGCCGTTCGAAGCCTCTCCATCATCCGGCCTGCAACCCTGATCGCAGCTCGGCCGAAGAGAGTTCGCCCGAAGGAATCGTCCTTAGCGCCGGCATGCGGGAAGCCAGGATCGCGATGGCCGAGAGCGCAAAGAGGATGACGGGAAGCCAGATCGCCAGCTCGAGCCCGAGCCACTCGCCGGCAAGGCCGCCCGCAATCGCGCCGAGGGGACGCATGCCGTACATCGCCGTCGTCAGGGTGGCACTGACGCGGCCGAGCAAAGCCGGCGGCGTCACCGCCTGGCGCAGGCTGGTCTGAATGATGCCCCAAAGAATCGGACCGAAGCCGAAAAGGAAGAAGGCGAGCGCCAGCGCCGAAAGACCGAGCGACGCCGGAGCGATGGCCAGCAGCAACGCGCCGAGGAGCGACGACGCCGGGCCGAAAACCAGGAGCAGCCCGGTCGGCAGGCGCGCGATCAGTGTGGCCCCGAAGAACGCGCCAAGGACGAGGCCCGCTCCGTAGACCGACGAGGAGAGACCGATCGTCTCCGGGGCGAGCAGCAGGACGCGCGCGGCATAGGGTGCAAACAGCGCCATGAAGGCGAAGAAGGCAAGATTCCAGGCGATGGCGCAGAGCGCGATCGGCCTGAGATAGGGATGTTGCAGGACGAAGGCTCCGCCTTCCACAATGGCCCGGTGCAGCGGCTGGCGTGCGGTTGCGACCGGGCGCTCGGCCGGCAGGCGCAGGGCAAGCGCCAGAACCACGATCCCGCATAGGGCACATAGCGCCAGCCCGAGCGCGCCGATGCCTCTTGCGACAGCCCAGCCGGCGATCAGCGGGGCGGCCAGGCTCAGCACCGCACGGCCGAGTTCCAACCGTCCATTGGCACGCGGCAGATCACCGACGGCCACCATGCGCGGCAAGAGCACGAAAATGGACAATGCGATGACAACTGGGCCGGTCGCGGCAATGAAGGCCGAGAGGGCCAGCGCCCAGTTCGCCTGCCCTGAAATGAGCAGCGCCGCACCAATCAGCGAGCCCGACAGCATCAACCCGCCTCCGCCGAGAATCAGTGAGCGGGGCGCAATCCGGTCCGCCCACACCCCTGCAGGCAGCGAGACGATGAGCCATGCCGCCGACTGCGCCGCGACAAGCAGGCCGACAAGGCGGCTGCTGGCACCCGCCTCCGTCGCTGCGAGCGTGATGGTGTCGAGCGCCAGCTTGTCGGCGAATTGCGCGACGATGCCGGCCAGGAGCAGGCCAAGCGGAAGATGCGACGACATGGCGGGTTTCCGTCTTTGCGAGGTCGCGGCCAGCGTCCCACGCAGAGGCCGCCTGCCCCACCCGATTCCTGCCTTCCCGCACTGTGACGACCCGCCGGTTTGCCAGCGCCGCCCGCAGGCTTTATTCGAAGTCGATCACCTCGAAGGAACGTGTCGCTCAACCGTGCCCCGCCCTGCCACTCCGCTTCTCGATCAGATTTCCGATCCCGCCGCATTGCGCCGCCTGGACGATATCCAGTTGCGTCAGCTCGCCGACGAACTTCGCGCCGAGACCATTGATGCGGTCTCGGTCACCGGCGGCCATCTCGGCGCCGGTCTCGGCGTGGTCGAGCTGACCGTCGCCTTGCACCACGTCTTCGACACCCCGGATGACCGCCTGATCTGGGATGTCGGCCATCAGGCCTATCCGCACAAGATCCTGACCGGCCGGCGCGACCGCATCCGGACCTTGCGCCAGCCTGGAGGCCTCTCCGGCTTCACCAGGCGCAGCGAGAGCGAATACGATCCGTTCGGCGCCGCTCATTCCTCGACCTCGATTTCAGCCGGGCTCGGCATGGCGGTCGCGCGCGATCTCGCCGGCAAGCCCAACAACGTCATCGCGGTGATCGGCGATGGAGCGATGTCGGCGGGCATGGCCTATGAGGCGATGAACAATGCCGGAGCGCTCGGCTCCAGGCTGATCGTCATCCTCAATGACAACGACATGTCGATCGCCCCGCCGGTCGGCGCGATGTCGGCCTATCTCGCGAGGCTGGTCTCGGGACGCACCTATCGCTCGCTCCGCGAGGTGGCGAAATATCTGGCGGAGAAGCTGCCGCGCTTCTTCCACGAGAAGGCCAGGCGCACCGAGGAGTTCGCGCGCGGCTTCTGGACCGGAGGAACGCTGTTCGAGGAGCTCGGCTTCTATTATGTCGGGCCGATCGACGGTCACAATCTCGACCACCTGCTTCCGGTGCTCCGCAATGTCCGCGATGCGGAGAGCGGGCCGATCCTCGTTCATGTCGTGACGCAGAAGGGCAAGGGCTATGCCCCTGCCGAGGCGAGCGCCGACAAGCACCACGCCGTGGTCAATTTCGATCCCGTCACCGGGCAACAGGCCAAGGCTCCGGCGAATGCTCCGAGCTACACCAAGGTCTTCGCCAACGCGCTGATCAAGGCGGCGCGCGAGGACGAGAAGATCGTCGCCGTCACCGCCGCCATGCCCTCGGGCACCGGCCTCGACGCCTTCGGCAAGGAGTTTCCCGGCCGGACCTTCGATGTCGGCATTGCCGAGCAGCACGCGGTCACCTTTGCCGCCGGCCTGGCAAGCGAGGGCTACAAGCCGTTCTGCGCGATCTATTCGACCTTCCTGCAGCGCGCCTATGACCAGGTCGTGCATGATGTCGCCATCCAGAAGCTGCCGGTGCGCTTCGCGCTCGACCGCGCCGGCCTGGTTGGCGCCGATGGCGCGACCCATGCCGGCGCCTTCGATGTTGCCTATCTCGCCTGCCTGCCCGACATGGTAGTGATGGCTGCAGCCGACGAGGCGGAACTGACCCACATGGTTGCAACCGCCGCCGCCTATGATTCCGGGCCGATCGCCTTCCGCTATCCGCGCGGCGAAGGCGTCGGCGTCGAGATGCCGCAAACCGGCATTCCGCTCGAGATCGGCAAGGGCAGGATCGTCCGCGAAGGTTCGCGCGTCGCCATTCTGTCGCTGGGGACACGGCTGGCCGAAAGCCTTGCAGCCGCCGAGTTGCTTGGTCAGCGCGGGCTCTCGACCACGGTCGCCGACGCGCGCTTCGCCAAGCCGCTGGACGAGGCGCTGATCCTGCGGCTCGCCCGCGAGCACGAGATCCTGATCACCGTCGAGGAAGGCTCGGTTGGCGGCTTCGGCAGCCATGTCCTGCACCTGCTGGCGAGAACCGGGATGCTCGACGGCGGGTTGAAGGTGCGAACGCTGACATTGCCCGACCTCTATCAGGACCAGGACAAGCCGGACGTGATGTATGCGCTGGCCGGGCTCGACGCCGCAGGCATCGTGCGCAGCGTCGAGCAGGCCTTGGGCACACCGGACGCCATTCGCCGCGCTTGAGCGCGGGCGGCTGAGGTCATGAAGAGCCGGGCGGACCAGCTTCTCGTCGAGCGTGGCTTCTTCGAGAGCCGTGCGCGGGCGCAGGCGGCCATTGCGGCCGGCCTGGTCTCCGCTGGCGGCATCACCGTGCGAAAAGCCTCCGAAATGATCGCGCGCGATGCCGAGATTCTGGCCGAGGCGCCGCATCCCTATGTCTCACGCGGCGGGCTCAAGCTGGCGGCTGCGCTCGATGCCTTCGGGTTCGATCCGGCCGGACTGACTTGCGTCGATGTCGGCGCCTCCACCGGTGGCTTCACCGATGTCCTGCTGCGACGCGGTGCGCGACACGTCTTCGCCGTCGATGTCGGGTGGGACCAGCTGCATCCCAGCCTGAGGGGCCTTGCACGCGTCACCAGCCTTGAGGCGCGCGATATCCGGGCACTGGATGCGGGAGAATTTGCTGCGACTCCGGCGCTCGCCGTGATCGATGTCAGCTTCATCTCGCTGAGGCTTGTCCTGCCGACCGTTGCCGGCCTGCTGACGCCGGAGGCCCGGATTGTGGCGCTGATCAAGCCGCAATTTGAAGCCGGACGGGCGGCGCTCAAGAAGGGCGTGGTGCGTGACGAGTCCGTGCACGTCCAGGTCTGCGCGGAGATTTCGACGCAGTTCGCGGAACTGGGCTTCGCGGTCAAGGGCCCGATCCCCTCACCGATCGAGGGCGGCGACGGCAATCGCGAGTTTCTGATCGGCGGCTACCGGCCAGGTTAGATCATCGGCTTTCCCGAAAACCGCAATCCACTTTTCGGGCCGATGCTTAGGCCGCTTCCTCAATTCGCGAACAGGGCGTCGATATTGTCCTGCAGCGAACGGACATCGAAGTGGTCGGTGTCGATCTGGCCGTTGACGTTGATGAAGAGCGTGGTGTGGCCGATCAGGCTGCGCAACGCTCCGGCCGCAACCTCGACGACCGCTGCAACATCCTCGCCTTCGTCCAGTTCCCCGAGAAGCCCGGTCGCCGTGGCGATCACCTGGCTCATGGTGCGGCAGAGTTGCTCGAAGGCCTCGACCTGACATGCGTCGAGCTGGTCGTAGGCGGCGAGTGCTTCCGGCGCGCAGCGCAGCCGCGAGGTCTGGAAATGCTCGCGATAGCCGACCGCCCGCCAGGTGCGGAGCTCCTCGATGATGCCGCGATCCATCGGCACCATTTCGATCAGCATCAGCGCTTCGCCATAGCGATTGAGATAGTCAGTCGAGAGCGGGGGTTTCCCGGTCGGACCCAGCCGTTCATCCGCATCAACGGCCAGCGCTCTCATCGCAGGGGCGGTCATCCTCAGGCCTCTGAATTGGCGGGACTATGCTCGACCAAACCCGAATAAAGTGTTGATCGGAGCGGTAAGGCTTGGCACATCCAGCGCGACATGTGTGGTCGCTACGCCATTACCCTTCCGCCTCAGGCGATGCGCGAACACTTCGCCTATCCCGAGCAGCCCAATTTTCCGCCGCGCTACAATATCGCGCCGACGCAGCCCGTGCCTGTCGTCCGCAATCACGAAGGCGGACGACAGTTCCTGCTGATGCGCTGGGGCTTCATTCCCGGTTGGGTCAAGGACCCCAGGGACTTTCCGCTGGTGATCAACATCCGCAGCGAGAGCGCACGCGAGAAACCATCCTTTCGCGCTGCTTTCAGCCGCAGGCGCTGCCTGATGCCGGTCGACGGCTTCTATGAATGGCATCGGCTCGACCAGGAGAGCCGCCCCTATCTGTTCCGCAAGCCAGATCACGGGCTCTTCGCCTTCGCCGCCCTGTGGGAGACCTGGCATTCGCAGGACGGCTCCGAGATCGACACGGTTGCGATGGTCACCGGTCCGGCCAATGGTCTGATGTCAGCCTTCCACCATCGCTGCCCCGTCATCCTCGCACCAGCGGATCACGCAGCCTGGCTCGATGCCGGCGCGCGCGACGACGATGTCGCAACGCTGCTGAAGCCTCCGGCGGAGGATTTGCTGGAGGCGGTCCGGATCGGAACCGCGGTGAACCGCGTCAGCAATGACGGGCCTGACGTCCAGGCACCCTATGACGCGGCAACGGAAAGCCGGACACCGCCCGCAAAGCCGCGTCGGCCGGTAGAGCCACCGGCGCAGGGGAGCCTGTTCTGAGCAGGTTCCGCGCGTGATAAAGATCGACGGAAGCAGCCGAAGGCGATGCGCAATTCCCGGACTAGATCGCCGTGCGTCGGTTCGGACGCAGGAGGTGCGACCTATCTCTTTGTTTGAGCATCGGCTTTCCCGAAAACCGCACTCCACTTTTCGGGCGCCGATGCTTTGGCCTGAGGGCCTCCCGCCTTACAGCACGGCACCGGGGTTCAGGATGCCTTGCGGATCGAGCGTCGCCTTGAGCGTCTTCATCAGCGCGAGCTCGACCGGGTCCTTCACACTCGGCAGTAAATAGCGCTTGAGCCGGCCAATGCCGTGCTCGGCCGAAATCGAGCCATGCATCTCGGTGACGATGGCGTGAACGGCGTGATTGACCTCGTCCCAGCGCGCCAGGAAGGCCTCCTTGTCCGCCCCGACCGGCTGACTGACATTGAAATGGATATTGCCATCGCCGAGATGGCCGAAGGGCACCGGGCGGCAACCCGGGATCATCGCCTCGACCGTCGCAATGGCGCGAGCCAGGAAATCCGGCGTTGCGTGCAGCGGCACGGAAATGTCGTGCTTGATCGAGCCCCCCTCGAAACGCTGCACCTCTGACAGCATCTCGCGCAGCTTCCAGAAATCCTTGCGCTGTTCGAGCGAGCCGGCCAGCACCGCATCGGTGATCAGGCCGTTCTCCAGAGCCTCGCCCAGGAAGGATTCGACAGCTTCGTCGAGACCGGTCGCGCTTTGGGCCGAAACCTCCATCAGCACATACCAGGGCGACGGTTCCGCAAGCGGGTCACGGGTGCCGGCAGCATGGCGCAGCACGAAATCGAGTCCTGTGCGCGGCATGAGCTCGAAGGTCGTCAATGTGCCGCCCGCGCCGGCCTTGGCTGCGTTGAGCAGGGCCAGCGCTTCGGCCGGCCCAGGCAGCGCGAGGAAGGCTGTGGCGCGCGCCGCCGGAAGCGGGAAGAGCTTCAGCACCGCAGCTGTGATGACGCCGAGCGTACCTTCGGCGCCGATGAAGAGGTTCTTCAGATCGTAGCCGGTATTGTCCTTGCGCAGTTGCCTGAGCCCGTTCCAGATACGGCCGTCGGCCAACACGACCTCGAGCCCCATGCAGAGCTCGCGGGCATTGCCATAGGCGATCACGGCGGTGCCGCCGGCATTGGTGGAGAGATTGCCGCCAATGGTGCAGGTGCCTTCCGAGGCGAGCGAGAGCGGGAAGAGCCGTCCGGCGGCTTCAGCCGCCTCCTGCGCACGCTGGAGTGTGACCCCGGCCTCGACGATCATGGTGTCGCCTTCGGCGTCGACGGCACGAACCTTGTCGAGCCGCTGCAGCGAGAGAATGATCTCACGCCCCTCGGTAATTGGGATCTGCCCCCCGACGAGCCCGGTATTGCCGCCCTGCGGCACCAGCATCGTCCCGGTTTCGGCTGCGAGCCTGACGATCGCCGCGACCTCCTCGGTCGAGCCCGGCCGGACGACGGCCGTCGCCTTGCCGCGAAACAGATCCCGCCATTCCTTGAGATAGGGCAGCATCGCATCCGGATCGGCAATGATGTTGCGCGCGCCGACGATGCCGGCCATCCGGTCCAGAACTTGAGCGCTCATAGGGTCTCCGGGGTCAATTCTTGCCTGAGCGCCGAAACCGGGCGACCAGTTCGATGTGAGCGGAATACCGGAACTGGTCGACCGGCGTGACACCTTCCAGCGCATATCCGCCCGCGACCAGAAGCGCCGCGTCGCGCGCGAAGCTACCGGCATCGCAGGAGACATAGACGACGGTCGCGACCTTCGACGCCGCCAACCGCTTCACCTGTGCCTCCGCCCCGGCGCGAGGGGGATCAAGCACCACCGCATCGAAGCCGTTCAGCTCGGACTCCAGCAGAGGCCGGCGAAAGAGATCGCGCTGCTCGCCTGTGATGGGCTTCAGCCCCTGCGTTGCACTCGCTGCCCTGAGCAGAGCCTGCATGGCGGCCTTGTCGCTCTCCAGCGCATGAACCTGAGCCTTCTCGGCCAGCCGGAAGGTGAACGGTCCGCATCCCGCGAAAAGATCCGCGAAACGCTTCGCCTTGGGCAGGGCATCGACGACGAGCGCGGCGAGACGCTCCTCGCCTTCCGCCGTCGCCTGGAGAAAGCCGCCGGGACCGGGCGCAACATAGGCTCGTCCCATTCCCTGCAAGGGCGGGCGGCGCTCGACGATGACATCCCCATGCATGGCAAGCCGGGCAAGATCGAGCCGTTCGGCCACCTGCGTCAGGGTCAGACGCAACTTGTCTCCGGCGGGGCCGTGGCCACGAATATCGACATCGAGCCCCGCCTCGGAGGCTGTTACCTGCAGGTCCAGCGGCTTGCTCGAACTCCCCAACCGGTTGGCGAGCAGTTGCGCGACGGCAGGAGCGCGCGCAAGGCTGGGAGCCAGCACCGGACAGGCCTCGACAGCAATGAGGTCATGGCTACGGGCCATCATGAAGCCGACCATCATGCCCGCGCCTTCGCGCCGGGCGTGGAAGGTCACACGGCGCCGGCCCACTCCATGCGCATCGACCGTCTCTGCCACAGGCGCATCGATCCCGACGCGGGCGAGCGCGGTCACGACCTGCTGCCGCTTCCAGTCCTGATAGAGTGCCGGAGGCATGTGCTGCGCCGCGCAGCCACCGCAGCGGGTGAAGAGCGGGCAGATCGCCGCCACCCGCGATTCAACAGGCGCCAGGATCTCGACGAGCTGCGCGCGGTCGCCATCGCGAACCACCCGCACCGTCTCCCCGGGCAGAGCATAGGGCACAAAGACCACCCCTTGGGAGGTCTCGGCAATGCCGTCGCCGCGCTGCCCGAGATGCGCGATCGTGAGGGTTTCGTTCATGGCGAGAATGGACATGCGGACTTACGTTTGTGACCTTCGGTTTAGGTTCGCCTATCAGGTTGAACCGAAAGAGGGAAATCCGGTCGCCCGATCCGCGCAATTCGAAAAATTCTTCCCGTGAAACGAGAAGAAAATTCTCTATCCTGACGTTGCAGCGTTGCTCCGGCCCGGCCGGAGACCAGTCTGGGCCCGAGGAGTGATTTCATCATGACGATCCGCAACGGTGTCATCGAGGCCATCGGCAATACGCCCCTGATCAAGCTCAAGCGTGCCTCGGAGACGACCGGTTGCACGATCCTTGGGAAGGCCGAGTTCATGAACCCGGGACAGTCCGTCAAGGACCGCGCCGCGCTCGCGATCATACGCGATGCCGAAGCGCGCGGCCTCCTGAAACAGGGCGGCGTGATCGTCGAAGGCACAGCCGGCAATACCGGCATCGGGCTTGCCCTCGTCGGCAATGCATTGGGATACCGCTCGGTGATCGTGATCCCCGATACGCAGTCGCAGGAAAAGAAGGACATGTTGCGGCTTGCCGGCGCGACGCTGGTCGAGGTGCCCGCGGTCGGCTACGCCAACCCGAACAATTACGTAAAGGTCTCAGGCCGTCTCGCCGAGGAACTCGCGAAGAGCGAGCCAAACGGCGCGATCTGGGCCAACCAGTTCGACAATGTCGCCAATCGGCAAGGCCATTTCGAGACAACTGGCCCGGAGATCTGGCGACAGACCGAAGGCAAGGTCGATGGCTTCATTTGCGCGGTCGGCACCGGCGGCACGCTCGCAGGCGCCGCGATCGCGCTGAAGGGTTTCAACCCGAAGATCCGCATCGGCCTTGCCGATCCGATGGGTGCGGCCCTGCATTCCTGGTTCACAACCGGCGAACTCAAGGCGGAAGGCTCCTCGATCACCGAGGGCATCGGTCAGGGCCGGATCACCCGGAATATCGAGGGCGCTCCGATCGACGTCTCCTTCCAGATTCCCGACGAGGAGGCGATCCCTCTCGTCTTCGAGCTACTGGAACATGAAGGCCTTTGCCTCGGCGGCTCTTCCGGCATCAATGTCGCCGGCGCGATCAGGCTGGCGAAGGAGATGGGTCCCGGCCACACCATTGTGACCATCCTCGCTGATTACGGCACGCGCTATCAGTCAAAACTGTTCAATCCGGAGTTCCTGCGCTCGAAGGGCCTGCCCGTTCCGGGCTGGCTGACGCGCGGCAGCGAGGGCCTGAAGGACGTGATGGGCCGCGTGATGGCGTGACACCATGCTGCTGAACCGCCCGACACTGGACGGCATCGCGGCCGGACGCATCACGCTTGTGTTCCGCCGCTGGCGCCGACCCAGCGTCAGGGCTGGCGGCACGCTCCTGACGAGCATCGGCCTGCTGGCGATCGAGGACGTCGAGCCAGTCGCGGAGATCGGCGAAGACGAAGCAAAGGCGGCCGGATACGGTTCGCAAGAGCGCTTGCTTGCCGAGCTCGCCGAACGGCAAGGGCAACTCTACCGTGTCCGACTGCGTCTTTCCGGTCCGGACCCACGTATTGCCTTGGGCGCGACAGCGGAGTTGGAAAAACTCGACCTTGCTGTACTCTCGCGGCGGCTCAAGCGACTTGACTCAACCAAGCCCTGGACGATCGAAACGCTGTCGATGATCGCCG
The DNA here is from genome assembly GCF_000735605.1 of Allobosea sp. LC85. GTDB lineage: Bacteria > Pseudomonadota > Alphaproteobacteria > Rhizobiales > Beijerinckiaceae > Allobosea. The sequence continues at coordinate 40,771 of NZ_JPKG01000018.1, forward strand.
CAAACCCGGGCCGGCGCGCTCGCGATCTTGCCGCACGGCTCGGGCGCGAGCGCCTGTCATTCAAGCAGCATGTGCGCAAGCTCAAGAAACTGGGCCTGGCCGAAAGCCTCGCGACGGGCTACCGCCTGTCGCCGCGAGGCGACGCCCTGCTCCGGCTCATGACCAGCAGCCAGTGACGTTCAGAGCCATTTCTTCCAGCGGAAGAACAGATACGGCAGGATCGCCGCAACGATCATCATGCCGAGGGACATCGGGTAGCCGTAGTCCCATTTCAATTCCGGCATCTTCTCGAAGTTCATGCCGTAGATCGACGCGATCAGGGTGGGCGGCATCAGCACCACCGCGACGACCGAAAACAGCTTGATGATCTTGTTCTGCTCGAGACCAACGAGGCCGAGCGTGGCGTTCAGCATGAACTGCAGCTTGCTCGAGAGGAAGGTCGCGTGCTCCTCGATGGCCTGGACGTCGCGGATCGAGGTGCGCCACTCCGGCGAAAAACCGCTCGCCGCCTTCTTCGGCCGCTTGAAATTGGCAGAGAGGAAGAGCAGCACGCGCTCGACCGAGACCATGCTCTCGCGCACATTCGAGATGATATGCTCGTATTGGCCGATCTTCCGCAGGACACCCTGATAGGCGCTGTTTTGTTCGACATCGGCGCTCTTGCCCTCGAAGATGCTCCGGGACGCAGTGTCGACCTTGTCACCGACCCCACGCAGAACCTCCGCCGCGCGATCGACGATCGCCTCGATCAGCCCCTCGATCACAGCGGCTGGCTCGACGCCACAACCGCCCGGCTTGGTGACGCGATTGAGGAAGATGCCGAAGGCGCCCGGCTCGTCGTAACGCACGGTAACGAGCGCCGCCTCCGTCAGGATGAAGGTGACATCGGCCAGTTTCGGCACATTGGTGTCCGACTGGCAGATGATTCGCGCAGTCATGTAATGCGCGCCGTTCTCGGTGTAGATGATCTCGGATGGTTCGAGATCATGCATCTCCTCACGAGTCGGAATCGAGATACCGAGATGGTCCTCGACCTTGCGATCATCGACCTTGGTCGGGTTCATCAGGTCGATCCAGACCGACCCCGCCGGAATCGGTTCGTCATCCGCAATCGTCCGGTGAATGAGCTTGTCGCCGGTTTCAGTGCAGACGCCGTGGATCAGGAGCATGGCAGACGACTTTCAGCAGCAGGAACAGCCCGGAATGCTGCGCTGCAGAAACTCCAAGCCGCCAACGATGTCAAACCGATGACGCGCCTAGAGCATGCTGCGAAAAAGTGGCAACGGTTTTTCGCAAAAAGCATGCTCTAAACTATGAGAGTCGATCACATTCGCTGCGTTTGGACGAAAATCGTCCAAACGCAGCGTGATCTTGTGGCGCGCTCACACTCCGCCCTTCACACCGGCCGGTGGCTTGCTGTCGGTGGGCACGAAGAAGTCCGGCATCAACGGCACTGACGGGTCGACGCGGTAATCCGAGAAGTCGGTGATGCCTTCGCCGGCCATGAAGCTGTCGTCGATCAGGAAATTGCCGGAGAACTGCCGCGACGACTTCAGGAAGATCATATGCGCGGCATCGGCCAGGATCTCGGGTGTGCGGCTCGCCTGCACCATCTTGTCGCCGCCGAGCAGATTCTGGACGGCCGCGGTCGCGATGGTTGTGCGAGGCCAGAGCGCGTTGACCGCGATGCCCTTCGGGGCGAGTTCACCGGCCAGGCCCAGCACGCACAGGCTCATGCCGTATTTCGCGATGGAATAGGCGAGGTGCGGCGCGAACCAGTGCGTCTTCATGTCGAGCGGCGGCGAGAGCATCAGGATATGCGGGTTCTCCGCCTTTTCCAGATGCGGGATCGCGTATTTCGAGACCATGAAGGTGCCGCGCGTGTTGATCTGGTGCATCAGATCGAAGCGCTTCATGTCGGTCATCTGCGTGTTGGTCAGATTGATCGCGCTGGCATTGTTCACCACGATGTCGATGCCGCCGAACGTGGCGACGGTCTTCGCAATCGCGTCTACGACACCGGCCTCATCGCGAACGTCGACCATCAGCGGCAGGCATTTTCCGCCGGCGGCCTCGATCTCGGCGGCAGCGGTGTGGATCGTGCCCGGCAGCTTCGGATGCGGCTCGGCCGTCTTCGCGGCGATGGTGACATTGGCGCCATCGCGCGCCGCCTTGAGCGCGATCGCGAGCCCGATGCCGCGAGAGCCGCCGGTGATGAAGAGCGTCTTGTTCTTGAGCGACATGGTCTCTCTCCCTCTCAATCTGGAATGGTGAAACGGGCCGGCTGAGTGCCGTCCTGATCGGTAAAGCCATAGGCTCGCGCGAGATCGGCGACATGCAGCACGGTTCCGGCGTGGCGGCCGACATCGGGATCAGCGGCGAGCGCGGCGACGGCCCGACCGGCATAGAGCGGCGTCTCCGTCGTCTGCGCCGCCATGCCGGCATCCTGCACGCGCTCGGTCAGGACATGGCCGGGCGAGAGGCCGAGCGCGGTGACGCCGTAGGGCCTGAGCTCCTGCGCCATGGCAAAGGTCAGCCGGTTCATCGCCGCCTTGGCGAGATCGTAGACGACATCGCCGAGATAGCCTGCGCCGGTATCGAAGCCCACGGTGACGATCAGGCCCTTGCGCATCTGCACCATGGCCGGCGCGACGGCCTTCGCCAGCAGGAGCTGTGCATAGACACCGCTCTCGAAGCCCTGGCCCAAACGTGCAGCAGGGCGGCGCCAGAACGGCGTGCCGAAGGCCGATCCGTCGGGATATCTCTCGCCGTCATAGCCCTCGTTGCCGCCCCAGACGGCATCGACGACGCAATCGAGCCGGCCGAAGCGCCGCAGAGCCCAGGAGACGAGCTGATCGACCTCGCGCTCCTGCGTATGGTCGCAGCGGTAGGGGTGCCCCTTGCCGCCCGCGGCCTCGACATCGCGCGCCGTGTCTTCAAAAGTCTCCGGCCGCTGGTCCGTGCGGGGGCCGGCCTCGCTCGAGCGGCCGGTGACGATGACGATTGCCCCTGCGTCACCCAGCGCCCGCGCGATACCTCGCCCCAGGCCGCGCGAGGCTCCCGCAACGAGGCAGATGCGGTTGGCGAGCGGGCCTGCCGCAAGGTCGGCGCCGGTCACCACCGGAGCGGCAATTCCGCTGGCGCAAGGGCCGGCAATCCTCTAGACGAACCGTCCCCCAAATCAGGAGAGCGAGGATGGACAGCGCAGACGTCGCCGCCTGCTGGGAGGCCAATGCCGAAACCTGGACGCGCCACGCGCGCGCCGGCTACGACCTGTACAGGGACGCCCTGAACACGCCCACCTTCATGGCGAACCTGCCCTTCGTCGCCGGGCTCGAGGGCCTCGATATCGGCTGCGGCGAAGGCGCCAATACGCGCCGGATTGCCCAGGCTGGTGCCCGGATGACCGGCATCGATATCGCGCCGACCTTCATTCGGCATGCACAGGAGGCGGAAGCGGCCGCACCACTCGGCATCTCCTACCAACTCGCCGACGGCATGGATCTGCCCTTCGCCGATGGGAGTTTCGATTTCGCGACCGCCTTCATGTCCCTGATGGACATGCCTCGGCAGGATCGCGTCCTGGCCGAAGCCGAACGCGTCCTGCGACCCGGCGGCTTCCTGCAATTCTCGATCCTGCACCCTTGCTTCGCCACGCCGTTCCGCCGGGTTCTGCGCGACGAGAACAAGACCGTGCTCGGGATCGAGGTGCGCGAGTATTTCCGCGCCACCAATGGCGAGATCGAGACCTGGCGCTTCGGGGCTGCGCCCGAGCATGAGAAGGCCAAGGTCGAGCCGTTCAGGGTGCCGCGCTTCCACCACACGCTGAGCGAGTGGGTCAATCTCCTCATCACGACGGGCTTCACCATCGAGCATATGCACGAGCCGACGATCGACGCGGAAACCGCGGTGCGCGAACCCTATCTCGCGGATACGCGCGTCGCGCCGCTGTTCCTGCACATGCGCGTGCGCAAGGCCGGCTGAGGCGCAGAGCGCCCCGTTCACGCGGCAAAGACCACATCGGCCTCGGTCACGGCGCCAGCGCCTTCCGTCACCGCGAGTTCCAGCCCCGGGGCCTCGGTCGCGCCGTGCTCGGCAAAGAAGCGGGCCGTCGCCACGGCTGCGGCGCCGCTCTCCTCAGTGCGCATGGCGAGCGCCTTCTTCGCCAGCCCGGTTCCACCCTGCGCCAGGGCGAAGAGCTTGAGATAGGGCGTCGCACCAGCCAGCACCTCGGCGGGTTTCGGCCCCATGGTCGCGAGCATCCATTCGGTGGCGCGCTCCAGCGCATCGACCGCGCTCTTCAGCCGATCGGCGGTGCGGCCGAAGCCGGGTGTGTTGGCGGCTGCAACCTCGCCCACCACGCCCCGCATCTCGTCAATCAACGCCCTCACGGCATCGCCGCCGGACAGCGGCAGCTTGCGCTGCACGAGGTCGACGGCCTGGATGCCGTTGGTCCCCTCGTAGATCGTGGCGATGCGGGCATCGCGCAGATGCTGGGCCGCGCCGGTCTCCTCGACATAGCCCATGCCGCCATGGACCTGGATGCCCGTCGAGGCGACCTCGACGCCGATATCGGTCGCATAGGCCTTTGCCACGGGCGTCAGAATCGCGGTTCGCTCGGCCGCCTGCTTGCGCTTGCCGATATCGGTCTCGCGATGCGAACGATCGAGCGCTTCGGCGACCATGTAGGAGATCGCACGCGCCGCCTGCGTCTTTGCCCGCATCTCCATCAGCATGCGGCGGATGTCGGGATGCACGATGATCGGGCTCATCGGAGCGCCCTTCGGCGCATCGAGCGCCGCGCCCTGCTTGCGTTCATGCGCGAAGGCAAGCGCCTGCTGATAGGCCCTCTCGGCGATGGCGACGCCCTGGAGCGCCACGTTCAGCCGGGCGTTGTTCATCATCGTGAACATGCAGGCGAGGCCGCGATTCTCCTCGCCGATCAGCCAGCCGATCGCGCCGCCATTGTCGCCATAGGCCATCGAGCAGGTCGGGGAGGCATGAATGCCGAGCTTGTGCTCGATGCCGGAGCAGCGCAGGTCGTTATGGGCGCCGAGCGTTCCGTCGGCGTTGACGAGGTATTTCGGCACCAGGAAGAGCGAGATGCCGCGTGTGCCGGGAGGCGCATCGGGCAGCCGGGCGAGGACGAGATGCACGATGTTCTCGGTCATGTCGTGCTCGCCATAGGTGATGAAGATCTTCTGGCCGGTGATGCGGTAGGTGCCGTCCCCGGCGCGCTCGGCCTTCGAGCGCAACGCGTTGAGGTCGGAACCGGCCTGCGGTTCGGTGAGGTTCATGGTGCCCATCCATTCGCCGGAGACGAGCCTGGCGAGATAGGTCTGCTTCAGTTCCTCCGAGCCATGGGCGTGCAGCGCCTCGATCGCACCGACAGTGAGCAGCGGGCCAAGCGCGAAGGCGAAGGCGGCGGAGTTCCACATCTCGGTGCAGGCTGATTGCACCAACGCGGGCAGGCCCTGCCCGCCATAGGCTTCCGGCGCCGGCAGCGCGTTCCAGCCGGCCTCGGCCCAGGCCTTGTAGGCCTCCTTCCAGCCGGGCGGCGTGGTCACCGCGCCGTCCTTGAGCTTCGAGCCGACCTTGTCGCCGACCATGTTGAGCGGCGCGATCACATCGCCCGCAAATTTCGCCGCCTCCCCAAGGATCGCGTCGGTCATGCCGCCGTCGAGCTCAGGGGCCAGGCCATCGGCAACGAGCCGGTCCAGCCCCGCCACATGGCGCAAGGTGGCGACGATGTCCTCGACCGGGGCGCGATAGCTCATGGCCTTCTCCCTGAATGCCTTGCCTGCCTGGCAAAGTGCCGGCGCAAGGTCTGCTGCCGTCGTTATGCGTTGACGGCGATGTTAGCGACGAACTATCCCCTTCGCCACGCACCAGCCTCACGACTTTCCGCCATGCGCGCTGCCGCGAAACACAGTTTATATATGAACCATTCCAGGTCAACGGGCTCCGGGATACGACCGACCCGCATTCTGCATGCCGATGCCGAAGGCATTGCCGAGGCCGCGCGCCTGCTGCGCGCGGGCGGCCTCGTCGCGCTGCCGACGGAGACCGTCTATGGCTTGGCGGCCGATGCGACATCCGGCCAAGCCGTCGCCGGCATCTATGCCGCCAAGGAGCGGCCGAATTTCAATCCACTGATCTCGCATCTGCCGAGCGTCGCGGCGGCACGGCGCGAGGGCCTGTTCGATGCCAATGCGCTGGCACTGGCCAAGGCCTTCTGGCCTGGGCCCCTGACGCTGGTGGTGCCGGCCTCGCCCTCTTGCCAGATCAGCGAGCTGGCACGCGCCGGGCTTGCCTCCGTCGCGTTGCGCGTGCCTTCACATCCGCTCGCCCATGCCATTCTCGAAGCGGCGGGACGACCGATCGCCGCGCCCTCCGCCAATCGCTCCGGCCGGGTCAGCGCCACCAGCGCAGAGCATGTTCTGACCGATCTCGAAGGCCGGATCGATGCCGTGGTCGATGCCGGGCCGGCCGAGGTCGGTGTCGAGTCGACGATCGTCGCCTGCCTCGATGGTGCGCCCAGGCTGCTTCGGCCGGGCGGTGTCTCCCGCGCGGCGATCGAGAGCGTGATCGGCCGCCCGCTGGTGCTAGCCGGCGAGGCTGGTGCCGCACCGATTTCGCCCGGGCTGCTTGCCTCGCATTACGCTCCCGCTGCCGCGGTGCGGCTGGAGGCGGAAGCGCCGCGCGCAGGTGAGGCCTGGCTCGGCTTCGGACCGGAGCAGGTGGGCTTCGTCGCGCCCGAGATCTCGCTCAACCTGAGCCCGGGCGGCGATCTCGCGGAAGCCGCGGCCAATCTCTTCGGGTACATGCGCCAGCTCGATGCGCAGGGCCCGAGCGCAATTGCGATCGCATCGGTGCCCGCGCATGGCCTCGGCGAAGCCATCAACGACCGGCTGAGGCGCGCAGCGGCACCGCGCTGAGCCTCGCAAACAGCGCCTTGCAATTGCGCAAGATATCGCGATGCTGCCCGCCCCAACGGGAGCCTGCTTCGATGAAGTCCAATCTCGCCTGGGATGATTTCAGGCTGGTCAAGGCGATCGCCGATCACGGCGGGCTGACGGGTGCGGCTGCTGCGCTCGGGGTCAATCATTCCACCGTGTTCCGCCGGCTCGGGCAGATCGAGGATCAGCTCGGCCTGCCGCTCTTCGAACGCCACAAGACCGGCTATGTCGCCACCTGTGCCGGCGAAGAGATGGCCGTCTTGGCGAGCCGCATGGAGGAGGACGTCACCGCCTTCGACCGCCGCCTGGCCGGGCGCGATGTCGCCCCTTCCGGCGAGGTCCGGATAACCACGACCGACACGCTCTTCCTCAACATGCTGCTGCCGATCTTCGCGGCATTTCGCAAGGCACATCCGGCGATCCGGCTTGATGTCGCCATCGGCTACCAGACGCTCAATCTCTCGAAGCGCGACGCCGACGTCGCGATCCGTGCCAGCGATTCGCCCGGCGAAACCCTGGTCGGGCGCCGGCTCGCGACGCTGAACTGGGCGATCTATGGCCGCCGCGAGGACGGGCTCACCCCGCAGGAAGCCGCCGATCCGTCGGCTCTCTTCGAACGGGACTGGGTCACGCTCGGCGACCAGCTCGGTTATGTGAAGGCGGCACGCCATGTCCACGATCATGTCGCGCCGGAGCGGATCGCGCTCAAATGCTCGGCCGTGCTCGGCCTCACCGAAGCTGTCGAGCAGGGGATCGGCATCGGCCCCCTGCCCTGTTTCATCGCCGATCAGCACCCCAGCCTGCAGCGCCTGACGGCGCCCAATCCGGATTTCTCGACGGGCCTGTGGATCCTGACCCATCCCGATATCCGGAACGCTCCACGGGTGCGCGCCTTCATGGACTTTTGCGGAAGCGAACTCGCGAAGCACCGCGGCCTGATCGAGGGGACGGGGTGAGCCTTAGCCTACTTCGAACCCCGACCTTCACGCAGAGAGAAGCTAACATATTAGATTGAGAAAACCTTAGGACACACGCTAAGCTTGCCCTAACTGCTTAGGGAGGGGGAGCAAATTCAAAATGGCTACGATTGACGATTTTCGCGCGAACCTAGTGTCTTTTAGCGAGCGAGTGCAACGCGTTCGCGAGCACATCAAGAATGAAGAAGCAACCAAAGTCGCGCTAATACTGCCGTTCATATCAGTTCTTGGCTACGACGACAGAGATCCTACTGAAGTTGCCGCCGAACACGCGGCTGATTTTTCAGAAAAATATAGAAATCGCGTAGATTATGCCATCTTGAAAGAGATGAAACCGGTAATAGCTATCGAATGCAAGACAGCGGGAAACGGCAGAAAAGACGATCGCGGTCAACTTAAAAGCTATTTTAACGCCGCAAAATCTGTAAAACTTGGCATACTTACGGACGGTATAATTTACGAATTCTTCGTCGATTCAGCTGAGCCGAACTTAATGGACGATGATCCATTTTTGGTCGTCGACTTCGATAAAGTTGCTAAGGCCCAGATTTCAGACACGGTAATTGAAGGCCTATTTGCTTTAACCAAAGGAAAATTCGACCCTGAAACAGTTGCAGAAAACGCCAGGCGAAGCCTGACCCACAGAGCTTTCTTTGACTACCTTTCTGATCAGTTCAACGAACCATCTGTCGAATTTACTCGATTTCTTCTCAAAGAGAACGACATTAAGCACATTCGAGCCAATGCTATTGATGGATACAGAGCAATCAGCAAGGCAGCGTTCAACGACGTTTTTACTTCTAATGTGCTGAAACGCCTCGACATTCCGCCGAACACCCCCAAACCGACCCCGAGAGTCGACCCGGCATTTGAGGAGGAGGCCACGCCAGCTCCCGCCTTCTCGTCTTCTGGAATTGTGACGACGGTGGCCGAACTCGACGCTTTTGAAAGCATTAGGCGGCGGCTTGCGTTTCTTTCTTCGGGAAACACCAACCTCTTTAACTCAATCTCGAATGTAAAATTCCGGGACTATCAAGGAAAGATGGTCGTATTCTATAAACAGGAGAGAAAAGGACGTTTGGTCGATATCACGGAAGCCCGCGATGGAACCGTGAGATATTGGATTGTTGATGGCAACGAATCCAGCCCGCTCACGGATCTATCGCAAGCCGATCAGAGGCTGCAGACGTTATTCGAAAAGCGAATAGCCGAGTTTTAGATCTTATCGCCTCAGCCCACCTCGACCACCACTCGCCCCCGCACCTTGCCCTCGACGATGGCCTGGCCGGTCTCGATCACGCTTTCCAGCGGGATCGTCGAGGTCATGGCCCCAAGCTTGTCGCGGTCGAGATCGGCAGCCAGCCGCGCCCAGGCTTCGAGCCGGCGCGGTTTCGGGCACATCACCGAATCGACTCCGAGCAGCGAGACGCCGCGCAGGATGAAGGGCGCGACCGAAGCCGGCAGGTCCATGCCCTGGGCCAGGCCGCAGGCGGCGACGGCGCCGCCATACCGGGTCATCGCCAGCAGATTGGCGAGCGTATGCGAGCCGACCGCGTCGACGCCTGCAATCCAGCGCTCCTTGGCCAGCGGCTTGCCGGGATTCGAGAGCTCATTGCGATCGATGATCTCGGATGCGCCGAGGCCCTTCAGGTAGTCGGCCTCTTCGGCCCGGCCGGTCGAGGCGATGACATGCCAGCCCGCCTTCGCCAGCAGCGCGATCGCGACCGAGCCGACGCCGCCGGCCGCACCCGTAACCACGACCGGGCCGTGAGCCGGTTTCAGCCCGTGCTTCTCCAGCGCCAGCACGCAAAGCATCGCGGTATAGCCCGCGGTGCCGATCGCCATCGCATCGGCCGGGGTCATGCCGGCCGGCAGAGGCACCAGCCAGTCGCCGTTGACGCGGCTCTTCTGGGCATAGGCGCCGAGATGGGTCTCGCCCGTGCCCCAGCCATCGAGGATGACGAGATCGCCCGGCTTGAAATCGGGGTGGCTGGAGGTCTCGACCCGGCCGGAGAAGTCGATGCCGGGGATCATCGGCCAGCGCCGGATCACCGGCGCCTTGCCGGTGATCGCGAGCCCGTCCTTGTAGTTCACGGTCGAGTGCGTGACGCGGACGGTGACATCGCCTTCCATCAGATCGGCTTCGGCGAAATCCGTGAAGGCGAGGTTCGGGCCGGTTTCGCCCTTCGTCGCGACGAGCGCCTTGAAGCTGGACATGCATCACTCCTGTCGTGCCAACTGGTCACGACAGGAGTGGAACGAGCCCGGGCAATCCGCAAGGCGCAAGCATGTGCGCCTTTGCGTCGTCCCGATCAGGCGGGCTGCGGAACCGCGCGCGTCACCGGCTTCTCGACGATCGGCAGGTTGATCAGTGCAGAGGCGACACCCAAGGCGACCGATAGCCACCAGACGATCTCGTAGGAGCCCGTCCGCTCATAGAGGATGCCGCCGAGTAGCACGCCAAGGAAGCCGCCGACCTGATGCGAGAAGAAGGCGAAGCCATAGAGCATCGCCATGTATTTCGTGCCGAACATCAGCATGACCAGCGAGGAGGTCGGCGGCACGGTCGAGAGCCAGAACAGGCCGATCACGACGCCGAAGGCCAGCGCCGTCGCCGGGCTAGCCGGCAGCAGGATGAAGGCGGCGATGGCGACCGCCCGCCCCAGATAGATCCAGGCCAGCAAATGGCGCTTCGGCATGCGGGAGGTCAGCCAGCCGGAGCCGAGAGAGCCCGCGGCATTGGCGAGGCCGATCACGGCAAGCGTCCAGCCACCGACCCAGGCCGGCAGCCCGGCATCCTTGAGATAGGCCGGCATATGCGCTGTGATGAAGGCGAGCTGGAACCCGCAGGTGAAGAAGCCGAGCACGAGCAGAACGTAACTGCGGTGCTTGAAGGCTTCCGTCAGGGCCTGGGTGACGCTCTGGTTCGGCAGATTGACGGCCGAAGCGACCTGCCTGGCCTCTCCGGTCTTGCGGGTCCCCAGCATGATGGCGAGCGGCATCACCAGCAGCACCGAGCCGGCGAACACGACAAGCGCCTGATGCCAGCCGATCTGCTCGATCATGATGTTGCCGATCGGCGGGAACAGGAACTGGCCGAAGGAACCAGCCGCGGTACCCGCACCAAACGCCATCGGGCGCCATTGCTCCGGCAGCAGCTTGCCGAAGGCCGCCAGCACGAGATTGAACGAACAGGCCGAAAGGCCGAAGCCGATCAGCACCCCGGCGCCGAGATGCATCGTCATCGGCGTCGTGGCATAGGCCATGACGACGAGGCCGGCGGCATAGAGCAGCGCGCCGAAACACAGCACGCGCACCGTGCCGAACCGGTCTGCCACGGCGCCGGCGAAGGGAGCGCCGAGGCCCCAGAGCAGGTTCTGCAGGGCGATGGCGATACTGAACGTGTCGCGCCCCCAGCCGAATTCCAGCGTCATCGGGATCTGGAACAGACCGGCACTGGCGCGGGGGCCGAAGGTGATCAGCGCGATCAGACAGCCGGCAGCGACGACGATTTCGGGCGCATAGCTGCGCCGAGTGGCCGCACTCATGAGGAGCTCCGACAGTAGGACAGACAGGGACAAGCGTGATCGTGTGGCTGCACGTTAGCGTTTCGTCCCGCGCTGCAACAACGTCTTTTCGTGAAATTCCACATCACGGCCGCGCATGGGACACCGCTCGCCGACGCGCGCGAGTCCGGCATTAACCGGCTCTCAACCCTACCCGATGGATAACGGGACCGTCGAAAAGCGCGCCTTGGCTGCGCGGCCGACCCCCGGTGTTGTCAAGGCGGGCAGAGCGTTGAGTCAGTTGCGGTTGCGGCGTCGCACGAGGCGAATCAGAGCGCTGGGTCTGAAATGGGCCCTGGCCACGGTCGCGCCCTGGGCCCTGTCCGTCGGGCTGCTGGTCTCCTTCACCGCATCCGCCGGGCAGAATCACGACGGCGACGCGATCCCCTATTCCATGGTGCGCCGCGCTGCGCCCTCGCCCGATTCGGTGCTTGAGGAAGGGCCCTCGATGCTGGTCGCGGCCAGCGCCTTCCGACTGCCGGGCCTCACTCTGTCGTCCTCGATCCAACAGGCTCATCTCTCCTTCGACGCCCCCGAGCGGCGCGTCGCCATCGATCCGCGCCAGCCGCGTGAGGACATGAAGCGCACGGCAAGCGCCTTCCCCGAAGTCGACCGCAGCGCCAAGGGCGACCTGCTGCCGGGCCTGCGCCCGAGCCTGACCCTCACCCCGCAGCCACGCGAGCTCGAACGCGTCGTCTTCGGTGACAACCAGCCGGGCCTGATCTCGGGCGGCTTTGCCCTCGACGCCATGCGCGAAGGCGAGAGCGCCGACGGTCCGCAAATGGGTTTCGAGCCCTATGCCAATGACGAGGGCCTCACCGATCCGGCCCTGTCGGATTCCTCACCGAGTTCGCTGAAGCCGATCATCACCTCGCCGCGCGAGGCCGAGCTGCATCTCGAGAGCATCGACGGCTCGACCCCGGCGGTTCCGCCCCCCTCGGCACAGGCATCTTCGACCCCGGCCGTGAACTACAGCGTCGCCACGATCGCGCCGACGACACCACCGGCCGTGGCCGCCGCACGGCCCGCCGCCATCGGCAAGGCGACCGCGCCTGCAACCAGCGTCGCGCGCAAGAGCGATCCAGGACCGAAGCAGATCTATACCGGGCTGATCCTGCCGGAGAACATGGCGCGCGAGCAGCGCTGCCTCGCAGAAGCCGTCTATTTCGAGGCACGTTCCGAGTCCGACGAGGGTCGGGCTGCCGTGGCGCAGGTCGTGCTCAACCGGGTGAAGAGCGGGCTCTATCCCGATACGGTCTGCGGCGTGGTCTACCAGAACCGCCACCGCTACCTCGCCTGCCAGTTCACCTTCGCCTGCGAGGGCAAGTCGCTGCGCATCACCGAGCCCGAGCCCTGGCGCGCCGCCGTGCGCATCGCGCGCGAGGTCTTTGAGGGCACGACTTATCTCGCGGATGTCGGCGCCTCCACGCATTACCATGCCGACTATGTCCGGCCGTACTGGGCCAAGAAGCTGAAGAAAATGGACGTGATCGGACGGCACGTCTTCTATCAACTGAGGCCGGGCCAGACCTAGTTTATCTTGAATTCTCGACCGCAAGCCTGGACCTGCGACAGATTGAATGCCGAGCCCGTTTCGTAGAAGCAGACCTGCTCGGGCCTCATCAGCTCAAGGAATTCCCGGTATTTTGGTTTCCGGGGTTAGGGCCGCGTTGAGTGCACCGCGGGCTCGGGCCCCGACAAGGAGGGCCGCCTGCCCTGGAGACGCCTGTCGGCTCCATGAGAAGGCGCAGCAGAAGCGACTGCGCTGGGACCTGATCTTTCCGGACTGGGTAAGATCTGGCATGCAGAGGGCTCGTGAATGTGGTCCTGTCAACTTGATCCGGCCCGTTGCCTGCAATTGCTCTATGATGCCGCCGTGTCTCAACACCGCGAGTGAAGTGAATGGAGCTTCGATCCCTCATTACCTGCCCACATTGCGGACACGCTGCGGCCGAGACGATGCCGACCGACGCCTGCCAGTTCTTCTACGAATGCACGGGATGCGGCGCGCTGCTCAGGCCAAAACAGGGCGATTGCTGCGTGTTCTGTTCCTATGGCTCGGTTCCCTGCCCGCCCATTCAGGCAGCCGCGGGCGGAGAAACCGGCAGCGCGGCCTGCTGTGCCTCTCCTGCCGCGAGCGAAACCTGAGCTGAGCACAGGCGCGCCGGCGAAGGCCGCCGCCGTCTCCGGTGCGCCATGAGCGAGATCTTTCCTGCCACGTCGATGCCTGACCGGGACTGGTGGGCGGTGCTGTGGCCTTCGCCCGGCGATGTCCTCCGGAAGATCGGCATCAGGCCGGAGATGACCGTGCTCGATCTGTGCTGCGGCGACGGTTACTTCACCGCGCCGCTCGCCAGGCTCGTCGACGGGCGCGTCCATGCTCTCGATCTCGATCCGGCGATGATCGAATTGGCCAAGGCCGAAGTCGTCCGTAATGCCGCGTCAGTCCTGCAATGGCTTTGCGCCGACGCCCGCGAGATCGCCACGCTTCTGCATGAACGCGTCGACTACGTCTTGATGGCGAACACCTTTCACGGCGTGCCGGACCAACCTGGGCTCGTTCGCGCCATGCGGGCGGTGCTGCGACCGCATGGTCTGGTCGGAATCGTGAATTGGCATCGTCATCCGCGGGAGCAAACGACCGTGCTCGGCCAACCCCGCGGGCCGCAATCGGAGACCAGAATGTCCCCCGAGGCGGTTCGAGATGTCGTTGAGCCGGCTGGCTTCCGCTGCGTTCGGATCGTCGATCTGCCGCCCTTTCATTACGGCGTAGTATTCGAGACCTTGCCGGACGCCCTTGATCGTGGTTAATTTTACCTTGTTTTAGCGTTTACCTTGCGTTCATCACTTCCGGCTGGCTTCCTGCCCCCAACACGGCGGCGCCAAGACGCCGCCGGGGAGGTCGGAGTCAGACATGCGAGGCAAGGTGCCTTCCGCTTCCGCATTGGCCGCTTCGGTGGCCGCGGCCACGCTGCTGCTCGGTGCCGAGGGCGCCCAGGCTGGTGGTGGCTGCTATGGCTCCGCCTGCTACACGCTGCAGCAGTCGCCCCCGGTCTATGGCACCATCAACGAGACCTATGTCGCGCGCCCGGCGCAGACGCAGTCGCGCATCATTCCGGCCGAATATGAATATGTCACCGAGCAGGTGATGGTGCACCCGCAGCGGATCATCCCGCGCTATCGCCCGGCCCAGTACAGCACGGTTGCCGAACAGGTCCTGATCTCACCGCCTTCGCGTCGCTGGGAGGTGAGCCGCGATCTCTATGGCAACGTCACCGGTTGCTGGGTCGATGTTCCGGCGCGCTACGGCATCCAGCAGCGTACGGTCGAGATCAGCCCGGCAAGTACCGATTACGAGACCCTGCCGGCGGTCTATGGCCAGCGTCAGCGCAAGGTCATGGTGCGCCAGACCCAGGTTGTGCACGAGACGATCCCCGCCCTCTACGAAACCCGCCAGCGCCAGGTGTTGATGAGCCCCGGCTCGCAATACTGGGCGCGCGGCCGCTATTGAGTTCACGCCGACCGAGAGTTTAGACGCAGACCCTTTTTAACCACGGAAACGACCTCACGCCCCGGCTTCGGCCGGGGTTTTTTTATGCGATCTCGATGTCGAGCCCGAGGTCGAGCACGCTGGCCGAGTGGGTCAGGGCGCCAACCGAAATCATGTCGACGCCGGTCGCCGCGATCGCCGCGACGGTGTCGAGCGTGACACCTCCGGACGCCTCGACCTTCATGCGCCCACCGACCATCGCAACGCCGGTGATCAGATCGGCGACGGACATGTTGTCGAGCATGACGATATCGGCGCCCTCGGCGATGACCTCCTCGAGTTGGGCCAGGGTATCGACCTCGATCTCGATCTTGACGAAGTTGCCGGCCTGGCGCTTGGCCGCCTGCAGCGCGGGGCGAATGCCGCCAGCGACGGCGACATGGTTGTCCTTGATCAGGATGGCGTCATCGAGCCCATAGCGATGGTTGCCGGCGCCGCCGCAGCGAACGGCGTATTTCTCGAAAGCGCGCAGGCCCGGCGTGGTCTTGCGGGTGTCGACGATCATCGCCTTCGTGCCCGCGACCTTCCCCACATAGGCCGCAGCCAGCGTGGCGATGCCCGAGAGCCGGCCCATGAAATTCAAGGCGACACGCTCCGCCGAGAGAACGGAGCGAGCCTCTCCCTCGATGCGAGCCACAATGGCGCCAGGGTCGAGCCTGTCGCCATCGGACATGGCGGCCTCGAAGCGAACCGACGGGTCGTACTGCCGAAAAGCCTCGCGGGCGAAGGGGAGCCCGGCAATGACGCCACTCTTGCGCGCCGCGATCACCGCCCTTGCCCGCTTGCCGGTAGGAATCGTCGCAAGGGTGGTGATGTCACCGGCCCGGCCGAGATCCTCGATCAGGGCGGTACGCACCGCCTCGGTGATGAGCAGAGGGTTGAGGACGGCTTGGCTCACGTCAGGCTCCGGATCAGGACAGGGCGCGGCGCATGGCAGGCGGCGCCGATAGGGTCAGCTTGCTGCGCGTCGCGAGCGCCGCGCTGGCTTGCGGGAAATCGCTGCGCCAATGGCCACCACGGCTCTCGCGCCGGGCAAGGGCGGCTGCAACGATGATGAGGGCGGCGCTCGCCATGTTGACGAGCGTCGAACTTTCCGCGGCCTCGGCAATGGCCTGGAGCTGACGCGACGCAGCAAGCAGCCCTGACCCGTCACGCACCACGCCGACCCTTTCCGACATGAGTGTGCGCAAGCGCTCGATCGCCCGCTGGTCCGCCTCCGTGGGCAGGCAGGCTGCCGCACCGCTCATGCGGACGGGCTTCCCCCTGGCTTTCATCAGCAGCGGGCTGGCCTTCAGGTGCTCGGCGACACGTGCGCCGAAGACCACCGCCTCCAGCAGGGAATTCGAGGCGAGCCGGTTGGCACCGTGCAAGCCGGTGCTGGCCACCTCGCCGGCAGCATGGAGGCCCGGAAGCGTCGTGCAACCGTGAGCATCGGTCGCGACGCCCCCCATGTGGTAGTGCTCGGCCGGCGCCACCGGCATGAGTTCGGTTGTTGGATCGATGCCCGCCTTGCGGCAGGCGGCCGTGACGGCGGGAAATCGCTCGGCGAACTCCCTGCCGATCGCCGCCCTTGCATCGAGGAAGGCACCGCGCCCGGCCGCGATCTCGGCGAAGACAGCGCGCGCCACGATATCGCGCGGGGCGAGCTCGGCATCCTTGTGCACGGCCAGCATGAAGCGCTCGCCGGCGGCGTCGACGAGAATGCCGCCATCGCCCCGGATCGCTTCGGTGGCGAGCGGGGCTGGGTCGAGCCCGAGCGCCAGAGCGGTTGGATGGAACTGCACGAACTCGGCATCGGCAATCGTCGCGCCGGCACGCGCCGCCATGGCCAGTCCTTCGCCACGCGACTCCGCCGGGTTCGTGGTCAACGCGTAGAGATGGCCGATGCCGCCAGTAGCCAAGACGGTCGCGACAGCATGAAACTGCGTCGCCTCGCGCGCTGTCCCGTACTCGCCGCGCGCCAGAACACCCGTGCAGGCGCCGTCGGAGAGAAGCAGGTCTTCGGCAATGAACCCTTCCCGCACGGTGATCGAGGGCGTCTGCCGCACGGTCGCAATCAGGGCCTGCATGATCGCGGCGCCGGCACCATCACCGCCGACGCGGACGACGCGATGCTCCGAGTGCGCAGCCTCGCGCGACTGCACGAGGCGCCCGGCGAGATCGCGATCGAAGGGAACGCCATAGGACAGAAGATCATGGACGCGTTCGGCGGCCTCATTGGCAACCATGCGCGCGACGGCCTCGTCGACGATGCCGGCACCGGCCGCGATCGTATCGGCAGCGTGCTTTGCGGCCGTGTCGCCCTCGGACATCGCCGCGGCAATGCCCCCTTGCGCCCAACTCGACGAAGAGCCTTCGCCGAGCGGGCGTGGCGCCAGCACCGTACAGGGCAGCGGCGCCAATTTCAGCGCCGTGAACAGCCCCGCCAGCCCGCCGCCGACGATGAGGATATCAGCTTGGATGTCAGGCATGAGGGCCAATCCGCCGCCAAGGCCCCTCCCCCTTCAGGCGAGAGGCATGCGGGTTTACATCGTCAGGTTGACCATGCGCTCGACCGAGCGGCGGGCCTTCTCGGCCATCGCCGGATCGATCACCACCTCATGCTGCATGTAGACCAGCGACTCGAGGATCTTGGGCAAGGTGATGCGCTTCATGTGTGGGCAGAGATTGCAGGGCCGCACGAATTCGACGCCCTTCGTTTCGGCCGCGACATTGTCCGCCATCGAGCATTCGGTGACGAGCAGGACGCGGCCCGGCAGCTCATGCTTGACCCAGTCGATCATGCCCTTGGTCGAGCCGGTGTAATCGGCAACGGCGACGACCTCCGGCGGGCATTCCGGATGGGCGACGATCTTGATGCTCGGATCGGCCTCGCGGTAGCGCACGAGCTCGTCGGCGGTGAAGCGCTCATGCACCTCGCAGGCGCCGGCCCAGGAGATGATCTTCACCTTGGTCTGCGCCGCGACGTTCTTCGCCAGATACTGGTCGGGCACGAAGATGACTTCCGGCACGCCCAGGCTCTCGACCACCTGCACCGCATTCGACGAGGTGCAGCAGATGTCGACCTCAGCCTTCACATCGGCCGAGGTGTTGACATAGGCCACGACCGGGCGGCCGGGATAGCGCTCGCGCAACAGGCGGATATCGGCGCCGGTGATCGAAGAGGCCAGCGAGCAGCCGGCCTTCATGTCCGGCATCAGCACGATCTTCTCGGGGCTGAGCAGTTTCGAGGTCTCGGCCATGAAATGCACGCCGCCCTGCACGATGACCTCTGCCTTGGTCTTGGAGGCCACCTTGGCAAGCTGCAAGGAGTCGCCGACGATGTCGGAGACACAATGGAAGATCTCCGGCGTCATGTAGTTATGGCCGAGGATGACCGCGTTGCGGACCTGCTTCAGCTCGTTGATCGCCTTGATCGTCGGCGCGAAGAACGGCCATTCGACCGCCGGAATGACGGCCTTGACCTTCTCGTAGAGATGCGCGGTCGCAGCCTCGACCTCTGGGGTCCAGGTCAGGTCGGGCATCGGCAGTGGCCGGAAGCGCGGATCGTCCCTGCGGCGCGCGACCGTTGCCGGGGCGACACCGTTGCCGGAATCGAAGCCCCGAGACTTTTCCAAGCCCAAAGACGATTTTTCCAAGCCCAAAGACATGGCATCCTCCTCATCCCTGCGATGCCGGAGCTCCGCTCCGGGTCGCCGCCGGCCTGTTGCTAGCCAGCTATGCTCGTTTTGAGCATAAGGATATTAGCACGTCTCCCCGATGCTGGCCAGCACTCGGCACCCCGCGCCAGCGCGCGGTCCTTCATGTGTTGGGGGAATGTGTCAGGCGATGCCGCCGGTGACCAGCGCCAGGACGCCAAGACCGAGCACGAAGGCCAGGATCCGGGCGGGCATCCCGACAAGGGCGCCGGGAGGGCGGCCCGTCACGAAACCAAAGGCGACTTCGATGAGGCCGAGCCCGATCAGGACAAACAGGTAGCGCGGGAAAGCTGCCGATCCCGCCAGCCATCCAGTATGGGCCGCGAGTGCGACAAGGCCTCCGAGGCCTGCGCCTGCAGCGAGGAAGAGCAGTTCAACCCGGCTGAAGCGCATGCTGTGGCTCAGCGGCGACGGAAGTTCTGACTGCGCGGCGGCCCGCCCGGAGCCGGCCCCGCCGTCTTCTGACGGAAGTTGATGCGGCCACGATCAAGATCATAAGGCGACATCTCGACGACGACCCGGTCTCCGGCGATCGTACGGATGCGGTTCTTCTTCATCTTGCCGGCCGCGTAGGCCAGGATCACGTGGTCATTGTCGAGCTTCACCCGATAGTTTCCATCGGGCAGCACCTCGACCACCGTGCCGTCGAACTCGAGAAGTTCTTCTTTCGCCATTCCTTGGTCCTTCTTCTGCGCCTTGGGCGGACGACCGGATCAGAGGGATCCGCCGGCCCGATCGTCCCCTGGCTATCCGCGCGTCAGTTCGCGCGGCGCCGGGCGCCGCCATTGCGACGTTGCTCTGTTCTTTGCTGCAAGAACGCGACGCCGCCAAGCCCTTCCTTGCCGGCAACGCTGTCTTTTCGCGCCGAAGGCGCCTCAGTACGCTGCGGCGGACGGTCATTGCGCGGAGTCTCGCTGCGCTGACCGCCGGCATGCTGGGGCTTGCCCGCCTGCTGCGGCTTCGCGCCCTGGCGCTGGCCCTGCGGCCGGCCATGATCACGCCCACCACCGGAGCCCTGGCCATTGCGGCCGCGGCCCTGGTTCTGCGGCGGCTTCTTTGGCGTGCGGCCATCCCAGTGCGGCACCTCGCCGACCGGGGTCAGCGAAACGCGGGTGAGCTTCTCGATCGCCGCGAGGTCGCCGCGCTCTTCCGGGGTACAGAAGGCAATGGCGACGCCTGTGGCACCGGCGCGCGCGGTGCGGCCGATGCGGTGGACATAGGTTTCCGCCACGTTCGGCAGGTCGAAATTCACGACATGGCTGACGCCGTCGACATCGATGCCGCGCGCCGCGATGTCGGTCGCGACCAGAATGCGCAGCTCGCCATCACGGAAAGCGCCGAGGGCGCGCTCGCGCTGGCCCTGGCTCTTGTTGCCGTGGATGGCGGCCGACTTGATGCCGGACTGCTCAAGCTGGCGCACGACCTTGTCCGCACCATGCTTGGTGCGCGTGAACACGATCGCGCGCTCCATCTCCGGCACGCCGAGCGTCTTCGCCAGCAGGGCCGGCTTGTGGCCGGGGTCGGTGAAAATGACGCGCTGCTCGACCTTCTCGGCGGTCGTGGCGACCGGCGTCACCGCAACCTCGACCGGATTGGTCAGATAGGCCGAGGCGATCTCGCGGATCTGCTTCGGCATGGTCGCCGAGAACAGAAGGGTCTGGCGCTTGGCCGGGATCAGCGTCGCAATCCGGCGCAAGGCATGGATGAAGCCGAGATCAAGCATCTGATCGGCCTCGTCGAGCACCAGGAACTCGATCTCGCGCAGCGAGACTGCGCGCTGGTCGACAAGATCAAGCAGGCGGCCGGGCGTGGCGACGAGGATGTCGACGGTCTGCCCGAGCGCGCGGATCTGCTTGCCGACGGGCACGCCGCCGAAGATCACAGCCGATTTGACTGTGGTGAACTGGGCGTAGGTGCGGATGCTGGTCTCGATCTGCGCCGCGAGTTCACGCGTCGGGCTCAGGATGAGTGCACGCACCGAGCGCGGCTGCATGCGCCGCGGGTTGTTGAGCAACCGGTGCAGCATCGGCAACGAGAAGGCGGCCGTCTTGCCCGTGCCCGTCTGGGCCGCGCCGAACAGATCCTTGCCTTCGAGAATAGGGGGGATGGCCTGCGCCTGGATGGGCGTCGGCTTGGAATAACCTTCAGCCGCGAGCGCCTTGAGAAGCTGCTCGGCGAGGCCGAGGTCTGTAAATTGTGTCAAAACAGGTCTTTCTGAAGCCGAAACGCAAGGGGCGCATGTGGAAACCGGCTGCGCCACCGAATGGATTCGGCATTGAAGTACGTCATTTCCGTCCGGCGAACCGCTAGCCACTGCGCCGAAAGGTATTGTTGTAAAGGTATCGGTAGAGAGAGCCGGGAGAGTGCGGACACCCTCCCGGTCAGTATTCAGCCTCAGGCGACGACGAGATTGCCGGCCGAGGACTTGCCGGTCTTGCGATCGGCGATCAGCTCAAAGGAGACGACCTGACCATCGCGCAACTCGCGCAGGCCGGCACGCTCGACAGCGCTGATGTGGACGAAAACGTCCTGGCCGCCGGCCTCAGGGGTGATGAAGCCATAGCCCTTGGTGGTGTTGAACCACTTCACGGTGCCCTTGTTCATAGGGGTAGTCCTTACGTTTCAGATCCGCGTTCGTATGTGGAAGACACGACTTGACGCGCGGACGCCTCGCCGTGGCCTTGATAACGATGTGTGGTGGATCTGAATCGTGCCCGCCGACCGGGAAATCCCGCGCGGAGGATTGGCCAGAACCCGGCCGCATCTCGTCTTACATGGGCGGCACTAGCATAAATTGCAATGCGGGTCCAGCGCAGCGCCCTGATGCGCAACGGAGTGCCTCGATGGCCGTCCGACATGGCGGCGCTCTCACGATCAGTCGATCTCGCCCAGAAGCCGGACGAGGCCACCCAGATCCGTCAGCCGGCGATAGCGCTGCTCCGCAACCGGTTCCTCGGCATGTTCGAGCACCCAGGTCAGTTCATGCGGCACATGCACGGCCCAGGCCCCCGCCTGCAGCGCCGGCAGGATGTCCGACTTCAGCGAGTTGCCGACCATCATTGCATGTCTCGCGCCGTCACCATGACGGGCGAAGATGCGTTCATAGGTCGTGACGCTCTTGTCGCTGACGATCTCGACCGCCTGGAAGAAATCGCCGAGCCCTGACTGGGCGAGCTTGCGTTCCTGATCAAAGAGATCGCCCTTGGTGATCAGCACCAGCCTGTATTCGGAGGCCAAAGCCTCCAATGTTTCCTGTACACCCGGAAGCGTCTCGACCGGATGCGCCAGCATCTCACGCCCGGCGGCAAGGATCTCCGCAATGACGGAGGCCGGCACATTGCCGCCTGTGATCTCGATCGCGGTCTCGATCATAGAGAGCGTGAAGCCCTTGATGCCAAATCCGTAGAAGCCGAGATTGCGGCGCTCCGCATCCAGCAACCTGCCGGAGATGTCGGCCGCTTCGCCGTGCTCGCCGAGCAGGGTGACGAAACGGTCCTCCGTCAGCCGGAAGAACTGCTCGTTCTGCCAGAGCGTGTCGTCGGCATCGAAGCCGATCGTGGTCAGCGCGCGAGACGGCACGGTCTCAGCCCTTCAACTCGGACATGAAGCGGTCGACCTCGGCATTGAAACGCGTCGCATCCTCGAAATAGACGGAATGGCCCGTTTCGGGAACGCTGACGAAGCGGCCCCGCGGAGCATGGGCGGCGACGGCCTCTACGCCACAAGGTGGGACGACGAGGTCATCGGCGCCTGAAAGGAACAAGGCGGGACAATCGAGTGCGGCAAGGTCCGCGGGCGAGCGGTTGCGCGCCTCCCAGATGCGTTGTCGAACAAGGGCCTTGTCCAGGCCTGCATTGATGCGGTCGATGGATTTGTAGAGCTCGTAGAGCGCCGGCAAGCGTTTCGCGAAGGCTTCGCCGCAGGCGGGATGGATACCGCTCTCGGCCCAACGCGGCAGAGTCTCATCGACTCGCCGCTGCCAGGCCGCGAGTTCGCTCGAGATATCGCTTTCGGCCTTGCCGAAATCGAGCGTGCCGGTGGTGCAGGCCATGACGAGCCCTCTCACCGCCCCGGGGTTCGCCAGCGCATAGTCCACACAGCTCCAGCCGCCCATGGATTGCGCGACCAGGACCGGCCGCTCCAGCGACAGATGGGTGATCAGCGCGGCAAGATCGCCGGCATAGTCTGCCGGATCAGGACCGCCGGCCACCGGCTCCGACGGCGAGAAGCCGCGATGAGCGAAGGTCACGCAGCTGTGCCGCGGGCTGAAATGAGCGACCTGCTGCCACCAGGACAGATGATTGCCGCCCAGCCCATGAGCGAACACGATCGGCGGGCCGGAGCCCGTGACCTCGTAATAGAGCTTGCCGAAAGGGCGGGAGAGTTGGCCAATACGCGTCTGCATGGTGCGAAACTAGACCGGTGAGCGTTATCGCGCCAATGCGGGATTGTCGGTCTCGGGCGCAGCATGGCGCAGGCCCGAGACCGATGTCCAAGAAATGCTCAGGCGTCCTTGGCCTTGATCGCACCCAGTGCCGCCTGCGCCGCGGCCAGGCGTGCGATCGGCACCCGGAAGGGCGAGCAGGAGACGTAATCGAGACCGATGCTCTCGCAGAAGCCGATCGAGGCCGGGTCGCCGCCGTGCTCACCGCAAATGCCCAGCTTGATCCGCGGGCGGCTCCGGCGACCGCGCTCGACCGCAAGCTTGACGAGTTCGCCAACACCCTCCTGGTCGATGGTGACGAAAGGGTCGGATTCCAGAATACCGTTGGCGGTGTAGGAGCCGAGGAAGGAAGCGGCGTCGTCGCGGCTGATGCCGAGCGTGGTCTGGGTCAGGTCATTGGTGCCGAAGGAGAAGAATTCGGCGCTGCGGGCGATCTCCTCGGCACGCAAGGCGGCACGCGGCAGCTCGATCATGGTACCGACCTGGTAGGTGAACTCGGTCTTGCTTTCGCCGATCACGGCCTTGGCCATGGCGTCGATGCGAGCCTTGACGAGGTCGAGTTCGGCGACGCCCATCACCAGCGGCACCATCACCTCCGGGATGACCGGCTTGCCGGTCTCGCGCGCCGCGATCACGGCGGCCTCGAAGATGGCGCGGGCCTGCATCTCGGCAATTTCGGGATAGGCCACCGCCAGCCTGCAGCCGCGGAAGCCGAGCATCGGATTGAACTCGTGCAATTCGGCCGCCCGGCGTCGGAGCACGTCCGGCGTCACCGCCATGGCGCGCGCCACCTCGGCAATCTCCGCATCGGTATGCGGCAGGAACTCGTGCAGCGGCGGATCGAGCAAGCGGATCGTGACCGGCAGACCCTGCATGATGGTGAAGAGCTCGACGAAGTCCTGCCGCTGCATCGGCAGGAGCTTGGCCAGCGCGTCGCGCCGTCCCTTGTTGTCGCCGGCGAGGATCATCTCCCGCATCGGCAGGATGCGATCCTCGTCAAAGAACATGTGCTCTGTGCGGCAGAGCCCGATGCCCTCGGCACCGAAGTCGCGCGCAGCGCGGGCATCGCGCGGCGTCTCGGCATTGGCGCGAACCTTGAGGCGGCGAACCTTGTCGGCCCAGCCCATCAGTGTGCCGAAATCGCCGGAGAGCTCCGGCTGCTGCATCTTGACCTCGCCCAGCAGGACCTGGCCGAGGGTGCCGTCGATGGTGATGAAATCGCCGGCCCTCAGCGTGGTCGGCCCCACCGTCATCGTGCCCTTGGCATAGTCGACCCGGATCTGCCCGGCGCCGGAGACGCAGGGCTTGCCCATGCCGCGCGCCACGACCGCCGCATGCGAGGTCATGCCGCCACGCGTGGTGAGAATACCTTCGGCGGCATGCATGCCATGAATATCCTCCGGACTCGTCTCGACCCGGACCAGGATGACCTTGCGGCCCGCCTTCCTGGCAGCCTCGGCGTCGTCTGAATTGAAGACGATCTCGCCGGCCGCCGCGCCGGGCGACGCCGGCAGGCCGGTCGTCAGCACCCGTCGCTCGGCCTTGGGATCGATCGCCGGGTGCAGGAGCTGTTCGAGAGCGCCGGGCTCGACGCGGCCGACCGCCTCCTCCTCGCCGATCAATCCCTCCTGCGCCAGATCGACCGCGATCCTGAGCGCGGCCTTGGCGGTACGCTTGCCGGACCGGGTCTGCAGCATCCAGAGCTTGCCCTCCTGGATGGTGAATTCCATGTCCTGCATGTCGCGATAATGCTTCTCGAGGATGCCGTAGATCCGGCAGAGCTCGGCATAGGCCGCAGGCATCGCCTTCTCCATCGAAGGCTTGTCGGAACCGGCGGCCTGACGCGCCACCTCGGTAATGTCCTGCGGCGTGCGGATGCCGGCAACGACATCCTCGCCCTGCGCATTGATCAGGAACTCGCCATAGAGCGCGTTCTCGCCGGTCGAGGGATTGCGGGTGAAGGCAACTCCGGTGGCCGAGGTCTCGCCCATGTTTCCGAAGACCATCGACTGGACGTTGACGGCCGTGCCCCAGGAGGCCGGAATGGTATTGAGCTCGCGATATTTGATCGCCCGGCCATTCATCCAGGACGAGAACACTGCGCCGACGGCGCCCCAGAGCTGCTCTTGCGGCTCCTGCGGGAACTCGGCACCGAGCGCCTTCTTCACGATGTCCTTGTAGCGACCGACCAGCACCTTCCAGTCATCGGCCGAGAGATCGGTGTCGAGATGCTGGCCCTTGCGCTCCTTGTAGTCCTCGAGCGCCTCCTCGAAATGGCCGTGGTCGACGTCGAGCACGACGTTCGAATACATCGTGATGAAGCGGCGATAGCTGTCCCAGGCGAATCGGGCATCGCCCGAGGCCTTCGCCACGGCCTCGACGGTGACGTCGTTGAGGCCCAGGTTGAGGACGGTATCCATCATGCCGGGCATCGAGGCGCGGGCGCCGGAGCGCACCGAAACGAGCAACGGATTGGCGGGGTCGCCGAAGACCTTGCCGGTGAGACGTCCCATCTCTGCAAGCGCAGCCTTCACCTGCCCGGCGAGATCGGGCGGGAAATTCTTGCCGTTTTCGTAATAGTGGGTGCAGACCTCGGTGGTGATCGTAAAGCCGGGCGGGACCGGCAAGCCCAGATTGCTCATCTCGGCGAGGTTCGCGCCCTTGCCGCCGAGCAGGTTCTTCATGCCCGCTTCACCCTCGGCCTTGCCGTCGCCGAAGGTGTAGACCCACTTCCCACCAGCCATCACAACTACCTCTTCATCCAGCCGGGCTCATGAACGCGCCGGCGATCCAAAAGTTTCATGCGAAGCGCCACCGGCACAGACAGCCGGGCAGCAGGGACCGGCGAGGTCATGCCGAAAAGCGGATGAACAATCAATGAGCGAGGCTGCAGCAGGATTGCTGCAGATCTGCGACGCTCTCAGCCACGCGAAGGGCTGCGCGCCGCGCGCGGCCAACGCAGCGGCCAGTTGACGATACGTTCGGGCAGGTCGTCCTCATGCACGTCATCTTCACTGGCGAAGACCCGACCGCGCACCGAGACGCCGGCCGCGACGACCGTCGCTGGATCGCCGGACACCAGCGGATGCCACCAGGGCAGGTCGCGTCCCTCCCCGACCAGACGATAGGCGCAGGTCGGCGGCAGCCAAGGGAGCGTGCGAACCTCGTCCGGAGTGAGTGTCACGCAATCGGGAACGATCGTCGAGCGATTGGAGTAATCCTTGCAGCGGCATGCGCCGGCATCGAACAATCTGCAGCCGATATCGGTGGCGTGGATGCGACCGGTATCCTCATCCTCCAGCTTCACGAGGCAGCAGCGCCCACAGCCGTCGCAGAGCGATTCCCACTCCTGCGGGGTCATCTCGTCGAGCGTCTTGCTACGCCAGAATGGCTCTGGCCGGATGGGTGCGTCCGTCATGGAAGCGCTTATGCGCCCTCGTGGAGTTCGTGGAAAGCGCCGCGATGCCGCGCATCCCAGTTGCACGCTGCTCCGGACAGACTGTTTCGCAATGGCACGGATCGTCTGGCGCAA
This sequence comes from Allobosea sp. LC85, assembly GCF_000735605.1. Classification (GTDB taxonomy): domain Bacteria; phylum Pseudomonadota; class Alphaproteobacteria; order Rhizobiales; family Beijerinckiaceae; genus Allobosea. The sequence continues at coordinate 67,497 of NZ_JPKG01000018.1, forward strand.
AACCTGCTGTTCAGCTGTTTAAAGGATGACGCTGGCCTTCCCGTGCGCATAGGTCGATCCTATGTCCTTCCCAAGGGGCGCTTTGGGTTGCCAACACCATCCGGTCGCGGCAGGAGATAACGGCAGCTTTTCGTCAGGGTGGCCCGGGCGGCGATGGAGTTCAGGAAGGCACACTGGACGACCCGTCTCAAGCGCTTCGCGCTTGGCGTCGATTCATGGATCGACGACACGCTCTGGGGCGCGGGCCGCCGCGCGGGCGAAGCCTATGAGCGCGTGCGCAGCTATGCCGACCGGCTGACCGTCTCCGGCGGCAAGCGGGTCGTAGCGGAGGTCGCGAGCGAGGGCCTGAATGTCGGGATCGCCGGCGCTCTCGTCCTGCTCATGCTCGCAATCCCCGCCTTCCGCGAGGGCCGCGAGGAGGCGCTCAAGCATCAGGTCTTCGCGGTGACCTTCCTGGACCGGTACGGCTCCGAGCTCGGCCATCGCGGCGCGCGCCATGACGACTCGCTGAAGCTCGAGGAACTGCCGGACCATCTCATCAAGGCCGTTCTGGCAACCGAGGATCGGCGTTTCTACGACCATTTCGGCATCGACATCTTCGGGACCTTTCGCGCGATCACGGTGAACGCACGGGCCTCGGGCGTGGTTCAAGGCGGGTCGTCGCTGACCCAGCAGCTCGCCAAGAACCTCTTCCTGAGCAATGAGCGGTCGCTCGACCGCAAGATCAAGGAAGCGTTCCTGTCTCTGTGGCTCGAATACAGGCTGACCAAGAACGAGATCCTCAAGCTCTATCTCGACCGCGCCTATACGGGCGGCGGTACTTTTGGCGTGGCGGCCGCGTCGGAATATTATTTCGGCAAGTCCGTGAAGGATGTCAGCGTCGCCGAGGCCGCCATGCTGGCCGGCCTGTTCAAGGCGCCGACCAAATATGCGCCTCACGTCAATCTGCCGGCGGCCCGTGCCCGCGCCAATGACGTGCTGAACGCGATGGTCGATGCCGGCTTCATGACGGCAGGCCAGATCGACAGCGCAAAGCGCAACCCGGCCACCCCGGTCGATCGCAAACGGGACGCCAGCCCCGACTACTATCTCGACTGGGCCTTCGAAGAGGTTCGCAAGCTGGCTGAGGACGGCAAGATCGGCCCGGACCGGGTGCTGACCGTCAAGACGCCGCATGATCCGGCAATCCAGGATCGTGCCGACCACGCGATCGAAACGATCCTGCGCCAGCATGGCCCGGCCTATCATGCCAAACAGGCGGCGAGCGTGGTCATGGATCCCGACGGCGCCGTGCGCGCGATCGTCGGCGGGCGCGACTACGGCGCGAGCCAATTCAACCGCGCGACGGCAGCAAGGCAGCCAGGCTCTTCGTTCAAGCCGTTCGTCTATGCAGCAGCGCTCTCGTCTGGCCTCTACCGTCCGAATACGATCGTGACCGATCGCCCGGTCTGCATCGGAAACTGGTGTCCGAACAATTACGGCCGCTCCTATGCCGGATCGCTACCGCTGACGGTGGCGCTGGCGAAATCGATCAACACGATCCCGGTGCAGATGTCGGTTGCGATCGGCCGCGCCACGGGCGAGACCCATGAGGCACGCGCGGCGCGCATCGGCCGGCTGAAGATCATCGAAACCGCGCGCGCCATGGGCTTGACCACGCCGCTGACCGACACGGTCTCGCTGCCCATCGGCGCAGCCGAGGTGACGGTCATGGATATGGCAGCGGGCTATGCCGTGCTCGCCAATGGCGGGCTGCGTGCCAAGCCCTATGCCGCGATCGACATCCATAATTCGCAAGGCGATCTGATCTATCGGCATGATCGCGACGACAGCACCGGCAAGCGCGTGCTGAGCACCCAGGTCTCGCAGGACTTGAACTTCATGCTGTCCAAGGTTCCGACCGAGGGCACCGGGCGTCGCGCCGCGCTCGACGGCGTCGTCACGGCCGGCAAGACCGGCACCACCAATGGCTACAAGGACGCCTGGTATGTCGGCTATTCCGGCAATCTGGTCGGCGCGGTGTGGTTCGGCAACGATGACTCGTCGGAGACCGCCAATATGACGGGCGGTTCCCTGCCGGCGATGACCTGGAAGGAGATCATGCAGTTCGCCCATCAGGGGCTGGAACTGAAACCGATCCCGGGCGTGACGCCCGTGATCGATCCGAAGGTCGCAGCGCTCGCCAAGGCCAACGCTCCTGCAGCCGACACCGCAACGCCGGGTGCGGGGGCTGGCCATATGCCGCGCCAGTCCTTCGAAGTGCTCTCGGCCGTCGGCGCGATGTTCCGAACGATTGAACCGGTGCGCGCTGCAGGACGGACGGCCCAGGCCGGCATCCAGGATATGACGCCACCGGGTGGCGCAAGCCGTATCCGCTGAACAGGCTTCGCCGTGCGCATCCTCACTCTCTCCTACATCATCGCACTCGGCGCCGGGCTGGGGCTCGCCTCGGCACATCTTGCCGTCGCGGAGCGTCCTCCGCTCGGAAGGCTGCAGGTCGGCTCATGGACAGCGTGGCCGCGCAGCGGCGGGCGCGATGTCGATCCTTATATGCGGGCCTATCTGGCCCGTGGCGTTCATCTGCCGCTTGGCTCCGGCGAAGGGCTCGAGCTGATCGCGGAGCGCGACGAGAGCGGCCAGATGCTCGATGGGCGCTGCCGTTATCTCATCACGGGAACGACGCCGACGACGCGGGGCTGGACACTGAACGTCACCGATACCGCAGGACACGCCTTCCACCTGCCGCTCGAACGCAGCGGGTTCACCGATGCCGAGATCGTGCGCGACGAGAGCGCCGGTTTGCGAGCGGTCGCTGGGACGACGCCTGAGGCCGGGAATTGGCTGCCATTGCCCATTCGTGGGCATTTCCAGTTTCGGCTGAGGCTCTACGATACGCCGATCTCGGGACATGCGAGCGAGTTGCGTCCGGAGTCCCTTCCCCGCATCGGCCGGATCGATTGCCGATGACGACCTTCGAGTCCTCCCACGGTACTTCCGGTCCTGTCATTGCGAAGTCAAACCGGACGGTGAATTGGCGTCAGCGCATCACGACTGCGATCCGTCGCTTCGCCCTGGCGACGGTGGCCGGGCTGCTGCTGGCGGGAATCGTCCATATCGTGACCGTGCTGCTGATCCCTCTCCTGTCGGAGCGCGATGCGGCAACGGCCTATGCGGCGTTGGGCACCGGGGGGCAGGCCGAACTGGTGACGGCGCAGAGGGCCGAACTGCCGGCCCCGCGTGATGCTGATCCTGCTCTCGTGACCGCCGTTTGCAGCTATGATCTGAGTGCGGGCCCAATGCGGGTGGTGGCGCGCGTCGGTTCGCTGCCGCTCGGACTGTCGCTGCACCGGCGTGGCGGCGGTGTCGGCTACGCCATTACGGACCGCGCCGCGATCCGCGGGATTCTGGAATTCGTGGTGATGACCAGCGAACAGCTCGACGAGCGGCTTGCACGCGACGAGGAGGGAGAGACCACGCGCGAACTGCGTGTCGTATCCGACACGGAGCAGGGCCTGATCGTCGCGCGTGTGCTGGCGAAGCTGCCGTCCGACCGGTCCGATGCCGAGGCGATGGCCAAGAGCGTCGCCTGCGGCCTGGCCGATTGATCAACCCTTGTGGACCACCGGCCTGGACGGCTCGTCATTCCGGAAGGTGCCGATCAGCGGCAGCTTGCAGAGGGGCCCGGCCTCGGCCTCGAGCGCCATGATGCTGCGTTCGGCCCTGACCGCGTCGCGCGCCGGCATCTCGACCACGAGATTGGCCAGCGCATAGCGGTAACTTTCCAGCCGGAAGCCGACACGCTCGCAGACCCAGAGGATCAGGCCTTCATTCTCGATCACGCGCGCGAGCGCCGGATCGTTCTGATCGGGCGGCACGAGGGGCGATGCCTCCAGCGTCTTCATCCGGATCCGGTCAGCCGCAACCACCCTGGCCGCATTGCCCCGGAACGGCCCGATCAGCAAGCGGTCAGCGTTCGCATCCTCGGCCAGCCGGTTGTAGCGCGAAGCCTGTGACCGGAAGGAGCCGGATATCAGCGATCGATGATAATCGGAGATGTTGCTGGACTGAGCGGCGACCGGCAGGATTCGGGCATGAGCCAGATCCGAGACCTGACGCTCGAAGACGTTGCGCTCATGTGCCGGCATGACGAAGCGCCAGGCCCGATCCCGCAACTGTTCCTCGTCGTCTGTCATGTGGAAATACGATACCGCCTCGCCGCGTGCGGTCGCGGACCAGAAGCCGATGCTGGGCGCAATCGTATCGTTCCAGATACCGGGACGCGGGCGGCCGAAGTCGCCGCTGCCGGGCGCGCAGGCCCCTGCCGACAAGGCCGCCGCCAGAGCCAGTTGCAGGCTCCCCCTGCCCGCACCGGAACGCATACGCCGCAACGGGAGCATCACGCCGGCTGCCTGACACTCTTGGGAGCGGACTTGGCACGCTTGGGAGCGGACTTGGCACGGGACCGAGTGCCGGGCTTTCGCTCCGGCCTGCCAGGCGCGCGCGGCTCCGGCGGGCGCTCGTAGCGCACACCGGTGAAGAACAGGATCGCCCCGGTTTCCCGGGGAGCGGCCGGGAGCGAGCCGGCAACCCTGCGCCGACGCGGCGCGAAAGGAATGACGACGGCCATGATGCGCCTCCTTGGTTGGCGCTTAAGGTTGCGGTCGAGTCAGGGAACGGATGGCACGGCGCGGGCCGGCGCCGGCAGCCAAGGCCCTCAAACCGCATCAGGCCCCGACATGGTTAACGTCACATTAACGCGTCGGGCATAAGTTGACGGAAACCACCGAGTCTCCGACGAGTAGTCAGTATGCCGTCCCGAATTTCCGCCGACCTTGCGCAGCTCGCTCGTCTCGCGCGTGACGGCGGGCTCGATCTCAGCCAGGTTTCACTGCGCGTGAAAGCCGACCTGCTGATGTCGACGACGCAGCCCTCCAGCGAGGATCTGGAGGCGTTTCGCGAGATGGCGCTTGCCTTGATCCCCGTCATCGACGAGAGCACAGCCGTCACCCTGGCGCGCAAGCTTGCCGGGTGGCGCCATGCTCAAGCCGATGTCCTGCAGGCGCTCAAGGCACGCGGCGGGGATGTCCTGTCGACGCTGATGCGCCATGGCGGCCCGGTCTCGCCCTCCGAACTCGAGGACATTGCGGCGCATGGCGACGCAGCAGCGGCCATTGCCGTTGCGGAACGGGCCGACCTCCCTGCCAAGGCCAGCCTGATGCTGGCGAGCCGAGGCGAGCGGGCTCTCGATCTGGCGCTGCTTGCCAACCCGTCCGCCCCCCTGCCGCGGCCCGTGCTCGACCTCTTGCTCGACCGGGCGCGAGACGATGGCGCCTATGTGCCGGGCCTGCTCGTGCGGCGAGACATCAACAGCGCGGACCTTGTCCCTCTCTTCCTGCATGCCGGTGCCGAACGACGTCGCGCCACGATCGAATCGCTTTCGGCGCTGGACGCGATCAGCCCTTCGGAGAGACGCCCGGCACCTGCGGCGGAAACCTTCGCCGGCTGGCTCGCCACCGCCGAACAGGATCGCGAGGGCCTCTTCGGTGCGCTCTCCAGCCGACTGGGCACGGGGCGCCGCCTCGCCGAAGCGATGGCCCGCGATCGCTCGCGAGACCTGACGGCGCTCGCCCTCATCGCCGGCGGCGTCAGCGTCGAGGATGCGACGCGCCTGCTGATCCGGCTTGGGGATGATGCCGCCCATTCGGTGGAGCGCATCTTCGCCCTGGTGGCGCTGATGCGCTCGGTCACCCCGGGTGTGGCCTATCGGCTCGTCATGCAGATATCCGGCGAGAGCAAGGGTCTGCCCAGCCGCAAGGGCCAGCACCAGCCCCTGCTCGACCCGAGCGGAACGCCCGCCCGTTCCGGCGCCGCCAGGCCTGACAGTCGCTCCGTCCTGGACGAAGTCAGGCGCGGGCTGCGCGGCGGGCGCGAGTACAGCTGAGCGTTCGGACAGACGGCCCGATCAGCCTTCGGCGAGGGACAGTCTGGGATCGCCCTTCCGGTTTTCGATCTCGACCAGCCAGAGGTCCGGGTCGAAACGACGTTCGCGCTCAACCCGCTCCTCAACGCTCAACGGGTCGGAATCGAGGATAAGCTGGAAGCGGCGGACGCCACTCTCGTCCACCAGCGCCTGCGGCGCAGGGCCGTAGAGCGCGGCCGTGCCGTCAAGCCGGTCGAGTTTGACGAAAATCGCCCCCGCCTCGCTGGCGCCGCGACGGCGCAGGACGGCATCGAAGCCGTCGAGTGCCGCCTGCCGCAAATAGGCTGAGACCCAAAAATCGCTGGTGAGACGCGCCATCGTCGGAAGGGTACGCGATCCGCCTCAGTTTTCCACGGTGCGGCGCGGCGAAGCCGGCTTGGCCGAAGCCACGCCCCGGATATCCGCCGGTGGTCTCATGTCGACGCCGTTGATCAGATCGGCGATCGGATCACGGTCGCGCACCGGAGCCGGATTGCGCTGTGCTGCGGCCTGGGCCGGTGCAGCGGGAGCCGGGCGCGGGGCTGCATTGACGGATGCCGGCGGACGCGGCGCCGCTTCACGAGCCGCCTGCGTCAGGCCGCCCGGGCGCGACGGGGGCAACTGCGCCGGCTCGGACGGAGCGGATGCAGCCGGAGCGGGAGCGACAGCTGCTCCGGCAGGGGCCTGCTCTGTGCGCCGCTCGGCGTTACGCGATGACGGGGTGGCCGTCGCGGATTGCGACAGGATTGGCCGGGGGTGACGGGTCTTCTGAAACAGAAGCGCATTCATCAGGATGGCCGCTGCCGCGGCCGAGAACAGGGTCAGGATCAGGCTGCGGCCCGGGCGACGCAGGGTTGCACGCCAGATCCGCGTCAGGACGGACGCCTTGCGGCGAGCGGGCGGAGGGCGCCTCGCCGGTGCGGACAGGGTCGCGTTCGAGTGAGCGCGGGCTGCGAGTGTGACGGACATGGTCGGCTCTCGATCAGGCAGTCAGGCGATAGGGTTCTTTGGTTTCGAAGCCGCGGCGCGGCGCTCGGGCGAAGGTAACGATCTTTGCGGGCTCGCAGGCCTGGGCGACGCCGCCAACCGGCAACCTCACCGAGACGCGCGTCCCGACACCTGGAGCACTCTCCACCGTCAGGCGGCCGCCATGCAGGCCGACGAGGCCGCGCACCACCGACAAGCCGAGGCCGGTGCCCTCATAGGCACGGTCATAGGAGCCCTTGGCCTGGAAGAAGGGGTCGCCCAACCGCGGCAGATCGGCGGCCGCGATGCCGATGCCGGTATCGGACACGGAAAGATCGAGCATGTCGCCGTCACGAACCACGGCGAGCGTGACCCGGCCGCCGGCCGGCGTGAACTTGATCGCATTCGAGAGCAGATTCAGCAGGACCTGCTTCAGCGCACGACGGTCGCCACGGAGCAGCGGCAGATCGGGGCCGACGACGCGCTCCAGGGCAACCTTTTCCGCCTCGGCGCGCAGCGCCATCAGCCTGCAGCCATCCTGGGCAAGCTCCGCGAGGTCGAGCGGCTCCTGCTCGATCGCCATGGCTCCGCTCTCGATCTTGGAGACATCGAGCAAGGTATTGACGACATCGAGGAGGTGATGGCCGGAAGCATGGATGATATTGGCGTATTCAAGACGCTTGCCGGCATCGAGCAGGCCGTAAGTGTCGGTTCCCAGCATTTCCGAGAAGCCGATGATCGCGTTCAGAGGCGTGCGCAGCTCATGGCTCACCGTGGCGAGAAACTGTCCCTTTTCGTCGCTCGCCCGGACGGCCTCCGCATGGCCGCGCGCCCGCTCCTCGTCGAGCGCGCGACGCGCGGTGACGTCGCGCATGACGCAGACGACCGCTGCCCCGTCCCGCGGTCCGGCATTCGCGACGCGATGCGCCTGCATTTCGAGCCAGAGGGCAACCGGAGAGGACGGCATTCCCGCCTCGTCCTGGCGCGGCAAGAACAGCGTGCGGAAGCAGGCGCTCGCCACCCCATCTCCGTGGGCGGCATCGCTGAGCGCCTTGAGGAAGAGAGGACGGTCGGCGACATGGACGCGCTCAAGCAGTCCTCGTCCGATCAACTCGCGCGGTTCTGCGCCGGTCAGGGAGGCCGAAGCCGCGTTGGCAAAGACGACGGCGCCGGTCGCATCATGCCAGGTCACGAGATCTCCGACATGGTCGAGCAAGAGCTGCGCACGTGCACCGCAGGCACGGTGCTCGCGCATCTCGTCGTCGCGCCGCCACAGAAAGCCGAAGGCAACCGCCGCGACATGCAGGATTGCGGCAGCAGCCAATAGCGGCATGGCAGCGGAGACCCAGGGAGCCGGCTCCGCAGACAGGCCGAGCGTGTGCACGATCGCGACCGAACCCAGGGCGCCGACAGCGATGGCGCCGGCGCGCGCAACATAAGCCCGCGAACCGAAGAACATTGCCTCTGCCGGAATGGCGGCGAGCCACAGCAGGAGCGGCGATGCGATCCCGCCGGTCATGCCCGAAAGCGCGACGACCAGAAGCGCCAGCGCGGCGGCGGAAATGCAATGCGCGAGCTCGAGCCGCCCGCTGCGCGAGAGAATGAAAACAGCCAGCAGCGGGAGCGTCACCGCGATCAGCACGAGCAGTTCAAGCACGCCCATCGTACCCCGCCAGGCGAGATAGGCCGGAGCCAGGCTCAGGGCCACCGCGCCGAGCGCCAGCCGCGTCAGCATGAAGCGCTCGTGGCGGATGCGCTCAACGGAATTCGGCAGCACAGATGGGTGAACCATCGCTGCTACCTGGGTCCTGATCGCCGTCATCGTGATGGGAAAACGCAACGCTCACCTCGGCAGGCCGACTTGCCTGTAACATCCCGATCCTTGCCGACCCGGGTTTAAGCGGGGTTTAAGGCGATCGCGGACCGAACTCGCCGGGCCGGTTCTTTGCGGAGAAATTCAACAAATAATACAGATAGTTAGAGAGATTTCGCCAACGAATTCCATTCATTTCGATGTTCGCAGCAGGGTGAACGGAAGCTGAAGATAGAGCATCACCTTCGATTCAAATGCGATGCTTACAAATGACGCGATCTTTTGAGATCCCGATCTAGGATGTCTTCGGGTTCAGGGACGCGCCGGTGTTGCCGGCAACCGGGGAAACGAGCGATGGCCTATCTTCTGCGCAGTCTGGCGGTGATCGGGGTCATCGCCCTCAATTCACCCGTCCATGGCGGCAAAGCCGAAGATGGCGCCGCCGCCGAAACCCTGCGCAACGCGGCGAAGGTCGCGAGCCAGGTCGATGTCAGGGCGGTGGCGAATGGTGCGATGGCTGCCCGCGAGGCCGCCGAAATCCTGGCCGGCCTCGATCCGGAAACGCGCTCCCGGTTCCTGGCGCTCACGCTCAGCGCAGCAAACCAGAAGCCTCAGGCCACTACCCGCTAGCGAACTTCCACCTATATCTTGAAGGGCGAGCGCTTGACGGGGAGCGCCTGTCAGCGGAAGACGCTCGCCATGCCGCCCTGCCTATGGCGCGGCTCCAAGCGGACAGGACATGAGCGCAAGCCTCGACGAGATCATTGCCAATTTCGAGCTGCTCGAAGAGTGGGACGACCGCTACCGATATCTGATCGAACTCGGCCGCGACCTCGCCCCGTTGCCGGAAGAAGCGCATAACGATGACAACAAAGTGCGCGGCTGCGCCAGCCAGGTCTGGCTCGCGGCACACCGGGAAGGCGGCCCGGGAGCGGGCACGCGTCTGCATTTCCTGGGGGACAGCGATGCCCATATCGTGCGTGGCCTCGTTGCCCTGGCGCTCGCGATCTATTCGGGCCGCACCGCCCAGGAAATCATCGCGACGGATGCATTCGCGATCTACCAATCCCTCGGGCTTGCAGCCCATCTGACACCGCAGCGCTCCAACGGCGTGCGTGCGATGATCGAGCGCATCAAGACGGATGCCCACAAGGCAGCCGCATAAAGCTGCTCAGGACCGGATGGGTCGGGCGCGATGAGCGGTCGCGCATCGTCGGCGCGCCGTCCGTACTTTTCCGCCTCTGCTTCTTCCTCGTCTTGCCTCGCTGCGGGGAATGTCAGTGCCGTCTTAAGACGCCAGAGACCGATGGAGCGAGGCACAGCCCGATCCCGACCGAGCGCGCCGGCCGGAGCGCCATGAAAAAGGCCGCCGGGAACCCGGCGGCCAGACAAACTGTATGGTCGCAAGCGTTGCTCGCATTGGCAACGCCCTCCCCTGCGGCAAGCGATCAGCGGCGCTTGCGGCGCTGCTGACCCAGGCCCATCTTCTTCGCCAGCTGCGAGCGCGCCTCGGCGTAGTTGGGGGCCACCATCGGATAGTCGGGCGGCAGGCCCCACTTTTCGCGATACTGCTCGGGCGACATATTGTACTGCGTACGAAGATGACGCTTCAGCGACTTGAACTTCTTCCCGTCCTCAAGGCAGATCAGATAGTCGGCCGTGATGGATTTCTTGACCGGAATGGCCGGCTTGGGTGCCTCCGCAGGCACAACCGGCGCAACACCACCAACAACGCGGCTCAGGGCGGCATGCACATCGCTGATCAAAGCGGGCAGTTCGGACGTAGGAACAGAATTGTTCGACACATAAGCGGACACGATGTCCGCGGTCAGCTCGATGAAATCCGAGCCGTCGTTGTCGGTCATGGCGAAAATACTCCTTATGTGTTCTTGGACAAAAAAATCGTCGGATCGTCTTGACCGTCCCGCGACTGAAGCCTTCGTTTGTCCAGCCAAGCAGCTGGTCAAGAGCTGTCCGAGCCAGAATCACAAAAAGCGAGACGACGAGGAAGCGGTTTAATGCATAGAAAACACTCTCGCAAGACAATAATCGAGAGCATGAATACATTCAAACGTCCGACTTACTGCGCCCGCGGACATTGTTCGTAGCTGCCGTATTGTGTCGCGGCCATGATCATGCGCGGTCTGGTTGTCTTGGTCGCGCCACACACCGGCTCTACCTGTTCATTGCGCGCGCGAAGTACCCAAATGTCCTATGCCTCGGGGGATTTGAACTCCGAACCTTCGCGAACATCGCAACAAACGACGTTGACTACGCAACGATACCCACATCGCCCTCAATCCTTAACGCCATCTTAAGACAGCGCGAGCCGTACCGTGACCAAACGCCTCCCCTTGCCTCCCCGTGCCGAGAAGCGGCCGGAGACCCGTACCGTTCACGGAGTTGCGCTGAGCGACGCCTATGGCTGGCTGAGGGCCGAGAACTGGAAGGATGTTCTCCGGGACCCCGGCAAACTGCCGGCGGATATTCGCGCCTATCTTGAAGCTGAGAATGCCCATTGCACAGCATTGATGGCACCGACGCGTGCTCTGCAGCGTGATCTCGTCAAGGAAATGCGCGGCCGGATCAAGGAAGACGATGCGGGTGTCCCGCAGCCGGACGGAGCCTTCCTCTATTATTCGCGCTATCGGCGCGGCGGCGAACATCCGCTGATCTGCCGCAAGCCACGCATCAGGTCCGGGAATGGCGAAGCGCGCGAACAGCTCCTGCTCGATGCCGACGCTCTGGCGAAGGGCAGCGATTTCTTCGAACTCGGTGACGCCGCCCACAGCCCCGATCACAGCTTGCTCGCCTGGAGTGCGGACGAGGCTGGCTCGGAACTCCATGACATCAGGGTCCGCGACCTTGCCACCGGCGCAGATCTGGGCGACCGGATCACGGATACCACCGGCGACATCGTCTGGGCGCCCGATTCACGCTCCTTTGCCTATGTCCGTCTCGATGCCGATCACCGCCCGTCGCAGGTCTTCCGTCATCGACTTGGCACCGGGATGAACGAGGACGAACTCCTGCATGACGAGCAGGACGCAGGCATGTTCGTCGATATCGACGAGACCCAGTCCGGCCGCTTCCTGCTGATCTCGATCAGCGATCATGAAACCTCGGAGACCCGCTTCGTCGATCTTGCCGCACCTCAGGCAGCGCCAGTCCTGATCGCGCCGCGCGAGACGGGTCGTCAGTACGGCGTCGAGCATCACGGCGATGAATTCCTGATCCTGACCAATGCGGATGCCGAGGACTTCAGGATCGTCTCGGCGCCGCTGGAAGCCCCGTCGCCGGAGAACTGGCGGGACCTGATACCGCACCGATCCGGTCGCCTGATCCTCAGTCATGTCTGCTTCAAGGGCCGGCTCATCCGGCTTGAACGCGAGGATGGCCTGCCGCGCATCGTCATCCGGGACCTCGCCAGCGGCGCCGAGAGCAGCATCTCCTTCGAGGAAGAGGCCTATGGTCTCGGCCTCGACGCCGGCTATGAATTCGAAACCGACACGCTGCGCTTCATCTATGCCTCGATGGCGCGACCTGCCGAAACCTACGACTACAACATGACGACCGGCGAGCGGACGCTGCTGAAGCGCCAGGAGGTTCCGTCCGGCCATGACCCAGCGGCCTATCGAGTGCGACGCGTCTTCGCTACGGCGGGGGATGGAGCCAGGATACCCGTCTCCCTTCTGCACAGGGCCGACCTTGCCCTCGATGGCTCTGCGCCCTGCCTGCTCTATGGCTATGGCTCCTACGGCGCGGCCATGTCAGCCTCGTTCCGGACCAATCCGCTCAGCCTGGTCGATCGCGGCTTCGTCTATGCCATCGCCCATATCCGCGGCGGCACCGACAAGGGCTGGCGCTGGTATCTCGACGGCAAGCGCGAGAAGAAGACCAATACCTTTACGGATTTCATTGCGGCAGCCGAGATGCTCGCCGATACGGGCTTTACCGCGCGTGGCCGCATCGTGGCCCAGGGCGGCAGCGCCGGCGGCATGCTGATGGGCGCAATCGCAAACATGGCCCCGGAGCTGTTCGCCGGCATCATCGCCGAGGTCCCCTTCGTCGATGTGCTCAACACGATCCTTGACGATACGCTGCCGCTCACACCGCCGGAATGGCCGGAATGGGGGAACCCGATCCGGGACGTCGAAGCCTTTCACATGATCAAGAGCTATTCGCCCTATGACAATGTCAGGGCGCAGGCTTACCCGCCTCTCCTCGCCATGGGCGGGCTCACCGACCCGCGCGTAACCTATTGGGAACCGGCTAAATGGGTCGCGCAACTGCGCGCGACCATGACCGGCGGCGGGCCGGTCCTGCTCCACACCAATATGGAGGCCGGCCATGGCGGCTCGGCCGGTCGCTTCGACTCGCTGAAGGAGGTGGCGCTGGCCTACGCCTTCGCCATCCACACGATCCGCGCGGGATGGCCGGAGCAATCAGCCGCGAAGCGCTGATCAACCGCCAAGCCTGCTCTTCTCGCTGGCGAGATAGGTCTTGAGCTCGTCCATCGAGGCGAATTTGTATTCGCCATCGGGCGTACGAGCCTGGATCGAGCCGTCGGCATACATGGTGAAATGCGTGTCACCGACCTGATAAGCTCCGACGACGCCTTCGTCGGAGGTCGCCGGGCGGGGAGGCTCCGGAACCGCTTCCGTCTCATCGCCGGAGACTGCCTCTTCGGCTTCATCCAATGGCTCGTTCGCCGCCTCGGCCTCCTCGAATACCGGCTCGACCCGAGCCTCCGTTTCGGCCGTTTCCGGTTGAACCTCCGGTGAATCCGAACTCTCGACGTCCGGCTCCAGCCGTGGCGCTCCGCTGGTCAGCGGCGGCCAGCGCGGGATCGTGGGCTCATCTGCCACTTGCTCGGGCTCGCCAAAAGGCGGCTCACGCCGTCCGAAGGCCGGCGCCATCCAGGCGGCGGCGTCGTCGATCTCGCGATCGCGCTGATCGAACGAGGTTTCTCCCACCGGCAGGTCGGGTTCAGGTTCAAGCTCGGGCTGGGATTCCGGACGCTGCGGGCCGAACGAGAGATGCTGGCGCAAGGCGCCGAAATCATCGGCCTCCACGGGCGCGCGCTCGGACTCGTCCCCGCCCGGCCTATCGACCTGCGGCCACCAGGTCGGCGATTGAGGCGACGTTGACCGCTGCTCCTCGTCGCTCGCTGCAGCGTCCGTGTCGGCGTCCTCTTCTTCTCTGGCGGCTTCGCCCTCATGCTGAGTCGCGAAGGACGCCGCGACCGCCGGGGTAACAGCGTCGGGCGCAAGCTCAGGCACCACCGCTTCCGGCTCACGCGGCTCATGCACCTCAGCCGTAGGGACATCTGCCCTGTCCTTCTCACCAGCGCCCGGATGCGGCTCGACGGGCGGTTCCGAGGGGATGGTAATCTCATCGAAGAGATCGTTGATCACGGGTTCTGGCACCTCCTCGACCGCAGCCGGAGCGTCCTCAGCGCCTCCGCGCATGGAAGCTGCCAGGGCTCCGCCGGCGGCGACGAGCCCGGCGCCTGCTGCCACGGTGCCGAGGCCCGGAAGGGCCGACTGGGCTTCGCCAGGGGTGGTCCGCAGGTCTTCGCCCATCCCCACGGAAGCACGTGCCGCTTCACCGGCGGAAAGCCCGGCCGCACCGACAATCGCCGCCTTGACCCGACGCAATTCCACCAGGACCCGCGACAGCGCGAGCAGGATGATGCCGGCAGTTACAGCCACGCTCCCGACGATGACCTGGGTGAAGCCGCGCTCGAGCAGGAGGTAGGGCCAGCCATCGACGATGGCAGCAACGCCACCGGCAAAGAACCCCAGGCCCAACAGGACGAAGATCGTTATCAACGCAGCACCCTCAGTATCCACCGGAGGCGGGCGGTTTCATCGCCTCTCCGATCATCTTCTAACGTATTGAATAAGAGACAGTTTCACAATTCGCACCGAACTGTGCCTGCGAATGGCCTGTTCATTGTGCTCCGCGCCGCATGTTCCGGGCCATTTGCTCCGACGCAATATCATGGCCCACGGCGCTTCCAGCCGGTTGCCGGCTGGAAGCAGGAGGCTTAACTATCGCGTGGAATGGCGGCTGTTCCGCCGGGCTGGCAAGTCCCAAGCCGTTCATGACGAAGCCATTCTCAGCAGTGTGATTTGACAGCCTAAGGAGAGGCCAAATGACCTTTACCCTTCCCGATCTGCCCTACGCCCATGACGCGCTCCAGCCGTTCATGTCGCGGGAGACGCTGGAATATCACCACGACAAGCACCATCAAGCCTACGTCACCAACGGCAACAACGCGATCAAAGGCACCGAATTCGAGGGCAAATCGCTCGAAGAGATCGTCAAGGGCTCCTACGGCAAGAACCCGGCTGTCTTCAACAATGCCGGCCAGCACTACAACCACCTCCATTTCTGGAAGTGGATGAAGCCCAATGGCGGCGGCAAGCTGCCGGGCGCGCTGGAGAAAGCCGTCATCGATTCGTTCGGCTCCGTCGACAAGTTCAAGGAGGACTTCGTTGCGGCCGGCGTTGGCCAGTTCGGCTCCGGCTGGGCCTGGCTCGAGATCAAGGGCGGCAAGCTCGCGATCAGCAAGACCCCGAACGGCGAAAGCCCGCTGGTTCATGGCGGCACGCCGATCCTCGGCGTCGATGTCTGGGAGCACTCCTACTACATCGACTATCGCAACCGCCGTCCCGACTATCTCAAGGCCTTCCTCGAGAGCCTGGTGAACTGGGACTATGTTGCCGAGCTGTACGACGGCGCCAAGGCCTGACGGCAGCGCAGCCGAGACGATGTGCGACGGGGCCTTTTCGGGCCCCGTTTTGCATTCTTGGCTGGGGTGGCGGTCAAGCCGCCACGCTGTGCAGGAACTGGTCGACCGTCGCGCGCAGCCGCAATGCCTGGGCCGCGACCTCGCCAGCGGCATCCCGAACCTGCTCCGCGGATTGTCCCGTCTCCTCAACGCTGTCGGCGAGCACACTGAGATCGCTCGACACCGACAGCGCCGATGAACTCGCCATCGCGACGCCGCTGGCAATCTCGCCGGTCGCGATCGCCTGCTGCTCAATCGAGGTTGCCACCGCGTTCGTGAAATTCTCGATCGCCCCCATTCGGTTGGCGATGTTCAAGATGGCGCCAACGACCTCACCGGTTGCTCCCTGGATGGCGCCGACCTGGGTAACGATGCGATCGGTTGCATCCGCGGTCTGTGCCGCGAGGCTCTTCACCTCCGAGGCAACGACCGCGAAGCCGCGCCCGGCCTCGCCGGCGCGCGCAGCCTCGATCGTCGCGTTGAGCGCCAGCAGGTTGGTCTGCGCCGCGATGTCACGAATCAGGTTCACCACCTCGCCGATCGCGCGAGCCGTTTCATCGAGCGCTTGCACGGACCCTGCAGTGTCGCGCGAGGCCGAGGCTGCCTCGACGATCTCGGTGCGGACATGCCGGATCTGAAACTCGACCTCGCGGATGGCCGCGCCCATCTCTTCGGCCGCCTGTGCGGCGTTCTCGACATTGGCCGAAGCCCCGTGTGAATTCTGGGCGGCGCGGGCGGCGCGTCCCGACGACTCTGCCGCAACACGCGCCAGACCATCCGACGCTTCGCTCATCCGTTCGGCGTTGTTCTTGAAAGCCTCCAGCGCGGCGCCAACCTCGCCCCGGAACAGGGCAATCGATTCATCGACCCGGCGCTGCTGGTAGCGACGTTCGGCCTCGGTGACGTGCTGCGCCTCCTGGAGAGCCGCGCGCTCTCCCAACCGGACCTTGAGCACGCTGAGTGCCTGCGCGATCGCGCCAATCTCGTCGCGTCTGTCGGCTGCATCAATCGGTGTGTCGAGCTTACCGTCGGAAATGCTGACGATGGCCTGGGTCATGCTCTTCAGGGGCCGCATCGTGCGGGACAAGGAAACCCAGAGAAGCGGCCCAAGAATGAGCAGGATCAGGACGCCGATGCCAATCGTGACGAACTGCTCGAAGAATGCGCGCGCATTGAGGCGCGTCTTGTCGAACCGGACTGCGACATAACCGACCTGCTTCTGGTTCGGCCCAATCCGCACCGAACGAAGCTGGACGAGGTAGACCTTGTCCTCGAGCTGGAGAGTATCGCGCTCCTTCAAGGCGTCCCACGGCTCGCGCCCAAGTGCCGCCGCCAATGAACGCGGGGTGAGCGAAAGCCTGCTCTCGGTCGACTCGCCGGCGCTCGCCAGAGCAACGATGTCATCGGCCACGAAGCCCGCATTGAAATCGGGATCCTGGCGCAGGGATTCGAGGATGTAGCCCAGTGTCGTGGTGTCACGGGAGAGGATCAGCGCCGGAGCGGCATTCGTGACCATGCTGGTCAGCGCGGCGATCTTGTGCTCGAGATCGTCGCGGGTCTGGGCCTGATTATAGCGTGACGCCACGATCACGAGGATGAGGATGGCTGCGGCGACAATGGCAACCGCCGCTCCCGCGATCCTGCTGCCGAGCGAGAGCGAACTGCGTGTTCCAGGCGAGCGCTTCGATGCAACCATCGCGATCGCCCCAGATCGCTTCAACCATGCCATAGCGCCGAGATCTCCGCCGGAGGCTGCAAGGGTAGGATCCGAACGGACCGGTGCTTACAAACTGAGCGATCACGGTAAATTTTCGATTGCGTAGGGTCAGCTTCCCGGCAAAGTTTTTAGCCGGCGCCGGCCTGCGATCAAAACAGCTCCGAGAATCGCGCGATTCTGAACCCCGGCGGAGGCACGAACGCGGCCAGGGCGGCATGTTCAAGGGCGCGCGTGGCGATCACCGGATCGAGCGTCGCCAATTCGTCGTCGATATGTCCGGGATGGCACATCACGAGATGCGCCGCCCCCGGCGCGATCAGGAAATGGCGCAGATCCGCACCGAAGTCGCGTTCGGGGTCGAATGGCGACACGCCGGAGAACCCCCGGTTGACCGGGATTCCACGCCGCAAGGCCTGCGAGCGCAGGCCCAGCGCCAGGCCGGCGATCACCAGCGCCTTGCCCACCGCCACGCCGCGCTGGCGGATCGCGCGGGCAGAGTCGGCCGGATCGCGCAAATAGACGGTCCCTTCCGGGTAGCGGCGCTGGATCGCCCGCAGCACCGCCCTGCGAACGCCGGGCAGCACATGGACGTGCTGATGGCCGTCGACGAAATCCGGGGCGCGGCCAAGCGCGTCCTCGAAGGCTCCGAGCTGGCGACCGATCTCGCCCGCAATCTCGGCGCGGGCTGCGGCCGATGTCGCCGCCGCCCGCGCGAGGTCGCCGAGCCGGGGAAGCATGCCGGATGGCGCGACCCTCTGCATCGCCCCGAGCGGGGCAGCACAGGTCAGATTGAGATGCAGCCCAAGATCAGCTCTGCCGGAAAAGCTGCCAAGCTCGGCGGCGAGGCGCTTCCAATGCGGCCTGTTCGTCATGGCGCCCGTCGCCGAGAGCTTTCCGAGCGCAAGCAACTCCAGGATCGAACGGCTGACGCCTTCGGTCATGGCGAAATCATCGGCACAAAGAACGAAACGGATCGTCATCGATTTCGTTGTCCAGGGTTCATCGGCGATGGTGTAAGGGGGCCCGTCGCAGGACTTGTGAGCACAACAGCTTTACGGTTCTGTGCCCATCGCGTCACCCGTGTCGAGCCCGGCTTCGCCGGAAGGCGGGGCCGGCCCGTCCTGGCCGGATCAAGAGGTCAGTCGTGTCGGAAACATCGCCCGCTCCCAACCTCGCCGTGCAGCGCTCCGCGCCTGCCCGGCCGGAGCTCTCAATCGTCGTCCCCGTGCATAACGAGGCCGATAATCTGCCGCTTCTCGTCGAGCGCCTGAAGTCCGTGCTGACAGGCGTGGTTTCGTCCTGGGAAATGATCTGCATCGATGATGGCAGCCGCGACGGCTCCCTCTCCGTGCTGCGCCTGCTGAACGCCAGCGATCCGCGCATCAATGCCGTGTCGTTCAGCCGCAATTTCGGCAAGGAGATCGCCATCGCGGCCGGGCTCGACCATGCCTCGGGCGATGCGGTCGTGATCATGGATGCCGATCTGCAGCACCCGCCGGAAACGATCCTGACCTTCCTCGCCAAGTGGCGCGAAGGATATCTCAACATCTACGGCCAACGCGCCGACCGCTCCGGCGAGAGCCGGTTGAAACGCGGCTTCGCCAAGGCCTTTTATCGGGTCTTCGCCAGTTTCGGCGAGACGGAATTGCCGGAAGGCGCGGGCGATTTCCGCCTGCTCGACCGCCGTGTCGTCGACGCACTGCGCGCCTTGCCGGAGCGGGCACGGTTTTCCAAGGGCCTCTATGCCTGGGTCGGTTTTCCCTCGACCGGCGTGGCCTTCGAAGTCGCCGAGCGCCAGCATGGCGTCACCAAGTTCAGCTTCCGCAAGCTGTTCAGCTTCGCCTTCGACGGGTTGTCCTCCTTCTCGACCGTGCCGCTCAAGATCGCGACATGGACGGGGGTGATCATCGCCCTGATCTCGACCTTCAGCGCATTGTTCTTCCTGTTGCGGACGTTGCTATACGGCACCGACCTGCCCGGCTTCCCTTCGCTGATCGTGTCGATCATGTTCTTCTCCGGCATCCAGCTGATTTCACTCGGCCTGATCGGCGAGTATGTCGGACGCATTTTTGCGGAAGTGAAGCGCCGGCCGCTCTACCTGATCGGCGAGCGGGTCGGGTTCAACGCACGCACGGTCGATCATCCGCGTGGCGACGCATTGCCGCCATTGATCCGCTAAGAATGGTGCAGACGATTCGGCTTGTTCCGGCGCAGGCGAGCGCGCCTTGGGGGCAAGAGCGCCTTGGGGCAAGAGCGCTTTGGGGCAAGAGCGAGGCCTGGAGTTCGAGCATGACGCCGTCCGCACGCCGGAAACCAGTTTTCGGCATCATGCGCTGATGTTCAGGAAGATCCTGTCCGTTGGCGGCTTCACGCTGCTCTCCCGCCTCAGCGGTTTCCTACGCGACATCGCTCTCGCTGCCGTGCTCGGCGCCGGCGCGATGATGGATGCCTTTTCGGTCGCGTTGCGGCTGCCCAATCATTTCCGCGCGATCTTCGGCGAAGGCGCCTTCAACCAGGCGTATATTCCGGCCTATGCCCGCATCAGGCAGCAGATGGGAGAAGCCGCAGCGGCGCTCTTTGCCAACCGCGTCTTCACGCTGAACCTGATCGTGCAGGTTGTGCTGCTCGCACTCGCCCTCCCCCTGATGCCCGAGGTCGTACGTCTGCTCGCGCCCGGCTTTGCCAACGATCCCCAGCGTTTCGAGCTTGCGGTCGCGCTGACGCGGATCACCTTCCCCTATCTGCTCTTCATCACGCTGGTGACGCTGCTCGCAGCGAATCTGAACGCCGTCGACCGTTTCGCCGCGGCAGCCGCAGCGCCGATCCTGCTCAATATCTGCCTGATCGCAGCGCTGTTCATCGCCTTCCTGTTTCCGAGCGCAGCCTATGCCGCCGCCTGGGGTGTTGCCGTCGCGGGCTTGCTCGAATGGCTGCTGCTGGTGCTCGCGGCCCGGCAGGCGGGCGTTTCGGCGGCGCTGACGCGCCCGCGCGTCGACGCCGACGTGAAGAGCTTTCTGAAGGCGTTCGGCCCGGCCGTGATCGGCTCCGCCGGCGTGCAGATCGCGCTCTTCGCCGACACGATCATCGCCTCGCTGCTGCCGCGCGGCGCCTATGCCTCGCTCTACTATGCCGAACGGCTCTACCAGCTCCCGATCGGCGTGATCGCGATCGGGGTGGGTACGGTGCTGCTGCCGACCATGAGCCGCCTGATCGCGACGGGCGATATCCATGGCGCGAACAAGGCGCAAAACCGCGCTGTGGCTCTGACGCTGGTGATGGCGGCCCCGTTCGCCGCCGCCTTTCTCGCCATCCCGGAGCTGATCGTCTCGGCCCTGTTCGAACGCGGTCGTTTCGATGCGGCAGCAAGCCAGGCGGCGGGCGCGGTGCTGTTTGCCTATGCTCTCGGACTTCCGGCCATCGTGCTGATCCGTTCTCAGGTCTCCGCCTTCCAGGCCCGCGGCGACACCACGACGCCAATGCTGGTTTCGCTCGCTGCCATCGCCGCCAATGTCGCGCTCAAGCTGGTGCTCTGGCGCGATTTCGGCGCGCCAGGGCTTGCGCTGGCGACGGCAACCGGCGCCTGGATCAATGTCGGCGCCTTGTTCGTTCTGGCGCTGCGGCGCGGCTGGACGAAACCGGATCGGCAGCTTCCGGGGTTGATCGTCATCACCCTTGCAGGTGGCGTGATTGCCGGGCTGGTCGCGCGCGTGCTCGCGCCCGGGTTCCTTGCTGCGCTCGCGCATGTCCCGGTCGAGCCGCGATTTCTGGCGCTCACCGCGATCGGGCTCGTGGCCGCGAGCCTTTATCTCGTGATCGTGGCGGGCGGACTGAAGGCGGCAGGCCTGTTCCGGCTCCTGCGCTAAGGCTTGTGGGGGATCATCGTGAATTGATGACGGCTGCTGCGAGGTAGATCATGGCTTTGAAGCTCTGGTCGGTTTTCTCCGCCCGCATGGCGATGCGTTTGAACTCCTTGAGCTTGC
>NZ_JPKG01000019.1 GCF_000735605.1 Allobosea sp. LC85
CCCATCGAAATCAGCCCGAAGCGGAATAGCCATGGCGAACCTCCCTCGTTCGCCATGTTGAATCAGGCCGGGGCTGATTTGAGAAGCCGGCCCGAGTCACGATCTCCGGGACTCGGTATAAGGCGCTCGGCATCGCTCGGCGCCAGCATCCGCGCGCTCTTGCCTCCAAGGGCCGCGGCCACCCGTTTCATGCTTGCCTCGCGGTCTGATTGGAGAACCAGGCAAACCGGTGTGTTGTCGACCTGCGCGATCAGCGTCTTCAAGACCCGACTTGGCGGTTCACCCAGAGACTGGGCCGCCCGAAGACCGACGCGGTCGCTGTTCGGGGCGTACTCGTAGGTTCGGAGTTCGAAAGAAACTCCACCCGCTCTCAACGCGGCCGTGGCAGGTGTGGATTGTCCCGTAGCCTTCAAACCCTGGGTGCTTTTGGCTGCGATACGCAGGACACAAATTCTGCACGAACGGTCAAAGGCGAGCGACATTTGGCAGCCGCGCCCGCCGTGGCGGCGGCGCCGGAACGCCACCTCCATATAGGAATGCAGGGATGCGCGAGACATGCTTTTTGACGAGACATGCTTTTAGAGGAGCCCATGCGGCGCCGCGGGCCTGCCTGGAAGCGGCCATTCACATGCACGCTTCTGCTTCGCAAATCCGGACGAGCCGCGGCCTTGGCTGCCGCCTTTGGAGGCAGCGCGGCGGGTTCATCGACTGGCGCCCCTCTTGAAACCCCCACGGCCCAGACTAGGTCTCTGGGGATCAGCCACGGAAGGAGAGATCCGATGACCGCGGCCCCCGAACTCAAACCGGAAGCACCGAGTGTCTGCATCACCTGCCATGAGGATTATCGCCATGCGCTTCTGCGCATCGGCCAAATAGAAGATGCCAAGCCCGATTCGGCGAAGGCCGTCGAACTGCAGGCTCTCAGGGCCGCGATCGTCGATTATGAGACGCGCAAGGCATCGCGAGCTGAAGGACCGAAAGTGACGGTCGCGACGTGACAGGCCCAGCAATTATCTGGACATCGCCCTCGCCGTCAAACGCCTCCAGGGCTTGACCGGGCGCATCAAGGATTCTGGCAAGGAGAGCGAGTTGATGGCTCGTCGAAGGATCAACCGGTCGCGAGGACCACGGCATCAAGGCCGTGTGGTGAGACCGCGGTGAATCCCTTGCAAGCTGACATCGCAAGCTGACATCGAATGACAACTGCAGATCAAGGAACGGGGTGAGAGAATGGCGCAGAAGCCGACACGCGAGTTTGCAGTGATCAAGGTGAAGCACGTTACCGTCAGCGCCGACACGACGCTGGGCGCCGTAATCGCCCTGGAAGTCGATGGGAAGAACGAAATCTCCCTCTTCATGGTGCCAGAAGTCCTCGCCTCATTGGAAGCCATGTTGGCCAAGGCCAGCTTGGAACAGGCGCGGCATCACCCAGTTCAGTAGGCGGTCGCATGCTGTCTCACCAGAATAAACTGGGCCGCAAGTATCGGAATTGGGCGAGCCACCGCAACGAGTATTGCAAACAGAACGTTCGACAGGTTAAATGGGGCCTAGGCGCAATATTCTGATTTGGGAAAAATCATGGCCAACGAAGATGAAAATTATATTGATCTCACGGCGATGGTTATTTCAGCCTATGTCGCACATAACAATGTCCCGCGCGGCGATCTCGTTGGCTTGATTGCGAGCACATATTCCGCGTTCGCGCAACTCGACGCCAAATCCGGAGCTGCGCCGGCACCGGTCGTGCTCGTTCCAGCCGTTCCGATCAAGAAGTCAGTAACGCCGGACGCCATCATCTGCCTGGAAGACGGCAAGGCGTTCAAATCCCTCAGGCGTCATCTGGGCACGGCCTACAATCTCACTCCTGAGCAATATCGCACCAAGTGGGGCCTGCCTTCGGATTATCCGATGGTGGCGCCGAACTATTCCGAGGCTCGAGCCGCTCTTGCCAGGGCATCGGGCCTGGGGCGCAAGGCCAAGGTGGCACCGGCCGCGCCTGTCGTCGCGAAGCCGCCGCGGGCAAAGCGCGGCCCGCGATCGGGGTCCAGCGCCTGACCCGGCCGAGAACCTGTCCGCCGTTGGCACCTGCCATTTTGGCGTTTCGAGGCGTTGGGATTTCTGGATCACCGCAGCCATTTTGGAGCACGGACGAGCCCGAAATCCGAGGTGGAAGTACTGCCTGTCGGTGGGCCGCCGCTGCTATTGCCTGTCGGCGCCGGATAGTTTGACTGAGGCATCAACGGGCGTGGCGGTGTCGATGCTGACGATGACCGACATGCCTGGCGCCAGATCCTCGGCCAGGGGCTGGTCCTGATCGATGGCGATCCGAACCGGCAGCCGCTGCGCGATCTTGGTAAAATTGCCTGTCGCGTTGTCGGCCTTCAGGATGCTGAACTCGGAGCCTGTGGCTGGCGAGAGCTCCTGGACATGCCCGGTCAAGGGAACGTGACGCAGCGCATCGACCGTAATGGTCACCGGCTGCGGCATAGCTGCCGCCACCCCGGTCGGGTGGCTCAGGCCGCGGGCCGTGCTGTCGCCAGCCGCCCGGCGAGTTCGATGGCGCTCTGAAGCGCGCCGGGCGAGGCCACGCCCTTGCCGACGATGTCGAATGCTGTGCCATGCGCTGGGGTCGTGAAGACGACGTCAAGCCCGGCCGTCACCGTGACACCGCGATTGAAGCCCCTGAGCTTCGTCGCGATCTGCCCCTGGTCGTGGTACATGGCGACGACGCTGTCGAACTCGCCGGCGAAGGCACGGATATAGACCGTGTCGGCCGGATAGGGCCCGGAGCAGCCGATGCCGCCCGCCGCGATCCGCTCCACGGTCGGGCGGATCAACTCGATCTCGTCGCGGCCGAACAGGCCGTTCTCTCCGGCATGAGGGTTGAGTGCGGCAACCGCGATGCGCGGGCTGGCGATCCCGGCGCGCTTCATCATGCGATCGACGAGCTCGACCGCATCGGTGATCGCGCGTGCATCGATCAGGTCGAGCGCCTCGCGCAGCGAGACATGTGAGGTCACGCGCGACATCCACTGGCCGTCGAGCACGTTCATTTCCGAGAAATAGCCGTGATGCTTCAGCAGATGCGCGAACAACTTGTGCTCGTCGGGAAAGCGCCAGCCGCCCGCGAACATCGCCGCCTTGTTGAGCGGCGCGAAGGTGATGGCATCAAGCTGCCCAGCCTGCGCCATGCCGATGGCACGGGCCAGCGTCTCGCCTGTTATCCGGCCGGATTCCGCAGATATCTGCCCGCGTCCAAGCTGGGCCGGATCAGCATTGCCGAGATCGACGAGCGGGATTTCGGCCGCGTCCCAGTCGATCTGTTCGCCTTCAGTGACGCCGGTCCAGCGGAGCTGAACACCGGCATCGCGCGCGCCCTGCGCCAGCACACGATGATCGCCGATCGCAACGAGCCGGGCATGCTCGCGATAGCCGCCCGCGGCCAGAACCTTGGCCGCAATCTCGGGACCGATGCCGGTGGCGTCTCCGAAGAGGAAGCCGAGGCGAGGCTTATCCTGGATGGCGGGCATGACGTTCCTCAGATTCAAGATGCTTATTGTCGACAATATGATATTCATCGCATGGGACCCGATGAGGAGCAATGCCGATGATGCTGGAACGATCAGAACCCGGGGCGAACCGGCCGCCACTCCTGCCGCACGGCCCCGTGCTGATGGCAGGCTTCGAGCGACGCAAGCTGCGCACGCGCGGCGCCGAGATCGAGGTGGCCGTAGCCGGAAGCGGCCCGCCATTGCTGCTGATCCACGGCAATCCGCTCAATCTGTCGAGCTGGCACAAGATCGCGCCATCGCTGGCTCAGAGCTTCACCGTGGTCGCGACCGACCTGCGCGGTTACGGAGACAGCTCCAAGCCCGACGGTGGCGAGGACCATGCCGGCTACAGTTTCCGCGCCATGGGCGAGGACAATTTCGACGTCATGGATGCGCTCGGCTTCGACCGTTTCGCGGTTGCAGGGCATGACCGGGGCGCGCGCGTCGCCTTCCGCATGGCCCTCGACCAGCCGGAGCGCGTCACGGCGCTGGCCGCGCTCGACATTGTGCCGACCCATCACGTCCTGACGCATGTCAGCCTCGGCTGGGGGCTCGAATCCTACCACTGGTTCTTCATGGCGCAAAAAGCGCCCTTTCCCGAGCGGCTGATCTGCGCCGATCTCGACTATTACATCCGCTACAAGCTTAACAAGAAGGGCGTCGGGCTCGAGATCTTCACACCTGAGGCGCTGGCCGACTACGCGCGCTGTACGACGCCGGAGCAGATCCACGCCGTCTGCGAAGATTATCGCGCCACGGTGACCCTCGACCTTGCCATGGACACGGCGGATTACGGCAAGCGCAAGATCGCCTGTCCCGTCCTCGTCCTGTGGGGTTCGAACAGCCATTGCGGCCGGCATTTCAAGCCGCTCGAGGCCTGGCAGGAATGGGCGGACGGCGTGCGCGGCTGGGCGGTTCCGAGCGGGCACTATCCGGCCGAGCACCGGCCCGACCTCGTCTACGCCGCCTTCCATGACTTTTTCTCGGGACGCGAGCCCGTGCCCTATGCAGAAGCCGCCTGATGCCGGCGCTCGGTCCGCACGAAGCGAAGCGGCGGCTGCATGCCTCCGGTGAGATCGCCTGTCTCGATATACGCGAACATGGTCAGTACGGCGAAGGCCACCCCTTCCTCGCCGTGCCCTGCCCCTATAGCCGGCTGGAGTCGCTGATCGGGGCGCTCGTGCCCCGCCGCGGCGTGCCGCTCATGCTGGTCGACGAGGGCGATGGGGTGGCCCAGCGCGCAGCAACGCGGCTCGCCGCGATGGGTTACGGCCGTATCGACTGGATCGAGGGCGGCGCGCCGGCCTGGGCTGCGGCCGGGTACACGCTGTTCAAGGGGGTGAATCTGCCAAGCAAGACGCTGGGCGAACTGGTCGAGGAGCAATGGCACGTGCCTGCGATAGGCCCGGACATTCTGGAGGCCTGGTGGGAGCGGGGCCGGCCACTGCACCTCCTCGACGGTCGCTCGGCCGCCGAATACACGAAGATGACGATCCCGGGCTCGCGCTCCTTCCCGAACGGCGAGGCGGCGCATCGCTGGGACGCGCTCGCTGCGGCCGAAGCCCCCGTCGTCATCAACTGCGCCGGGCGGACGCGCAGCATCATCGGCGCCGCGGGCCTTGCGCTGATGCAGCCGGGCGCGGTGGTTCTCGCGCTCGAAAACGGCACGCAGGGCTGGACGCTGTCGGGCCGTGCGCTCGCGCATAACTCTCTCGCGGACCCTCTGCCGCAGGCCGATCCAGCCGCGAGCAGTCTGCGCGCCGACGCCTTCATGCACACGCACGCTATTCCGCGGATCGACCGCGTCGCAGCCGAAGACCTCGCCGGCGAGCCCGGCCGCACGACCTATCTGCTTGATGTGCGCGATCCGGCCGAACACGCTGCCGCGCCGCATGCCGCGGCCGCTTCCGCGCCTGGCGGCCAGCTCGTGCAGGCCACGGATCAGTGGATCGGCGTCCGCCGCGCCCGCGTCATCCTGGCCGACGATACCGGGCTGCGCGCCGCGCTCGCAGCGTTCTGGCTGCGCCAGCTCGGCTACGAAACCTATGTACTCCCGGATATCGAGACCTGGCCGGCCGACTGGCGCCTGCCTGTGGGCGAGCCGCCTCCCGACCTTGTCGCGCTGCCTGCAATCAGCGCCGATGAGGCGATCGAGCGCGCGCAAGCCGGAGACCTGCTGCTCGACCTGCGCGTCTCACTCGCCTATCGCGCCGGCCATCTGCCAGGCGCCGTCTGGTCGATCCGGCCGCGCCTGCCGGCCATGGCAGGCCGGCGCGTCCTGCTTGCGGGAGACGAGACAGCAACCGCGCTCGCCAGCCGCGACCTCGCAGAATTCGGCGCGACATCGGTTCGCCGGGTCACGGGCGAAGCAAGCGAATGGCGCGCTGCCGGACTTGCCCTCGACGTCTCGTCCGACGCCCCCGCGGACGCCGACGCCATCGACTATCTGTTCTTCGTGCACGACCGGCATGACGGCAATCTCGATGCCGCGCGGCGCTATCTGGCCTGGGAGCTCGGGCTGGTCGCCCAACTCGACGCAGACGAACGCGGCGAATACCGGCTCGATACGCTCAACCTCAGAGCCTGATGCAACGTTTCGGCATCATGCTTTGGATCATCGGACCGGATCCCGTATCCGGGCGATGATCTAACTGTACTTGCCTTGGCCTTCCCGAAAACCGCCATCCACTTTCCAGGCCGATGCTTTAGCCGATCGCCCTGATGATCGCGTCGGTCATGCCACGGGTACCGGTGGTGCCGCGAATGTCGCGCGTGCGCGTCTCCGGGTCCGAGAGCGCGGAACGGATCGCCGCTTCCGTCGTGCGCGCGACCTCCACCGCCTGCGGCAGCGATCGCACCCGGCCGAGATGCTCGATCAGCATCCGTGTCGACTCGATCATTGCATAGGGATTGGCGACGCCCTTGCCGGCAATGTCGGGCGCCGAGCCATGCGTCGCTTGCGCCATGGCGAGACCGCCCTCGCCGATGCACAGGCCGGGCGCCATGCCGAGCCCGCCGACCAGCCCCGCAGCTTCATCCGTCAGGATGTCGCCGAACATGTTCGTCGTCACGACGGTGTCGAAGCTCTGCGGATCGCGCACCAGGCGCATGGCGAAGGTATCGACAATCACCTCGTCGACCGTGACGTCGGGGTACTCCTTCGCCGCTTCGTAGCAGCTCTCCACGAACATGCCGCAGCCGAGCTTGAACACGGTGTTCTTGTGCACGAGCGTCAGGCGCTTCCGCCGCGACCGGGCGATCTCGAGCGCGGCACGGGCGACCTTGCGGCTGCCGTTGCGCGAGATGACGCGCACCGAGATGGTCAGGTCGTCATTGGGCCGGAACTCGCCCGAGCCCATCACGACATTGCGGTCCGGCTGGAAGCCCTCGTTGTTCTCGCGCACGATAACGAGGTCGACATCGTCATAGATGCAGCCGATATCGGGATAGGATCGTGTCGGGCGGACATTGGCGAACAGGTCGAAATGCTTGCGCAGGATCGGATGCGGATTGATCGCGCCCGGCCCTTTTGGATAGGCCTGATGACCGATCGGGCCGAGGATGAAGCCGTCGAAGGTGGCGAGCGTCCCCAGCGTGCCCTCCGGCATTGTCGTGCCGTGGCTGTCCAGCGCGGCGCGGCCGATAGGCATGGGCCGCCAGTCGATGGCGAGCCCGTGCCGGGCAGCCGCTGCGCACGTCACCTCGACCGCAGCCGGGACGATCTCATGGCCGATATCATCCCCGTTGAGGACGCCGATGGTGAGCTGGGCCATGGTCAGAGCCGCAAGGGCGCCATCAGGCGCTCGATCGAGGGCAGCGTCTCCAGATCGCGCACCATGGCGATCACCTCCTCGATCCGTTCCCGGCCGAGATTGGCGAAGCCTGCGGTTTCGCGGAACTTGTCCGAGACCTCCTCGTAGCTCATCGGGTTGGCCGGGCTTCCCTTGCCGAAATCGGCCCGGCCCGAGATTGTCCGGCCATCTTTCAGCGTGATGGCGATGAGGGTCGTCATCTTGTCGTAGCCTGCGGCCTCGGCCTCATCGTCCACCACGAAATCGATCCGCTCGATCATCGCCTTGACGTCGGCGCGGTTCACCACCTCGTCGGTGAACTCGGCGAGGCCTGCTTTCCCCTCGATCAGGAGGATCGCCATGCAGAACTCCATCGAGAACTTGGCCTGGAGCTCGTTGGTCGGCCGATGGTGGATCAGCGCATTGGGCATGTTGTGGTTGGTGCCGACGCGGACCCGCTCCACCGCGTCCGCCGTGATCTTGTTCTCACGGATGAGACGCAGCATCTCGGTCATGCCGGGATGGGTCAGCGAGCCTGAAGGATGCGGCTTGATCGAGATGCCGGGCGCCGCGAAGGTCCAGGGCGCACCGAGCTGGTTCAGGATGGCGCCCTCGTCATAGCCGCCGCCGGCGGCGCGGAAGAAGCCGCGCGGCGCCTCCAGGATCTTGTCCGTGGCGCTCCAGCCATATGCGGCGAACTGCGCTGCCGCGACGCCGCTCTCCGACGAGCGCCCGGCATGGAAAGGCTTGGTCATCGTGCCGAAATTCTCGCGCAGCCCGGCCGACTGGCTGCCGGCGATGGACAGCGCGCGCAGGGTCTGGTCGAGGTCGAGCCCCATCAG
This sequence comes from Allobosea sp. LC85, assembly GCF_000735605.1. GTDB lineage: Bacteria > Pseudomonadota > Alphaproteobacteria > Rhizobiales > Beijerinckiaceae > Allobosea. The sequence continues at coordinate 8,185 of NZ_JPKG01000019.1, forward strand.
CCTGGCGCTGGCGGCTGCAGCGGCAAAGGTGCCGCAGGTGGCCGTGGCGTGGAAGCCGGTCTGGTAGTGCCGCGGGTTGATCGCCTCCGCGATCTTGCACTCCACCTCGACGCCAAGATGGTAGGCGAGCATCACATCGCGTCCGCTGGCGCCTTTCGCCTCGCCCATGGCGAGCGCCGCCGGCAGCGCAGGTGCGGTCGGATGGGTGAGAAGCCCGTAGACCCGGTCCTTGGCCACGGCGAGCTGAGTGTCGTCGTAATCGTCGGCGTGAATACCGACGCCATTGGCGAAGGCCGCGAAGCGCGGCGCGACCTTCAGCCCCGAGCCAATGACCGTGGCCGGTCCGGCAGCGAGGTTCAGATCGGCCAGGTGGCGGCGGACATATTCGCCGCTATGGGCGACCGAGCCAGACAGCGCCAGCCCGAGCCCGTCGAGGATCGATTTCTTGCCGAGCGCGACGACATCGCCGGGCAAATCCGTCGGCGATGCGTCGCAGATGAAGGACGCCACATAGCGCGTCAGGCCGTTATCCGAGGGCGAAAAATTATCGGGCGTCTTCATGGCGTCCTCCAGGCTAGGCCATCAGCCTCTAATTGTCTTTTGCTGATTGTCAACAGTTTAAGATCCGATGGCATTGGCCGACCCGGACTGATAGATTGGGCCCATCACACGGAACCCAGTGCATGAGCCTCGATATCGATTCCGCCCTGCAGCTTCGCCGCAACCAGTCCCTGACCTCGATCATCCGGCACGAGTTGGAGCAGATGATCGAGCGTGGCGAACTGAGCGCCGGCGAGCGCCTCAACGAGAACGCGCTCGCCGCCCGGCTGGGAGTCAGTCGGGGCCCGATCCGCGAGGCATGCAGGGGGCTGGAGCAGAGCGGTCTGGTGAACGTGGTGGTCAACCGTGGCGTGTTCATCCGCGCGCTCGACGGGCGTGAAGCGGCCGAGCTCTACGAGATCCGGGCGGCGCTCTATGGTCTGGCAGGCAGGCTGCTGGCGTCCATCGTCACCGACGAACAGGTCGCCATCCTCTCCGGCTATGTCGCGGAGATGGACGCCGCGATGGCAGCGGGGGACCTCAACAGCTTCTATCCCGGCAATCTGCGCTTTCACGAAGCCATCGTCGAATTCGGTGGCAATGGCCGCCTCGCAGCCGAATGCGCCGCCATCCACCGCGAGATGCACCTCCTGCGCCGCCGCACCCTCGATATGCCGGGCCGGATGGCGACCTCGAATGACGAGCACCGCGTGATCCTCGAGCGGATCGCGGCGCGTGACCCCGCCGGCGCCGGAGCTGCCCTGGAGGAACATGTCTTGATCAGTCGCGCCGCATTGTTCGGCCCGCTCGGCCATTACCCGGACGCCTGATCAACCACGGACCGGCGCGACCCTCGCTCCGCCCAGGAGCGGCAGGCGGTTGGCGAGGAAGACGACCGCGAACGAAACCATCAGCAGCATGATCCCGAGCACCGAAATCGCGCCGAGATCGCCGGATTCGTTCAGGTCGTAGATGATGACCGATACGAGCTTGGTGTCGGCCGTGGTCAGCAGGATCGTGGCCGAAAGCTCGCGGATCGTGCCGATGAACACGAAGCACCATGCCGCCACGACATTGGAGCGCAGCAGCGGCGCGGTGATGGTGCGCAGCGTCGTCATCCGCGTCGCGCCGAGGATGCGCCCCGCCTCCTCGAGTTCGACATGCACGCTCTTGAAGGCGGACGAGAGCTGTTGGTAGCCCGCAGGCATCTCGATGGTCAGGAAGGCGATCAGCAGGATCCAGAGCGTGCCGTAGAGCGGCAATATCGGACTGGAATAGCTGAGGAAGAGGCCGACGCCGAGCACGATGCCGGGGATCGCGACAGGTGCGGTGGCGAGATAGCCGAGCAGCGGGGCCCCGCGCGAACTGCCGCGCGTGACGAGATAGGCCACGACGAGCGCGATTGCCGTCCCGATGGTCGCCGTGAGGAAGCCGAGCAGGAACGTGTTGCGCAGCGCCAGCTGCGTCGCCGAGAACTCGAAGAACACGAACCAGATATGGTGGAGCGTGAAGCTCTCGAAGGTCAGCGGTTCGGCCACCGTGCGGGTGAGCGCGGTCTTCACCAGCGCGGCATAGGGCATCAGCACCGTCAGCGACAGGACGAGGAAGGTGAAGCCGAGCGCGAGCCATTTCCAGCGCCCGAGCACCGTGATCCGCGCACTCCCGCTCTTGCCGCCGACCGTGGTGTATCCGCGCCGGCCGAGGATGCGCCGCTGCGTCCAGAGCAACAGGATGGTGACGAGGAGCAGCGGCAGCGCGGCCGCCGCCGCGAGCCCGGGCTTGGGCGGATATTGGAACAGGCTCCAGATCTTGGTGGTGATGACGTGGAAATTCGCCGGCAGGGCGAGGATGGCCGGCGAGCCGAACATGGTCAGCGCCTGCAGCACTGCGATGAGCGAGCCTGCGAGCATGGCCGGCAGGACGAGCGGCACCGTCACCTTGCGCAAGGTCGTCCACAGGCCGCCGCCAAGGATGGCGGATGCCTCCTCGAGTTCGGTCGGAACGCGTTCGAGCGCGTTCGTCACCAAGGTGAAGACATAGGGAAACGTGTAGCACGCGATCGCGAAGACGAGGCCGGACAGGGTGTAGATGTCGACGAGGTACTCGTACGGGTCGAGACCGAACAGCCAACGATAGACGGCGTTGATGATGCCGCTGTTGGGCGCCGCCAGGATCTCCCAGGCGATGGCGCCGAGGAAGGGCGGCGTCACGAATGACGCCATGACGAGCCCGCGCACGATCGTGCGGCCCGGCATGTCGGTGCGGGCCACGATCCAGGCGAGCGGCGTGGCGATGGCGCAGGAGAGCAACCCGACGCTCAGCGCCATGGTGATCGCGACAATGAATGGCCGGCGCAGCGTCGCATCGCTGACCAGCGCCTTGAAATTGGCGAGGCTGAGGCTGCCGGACTGATCGGTCACTGCGTAGTAGCCGAGCCAGGCAAGCGGCAGCACGACCAGCACCGAGAGGACGACGGTGAGCAGCACGAAGATCGGCCGCGACCAGTCGATGGCGACGCGGCGTATCGGAACTCCGGACACGATCCCGGTTATCGCAGTCATGAGGATCTCCGTGCGCCGCCGGCGCGCGACGCGCCAGCGCCGGGTGCAGCTCTCGTCGTTGGGCGATGCACGGCGCGGAAGCCCCGCGCCGTGGCTTCCGCGCGGGACCGGATCAGGTGCCGAAATACTCTTCGTATTTCTTCTTGATCATCTCGATATTGGGCTCGAGCTTCAGCGGATCGGAATAGAGCAGCTTGATCTTGGAAAGCGGCGTGCGCGTCTCCTTCTCCTTGACGCGCGGGTGGAACGAGCGCAGCCCGCCGGAATCGCTGTTGAGTTGCTGCGTCTCCTGGTCGAACAGGAAGGAGTAGAACAGCTTCGCGGCATTGGGATGCGGCGCGCTCTTCAGGATCCCGCTATGACCGATGGCGATCGGCGTGCCTTCGGTCGCATAGACGATCTCGACGGGAACACCGGTCTCCTTGAGCATGAACATATTGTACTCGTTGCCGTCGGCCTCGATGGAACGCTCGCCCTGGGCGAGTTTCTTCGGCGGCTCGGTCGATGACTGGACCTGCATGATGCGCTGCTTGCCGAGCTTCTCGAAGAACTCCCAGCCAAGCGCCTGACTGAGGACGTCGGTACCGGTCATCACCGTGCCGGAATAGCCGGGATGGGCCTTGACGATGCGCCCGCGCCATTTCGGATCGAGCAGGTCGGCATGGCTCTTCGGCGCATCCTCCGCCTTCACCTGCTTGCTGTTGTAGCCGATGACCGAGAGATGGGCGCGATAGGCCGCATAGTAGCCGTCGGCATCCTTGGCCTCCTTCGGCCAGTCCTTGGCGACCTCGGCCGGCACGGCCTGGGCCAGCCAGCCATTGCGCTTGAACAGGACGAAATGCACCGCGTCGGAGGTTTCGACGACGTCGGCATTATGGATCGAGCTGCCATATTCCTGGCTGAGGCGCTGGAACACGCGCTCGGAGCCGGAACGCTCAACCTTCACCTTGACGCCGGGATATTTCGCTTCGAAGGCGTTACCGACCTTTTCGGAGACCGCCACGTCGGTCGCGGTATAGAAGGTGACCGTGCCTTCCTTCTTCGCCGCCGCGATGAGCTCCGGCGTGACCTGATAGGGGGCCGGCGCCTGCGCCAGAGCGGGCATGTTTCCGAGAGCGCTCGAGAGCAGAAGGCCGGCGATCACGGATCGTCTGTCGAACATTGGGCGTGTCATTCTCGTTCCTCCTCATTGTCATGATGTTCGCGAGATTGTTTTCGGCGCCCCCCGGTTCAGCGGGCGAGAGCGCGGCAGTGCTCCTGTGGAAAGTGCAGCCAGACAGGCTGGCCGCGGTCGATTGCAAGATGCGGTTCGGCAACCGTGCGGATCTGCGCGCCGCCGGGAAGCTCGATCAGGTAGTCGCGATGCGAGCCGAGATAGACCTGGCGCAGGACGGTGCCCTGAGCCCGATTGGGTCCGTCGCCCTGCGGCTTCGCGTCCAGCACGATGTCATGGTGGCGCACGGAAACCACGCCGTTCCCGCCGGCCGAGAAATCGCCGGTGCCGCAGCGAAGCTTCAGCGGGCCGCACTCCACCGTATCGACATCGAGCCAACGGCCCTTCAGGATGTTGGTGCCGCCGAGGAAGCGCGCCACGAATTCCGATTGCGGCCGCTCATAGATCTCTTCCGGGCTCCCCACCTGCTCGATCCGGCCCTGGTTCATCACCACGATGAGATCGGCCGTGGTCATGGCCTCGGCCTGGTCGTGCGTCACATAGACGGTGGTGTAGCGATAGGCGTCGTGGAGGCGGCGGATCTCGAAGCGCATCTCCTCGCGGAGATTGGCGTCGAGATTGGAGAGCGGCTCGTCGAGCAGCAGGATCTCGGGCTCGACGACAAGCGCGCGTGCAAGCGAAACGCGTTGCTGCTGCCCTCCGGAAAGCTCTCCCGGATAGCGCTCGGCCAGCGGCTTCAATCGCGTGACGTCGAGGATCTTGTCGACAAGCCGCGCGATCTCAGCCGCCTGCATCTTCCGGAGGGACAGGCCGTAGCCGATATTCTCGCGAACCGTCATGTGCGGCCAGAGCGCGTAGCTCTGGAAGATCATCGACATGCCCCGCCGTTCGGGTGGCTCGCTCCAGCCGGCCGATGAGATCGTGCGCCCGCCGACATGGACCTCACCGCCCTTGGGCGTGATGAAGCCGGCGATGAGGCGCAAGGTGGTCGTCTTGCCGCAGCCCGATGGCCCGAGCAGGCAGACGAGATTGCCCTTCTCGACATTCAGATCGACGCGATCGACCACCGTCATCGCACCGTACCGCATCGTCAGATCGGCAAGTTCCAGAAACGCCAATGCATCCTCCCAGACGCGATATCGCCCGGACATCCATGGTCCGGGCTTTGTTCTTCTGGGTCGACGGCGAGCAGGCGCTCCTGCTCCGCCACCCCAATTTTCAATCGAGCTAAGGGCCAATCCTAAGGATTGTCAACAATAAGCATTTAACGATCAGCCCTGAAATGCACTTGAACGGCTGCGCAGGGGCCGACCTGATCTTTGCGTCTTGCCGGCAGTCGGCAGGTCCGACTCCGAAGCGCGACCAGCTCATGGAAGCACGATCATTTACAAATTGCAAACTGTTGACAGTTTTCCATTAGCGCTGGTATCAGAGCCTATGACCATTCCAGACGATGCCCTGACCATTCTGAGGACACGCTCGCTTTCGGGCGTGCTCGAACGCGAAATCGAGAAGGCGATCCTTGGCGGCGAGATTCCGCCCGGGAAGCGCGTCAACGAGAACCACCTGGCGATCCGCTTCGGCACCAGCCGCGGCCCGGTGCGCGAGGCGCTGCGAGCCCTCGAAGGCCTCGGCCTGGTCGAACTCGTCCCCAATCGCGGCGTCTTCATCCGCCAGCCGGCGGTCGAGGAGGCAATCGAGATCTACGATGTGCGTACGGTGCTGTTCGGCCTCGCCGGCAAGCTGCTGGCCGAGCGCGTCAGCGAGGCTGAGGTCGCACGGTTGAGGGACTATCTGGAGCAGATGGAAGCGGCAGCGCGCCACCGCGATTTCGACCGCTACTACCCGCTCAACCTCGCTTTTCACGAATTCATCATCGATGCCTGCGGCAATGGCACGCTCGCCGCGCAATATCGCGGGCTGGTCAAGAAGCTGCACCTGTTCCGTGCCCGCAGCCTGGTTCAGGGCGGTGGCCTGGAGGTCTCCAACTCGGAGCATCGCGAGATGGTCGAGGCCATCGCCGCCCGCGATCCCGAGCGAGCCCAGTGCGCCCATTCCGACCATGTCGCCCGCGCCAAGGCGCGCCTGCTCGCCGCCTATCGCAAGGCCGAGGCGCCGCCCTCGCGCCTGACCAGCTGACGATCTTCGTTCAAGAGAAAGCCGGATACGCCATGACCGAGCTCAACCACGTCACCGCCTCCGCCGTCACATTCATCGAGAGCGCGAGCTACGACGACCTCTCAGCCGAAGCGCTGCGGATCGGCCGGCGCTGCATCCTCGATACGCTCGGGCTCTACCTCGCAGGTGGGCTCGAGGACTCGGTGCGCATGCTGGCCGCCGATGCGGCGGAAACCGGCGGCAGGGCCGAGGCGCTGCTGATCGGTCATGGCCATACCCGCGTTCCCGCAGCGCTGGCCGCGCGCGTGCTCGGCACCGCCGGCCATGCTCATGACTGGGACGACACCCAGGTTTCGAACGACCCGCGCCATGTCTACGGCCTGCTGACCCACCCCTCGGTGCCGCCGCTGACCGCCGCTCTGGTGCTGTCGCAGCGCCTTGGCGGCGTCGACGGCAAGCGCCTTATGCTCGCCTTCCAGACCGGGTTCGAGGTCGAATGCAAGATCTCGGAATGGATGACGCCGCGCCATTATCGCCGCGGCCATCACAGCAGCGGTACGGTCGGCACCTTCGGCGCCGCCGCCACTACCGCGAAGCTGCTCGGCCTCAAGGGTGCGGAGGCGGCGCATGCGCTCGGCATCGCGGCGAGCTTCGCTGCCGGCATCCGCTGCAATTTCGGCACGATGACCAAGCCGCTTCATGTCGGGCGCGCCGCGGAGAACGGCGTCACCGCAGCGCTCCTGGCGGCGCGCGGCTTCACCGCGGACCCGGCTGCGCTCGACGGCACCTGGGGCTTCTTCCAGGTGATGGGCGAGGGACTTTCGGAAGAAAAGCTGCCGCAGGGCTTCGGCGAGACGCTGACGATTGCCGAGCCCGGCATCAGCATCAAACCCTACCCCTCGGGCATCCTGACCCACCAGTCGATGGACGCCATGCTGGCGCTGGTACTCACGCATGACCTCAAGCCCGAGCAGATCGAGCGCATCCGCTTCTTTGCCGGCAGGAACATCCTTGAGCCGATCCGCTATCCGCTGGCGCAGAATCATCTCCAGGCCAAGTTCTCGATGCCGGCGCTGCTCTCGATGATCGCGCTCTGTCGCCGCGCCAGCCATCACGAGTTCAGCGACGCATTCGTGGCCTCGCCGGCGATGCAGGACATGCAGAAGCGCACCGAGGTTCTCAACGATCCCGAGATCGATGCGCGCGGCTACGACAAGATCCGCTCGCGCATCGAGGTCGAGACCAAAGACGGCCGTACCCTCGTGCAGTGGGCCGACGAGCGCTATCGCGGCGGCCCGGACAACCCGATCAGCGACACCGATCTCGAGGCCAAGTTCCGGATGTGCGCCGAGGGCGCGATCACCGACGCCGCCCAGGACAGGCTGCTCGAATTGGCCTGGAGCGTCGACGCCCTGCCGCGGATGGAGATGTTGGTCGAACAGCTCGTCTTCGACACCAGCCCGGCGGTCCGGCCGCTGCGCAACGCCGCGCAGTGAGACGGCCCGGCGCGGACACTCTGCGCCGCCGCGCGAATCGAACGAGGCCTCTCCGAAGCAGGGAGGCCCATTCATCGATCTCAGGGAGAGAAACCATGCGACATCTGGCCATCGCCACAGCCGTCGCCACCAGCCTCTCGGCCTGGTCGGCGAGCGGCGCCGCCGCGCAAACGCCGGTCGATTACCCGCACAAGGTGGTGACGCTCGTCACCCATTCGAGCCCGGGGGGCGGCAGCGACGTCTTCCTGCGCGAGATGGCCAAGCACCTGCCGAAATACATCAAGGCGACTTTCATCATCGAGAACGTGCAAGGAGGCAGCGGTGCCCGCGCGATCTCGCGGCTGGCGACGGCGCCGGCCGATGGCAGCGTGTTCTACGCGACGACGCCGACCTACATCTACACCTCGCTGCTCTCGAAGACGCAGCACGGCTACAAGGACGTCGAGCCGCTGGTGAACTTCTTCACCGACTCGGAGGTGATCTACACCCGCGTCGACGGCCCCTACAAAACCCTCAAGGACGTGATCGACAAGGCACAGAGCTCGCGCGGGCGCTGGGGCGCGGCCAACCCGGCCTCGCTGGAGCGCCAGGCGGCCGAGCAGCTCAAGAAGGCCGCAGGCGTGTCCCCCGCCGTGGTCTCGCATGAGGGCGGCGGCGACCTGATGATCAACGTGCTCAACGGCACGCTCGATATCGGCATCGGCGAGATCCCGGAACTGCGGCCGCAGCTCGAGGCCGGCAAGATCCGGCTGCTCGCGACCTTCGACGCCAAGCGCATGGAAGCCTTCCCCAACGTCCCGACGGTGAAGGAATCCGGCTACGCCATCGCGCTGGACAAGTTCCGCGGTCTTGCCGGCCCCAAGGGTCTGCCGCCGGCAATCACCAGGATCTGGGACGAGGCGGTGCCCAAGGTCCTGGCCGATCCGGAGTACCAGAAGGTCTACAGGACCGAGAGCCTGGTCGCGAACTTCATCCCGCACGACCAGTACCAGGGCTTCGTCCAGAATTTCGGCACCGTCACCGAAGCTTTCCTGAGGGAGAACGGCGTCCTGAAGTGACGCCGCGCTTCAGCGACAACCTGCGCAACCCGTCGGGAAAGACCAGTAGCATGACCGACCGAACAGCTCCGAAGGACCTGGCAGGCGGGCTCGCCGTGCTCGCCATCGCGATCCTGTACTACCTCTTCATCGGCGACATTGCGGAGAGCTCGCTTGCCGACGATGTCGGCGCGGGCGGGTTGCCCCGCATCTTGGCCTTCGTCCTGGCTGGGTTCGGCGTGGTCCTGGTGGCGCGCGCCATCATCGAAGGCGCGCTGGCGCGAGCACCGAAGCCAATCGTGGCCACCGCTCCATCCAGGGATGATGACCCGATCGCGCCGCTGCCGCGCGCGCTCGGCTTTCTCGGCTTCGGCGCAGCCTATGTCGTGCTCGTGCCGATCATCGGCTACCTGCCCGCCATCGCGCTTTTGATCGGCGCGATCGCTCTCTTCGAGGGCGCGGCTGCGAACTGGAAGACCGCGCTGATCGCGGCCGGCGGGGCCGTCGGCTACTGGGCGATCTTCGTCAAGCTGCTCGGCGTGCGTCAGCCCTCGGGCTGGTTCTTCTAAGGGGACGATGATGCATTCGCTCGGAATCGCATTCGACCTCCTGTTCGGCTCGCCGATCATCCTGTTCTCGATCGCCGGCCTGATCTGGGGCATCATCGGCGGCTCGCTGCCCGGTATCTCGGCTTCGATCACCATGGCCCTGCTGCTGCCCTTCACCTACGGCATGGCGCCGGTGCAGGCGATCGTGATGCTGGCCTGCACCTATATCGGCGCCGAATACGGCGGCTCGATCCCGGCGATCCTGATCCGCACACCCGGCACCAATTCGGCCGCCGCGACCGTGATCGACGGCTATGAGATGAAGAAGCAAGGCCGGGCTGGCGAGGCGCTCGGCATCTCGCTCTGGTCCGGCGTCATCGGCAGCCTGTTCGGCCTGGTCATGCTCGTCGCGTTGACCGAGCCGCTCTCCTGGGTCGCACTCGCCTTCAAGCCGACATCCTATTTCGCGCTCGGCATCCTCGGCCTCAGCGTCATCGCCTCCATGACCAACGGCTCGCTGCTCAAGGGCCTCGCCGCGGCGGTCGTCGGGCTGATGATCTCGACGATCGGCACCGACCCGATCTCGGGCGTGACGCGCTTCACCTTTGGGAGCCCGGAGCTGCTCGGCGGCGTCGAGCCCGTCCTGATCATGATCGGCATCTTCGCGGTCAGCGAGTTGATGATGCAATCGGGCTCGCGCGACATTGGCGGCCTGCGTGAGCAGGTCAAGGTCCGCCTGCCCAGCCTCAACATGATGAACAGGCTCAAGCGTTCGCAGTTCATCGGCTGCCTGCTCGGCACCTTCGAGGGACTGACGCCGGGCGGCGGCGGCTCGATCGCGGCCTTCCTCTCCTATAACGAGGCCAGGCGCTGGTCGAAGGAACCGGAGAAATTCGGCAAGGGGTCCGAGGAGGGTGTCGCCGCGCCCGAGACCGCCAACAACACGGTGGCCAGCACCGCGCTGATCCCGCTGCTCTCTTTCGGCATCCCGAGCTCGAACTCGACCGCGGTGCTGCTCGGCGGCCTGCTGATCCACGGGCTGCTGCCGGGGCCCCGTCTGTTCGAGCAGAACGCCGATGTCGTGGTCGGGCTCTATCTCGGCTCGTTCATCGCAACCCTGGCGCAGATCGTCGTCGGCATCCTGCTGCTGCCGGTCTGCGTCTGGCTGGTGAACCGGCCACGCGCCTATCTCGCCGGCTTCATCCTCGCCTTGATCCTGTCGGGCATCTACACGCTCAACACCTCGCTCGCCGATCTCGGCATCGCGCTCGGCATGGGCCTCGTCGGCTACCTGATGCGCCGTGCCGGCTACCCGTTCCTGCCGCTGATCCTCGGCGTCGTGCTCGGCCACATGGTCGAGTCGAGCTATCGCCGCTCGCTGCTGCTCTCGGGCGGCGACCACTCCATCTTCCTCGAAGATCCGATCGCGGTCGGCCTGCTGCTCGCATCGGCCGTCTTCGTCACCCTCTCGCTCGTCCGCGAATTCCGCGACGCGCGCAATGCCAAGCTCAAGGATGCGCACGCGTGAACCACCAGACTTCCATCGCCGGTGAACCGGTCGCGCTGCGGCTCGGCAGCTTCGCCGCCCATGCGACGGTGAGCCCCAAGGCGCGGGAGACCGTCCGCCTGCTGCTGCTCGACGTCGCCGGGCTCTGCGTTGCGGCGCGTGGCACCGACTATGTCCGCGCCGCTCTGGCTTCGACCGCGTCGTCAGGCAAGGCAACCGCGATCGGCCACGTAGGGGGCCTGGGCCCTTATGACGCTGCGCTGGTCAACGGCACGGCGGCGCATGGCGAGGATTTCGACGATACGTTCGAGGGCGGGCCGATCCATGCCGGCGCGGTGATCGTGCCGGCCGTGCTGGCGGCGGCGGAGCATCGCGGGCTCTCTGGCGAAGCGGTGCTGCGCGGCGTCGCAGTCGGCACCGAGCTGATGTGCCGGATGAGCCTGGTGACGCCGCAGGCGATCCACAAGGCCTGCTTCCACCCGACCGCTGTGATCGGCGCCCCTGCTGCTGCTGCCGCAGTTGCGAGCGCGCTCGGCCTGCCACCGAAGCTGATCGCGCATGCCATCGGCGTCGCTGGCAGCCTGGCCTCCGGCATCATTGAATATCTCGCCGACGGCAGTTGGACCAAACGGCTCCATGCCGGCGCGGCGGCGCAGGCCGGCATCCGCGCCGCCTTGCTGGCCGAGGCCGGCTTCCTCGGGCCGGCGACGGTGATCGAGGGCCATCATGGCTTCTATCGCGCCTTCGCACCGTCGAAGGCGCCGGATTTCATGCCGCTGCTCGACGGGTTGGGTGGAACTTGGGTCCTCGAGACGCTCGCCTTCAAACCCTATGCCTGCGGGACGATGACCCAGCCCTTCGTCGACTGCGCGATTGCGCTGGCGAAGCAGGGTGTGACGGCCGAGGACATCGTCAGCCTGGAATGCGAGGTCGGGGAAGGCACGGTACATCGCCTCTGGGAGCCGCTGGAGCAAAAGCAGGCGCCGCCCAACGCCTATGCGGCGAAGTTCTCGACGCCCTATTGCGTTGCCATCGGCTTCATGGATGGCGGCGCCGGGCTCGGGCAGTTCACCGAGGAACGCGTGGCGGAGGCGAGCGTCAGGGCGCTGGCCGCCAGGGTCTCCTATGTCATCAATCCCACCGACGAATACCCGCGCAATTTCAGCGGCCATATCAGGGCGACCCTCAAGGATGGCTCGGTGCGCGAGATGCGTCAGCCGCACATGCGCGGCGGAGCGCATGAGCCACTTTCCGCCGCCGATATCCTGCAGAAATTCCGCGACAACGCCGCTTTCGGCGGCTGGGCTCGCGAGCGCTCCGAGCAGGTCGCTGCCGCGCTCGACAAGCTCGTCGCCGGCGGAAGCGTCGACCTCTCGGCGGCACGGGGCTGAGCGATGGCTGAACTCGATGGCAAGGTTGCGCTGGTCACAGGAGCAGCCCGCAATATCGGCCGCGCCATCGCGCTCGAGCTCGCCTCCGGCGGGGCAGCGGTGATGGGGCTGGCGCTCTCGGACGAGGCGGGGCTAGGCGAAATGGTCGCCGCCGTCGAGGCCGAGGGCGGCCGCGCAGCCTGGCAACTGGCCGATGTCACCAACCCCGTCTCGGTCCGCGCCGCGGTCGAGGCCACGCTCGAGCGCTTCGGCCGGATCGACATCCTTGTCAACAATGCCGCGATCCGCGGCGAAGTGGCCTTCGACGCGATGACGCTGGCGCAATGGCATCAGGTGCTCGGCGTCACGCTCGACGGCCCGTTCCTGTGCTCGCAGGCGGCGCTTGACGCGCTGACCGCGAGCGGCGCAGGCGCCATCATCAACATTGGCGGTCTCACAGCCTATACCGGCGCGAAGCAACGCGCCCATGTCGTCACCGCCAAGGCGGGGCTCGACGGCCTCACCAAGGCGCTGGCGCAAGAACTGGCCGAGCGCGAGATCACGGTCAACCTCGTCTCGCCGGGGCTGATCGATACCGTGCGCGGCGGCCATTCGGCGGCGGAGCCGGACCATCACAAGCACCGCACCACCCTGGTCGGACGCCGCGGCCGGCCGCAGGAGGTCGCGGCGATGGTGCGCTACCTTGCCGGGCCGAACGGACGCTACCTCACCGGCCAGACCCTGCATGTGAATGGCGGGGCCTATCTGCCATGAGCCTCGTGGCCGACCCGGCTTTGCTCGGATCGGCCGTGCAGGTGGCGACGGCGCTTGCCGTCGGCGCGGCCGCCTTGATCGGATCGCTGCTGAGCGCGCTCACTGGCTCGGGCGGTGCGATCGTTCTCTCGCTGGTGCTGGCCCCGATCATCGGCGTCGCCTCGGTCGTACAGACGATCAGCGTTGCGATGCTGCTCAGCCATGTCGCGCGCGTCGGCGCCTTCCGGACACTGATCGACTGGCCCGTCACAGGGCGCATCCTGATGGCGGCGATCCCTGGCTGCCTTGCCGGCGCGGTGCTCTATACCAGGCTTGACGAGGCGACGATCGGGCTGGTGCTTGGGATTTTCCTGATCGCGGTGGTGGTGCTCAAGCGCCTGCTCGCCGGTCGGCGCTTCGAGATCGGGCCGATCGGAGTGCTGGTCGCGTCAGCCATCTTCGGCTTCCTCTCGGGCACGACGATCGGCGGCGGACTGCTGATGATCCCGATCCTGCTCGGTGCCGGGCTTGCGGGGGCAGCACTGGTTGCGACCGATGCGATCGTCGGTCTCACCATGCACCTCACCAAGACTCTGGTCTTCGGGCAGGCGGCGGTCCTGACCAGCCCGCAGGTCTGGCTCGGCGCGGTGATCGGCCTCTGCATGGCCCCGGGCGCCTGGCTTGCCAGGGCACTGCTCGCCCGCATCCCGCTCAAGGTCCACGCGCTGCTGCTCGACGCCGTCGTTCTGCTCGGCGGCGTCTCTTTCGTGGCCCAGGCCCTGCGAAGATGAGCTTGAAACGAGATGCAACTCAGGCTCTGGCGCAAGCCGATCCGACGCTGCGCTCTCGCCGGGCGCCGGCGATAGCGGTTTCACTGATGCCCGTTGCATGAGGGAGAGGATGCGTCGATGAGTGACGAGATCTGCTACGAGGTCGACGGCGGGATCGGCTGGATTACGCTCAACCGGCCGCAGGCGCGCAACGCGCTGACATTCGCAATGTATGACCGCGTCGCCGAGATTTGCTCGGATATCGAAGCCCATGGCTCCCCGAAGGTGCTGGTTCTGACCGGGGCGGGAGAGAAGGCCTTCGCGGCCGGCACGGACATCTCGCAGTTCCGTGCCTTCAACAAGCCGGAGGATGCGCTGGCTTATGAGGCACGAATCGACGGTGCCCTGCAGAAGATCGAGGGGTGCCAGGTTCCGACCATCGCGGCGATCTCGGGAGCCGCAACGGGCGGAGGTGCCAGCATCGCTTGCGCCTGCGATCTCAGGATTGCGACGTGCGACGCCCGCTTCGGCTTCCCGGTGGCGCGCACCCTCGGCAACTGCCTGTCCATGGCCAATTATGCCAGGCTGGCCACCCTGCTCGGACCGGCGCGGGTCAAGGACATCGTCTTTACCGCGCGGCTGATGGATGCCGACGAGGGCCAACGCATCGGCCTCTACACTGAACTCGTCTTCGACCACGCCGCGCTGATGGAGCGGGCGAAGGAGTTGGCGACGACCATTGCTCGGCACGCGCCACTGACCTTGCGCGCGACCAAGGAGGCGATGCGGCGGATCACCCGGTCCGACCGGACGAGGGAAAGCGATCTCGTCTTGATGTGCTACATGAGCGCCGATTTTCGCGAGGGTATGGAGGCCTTCCTCGCCAAGCGTGCGCCGAACTGGCAAGGGCGATGAAGCTGGGTGGAGTTCGGATTGTTGGCCGAAGCCGCCGGGTTGGTGACAAAACTGCGTCTACGCCGGCGGCGGCCCCTCGGCCTTGCCCCGGATCAGATACGCCGCCGCCCCGGCGCTCATCAATGCAAGGCAGAACCAGGTCAGCGCGTAGACGAGATGCGTGTTGCGGAAGCTGACCTGAGTCATCCCGCCCTGCGGCAGCGGGCCAGGCTCGGAGACGGCGTCGGCATCGACGAAATAGGGCGCGACCTCTCCGACGCCCTGCGCCCGCGCGATCTGCGCGGCGTCGCGGGAATACCAGCGCCCGGCCGCAGGATCATTCGCACGCAGGAAGCCGCCGCCCGGCTCGCTCAGCCGCAGCAACCCGACCAGACTCGCCGCTTCGCCGGCAACCTTGCGCCGCTCGTCGGCCCCTCGCCGCCCTTCCGGCAGGAAGCCGCGATTGACGAGAACGGTAAAACCGGCGTCCGTTCGAAACGCCGCCAGCACCCAGAAGCCGGGACCCCGCTCCGTCACCGCCATCGTCAGCGTTTCCGGCAGAGGGAGATAGCGCCCCTGCAGGCTAACGCGACGGTATTCATCCGTGGCGGCGCTGAGCTTGCCCCACTCCGCCGGCCCTGGCGCGGCAGATGGCGGCGCGTGGATGCGTGCCTCGACACGGGCGATCAGGTCGAGCTTCCAGGCCCGCCGCTGCATCTGCCAGATGCCGAGCCCTGCGAAGATGAGCGTGAACAGGCAGGCCGCGGCAACAAAGATGACATGCGCCGTGTGCGGTCGGCGCCCCTGCCCCATTTCCGGGAAGGTCACGACGCCCGCCTCACATCCGGTGCATGTCGCTCGGCATCATGTTGGCGTTGAGGTGGAACATGACCCACAGCGAGCCCGAGAGCGCGATCACCACGATGATGATGGTGAAGATCAGCGCCATCATCGTCCAGCCGCCTTCGGAGCGGCTGTTCATGTGCAGAAAATAGACCATGTGGACGACGATCTGCACGGCCGCGAAACCCATGATCACGAGCGCGGTCAGGGTCGCGTGACCGAGCACGTCGTTCATGACGAGCCAGAACGGGATCGCCGTCAGGATGACCGAAAGCACGAAGCCGGTGACGTAGCCGCGCAGGCTGCCATGGGGAGCGCCATGGGCGTCGCCGTGGTCGCCGTGCTCGGCGTGGGGCTCGGCGTGGTTCTGGCTTCCGCTCATTTCAGCACGCCCATCAGGTAGACGAAGGTGAAGACGCCGATCCAGACGATGTCGAGGAAGTGCCAGAACATGCTCAGGCACATCAGCCGGCGGCAATTGGCCTCGATCAGCCCGCGTCTTGCGACCTGCCTCATCAGCACGACCAGCCAGATCAGGCCGAAAGTGACATGCAGCCCGTGCGTGCCGACCAGCGTGAAGAAGGAGGAGAGGAACGCGCTGCGCATCGGCGTCGCGCCCTCATGGATCAGATGCGCGAACTCATAGAGTTCGATCGCGATGAAGCCGAGGCCAAACAGGCCTGTCACGACAAGCCAGGCCTGCATCGCGGCCTGCCGGCCCTTGTCCATCGCCAGCATGGCGAAGCCATAGGTGATCGAGGAGAGCAGCAGCAGGCCGGTATTGACCGCCACCAGCCTGAGATCGAACAGGTCGGCGCCGGACGGCCCCGCCGCGTAGTTGCGTCCCAGCACCCCGAACGTCGCGAACAGCACCGCGAAGACGAGGCAATCGCTCATCAGGTAGATCCAGAAGCCGAGCATGGTCGAGCCGCCGGAGTGCTCGTGCTCCTCTTCCGTGACGTAGAACGTCGGGGCGCCGTTCGAGACCTGGACCTGTGCTGCCGCCTTCTCCATCATCGTTCCTCAGGCCCGGGCCAGCAGCTTGCTACGCGAATCCTCCTCGCGCAGAACGGTCTCTGCCGGGATGTGAAAGTCGCGGTCGTAATTGAAGCTGTGCGTAATCACGCTCGCCACCACGCCCACGAAGGTCAGGGCCGCGAGCCACCAGACGTGCCAGATCAGCGCGAAGCCGCAAAGCGTCGCCAATCCCGCGATGATGACCCCGGCCCCGGTGTTCCTCGGCATGTGGATCGGCCGGAAACCGGCGAGCGGGCGCTGATACCCGCGCTTCTTCATGTCGGACCACGAGTCATGATCGTGGATCACCGGGGTGAAGGCGAAATTGTAATCCGGCGGTGGCGAGGAGGTCGACCATTCCAGCGTGCGCCCGTCCCAGGGGTCGCCGGTCGTGTCGCGCAACTCGTCGCGACGGATGATGCTGACCGCGATCTGGATGAGGAAGCAAAGGATGCCGAACAGGATCAGCACCGCGCCGATTGCCGCGATTACGAACCAGATCTGCAGCGAAGGGTCCTCGAAGCGGTTCAATCGCCGCGTCACGCCCATCAGGCCGAGCACATAGAGCGGCATGAAGGCGACGTAGAAGCCGACGACCCAGAACCAGAAGGAGAGCTTGCCCCAGAACGGCTCGAGCCTGAAGCCGAAGGCCTTCGGAAACCAGTAGGCAATGCCGGCGAAGATGCCGAAGACGACGCCACCGATGATGACGTTGTGGAAATGCGCAACCAGGAACAGGCTGTTGTGCAGCACGAAATCGGCCGGCGGCACCGCGAGCATCACGCCGGTCATACCGCCGATGACAAAGGTCAGCATGAAGGCGACGAGCCACATCATCGGCAGTTCGAAGCGGATGCGTCCGCGATACATCGTGAACAGCCAATTGAAGATCTTCGCGCCCGTCGGGATCGAGATGATCATCGTCGTGATGCCGAAAAAGGAATTCACGCTGGCGCCCGAGCCCATTGTGAAGAAATGGTGCAGCCAGACGAGATAGGACAGGATGGTGATGACCACCGTCGCATAGACCATCGAGGCATAGCCGAAGAGCCGCTTGCCGCAGAAGGTCGAGGCCACTTCCGAGAAGATGCCGAAGGCCGGCAGGATCAGAATGTAGACCTCGGGATGGCCCCAGATCCAGATCAGGTTCACGTACATCATCGGGTTGCCGCCGAGATCGTTCGTGAAGAAATTGGTGCCGACATAGCGATCAAGCGTCAGCAGCGCGAGCGTCGCCGCCAGGATCGGGAAGGTCGCGACGATGAGGACATTGGTGCACAGCGACGTCCAGGTGAAGACGGGCATCTTCATCATGTCCATGCCGGGCGCGCGCATCTTGACGATGGTCGCCACCAGATTGACGCCGGAGAGCGTGGTGCCCACGCCCGCGACCTGCAGCCCCCAGAGGTAGTAGTCCATGCCCACCCCGGGCGAGTAGGCGGCGCCTGAGAGGGGGGGATAGGCAAGCCAGCCGGTCGTGGCGAATTCGCCGATGAAGAGCGAAGTCATCACCAGCACGGCGCCACCCACCGTCATCCAGAAGCTGAAATTATTGAGGAAGGGGAAGGCGACGTCCCGTGCGCCGATCTGCAACGGCACGACAAAGTTCATCAGTCCCGTGACAAAGGGCATCGCCACGAAGAAGATCATGATGACGCCATGGGCGGTGAAGATCTGGTCATAATGATGCGGCGGCAGGTATCCCTCGCTGCCGGCAAAGGCGATCGCCTGCTGGCCGCGCATCATCAGCGCGTCAGCGAAGCCGCGCAGCAGCATGATGACGCCCAGGATCATGTACATGATCCCGATCTTCTTGTGGTCGACGCTGGTGAACCACTCGTTCCAGAGATAGCCCCAGGCCTTCATCCGCGTGATCAGCACGAGGAGCGCAAGGCCGCCCAGCACCACGACACCAAAGGTCGCAACCAGGATCGGCTCATGCAGCGGCAGCGCTTCGAAGGTGAAACGGCCGAACACCAGCTTCCACCATTCGGGATAGGAGGTCATGGATCCCTCGTCTCGCTAGCGGCGACCATCACGGACGCGGTTCAGTTGGCGACGCGGGCGACGGCGCCCGCGGTGCCGTAGACGTCGGCGGGCGTGCAGATCGCCGTGACGAAGGGGCGCGGCGGCATCGGCTGCCCGCCCCGACGTAGGCTCTTGTCGTATTCGAGCGCCATGACGGTCGAGATACCCTCCTTGCCGCCGCCGCCCTTGGCATCCATCGCCATCATGTCGCGCGTGCACATCCTGGCGCGATCGACACACCTATTGAGAATCGCTTCGAAGAGATCCGGCGCGACATCGCGGAACTGCCGCGCCGCCTCGCGCTCGCTGGGGCGCTCCAGCACGAGATACTCATCACGCCCGAGTGGCCCGCCCTTCTCGCGCGCGGCCCGGGTCCAGTCCTCGAAGCCCTGGCCGTCAACGCCATGGAATCGGAAGCGCATGTCGGAGAAGCCGGCGCCGCTGTAATTGGCCGAGAAGCCTTCGAAATCGCCGGGATGATTGATCACGGCGTTGAGCTTCGTCTGCATGCCCGGCATGGCGTAGATCTGCCCGGCCAACGCCGGGATGAAGAGGGAGTTCATGACCGTGGAGGACGTGATCCGGAACTCGATCGGCTGATCGACCGGCGCGACGACCTCGTTGAGCGAGGCGATGCCCTGCTCCGGGTAAAGGAACAGCCACTTCCAATCGAGCGCCACGACCTGGATGACCAGCGGCCTTTGCGGCGGTGCGTTCTCGCTCATCCTTGCAGCGGCAGCCGGCTTCGCCGCGCTGATGCGCCCGAGCGGTCGGTAGGGATCGAGCAGATGGGTGGCCATCCAGGTGATCGCGCCGATGACGATGACGATCAGCAGCGGCACGGCCCAGATCACCACTTCGAGCGGCAGCGAATGATGCCAGTCGGGATCATAGGTCGCATTGGCCGAAGCGCGATAGCGCCAGGCGAAGAACACCGTCAGCGCCATCACCGGCACGATGATGAGGAGCATCAGCGCCGTGGAGGTCAGCAGGAGGTTTCGCTGCTGCACCGCGACATCGCCCGAGGGCGACAAGAGCACCATCTGGCAGCCGCCGAGCACGGCAAGAACAGGCAGAATCGTTAGAAACCGAAGGATCCGCAAGAGACTCGAGACCTCCCTGCCGCCGGAACAACCTTCTCTATTCCCGTTCCTTCCCGCCACCCATCAGGCAATCTGTCCCATTGCGAAGGTTTGACGGGTATCTTCGATCCACCGTATCCATTTGCATGAGGTGCGGGCAAGCCCGTACGATCCGACCTGCCCGATAGCGAGGGGTTCCCGGTCATGAGCGCTGAGGCAGCGAACCATACATCGGGTCACCTGACAGACGAGCATGGGCGCGACCATGTCTCGCCCGGCGAGATCGCGATTGGCGTGATCATCGGCCGTACCTCCGAATATTTCGACTTCTTCGTCTTCGGCCTCGGCTGCGTTCTGGTCTTTCCCGAGCTGGTGTTCCCCTTCGCCGACCGACTGACCGCGACGCTCTATGCCTTCGCGATCTTCGCGCTCGCTTTCGTTACGCGCCCGATCGGCACAGTGCTGTTCATGGCGATCGACCGTCGCCACGGCAGGGCAGCCAAGCTGACCGTTGCGCTCTTCCTCCTCGGCGGCTCGACAGCCGCCATCGCCTTCCTGCCCGGCTATGCCACGATCGGCATCTGGTCCGGCATCATTCTCGCGATCTTCCGCCTCCTGCAGGGCATCGCACTCGGTGGGGCCTGGGACGGGCTGTCCTCCCTGCTCGCCCTCAATGCGCCCGCCGGCCGCCGCGGCTGGTACGCCATGCTGCCGCAGCTCGGTGCACCGCTTGGCTTCATCCTTGCCGCCGGGTTGTTCGCCTATTTCGAAGGCTTGCTGTCGAGGGGAGATTTCCTCGACTGGGGCTGGCGCTACCCCTTCTTCGTCGCGCTGACGATCAATGTCGTGGCGTTGTTCGCGCGGCTGCGGATGGTCGCAACCCACGAGTTCGCCGAGCTCATGGAAACCCGCGAACTCATGCCCATGCCGGTCCTCGAATTGGTCAGGGCACGCGGCAGCACGCTTATCCTGGGCGCCTTCGTGCCATTGGCGAGCTTTGCGCTCTTCCACCTCGTCACCATCTTCCCGGTGAGCTGGATCAACCTCTTCACCGAACGCTCGGTTTCGGAATTCCTGATGGTGCAGGCAGCCGGCGCCGTGGTTGGCTTCGGCGCGATCGTCACCTCCGGTTTGATCGCCGACCAGATCGGTCGCCGCAACACGCTCCTTGTCTCCGGCGGGATGATCGCCCTCTTCAGCCTGTCGAGCATCATCGCCCCCCTGCTCTTCGGCGACAGCCTGGCGGGGCAGACAATCTACGTGATCATCGGCTTTGGCCTGCTTGGACTTTCCTACGGCCAGACTGCCGGCGCCGTGGCTTCGAGCTTCGGGACGCAGTACCGCTACACCGGCGCAGCGCTGACCTCGGATCTTGCCTGGTTGCTCGGCGCCGGCTTCGCGCCACTCGTGGCGCTGACCGTGTCGAGCCAGTTCGGGCTGGCCTGGGTCGGCGTCTATCTGCTCTCGGGCGCGCTCTGCACGCTCGCCGCACTGGGGATCGATCGACGGCTTGAGGGGCGTTACAGCTGAACCAGTTGCGGCGCGAACGACGTTTGCCTTCCGAGAAGGAATTCTGTCACTCGCAATTTCGGTACCGACCTTGAATGATCCCGAACGGGGGCAGCCGTTCGGGCTCGCGGCTAACGTGTCGCGCGACGTGTCGCGCGCACCACGGTCGGAGCCGTTACCGCGCCGGCCGCCCCACCAACGACCGCGCCAACCGGGCCACCAACAAGTGCCCCCGTTCCCGCTCCGGCGGCAGCCCCGCCGATCCGCTGCCCGGTCGTGTTGCAAGCGCCCGTCGCCAGTGCGGTGAGAACCAACAGCGTCATCACTGAAACCTTCATCGCGCGTCCTCC
Source organism: Allobosea sp. LC85 (assembly GCF_000735605.1). Taxonomy (GTDB): domain Bacteria; phylum Pseudomonadota; class Alphaproteobacteria; order Rhizobiales; family Beijerinckiaceae; genus Allobosea. The sequence goes on from NZ_JPKG01000019.1 coordinate 29,782, forward strand.
TGAGTGTGCAACGTCCGTAGACGGCGGCCGTTCCACTCCCCCGGGCTATCCGGGTGGAATTAGCGGGAGTACACCGACGGCACTTCCTCGGCGTCGCCACGAGGGATCGACAGTCCATCGGTCGCGTGAAGTCTGCAACGCGTTGAGGGAGCTCCTGGCCCGGCGCGCCTTTGCGCTGCCGTTCTTCTGCACCCATTCGATTTCCCAACAGATCTCGAAGGAGCGGCTCGATGCTGCCATGATGGCAACATTCTACGCGAGGTAGCGATCCACCTGATATCCAGGCCGGCAACAAGAAAGCGGGCGCGTCATGAGGGAAGAAATCAGCATCGCCGACGCATACCGCAGGGGCCGCACAGTGTTCATGGGGGTGGAGTTGCTCGTCGCCCCCGGCGCACTCGTACCGCGACCGGAGACGGAGTTGCTCGGCACGACCGCGGTCGATCTTCTGCGTCGAATGGACTTGCCGGCGCCGCGAGTGGTCGACATGTGCTGCGGGGCGGGCAATCTCGCATGCGCGATCGCGCGCCGCGTGTCCGGTGCGCGTGTCTGGGCGAGCGATCTCACCGATGGATGCGTCGAGGTCGCACGCTGCAACGTCGCTCATCTTGGCCTGGCCGACCGAGTGTCGGTATTTCAGGGCGACACGTTCGGTGCCCTTTCAGGCTTGAGGCTCGAGGGTTCGATCGACGTCATCGTCTGCAACCCGCCCGGCCAACGCCGGCGCTCGACGGTCCCTACCGTCAGCTACACCACGAGTTGGGACACGACCCTGTTCCAAGGTTCCAAAGCCTGAAGGCCCATTGCAAAATCGGCTCTAAGAAAGCTGTAAAATCGAAGCTCCAACAGGAGCCCAGGAGTGGCGCGCCACTCGGGATATTGATGGGCACTGTAATCGTTAGGAGATTCGGCGCCAGCGAGAGGATCAAAGGTAAAGTATAGTTTGCTGGGCTGCATGAAAGAGGCCTCTCTCCGCTCATATCAAAGCCAGACGGTCATTTGCTGCCCGGCTGTCGCAGAGCAACTTCTCCGCCAAGAAGAGCCACCGCCCGCACGATACTCCTTAAACAGATGCGGCGGGTGGAGCGCTGAAAATATTGCCCCGTCCCGGCCTTTCTATCGAGATCGCGAAGCGAGAAGCCGACTTCGGCAGCCCGAGAACGAATGTCGCGCAGGGCGAGGCAGTCGAAGGCGATCAACTTGGGACGACGTTTGGGCAACCCTATATGCTGCGCCTTACCGAGGTATTGGCCTGGCCTCAGATCGGGAAAAAGCCTCGTGAGTTCATCATTCGAGGCTCCGTCCCGGAAGGCGGCAGTCAGCCGTGAAATCTCCGGTGCCGTCCAAATGTGACGACGTCGAGCGATGTCAAGCCGACGCACGCGGTGGCGGATGGCGGAATAACTCCTCCACGGAAGAAGCTGCCGGATGGCCTCGTAGTTGGGATAGAGCAGAATGACCGCGAAATCTTCGATGCCCTGCCATGCAGCGCAACCGTTCGTCATGATCTGCTCGTTTGCGGTGATAGGTGATCCAGATCGGCTCTGTCATGTCGCCAGCTCACCGTTGGTTCGCAGCCCAAAAGTTCGACCGCGCGCGTGAGAGCTCGCCAGTTGCAGTAACGAGGAGAGCGGAAATAGCCCTTCGCCCCTGTCCAAGCATCCATGTCCGTCATCGAGTGCCCCTGCGCGAACGCGTATTGGCGAACGCTGTCGACGAAAGGAAGGCCGGTCATCCGGAGCGGCCGTCGCGGTCGCCGGATTCGAAGGCGGCCGGCCTTCCGCCAGATCTGCTGCTTGGTTCTACCGGGAAAGCCTTCGACGAGGCCAGCCGTGGTGACAGGTGTCCGGTATAGCGTGCGCAGGAGTTCCACTTCCTGCTCTGACCAGATCCGTCGCGGTGTGATCAAGCCGAGGGAGCGCGCCTTGTGCTGGATCGCCACCTTGCTTCTCCGGACCAGTGCCAACGCAATGGCCTGCCTGTCTGGATAGAGGCCCCGAAGCGCATCGAATTCCTCAACCGTCCAGACAGGATATCCTGCAATCGTCCTGCCGGTGAGAGCGATATGGCGAAGGATCGCGATCCTGCCGTTGAAGCCGCACTTGCTTGCTTGGGAGAGATGCATCCGGAACCCCCTGTCGGGGACATGAAATCGCAGCTCCCTGTCAAGGATGTGACGCCAAGCCAATTTCCAGCGCGTCGGTGGGCGCCATCGCAAGCTGTCGAGCGACTTAACACGCGCCTGGCTGCCCTCGGCAAAATGCGCCCCGGGCTGTCTTCTCCACGGGCTTCGTCACGCCAGAGGGGTCGAACTGGCGGAAGCCTGGGCCAGTGACGCGGAGATTATGGCTCAGCTTGAGCACGCGACCGATCGCTTCAGGCCCGTCGAACTTCAAATGAGCCCTGATAGTTCGAATCAGGCGATATCAAGCCACCAATCGCGCCGTAAGCGGCTGCGGATGAAGTCGATAAAGGACACGACCTTGGCCGGTACGAGCTTAGGAGACGGATAGACCGCGTGGATTTCCTGCTCCTGAAGCGCGTAGTCAGTCATTATCTCCACAACACGCCCGGTGCGGAGCGAAGCAGAGACGACATAGCGGGGCAGGATCGCAACGCCGAGATTCGCCGTCGCCGCCGCCAGGATCGTGCTGAGATTATTCGATCGCAGTCGTCCCCTGACCGGAATGGAGTACCGCTCGCCCGAGGGGGAGCACAGGCGCCAGATGTCATCGCCCTGTACGCTCGAATACACGAGACAGTCTCGCGCGGACAGCTCCTCTGGCGTCCGGACGATGCCGCTCCGAGCCAGGTACTGCGGAGATGCGATCATCACCCAGGGATTGACGCCGATATAGCGCCCGCCAAGCGAAGAATCCGCGAGCTTGCCGAGTCGAACCGCAACATCGACTCCTTGCGCAACGAGATCGACATAGGTGTCCTCGCAGCTGAGGTCGACGCGCAGATCTGGGTTCCTTTCGCTGAATTCGATGAGAAGCGGCGCAAGGACGCGGCGGCCGAAAGCGACGGAGGTGCCGACCCGCAGGGCTCCCACGAGCCGGCCTTGCGTCGCGCTGATGATCCCGTCCGCCTCCTCGAGCTGCCGCAAGATTGTTTTGCACTTCTCGTAATAGAGTGCGCCGATCTCGGTGACGCTGATGCCGCGGGTGTTGCGGTTGAGCAGCCGCGCGCCGAGTGTCCGCTCGAGCGACGCCATGTGTTTCGTGACACTCGGCTGGCTCATATTGAGATCGCGCGCGGTTTTTGAGAGGCTGCCGGTCTCAACGCAGCGGGCAAAGATTTGGATTCCAGTCAACCGGTCCAAGGTGCGCTCCTCACTCGCACTCTACCAACCTGACACAGTTGCCTTCGCGAGCGGAGATTTCTCGCGCGGGAGGTAAATTCCAAAGCCTTTGTCCCCGACGAGCTCGCCGTCGCGAACGACGACGCGTCCGCGCACCATGGTCAGGACCGGCCAACCGGTGATTTCCATCCCCTCATAGGGGGTATAGTCGGATCCGTCGGCGAGACGATCATGCGTGATGGTGACGCGACGTTCGGGATCCCAGATGGCGATGTCGGCATCCGCGCCGACGGCGATCGTTCCCTTTCTGGGGTAGAGGCCATAGGTCTTGGCGTGGTTCGTCGATGTCAGGGCGACAAAACGGTTGAGGTCGATCCGGCCTTTGACCACACCTTCCGAGAACAGGATCGGCAGGCGCGTCGCCACGCCCGGGATGCCGTTCGGCACCCAGCGGAAGCTCGTGCGCCCCTTCGGCGTGAGCTTGCCTTGCGGATCGTCGTATCGGAACGGGCAGTGATCGGAGGAGAAGACCGAGAAGACGCCCTGTTGCAGGCCTTCCCAGCAGGCTAGCTGGCTTTCGTTATCGCGCGGCGGCGGCGAGCAGACATATTTCGTGCCCTCCATGTTAAGGCCATCGAGATCGCGCTCCGTGAGAACGAGATATTGCGGGCAGGTCTCTCCGTAGACCTTGAGCCCCTTCATCTGGGCGCGCCTGATCTCCTCCATCGACTCGCGATTGGAGACATGGACGATCATCACGGGCACATTGATGATTTCGGCCAGCGAGATCGCGCGATGCGTGGCTTCCCGCTCGACAGGAATGGGGCGCGAGCGCGCGTGATAGAGGGGAGCGTTTTTCCCCAAGCGCTCCAAACGCTCCGTCAGGAAGCGGATCGCATCGTAGTTCTCGGCATGCACCATCACCAGTGCGCCGGTTTCGCGCGCGACCGCCATCACCTCGAGCATCTCATGGTCGGATAGGGCAAGCCCTTCATAGGTCATGAACACCTTGAAGGAGGTGTAGCCGTTCTCGATCAGGGCCGGGAGCTCCTGGCCAAGCACCTGCTCCGTCGGATCGGCGACGATGAGATGGAAGGCGACGTCGATATAGCAGCGGCCGGCGGCCTCGGCATGATAGGCCTTCACCGCCTCGCGCAGCGACTGGCCCTTCTGCTGCAGGCAGAACGGCAGGACCGTCGTATTGCCACCGAAAGCCGCCGAGCGCGTGCCGCTCTCGAAATCATCGGCCATGACGACATCGGGCCCGGATGGCTGGGAGAAGTGAACATGGCTGTCGATGCCACCGGGAAGGACCAGCTTTCCTGTCGCATCGATCACCTCCCCCGCGGATGCCAGATCGCGTCCGAGCGCGGCGATGCGGCCATCGCTGATCCCGGCATCGCACGCGAAAGTGTCGGAGGCGGTGGCAATCGTGCCGCCGCGGATGATGACATCGTAGCCGCTCATGGATGCGCCCCCGCCGCTACAGCGCCGTTCCCCACCGGTCGGTGCTCGATCCGCTTTGCCAGCGCTTCCGCCAGGCCCTTGGTTGATTTGGCGTCCGGGCGGCGGAATGTGCCAGTGACAGCCTTGCGAGGCGCAAGGCTCACCAGCGCCTCCGCCTGCTTCACCGCTGCCGCAATCGGATCCACGAGAGGAACAGGAACGCGGTCTTTCACTTTGCCTGCCAAGCCGGCAAGCGGCGCGCCGCCCAGTATGATCACGTCGGCTTCGTCCTCGCGAATCGCGCGGTTCGCCAGCTCGACGAGAAGATGCTCCTTTTCCTCCTGAACGTCGGAAATGGAGCGGAACGGGCCCTCGAGCATGCGGATGCTCGCGCAGCGCCCGCGGAGTCCGTGCATCTCGACGCATTCGCGATACCAGGGCTCCAGGGCTCTCGCGAAGGTCACGATCGAGAAATTGCGCCCCAGCATGCAGGCGGTCAGCATCGCGGCCTCGGCCATGCCGACGATCGGGATATCGAAGAGTTCGCGCGCACCGAGCAGGCCCGGATCTCCGAAGGCTGCGATGATCGCGGCGTCGACGTTGCGATGCGCCTCCGCGAGCATTTCGAGTGCTACCGCCCCGCCGATCTGCGCCTCGGCACGGGTCGCGATATATGGCACCCCCTTGCCGGCAGTGACTGGAACGAGCTTTACACTAGGCGACGCCACGCTCTGTCCGACCGCATGGAGACGTTCCGTGACGTCCCGCGTGGTGTTCGGGTTCAGCAACAGAATATTCAAGATCGACCTCTTATTCGTTCGCTGATCACTCGCTCGGCGCGGCGCGCATCTCCCCGCGCTCTTCGTCACGATCAGCATGCAGAAGTTCATTCACGACCTGGCCAGTGCGCAGAACGTGATCGGCCAGCAGTTTTCCGGCCTTTTCGATGTCGCGGCGCTCGAGCGCGTCGAGAATGTCCCTGTGCTCCTGCACCGACTCGTCCCACCGGTTATGGGAAGACAGCGCGAAGAAGCGCGCCCGCTCGACGCGGGCCAACAGCCATTGGTGGGCAGCTTTCAGCGTGTTGTTGCGGGACGACGCGACGATGAAATTGTGAATCTGCTGATTGAGCTCGAAATAGTCCCGCAGTTGGCCGGCGCCATGGTGGCGCTCCATGCGATTCTGCAGCGATTTGAGTTTCTGAAGATCCCGGCTGCTCATGCGCGCCGCCGCAAGCTCGGCCGCGACGCGCTCGATCCCGCTTACCGCTTCAAAAAGGTCATTGATCTCGCTGCGGCGAAGAGGTGTCACGATCCCGCTGCGGTTGAGCCTCAGCTCTACCAGGCCCTCGGCCGCAAGGAGCTTCAACGCCTCCCGCAAAGGGGTGCGCGAAACGCCGAGCGCCTCGGAGAGCTCCGCCTCGTTGATCTGCTCACCGGGCTCCAGGTCGCCGCGGACGATCAAGGTCCGCAGGCGGTTCGCCGCCTGGTCGTGCAAACCCGCGCGACTGACTCGAATACGCCGATCGCTGAGCGAGTTGCGCTCCTTGCGAGGCTTTTTGCCGATGTCTCGGGCAGGCTTCATCCTGCTTTGCTCCGCTTCTTGGTCATGCTTCGCTTCTTCCGGGACCGCCGACTCAGGACGCCACAGGATATGCTCATGGCGTGCGAACACTGTTAGGCCCGTCGGCGCCGCAGGATAGCGTCGCCAACGCAGGGCCGGCTTCATCGCTCCACAAGCCTCGGTCCCAGTAGGGCCTCGGTCCATAGAGGCTGGCCATGAAATCCACGAACATGCGAACCTTGGTGGGCATCAGCTCCTTGCTCGGATACAGCGCGAACAGGCCGACGCGCCCGGGCGACCTGTAGCCCGGTAGGACCACCCGAAGCTTGCCCGAGGCGAGTTCCGCTCCGATATCCCAGCTCGATCTCAACGCGATTCCAAACCCGGCCATCACGGCCTCCCTGACCACCTCGCTCGAATTCGTGCGCAGGCGGCCGCGCACCGGTAGCGCGACGGCACCTTCCGGCCCTTCGAGCGACCAGCAATCCTGATTGCTGGCGGCAAGCAGACTGTGCGCGGAAAGGTCCGCAATGGTGGCGGGCTCGCCGAAGCGAGCGATGTAGGAGGGGGCAGCACACAGGACGCGATGAATCGGCGCGAGCTTGCGGGAAATCAGCGAAGAATCAGCCAGTTCGCCGATGCGGATCGCGGCATGGAAACTGCGTCCGACAATATCGACATAATCGTCCGAGAGATCGAGCTCGATCTCAAGCGAGGGATGCGCCTCCAGGAAGCGCGGCAGATGCGGCGCGATATGCATGCGGCCAAAAGAGGTGGGCGCCGTCACACGCAGGACGCCGCGAAGGGAGGTGGAGATTTCCGCCGTGAACTCGATTGCCTCCTCGAAGGCTTCGAGGATTCGATTCACGCGCTGATGAAAGCCCTCGCCTGCTTCGGTCAGGATCAGCCGCCGCGTCGTCCGTTCGATCAGCCGCGCGCCGAGCTTCGCTTCGAGCCGCTGAATGCGCTTCGATACCACGCCGACGGCGATCCCGAGTTCGGCAGCGGCGATCGTCATGCTGGAGGCGGCGACGACGCGCGCGAAGGTTTCGATGTCGCCGAGATTGGTTGTCTTGTCAGCACTTGCGCGCCGGCGGTTCTTGACGGAGGCGAGGTTCATGGCGCGCCCCGTTCGACAGCGGCGGGCGCCGGTACCGCATCCTGCGGCCGCGTCCCCATCTCGAAGACGCCGCCCCAACCTTGCACGCGTCGCGTATCGACGCCTGTCACCGAAAGGCTTTTCCAGAGCGTCGTCGCGATCGAGTCGTAGACCGGGGTGCCGAGGTCGCGCTCGACAGCGGCCGCGACCGCCGCGCCACGCATGTTGGTGCACACGATCGCCACGGCATCGCACCCTTCGCGCACAACCTCACGAACGAGCTGATCGATCTGCGCCTCGGTGATCGCTGCGAAAGCGAAATTGTCCCGAAGCTGCAGATGACGCTCCGCCACGCAGTCAAAACCGGCGGCGCGCCAATTGGTCTTGATCTTCTCCTGCACGTCACTGCGATAGGGCGTGACCAACCCGATCCTCCGCGCGGCCGTGCGCTCGAAGATTTCGCGGAAGGCCAGAACGGAGGTGCAGGCAGCAATGCCAGTTGCCGCCTCGATCCGCTCGCATAGCCGCTCATCGCGATCAAAGCCGAGCCAACTCGCCGACGTGCCGTTCCAGGCGATGGCATCGACCTTGGCATGGGCAAGGAGCTCCGCTGCCCGCAGGATTTCGCTGTCGTCGAACTGCCCGAGCGCTTCCTGCGTCAAGGCGATCTCCGTGACCTTGAAGCGCGAGAAGTGAGCCGTGACGTCAGGAAGATTCCTCAGCATCGCGCCCGTCACGGGTTCGAGCACCGTGTTGGAGGACGGCGTCAGCATTCCGAGCCTGGTCATCTTCTTCTCCATCGTCGCACGAACATTGCAGACCTCCGCTCATGCAAGCGGAGGCTCGATCGACATGCTCAGACCGCGAGCTTCCGGCTGTAGTCGATCGCCGTCGAGCAGGCGAACAGGGCGACACCGGCGGCTGCGAAGAACATGAGCGCCAGGAAGTAGGAGCCCGTGATCTGCACGATGAAGCCGACGATGAGCGGCACCGTGATGCCGGCGATGTTGCCGCCGAGATTCATGCAGCCGCCAAGGAAGCCCGCGCGCTCGCGCCCGGCAAGGATCGAGGGAATGGCCCAATACATTCCGCACCAACGCAGGAAGAACAGCGTGGTCGACAACAGCGCGACGACCACGACCGGATCCTTCACATAGGCGACCGAGAAGATCGACACGGTCGCGAGCGCCGCAGCGATGCCGAACAGCGTGCGGAAGACTAGGTTCGGGCTGCCGCCGCGTGCTTGCCAGGAATCACCGATCCATCCGCCCGCCAACTCGCCGACGAAGCCGGCAAAGAAGATCAGGAAGGTTGCGCCGCCGAGCGTCTTGATATCGAAGCCGTGCACCTTGAACAGGTAGTTCGGCATCCAGGTCAGCAGGCCATAAAAGACCGTGTTGAAAAACATCCAGCCGAAGCACATGCACCAGACGGACCGGTGACGGAAATAAGCCGTCCACTTCCCACTCCCTGCGGGCGACTCGGCGTCCTCAAGTGCGTGCGACTCTTCGATGTACTGTGCCTCCGCCTCGTTGACGGACGGGTGCTCGCGCGGCGTATTGCGGATGTACCGCCAGGCCCACAGGCCGCACACCATCGTGCCGATGCCCGCGACGACGAAGGCGATGCGCCAGGAGTCGAAAACCGCGATGAGCCAGGTGATGACGATCGCGCCGAGAGCGGCGCCGAGCGGCGCGCCGCCATCGAGGAGCGTCGCGCCGCGGGCGCGTTCGCTGCGCGTCATCCATATCGCATTGAGCTTGCCGCCGGCCGGATAGATCGGCGCCTCCGAGGCGCCGAGCCCGAGGCGCGTCAGCAGCAGCACGACCCAGCTGGTCGCTCCTGCGGCAATGGCCTGGAAGAAGCCCCACCCGATGGTCGCCGCAGCGATAACGATACGCGGCTTGTAGCGATCGGCGAGCAGGCCGCCCGGCACCTGCATCAATGCGTAGGTCCAGAAGAATGAACTCAGGATCAGGCCCTGCACCGCCGGATCAAGGTTGAATTCCTTTGCGATGATCGGCATCGCGACGGATAGCGACGCGCGATCGATGTAGTTGATCGCGATGAGGAACAGCATCAGCAGGAAGATCTTCCAGCGAACGCCACTTCTGGCGTGCGCCATCGACCCGCCGAGCGCGGCAGCTTGCGAGCTCACATGAGCCTCCTTGAACCGTCTCCACCAGATGTTTTTGGAATGCTTCTGCGGCCTGAGGCGCGTCGCGCGCCAGCTCCCGGCATTCTCGACACTTTTATGAACATGCCCCGTCCGAAGCACAACAGTTTTTTGCATTTAGTATGCAAAATTACATTATCTACTTGTTTTTACATGATAAATTTATTTCTAAAATCTCCAAAACTGCCAACGAAACGACGGAGATGCGCACCTGCGCCGTCATCGACGGCGCGGCTTGGCGCAAGCCTTCAGACCGGTCTCCCGCGTTAGGGGAAGCGGAGGTCGACCGCGCCGATCCCGTCGAAGACTGCCTGTACGGAAGCGCCCGGTTCGACGAACTCCATACCGGTATACGACCCCGTGGTCACAAACATGCCAGCGCGCATTCCGCCGCGCCGCCGCGCGCAATGATCGACGAGCCACTCGACCAGCCAGCGCGGATCGCCTGCGGGATTGCCGCCGCGCCGATCGACGATCGCGCGTCCGTTGACGACAAGGCGCACGGCAGCATCCGCGAAGGACGCGGCGGAAAGCGACGCTCCCTTTGGATCGTAGACGAAGCCACCATTGCTCTGATTGTCGGCGAGCACCCACAGGCGATCGGCGTTCCGCCAATCGGCGAGGCGCGTATCCACGACCTCGATCGCCGCATGAACGGACTCGATCGAGGCCCAGATCTCGTCGCGCGAAACGGGCTCGCTGCGCGCTGGGATGTCGCGGCCGAGACGGAAGGCGAGCTCCGCCTCGACGCCGATCATGTGAAGCGACGAGGACGGCCAGTCGGTCGGGCCTGGCCGTACGAGCCGGGAAGGGACCGGGGCTGCATTGGGTGTTTGGCCCGCAGCCTTGGCGCCGACCTTCCAGGCGCCGATGGCGCCGATGCGTGACGCGACCACGTCCTGCACCGCATAGGCCTCGTCGGATGTTGATGGAGCCGGCGAGAAAGGCGTGACTTGCCGCGCCTGCGAGCGCGCCTCGATCAGGAGCGCCGCAGCGCGTTCGATGTCGAATGTCATGATGCGCCTATTTCGATGCGTCGAGCGCCGGCCACCGGTCGGCCCAGGGGTGCGCCTGTTCGTATTGCGCCGCGAGGCTCAGCAGCAGTTCGTCGGCCCCGAACGCGCCAACCAGCTGGATCGCGATCGGGAGTCCGCCGCTCGAAGGCGTGCACGGAATGCTGATCCCCGGCAGTCCGGCAGCGTTGGCGAACGCGGTGAAGACGGCATGGCCACGCGGGCCTGCCTGCCGGCCGTCAATGAATTCAGGATGCGTGGCATCGGCGCTCCACGGCAGTGCCGCAAAGCATGGCGTGAGGATCGCATCGAACGCCGTGAACGTTTCCGCGAAGCCCGCGCGCATGCGCACCGACTTCTCAAGCGCATCCGCATAATCCGCCGCCTGCAGCGCGGCGCCCTGCTCGGCGACTCGACGCAACGCCGGCTGCACCTCCCCCTCCCAGCCCGGATGATCGCGCAGGAACCAGGCGAGGCCAGCGGGACCGACGATGGACCAGATGCGATCGAGAGTCGGGATGTCGAAAGGCGCCTCCCCCTCCTCTACCATATGGCCGAGCGCCTCGAACGCGCGCGCAGCGTCGGCGACATGGGCCGCGATCTCGGGATCGACCGGAGACGCGCCGAAGCGCGGCACGTAGAGGATCCGTTGCCGCCCCAGCGCGGGCTCGATCGTGCCCGCTCCGGTAGGAAATGCGAGGGAGGTGCGATCCTGCAGATCAGGTCCCGCGATCGCCGCAAAGAGCAGCGCAGCGTCGGCCGTGGTCCGCGCGATCGGGCCGATAACCTCGAAATCGTGCAGGATCGCCGGCAGGCCGCTCACCCGCGCCACGCGCCCTGTCGACGGCTTGAGGCCAACGAGCCCCGTATGGCCGGCGGGACGGCGGATCGATCCGCCGCCGTCGGTGCCAACGGCCAACGGACCAAGCCCCGCAGCAACGGCAGCAACCGCGCCGCCGCTCGACCCGCCAGGCGTCAGGCGCGGGTTCCACGGATTGCCAGTCGTCCCGAAGAGTTCATTGTGCGTGTAGCCCTGTAGGGTGAATTCGGGGACATTGGTTTTGCCGAGGATGACGGCGCCCTGCGCACGCAACCGCGCAACCGGCAATTCGTCCCGCACTGGCGTGTAGTCTGCCAGCAACCGACTGCCCCAGGTCGTGCGCAAGCCGCGAACGGGAATGTTATCCTTGACCGTCAGCGGCACTCCGTCGAGGGCCCCCAGCGCTTCGCCCCGGCGCCATCGCGTTTCGCTGTCGCGAGCCGCCTGCCGCGCTCCGGCGGCGTCGAGCGTCACGATCGCGTTGAGCTGCGGATTGATAGCTTGGCAACGGGCCAGGATCGCGTCGAGGACCTCGACCGGCGACAACTCCCGCGCTTGGTAGGCGCGCCCGAGGGCAAGAGCGCTCCGCGACCAGAGTTCGTCCGTCGCAGGCTTCAGAACATTTGGCGCGGCAACCACAGCACCACCTCCGGCACGTACCATAGGAAAACCGTGAAGCCGAGCATGATCAGGACATAGGGCCACACGCCGTTGATGACGTCACTGATCGGGCCGCCGTCGCTGCGGATGCTTTGCACGACGTAGAGATTCATGCCGACCGGTGGCGTGATCAGCGCGATTTCGCTCATCAGCACGATGAAGACACCAAACCAGATCGGATCGACCCCAAGCGCGGTGACGATCGGATACGCGATCGGGATCGTCGTCACCTGCATCGACAGCACCTCGAGGAAGCAGCCGAGGATCAGGTAGAAGACGATCAGGATCATGATGATCTCGGTCGGGCCGACGCCGAGCGCAGTCACGAATTTCGTCAGCACCTGTGGAATGCTCAGGAAGTTGAGCGTCACGTTGAGGATAAACGATCCGCAGATGATCAGGATGATCATGCCGGTGATCGCCGCCGTCTGTCGGAAGCAATGGTGCAGGATCGACATGTCGAACCGCCCGACGGTCACCGCAAATCCGAGCGCGATGATCACGCCGAGCGATGCGGATTCGGTCGGGGTCGCCCAGCCCATATAAAGGCTGCCCATCACGACTGCGAAGATGATGAAGGGCGGCACGAGGAAGCGCGAGAGCTCCAGGCGCTCTCGGAACGACATCGGCTTTTCCACCATGCCGGAGCGGTTCCAGTTGGCGTAGACGATATAGGCCATGAAGGAGAGCGTGAGCAGAATGCCGGGGATCACGCCGGCGATGAAGAGCTGCCCGATCGAGTTGTTGGTGATCGAGCCATAGACGAGCATGGCGACGCTGGGCGGGATCAGGATGCCGAGCGTGCCGCCGGCAGCCAGCGAGCCGAGAGCCTGCCGCATGTCGTAGCCGCGGCTCTTCAACGCCGGGATGGCGACCGTGCCGATGGTGGCCGCAGTCGCGACTGACGACCCGCATGTCGCTGCAAACAGCGCGCAGGAGGACATATTCGCATGCAGCAGGCCGCCAGGCAGGCGTCCGAGCCAGGCGGAGAGCGAGACATACATCTTGTCCGCCAAGCCGCTGCGCAGAAGGATCTCGCCGAGGAGAATGAACAGCGGAATCGCGGTCAGGATATTCTCGTTCTGCACGCTCCAAATGACGCTGCCCATCGACTCGATCATCGGGAGGCCGACGGTGGCGAGCCCCCCTGCGACGCCCATTCCGGCCATGACCACGGCGACCGGCACGCCGATCATCAGGACCGCGATGGCGACAAGGAACGAGATTGAGATCGTAGAAATTGCCATACCCACTCCTCCCCTTGCGGGCCGCTCAACGGCGCGCCAGATCCTCGAGCTCTTCCTTGACTTCTTCGGCGGCCTCTTTCGGACCGTATGCCTTGTTCAGCGCCTTCCCGTTCCCGGTGACGAGAAGATAGGTCGCGTGCAGCGCCATGACGGCGGAGACGAGCGCGAAAATGACGACGCCGCCATACCAGAGGCTCTGCGGATAGATCAGCGGCGTCGCCCATGGCGTCGGTGCGGTGCTGTTGTAGGCAAAGGAATCCCACAGGATGGTGAAGCAGACATAAGCCAGCAGCCCGCCGAACGCCGCGATCGACGTAATCGCGAACCAGTTGAGCGCCATCTGCAGCGGCATCGGCAGCATGACGTGAAAGAGTTCGATGCGGATATGGGCGCGATCGACGAGCGCGGTCGTGAAAGCGAGCGCCGATCCGACCGCCAGCGCGTAGCCGCCAAGCTCGTCGACGCCCTGAAGCGAGATGTTGAAGAACTTGCGTCCGAGCGTTTCCGCTGTGACGAGCACCGCAAGTGCAAGCAGGACATAGCCGCAGATGTTGGCGAGCAGCGCGCTCAGCCTTTGAAGAGTTCCCGTCAGGCTCCAATTCCTCGACGTCGGCATGGTGTCCTCGCGCGTTGATGAAGTCGAGTTCGACATTGCCGGGCTCCGGTTGCGAGCGTTCCCTGAGGTTTGGAAACAAACGGCGGCCTCGATCGGAGGCCGCCGCCGGGTCGTCTCACTTCACGCCGGTGATCGGGCCAAGGAGTTTTTTCCAGGCGTCGCTGCAGCCCGCGTAAGATTTATTGCAAACCTCCGACCAGGCGGGCAGCGAAACGGCGGCGATGGCGTCCTGCACCGTCTTGAGGTCCGCCTCCTTGACCGGAACCTCGGTCATCTTGAACTTCTTCACGGTCGTGCACGGCTCCTTGCCGACATTGCAACGGACAGCATCGTCGAACAGCTCCTTCGAATAGGCCCAGGTATCGCGCTCGAGCTCGTCGAAAGCCGCGGTCAACTTGCCCTGCTGTTCGGGCGTCAGCTTCTTCCAGCTGTTGAGGTTCATCGCATAGGCGTTGAGCGCGATCTGGAAACCGATCGGCATGAAATGCGTCGTCACCTCCGGCCAGCCGGCAGAATTGGCCGAGCTCGGACCGGTGATGGCGCAATCGACCACCCCGCGTTGAAGCGACTGCTGCGTTTCACCGAAGGAGATCGAGACCGGGATGCCGCCGATCTGTTCGATGAACTTCGCCAGCGACTGATCATAGACGCGGACCTTCTTGCCCTTCAGATCGGCGAGACTGCCGATCGTGGCGTTGCAGAACAGCACCTGCGGGCCGAAGGGCCAGATGCCAAGGAGCTTGCCGTTGAACCGCTCCTGGAGGCGCTTGTCGAAAGCCTCGCGATAAGCGTCGACGACCTTGCGCGCGACATCGTAATTCGGATTCAACCCGACGAGATCGGCGCCGAGCAGAAAAGGCTCGTCGCGCGATACCTGCGCGATGCGCAAGGTCACGACGTCAAAGAGGCCGGACTTCAGGACGCGCAGCCCCTCCGCATCCTTGATGCCGACAACGTCCATCGGCTTGTAGTCGACATCGAGCGGCAGACCCGACTTCTTCGCGAGATTCTCGAAGAAGGGCTGCTCCTTGTTCTGCTGGATCAGCCCTGTCGCGAGGAGGT
This sequence comes from Allobosea sp. LC85, assembly GCF_000735605.1. Classification (GTDB taxonomy): domain Bacteria; phylum Pseudomonadota; class Alphaproteobacteria; order Rhizobiales; family Beijerinckiaceae; genus Allobosea. The sequence goes on from NZ_JPKG01000019.1 coordinate 44,788, forward strand.
TACCGGCGACGCGGAGCTTGATCGGCTCCTGGGCATGGGCCGCCACGGAAAAGGCCAGGACGGCAGTGGCCGCTAGAACGTTGCGCATGTGCTCTCCTCAGCTCCCCTTGCAAGTGATTGATCGGTCGCGTCGTTCGGGTTGCGGTTGTCAGGCAGCCTCCGCGAGCGGTCCCGCGTTTCCGGCGAGATAATTGGTGGCGGCCTCGACCCCGCCGGCGCGATAGGGAACGCCGCACGCTTTCAGGCCGATCTCGACGCCCGATAGCGTCCCAGTCACCATGAGATCATGGAAGTCACCGAGATGGCCGATACGGAACACCTTGTCGGCCAGGGGACCGAGCCCATTGCCGAGCGACATGTTGCATCGCGCGAGGATCTCGCTGCGCAGCGCATCGGCCGAGTGGCCGTCCGGCAGACGAACGGCCGTCAGCGATGAGGAGTACTCGTCCTCATTGGCGCACTGGATTTCGAAGCCCCAGTGACGTATCGCGCGTCGCGTCGCCTCAGCCGCGCGCTGATGCCTGCGGAAGACGTTGTCCAGCCCTTCCGCGTGCAGCATCTCGATCGCGACCTTGAGTCCCTGCAGCAGATTGGTCGAAGGGGTGTAGGGAAAATAGCCCTTCTCGTTGCTCGCCAGCATGTCCTCCCAATCCCAGAACGACCGCGGCAGCCTCGCCGCCTTCGAGACGGCGAGCGCCTTGTCGGAAACGGCGTTGAAGGAGAGGCCCGGCGGCAGCATCAAGCCTTTCTGCGAACCGCCGACGGTGACGTCGACGCCCCACTCGTCGTGGCGGTAGTCGATCGAGCCGAGCGAGGAGATGGTGTCGACGAGGAGGAGCGCCGGGTGGCCTGCGCTGTCGATCGCGCGCCGTACGGCGGCGATGTCCGAAGTGACGCCCGTGGAGGTCTCGTTATGCACGACGGCGACCGCCTTGATCTCGTGCGTCCGGTCTTCCCGCAGGCGCGCCTCGATCGCATCTGCAGTCACGCCGGAGCGCCAATCGCCCTTGATGAATTCCGGCACCACGCCGAGCCTCGTTGCCATTCGGTTCCAGAGCGTGGCGAACCAGCCCGTCTCGAACATCAGGACCTTGTCCCCGGCGGACAGCGTGTTGACCAGCGCCGCCTCCCAGGCCCCGGTTCCCGAGGCGGGATAGATCACCACCGGATTCGCGGTTTTGAAGATCGTCCTGACGCCCGAAAGCACTTCCCGGCCTAGCTTCCCGAACTCCGGTCCGCGATGGTCGATGGTCGGCCTGGCGATGGCTGCGAGCACCGCCAGGGGCGTATTCGTCGGGCCTGGGATCTGCAGGAAATGGCGACCAGCCTGATGGTTCATTGGGAATACCCCTCCAGTCGGCGACGTTTTACTCCTTTGAAGTTTTGCATGCATTTTTTTGTATCAAAACAGAAAAATAGAATACAAATTGATGATAAACTTGCTGATTATCGCCAAATTGTCTAATGTCCGACGCCTCTGGCCGTGGCATATTGGCGCTTTACGGGTAATTTTGAAATTCAGCCGCGGAGTTCTGCCCAGTGACGGGAGTCATTTTGCATTACAATGAGGGGGCAGAACCCTCGGACGTTAATTCGCGGGAGCGCGAGGCCGAAAGTCTTCACGACGAGGTGCTGACGCGCCTGCGCAACGTCATCGTCGAAGGGCAGTTGGCACCAGGAGCGCGCGTTCCGGAAAAGGAGTTGTGCGCCGAATTCGGAGTCTCGCGTACACCCCTCCGGGAGGCGCTCAAGGTCCTCGCAGCCGAGGGCCTGGTGGAGCTTCTGCCGAACAGGGGCGCGCGCGTCCGCCGCTTCACCGAACAGGACGTGCGGAACCTCTTCGAGATTCTCGCCGCGCTGGAATCGGCAGCCGGGAGACTGGCTTGCACGCGCATCACGAACGCCGAGATCGCCGCGATCGAGCGCCTGCACTATGAGATGTACGGCCACTATATGAGGCGTGAGCTACCCGCCTATTTCCGCCTCAACCAGGCGATCCATCTCGGCATCGTCGATGCCGCGAGAAATCCCGCGCTGAAGGAGACCTATGAGGGCTTCACGGCGCGGATGCGCCAGTTCCGCTATTCCGCCAACACCATCGCCCGCGACCGCTGGGGCGAGGCGATGCGCGAACATGAGTTGATGCTCGACGCCCTGCGCAGGCGCAGCAGCGAGGAGCTGGGATCAATTCTCTTCGATCATCTCCTGAAGAAGTTCGAGGCCGCCTCGCAGACCCTTCGCCGCTCCGCTGACGACAATGGACAATGAAAGCCTGCAACCGCCGTCGGAAAGCCGACGACAGGCGCGCGAGCGATCGACAATTGGTTACGCGATCTCGTCATTGCGCTCGGCGCAACGCAGCGCCGATCTCATGTCCGGCCAGCAGTTCCAGCGCCTTGACCATCGCTGAGTGATCCCACGCCGCCCCGCCGTGCGCAGCGCAGGCGTTGAACAATTCCTGCGTTGTCGCCGTGTTGGGCAGCGACATGCCGAGTTGGCGAGCCGTCGACAAAGCGAGATTGAGGTCCTTCTGATGGAGCTCGATCCTGAAGCCAGGATCGAAGGTCCGCTTCACCATGCGCTCACCGTGAATCTCCAGGATCTTCGAAGCTGCGAATCCACCCATCAAGGCGCTTCTCACCTTTGCAGGATCGGCGCCGGCCTTGGCCGCCAATAGCAGCGCTTCGCCGACCGCTTCGATCGTCAGGGCGACGATGATCTGATTTGCGACCTTGGCGACTTGGCCGTCGCCATTGTCGCCGACCAGCGTGATGTTCTTGCCCATCAGGTCGAAAAGCGGCCTGATTGCAGCAAATGTCTCAGCAGACCCTCCCACCATGATCGACAAGGTAGCGTTCTTCGCGCCGACCTCTCCACCCGAGACTGGCGCATCGAGATACTCGCAACCGAGCGCGTTGATCCGCCTGGCGAAATCCTTTGTGGCGATCGGCGATATCGAGCTCATATCGACGACAACCTTGCCCTGCGACAACCCGGACGCAACGCCATCCGGATGGAAGAGCGCATCCTCGACATGCGGCGTATCCGGAACCATGAGGATGACGACATCCGACCGTTGCGCGGCTTCCCTGCCCGAGGCGCAAGCATGCCCGCCGGCGGCGATCAGATGCTCCGGCACCCGCGAGGCGGTGTAGAGGGACAATTCATGACCGGCCTTGATCAAATGGCCGGCCATCGGCGCGCCCATGGTGCCGAGGCCGACGAACCCCACCTTCATGCTTCTTCTCCCATTTTGCGTGCGCTTGCGTTCGCGCCGACGCGAGCCAATCGAGGCCGCGTACCGTGTCGGCCTTTGGCCTGTATTCGCAGCCGATCCAGCCGCTATACTCAATCATCTGAAGGTGCTTGATAAGAAATGGATAGTTGATCTCGCCCGTTCCGGGCTCATTGCGTCCGGGATTGTCGGCAAGCTGGATGTGTCCGATTGCGGAGAAGAGCTTTGAGAGCGTGTTGGCGAGCTCTCCTTCCATGCGCTGCATATGATAGATATCGTATTGCAGCTTGATGTTCTCCGATCCTGTATCCCGAATAATTCCGATCGCGGCTTCCGAGCGGCTCACGAAGAAGCCGGGAATATCGTAGGTGTTGATCGGCTCGAGCAATAAACCGACGCCGATCTGTTCCAGCCTGTCCGCAGCGAAACGGAGGTTTGCGACCAAGGTCTCGCGCGCGGCCGCCTGCGGCACGTCAAGAGGCGAGATTCCGGCGAGACAATTGATCTGCGGCGCACCAAGGGCGATGGCGTAGTCGATCGCCACTTCGACGCCGGCGCGAAATTCATCAACGCGATCCGGATGACAGGCGATCCCGCGCTCGCCCGCATCCCATTTTCCGGCGGGCAGATTGAACAGGACCTGTCTCAGCCCGTGCGCGTGTAGCCGGTCCGCAAGCTCAGCCTTCTCGTAGTCATAGGGGAAGAGATATTCCACTCCCGCAAAATCCGCCTTTGCGGCGGCAGCGAAGCGGTCCATGAACCGGAGCTCGGTGAACAGCATCGAGAGATTGGCGGCGAAATTCAGCATCGTCATGATCCCTGACGCTCACGCGACCAACGCGATCGCCGTCGGCGCGTCTTCAACGCTCTGCGCCAGGTCTTCGAACTCCGTGACATTGTCGATTTCCGTTCCCATCGCGATGTTCGTGACGCGCTCGAGCATGATCTCGACAACGACGGGAACCCGATGTTCGTCCCTCAGCTTTCTGGCTTCCTCGAGCGCCGGGCGGATCGCCTCCGGCTCAACGACGCGGAGCGCCTTGCAGCCAAGCCCTTCGACGACCTTGACATGGTCGACGCCATATCCGGCCAACTCCGGCGCATTGATATTGTCGAAGCCGAGCTGGACGCAGTAGTCCATGTTGAATCCGCGCTGCGCCTGCCTGATCAACCCGAGATAGGAGTTGTTCACGACGACATGGATGTAGGCGAGATTGAACTGGGCGCCGACCGCGAGCTCTTCGATCAGGAACTGAAAGTCGTAATCGCCCGACACACCGACCACCTCGCGCGTCGGGTCGGCAGCAACCACGCCCAGCGCCGCTGGTACAGTCCAGCCAAGCGGCCCCGCTTGGCCGCAATTGATCCAATGGCGCGGCTTGTAGACGTGGAGGAACTGCGCCGCAGCGATCTGCGACAAACCGATTGTTGAGACGTAACAGACATCGCAGCCGAAGGCTCTGTTCATCTCTTCATAGACGCGCTGCGGTTTAATAGGCACCGTATCGAAATGCGTGCGGCGCAGCATCGTTCGCTTGCGCTCGCGACATTCGTTCACCCAGTCGGTTCGGCTACGCAGCTTTCCCGCTGCTCGCCATTCACGTGCTACCTCGACGAAAAGAGCCAGCGCAGCTTTCGCGTCCGAAACGATCCCGTAGTCGGGTGCGAGCACGCGGCCGATCTGCGTCGGCTCGATGTCGACATGAATGAACCTTCGGCCTCTGGTGTAGACCTCGACCGACCCGGTGTGGCGATTGGCCCACCTGTTGCCAAGACCAAGCACGAAATCGGACGCGAGCAGCGTGGCGTTTCCATAGCGCTGGCTCGTCTGGAGGCCGGCCATTCCGGCCATCAGCGGATGATCGTCGGCGATCGAACCCCAACCCATCAGCGTCGGAATCACCGGCGTCTCGACGATCTCGGCAAATTCGACGAGCAGCGAGCAGGCATCCGCATTGATCACGCCGCCGCCAGCAACGATCAGCGGCCGCTCAGCCGTCATGAGCATGCCGAGCGCTTTCTCGATCTGCGCGCGCGAGGCGCCAGGCTTGTAGACCGGCAGCGGCTGATAAGTCTCGGGATCGAATTCGATTTCCGCCGTTTGCACGTCGACCGGCAGGTCGATCAGGACCGGACCGGGACGCCCCGACCGCATGAGATGAAACGCCTGTTGAAACACGCCCGGCACCTGGGCCGGCTCCAGCACGGTGGTCGCCAGCTTCGTCACCGGCTTGGCGATCGACGCGATGTCGACCGCCTGGAAATCCTCCTTGTGCAATCGGGCGCGCGGCGCCTGGCCGGTGATGCACAGGATCGGGATCGAATCCGCGATCGCTGAATAAAGGCCGGTGATCATGTCAGTTCCGGCAGGGCCGGACGTGCCGATGCAAACCCCGATATTGCCGGCCTTGGCCCGGGTGTAGCCCTCGGCCATATGTGCCGCGGCTTCAACATGCCTGGCGAGCGTGTGCCTGATGGAGTTGCGCGGCCGCATCGCTGCGTAGAATGGGTTGATGGCGGCGCCGGGAACGCCGAAGGCGCAGGTTACGCCCTCGATCTCCATGATCATCACCGCGGCTTGCGCCGCCGTCATCTTCGCCATCGACCTTCCCCTTCAACGTTTCCGACTTTCTAGGTCGTGAGCGCTGCAACGAGAATTATCGCGCCAAAGATAAGACTTATTCGAACCAGTAATGGCCGCTCCAGATCTGTGTACCACTGTCAAGTGGAGCCGGATTCCAGGCGGGCGCGGCAAAGCCGATCATCTCACGCAGCAAATCCGCATCAGGGCTCTTCTCCAGCAGCCCACGCAGGTTCATCATCTCGTCGGTCATCGGGGGTCTCTCGGGTCAGGAGTGGATCTCGCAACCCAAACCTAACCGGCAATCGCCGATGACCACCTCAGCTACACCACCTTACGGGACACGATCCCTGTCCTTCCCACTCTCTCCGCAGATCCCAGCGTGCCCAGAGAACGCAAACGGCTCTTCTGCAATCTAGTCACGGCTAGACGTTCAATCGCAAACGGCATGCTCAAGTTCATTGTCAACAATTGAAGACCGCATTGTTGACAATGAAACGATTCAGGATTTCACTTCCCCGTCCGCGGCGTGATCTGACGACAGGGCGCTAAAGCGCCCGCTTCCAATGGGGAACACCATGATCAACCGACGCTCTGCAGTGACATTCATGGCGCTTGGCACCGCTTCCGTGCTGTCCATCATGGCAGGCGCATTCTCCGCGAATGCAGCCAACAAGGAACTCAAGATCGGATTTGTCGGCGTGACCAGCGGTCCCGCCGCCGCCTGGGGCACCTCCAACGTCCGTTCGATGCAGACCCGCGCCGAATGGATCAACGAGATGGGCGGCGTGAAGATCGGCGGCGAGACCTACGACATCAACATCATCACCTTCGATGATCAAAAGGATCCGAAGCGCGCGATCGCCGGTATGGAAAAGATGGCGCAGGAGGGCATCCATTACGTTGTCGGCCCCAATGTCGACGACGGTGCGGCCGCCGTGCGCCCGGTGGCCGAAGCGAAGGGCATCATCTACTTTCCTTACGCCTTTCCCAAACCGCTCTACGTCGCCCCCGCCTCGAACGCCATTCTCGGCATGATCGCCAACTACCAGTCTGGCCCTGCGATCTATAAATTCCTCAAGGAGAAGAAGGGCGTGAAGACGATTGCCTTCGTCGCGGCCAACGAATCCGATCCGCTAAGCCAGCGTGAAGGTGGAGTCGCGGCAGCCAAAGCGCTCGGGCTGCAAGTGGTGGCGGAAAAGGATACCTATCAGAATGACACGCGCGACTTCACGCCGGTGCTGACCCCTGTCGTGAAGCTGAAGCCCGATCTCCTCGTGCTCTCGGGCGTGGCGCCCGGCAATGCGCCGCTGCTCATCCGTGCCGCTCGGGAACTCGGCTATAAAGGGCTGATCTCAACGGAAACGGCGCATGACGCGAAGGTTCTGCAGGAAGGCGCCGGCGAACTCGCCGACGGCTTCATCTCGGTCGGCGGCGCATCAACGCCGGAAATCGCCTCGGACATGATGAAGGAATTCGTCCGGCGCTACACCAAGAAGTTCGGCGAATACAATGACGAGTCGAACACCAAGGTCTATGCCCTCGACTATATTCTCGAGACGCTGAAGGCCAATCCGGCGGCCATCAACAATGTCGAGGAATTCAAGAGGACCGTGGACACCTTTTCAGCGCCCAACCCCTATGTGAAGGGCGAAGGCAAACTGAAATATGTCGGTACGGCATCCTTCGGACAGAAGCGACAAATCGCAGTGCCGATGGTCGTCAACACGTACAAGGACGGCAAGTTCGAAACGCTGTTCGTTGGGGAAGTCGACTGAACGGTCGCTAATTCTTTGGAGCACGGGGGCCTAACCTTTAGGTCTTGGCCCCCTCGCTGACCGGGCGCGGACTCGATGGAACAGGTTTTCGCCAACGGGCTCTATCTCGGCGCGCAATACGCCCTGATCGCCCTCGGACTCACGCTGATCTTCGCTCTGATGAATGTCCTCAACTTCGCTCATGGACAGATGTACGTCCTCGGGGGATTCATAACCTATACCGTCTATGCGCGCCTCGGATTGCCGTTCGTGGTGGCATTGTTCGCATCGGGCGTGACGCTGGCGACCGTCGGGGCCCTCATCGAAAAATTCCTGTTCCGGCCGGTCATCCGGCGGAGCGTCCGCGAAGAGAGCACCATGCTGCTCGCCGCCGCGATCGCCTTCCTCCTCGATGCGCTGATCCTGCTGCTCTTCGGGGAAAAGCAGCGCGGCGTGCCGAAGATCGTCAAAGGCGTGTTCACCTCCGATGCGCTGATCATGCCCTATGACCGCATACTGGTCGGCATATTGGCCATCGCTTTCATCGCGGCCTTCGTGCTCTTCATGCAATACAGCAAGCCCGGCCGCGCCATGCGGGCGCTCGCCCAGGACCGGGTCGCCGCCCAGCTCATGGGGGTCAGGGTCGATCGCTATTCGATGATCGGCTTCGCGCTGGGTGCGATGCTGGCGGGCGTCGTCGGCGGATTGCTCGTTGCGATCACCGGCATCAGTTCCGGCATTGGCGGCCCAATCTCGATCAAAGCGTTCATGATGGTGATGATCGGCGGCGCGGGCGTCGTTGGCGGTGCCATCGCCGGCGGCTTCATCTTGGGAATGCTGGAATCGGTCGGCCTTTCCGCACTGCACGACTATGGCGACATCACCTATCTGGTGATTTTCGCCGCACTGATGGTCTTTCTCAGCCTGCGTCCGAACGGGCTCATGGGCAAGCCCTGGGGATAAGCTTGCATGTCGCCGACGAAAAAACTCGCCGCGACGGCGGCGTTTCTCGCCAGCGTCCTCGTCGCCGTGCCGTGGGCGATCGCGGCGACGGGGCGTAATGACCTCTACTACACCTTGACCTCGGTCGCGCTGCTCAGCATCGCCAGCGCCGGAGTATGGCTGACCTTTTATATCGGCCGCATCAACATCGGCCAGGGCGCCTATGCGCTGATCGGCGGCTACACGTCCGCCATCCTCGTCGTCGACTATGGCGTCTCCTTCTGGCTGACGCTGCCGATCGCCGGGCTGTTCTGCGCGGCAGCGAGCGTCCTGATCGGCTTGCCGATCCTGAGGCTGCGCGGCGTCTACTTCGCCATGGTCACGCTGGTTCTGACCGAGGTCGCACGGCTTCTGGCGCTGGCGCTGCCGATCACCCATGGCGCCTCGGGAATGGTGAGCATCCCAGCGCCCGGTGCGATCCGGCTGTTCGGCGTCACCCTCGTCCCGGACTTCGCCACGCTCCAGAACCCGCGCCTTGCCTTCTACATCGTCTCGGTCGTCCTGATGGCACTGTGCTATGCGGGCCTCTACAGGCTGGTCCATTCGCGGATGGGCCGGCTGTGCCTGTCTCTCCAGCAGAACGAGGAACTGGCCTCCTCGATCGGCGTCAACATCGCGTGGCTCCGTGTCGTAGCCTATGCGATCTCCTCCTTTCTCGGCGGCATCGGCGGCGCGATGTTCGCTGCGATCGCACAATCGATCTACCCCTCAAGCTTCACCGTCACCGACTCGGTCAACTTCATGCTGAACTGCTTCCTCGGCGGGCTCGGCTATGTCTTCGGTCCGATGATCGGCACCTTCGTTCTCTATTTCGGCTGGGATTTCCTCTTCCAGACCGGCGAGTACCAGTTGCTCATCTATTCATCCCTCCTGATCGCGCTGATGCTGTTCCTGCCGAATGGGCTTCTCAGCCTGCGCCCCGCCGCGAAGAAGCGAGGGTAAGACGATGACGCAACTCCTGCAGGTGTCCCAGGTGACCAAGCGCTTCGGCGGCCTGGTCGCAGTCAACGATGTCTCCTTCAGCGTCGCGGAGGGCGAGATCGTCTCGGTGATCGGCCCGAACGGGGCGGGCAAATCCACGCTCTTCAAAGTCATCTCGTCCTTCCTGAAGCCGACGGCCGGAGAGGTCCGCTTCCGCGGCGAGCGCATTTCAGGCCTCGCTCCCCACATCGTCGCACGCAAGGGCGTCGTCCGGACGTTTCAGGAAACGACGATCTTCAGGGGCATGACGGTGCGCGACAACGTCATCATCGCGCACCACCTGCGCTCCAAGGCCAACCTCGCCGGCTTCTTCGTCGGCTCGGCCACCGCGCGTCGCGACGAGGCGGAGTTCGGCCGCTCGGCGGACCAGATCCTGAACTTCCTCGACCTCGGAGCCATCAAGAATGAGGTTGCAAGCACCCTGCCGCATGGTTTGCTGCGTGCCCTTGGCATCGCCATCGGCCTTGCAACCGATCCCACGGTCCTGCTGCTCGACGAACCCTTCGCGGGAATGAACCATGCCGAGACGAAACGGGCGGTCGAGCTGGTACGGGCCGTGCGCGAGCGCGGCGTCACGGTCCTCCTGGTCGAACACGACATGGTGGCCGTGATGCGGATTTCCGACCGCATCGTCGTCCTCAACTTCGGCTTGAAGATCGCGGAAGGGACGCCGGCCGAAATCCAATGCAACCCCAAGGTAATCGAGGCTTATCTCGGCAGCGAAGACGAGACGATCGGACTATTGCCATGACCCCGTTGCTCGCGTTTTCGGACGTCGAACTTTACTACGATCACGTCTACGCGCTGAAAGGCGTAACGCTGGAAGTCCATGAGGGCGAAACCGTGGCGCTGATCGGCGCCAACGGAGCCGGCAAGTCGTCGATCCTGCGCGCCATTACCGGGCTCAAGCGTGTGAAGGCGGGAGAGATCCATTTTGCGGGCCGGCGGATCGACGGGCTTGACCCCGACGAGATCGTCAGGATGGGCCTCGCCATGGTGCCCGAGGGCCGGCGCGTCTTTCCCTATATGTCGGTGAAGGACAATCTCCTGATGGGCGCCTTCACCCGATCCGACAAGGCGGGGATCGATCTGACTCTGGAGATGGTTCTCTCTCGATTTCCGCGTCTGAAGGAGCGCTATTCCCAGACCGCCGGCACCATGAGCGGCGGAGAGCAGCAGATGCTCGTCATCAGCCGGGCGCTGATGGCCAAGCCCCGGCTGCTGCTGCTCGACGAACCGTCCCTCGGCATCGCTCCCAAGCTGGTGCAGGACATCGCCCGTTCGATCGTCGCCATCAACCGGGACGAGAAAGTGAGCGTCCTCCTGGTCGAGCAGAACTCCCGCATGGCGCTGAGAATTTCGCAGCGCGCCTATGCGCTCACGACCGGCTCGGTCGCCTTGTCGGGACGTTCCGCCGAACTCCTCGACGACGAGCGCGTGAAGCAACTTTACCTCGGCGGCGAGCTTTGAGATCGGCGAACACGGCCATGCGCATTCTCGTGATCAATCCGAACACCACCGCTTCGATGACACGCAAGATCGGCGTGGCGGCCGTCGCCGCCGCGTCCGCGGGGACCGAGATCATCGCCGTCAACCCGGAGTCCGGCCCGGCCAGCATTGAGGGCTATTTCGACGAGGCTTTCTCGGTGCCCGGCTTGATCGCAGAGATCAGGAAGGCTCCGGACATGGACGCCTATGTGGTGGCGTGTTTCGACGATACCGGCCTCGATGCCGCGCGCTGTGCGACCGCCGCGCCTGTGATCGGCATCGGCGAGGCGGCCTTTCACTTGGCAAGCTTGATTGCCGGCAAGTTCAGCGTGGTGACGACGCTGTCGCGCTCGGTCCCGGCGATCGAGCACAATCTCGTCAAGTACGGGCTCGCGACCCGTTGCGCCAAGGTGCGGGCATCGGATGTGCCGGTCCTCGAACTGGAACAGCCCGGTTCTGGCGCGCGCCATCGCATATCCGAGGAGATCAGTCGCGCGCTCCGCGAGGACCGGGCGGAGGCGATCGTGCTCGGCTGCGCGGGCATGACCGATCTGGCGTCCACGCTCGCGCGCGAACACGGCGTGCCTGTTCTGGATGGCGTGGCCTGCGCGGTAAAGCTGTGCGAGGGGCTCGTCAGCCTCGGCCTCAGGACTTCGAAGGTGGGCGGTTACGCCGCGCCGCGTGAAAAGCCCTTTTCCGGTGCATACGCGTCATTTTCGCCAGCTGAAGGCCCGCTTGAGACCGCCCCTGGCAAGGCGGAAGCGTCCTAGCCGGGGAGCGGTTCAGTTGCGCACCGGCCGTTATGGACCGGGCGCCTCTGCCTGCCGAACGGGTCGTTTCTACGCGAATGGAACATGCGCTAGATAGCGAGCACGTTGCAGGGGAATCGAGAGACTGGCATGGCGGCCGAACGCAATATCCGCGCTGGGAAACGGGACGACGCAAAGGCGGCCAAGCGTTGGCCGGAGGTGTATAGCGCCTTGAAGGACGCGATCCTGTCCCATCGCCTCACGCCCGGCACGAAACTCCCGGAAGATGAGCTGGCCTCGATCTACGCCGTGGGGCGGAGCGTCGTCCGCGCCGCGTTGCAGGCTCTCGCCCATGACCGGCTGGCGCGGCTCGAGCCGAATCGCGGCGTCTTCGTGGCGCACCCGTCGAAAAAGGAGGCTCGGGAGATCTTCGAGGCCCGCGCGCTGATCGAGCCTCGGGTTGCAGCCCTTGCCGCGGACGCCGCAAAACGTCACGATATTTCACTCCTGCGCAAGCATCTGGAAGAAGAGCATGTGGCGCTCAAGAGCGGGCGGGTCAGCGACGCCATAGCGTTGTCGGCGCGCTTTCACGTGACGTTGGCGCAGATTGCCGATCACTCGACCTTCACCGGGATGGTCGAGGAACTCGTCTCGCGTTCCTCGCTGATCATTGCGCTCTACTGGCAGCGCCGCGATACGACCTGCGAGACCCATGCTCATCACGAGTTGGTCGAGGCCATCGCCAAGGGTGACGGGAAGGGCGCCTCCGACCTGATGAGAGGCCACCTCGTCGATCTGCTCTCGGGCCTCGACCTGACGTTGGGTGAGAGCGGAGCGCAGAGTCTCACGGACATCTTGCAGCCGAAGGGCTGATCATGTGCCCGATCGCGCTAGAAGGAGCAGCGAAGTCGAAGCTTTATGCTGATCGATCGCATGCGGTCTTGCCACCTGCGCCAGCTGACAGGGAGCGATGACTCTGCGCACCGGCACGTCGCGATAGGGCAAGGTCCATCGCTACTACACCTGCTCAACCTGCGCACGGATGGGCAAAACGACTTTGCAAGGGCCGCTCGATCGCCATGGACAAGCTCGACACGCTCGTCACCGATCACCTCGATCGGCTCTTGCACCCGACCGCCCGACCGAGCTCCTGGCCTCGACCCTGCAGCGCCGCCTCCAGAAGGGAGTGGAGGTCGATCAGCGCGTCACGGCGCTGCAGAGCGATGGAAGCCGAGGAGAAGCTGAAGCGGCTCTACCCTATGATCGAGGACGGGCTGACCGAACTGGACGACATCCTGAAAGAGCGAATCGCCGATCTGAAGCTCAGCCGCGACAAGGCAAAAGCGGCACTCGACCGAATCACGCGCTCCCGAACCGGCCCGCACTCACTCGCCCCGGCGTTGATCGATGCCTTCGGCCGTGTCATGCGCGACAACATCACGAGGGGCGAGATTCCGTTCCGGAAGGCCGACATCCGCACCCTGGTGGATCGTATCGAAGTCGACGATCACATCGTTCGCATCGTCGGCGACAAGGCCACCCGCGAACAGGCGGTGGCTCTTGGCGCTTCGACGGAAAAGGCGGTTCGCTGTTTTGAACCGAAATGGCGCGCCCGAAAGGATTCGAACCTCTGACCCTCAGATTCGTAGTCTGATGCTCTATCCAGCTGAGCTACGGGCGCGTATCAGGTGGCTCGGCCGTGGCCGTGTCGATCTGATGTGGCGGGAATAACCGCAACGCTTCGGCTTGGCAACCCCCGTCTTCCCGGAAATCTGACATTCCCGGGGATGAGGCTGCGAGTGCGGAAAAACCGGCCTGATGCTCAGTCTTCGCGCGAGCCGCCACCGATAATCGCGGTGACCTCGGCGCCTTCCTGCCTCGTCTGCTTCGCGGTCCGATTCTTCGGCAGTTTCTCGGCGATGCCGTAGAGCTGTTCGCGCCGGTCCATCTCGCGCCAGACATCCTGGGGCGCGATACCGATCTCGCTCCAGAGCACGACGAGATTGTAGATCAGGTCGGCGCTCTCGAGGATCACCCGCTCGCGGTCGGCCTGGACCGCTTCCAGCCCGACCTCCACCGCCTCCTCGGCCAGCTTCTTGGCCATCTTCGGCAGCCCCTCGCCGATCAGCTTGGCGGTGCGCGAAAAGGCCGGGTCGCGCGTGCGCGCGGCAAGAACCGCAGTGTGAAGCTTGAAAACCGAATCAACCATATCGCGAGCGTCACCCCCTCATGTGAGCATTTCGTGACAGGGAGCATCAGGCAGCAAGCAGCGCGAATCACTCCCCAGGGAATGGTAGTGCAAAACCAGGCGCGCGAAATGTTTGTTTCACACAGAGTCAGACTTGGAATGATCAGTCCGCTGCGAAGACAGAAAAGGACCGGACCACGTCGCGATAGACGGCCTGTTTGAACGGAATGATCAGATCGGGTGTCTCGTCCAGCCGTGCCCAGCGCCAGGCGTCGAACTCTGCCTTGTGACCGCCAGCGGGGTGCAGGATATCGATCTCGCTGTCGGGACCGTCGAGACGGAAGGCGAACCATTTCTGGGCCTGGCCTCGCCAGCGGCCCTTCCAGGCTTGATGGCCGATATCCACGGGAAGATCGTAGCTCAGCCAGTCCGGCACCTCGGCCAGCAGCGAGACGGAGGTGACATTCGTCTCCTCCTGCAGCTCGCGCAGTGCCGCCTGATAAGGCGTCTCGCCGGGATCGATGCCGCCTTGCGGCATCTGCCAGGCAAAGCCCGGCGCGACATGCTCGCGCTTGGTCTTGTCGGCCCGTCGCCCGACGAAGACGAGCCCGTCGCGGTTGAACAGGGCGAGCCCGACGCAGGGGCGATAGCCGGGAGGCGGCTCGGTCATTTCAGGGAACCTGTGGTGGAGGGATTGCGCAACCCGCGAGCTGCGCTGACCGGCACGATGACGAGGCCTTTGGCTTCGAGCGATTTGGCCCAGCGGGCGATGCGCTCGATCGAGACCGGCAGTGCACTCGCCGCTCCGATCGCCACACCCTGTTCGCGCGCCAGAGCCTCAAGCCGTTGCAGCTGCTGGTCGATCGCGTCGGCGCGGGTGACCGTATCGATCACCCTGTCGACCTTGAGCGCCGGGATCTGCGCCCGCGCCGCCGCGCTCGCGAGCTGGCTGCGCGAGGAGGAGCCGTCATCGACAACCATCAGCCCGCGACCGGCGATCTCGCGCAGGACCGGTGACAAGGCGTTCTCATCGGCGGTCAGCCGGCCGCCGAGGAAATTGACGATGCCGACATAGCCGGTGAAACGACCGAGCACCCAATGCAGCCGGTCGAGATTTTCAGCTGCCTTGGGGCCGGCGAGCAGGGTGTGCGGCCCGGGATCGTTGTCGGGATAGTCGAACGGTTCCATGGGAACCTGCAGGAAGACCTCGTGGCCGTCGCCGCGAGCTCGCTGTACGACGCGTTCGAGCTCTGCCCCGTAGGGCGCGAAGGCCAGCGAAACCGCCCCCGGCAGCTGCGTGATCGCATCTGCCGTACCGTTCTGGCTGATGCCCAGCCCGCCGACGAGGAGGGCAATGCGGCCGGCAGGCCTGGTCTCGGCTGCCGGGCCTGGCGGGCGGGCATAGACCTGCATCGGTGTCGTACCGTCCGATCCGACCTTCGGAAGGAGGCCGAACCGGCTGCGTTCGACCAGCCGGTTGTCCGGGGCCGGGGCGAGCTTGACCTCGCCGCTGTCGGGAATCGTGATGACGATGGCACCCGGTGCATCTGCCCCCGGGCGCACCACGGTCACGCCTGATTCGGTTTCAAGCTGACGTGCGGTCGACTGGGAGCGTGGATCCCTGGCGTTCGGTTCGACGGCAGGCGCAGCCGCGATCTCCCGTGAAGGCTGCCTGATCTCGATCGCGGCAGTCGCCATGGGCTCGCCACCGTCGGGATCGCGCCGGAACAGCAGGATGGCCACCACCGCGAGCGCCGTGCACCCCACCGCTCCACTCAGCGCAAACGACATCCAGCGCGCCCACGGCTTGCCGTGGTGCACCGGGCGATCCTGCCCCAAGGGCCGATCGAGCTCGGTAAGCGGCGTTCCGGCCAAGGGCAGCCGTCCTCAGCTGTTCGAAACGGACCCGAATCAGCGGCCCGCACGCCTAGTCTTGGCGCGTGCGGCGCCAGCAGTCGAGAGCGCCGGATAACGGCGCCCTCCTCGCACTCGAATGAAGATCAGTTCGGCTTGGCGGGCTCCGGGGTCGGGGCCGGCGCAGCCACGTCCTTCTTGACGCCGCGCAACTGGTTCAGCGCGGCAAGCAGCTGCGTATCCTTGGCCGGGTCGTTCGGCACGTACGAAGCCGAACCCGACTGCTCGTCCTTGCCGTCGCCCGACTTGAGATGCCCCTTCAGCGATGCCTCGCCCTTGCTGTCCGTCAGCTTGTCCTTGAGCTCCGGCGGAATCTCCTGGACGACCTCGATATCCGGCGTGATGCCCTTGGCCTGGATCGAATTGCCCGACGGCGTGTAGTAGCGCGCCGTGGTCAGGCGCAGGCCGCCATTCGAGCCGAGCGGGATCACGGTCTGGACCGAGCCCTTGCCGAAGGAGCGCGTGCCCATCACGGTCGCGCGCTTGTGATCCTGCAGGGCGCCGGCAACGATCTCGGCCGCCGAGGCCGAGGAGCCGTTGATCAGAACCACGACCGGCTTGCCCTTGGTCAGGTCACCCGACTTGGCGTTGAAGACCTGGGTCTCCTCGGCATTGCGGCCGCGCGTCGAGACGACCTTGCCGCGCTCGAGGAACGCGTCCGACACCAGCACCGACTGGTCGAGCCTGCCGCCGCGATTATTGCGCAGATCGATCACATAACCCTTAATCTTGTCGACGCCGATCTCGGCATTCACCTTGTCGATCGCCTTGCGCAGCCCTTCATAGGTCTGCTCGCTGAAGGTGCCGATGCGGATATAGCCGACATCGCCTTCCACCCGCTCTTCGACGGCCGGCACGACGATGGTGGAGCGCGTCAGGGTGAACTCCAGCGGATCCGGCTTGCCCGGTCGCTCGATCTTGAGCTTGACCTGTGTGTTGATGATGCCGCGCATCTTCTCCACGGCCTGGGTCAGGCTCAGACCCTTCACCTGGTCACCATCGATCTCCCTGATGATGTCGTTGGCGAGGATGCCCGCCTTGGAGGCGGGCGTGTCGCGAATCGGCTTGGCGACCTTGAGGACGCCGTCCTCCATCGTGACCTCTATGCCGAGGCCGCCGAACTGGCCGCGCATGTCCGTGTCCATGTCGCGGAAGCTCTTGGCGTCGAGATAGGCCGAATGCGGATCGAGCGAAGAGACCATGCCATTGATCGCGGCCTCGATCAGCTTCTGCTCGTCCGGCTTCTCGACATAGTCGGTGCGGATCTTCTCGAAGATGTCACCGAACAGGTTGAGGCTGCGATAGACCTCCGCCGAGGCCGCGACCGCGCTGGTCGAGGACAGCAGGTGGGTCTGCGTCGCCAGACTGGTAAGGCCCGCGCCAACGATCGCGCCGGCGAGAACGAGGGAGACCTTGCGCATCATCCGCGAACCTTTTCGCTTTGCGATTTCGTCCACCACGGTGCCGGGTCGATCGAAACGCCGTCTTTTCTGAACTCTATATAGAGAACCGGTTCCCCGGTCCCCGAACCTACGATCGTCGCCGCAGCTTCCGACGTTTGACCCATTATCGCAACCGGCTCCCCCGCAAGGACGAACTGGTTCAGCGACACGTCGATCCGCTGCATGCCGGCCAAGAGCAAATAGTACCCCCCACCCGCATTCAGGATCAAGAGTTGCCCGAAGGAGCGGAACGGCCCGGCATAAACAACCCAAGCGTCGGAAGGCGCCGAAACTAGGGCATTAGGGCGGGTTGTTAGCGAAATACCGCGCGTTGTGCCGCCAACCCCGTCATTGTCACCAAAACCACGCAATTGTGATCCGGCAGCAGGCAGCGGCAGCATGCCGCGAGCTTCCGAGAAAGCAATCTTTGGCGCGAGCCGGGCCGGGTCCTTGAAGGCGAGCGCCGCCATGCGCTGCCGCTGCTCGCGGGTCTCGGCTTCCAGAGCCTGGCGCGCAGCTTCGGCGGCGCGATTCGCGACTGAGATTTCCTTCTCGATGCGCTCGACGAAATCCCGCAGGCCCTTCGCCTGCAGCGCAAGCTCCCCGCTCATCCCGCGCTGCGCCTCGATATCCTTGGCGGCGCTGGCCTCGCGCTCGCGCCTGGCTTCGATCAGCGAGGCAAGGCGCTGACGCTCGCCCGCGAGCGCTTCCAGCTCGCCGGTCATCGCCTTGCGCTCCTCCGCAATCCCACCGCGCAGCCGCACCAGCTCACCGAGATCGGTGCTGAGGATTTCGATCTCCTGGCGCAGATCGGGCACCACCGCGCCCAGCAGCATCGAGGCGCGCACGGCCTCCAGGATATCCTCCGGCCGCACCAGGACGGCTGGCGGCGGCCGGCGGCCGATCCGCTGCAGCGCGGCCAGGACTTCGGCGATCAGGCCGCGGCGGCCCTCGAGGGAGCGCCGGATCGCGGTTTCACTGGTTTGCAGCAGCACCAGCCGCTCCTCGATCGCGCCGATACGACGTTCGACGCCTTGGGTACGGGCCGCCGCCTCGAGCAGCGCCTTGTTGAGCCCGGCCCGATCGGCCCGGATCGTGGCGATCTCCGCCTCCAGTTTCGTTCGCGCCTCGGCATTGCCCGCCAGCCGCTCCTCGATCGCCTTCAGCTCGGCTTCACGGGCCTGCTTCTCAGCCAGCTTCTGCGCGATCTCGGGCGCCACGCGATCCGGGTCGGACGCCAGCTCCTGGGCGTTGGCCGGCAGAAGGCTGAGACCGAGCGCGAGCCATAGCAAAGCGGCGCTGCCGAGGCGGCGCGAGCTGGCTCGAATCACTGATGCGACGGACGTCATGCGCGATGATAGGGATGTCCGGCAATAATCGTCATGGCCCTGTAGAGCTGCTCCAGCGCAAGCACGCGCACGAGTTGATGCGGCAGCGTCAGGGCCCCGAAGGCAAGCGTCAGGTCGGCGCGATCCCGAATGGTCTCGTCCAGCCCGTCCGCGCCGCCAATCACGAGGCTCGCGGTGCCCGCACCGGCGTCTCGCGAGGCCGCGATCCTGCCGGCGAAGGCATCGCTCGTCAGGCTCCTCCCGCGCTCGTCAAGTGCGATCAGCAGCCCCGGCGAGAGCTTTGAAAGGATAGCGGCAGCTTCATCGCGCTTGCGCTCCTCAGCCCGCCGCGCCCGGCTTTCAGGCAGTTCCGTGACATCGGGCCCGCTCAGGCCAAGGCTGCGCCCGAGAGCATTGCTCCGTTCGCGGTAGCGCTCGCACAGGTCCCGCTCCGGCCCGTCCTTGAGCCGGCCGACGGTGATGATGGCGAGCCGCACCGGAGATCAGGATCAGCCGACGAGCCGCTCATTCGGGCGGTCGGCGCCCCACATCTTTTCCAGATTGTAGAATTGGCGCACTTCCGGCCGGAAGACATGGACGATGAGATCGCCCGTATCGATCAGCACCCAGTCGCACGCAGGCATGCCCTCGACTTTCGGCGTCGGCAGCCCCGCCTTCTTGATGGCCTCGACGAGGCTGTCGGCGATCGAGGCGACATGACGATTCACGCGTCCCGACGCGATGATCATCGCATCAGCCAGCGAGGTCTTGCCAACCAGGTCGATGACGGTGATGTCCTCGGCCTTCATATCTTCGAGAACATGGATTGCGAGGGCCACGCTGTCGGCGGACGGGTTTCCGGGGACAGCAGCCTGGGGAAGCGGCTTCGGCTCGGCTTCACCAAGGGTTTGACGGTTCAGTTCCGTATCCTCACATGACGACGCGCTCTCAGCGCGACGATCCCAAATTAAGCGATATGAGGTCGAAATTCAATCGCGACCAGCCAACTCGCGCAAATAGGTCGAGGACAGCTCCGAGCGCCGGCCATGCAGGAACACCCAGGCGGGGGGCTCCAGCAGCGGCAGGGCGGCGGCCGCATTCTCGGAAACCCGCCAGCGCGACAACCAGTTGGCAGCCGGCGAAGCCACCGCGCGATGCGTCGATCCCGGGCGGTCGATCACGGCGATCGGCATCATCCGGGCAATGGCTCGCCACTCGTTCCAGCGGTGAAAACCCGCAAGATTGTCGGAACCCATGATCCAGACGAAGCGGACGCCGGGACAGCGCAGCTTGAGCGCGCGCAGGGTATCGGCGGTATAGCGGGTGCGCAGGCTCGCCTCGATTCCGGTGACATGGATGCGGGCGTGATCGGCAAGCTCTTGCGCCGTCGCGATGCGTTCGCCGAGCGATGGCAGCGCCGCGTTGTCCTTGAGCGGATTGCCCGGGCTGACAAGCCACCAGACGCGGTCGAGCTGCAGCCGGCGCAGCGCCGTCAGGCTCGCCATGCGGTGACCGTCATGCGCCGGGTTGAAGCTCCCGCCGAACAGCCCGATCCGAAGGCCCGGCGCGTGGGGCGGCAGGCGCAGATCCTCTGCCCTCACGGCCGGATCTGGCCGCTGCCATGAACCCGGTATTTGAAGGAGCAGAGCTGCTCGACACCGACCGGCCCGCGCGCATGCATGCGCCCCGTCGCGATGCCGATCTCGGCGCCGAAGCCGAACTCGCCGCCATCGGCGAACTGGGTGGAGGCATTATGGACGACGATGGCCGAGTCGACTTCGGCCAGGAAGCGCTGCGCCGCCGTGTCGTCAGCGGTCACGATTGCATCCGTATGGTGCGAGCCGTAGCGTTCGATATGCGCGATCGCCGCATCGAGCCCGTCGACCACCTTCACCGCGATGATACGGTCCAGATATTCGGTCGCCCAGTCCGCCTCTGTTGCGGGCGTCACCTGCGGATTGGCGGCCTGTGCAGCGACATCGCCGCGAACCGCGCAGCCGGCCTCGACCAGCATCCTGAGGAGCGGCTGCAAATGGGTCGCTGCGCAAGCGGCGTCGACCAGCAGGCTCTCGGCCGCACCGCAGACGCCGGTGCGGCGCAATTTCGCGTTCAGCACGAGCGCCTTGGCCATGTCGAGATCGGCGGCAGCATGGATATAGACGTGGCAGTTGCCGTCGAGATGCGCGAAGACCGGCACGCGCGCATCGCTCTGGACACGGGCGACCAGGCTCTTGCCGCCGCGCGGCACGACGACGTCGACGGTGCCGCCGAGCCCCGCCAGAATCTCGCCGACGGCTGCGCGATCGCGCGTCGGCACCAGCTGGATCGCATCGCCCGGCAATCCGGCAGCCTCCAGTCCCTGGCGGAGCGCAACAGCGATCTCGGTCGAGGTGCGAAAGCTATCCGAGCCCGCGCGCAGGATCGCGGCATTGCCGCTCTTCAGGCAGAGTGCGCCGGCATCGGCGGTGACATTCGGGCGGCTCTCGAAGATCACCGCGATGACGCCAAGCGGCGTCGCCACGCGCTCGAAGGCAAGGCCATTGGGTTGAGTCCAGCTGGCGAGCACCCGACCGACGGGGTCGGGTAGCAAGGCGATATTCGCAACCGCTTCGGCAACCGCCGCGAGCCGGGCCTCGTCCAGCATGAGACGGTCGATGAAGGCGGCGTTCTGGCCCGCGCCTCGCGCCTCGTCGAGGTCGCGCGCATTGGCGGCAAGGATCGCCGGCGCGCGCTCGCGCAGGGCCCCAGCCATCGCCATCAGCGCTGCATTGCGCTGCTCGGCCGACGCAAGCGCGACGAGCCGTGCGGCGGCACGGGCCCGCCGGCCGAGCGCATGCATGACCGTGCCGAGATCCTCTTGGCCGTCACTTGCAGAGACCACGCGCAGCGCGCCTTCGCCAGTCATTGTCAACTCACCCGTTTCCTTAGCCCGGCGACCTTAGCCGACGCCGAGCGCCATGTCGTCACGGTGGATCATCTCGGCGCGCCCGGGATAGCCGAGGATGGCCTCGATATCGCGCGAGGCCTTGCCGAGCACGAGCCCCGCCTCCGCCGCATCATAAGCCACCAGCCCGCGACCGAGCACGCGCCCATCCGGATCGCGAATGAGCACGGCATCGCCACGCGCGAACTCGCCCTCGATCCGGCTGACCCCGACAGGCAGCAGGCTCGCTCCGCCGCGCAAGGCACGAGCAGCACCTGCGTCGACATGCAGCGTGCCGCGCGGCTCGAGCGAGCCGGCAATCCAGGTCTTGCGCGCCGTTGCGGGATTCGAAGCCGAAAGAAACCAGCTGCAGCGCCCGCCAGCCACGATCGCGCTGAGCGGATTCTTCGTCCGCCCATCCGCGATCAGCATATGGGTGCCGCCAGCCGCGGCGATCTTGCCCGCCTCGATCTTGGTGCGCATGCCACCGCGGGAGAGCTCGGACGCCGCTCCGCCGGCCATGGCCTCGATCTCCGGCGTGATCCGCTCGACCAGCGGGATATGGCGCGCAGCCGGATCCCGCGCCGGGGGCGCCGTGTAGAGCCCATCGATATCCGAGAACAGTACCAGCAGGTCGGCGCCCGCCATCGTCGCGACGCGGGCGGCGAGGCGGTCATTGTCGCCATAGCGGATTTCGGTCGTCGCGACGGTATCATTCTCGTTGATCACCGGAATCGCGCGCAGATCGAGCAGGCGCCCAAGCGTGGCGCGCGCATTGAGATAGCGGCGGCGCTCCTCGGTATCGGCCAGGGTCAGCAGGATCTGCCCGGCCGTCAGCCCGTGATGCCCCAGGGCCTCGGACCAAGTCCGCGCCAGCGCGATCTGCCCGACGGCCGCGGCCGCCTGGCTTTCCTCCAGGCGCAGCGGGCCGCTCGGAAGTCCCAGCACGGTACGGCCGAGCGCGATCGCTCCCGACGAGACGACAAGCACATCGGCGCCGCGCAAGTGCAGTTCGGCGAGGTCCTCGGCGAGCGCGGCGAGCCAGGCCTGGCGCAACCGGCCACGCTCACGGTCGACCAGAAGGGCCGAGCCGACCTTCACCACGATACGGCGGAATTGACTCAGCGACGGCGTGTTCACGGAGAAGACCCGGATCGAGTAACGGAAGCGAGAATTGCCTGTTGGCGAAAACCTGACACTTGTAAAGCGCACCACCGCCCGTTCGGCTATGCATGCCCATGCAAAAGCCTGCGTGAAGCCTGGCAATTGCATTGACATTCACCGTTCGAGAGGCCATATGGCGGCCGTCGATATTCGGCCGAACGCCGCGGTCCCGCGCATGTCAATGTGCCCGCCGACGACCTTCCCCGCTCAGATCGAACAACCGGCGCGCGGCCTTCTGGTGCGCTTCAACATGATGCTACGAAGATTTCGCTGGATCTCGGGCCCGGGTTCAGCGGGGTGTTTTCGTATTTCGAATGAAGGAAACCAGGATGCAGGTTCTCGTCCGCGACAATAACGTCGATCAGGCGCTGCGAGTGCTTAAGAAGAAATTGCAGCGCGAAGGCGTTTTTCGTGAGATGAAGCGCCGCTCAGCTTATGAGAAGCCATCCGAGCAGCGCGCTCGCGAAAAGGCCGATGCCGTTCGCCGCGCCCGCAAGGCCGCTCGCAAGCTGGCTCAGCGCGAAGGCCTCATCGCCGCGCCGAAGCCCAAGGCGAAGCCGACCCGCGCCGCAGGCGCAGCGCCTGCGCGCTGATTACAATACACATCCGGCGAGTTCTGGATTATTGCCTCCGCGGGCTCGCGAGTAGAGCCCGCTCAACCCAAGAAGGTAGACCTTGAAGAACCCGAACGACCGCAGCTTCACTGATCGTCAGGCCAACTCCGCCAATGCCAAGAAGGCGCTGCTAGAGCGTTTCCAGGCACGGCCGAAGGCCGATGACCCGATCATGCAGCAGCGCCGCGCGGAGCGCCAGGCCATTGCCGATGCGCGCGCTGTCCGCGACGCCGAGAAGGCCGCTGCCCGCGTCGAGGCCGAGCGTCTCGCGGCGATCGAGCGCGCCGCCCAGGAGGAAGCCGAGCGTCAGGCCGAACTGGTGCGTGAGGCCGCCCGCAAGGCCGAACAGGCCAAGCGCGACGCCGAGCGCCCCCGCAAGGTTCTGCTCGAGGCCGTCCAGTACATGCAGATGCGCGCCGCCGGCAAAGGCCGCCGCTGAAACGTGCCTTCGCCCGCCTCGGGCTGAATGGTTTCGACCCCCAGTCGTGATTCAGGAATGAGGCGCGTTATGACGCGCCTCATTTTTTCCGATTCTGCAATGCTCCTCCTTCAGTGCGAAGGGCAATCGCAAGCCGTCATTGCATCGCAATAGGCGGAGCTGCCCTGCGGCGCCATGACTCTGGCCCGGCGCACCGACGCAGGGTAACATTCGGGAAACTGGCGTTTATCGCCATTTCGAGCGCACAGACGCTCGATGCCGCGCCCTGCCCTGCCACTGCAGCTGGGCGCCGCCTTTTGCCGTCGATGCGGCACTGTCTCATCTTGAGCTTGTGCATTCGCGAAGGATGAGCCGAGCGATATTATACGACTTTAGTATTAATCTTGTCGCTTGCAACGGCAATTGAATACAGCAAGTCTGCTATATCGCGGCCAGAAGGCCGAAATAACGACACGCCAGATACATGGCGGAGCACCCAAGGGAGACAAACCATGACTTCCGAGTCCAGCAAACCAAGCTCCAGCCGTCGTAATTTCCTCAAGGTCGCCGCGCTCGGCAGCGTAGGCGCCATCGCCATGCCCCAGGTCAGCCGCGCACAGACGGTGACCTGGAAGTTCCAGTCGACCTGGCCAACCAAGGACATCTTCCATGAATTCGCCGGCGATTTTGCCAAGCGCGTCAATGAGATGTCCGGCGGCCGACTGAAACTGGACGTGCTCGCGGCCGGCGCAGTCGTCCCCGCCTTCCAGATGCAGGACGCGGTCGCGGCCGGCATTCTCGATGGCGGACATGGCGTCTGCGCCTATTGGTACGGCAAGAACAAGGCCTTCTCGCTCTTCGGCACACCTCCGTCACTCGGCTGGGACGCAACCAGCTTCCTGGGATGGATGAACCATGGCGGCGGCTATGAGCTCTATAACGAGCTGGTCGGCCAGACGTTGAAGCTCAATCTGGTAGGGTTCCTCAGCGGGCCGATGCCCTGCCAGCCGCTCGGCTGGTTCAAGAAGGAGCTCAAGAGCCCGGACGATTTCAAGGGCCTGAAATATCGCACAGTCGGCCTCGCCGCCGATCTGATGAAGGAGATGGGCGCCGCGGTGACCATCCTGGCTGGCGGCGAGATCGTGCCGGCGCTTGAGCGTGGCGTCATCGACGGAGCGGAGTTCAACAACCCCTCCTCCGACTCGATCCTCGGCTTCCAGGACGTCGCCAAGGTTTACATGCTGCAGAGCTATCATCAAGCAGCCGAATGCTTCGAAATCATTTTCAACAAGACGAAGTTCGATGCTCTCGCCCCCGAGCAGAAGGCGATCATCAAATATGCGGCGGAGGCAGCTTCGTCCGACATGATCTGGAAGGCGCTCGACCGCTACTCCAAGGACCTCGACATGTTGCGCTCGAAGGGCGTCAACATCGTGCCGACCCCGGAGGTGATCCTCAAGGCCCAGCTCGATGCCTGGGACAAGGTGCTCGACAGGCTCTCGGCCGAGAACGCCTTCTTCAAGAAGGTGGTCGAGTCGCAAAAGGCCTGGGTCAAGCGCAGTGTCGCCTATGAGCGCGTCAACACGCCCTCGCGTGAACTGGCCTATACGCATTTCTTCAGGGGCTGAATTTCTGTCATCATCGTAGCGCCCGCCATTCGCCACCGGATGGCGGGCGCTTTTCGCGCCTGCAAGACTCACAGAGAGCCGCGGATACCGTGATGGGACTCATCCTCGCGATCGACAGGTTCAACACCGCCATCGGAAAACTTGCTGGCTGGACGATCCTGATCCTGACCCTGGCGATCAGTTACGAGGTCTTCTCGCGCTACGTCCTGCGCGCGCCCACCGAATGGGCTTTCGACGTCAGCTATATCCTTTATGGCACTCTGTTCATGCTGGCCGGGCCCTACGCGCTCGCACGCAACGCCCATGTGCGTGGCGATTTCCTCTATCGCCAATGGTCCCCGCGAACCCAGGCCGGGCTCGACCTGGCTCTCTATTTTCTGTTTTTCTTCCCCGGCGTCATTGCGCTGGCCTGGGCCGGATACAAGTTCGCAGCCTTCTCCTGGTTGATCGGTGAACATTCCTCGAATTCGCCGAACGGCCCGCCGCTCTACCACTTCAAGTCGCTGATCCCGATCGTCGGGGTCCTGATGTGCGTCCAGGGGCTCGCCGAGGTCGCGCGCTGCATCATCTGCCTGCGCACCGGCGAATGGCCTCCGCGCCTGCATGATGTCGAGGAGACCGAGAAGCTCATCCTCGAGGAAGCCGCAACCCGCGAGGAATCGATTTGATGTTCGGACTGGGCAATCCCGAACTGGGCGTGGTCATGCTCGTCCTGTTCATCGTCTTTATCATGCTCGGCTTCCCCATCGCCTTCACGCTGATGGCTCTCGGCGTCGGCTTCGGCTACTGGGCGATGGGCGACAATGTCTTCGCGCTGGTCGTGCAGCGGGCCTATTCGGTCATGGCCAGCGACGTGCTGGTCTCGATCCCGCTCTTCATCTTCATGGGCTACATCATCGAACGCGCGAACATCCTCGACAGGCTGTTTCACTCGATCCAGATCGCGCTCGGCAACGTCCCCGGCTCACTCGCCATCGCAACGCTCGCGACCTGCGCGATCTTCGCGACCGCAACCGGCATCGTCGGGGCGGTGGTAACGCTGATGGGACTGCTCGCCTTCCCCGCCATGCTGCGCGCCGGCTACGATGTGAAGCTCTCGGCCGGCGTCGTCTGCGCCGGCGGCTGCCTCGGCATCCTGATTCCGCCGAGCGTCATGCTGATCCTTTATGGCGCGACCGCGGGCGTCTCGGTCCCGAAACTCTATGCGGGCGCGCTCTTCCCGGGGCTGCTGCTGGCTGGCCTCTACATGGTCTATGTCATCGTCCGCTGCACCCTCAATCCGACGCTGGCGCCGAAGCTGCCGAAGGAACAGACGGACGTTCCCTGGAGCACGGTCATCTGGGCGCTGATGACCAGCTTCTTCCCCCTGACCATCCTGATCATGTCCGTGCTCGGTGCGATCTTCTTCGGGCTCGCGACGCCGACCGAAGCGGCCGCAGTCGGCTCGCTCGGCAGCCTGATCCTGGCCGCGGCCTATCGCTCGCTTTCCTTTGGCAAGGTCAGGGAATCGGTCATTCTGACAGCACGTACCTCGGCGATGGTCTGCTGGCTCTTCGTCGGCTCCTATATCTTCTCGTCGATCTTCGCGATTCTCGGCGGGCACGAACCGATCAAGGATCTGGTCACGGCGTTGAACCTGTCGCCGACGATGTTCCTGATCGTCGCGCAGCTGATCATCTTCGTGCTCGGCTGGCCGCTGGAATGGACCGAGATCATCGTGATCTTCGTCCCGATCTTCCTGCCGCTGCTACACTTCTTCGATATCGATCCGCTGTTCTTCGGCATCCTGATCGCGCTGAATATCCAGACCTCGTTCCTCTCTCCGCCGGTGGCGATGGCGCCCTTCTATCTGAAGGGCATCGCTCCACCGCACGTGACCATCAACGAGATCTTCTCCGGCGTGATGCCCTATTTGCTGATCGTGCTGTTCGCGATGGTGCTGGTCTATGTCTTTCCCGGTATCGCGCTCTGGCTGCCGAAATTTCTCTACGGCTGAACACTTCCCGCGCGCCCCTTTGAGCAGGCGAGGACCCCGCCCGCCAGTGCGGCCCCGCTTGTTCGGGCTCGCTGCCTTGCCTACAGATCAGGGGCCCTGCGAGACGTGCTGGGACGGAGGGCGAGGTTCCGCCCGTGACCCGAGGCCTCATGACCACGACGCCGACGCCGGCTCCGGAGACCGGCAGCCCTCAGCCTGGTCGCAAGGGGCGACTGCATGGCGCGACGGTCGCGACGCTGCGCCGGATGATCATCACCGGCGAATTGCCGGCCGGACAGAAGCTGCGGGAGCAGGAGATCTGCGAACAGCTCGGCGTCTCGCGCACGCCTTTACGGGAAGCGTTGCGCACATTGGCTGCGCAGGGATTGGTGAGGCTGACGCAGAATCGCGGCGCCGAAGTCGCCTCCCTGACCCTGGATGATATCCTGGGGCTCTACGAGGTCGTCAGCACCTTGGAAGCCCTGGCAGCGCGGCTCGCCTGCAAGACCATTTCGGACGAGGCCATCGCCGAGATCGGCATGCTGCATTACCGGATGATGCGGCACCAGGCTCGCGCCGAGCAGCTCGAGTATTTCGCGCTTAACCAGCAGATTCATCGGGCGCTAGTCGAGGCCGCACGCAACGCGGCCCTGCTCGAAGCCTGGGAAGGATTGTCCGCACGCATCGAGCGCGCGAAATACCTTCCAAACCTCCAGCCCACGCGCTGGAAGGCTGCGATGCAGGAGCATGATGCCATGCTCGCCGCCCTCGTCTCCCGCGACGGCGAGGGCCTGGCGCGGCTCATCGAGATCCATTTTGCCAATAGCCTCGCCGCCATCCTCGCCACCGCAAACCCGGGAGCCGGGCATGCCGCCGAGACGACACCGCGGCAGGGCGATGAGGGGCACGAGACGCCCTGACGGGCAGCCCCCTATTGCCCCTGCCAGTTGGGCGCGCGCTTGGCCAGGAAGGCTTCCATGCCCTCACGGAAGTCGGCGCTCATGTAGCACATCAGGACGAGGTCCTTGTCATCGGCATGGCCGCGTGCTGCGGCAATCCGGCGCAAGCCCTCCTTGGTGGCGCGCATCGTCAGCGGCGCATGGCCCGCGATGGTCTGCGCCAGCTCTTCGACCCGCGTGAGCAGAGCCGCATGATCGGCCACCAGTTCGCCATAGAGGCCGACGCGGTGGCCTTCTTCCGCCTCGATCAACCGAGCCGTGAAGACCATGTCCTTGACCCGTGCGGGTCCGAGCAGCGAGGCGAGCCGGGCGAGGTTGTTCATCGACAGGCAGTTGCCGAGCGTGCGCGCGATCGGGAAGCCGAAGCGAGCCGACTGCGTCGCGACCCGGAGATCGCAGGCGCAGGCGATGGCAGCTCCGCCACCGGTCACGGCGCCGGAGATCGCCGCGATCGTCGGAATCGGGCAGCTCTCGATCGTGGTGATGATCTCCTCGATCCGCGTCTCGTAGTTGAGAGCGTCTTCTGGCTTGTTGAAGGCGCGAAACTGCGAGATGTCGGTGCCTGCGGCAAAGGCCTTGTCGCCGGCCCCGGTCAGGACCAGTACCTTGGGCGAACCATGGCCCTCGGTGTCACCGCAGATCGCGGCGATGCGGTCATACATCCCGAAGGTCAGCGCGTTGCGGGCCTGCGGACGGTTGAGGGTGATGGTACCGACCCCGTCCTTCAGATCGTAGAGAATCTCGTCGTTCATCAACCCGCTGCTCCTTCAGATCGCCCCGGCCTCGCGCAAGCGCGCGACGGCGCCTGAGCCGTAGCCGAGCTCGGCCAGGATCTCGGCATTGTGCTCCCCTGCCTCCGGCGTCGGCGACACCACTCCGGCGGGCGTCCGCGACAATCCGACCGGCTCGCCCACCACCCTGAAATCCCCGAGGATCGGATGACTGACCGGCTGCGCGATGCCGAGATGCTGCACCTGAGGGTCGTCGAACATCTCATCGACGGCATAGATCGGTCCGGCCGGAACGGCATGCTCCTCGAAGGCGGCAAGCCAATGCGCCGAATCCTTCTGGGTCAGGATGCTCTCGATGATGACCCGCAATTCCGGGCGCTTGTCGTAGCGCTTTTCCATGCTGTCATAGACCGGGTTGTCGCCGAGTTGGGGATGACCGATCGCCTTGCAGAAGGAGCGCCAGTGTCCCTCGGCGCCGACGCCGATATTGATATGGCCGTTCCTCGTCGCATAGACCCCCATCGGCGTCGAATAGGGGTGATCGTTCCCGGCCTGCGGCGGCACCGTACCCTCGACCAGGAAGCGCGCAGCCTGGAAATCCATCATCGCGATCTGGGCTTCGAGCAGGGAGGTCTGGACCCATTGGCCGAGCCCCGATGTCTCGCGCTCGGTGATCGCAACCAGCGCGCCAAGGGCGCCATAAAGGCCCGCAGCCGAGTCTGCGACCGCGATTCCGGCGCGCACCGGCCCCTGCCCCGGCAGGCCGGTGACCGACATCATCCCACCCATGCCCTGGGCGATCTGGTCGAAGCCGGCGCGGGCCCGGTAGGGACCGCTTTGGCCGAATCCGGAGACCGAGACCAGGATCAGGCGCGGATTGAGCCTGTGCAGCGTGTCGAAATCGAGCCCGAGCCTGCCCTTCACGTCCGGGCGGAAATTCTCGATCAGCAGATCGGCGCTCTCGATCAGCTTGAGCAGGATCGCTTTGCCCTCGACGGTCTTCAGGTTCAGCGTCAGCGAGCGCTTGTTGCGGTGCAGGTTCTGCATGTCATAGCCATGCCGCGCCCCGCTCATGTTCTCGTTCGGATCGAGCCCCGGCGGGCTTTCGACCTTGATCACATCCGCGCCGAAATCCGCAAAGACGCGTGCGCAGGTCGGCCCGGCCCGAACACGCGACAGATCGAGGACACGCAGTTTCGCAAGGGCGGTGGAAGGCGTCGGGCGGGGCATGGCTCGGCTGTCGTTGAAGGCAAAGGCCGCCGACTATGGGATGCGCTCCCGCAAGCCGTCAACACTTGTCAAATCTTGTATGCAATTTTCTCCTGCAGCGAGAGAGCCGCGACGAAGCCTTCTGACGCCTTCTAAAGATAGGCTTGGCTTCCAGGCAGAAATGTATGCAAGCCCGGTCAGGTTCGCGTTGCTGGCCCGGTTTTGGTCGGGCTCTCCAGCGCGACCGGATCGCTAGCCGG
This sequence comes from Allobosea sp. LC85, assembly GCF_000735605.1. Lineage (GTDB taxonomy): Bacteria > Pseudomonadota > Alphaproteobacteria > Rhizobiales > Beijerinckiaceae > Allobosea. The sequence goes on from NZ_JPKG01000019.1 coordinate 75,334, forward strand.
AAACGTCTCATCCAATGCTTCGTTCAGATCGGCATCCTTGCCCTTCCTGCGCTTCGCTCGTCTTTGCTCGGCCTGCTCCTTGCGCAGGCTCTGCGCCGCCGGGCTGATCTTGGTCGCAGCCTTCGCCATGATATCCCCCGTTTCGCATCTCTGATCGTCACGGCGCCGAACGTGACATGAGACCGAAACGCAAAAGCCGCCGCTAGCGTTCCATATCCGTGCTCACGCCCGCTTCATCCCGTAGGCATGATGGACGATCCGGCTGAACGAGCGATAGAGCTGCTCCAGCCGGTCGAAATTTCCGCCATCCTGCGTGATCGGCCCGGCGCTGTTGGCGATGGCGACCAGTTGCAGTGCGATGTCACCGCGTGGAATGTCATTGGAAAGCTCGCCCCGTGCCACGGCCTGATCAATTCCGGCGACCACGAGATTCTCGAGCGTCACGCCGAACTGGGCCAGCGCCTCGCGCGCCTTCGGGGCGATCACGTCCTGCTCCAGCCGCATCCGGCCGATCAGGCTCCAGGGATTGGCAGTCGTGGCCGTCGGATTGTAGCGGAGATAGCGCTGACGGTTCGACTCCGTCATCCCATGGATCTTGTCTTCAAAGCTCTTGTCGCTGCGCCAGTTCGCCTCCCAGTTCGCCAGCGTCTGCTCGACGTAATCAACAATCACCTCCTCCGCGAGGTTGAGCTTGTTGCCATAGTAGTAGTGGATGTTCGCGCGCGTCGTGTTGAGGACGTCCGCAACGTCACGGAAGCGGAAGCCCTGATAGCCATTGCGGATCAGGAGCTCTGCCGAGATTTGCTTGATCTCCTGCTTCATATCTCACTCCGCCGCATCGATTGCGCCCTTCTGGAGCCGTTCCGGGCCGTCGTCCAGTGTGCCGCGTCGCGGATGGCTCTTCTCGCCAGAACGCTTCTGCATTGGCGCCATGCCAGATCGCGAAAAGGCTGGACGCAAGCCGGCAGCACTCCCATCTGCCACGGGCGCGGCATGATGAGCCGGGCGACGATACGCAGGAGCGCTGCATGGTTGATTTCTCTGTCCTCGACCTCTCACCGGTGATCGAGGGGCAGGAGCCCGGCGACGCTCTGCGCAATTCTCTCGACCTTGCCCGCCACGCCGAGGCACTCGGTTATCGCCGCTATTGGGTCGCCGAGCATCACAACATGGTCGGCATCGCCAGCGCCGCAACCGCGGTGGTGATCGGTTATCTCGCGGCTGGAACCAAGACCATCCGCCTCGGCGCCGGCGGCATCATGCTGCCCAACCACGCGCCTCTCGTCATTGCCGAGCAGTTCGGAACGCTGGAATCGCTCTATCCCGGCCGGATCGATCTCGGCCTCGGTCGTGCTCCGGGTACCGACCAGCGCACGGTCCGGGCCCTGCGACGCGACCCGATGGCCTCGGACAGCTTTCCGCAGGATGTGCTCGAAGTGCAGGCCTTCCTCGCCCCGGTGCAGCCCGGGCAGGTGGTGCAGGCCGTGCCGGGCGGCGGGACGGAGGTGCCGCTCTGGATCCTAGGCTCCAGCCTGTTTGGCGCCCAGCTCGCTGCAGAACTCGGCCTGCCCTACGCCTTCGCCTCGCATTTCGCACCGGATGCACTGATTCAGGCGCTTGCGATCTACCGCGAGCGCTTCAAGCCGTCGGAGCAGTTGGATCGGCCCTATGCGATGCCGGGCATCAACGTCATTGCCGCCGATACGGATGAGGAGGCTCGCTATCTCTTCACCTCTGTCCAGCAGCGCTTCATCGGCATGATCCGCGGCACGCGCGGCAAGTTGCAGCCACCGATCGACGATATCGAAAGCGACTGGTCCCCTGCCGAGAAGGCACATGTCTCGCAGATGCTGCGCTATGCTCTCGTCGGCTCGCGCGAAAGCCTGAAGCGCCAGCTCGATGCGTTCCTCGACGCGACGGCGGCCGACGAGGTCATGGTCACCGCGCCGATCCACGATCACATCGCACGCAAGCGATCCTACGAGATCCTCGCCGACATCATACCTAACCTGGCAAGAAACCAGATCAGGGCGGCGTAAGCGTCATTGCACCCGTGAAACGCTCACGCTGAGGCTGGCGCGTCGCGAGGCGCGCCAGAGATTGAGGGTGAGCGCAGCAAGGAAGAAGCCGGCCTGGATCACGACGATGCATGGACCGGTTGCGGCATCGAGATGGAAGCTCAGGATAGTGCCGAGGACGCTCGATACGGTTGCAACTCCGACCGCCGTCATGAGCATCCGGTCGAACTGGCGCGTCATCAGGTAGCCGATCGCGCCTGGCGCGATCAGCATCGCGACGACCAGGATGATGCCGACCGCCGTGAGTGCCGCGACGATCGTCAGCGCCAACAGAATCAGCAAGCCGAAATGCAGCGCTGCGACCGGCAGGCCGATCGCACGCGCATGCGCAGGGTCGAAGGAGACCAGCAGAAAATCGCGCCGCTTCGCCAGCATGATCGCGATGGTCGGCACCGCGATCAGCGCCGTCTCCGCGATATCGGCCCAGCGCACACCGAGCATGTTGCCGAACAGGATGTGCATCAGGTGCTGGTCGCTATCGACTTTGACGAAGAGCACCAGCCCCAGCGCAAACATGCCGGAGAAGACGATGCCCATCACAGTGTCCTCCTTCACCCGGCTGTTCTGCTTGAGATAGCCGATGCCGAGTGCGCAGCCGAGGCCAGCAGCGAAGGCGCCGATCGCCAGCGGCAGGCTCAGGATATGGGCGAGTACGATGCCGGGCAGCACCGCATGCGAGACCGCGTCACCCATCAGCGACCAGCCCTTGAGCACGAGGAAGCAGGACAGGACGGCGCAGACGAGGCCGACCAGCACCGCGACAATCAGCCCCCGTTGCATGAACTCATGCGCGAAGGGCGAAAGGAACCAGGTTTCGATCAGGCTCATGCGGCTTGCTCCGGAAGGGCCCGGGCCGCGCGGCGCGCCGCGAGCCGACCGTGCTTCGGCGCGAAGACAAAGGCGAGCAGAAACAGCACGGTCTGGAAGACGACGATCAACCCCCCGGTCGAGCCATCGAGAAAGTAGCTGGCATAGGCGCCGATCGCGCTGGTCGCGACACCCATCGCGACCGCGATGATGATCAGGCGGCCAAAGCGGTCGGTCAGCAGGTAGGCCGTGGCGCCCGGCGTCACCACCATGGCGATCACGAGGCACGCGCCGACCGTCTGCAGGGCTGCGACCGTGCAGGCGCTGAGCAGCACGAAGAAGAGGATCTTCAGGCGCGTCGGCGAGAGGCCGACGCTGCGTGCCTGGTTCTCGTCGAAGAAGACCAGCATCAGGTCCTTCCAGCGTGCGACCAGGATCACCAGAGAGACGAAGGCGATGATCGCAACCTGGACGACGTCCTCGTCGGAGATGCCCAGAATGTTGCCGAGCACGATCGATTGGACATTCACCGAAGTCGGGTTGATCGAGACGATCAGCAGCCCGACAGCGAAGAAGGTGGTGAAGACGATGCCGATCACCGCATCTTCCCGCAATTGCGTGCGGACCCGGACCAGGGACATGGCGAGCGCAGCCAGCAGACCGGAGAGGAAGGCGCCGGCGGCATAGGGCAGTTTCAGCAGATAGGCGAGCGCAACGCCCGGCACGATCGCATGCGCCAGTGCGTCGCCCATCAGCGACCAGCCCTTGAGCATCAGATAGCAGGACAGGAAGGCACAGACGCCACCGACCAGCGCCGAGACCCATATGGCCTTGACCATGTACTGGTAGGCGAAGGGTTCGAGCAGGAGGTCGATCACCGGGCCATATCCCTACCGGCGCCGACGACCGTCTCGTGATCGCGCTCGCCGTAGAGCACGAGCGGACGCTCGTCGTCGGTCAGGACGGTGACGCGCCGGTCGTCGGCATCGTCGTGGAGCTGTGCGCCCCCTAGCCGGAAATGTCGGAGCACGCCGCCGAAGGCGCGCTGCAGATTGGCTTCCGTGAAGGTGGTTGCGGTCGGTCCGGCCGCCAGCACGGTCTTGTTGAAGATCACGACCTGGTCGCAAAAATCCGGGATCGAGCCAAGATTATGAGTCGAAACCAGCATCAACCGCCCTTCGGACCGCAATTCCCGCATCAGCCCGACGATCGCATCCTCGGTTTTGACGTCGACGCCGGTGAAGGGCTCGTCGAGCAGGATGACCTGCCCGCCCTGCGCCAACGCCCGCGCCAGGAAGACGCGCTTGCGCTGTCCGCCGCTGAGTTCTCCGATCTGGCGGCGGCGGAAATCCAGCATGTTGACGCGCGCGAGCGCCTCCTCGACCGCCTCCTTGTCGGCGCGCCGAGCGATGCGCATCAGGCCCATATGACCGTAACGCCCCATCATCACGACATCGTCGACGAGAACCGGAAAGCTCCAGTCGACCTCCTCGGACTGCGGCACATAGGCGACCAGCCCGCGCTTCAACGCCTGCCGCACCTCGAGCCCCGCAATGGCAACGCGACCATGGGCCGGCTTCAGAAAGCCCATGAGCGTCTTGAACAGGGTCGACTTGCCCGAGCCGTTGATGCCGACCAGCGCGCAGATCGTGCCCGCGCCGAGGGCAAAGGAGGCATCGTTCACCGCTGTCACGCCGTTGCTGTAGCGCACCGTCACACCCTCGACCGTGATCGAGGGTTGCGGTCCAGGCTCGCCCGGCCGGGCGGTCACATGAATGTTCACTGCCCGAAACCCTTCGCGATGGTGTCGACGGTGACGTCCAGCAGCTTCAGATAGGTCGGCACCGGTCCGTTCTCGGCGGAGAGCGAGTCGACATAGAGGACGCCGCCATAGGCCGCGCCGGTTTCGCGTCCGACCTGCCTGGCTGCCTTGTCGGAGATCGTGCTCTCGCTGAAGACAGCGGGAATCTTGTTCTTGCGCACGAGGTCGATCAGCCGCCGCACCTGCTGCGGCGTGCCCTGTTCATCGGCATTGATCGGCCAGAGATAGGCCTCCCTCCAGCCAAAATCGCGTGTCAGGTAGCTGAAGGCACCTTCGCTGGAGACGAGCCAGCGCCTGCCCTCCGGCACCTTGTCGAGCCGGGCCCGCAACGGCGCGTCGATCGCCCTGATCTGCTCGGAATAGGCCTTCGCGTTCCTGGAATAGGTCTCGGCATTCGCAGGATCAGCAGCCGCGAGCGCCTTTCGAATGTTCTCGACATAGATCAGCGCGCTCGCCGTCGACATCCAGGCATGCGGATTGGGCTTGCCCTCATAGGGCCCTTCCTTGATGCCCATCGGCACGATGCCCTCGGTCACGACCGCGCTCTTCACATCCCTGACGTTCTCGAAGAAACGCTCGAACCAGCGCTCGAGATTCATGCCGTTCCAGAGCACGAGATCGGCCGATTGCGCCTTCACCACATCGAGCGGGGTCGGCTGATAGTCATGGATCTCGGCACCGGGCTTGGTGATCGATTCCACGATCGCCGCGGTGCCGGCGACGTTCTGCGCAATGTCCTGGATCACCGTGAAGGTCGTGACAACGCGCAGCGGCCTGGACGCGCCGGCCTGAGCCAGCACCCCCTGACCCGTTGCTGCAAAACCGGCCGCGAAGGCGATGGCGGCGGCCAGATTCGTGAAGCGGCGACGCGAAGGCATGATCTCTCCTGCTGCAGGCTCGATCCTCTCACGCTAATGCAAATCACTTGCATCTGTCAACGCAGTTGCAAGCGATTTGCGATAAGCTCGAACTTTTGCAAATGCGTCTCAACATGCTATCCCGTTGGCATGAAGGGAATCGATAAACGGGTAGCCCTCTTCGAGGAGGAGCTCAGGCGGGCGGGACTGCGGATGACGCAGCAGCGCCGGCTGATTCTGCGCGTGCTGGCCGAGGCCGACGACCACCCCGACGCCAAGGGCATCTTCACGCGCGCCTTTGCGCATGACCCGACCCTGTCACTGTCGACGGTCTATCGGACGATGAAGCTGCTGGAGACGCAAGGAGCGATCGAACGCCACGCCTTCGAGGACGGCGTTTCGCGCTATGAGCACGCAGACCAGCATCACCATGATCATCTGATCGATGTCGAGACCGGTCAGGTCGTCGAATTTTCGTCGCCCGAGATCGAGGTGCTGCAAGCCAAGATCGCGGCCGAACTCGGCTATGAGATCGTCCGCCACAGGCTCGAACTGTACGGACGGAAGATGCCGGGCGCCAACAAGCGCAAGAGCGCCGGGAAGGCTGACTGAGCCGCCATGGTCGGTCTCGTCCCGACCATCAACGTTTCCCGCTGAAGCATCCCGCTGCGCCATGCCCGGCACAAGGCCGGGCATGGCGTCGGAGCGCGTCACTGCTCTCAGCCCGCCTTGCGCTTGTTCTGGCGGTTGGAAATCAGGTCGTCCACCACGGCCGGATCGGCCAGCGTCGACGTGTCGCCGAGCGCGCCGAACTCGTCTTCGGCGATCTTGCGCAGGATACGGCGCATGATCTTGCCGGACCGCGTCTTCGGCAGGCCGGGCGCGAACTGGACCAGATCCGGTGAGGCGATCGGGCCGATCTCCTTGCGCACATGCGCGACCAGTTCCTTGCGCAGGGCCTCGCTCGATGCCTCTCCCTGCATCAGGGTGACATAGGCGTAGATGCCCTGCCCCTTGATATCGTGGGGATAGCCGACCACCGCAGCCTCCGAGACCTTCGGATGCGCCACCAGTGCCGACTCGACCTCCGCCGTGCCCATGCGGTGGCCGGACACGTTGATCACGTCGTCGACGCGGCCGGTGATCCAGTAGTAGCCGTCTGCGTCGCGCCGGCAGCCGTCGCCGGTAAAGTACTTGTTCGGATAGGTGGCGAAATAGGTTTCCTCGAAGCGCTTGTGGTCGCCATAGACCGTGCGCATCTGGCCAGGCCAGCTCTCTGCGATCACCAGATTGCCTTCGGTCGCACCCTCCAGCACCTTGCCCTCGGCATCGATGATCTCCGGCTTGACGCCGAAGAAGGGCCGCGTCGCCGATCCGGGCTTGAGCCTGGTCGCACCGGGCAGCGGCGTGATCAGGATTCCGCCCGTCTCGGTCTGCCACCAGGTATCGACGATCGGGCAGCGATCATCCCCGACGACACGGTGATACCACTCCCAGGCCTCCGGATTGATCGGCTCGCCGACCGAGCCGAGCAGGCGCAGCGACTTGCGCTTGGTCTTCTTCACCGGCTCCTCGCCGGCGCCCATCAGCGAGCGGATGGCAGTCGGCGCGGTGTAGAAGATGCTGACCTTGTGCTTGTCGACGACCTCCCAGAAGCGCGAGATCGTCGGATAGGTCGGGATGCCCTCGAACATCAGCGTCGTCGCGCCATTCGCCAGCGGGCCGTACACGATATAGCTGTGCCCGGTGACCCAGCCGACATCGGCCGTGCACCAGTAGATGTCGCCGTCATGATAGTCGAAGACGTATTGATGCGTCATCGAGGCATAGACGAGATAGCCGGCGGTGGTGTGCAGAACGCCTTTGGGCTTGCCCGTCGAACCCGAGGTGTAGAGGATGAAGAGCGGATCTTCGGACTTCATCTCGACCGGTGGGCAATGCCCGGAGACCTTGGCGGCCTCTTCGTGATACCAGACGTCGCGGCCCTCCTGCATCGCGACATCGCCGCCGGTGCGCTTGACCACGATCACGGCCTTGACCGGGGCCTTTTCGGCTGCCGCGTCGACATTGACCTTGAGCGGCACCTTGCGCCCGCCGCGCAGGCCTTCATCCGCCGTGATCACCACATCCGAAGTTGCATCGGCGATGCGCCCGGCCAGCGAATCCGGAGAGAAGCCGCCGAAGACGATTGAATGCACCGCGCCGAGCCGCGCGCAGGCGAGCATGGCATAGGTCGCCTCGGGGATCATCGGCATGTAGATCGTGACCCGGTCGCCCTTCTTGACGCCCTGCGCCTTCAGCACGTTCGCGAACTTGCAGACCTCGGTATAGAGCTGGCCGTAGCTGATCTTCTTGGATTCGGACGGATCGTCGCCTTCCCAAATGATGGCCGTCTGCTTGGCGCGCGTCGCCAGATGCCGGTCGACGCAGTTGTAGGAGACGTTGGTGGTACCGTCTTCATACCATTTGATCGAGACCTTGCCCGGCTTGTAACTGACGTTCCGCACCTTGCTGAACGGCTTGAACCAGTCGATCCGCTTGCCGTGCTCGGCCCAGAACTTGTCGGGGTCCTTGATCGAGGCCGCGTACATCTTCTTGTATTTGGCGTCGTTCAGATACGCCTTTTTGGCCCAGGCGGCCGGCACGTCATAGATCTTGTCGGACATAGAAGACTTCTCCCCGGACTTGGACCGCAATCAGCCCATCTTCGTCGCGGCTCATGGCATGAGTGCCGGATTCCTCGGCAAATAACGACCGCTTCTTTCGAATTGCGCGCATCATAAAGCGCGAAAGAGCGGCGGCAAGCCACGCGCCCTCGCACTTTGGTTTCAAAGACTTTTGGCGAGGGTCGGTTAGGTCGACCAGGCGCCGGATTGCCCGCTATCGTGCGATATTGGCCGTCATTGCCGCAACCGACGCGGCCCTGCCATGCGCTCGACGAAACACTCGAACGGCCCCTTGCTGAAGGTCCGCGACCAGAGCGACGCCAGCGCCAGCAGGGACGCAGAGGTTACGGCCGCCACAAGCACGCAGGCCGCGGGCCCGAAGCGCCCGTAAAGGCCAAGGCCATAGCCGAGGAGGATCAGCGCGCAGACGATCATGACAAGGCTCATCAGCGGCGGGAAGACCCCACGCACAATCAGTCCGGCGGCAGCAAACGCAGGTTTCGCCTTACCAGGAGGCGCCATCGTGACCGCTGAGTAAGTGAAACTGCCGACGAAGGCAGACAGCCAAAATCAGCGCGCTCAGAGCCCGCCCATCTTGCACACCAACGCCCATTCATCGTCGGTCACCGGCTGCACCGACAGGCGGAAGGACGTGACCAGCGCCATCTTGGCGAGTGCCGGCGTGGCCTTCACCTGAGCAAGGGTCACCGGCTTCGGCAGCGGCTTCACCGCCTTGAAGTCGACATAGACCCAAGGCTCGCCCGGGTTCGCGAGATAGTGCTCCTTGATGACCTCGACGATGCCGACGACCTCGAGCCCCTCGTTCGAGTGGTAGAAGAAGACCTGATCGCCCGTCTTCATCGCCATCAGGTTGAGCTTGGCCGTGTGATTCTTCACGCCATCCCAATGCGTGCCCTTGGCTCCGGCCCTGACCTGGTCGTCCCAGGACCAGGCGGACGGTTCGGATTTGACCAGCCAGTGAGCCATCAGACGTCATCCTCTTTCGTCGGGGCAGGCGGACGCATCGCGGCCTCGCCCTGTTCGTTCCAGAATCGCACCATCTCGCGCGTCAGCGCGGCATAATCCTGCGGGCCGAGTTCGACCCTTACTTCGCCTTCGCCGAAGGGCAGAATCAGCACGAAGCGGTGGGTGTCGTCGCCACGCCGCCGGCGATGCTGGATCACCGGTCCGGCGGGCACCCGCCCGGCCAGCGCCACCGGCATGCTCTCGGCAACCAGCTCCGAGCCGGTGGCCTTCCGTACCTCGGCGACACCGCGTGCCACGCGCTTGCTCAGATCCGACCAGTCGCCTGCCATGGTCTTGCTCCCTAATTCTCCGCCCGGACCGGCCGCGCCAGCAACCCCGTGACCGCTTCGCGGACGCCGATGCGCTCGGCGATAATCGCCGCGACGGCCTCGGCAATGGGAGTCTCGATGCCGCGTGCCTGCGCCATCTCCGCCAGGATGGACGTCGTGAAGGCGCCCTCAGCCAGCTTGCCCACGGCGGCCTCGGCCGGCGTCTTGCCCTGGCCGAGCGCCAATCCATAGGCGAAATTGCGTGACTGCGCCGAAGCGCAGGAGAGCACGACATCGCCCAGCCCCGAAAGCCCCATCAACGTTTCGGATTGCGCGCCATAAGCCTCGCCGAAGCGCCTGAGCTCGGCAAAGCCGCGCGCCACCAGCGCGGCACGGGCGCTCTCGCCATAGCCAAGCCCGATCGCGATCCCCGCTGCGATGGCCAGCACGTTCTTCGCGGCTCCGCCGATCTCGACGCCACGGATGTCGACGCCATGATAGATGCGAAAGGATGCAGAACTCAGAGCCTCGGCCAGATCCTGCGCCAGATCCGCCTCGCGCGCTGCCAGTGTCAGAGCGGTGGGCAACCCGCGTGCGATGTCGGCGGCAAAGCTCGGACCGGACAGGATGGCCGGGACCGCGCCGGGCCAAAGCTCGGCGATGATTTGCGTCGTGAACAACCCGCTCTTCTGCTCGATGCCCTTGGCCGCGGAGATCGTCGGCACGCCATCGGGCAAAGCTTGCGCGAGCGCGGTGCAGACCTGTCGCAGCGCCTGGGTCGGAACGGCGAGGATCAGCGCCTGTGCCTCGGCAAGCGCGGCAAGGTCGGTCACGGGCGATACGGCGGCGGGCAGCGTCGCGCCCGGCAGGCGCGGCACCTCGCGACGCTCGCGCATGGCTGCAATGGCCTCGGGATCGCGCGCCCAGAGCAGCACGCTTCGCCCGGCCCGCGCCGCGGCCAGAGCCAGTGCGGCACCGAAGGAGCCGCCGCCTACGACGCCGATCGTCTCGATGGCCTTGCTCATGTCGGCCCGCTCGCGTCGCTCACGGATCACGCCTGGACCTTGATTTCGTCCAGCGGCCAGCGTGGCCGGGCAACAGCGCTCATGTCGTCGACAAGCCCGAGCCTCAGCCTCTCGAGCCCGGCCCAAGCGATCATCGCGCCATTGTCCCCGCAAAGCGCAACCGGTGGTGCAACCATCGGCAGGCCGGCCTCGGTCGCAAAGCGGGTCAGCCCGCGGCGGATGGGCTGGTTGGCGGCAACGCCACCGGCGACCACCAAGGTCGTGGGCATGATCCCGGCGCCACGGCAGGCGCGCAGGCCCGCCCGCGTGCGGTCGACGAGCACGTCGACGACCGCTGCCTGGAAGGAGGCACAGAGGTCAGCGACGTCGCGGTCCGAAAGCGGCGCAATGCGTTCCGCCACCAGCCTGACCGCGGTCTTGAGGCCGGAAAGCGAAAAATCGGGCTTGGGCCGCCCAGCCATGGGCCGTGGAAATTCGAAGCGTTCGGGATCGCCCTTTTCGGCCTCTCGCTCGACGGAGGGGCCGCCCGGATAGGCCAAGCCGAGCATCTTCGCAATCTTGTCGAAAGCCTCGCCGACCGCGTCGTCGATGGTGCCTCCGAGGCGCAGATAATCGCCGACACCGCGCACTGCCAGGAGCTGCGTGTGTCCGCCCGAGACCAGAAGCAGCAGATAGGGAAAGGCGACGCCGTCGGTTAGCCGCGCCGTCAGCGCATGAGCTTCGAGATGGTTCACCGCAATGAAGGGGCGGCCGGTCACCAGCGCGATCGCCTTCGCCGTGGTCAGCCCGACCATGACACCGCCGACCAGACCCGGCCCGGCAGCCGCGGCGACAGCGTCGATCTCGGAGGGCTTGAGTCCGGCATTCGCGAAGGCGCGAGCGACGATCCGATCGATGGCCTCGACATGCGCACGCGCCGCGATCTCCGGCACCACGCCGCCATAGGCCGCATGTGCGGCGATCTGACTCAGGATCTCGTTGGACAGGATTTTGGCTTCGCCGGCGCGATCAACGCCCACGATTGCAGCCGCGGTCTCGTCACAAGTCGTCTCTATCCCCAGAACGCGCATGATCGATCGACAAATCTCGGACAGGTTTCGGCCCGAACGGGCCACAAGGGGAAGGCGGGCGGAGCTCCGACGGTTTCGCGCCGGGGATTCCCTCGTATAGTGCGCCATGGAGCATAAGGCCAAGAGGCCGTGGAGTTCGCCGGCCAGCCGCCGGCATCAGGAAGACGCAAACAGAATGAACGAGATCGTAGCTTCGGTTCGCGGACGCCAGGTCGGCCGCTTTGTCATTGGCACGCGCGGCAGCCCCCTGGCATTGGCGCAGGCCAATGAGTTCGCGGGCCGCCTCGCCGAGGCTCATGGCTGGGCACGAGAAGAGCTGCCGCTCGAAATCATCGTCACGACGGGCGACTCCATTCGCGACCGTCCCCTCTCGGAGGCCGGTGGAAAGGGTCTGTTCACCAAGGAGATCGACCAGGCTCAGATCGAGGGCCGGATCGACTACGCTGTCCACTCCGCCAAGGATCTTCCTACAAAATTGCCCGACGGCCTCACCATCGCTGGCTATCTCCCCCGCGAGGATGTGCGCGACGCGTTGATCGCGCGCGGCATTTCCCGCGTTGCCGACCTGCCGCAAGGCGCTGTCGTCGGTTCGGCCTCGCTGCGCCGCCAGGCCATCTTGAGGCGCATCCGGCCCGATCTCGAGATCGTCCTGCTGCGCGGCAATGTCGCAAGGCGGCTGGAGAAGGTGGCGAAGGGCGAGATCGACGCCACCCTGCTCGCCATCGCCGGGCTGAAGCGGCTCGGGCTCGCCGACAAGGCGAGCGGCATCCTTTCCATCGAGGAATCGCTTCCGGCCGTCGGCCAGGGTGCGATCGCAGTTGCGGTTCGCACCGGGGACACGGCAAGCTTGGAGGCTGTCCAGCCGATCCTCTGCCGTGACACCGGCATCGCACTCGCCGCCGAACGCGCCTTCCTGACCGAGCTCGATGGTTCCTGCCGGACACCGATCGCCGGCCATGCCACGGTCGAGGGCGACAGCTTCCATTTGCGCGGGCTGCTGCTTTCTCCCGACGGCACGGCGGTGGCCGAGGATAGCTGCAGCGGTCCCGTCAGCGAGGCCGCGGAACGTGGTGCCGAACTCGGACGCGCCCTGCGCGCCAGGGCTCCGGCGGGAATCTACTCATGAGGCCGGGCGCTCCATGAACGCCAACGACGCGACAGGAGGGCGCATGCGCGTATTCGTGTTCAGACCGCAGGCGGATGCCGAACGCAGCGCCCGCGCGCTCACCGCCCATGGCCATGAGCCGATCGTGGCGCCGCTCTTCGACGTGGTCCGCCTCTCCGAGCCCGTACCCAAGGGTACATTCGCCGCGCTGATCCTGACCAGCGGCAATGCTGTGCCGGCACTCGCCGATGCGCCGGCCGCCTGGCGGGACCTGCCGGTTTTCACCGTCGGAGCGCGGACGGCCGCGAAGATGCGCGACGCGGGTTTTGAGGATGCGCGCAGTGCCGATGGCGACCGCAACGACCTGATCGCTCTGATCCAGCGCAACATCGCCATGCCAGCACGGCTGCTTCTGGTCGCTGGCCGGGACCGTCATGACGACGTCGCGGAGCGCCTGGGCAAGGCCGGCTACGAGATCGCGAGCTGGACGGCCTATGCGGCCGAGGCCAAGCCCAGCCTGCCTGAAGCGGCAGCAGCCAGCCTGCGCGATGGGCGCGCCGAAGCCGCGCTTCACTATTCACCACGGGGCGCCCAGACCTTCCTCGCCCTGACACGCGCCTCCGCTCTCAGTGAACAGGCGCTCGAACTGACACATGTCACGCTTTCGGCGGAGGTTGCGGCTCCCTTGATCGCAGCAGGCGCCAGCACGGTCCTGGTTGCGGAATACCCCGAGGAAGCGGCCCTGCTGGCCGCCCTCGATCAAGTGACCGCTCGCAATCGTCGCGCCGAGGATGTTAGACAGGCCGTGACCGCGCCGGCCGGCGTCGAGACGGACAAGGACGCGATGAGCGAGCCGCAGACATCCACGCCGCGCGGACGCCACCGGCGAACTCCCCCGACCATCGACGGCAAGGCCGAGGAGGCCGCGACGGCCGCACCCGAAGTCGCCTCATCGGAGACTGACCAGGTGCCCCCCGCAGCCACGCAGTCGGGTGAGTTCACGCACGAGAGCGCGCCACCGGCGCCTGAGCCGATTGGCTTGCCTCCATCCGATTCTGCGCCGCCCGTTGTGGGCCAGCCGTCTCCCCCTTCCCGGCTGCCATGGGCTGCATTGGCCGCGACCGGCCTGATCGGCGGCGTCCTTGGGGCGGGTCTCATGATGCTGGTCGATTCCCGCTCGACGCCCGATACCAGCGAACAGCAGATCGCCGAGTTGAAGGGGCGCATCGAGACCCTGCAGCGCACGACGACCAGTCTGCAAGGCGCGGTCACAAGCCTGCCTCAGCGCGCGGCGCTGGAGGCGCTCGATCGGCGGGTCAGCGCAACATCGGAGGCCGCCACCAATGCCGTCGCGGAAGCAAAGACCGCCACAGCACGGCTGGCAGAACTCGCAAACGCGCCCGTCCCGGCCACGGTCGAGAACAGTTCGGCCATCGCCGGGCTGACGCAACGCCTCGGCACTGTCGAAACGCTGGCCAAGTCCGCCGCCTCACCGAGCCCCCAGGCATTCGCCGCGGCGCGCATCGTGCTGGCTGAACGCATCCAGGGCGCGCTTTCTGCCGGCAGGCCTTTCACAGCCGATATCGCAGCGCTCGGCAAGGGCGGCGGTTCGGCCGAACAGCTGGCCGCCCTCTCCGCCGTAGCCACCACCGGCGCCCCGACGCAGGATGCGCTGCTGGCGCAGTTCCGGCTACATCGCGCCATGTTCGACCGAGAAATGACGCCTGCCGCCAAGGACTGGCAGGACCGCCTTCTCGGGCTCGCCAGCAAGGTCGTCACCATCCGCCCGGTCGGAGATAGCGGCGCGAACGATCCTGCGACGCTGGTGATCCGCCTCGAGAACGCGCTTGCGCATAGCGAGTTCGGCAAGGCCGCCGGCCTCTGGGCTCAACTGCCCGAGCCGGCGCGGCGGGACAGTGCCGAGTTCGGTGCCGGCTTGCAGAAGCGCGCTGCCGCGGAAGCCGCGATCGGCAGGATTGCACAGGATGCGGTTGCCGCGCTCGGCGCGGGTGGCTGACGGAGGATAGCGTTCAATGGTTCGCGTGCTGCTCTATCTCTTCGTCATCGCCTGTCTCGCGGCTGGTGCCGTCTGGCTGGCCGACCGCCCCGGCGAGGTCTCGGTCCTCTGGCAGGGCTACCGCATCGAGACGAGCGTCGCGATCGCGGCGATCGGCGTCATTATCCTGGCATTCCTCGCCATGCTCGCGTGGGCCGCAGTGCGCTTCGTTCTCGGCCTGCCCTCCGCCTTCAGCTTCGCCTCGCGCGCGCGACGTCGGGCACGCGGCTTCGAGGCCGTCTCCCGGGGCATGGTCGCGATCGGTGCGGGTGATCCGGTGGCCGCCGGCCGCTATGCCGTCGACGCCCGCAAGCTTTCCGGCAACGAACCGCTGACCCTGCTGCTGGAAGCACAGACAGCCCAGCTCTCGGGCGACCGGGGCCGGGCGGAAGCCGCCTTCAAGGCCATGCTCGACAAGCCGGAAACACGGGTGCTCGGCTTGCGCGGCCTCTTCGTCGAGGCCCGCCGCCGTGGCGACATGGCGGCTGCACGCGCCTTTGCCGACGACGCCGTGCGGCGTTCCCCCTCGCTCGCCTGGGCCAATGACGCGCTGCTCGATTTCCACACCAGCGCCGGAGATTGGCAGGCAGCGCGCACGGCCGTCGAACGCCGCGCCGCCCTGCGCCTGGCCGAGAAGGCGGACGCCAGGCGCCAACGCGCCGTGTTGCTGGCGGCGGAAGCCCTCGACGCGAAAGGCAGCGAACCGGAAAAGGCTTTGGCCACCGCCCTGGAAGCGACAAAACTCGCTCCAGGCCTCACGCCTGCAGCCGCCCTTGCAGGGCGCATGCTCGCCGAGCGCGGCGATATCCGCAAGGCCGCCAAGCTGCTGGAGGCTGCCTGGCGCGAGGTCTCGCATCCCGACATCGCCGCCGCTTATCTCGATGTGCGCCCCGGCGACAGTGCGCGGGATCGCCTCGCGCGGGCCGAAACACTCGTGAAGCTGCGCCCGGCCGACCCGGAGGGCGTGCTGGCTCTCGCCGGCGCGGCGATCCATGCCCGTGATTTCGCCAAGGCCCGCCAGACGCTGAAGCCATTGCTGGCCGGCGGCGCTTCCGTCCGCGTCTGCCTGCTGATGGCCGAACTCGAAGAGGCCGAGCATGGTTCGGCCGGTCGGGTTCGCGAATGGCTCTCGCGCGCCACGCGTGCGCCGCGTGACGCGGCCTGGGTCGCGGACGGGCTGGTCTCTGACCAGTGGCTGCCCGTCTCACCGATCTCGGGGCGGCTTGACGCCTTCGTCTGGACCGTTCCTCCGGCAACACTCGGCAGCCAGGCGTCCGCGATCGACGACGTGCTGGCCGATCTCGATGATTCCGCACCGCTGCTGGAAGGGCGTGCCGAGATGGTAGCACCTGTCGAGGCCGCCAGGCCGGTGGTCGAGCAGGCAACGCTCGTCGAAACCGAGCCTGCGAAGGCCGAGCCCGCCAAGCCTGCGATGGACGAAAAGCCTGCAGTGGACGAGAAGCCGGCAACGGAGCCTGTCGCGAAAGTTGAACCGGCCCCCGCCGCCAAGCTCCCAACTCCGGTGATCGAGGCGACAGCGGCTCCCGCCGCGGCAGCCTCGATCCGCGATCATCGTCCGTCCCCGGTGATCTTCCCGGTATCGCACGCACCGGACGACCCCGGCCCAGAGGACGCTCAACCAGCCGCGGCCGCCAAGGCAAAATTTCGCCTCTTCGGCTGATCGACGCGCGAGCCGGCCGAGGGACGCGCCGCTTCCGCATGGGTGATCGCGCGAAAAGGGGTGCGGGCCTCCCTCCCGCCCCTTATAGCGGTCTCATGAACACCGAACCGACTGCCCCAATCTCGGCCTCCCCGGACAACGCTGAGGGCGTCAGCCTGCATGTCGCCCCGGAACAGGCAGGAACGCGCCTCGACAAGGCGCTCGCCATGCTTGCCGGCGAAATCTCGCGCGCCCGCCTGCAGCAGGTCATCCGAGAGGGCGGCGTGAGCCTCAACGGCACCGTTGCAGGCGATCCGAGCCGGAAGGTGGCCGCCGGAGACGTCCTGACGCTGGTCATGCCCGCAGCCAAGCCTGCGGCGCCCGTGGGTCAGTCAATTCCGCTCGAGGTGGTCTACGAGGATGATGCCCTGATCGTGATCAACAAGCCCGCCGGGCTTGTCGTCCATCCCGCGGGAGGACATGCGGACGGCACGCTGGTCAATGCGCTGATCGCCCATTGCGGTGACAGCCTCTCCGGCATTGGCGGTGTCAGGCGGCCCGGCATCGTGCATCGGCTCGACAAGGACACCAGTGGACTTCTCGTGGTGGCCAAGACCGACAAGGCGCATCAGGGGCTTGCCAAGCAGTTTGCCGACCACGGCCGCACAGGACCGCTGGAGCGCGCCTACCTCGCGCTGGTCTGGGGCACGCCGCGCCGGCCGCATGGCACGATCGAGGCCGCACTCGAACGTTCGAACCGCAACCGCGAGAAGATGGCGGTCGTTGCCGAAGGCCGCGGCCGCGAGGCAATCACCCACTTCACGGTTCTGGAGCGCTATCCGCCGCTGCTTCGCGGGCATGAGGAAACCGAAGCGCTGGCCAGCCTGATCGAGTGCAGGCTGGAAACCGGGCGCACGCATCAAATTCGCGTCCATATGAGCCATCTCGGCCACCCCTTGCTGGGCGACCAGCTCTACGGCTCCGGCTACATGACCAAGGCAAGTCGCCTTCCCGACGGCGCGCGCAATGCGCTGGCGGCCCTCGGCCGGCAGGCGTTGCATGCGACGGTGCTCGGCTTTGCCCATCCCGTGACGGACGAGGAAATGTATTTCGAGGCTCCTCCGCCGGTCGATTTTGCAAATCTGCAAGCGGAACTCGCGGCCCTGTGAGCTAATCTGGCCACTTCGCCTACTTTCCGCCAAGCTCCATTGGCATATAATGGGAGTTGGATGCGGATGGCTTAAGGGGCGCCGCATGGGGCCGGGTCCGGCGAACCGTCACATGGTTCGCGCGTTGGTTCAGGCACATCATCCAAAACCTGCGCGAGGGTCGTTCGCGCGGTTGGCTTGCCGCGAAGCGGGAGCCAGGAAAGGAGAACGAGCATGGCGATTGCATCGCTGCCCGTCATGTCCGCGGAGGGCGGACTTTCACGTTATCTCGAAGAAATTCGCAAGTTCCCGATGCTGGAGCCGAGCGAGGAATACATGCTCGCCAAGAGCTGGCGCGAGCATGGCGACCGCGATGCGGCGCATAAGCTCGTCACCTCGCATCTGCGGCTGGTGGCCAAGATCGCCATGGGCTATCGCGGCTACGGCCTGCCGATCGGCGAAGTCGTGTCTGAAGGCAATGTCGGCCTGATGCAGGCGGTCAAGCGCTTCGAGCCCGACAAGGGCTTCCGTCTTGCCACCTACGCCATGTGGTGGATCAAGGCCTCGATCCAGGAATACATCCTGCGCTCCTGGTCGCTGGTGAAGATGGGGACCACCGCCAATCAGAAGAAGCTGTTCTTCAACCTGCGCAAGGCGAAGAGCAAGATCTCGGCGCTTGGCGAGGGCGACCTCAAGCCGGATCAGGTCAAGACCATCGCGACCAAGCTCGGCGTCAACGAGCAGGACGTCATCGACATGAACCGCCGTCTCGGCGGCGATGCGTCGCTGAACACGCCGTTGCGCGAGGATGGCGAGGGCGAATGGCAGGACTGGCTCGTCGACGACAGCGAGAGCCAGGAACGCCGCTTGGCCGACTCCGAGGAAAGCGATAACCGCCACCAGGCGCTTCGCGAAGCGCTGACCGTGCTCAATCCGCGCGAACGCCGGATCTTCGAGGCGCGCCGGCTGGCCGATGACCCGATCACGCTCGAACAACTCTCCGAAGAGTTCGGGGTCTCGCGCGAACGCGTCCGGCAGATCGAGGTCCGCGCCTTTGAAAAGGTGCAGGAGGCCGTCAAGAAGGCCTTGACCAGGATCGAAGCGCCGCGGGCTGCCTTGCCCGCGAACTGAACCCTGAAACCTTAGGCAGCACAATACGAAGAGGGGGCGGTGACGCCCCCTTTTCTGTTCAGTAGAGCGGGGCCAAAGGCTGCAGGGGCAGCCGGAACGGCCCGAGATAGACCCGCCCCTCGCGCAGGACGACCGGCGGCAGAGGCGTCAACCCGGGTGCGCCGCCGCTCGGCTTGCCACCAAGCAGCCCGCCAAGCCCGGCGGCGAGACCACCGACCTTCATGCCGCCAATCCGATCGATGCCCGCGACCGCGGCATCGATCTGACCGGACATGCGATGCGTCTGGTCAAGCAGCAGACGCCCGCTGGCCTCGAGCCGAGCGGGCCCCTTTGTCGTCAGCAGCCGGGTCAGTTCGAGCTGCCCGCCGGTATGGCGCCAGGCTTCGAGCGCATCGGGATTGAACCCGGCCTTGAACGCCAGCGATTGCGTCAGGCTCGCCTGCATCTCGATATCACCAGGTTCGGTGGTTCCGAGCAGAGCATCGAGCGCGGGCAGCACCGAACCCTTCGCAGTCAGCGCAAGATCTGCCACCTGCTCGGCCGCAAAACGCGTCGGATTACGGCGCAGATGCACTTCCAGCTGATTGGCGCGCCAGGTTTCATTGCCCGCGCCGGGCGCGGTCAATGTCGCATTCGGCTCGACCAGCACCATGGAGAAACGCTCGGGCTCGCGCTCCTTCAGCGCCAGGCTGGCCTCGAGCTGGCTCCAGCCGAGATCAAGCTTGCGGCCTTCGGGCAGGACTGCTTGCAGCGGCCCCTTCACCTCAAGGATGACGAGGCCGGGCGAATAGATCTGCCCGACCGCCACGCCCGGGCCAGTCTCGACCTTGACCGTATCGCCCCAGCGCGACGAGGTCAGCGTCAGCCCGGCGCAGCGGACCTCGATCCGAAAGGGAAAGCCTTCGACGGAACGATCGCTGCATGTCCATGTCCGACCCATCTGGACCTCGCGGGCGACAGCGCGATCAAGCCCCTCGACCACCCGCCCCTTGATGAAGAACCAGAAGCCCGACCAGGCCACGGCCAGCAGCACGAGCAGGGCGAAGGGCGCATAGAGCCAGAAGCGGCCTCGGCGGCGCGCGGAAGGGAGGTCGGTCATGCAGCAGCGATCCATTGCGCGAAAGCGGCCGGATTGTTAGCTCCCGGTCGCAGGAAGCGCCAGACCCGCCAATCTCTCGGCGGATTCGGGCGCTTCCTTCGTCAAGCAGTTCCTGACGGCGAAACTGTGGGATAACGATGACAGCGGATGCAACTTCTGACGATCTCTGGGTCTTCGGCTACGGTTCGTTGATCTGGCGCCCCGGCTTCGCCTTCGAGGAAAGCGTGGCGGCCCGGCTCAACGGTTATCATCGCTCGCTCTGCGTCTTCTCGCATGTCCATCGCGGCACCCCGGAACGGCCAGGCCTGGTGCTTGGGCTCGATCGGGGCGGTATTTGCCGAGGGCTCGCCTTCAAGGTGGCGCCCGCCCATGCCGCCGGGACCATCGCCTATCTGCGCGAGCGCGAGCAGGCGACCTCCGTCTATCTCGAACGCCATCTGCCCGTCAGCCTCGAGGATGGCCGCCGTGTCCGGGCGCTGGTCTATGTCGCCGACCGCAAACACCTGCAATATGCTGGCCGCCTGCCGGCGGAGGAGTTGCTCAAACTGGTGCGCCAGGGCCGCGGAAGTTCCGGCGAGAATCCCGACTACGTCCTGCGCACGCATGATCATCTGCGCAAGATGGGCATCTTCGACCCGGTCCTGAGTCATCTTGCTCATGTGCTGGCGCCCGGTCTTCCGGAGTCGCGCCCGCCGCTCTGAGCCTCACACCTGCGGCATCAGGTCGAGCAGGGCGGCCCGGCGGCTCAAGCCGTCTTCGGCGAGCAGATGGATATGGATCTCGCTCGCCCCTGCAAGCACGACCGAACGGCGCCAGCGCGTCAGCGCGGCTTCGATCCCGAAAGGACCACTCTCGCGCGCCGCGATGATCTGCCGGTCTTCCGATACCGCGAGCAGCACGGCATCGCTGAAGCCGAGCGCATGATCGTCCGTGACCGAAAAGACTGAGGCGACATAGCGCTGCCCTGATCGACCACGCCAGGCCGTGAAGCGACGTTCGCCCAATCCCGCGGCGCTGCGCAGCGGCATTTCGCGCGCGTCGGTGCCAGGCTCGGCGCCCCATTCGTCCAGCTTAAGGGCGAGAACAGGCATTTGTTCCTCCTTTGTTCCAAACAAAAAGAGAACAGATTTCGCTGCCTGTCAAGCACCGCGAACCTTGCGCGAGCAGAGTGCGCTGCCGGTTTCGTCTAAGCGAGGGGATCGTGCCCGATCTTGGCGAGTTCGCCGCGTCCCGTAGTGAGCAGCCTGTCGCTCGCAGTCTCGATGCGATCCTGCAGCAAGGCCTGGAAAGCTTCCTTCGACATGCCGGGCAGGATCGGCGGCAGGATTTCGACACGAATCGTCCCGGGCCGGCGCAGGAACTTACGGCGCGGCCAGTAGAGCCCCGAATTGAGCGCGACCGGCACACAGGGCACGCCGAGTTCGGCATAGAGATGCGCGACGCCGAACTTGTAGGCAGGCGGCGCCCCGGCCGGACGGCGCGTTCCTTCCGGGAAGATCAGGAGCTGACGGCCGTTCTGGCCGAGCTCGACCTTCGCACTGCGGGTCACATGCGAGAGCGCCCGTGCCCGCGCGCCGCGATCGACCGGGATCATGCGCATCTTCCACAGGCACCAGCCAAAGAACGGGATCCAGGTCAGTTCGCGCTTCAGGATGAACACAGGGTCCTGGAAGATGGTGACGAGTGCGAAAGTTTCCCAGAACGACTGGTGTTTCGCGGCCACCATCATGCCGCCCTGCGGAATATTCTCGAGACCGGTGATCTCGTAGCGGGTTCCAGCCGTAACCCGCATGAGCCACAACGCGCTGCGCGCCCAGCCCAGGGCGACCGCCAGCATATAGCGTCGCGGCAGGACAAGCGCGGGCAATGCCGCAAAGACCAGCCACAGGATCAGGTTCAGATAGAACAGGACATTGAAAAGGAGCGAGCGCAGCACGAGCATGGCGCGCAAAGAGCGCGCCGGCTCGCCGACGTCAAGCGCCGCGCTCCTCCGCCCCCAGCCGCGTGCGCTTTTCATTCTCGGGGCCGAGCACGCTGGCAGGCTTGGAGGAGACCGGCTTTCTCCCGCCGATGATCACCGACAGGCGCGATGTTTCAGGGTCGTCCTCCAGCATGCTGCGCAGCCGCGCCACCAGATATTTCACATATTCCGGGACGAGCACCTTTGCGACGCGCCATTCGTGCCACCAGCTCGCTGCATCGATATGGTCGGTCACCACCGGATGCGGCACGACACGAACGCCCGGCATCGCGTGGCTGAACTCGGCCAGCGCCCGCGGCATATGATAATTGGAGGTCACCAGCAGCAGCGACTTGAAATCGTGCCGGCGGACCCAGCGCCGTGCCTCGATGGCATTGCCGATGGTGTTGCGGGCCCGATAGTCGAGATCGACGCAACAGCCGAGCAGTTCGCGCGCCGAGGGGTTGAGCTTCGCGAGCTCCTCGCGGCCGGTGCGCTCGTTGACACCGCTGATCAGCAAGCGAGACCCGCGCTCGGCCCCGAGCAGGCCGATGGCATCGCCAACACGCTGGGCCCCGCCGGTCACGACGACAATCGCATCCGTACGCGGCGCGACCGCCGGCTCGCGCTGTTCGATCCTGGCAATGAACCCGGCAAAACCGCAGGCGAGCGCGATCGTCAGCAGGGCAGCAACGGCAATGGCCAGGCGCCGCGCCCAGACTCCTGCGGTGCTCCTCCTGCTCGCCGCGGTCAGCGACATCGCATCGTCACCCCCCTTCACCGGCAGCTGTCCGTGTCTGATTCCCATCATCACCATGTCTTGCCAGGCTAAACCGGCAATCGGGCATAAGGGCGGCGCGAAAAGCCGTCCTCCGCCCCAGAGATTAAGACTTCACTACGCCAGCACCCGCAAATAATGGCGCACGGTAAACCGTGAAACGAGACCGGATATCGCCGCCACCACCATCGCCACCAGAAGCACAGCGGCGTAACCTGACCAGCCGATCTCGAAAGCACCGAACATGGCCTGAATCTGCTCTGACCCTGGCGACGAACTCCAGCTGGAAGCGAGCCAGCCGAGAATGGCGATGGCCACGATCGCAGCAAGCCCCCCAGCCGCCCCTCCCCTGAGCCCGAGCCTGACGAAACGCGCCTGGAATTCCCGCGCGATGAAGTCATCGTCAGCTCCGACAAGATGCAAGACCTCGACGCTGTCGCGGCTGCCGGCCATCGCTCCGCGCGTCGCAAAGGCTACGGCCAGCGCCGCGGCCGTCAGGACCAGCAGCACGACGACGACACCGGCAAGGATGATGGTGTTGGCCATGGTCGAGAGACGGCGCATCCAGAGGCGGTGATCGTCCAGGCTCGCGGTCGGGACGTCGCGCCGTAGCGTTTCCTTGAACGCTGCGATTTCCGCCGAATTGCCGCTGCGCAGCTTCAACACGATCAGCCGCGGCACCGGCAGTTCGACAAGATCGAGTCCCGCGCCCAACCAGGGCTCGAGCAGCTTGTCCGATTCGGCCTTTGGCACGGCGCGAACCTCGTCGACGCCGGCAACGGCCCGTGCCATCTCGACAGCGCGCGCGACGTCGCTCTCGATGTTGCGGCGTGTGTCCGGCCTGATCTGGATCGTCATCTCATTGGCGACAGCACCGCGCCACTGCTCCGAGGCATGCGCGGCGAGCAGCGCCGCGCCGGCGCTGAGGGCCGCGAGAAAGGTCAGGATCGCGATCACGGCGACCAGGGCCCGTCCGGCAGCCGAATCGACCGGGACCAGCGGCTGGTCCCGTCGGAGATTGAGCGGTAGCGCGCGTTCACGCGGCTCCCCATCCTGCTCGAAGTCAGCTGTCGACATGAAGATGGCCGTCGGCAATGACAAGACGTGGAGCATCATAGAGCTCCATCAGCGCGAGATCATGCGTTGCGATGACGACTGCGGTCCCGAGTGACTGCAATTCCATGAACAGGCGCAGCAGTCGCCGGCCGAGCGCCGGGTCGACATTCCCGGTGGGTTCGTCCGCCAGCAACAGCTCCGGCCGCCCGATCAAGGCGCGCGCGATCGCGGCGCGTTGCTTCTCGCCGCCTGAGAGAATGGTGGGTACCGCATGCATGCGTTCGCCGAGACCGACCCAGCGCAGCAGCTCGACGACCTCGGCCCGGTAGCTCGTCTCCTCCTTGCCGAGCACGCGCAGCGGCAGCGCGACGTTCTCGTAGACGGTGAGGTGATCGAGCAGGCGAAAATCCTGGAACACCACCCCCATGCGGCGGCGAAAGGCCGTGAGTGTCGTCGCATCCAGCCGTGACACATCCTGGCCGAACAGGTTCACCAACCCGCGCGTCGGCTTCAGCGCCATCAGAACGAGCCGGATAAGAGTCGTCTTGCCGGCGCCAGACGGGCCGGTCAGATACTGGAACGAGCGCGGCGCGATACTGAAGTTGATGTCCTTCAACACCTCGGGGCCCATGCCGTAACGCAGACCGACATTCTCGAACCGAACCAAGCCCTCGTCCCTTCGGAGCAAGCCCGGCAGTCGCGGGCATCCCTTGCGAATCTCACCTGCGATCCTACACCGCAAGCTGGCGGCGGCGGAAAGCCGGCCCACCGTCAATCCATGCAGTACAGGTTCTTCACGGGGCGTTAACCATAAATCCCCCCAATGGGGCGAGACCTCCACGAGCCGCACGCGAAAGCTTGAATCGCACTGCGCCCGGGAAGAAATCTGGAGCGGCGCTTGAGCCGCCCGTACCGGTGCCATTGCGAAAGAGTCATTCGCCAAACCATGCTGATCGTCTGCCCGTCCTGCTCCAGCCAATATGAACTCGATGCGGCCAAACTTGGCCCGTCCGGACGCAAGGTGCGTTGCGCCAAATGCGAGACGCGCTGGCATGTCGAGGCCGAGCCCGAGCCCGTCGCATTTCCCGATGCGCCGAGCAGTGAGGAAACGACTGCCCTGCTCGACGAAGAATTGCGCCGCGCAGCCGAGATCGAGGAACAGGTGTCCGCACTCACAGCCGAGCGCGCAGCCCTGGCCGACAGCGATGAGCAGGCTGCCTCTGCCGCCAGGCCGCGCGGTCTCCGTTCTGCACGCAAGGGCCGAAAGGCCGTTCCGCAGCCGCTGGGCCTCCGCCTGCGAGCCATGGCAGCCCCCGCGCTCGCAATCGGTGGCCTTGCTGTGCTCGGCCTGCTTGTCTGGAAACGCGACATGGCGGTGCGCGGGGCTCCCCAGCTCGCTGTCGTCTTCGAGAAGATCGGTCTGCCGGTGAACGTGCGCGGCCTTAGCCTGACCGGCATCGAGAGCGGGGTCGTGCAGGACGCGCAAGGCCGCTTCCTGGTGGTCGAGGGCGATGTCACCAACATCACCAAGTCCGTCGCCAAAGTGCCGCAGATCGAGGTCGCAGTGCGCGATTCGGCCGGCCAGACACTCTATACCTGGGCAACGGAGCCGCCCCGCCCGAGCCTGGAACCGTCTGAACTCGTTCGCTTCCGGGCCCGGCTCGCAGCCCCCCCGGAAGCCGGGCAATCCGTGTTGGTGCGCTTCACGGCCGCCAAATCGGCCGGGATCGCCAGCGCACGCTGATCAGACAACGGTCGAGGTTGCCCGCGCCTTCACCTCGCCGCACTATCCCGCTGCAAGCGATCGTATAAACCTGCGATTGGAACCAGACTGCGCAGCACGCTGCGCCAAGCGGGCGGCCGGCAGCCGGCGAGACCCGAAAGGACACTGACGACGATGACTCAGCCCCAACGCATCCGGGTGCTCTACGAAGAGGCCGCGATCGCCAAGCGGAATGAGGAAATGGCGCGCGAAATCGCTGCTGCCTACCCGCCCGACCTGCTGGTTGTCGCAGTGCTCAAGGGCAGTTTCATGTTCGTGGCCGATCTCATCCGGGCGATGCATCGCGCCGGCATGACGCCGCAGGTCGAATTTGTCCATCTGTCGAGCTATCGCACTGCGACCATCTCCTCCGGGCAGGTTGAAATCCTGCGCGACGTGCAGAGCGATGTTCGTGGCCGCCAGGTGCTGCTGGTCGACGACATCCTCGAATCCGGCCGAACCCTCGCCTTCGCCAAGGACCTGCTGGCGGCCCGCGGTGCATCGCGGGTTTCGACGGTGGTGCTCCTGGAAAAGCCGGCCAAGCGTGCCGTCAACATTCAGGCCGATTATGTCGGCTTCGACTGTCCCGATTACTTCGTTGTCGGTTACGGCATGGATGTCGCACACTCCTATCGGCAGTTGCCCTATGTCGGCGTCATCGAGACTGCCGATCAGGCTGGCCTTCCGGGTATCTGAGCGATGTCGCGTATTCTGGTCGTCGACGATGAGGAAAGCCTGCGCGCCCTGGTGGCGCGCGGTCTCACGCTTGACGGACATGTCTGCATGATGGCGGGCGACGGCGCCGAGGCGCTGGAGATCCTCATGGCCGAGAAGGGGCGTTTCGACCTGCTGCTCACCGATATCCGCATGCCGCTGATGGACGGGATCGCGCTCGCGCTTGCCGCCAAGCAGGAGTTTCCGGACCTGCCCATCATGCTGATGACGGGCTATGCCGAGCAGCGTGAGCGCGCCAAGAGTCTGGAGGCGATCGTCTCGGAAGTGATGACGAAGCCCTTCACCATCGCCGAACTGCGCGCCACCGTCATGCGCGTGATCGAACGCTCGATCTGAACATCGCGATTACACCGACATCACACGCCCCGGCCAGTTCGGCAGCCCGGAGTGTGCCGACTTTTGGCTAAAGCATCGGCCCGAAAAGTGGATTGCGGTTTTTGGGGCAAAGCCGATGCAAACACAAAAGGTTAGATCATCGGGCCGGGTACGATATCCGGTCCGATGATCTAAGTCGCGGACTTCCGTCGTTGCATTTATTGCAACCGAGTTGCAGCTGCATTGACGGGTCTATCTCGACCTGACATCCTGCTCTTGCAAATGATTTGCAGGTCGGGGTCGAGAATGACGATCGATGTCGTGAGCACGTCGAAGGATGTCGCAGGCGCCTCGCACCCTGCCGGCTGGCAACGGCCGCGCGGTGATCCGTCGCTGATGGACGTCTTTCGATCGATCCCGGTTTCGGCCAAGGCCACTCCCTGGCGCAAGTTCCTCACATTTCTCGGCCCAGGCTATCTGGTTGCCGTCGGCTACATGGATCCCGGCAACTGGGCGACTTCGCTCGCCGGCGGCGCGCAGTTCGGCTACACGCTGCTGGTTGTCGCGCTTGTCTCCAATATCATGGCGATCATCCTGCAGTCGCTTTGCGCGCGGCTTGCGATCGCGACGGGCAGGGACCTCGCCCAGGCCTGCCGCGACGCCTATCCGCGCTGGGCCTCCTGGCCGCTCTGGATCTTTGCGGAACTGGCGATCTGCGCGACCGACCTCGCCGAGGTCATCGGCACGGCGATCGGCCTCAATCTGCTCTTCGGTATCCCGCTCGAAATCGGTGTACTGATCACCGCGCTCGATGTCTTCGTCATCCTCTGGCTGCAGACCAGGGGTTTTCGCTGGATCGAAGCCTTCATCATCACGCTGCTCGGCGTCATCGTAGTCTGTTTCGCGATCCAGATCGCGCTTGCAGACCCGGATTGGGGACAGGTCATTCGCGGCTTTGCCCCGACGACCGACATCATCACCAATCCGACCATGCTCTACCTGGCGCTCGGCATCATCGGCGCGACCGTGATGCCGCATAACCTCTATCTGCATTCCGGCATCGTGCAGACGCGCGCCTATGGCGGCAGCCTGCCCGAGAAGCGCGATGCGCTGAAATACGCGACACTGGATTCGACCGTCGCCCTGATGTTCGCGCTGACCATCAATGCAGCGATCCTGATCCTCGCCGCCGCGACCTTCTACAAAACGGGTCAGAACACCGTCTCCGAACTCGGGCGCGCGCATGAATTGCTCGCTCCGCTGCTCGGCGCCTCGATCGCCCCATCGCTCTTCGCCATTGCGCTGCTCTGCTGCGGCCTGAACTCGACGGTGACCGCCACCATGGCCGGACAAATCGTCATGGAAGGCTTCATCGACCTCAAGCTGCCGGCCTGGCTGCGTCGCCTGGTGACGCGACTGGTCGCCATCATCCCCGCCATCGTCGTGACGATCGTCTATGGCGAAGCCCAGACCGGCAAGCTGCTCATCCTTTCGCAGGTGATCCTCAGTTTCCAATTGCCCTTCGCCATCGTGCCGCTCGTCATGTTCACGGCATCGCGCAAGAAGATGGGCGAACTGGTCGCACCGCGTTGGCTGACGGCGAGCGCGTTCGTCATCGCAGCGATCATCATCGCCCTGAACATCAAGCTGCTCTTCGACGTCGCCTTTGGCTGAACCGAGCGAAAATCGACCGGTTCAGCAACCAGATCGAGATCGTCAGCAGGGTCGCGAAGGACACCCAGGCGGCATAAGGCCGGAGCAGGTTCGCCGCGTGCCGATCGAGTGGTCTGAACCGGGTGATCGTGACCAGGATCATCGCCAGTAGCGGCAGGATCACCAGGATCCCGGCGAGTGGGCTCTGCATTCCGAAGAACGCGAATGACCACGGCTTGGCGAGCGCCGCATGCCAGCCTGGAATCTGCGGGACAGTTGCCGCGCTGCCCAGCAAGGATGCAGCGACCACAGGGACGACCGCGATAGACAGATCGCCCCAAATCGGCCGCGGCGAATTTCGGGCCTTGCTCGACAATGTGCTTATGCCCTCAGCATGGGGTGCGTCTGCGGTGTCGGCAAGCCGAGCCCCTTGCGCCACCCCCCTTGCCTGCGCCAGATGGACATTCCCGTTCCTCATGGAACCTTTCCGGAATCGCTCCATGGCCAAGCGCCCGCTTCATCCCCGTTCGCTGGCCGCCCAGGCCATGGGCAAGATCGATCCGCTCACCAAGGGCGTCGTAACGCCGATCCATATCGCCACGACCTATATCCGCGACGAGGACAACGCCTATTCCTCCGGCTTCGTCTATGGCCGCCCGGACAACGAGACGGTGCGCGAGGCGGAAAGCGTGCTCGCCATGCTGGAAGAGGCGAAGGCAGGTGCTCTGCTCTTCGGCTCGGGCATGGCGGCAGCCACCGCTGTCTTCCAGGCGCTCTCGCCCGGCGATCATGTCGTCGCCTCGAAGGTGATGTACTGGGCGCTGCGCTCCTGGCTGCTGACGGAAGCCACGCGCTGGGGCCTGAAGATCGAATTCGTCGAGACCGACGATCTCGCCGCGCTGAAAGCCGCCGTGAAGCCGGGCGTCACCAAGCTGGTCTGGGCCGAAACGCCCTCAAATCCGCTCTGGACCATCACCGATATTGCCGCCGCAGCCGAAATCGCCCATGCGGCCGGTGCGAAGCTCGCGGTCGATTCGACCTGCGCTTCCCCGGTCCATACCCGCCCGCTTACGCTCGGCGCCGACATTGTCATGCACGCTGCGACCAAGGTGCTGAACGGCCATTCCGACGTCGTCGCCGGCGCCCTCTGCGCCCGCGAGGACGACGCGTTCTGGAACCGCGTGAAAACCGTCCGCAAGATGCAGGGCGGCATTCTGGGCCCCTTCGAGGCCTATCTGCTGATGCGCGGCATGCGCACCTTGCACGTCCGCCAGGAACGCCAGACGGCCTCTGCCATGGCGCTGGCCCAGAAGCTTTCCGCCCACCCGCTCGTGGCACGCGTACTCTATCCTGGCCTGCCGCAGCATCCGGGCCATGATATCGCGGCGCGCCAGATGCAGCACGGCTTTGGCTACATGCTCTCGATCCAGGTCACCGGCGGTGAGAGGGCGGCGGTCAAGGCGGCGGCCCATGTCGAACTCTACAAGCGCGCCACCTCGCTTGGCGGCGTCGAGAGCCTGATCGAGCATCGCGCCTCAATCGAGGGCCCAGGCTCGCCCTGCCCGGTCGATCTGCTGCGCCTCTCGACCGGCATCGAGGATGTCGAAGACCTCTACAACGACCTCGACCAGGCGCTGAAGGCCGGACACGCCTAGATCATCGGACCGGATATCCTATCCGGCCCGATGATCTAACCGTCTGCGTTTGCATCGTCTTTCCCGAAAACCGCAATCCACTTTTCGGGCCGATGCTTTAGCTCCGGGTAGTCTGGGCCACAGCCAGCAGACGCGCGCGGCCGCCTCTCCGGTGATCAGCATGCCGACGACGTCGTCGGCGTCAAATGGGTCCCGAAACGCCGGCTTCCAGCAGCCTGTGAGCTGGAACACGTCGCGTCCGTGGAAGCGCATGGTCCATGGAAGCGCTTGGCGTCGCTGCCCCAAATGGTGCCGCGCCTTTCGAGCGTGCCGGGGAACAAGTCCCACGATTGACCCGGTGGACCGTCACAGGCCTGCAACAGCCCATCGTTAGCTCTGCGCGGCATCAGCGAGGAGATGACGCTCATGACCGGCCAGGCCCTTGAAACGAACCGCCGCACGCTTCTGCTCGGCCTTGGCGCTGCAGCGTTGATACCGCAGGCGATGCCTGCCGCCGCGCGCAGCCTGCCGGCTCTTCCGACCGCCAATCCCGGCACCGATGCGAGCTACTGGAGCACCGTGCGCGGCCTCTACAGCGTCACGCCCGACATGGTGAATCTCGAGAACGGCTACTGGGGCATCATGGCCGAACCGGTGAAGGCCGAGTACAAGCGCCTGACCGACTTCGTGAACTTCGAGAATACGGTCTATGCCCGCAGCAGGATCGGCACCGATCTCGACAATGTCCGCACCCCGCTTGCCGCATTCCTCGGTGTGGCGCGCGAGGAGATCGCGCTGACGCGGGGGGCGACCGAGGCGCTGCAGGCGCTGATCTCCGGCTACAACAGGCTCAAGCCCGGCGACACCGTGCTCTATGCCGATCTCGACTACGATTCGATGCAGTACGCGATGAACTGGCTGAAAACTCGGCGTGGCGTCGATGTCGTCAGGTTCGACATTCCGGAGCCCGCCACGCGTCAGGCGGTGCTCGATGCCTATGATGCGGCGCTCAATGCCAATCCCAGGACGAAGCTTCTTCTGCTGACCCATATCAGCCACCGCACCGGGCTGATGATGCCGGTCAAGGAACTTGCCGCGATGGCCAAGGCGCGTGGCGCCGATGTCATCCTCGACGCCGCCCATAGCTGGGGCCAGGTCACGTTCCAGGCCCGGGATCTTGGCGTCGATTTCATCGGCTTCAACCTGCACAAATGGATCGGCGCACCGCTCGGTGTCGGCCTGCTCTACATTGCAAAGGACCGGCTCGGCGATATCGACCCCTACATGGCCGACGAGGATTTCAAGGCCGACGATGTCCGCTCGCGGATTCATACCGGCACGCCGAACTTCGCCGCGCAGCTCGCAGTTCCCGCTGCACTCGCCCTGCATCAGGAGATCGGGCCAGAGGCCAAGGAGGCACGCTACCGTCACCTGCGCAATCACTGGGTCGCCAAGGCTCGCGAGCTCAAGGGCGTCGAGATCCAGACCCCGGACGACCCCGGCATGGTGGCCGGCATCACCTCGTTCGCCCTGACCGGCAAGCGCAGCCCTGCGGAGACCAATGCGATCGTTGCGGAGCTGCGCGACAAGCACAAGGTCATGACCGTTCGCCGCGGCGGCGTCGCCAAGGGCAACACGATCCGGATCTCGCCGGCGCCCTACATCATGGAAGCGGATCTCGATCGCTTCGTCGAGGCACTGGCGATCGTTTCGGGCAATCGCGCGGGGTAAGCCCGTTCGTCAGCCCGCGGGAGCGGAGAACTCGGCAGCGCCGCATCCTGAAGAGGCGACGCGCCCCGGCCGGAAACGGGCGCGCAGTCGACGGTAACGCACGCCCTGGTGTCGAGATCGAATGGCGGATAGGCCTGAGTACGGGGACTGGGCGCGTCGCCGATCCCCGTTCTGGCCTCTCCATCTCCTCGGAGGGGGAGAAATCTCAGGCCTTCGCGACCTTCTGATAGTCCTTGACGTCGGAGAAGGTGATCTCCGGCACGCGCTCCGCATCGTATTTCAGCGTGAACTGCGACGAGGCCATGAAGACCGGGTCGCCATCGAGGTCGTCTGCCATCGAGGACGGCTTCAGCGCGACGAATTTTGCGAGCGCCGCCTGATCGTCCGAGGAGACCCAGCGCGCAATCGCAAACTGGCACGGTTCGAAATCGACGGGCAGCGAATACTCTACATCCATGCGCTCCTTCAGCACGTCGAGCTGCAGCGCACCGACCACGCCGACGATCGCCGGGGCACCGTCATGCGGCAGGAAGAGCTGGACCACCCCCTCCTCCGCCATCTGCTGCAGGGCCTCGCGCAGCTTCTTCGCCTTCATCGCGTCCTTGAGCTTGACGCGGCGCAGGATTTCCGGCGCGAAGCTCGGCACGCCCTTGAAGACGATGTCCTCGCCCTCGGTGAGCGTATCGCCAATGCGCAAGGTGCCGTGGTTCGGCAAACCGACGATATCGCCGGCAAAAGCCTCTTCGGCAATCGAGCGGTCGCGCGCGAAGAAGAACTGCGGCGCGTTCAGCGGCATCGGCTTGCCCGTGCGAACCAGCTTCGCCTTCATGCCGCGCGAGAGCTTGCCCGAGCAGACCCGCATGAAGGCGATGCGGTCGCGATGGTTCGGATCCATGTTCGCCTGGATCTTGAAGACGAAGCCGGTCATTTTCGGCTCTTCCGCCTCGACCGCGCGCTTGTCCGCGACCTGGGCGCGTGGGCTCGGAGCATGACGGCCGAGCGCGTCGATCAGGTCGCGCACGCCATAGTCGCGCAGCGCCGCCCCAAAATAGACCGGCGTCAGATGGCCCTCGCGGAAGGACTCCAGGTCGAACGGCTTCAGGCCCTCGCGCGCCAGGAAAACCTCCTCCCGCCAGGTCTCGGCAAGACCGTTCGGCAGAAGCCCGTCGAAGAGCGGATCGTCTTCGCCCGCAACGGGCGTTCCCGCGTCGCTCTCATCGCCCTTCTGGTTGCGGCGGAAGGTATTCGAGGCGAAATCGAGCGTCCCGACGAAGTCGCGCCCGCGCCCGACCGGCCAGGTCATCGGCGCAACGTCGAGCGCCAGCGTCGTCTCGATCTCGTTGATCAGGTCGAAGGGATCACGCGTCTCGCGATCGACCTTGTTGATGAAGGTCACGATCGGGATGTCTCGCAGCCGGCAGACCTCGAACAGCTTCTTGGTCCGCGCTTCGATGCCCTTGGCGGCGTCGATCACCATCACCGCGGAATCGACCGCCGTCAGAGTGCGATAGGTGTCTTCCGAGAAGTCCTCGTGGCCCGGCGTGTCGAGCAGGTTGAAGACGTGCCCGCCATACTCGAAGGTCATCACCGACGTGACGACCGAGATGCCGCGCTGACGCTCGATCTTCATCCAGTCGGATGATGTCTGGCGGCGGCCCGCCTTGGCGCGTACCTCGCCGGCAAGCTGAATGGCGCCGCCGAAGTACAACAGCTTTTCGGTCAGCGTCGTCTTGCCGGCGTCCGGGTGCGAGATGATGGCGAAGGTGCGCCGGCGGGCATGCGGCGCGACGGCGGTCGCCGGGGCATCAAGGGTGGAGATATCGGTCATGCCGGTGTGAAGACAGGAAGGGCGTCCGCTGTCAATCATCCGTAGCGCGTCCTGACGCGAGCCACGCCACTTCGCGAGCCCGCAGATCACCATGGATTAACCATTCGCAGCCATCATCCGGCGCCGCGATCACATCTGCGCCAGTTGCGGCCGGCGCTTCAACCCACGAGCGGATGGCGTCCCTGCGCAAGATTTCGAGCCAGATCTTCGGAGCCGTCCTCCTTCTTGCTGTCACTGCCGCCCTGGCAACCATCCTCGGCGTCCAGGCACTCGGCCGCTACGCGGCGATGACGGACGAGATGCAGCTCGCATCACGCCGCGTGCTGATGGCGGAACGTATCAACGGATTGGTCAATGCCGTCGTGATGGAAACGCGCGGGCTCTATATGAGCCGCGACTCTGCCGACGCCGAGCGTTTCGCCCTGCCCCTGCTGGATGAACTCGCGCAGATCCGCGAGGTGATGGACGATTGGCGCCCCCTCGTACAGGCCGAGGACGGCGCCGCCTTCGCCGTTGTTTCCGATCAGATCGAACAGTTCATACGGTTCCGGCGCGAGACGGTCCGGCTCGCACGCATGGAGGGCCCGTCCGCAGCCGACCGGCATGGCAACAATGAGGTCAACCGGGCGAACCGCAAGGCACTGAACGAGGCGCTGAAACACATTGCGGTCCTCAACGACGTCAACAGCCGCATCATCGGTTCCCGCCTCGACGCGCTCCAGGAAAGCAGCGCAAGGCGGCAGACGCTGATCGGCGCCTTGATGATCGCGGCCGGTCTCGCTCTCGCGCTCTGGATCGTGCACCGGCGCGTTTCACAGCCGCTCAGGCGCCTGGCGGCAACGATGCGCCGGTTGGCCCAATCAGAACCGGTCGCCGAAATTCCTCTGGCCGCACGCCCTGACGAGATCGGGGACATGGCCCGCTCGGTCGTCGTCTTTCGCGACAACGCCATGGCGCGCGCCGAACTCGAAGATGCCGCTCGGGTGACCGAGACCGCCCGTGCCGATCGTCAGATCAGGATCGACGACCTCATCCGCAGCTTCGATGCCAGGATCGACGCCGTGCTGAAGACGGTGAGAACCGGCTCGAGCCAGATGGAGAGCACGGCCCGGACGTTAAATGACGCAGCGACTGCCGCAACCTCACAGGCCGAGGACGCGCGCGCTGCCTGCCTCGATGCCGCCGACAGCGTCCGCAATGTTGCGGCAGCCTCGGAACAGCTCTCCGGCTCGATTGCCGAGATCACGGGGCGCGTCGCCAAGGCCAATGGCGTCGTTGGCGATGCCGCGCGTGATGCCATCAGCGCAAGCGCGAATGTCGCCAATCTGACCTATGCCGCCGAGGAGATCGGCAAGATCGTCTCGATGATCCGCGACATTGCCGCCCAGACCAATCTCCTCGCCCTCAACGCCTCGATCGAGGCGGCGCGTGCCGGCGAGGCCGGGCGCGGCTTCAGCATCGTCGCTGGCGAGGTGAAGACCCTGGCGAGCCGGACGTCCCAGGCGACGGACGAGATCGCCGCCCAGATCGCGGCCTTCGAAACCGAGACACGAGGCGCGGTCGCCGCAATCGAAGCGATTGCGGCGGTGATGGCCGAAGTGGCCCAGCACACCGTGGCGATTGCAGGGGCGACTGAGCAACAGATGCAGGCAACGGCGCAGATCGCCCGCAATGCGCAGGCGACGTCGGATGGCACCATCCGCGTCTCGCGCAAGATGGAAGGGGTCACCGCTGCATCCGAGGAAACCATGCTCTCGGCAAGCCAGGTTCTGAAGACGGCAGAAAGCCTGAGCCGTGAAGCGGAGACGCTGCGGGGTGCCGTCGAGACCTTCTTCACGGACGTGAAGGCCGCCTGAGGCCGGCTCAGGTCTTCAGACGATATCCGGTCCGGAAGATCCAGCCGACCGCCGCGATGCAGGCTGCAAGGAAGACCAGCGTCATTCCCAGGCTGACGACGATGCCGACCTCCGAGACGCCGAAGAAGCTCCAGCGGAAACCGCTGATCAGGTAGACGACCGGGTTGAACAGCGCCACCGTCCGCCAGAATCCCGGCAGCATGTCGATCGAGTAGAACGACCCGCCGAGAAAGGTCAGCGGTGTCACCACCAGCAGCGGGATCACCTGCAGCTTCTCGAAACCGTCGGCCCAGATGCCGATGATGAAGCCGAACAGGCTGAAGGTCATCGCGGTCAGGAACAGGAAAAGCAGCATCCAGAGCGGATGCTCGACCCTGAGCGGCACGAAGGCCGTGGCCGTCAGCAGGATGATCAGGCCAAGAAGGATCGATTTCGTGGCCGCCGCGCCGACATAGGCGATGACCGCCTCCCACCACGCCACGGGCGCCGAGAGCAGTTCATAGATGGTACCGGTGAATTTCGGGAAATAGATCGCAAAGGAGGCGTTGGCGATGCTCTGCGTCAGCAGCGAGAGCATGATCAGGCCGGGCACGATGAACGAGCCATAGGCAACGCCGTCGATCGCCTGCATGCGCGAGCCAATCGCGGCACCGAAGACGATGAAATAGAGCGAGGTCGAGATCACCGGCGAGACGATGCTCTGCAGCGGTGTGCGCCAGGTGCGCGCCATCTCGAAGCGATAGATCGCACGCATCGCGTGGAGATTGATAGCCATGATCAGTGCCGCTCCCTCACCAGGCTCACGAAGATGTCTTCCAGCGAGCTCTGGCTGGTGCGCAGATCCCTGAAGCGGATGCCTGCGGTCGCGAGATCCTGCAGGAGCGAGGTGATGCCGGTCCGCTCCGCTTTGGTGTCATAGGTGTAGACCAGTTCCTCGCCTTCGGCCGCGAGCGCGAGATCATAGGTCGCAAGCCCCTCCGGCAAGGCGGCAAGCGGCTCCAGAAGGGAGAGCGAAAGCTGCTTCTTGCCGAGCTTGCGCATCAGTTCGGCCTTGTCCTCGACCAGGATGATCTCGCCCTTGCTGATCACGCCGATCCGGTCGGCCATCTCCTCGGCCTCCTCGATGTAATGCGTGGTCAGGATGATGGTGACGCCGTCTTCCCTGAGGCGTCGGACGAGTTTCCACATGTCCTGGCGGAGCTCGACATCGACGCCCGCCGTCGGTTCGTCGAGGAACAGGATCTGCGGTTCATGCGCCAGCGCCTTGGCGATCAGCACCCGCCGCTTCATGCCGCCGGAGAGCGTCATGATCCGGTTGTCCCGCTTGTCCCAGAGCGACAGATCCTTGAGCACGCGCTCGACATGGGCAGGGTTCCGCGGCAGGCCGAACAGCCCGCGGCTGAAGCTGACCGTCGCCCAGACGGTCTCGAAGGCGTCGGTGGTCAGTTCCTGCGGCACCAGCCCAATGCGGGCGCGCGCGGCTCGATAGTCCTTGATGATGTCATGGCCGTCGGCGAGCACACTGCCCGATGTCGGGTTCACCAGCCCGCAGATGATGCTGATCAGCGTCGTCTTGCCGGCGCCGTTGGGACCGAGCAGAGCGAAGATCTCGCCGCGGCGGATTTCCAGATCGACCGATTTCAGCGCGCTGAAGCCGGACGCGTAGGTCTTGGATAGGTTGGAAACGCGGATGATGGACATGGCCACGATATAGGGGAAGCGACGGAAGGATGCGACCGCGCCGCCATGCGCCGCGAGCACGTCACCAGATCATATGACGACTGACTGATTTCGTCAGTAGTAAGATGAGAATGGCCGGGGCAAGCGTGGCCCTGACCTATCCTCGCTTGCAAATCGCCTTAGCGCATGAAGAACCAGAGCAGGATAATGACGGGAATCGGCACGCCAAGCAGCCAAAGAGCAATCGAACGCATCTGAAACAGCCCCTCATGGACGATCGTGCTGGGGCAACGTTCTCGGGCTGCCGAAGGTTCCGCCTGCTCCCTCCCCCCGGCCTCGGCCCAGCGTCATGAAAACGGCGTCGCGCTTCCATGCCAGAACGGCCGATAGCCATTCGCGAGGGCCGCGATCGTCGCAGGCGGCGTCAGCACCAGGACGGTCCCGGGCGC
This sequence comes from Allobosea sp. LC85, assembly GCF_000735605.1. Classification (GTDB taxonomy): domain Bacteria; phylum Pseudomonadota; class Alphaproteobacteria; order Rhizobiales; family Beijerinckiaceae; genus Allobosea. Next base: position 112,590 of record NZ_JPKG01000019.1, read on the forward strand.
CCGCCGCCGTCGCTCGATATATCCGTTGGGTGACCAGAGCAGTGCGGCCTCACCGCGCAAGGCCAGCCACTCGCCGGCACCCGCTTCGATCATGGTTCCGTCCGGCAATCCATCGGCTTGAAACTGGTACTTCCGCTTGGTTCGCCCGATCCGGCGCTCGCCATCGAGAATCCGATCGATCTCGGGGAAGAGAGGCACGGACGTGAGGCCGAGGCCTCGGACCAGCGCCTCACGGTAGCCCAGCGCATCCGCCCTCCGGCATTCCATGCAGGGCCGGTGTCCGGCCGCAAGCGCCGTCACCTCGTCGCAAAAGAACAGCTCGGTGTAACCCTTGCCCCAGACCTGTCGCCGCCGCCCCTTGAAAGAGAGCACGCAGCAGATCCACTGCCGTGTGGCATGCGACCGTATCGGCATGGCCTGCGTCCGTGGATCGTGGAAGCGGCCGCCGCGGTTTCCGAACAACAGGCCACGCGCAGGGTCGCGGGCGAGCGAGCCATCGGGCCTGACACGGTTGGGCAAGGGCATGGCGGGCTCCGGCTGGGTTCTCTCGTCAGAGCTTGGCACAACCTGCTGCCGGATCCTGTCGGCAGCTCTCATCCGCCCCTCCCCGCTTGCGGCACCATGCCCATCTGGCCCGGCTCGGGACTTTGCGGCAGTGTTACCGACATCGGCAGCGGCCGAATGGGCGTCGGGGCGACATGATCCAGGACCAGAAGGCCGGCCTCGTGCCGCATCCGGACCGCGAGACCATTCTCGCCGAAGTCCACGCCCGTCCCTTCGCGCCGATCGAGACGCCGCGCCGCCTGCTGCATTTCGCTTTCCTGACCGATGCCTCCCAGGCGGTTGCTGACCGCGATGCGTTGATAGGGCTCTGTACCGAGCGCGATGTGACGCCCCCGGCAGAGGGAGCCAAGCATCACCGCGCCCGCTTCGCGGACGCAAGCCTGCGGTGGGAGCAGCATAGCGAGTTCACCACCTATAGCTGGGAATTTCCCTCACCCGATCGCACCCCTTTCCTGCCGGCAACGGCCGATCTGCAGCATCTCATGCATGGGCTGCCCCAGCCCGGCCCGCACCTCGTCTCGATCGACCTCCATCTCCTGCCCGCGTTCGGGGCCGGGGAGCTGGATGCGATCTTCGATCCCGCGAGCCTCGCCGCATCCCTGGTCGATAATGCAAGCGCCATTGCGGCAACCGATTTCCGGGTCGGTGCCGGCGGTTTCGTCCGCATCCTCCTCCTCGATCGGGAACTGACATCGTCCCGTTCGGGGGCATTGACCCAGAGGCTGCTGGAGATCGAAACCTATCGGACGCTGGCGCTGCTCGGCCTGCCGGAAGCGCAGCGCATCGGCCCATCGGTGCGCGCCACGGAGGAGACGCTGGTGCGCATTGCCTCGACGATGACGGCGACGGAGGGTCTTGTCTCCGACAATGCCCTGCTCGACGAGATGACCGCTCTCGCGGCGCGTCTCGAATCCGAGGCTGCTTCCACGAACTATCGCTTCGGCGCAAGCCGCGCCTATGACAACATCGTCCAGCAGCGCCTGATCGCGATCGGCGAGACTCCGCATGCCGGCTGGCCGACCCTGGCGGCCTTCCTGTCGCGGCGGATGGCGCCGGCGATGCGCACCTGCCAGATGCTGCAGGAGCGCCAGACCGACCTGTCGCGCAAGCTGGCGCGCGCCGCCAACCTGCTGCGCACCCGCGTCGATGTCGCGCTCGAGCAGCAGAACCGCGACCTGCTGGCCGCCATGAACGAGCGCACCCGCCTCCAGCTCCGGCTCCAGCAGACGGTCGAGGGCCTCTCGGTCGCGGCGATCGGCTATTATGTCGTCAGCCTCTTCGGCTATCTCGCCAAGGGCGCGAAGGATGCCGGCTTCCTGCCCATCGACGTCGGCATGGCGACAGCGCTCTTCGTGCCTGTCGCGCTCATCGGTGTCTGGGCAGCAGTCCGCCGCATCCGGCGCGGGCACAGCGAAGCGAGCTGACCGCCGACCACGTCACTCCTGACATCTCCTGACAACAAGTGCCGTCAGAACTGCTGCCATCGCCCGGACGACGCGTCGCGTTGGGCGCGCTGTCCTCATGATGGAGAGAGCCATGCTGACCTTCTATCACGCTCCGCAATCACGTTCCTTCGGCGTGCTTTGGCTCCTGGAGGAACTCGGGCAGCCCTACCGGATGGAGATGATCGATATCCGCGGCAAGAGCGGCGCCCCCGAAGACTACCGCGCGATCCAGCCGCACAAGAAGGTGCCGGCCGTCATCCATGACGGCATCATCGTCACCGAGCGCGCCGCGATCTGCATCTACCTCGCGGACGCCTTCCCGCAGGCCGGTCTCGCGCCTGCGCTGAGCGATCCCGCGCGAGCCGCCTATCTGACGGCGCTCGTCTACACCGACGCCGTGCTCGATCCGATCATCGCGACCAAGGCGACCGGCATCGCCTACGTCCCGCAACATTTCTCCTTCGGCTCGCACGAGGACACCGTCGCCTATCTGGAGAAGCGCCTCGCCAATCATGACTTCGCGGCCGGCGACCGCTTCAGCGCCGCCGACACCCAGCTCGGCAGCGGCATCCATTTCGGCATGAACATCATCGGGGCGCTGCCGCGCCTGCCTGTCTTCGAGGCCTATCTCGCTCGCGTATTCTCGCGGCCGGCGCTGCAGCGCACCCTCGAGAAGGACGGCGTCCTTGAAGAGGGGCAGGTCGCCTGAGCGCAGATCTCCGGGGCTGCCCGATCTTGCATGCCCCGGCCGCCGCGGTGCCTTCCAGGGCTGGGCATGCGCGGTCCGCGAGAATTGTCCGCAAGGCCGCAGCATCCTCTTAAGGTTACGGTGAGGTAAGATCGGTGACGTAAGGCATTTGAAGTATTTTCCGCGGCATTCAGGGCCCGTCAAGAACGCGGATAAATGCTGCCCCGATGAATGCCTACATCCCCCTGATTCTGTTTACCGTGCTGACCAATGCAGCCGCGCAACTGATGCTGAAACGGGGCATGACCGGCATCGGCAATCTCGATATTGCAAGCGACGGACTGGTCTGGACCGTATTTCGGGTGGTCCTCAATCCCTTCGTCTTCGCCGGCCTCTGTACCTTCGTGGTCAGCATGGCCTCGCATCTGATCGTCTTGTCCAAGGTACAGATCAGCTACGCCTATCCGTTCCTGAGCCTCGCCTATGTCGTGGTCGCGGTCTACGCCTACTTCGTCTTCCAGGAAGACCTGAGCCCTGCCCGCATCGCCGGCATTGGCTTCATCGTCCTTGGCACCATCTTCATCGCACAGAGCTGAGCCATGATGGACCGGATCGCACGTTTCATTCTCCGCCTCGGCCTCCTGTTCGAGCCGCCCGAGAACAGGCCGGTCTTGCGTCCGGTGTCAGTACCGGTCCGTGACCGGCGCCCTCGCCTTCCCGACACGTCGCGCTGACGCAGCCCACCATCGAACCAGCGGCAAACTGAGCATGAAACACATCATCATCGGCGGAGACGGCTTCGTCGGCTCGCATCTGGCGGCGGATCTTGCCGCCATGGGCGAGGAGGTGCTGGTCGCGGATATCCAGAAGAGTAGTCACGTCCATTACGCAACGGTGCCCTTCCAGAAGATCGACGTGACCAGGGCCGAGAGCGTGGAGAGCATCAAGCTCGGCCAGGACGATCTCGTCTACAATCTCTCGGCCAAGATGCTCTCGCCCATCGTGACCCGCAGGGAACGCCACGATTTCTTCTGGCCGGTGAACTATCACGGCACCGCCAACATCCTGGACTGGATGGAGAAGCGCGGCGCCAACAAGCTCGTCCACTTCACCACGGACATGATCTACGGCCATTCCATCACCGTGCCGCAGGACGAGACCCATCCGGCGAAACCGCTCGGCGAATATGGCGAGAGCAAGCTCGCCACCGAGACCCTGGCGCAGACCTATCGCGACAAGGGCTTTCAGATCCCGATCTTCCGGCCCCGCCTGATCATCGGCCCGGGCCGCCTCGGCATCCTCGTCAAGCTCTTCCGCCTGATCGACATGAACCTGCCGGTGCCGATGATCGGCGGCGGCGGCAACCCCTACCAGTTCATCTCGGTGTTCGACTGCGCCAGCGCCTGCACGGCAGCCTGGAAGGCCGACTTCCCCAACAGCGCCTACAATCTCGGCTCGGACGATCCGCCGCCGGTCAGGAAGCTGCTGGGGGACCTGATCAGGCATGCCGGCTCGAAATCGATCCTGCTGCCGACGCCTGCACCCTTGGTCAAGTTCGCCCTGAACACGCTTGACGCGATCAACCTGCCGATCATGGACCCGGAGCAGTACATGATCGCCGACGAGATCTGCATTCTCGACACCAGCAAGGCCAAGCGCGAGCTCGGCTGGACTCCGAAATACCGCGACGAGGACATGCTGCTCGCCGCCTATACCGAGTATCGCAAGAGCAAGGGCGAGCAGAGGAGCAAGGCCGCATGAGCATGCCAGCTTTCAGGAACGAAGACTCCCCCGCCCGCCCGAAGCTGATCAGCGTCGAGGAAGCCAAGCAGCTCGACGCCGCACAGGTGAAGGAGCTCTTTGCCAACCACATCAACCCCGGCCAGTTGCATTTCCTCAAGCTGCTCGGCTTCGACAAGATCCTCGTCGATCGTGCCGAGGGCATGCACTACATCACCAGGGACGGTCGCAGGATCCTCGATTTCTTCGGCGGGTTCTGCTCGGTCGCCTTCGGTCATAACCACCCGCGCATCATCGCCGCCCGGCAAAAATTCCAGGACGAGAACCGCCACGAGATCTGCATGGCGTTCATGTCGCAATATGCGGCAGCCTTGGCCAGGAATCTTGCCACGATCTCGCCCGGCGACCTCGACATGGTTTTTCTGGGCTCGACCGGCTCGGAGGCCATGGAAGCCGCGCTGAAGGTCGCCGAGCAGGTTCAGGGCCCCGGCAAGTCGAAGATCCTGCATGCCGCGAACTCGTTCCACGGCAAGACCAAGGGCGTGCTCTCGGTCACGGATTCGACGCTCTACCAGTCCCAGTTCAAGCTGGTCGAGAACCGGGTCAAGGTGCCGTTCGGCAATATCGAGGCCGTGCGCCTGGCGCTCGAATCCGACCCAGCGATCGGCATCGTCGTGATGGAGACGATCCAGGGCGGGGGCGGCATCGTCGAGGCCCCTGAAGGCTTCTGGCGCGACTTGCGCGCGCTCTGCGACAAGCACGGCGTGCTCTGGATCGCCGATGAAGTGCAATGCGGGCTCGGCCGCACCGGCCAGTTCTTCGCCTTCGAGCGCGACGGCGTCGTGCCCGACGTCACCGCACTCGCCAAGGCTCTTGGCGGCTCCAAGGCCGCGATGGGCGCCATGATCGCCCGGCGCGAGCTCTACATGAAGGCCTATGGCAAGCCGAAGACTGCGTTGATCCATGCGCAAGCCACCTTCGGCGGCATGGGCGAGGCCTGCATCAGCGCGATCGAGGCACTCAACGTGCTCTATGAGGAAGATCTCATGGGCAACGCCAAGCGCCAGGGCGACTACCTGATCGAGAGGCTGAACGCCCTTCGCGCCAAGCATCCGACGCTGCTCAAGGAGATCCGCGGCCGCGGCCTGATGATTGGTGTCGAGTTCCAGGACATCAGCGAAGCCATGCCTTTCGGCGTCAGGCACATGGTCGCGCTGCTCGACGACAAGCTGAAGGGCTCGCTCTGCGGCTTCGTCGGCGCACTGCTCCTGAAGGACTACGACGTGCTCGTCGCCTTCACCGAGTACAACCGCAATGTCATTCGCCTCGAACCGCCGCTGATCGTGACGCGCGAGCAATGCGACCAGTTCATCGAGGCGCTCGACGACCTGCTCTCGCGCGGCATCACGCGGATCGTCACCGACTATCTGCGCAAGGTTGCAACCGCGAAGAGCTGAGCGTCCTGCCCAGGCGGTTTAAAGGGCCGGCATGCTCCGGCCCTTTTGCGTCGCAGAGCCTGCTGACGGAACTCCGTGGACGCTCGTGCAAAAAGCTGTCCCGCAACATCAGTCCGGTGAGCCATGCTGAGCCATCTCTCCTTCGGTGTGTCCGATCTCCCACGCGATGGTGCAGGCTACGGCCCGCCGAACGGCGGCGACCTCCTGGCGTTGAAGCTGCAGGCTGGCCCGGTCACCCCGCCGGGGCCGGGCTTCCACCTCGCCTTCGCGGCAGGGTCGCGTCGGGCTGCCGACGACTTCCATCGGGCCGCGCTTGCCGCAGGCGGAAAGGACAATGGCGCACCCGGATTACGGCCGCGCTACGCACCTGACTATTACGCTGCCTTCGTCATCGATCCGGAGGGCTATCGGCTCGAAGCTGTCACCCGTGCGACGGACTGAGCGGACTCAGCCTGCGGTCACGCGTCGCCAGAAGCCGGATGAGAAGCCTGGATCGACATGGCGGGCGAAGTCCCGCCATTGCGGGAAGGACGCCTCGAAGGTCGCAGGCGACATGCGGGCATCCTTGTAAGGGTTCACCCGCCCACCAGCCGCGATTGCGACGCGATCGAGTTCGTCCAGCAGCTTGAGGGTGCGCTCGCCGCGATGCGGGAAGTCGAGCGTCAGGGTCGCGCCCGCAACCGGAAACGACATCATGCCCGGCGAGGGCACGTCCCCAAACAGCTTCAGCACCGTCAGGAAGGATGCCTCGCCGGCCGCGAGCGTCCGCCTCAGCATCTCCTCGACCGCGATATGCGCCTGCGCCATCGGCACCGCACATTGGAACTGGCGCAGGCCCCGCGGCCCATAGGCGCGGTTCCAGTTGCTCACCCGGTCGAGCGGGTAGAAGAACGGCCGATAGGGAATGCGCCTCGGCTCCGGCGAGCGCGGCTGCGCGGCCCGGTAGAGCATGTTGAAGGCGCGTAGCGTCAGGCGATTGATCAGCGGAAACGGAGGATTGATCGGGAATGGCAGCGGGCGGGCGGCGCGCGGTTGCGGCCGTTCCGACGCCGGTGCGTGATTGGCACGGAAGAAGACGCCGCGTCCGAACCCGGCCCCGCCGGCAAGCGAGTCGATCCAGGCCACGGTGTATTCATGCGTTGCATCGGATTCCGCTGCGACCTCGAAGAAGCGGTCGAGGCTCAGGAAATGGATCGCCTCCTGGCGCATCTCGGCGGACTGGATCGGCATCAGCTGCAACGTTACCTGGGTGATCAGCCCGGTCAGCCCATAGCCGCCGATCGTAGCGGCGAACAACTCCTTGTTCATGTCGGGGGCGCAGGTGAGCCGGCCTCCGTCCGAACGGGCCAGTTCGAAGGCACGCACATGCCGCCCGAACGTGCCGGCGCGATGGTGGTTCTTGCCATGCACATCGTTGGCGAGTGCCCCCCCGATGGTGACGAAGGCGGTGCCCGGAGTCACCGGCAGGAACCAGCCCAGCGGCACCACCTGCTCCAGGATGGTGTCCAGCAACACTCCGGCTTCGCAGGTGATCAACCCGCTTTCGCGATCGAAGGCCAGGATCTGATCGAGGCGGCGCGCCGCGATTAGCCCGCCGCCATCATTGAGGCAGGAATCGCCATAAGAACGGCCATTGCCGTAAGCGAGCACTGCCGAAGGGTAGCGCCCGGGCTCGGCACTCCAGGCGTCCGGCATGATGATCTGCGAATCCCGGGCAATGAGGCCGCCCCAGGACCTGTACTCGGGCCTTCGCCCGTTCACGGCAAGACCGTCGCGGCGACCATGACCAGCAGCACCAGCCCGCCCGTCACCTGGCTGCGCCAGTCGCGGATCATGAAGATCAGCGGATCATCCGGCATCTGGCCACGGCGGGCGAGAAACCAGATCCGCGCCATCTGATAGAGGATGATCGGGCAGACCAGCCAGATGATCTCGGGATGACGATAAAGCTGCTTCACAGCCGCGCTGTCGACATAGAGCGCCATGATCAGCGCGCAGGTGCAGCCCGAGGCCATGCCGAGCTGCGAGAGGGCCTCGACATCCTCGGCCTGATAGCCGCGGCCAGCCTTCTTCAGCCCGGACTGGTCCTGCGTGATCCGCAGCTCCGCATAGCGCTTCACCAGCGCGAGGCTGAAGAACAGGAACATCGAGAAGGCGAGCAGCCAGGACGAGACGGGAATCGCCGCCGCTGCGTTGCCGGCCAGGATGCGCAGGGTATGCAGAGCCGCGAGCCCGAGCACATCGACCAACAGCTTGCGCTTGAGAACGAACAGATAGAGCAGGGCCAGGATCAGATAGGCGGTCAGCGCCAGCAGGAACGCGCGCGGCTCAGGCACGAACACCGACGAGGCGAAGGCCGCGATCACCAGCAGAGGCACCGCAGCATAGGCCTGCCTCTCGGTGATCTCGCCGGCAGCCAGCGGACGCCTGCACTTGGTCGGATGGCGGCGATCGGCCTCGACATCGACGATATCGTTGAGGAGATAGATGGCCGAGGCGAGCAGGCTGAACGCGACGAAGGCAATCGCCCCGTGACCGATCGCAGCGAGATCGAACACGTCATGGTTCAGCAGGATCGGGACGAAGACGAGCCCGTTCTTGAGCCAGTGATGCGGCCGCATCGCTCGGATCATCGCGCGAACAGACATGTCAAAGCCCTTGCCCACCTTCAGGGGCGCCCGTCGATCGAATGATGATCGTCATGGCTTCCCGTGCGAGGCGAACAGAACGGCCTCGGCGCGTCCTGCTATGGCGGTCAAATCCCTAAACCGCGGTGGAAATCCCGTTCGCCTCGCCGAGATTCAGGCACCATGCTTAATGACTGACTGACGATAGGTCAGACCGGCAATGTGATGCATCGCCTCCGCATTCAGAGCGCTTTTTTTGCGGCCACAGCGGTGATCTCGATCGCATATCCCGGCGAAGCGAGCTTCGCCTCCACCGTTGCGCGCGCCGGCGCGCTGCCCCGGGCGACCCATTTGTCCCAGACGGCGTTCATCTCGGCGATGCGCGCAATATCGGTCAGGAAGATCTGCACGCTCAGAATCCGGTCCTTCGCGCTGCCGGCCGCTTCGAGCGTTTCCGCGAGCAGAGCCAACACCTCTTCGGTCTGTCGTGTCAGCGTCTCCCCTTCGGTCTTCTCCGCGACATGGCCGGCGAGAAAGACGATGCCGTTGAAAATGGCGGCGTCGCACCACCGTTCCGTCAGGCCTATACGTTCGATCGACATGGCTCGGTATCTTCCTGGTTGCTTGAGTCGTGACGGCATTGCGCGTCGCGAATGCCCAAGCCGGCCGCGGAATGCAACTCCACGACAGGCTGGCCCGCTCCGCACTCATGCGCGAACTGGCGCAAGCCTGGTCATTGACTGCAAAGGGTTAAGCAACGTCCAGGGCACCATCGATGCGCGGCAGGAGACGGCGCGACGGTACGATCAGGCCGAGCGGTCAGGGCACCGGTCCAGCGTCGGGCCTCAGGATGCAAGCGCGGTTGAGCGCGTCGCGCGATCGCGAGAGTTACTTCGCTTCACCGAGGTAAGCGGTCGCGTCGATTTCGACGAGACAGTCGGGCGAACCGAGGCCATTGACGATGCAGGATACGCGATGCGGCGGGTCCTCAGCGAAATTGGCGAAATAGACGTCGTTCATCGGCTCCCAATAGCAGCGGTCGGTGACATAGACGGTGCACTTCACAACATCCTTCAGGCTGCCGCCTGCCTCCTCGAGGAGGGCACGGATGTTGTCGATGCATTGCTGCGTCTGACGCCGCGCATCGCCGACAGCATATTTTCCCTCCCTGTCCACCCCGACACAGCAGACGAACATGAAGTCCCCAGCGACCGTTGCCTGGGCGAAGGGGAGCCTTCCCTTGAAGACACGGTCGGAAGAGATGGTGCGTTTGGGCATCGTGGACCTATGGAGTGAGGGAGTTGCGCGGCAACCCGCCGCCATCGGGCATCGTCGCGACAGCTGCTGTCGTGAGACTTGCATAAACCAGCAGCGGCGTCGGAACGCAGACTAACCGAGGGTCAGAATCCCAGCCAGACGGGTCATCGCGTCCAGCCTCAGATAGTTGTGGGAGAGCTGGCGTGCCAATCAGGATAAAACTGCGAACGCATATGTATTTGAAATACCAATATAATTCCAGCATTCTGACCGAGGTCAAGCCGCGCTTGCACTTTTTTGCTAGCAGCCGGACCTGGCCCCATTCCCGACATTTGGAGAGTCTGCTTTCGGCAGGTGTGTCTTGCTACCGACCAATGGCGCACAACTGGCGATGGATCCAACGAGCACATTTGACACGTGGTCTCTTCGGCAGGACGCGGATCGTCGACGGGGAAAGTTCGGATGTAGAGCGGACGGTCGCGCCCATAATGGGATACCGCTTTTATATCACTGCGCGCTATTTGTGCACGACTGGCGCATTTTCCTGCCGCTACTTCCTTCGTTGCGAGGTTTCTTTGATCTAGCTTGGGATACCAAGCTGAAGAGCATCGCCGTGATTGACACCGACAAGCCGCTCGCGAACAACATTGTTCTCCTCCCGAATCCCGAACGGGGGATTACGGAACAGGTTTACGCTCAGCTTCTCCTGGGCATTGAGCGCCGTGACTACCGACCGGGCCGGCAACTGGACGAGCGCGGTCTGGCGGAGGCGATGTCGGTATCCCGCACGCCGCTCCGCAACGCCTTAAGCCGCCTCTTGGGAGAAGGTTATCTTGAACGCTTGCCGAACGGTTCGCTCGCCGTCCGTGAGGTTGGTGCCGGTGAGGTACTGGAACTGCTCTCCGTGCGCCGCTTGCTTGAGCCGGAGGCGTCAGCGCAAGCCGCGGGCCGGGTCGCCATCGAACGTGTGCTTGATCTGCGCGGGCAGCTCCTGGGCCTCGATCCCGAGGATACCAGCGCGATGGCTTGGCAGCAGGGCGACATGATCCATGATCTTGTCGTCGAGCATTGCGGCAATCAATCCCTCGCCCGGATCATCATCGATGCTCGGCGGCGGATCCACATGTCGACGCTGGAAGAAGTGCCGGGCCGCCGCGAAGCGGCTCGCGCGGAGCATGTCGCGATCCTCGATGCCCTCGTGCGCGGCGACCCGAGTGAGGCACGCGCCGCCATGGCGCGACACCTGGACAACAGCCGCGATGGCTTTCTCACCGCTTTCGGGATCGGATGACCGTGAGCAAGGCTGAAACTCTCCCGAACCAGGTCGTTACGATCGAGCCGCTGACGGCTGCGGCCTTCGCGTCCTTCGGCATGGTGGTGGCGCATGCAAGCGCCGCGCGTCGGCATTATTTCCCTGAGGCGCTGGAGCATTCGCCCGAGGCAGCTCAGGCGAGCTTCTGGGTCTCGCGGGTCGATGCGGTAACGCAGTTACCACTCGCGGTGACAATGATGGAGCGGCATCCCTACACCACCCAGACCTTCCTGCCGCTACGCGGCGGGCGCTATCTCGCCGTGGTGGCCTCCTCAGACCAACAGGGGTTGCCGGACCTAGCCACGGCGCGCGCCTTCCTCGTCGCCGGGCACCAGGGCCTCACGTATCATCGCGACGTCTGGCATTGCGGCATGACGGTTCTGGACGCGCCCTCAGAGTTCGCGGTGCTGATGCACAAGACCGGCCGCGACGACGACGACGTCTTCCTGGAACTGCCCCGCCCGTTCTCTATCGAGCCCCCAGTCGTTCCTGATCCCGGAGCATGATGTCATGAGCCTCGACGCCCATCTCGCCCGCGATTTCGTCGGCTATGGCGGCCAGCCGCCACAGCCGCGCTGGCCGGGAGAGGCCCGGCTCGCGCTCAACCTGGTCGTCAATTTCGAGGAAGGATCGGAGGCCTCGTTCCCGGATGGTGACGGAGTCAGCGAGACGCGGCTCTCGGAGGGCGGCGGCGGCTTCGAAGGCCGCGACCTCGCCGCCGAGTCCATGTTCGAATACGGCAGTCGCGTCGGGTTCTGGCGTATCAACCGGCTGCTGGCGGAACGCCGCTTGCCAGCGACGATATTCGCCTGCGCGCTGGCGATGGAGCGCAATCCTGCGGCCTGCGCCGAGATCGTGGCGCGCGACTACGATGTCTGTGCCCATGGCTGGCGCTGGGAGCGGCACCAGAACCTATCCGAAGAGGAAGAGCGGCGGCGCATCGCCCGCACCGTTGAAAGCTTGACGCAGACGCTCGGCCAGGCGCCGGCCGGTTGGTATTGTCGGTATGGGCCGGGGCTCAACACGCGTCGGCTCGTGGTCGAGAACGGTTCGTTTCTCTACGATTCCGACGCCTACAACGACGAGATTCCGTATTGGACGCGCGTGCTAGGGCGCGATCACCTCGTCGTGCCCTACAGCCTGACCACCAACGATGCCAAGTTCTTTAGTGGCAATGTCGCGACCGCCGGCGATTTCTTCGAGACGCTCCGCGACAGCTTCGACATGCTCTACCGCGAAGGCGCCGCGCACCCGCGGATGATGTCCGTCGGATTGCACCTGCGCGTCGTCGGGCATCCGGCGCGGGCCGCCGGGCTTGAGCGCTTCCTCGACCATGTCGGCAAGCATGACGACGTCTGGATCTGCCGGCGCGCCGACATCGCTCGCCATTGGGCGGCAACACATCCGCCGGTGGCGCAGTGACCTGTCCGTTCCAACACAAAATCACAAAAGAGGGGATATGCAGATGATGAGGATGTTTTCACGCACGGTCGTTAAGGCGGCCATCGCTGGCGGCCTAGTTCTGACCGCTTTGCCCGCTCTGACCCAGGAAGCCGACCATCCGAGCGACAAGACGCTCGTGGTCGGCACGGATTTCGGCGTCGCGCCTTGGATGATGCGCGGCGCGAACGGGCCGGAGGGCTTCGGCAACGACCTGGTCGTCGAGATCGCCAAGCGCCTCGGCCGCCCCGGCGTCGAGATCGTCGACGTTCCGTTCTCGGGCCTGTTCGCTGCGCTCTTCGCCAAGCGAATCGAGTTCACGGTTAATCCGCTGAACATCACGGCCGAGCGGGCCGAGCGCATGCTCTTCACCGAGCCGTTCTTTGCGACCGGCAACGGCTTCCTTGTCCGCGCCGGCGAGAAGATGAGCGGCTTCGAAGATCTCAAGGGCAAATCGGTCTCGGTGAACCGCGGTACGATCTCGGACACCTGGGCGTCAGCGAATGCAGAGAAATACGGTTTCGAGGTCCAGCGCTATGACAGCTTTCCCGACACGGTCCAGTCCGTCATCACGCGGCGCTCCTTCTCGGCGCTGAACGAGATTCCGACTGCAGTCTATGCGGCAAGCCGCAACAAGGCGATGACCGTGGGGTACAAGGACTTCAACGGCCGCAATTTCGGGTACGCTTTCCGCCTCGAGAGCAAGGAGTATCGGGACAAGGTCGAGGCGGTGATCGAGTGCCTGAAGAAGGACGGTACCCTGAGCAAGCTGCACGAGAAATGGTACGGCGCCCCGCCGGAGAAGGGGACCTCGATCGAGGTCGTCTACGATGGCTATGGAGCGCCTGGGTTCAAGAATTACGATTCCACGCCGCACGCCAGCACCTGCAAATGATATGAGCACGGCCCGGCCGTCCGCGGCCGGGCCGTCTCGCCGCGACGAGGGCCGGCGCCGCCACGAGCTGCGCCTTCGCCGGAGCTGAGCAGAGCATGGACAGGATCATCGACAACTACTTCAACCTTCAGGTCATGGCCGGGGCCTTCCCGGACGTACTGAAAGGCTTCGGCGTCACCATCCTGGTCACGCTGCTAGTGATCGCCGTCGGCATGGGCGCCGGTCTCGGGCTTGCGCTGCTGCGATCACTCAGGATCCGCCTCGTCGATCTGCTCATCGTCATCTACATCGACGCGTTCCGGACGCTGCCCCAGCTCGTCGTCATCATCGTCATCTATTTCGGCTTGCCCTATGCCGGGCTTTCGCTCTCGCCTTTCGTGACCATGGTGTTCGCGCTCGGCGCGATCCTCTCCGCCTTCGCGGCAGAGATCTTCTGGTCGGCGATCATGGCGGTGCCGCCTGGACAGAGCGATGCGGCCAAGGCGCTGGGGCTCTCGCGCCTGAAGACCATGGCGCTCGTCATCCTGCCGCAAGCGGGGCGGCTGGCGCTTCCCATGCTAACCAACCGGGCGATCGCCATCGGCAAGGGAACGGCGCTGGGGACCGCGGTCGCACTGCCGGAAACGCTCGGCCAGGCCCAGAGCGTGATGGCGATCGTCGCGAACCCCTCGCCACTGACCCTCGCCGCCATGTTCTATCTTGCGCTTTTCATCCCACTCGTCGCGGCGAGCCGGGTGATTGAGCACAAGTTCGGTCCCGGACATTGAGGCTGGCCGATGCTTGAACTCTTCATCGAGAACTTCCTCAACATCGACTCGCTGCTGCAGATCTATCCGCTGCTGCTGCAGGGCCTGCGCTTCACGATCATGCTTGCGGTCGTGGCCTTGCCGCTCTCCATCGCCTGGGGGCTCGTCGTCGCGGTCGCCTATTCCTTCCACATCCGCTGGTTCAACATCCTGCTGATCGGCTATATCGACCTGGTCAGGGCCTTCCCCATCGTCGTCCTGCTCGTCCTGATCTTCTACGGGCTCCCTTTCCTTGGACTGAAGCTTGGCGGGTTCACCGCAGCCGTGCTTGCCATCGCGCTGAACAATTCCGGCTACTATGGCGAGATCTTCCGCGCCGGCATCGAAGCTGTGCCGAAAGGTCAACGCGAGGCTGGTCGAGCGCTCGGCTTTCGCACCTGGCACATCATTGCGCTGATCATTCTGCCGCAGGCGATCCGAAAAGCGCTCGCACCCCTCGCGAGCAATTCGCTGGAGCTGGTCAAGACGACCTCCATCGCAGCACTGGTGGCGTTGCCCGAGCTCTTGCGCTCTGCTCGCGTCGCGCAGGAGCAGACCTATAACCCGACGCCGCTGATAGCGGCGGCGGCGATTTATTTTGTCTTGCTCTGGCCGTTCGCCCGCTGGGTCGCCGTGCTGGAGCGGCGGGCACAACTGCAACGTTAGAGCATCGAAGCTGCCCGGCCGGGGCTTCTGGGAGACAGTCATTGGGTCGCTATTTGGAACCGCGCAATCTTGAGGCCGCACTGAGAGGCGGTTCTGTATTTGCCTGCAGTGGCCTTTGACCATGAAGGTCCTGATCACGGGCGGCAGTGGATTCGTTGGCCTCGCGCTGGCCGAGCGCCTGCTCGAGGATGGGGACGAAGTCTGCCTTTTTGCCGCGGCTGCTCCGCCGTCGGAGTTCTTTGGACGGCTGAGGCAGGACGGCCTGCAAATCATCACGGGAGACATCCGCTCAGCCGAGGCGCTCGACGACGCGCTCCAACGAAGCACGGCCAGCCGCATGGTCCACGCCGCCGCGGTGACGCCCGGTCCGGAGCGCGAAATCCGCGAGGCCCGCACCATCCTTGATGTCAACATCCTCGGCACCGTCAATGCCATCGAGCGAGCCGCGGCCGCCGGCCTCGAACGCGTGCTGATGGTCAGTTCGGTCGCCGTCTACGGTTTCTCGCCGCCAGCCGCTTCGGACCTCTACGAGGAGGAGGGTTCGGCGCCGGCTCCCGCCGCGCTCTACGGCATTTCGAAGCTCGCGGCGGAGCAGGCAGCGCTGCGGCTTGGCTCCCTGCACGGCGTCGATACGCGCATCGTCCGGCTCGGCCCGCTCTACGGACCGTGGGAATACGCAACAGGGTTGCGCGACGCGTTGAGCCCGCATCGTCAAATTCTGGCATCCGGCCGCGATGGCCGAACCATCACCCTGCCTCGGCCGATGCGAGCCGACTGGCTCTATTCGCGTGATGCCGCTGCCGGTCTCGCGCTGCTGCTTCGCTCGGGGAGCTTGCGCCACGAACTCTACAACCTGGGCGGCGGCACGATCACCGATCTGCCGGACTGGTGCAGGGCCCTCGAGGCGGCTGGTCTGCCTCTACGCTGGGGGATGGCGGGCGAGGGGCAGCCCTCCGATATCCGCTACAACCTGCCACAGGACCGGGCTGCGCTCGCAATCGCACGGATCAAGTCTGACACCGGCTTTCAACCGCGACGCGACTCCACTGCTTTCGCGGCTGATTATCTCAACTGGTCAAGCGGCCTTTCCCTCTGACTCTCCACGACAAGGATCGCAGCCATGGCACGCCTCGCCGGCAAGACCGCCCTAATCACCGGCGCCTCCTCCGGGATCGGTCGCGCCATCGCTTCCCGCTTCGCAGAAGAGGGCGCGCGTCTGCTCTTGGCGGATATCACCGAGACGGTGCGCGAGGGCGGCACGCCGACACGCGAATGGCTGGCGGAACGCGGCCACGACGCCGCCTTCATCGCGACCGACGTCGCCGACGAAGCCCAGGCCGAGCGCGCCGTCGCCATGGCGGCCGACCGGTTCGGGCGCCTTGATATCCTCGTCAACGATGCGGCGATTGGCAACGGCAAGCCCCTGATCGAGACGACGCTTGCGGAGTGGAACCGGGTGATGGCGGTCAACCTGACCGGTGTCTTCCTGATGGCGCGCGCCGCCGTGCGGTTGATGCTCCGGCAGGAGCCGCGCGAAGAGGTGCGCGGTCGGATCGTGAACATCTCCTCCCAGCACGGCATGATCGCGTGCCCGGAGGACATCGCCTATGGTACGTCCAAAGCCGGCGTGGTCTACGTCACCCGGCAGATCGCCGTCGATTACGCAAAATCCGGAATCATCTGCAACGCCGTCGCCCCGGGCAAGATTCTCACGGGCAAGGCTGGCCGTGCGGTCGAGCAGCGTTGGCTCGACTACTCCACCGCGCGCACGCCAATGCCTCGGCTGGGACGCCCGTCTGATGTCGCCTCTGCCGCCCTTTTCCTGGCATCGGACGAATGCTCCTTCATGACCGGTGAAAACGTCCTCGTCGATGGCGGCTGGATGGCAGCTTGATCTCTGCCCGGTTCGCTAAGCCGGCTCCTCTGGAGGTCCAGGCCCAAGAGCGGCTGGAGCCTGGGCGAAAGTCTACGGCTTTAGTCACCACATCCAGTACTCAATCTGAGTCCGTGTCAGGCCTGCCCGATGATGTCAGCTCATTGCGCGCGGTGGCGGGCTTTCATGGGCAAACGCGCGGCATGCGGAGGCCGTCCGTCGCCATCGCTAAGGTCTGGTTCTGGGCAGGAGCCCAACTTCTGCTCCTGGCGCGCGATCCAGACTTGGACGCCGTTGAGGCTGCGATCCCTCAACTCACGGCGAATTGCATACTCTACTGTTGCGAGCGCCTCCCCAGCGCGCCGAGAGTTCGCAGTTTTATTCCGAATGGTTGAAATTTGGCGTCCCGGAAGGGACTGCAAACAGTAGCCGTTTTCAATGACTTGGCTAATGGGTTAGCCACGTTGGTTGCACGTATGTTCCCAAGGTTCGCCGGGACATGGTGGCGAACCTTCCGCAAGGATTTTACGAGCTATCGATATTCCGCGCGCTATGCCGGTGACAGATCCTTCAACGCAGAAAGTTGTTTTCAATGAACGACTTACTGGGAGCGCTGATAGATATCCCCAGAACCCACAGAAACATACAAGATGTCGTATCCACAGGGTTTGCTGCACGCTAATCCTTGAACATCGGTCCGGCAACGCGGATAATTCGAATCGTTGGTTTCGCATAATGCAGCAGCGCACAGAGAAGGCGTACCGGCGCGATGGGCTAGCCGGCTGAGGACAACAGCCTTTGCCGAACCAACCGATGGAGAATGCGATGGGCCTTTGGCCGATCCGATTCGACGTTGAAATAAAAAGGACCCGGAATGCACTGACCATGCGCTTCCGGATCCTATTGTTCATCGCCTGATGAATCACGGTAAGGGACGCTGCAACGCCCCTTACTACCCTTATAGTGATCCCTCGCTGCGGCTCACGCAACACCTATCGGCGTCACAACGCACACATTCTGTGACACGCTGATCGCGGCCGCCCGACCCCAAATCGGGAGAGATGATGAGGTTCAGCTTCGGACCGTCCAACGGACAGATGGCCCTGTCCGCGGTCCTAATGGTGGCCCTGGCGCTGTGGGCGTGGTGGTCGGGAAGATGGAATTGACTCCGCCCAGAACGAGAACATAAACAGAACATTCAGCCGGCAGATGGAGGCCCGCAATGATTGTTCCCCGACCGCGCCGCGCGATCCGGCCAACCTCAGCGCTCAACGCCCGCAAGCCGGTCATCGACAGGCACACCGACATCCTGTTCTGAAAATGCCGGAACACACCTACGCCCTGCGCAAGACGTGGCCCGACAAGGCGGACGATTACCTCGTGATCGACGAGCACGGCGACAGGATCGCGCGGACTCATCTCGACGCAGGCACGTCTCCGCAAACGTGGGCCTTCAGTGTGGGCTTCGGTTCGCTGCCTCAACAGCCGACGTTCCGCGGGCGATGCGAGAACCTGGAAGAGGCGAAAGCCAAGATTAAAGAGCTATGGCCGATCTACCGCGCTCAGTGGACGGATGATGAGATTGAACGCGAGCGAGCCCACCTGCGCGATCTCGACGAGCGAACGAAGGAATGGATTGCCAAACACCGGCCGGCAGCTGCTCGCCTTCGAAGCTGATCTCGGCTCGGCGGAACCGAAGCCGTTCTGGCGCATTGAATCCCGTTCGTTGCGTGGAGTTGCGTCATGCCTCCTCCCTACTGGAAGGGCTATCTCAAGCTCTCGCTGGTCACTTGCCCGGTTGCGATGATGCCGGCGACGACGGACAGCGAGAAGGTCCGGTTTCACACCTTGAACCGCGCCACCGGCCATCGCGTCGCCAGCCGTTATGTCGACGCAGAAACAGGCAAGCCCTTTGACGAGCGCGATGAGGCCAAGGGCTACCCGACGGGCCAGGACGAGTATGTCATCCTCGAAGATGACGAGATCGAAGCGGTCGCGCTCGAAAGCACGCGCACCATTGATGTCGATATGTTCGTGCCTCGGGACTCGATCGAATGGGCCTATCTCGATAAGCCGCACTATCTCATGCCAGACGGCGACGTGGGCGAAGAAGCGTTTGCGGTGATCCGAGAGGCCATGGCCGCCAGCAAGCTGGTCGGGATCTCGCGCGTCGTGCTCTACCGCCGCGAGCGCGCTTTGATGCTGGAGCCGCGCGGCAAGGGAATAGTCGCCTGGACGCTGCGCTATGGCGACGAGGTTCGTGACCCCAACCCGTATTTCGCCGAGATCGAGAAGGTGAAGCCGCCAACCGAACTGATGGAGCTCGCCAAACAGCTGGTGAAGGAAAACACCAAGCCCTGGTCCGGGGACATGGTGAAGGACCCGGTCCAGGAGCATCTGCTGAAGCTCATCGCCTCGAAGAAGCGGCGCAAGGGCAAGCTGAGCCGCGAGGACGGCACCGTGATGAAAGGCAACGTCGTCAACCTGTTCGAGGCACTGAAAAAGAGCCTGGCTGGCGATGCCGGCGCGAAAAAGCGCACGAACTAGTCCTCAACCTCGATCGGCAACGTCTCGAATGCGGCCGCCTGATCGGAAGCGCTCATCGGCAGAGACAGGACGAGGAGCCTGATATCGCTCTCGTCGATATCCTCAGGCCTCAGGGTGCCGAACTTCTCCCAGACCGCCGCAGCGAGGTCCGGATTCTCGGTCCAGTGCCAGCGCCTCCGCGGACCATCGGACGGGCTTCGGTCGGCATGACGGTCGGCAAAGATCTGCCAGCGCAGCGCCCGCAGGAACAGCTGCGGGTCGCCGATCGAGCGGGCGATCGAGGCCAGCGTCGCGGCGTGGAAGGGAAGGTATTCGGGGGCGACCTGGCCCCAACCGAGATCGCCCAGGCTGACCGAGAAATCGACAGTCGCGTCGGAACCTGCAGCGCCCTTCGTCCCCTTCGCGAGGCGAAAGAACTCGATGTCTCCCGGACGCCCGCCGAGCGATGAAGCCTGGATGTCGCCATCGCCCGCGAAGGTGAAACGGAGATCCAGCGCGTCGCGGAGATGCTTGGGGTCGAACTCCCGGCCATGCCGGGTCGAGAAGGATATCAGTATAGGCCGCTCGCTCAGCACAAGACCGTCGCGCGTGAGCTGCTGCCCCGGCTTCCGCTCGAAGAAATTCGCCTTGGGGGATCTACGCCTGGTGCCGAAGTCGATCTCCGAGACATCACCGTCGTGCATCTCGGCCCGGCTCAGCGTTCCGTGGCCACTGATCTGAAAATTAACGGCCATGTATCGGGGCCGCAGATCGTACCGGTTCCAATACCCGTTATCGATCACACTGAGCGCGGAACGGAAGGATTGGAGCCCGCGCTCGGCGAGGAGACGAAAACCCTCACCTGGAAAATGGCGATCGAGCAGGAGCAGGGTTCGGATCGAATAGAGATGGGCGTTGACGATGAAGGGGTTATGCCGGTCAGGAATCGGCACCTCCTGGAACCAGACGAACTGATCGTTCTCGGATCTCAGGCCGCCCAATGTGACCGGTAGAAAGAATGCCTTGCCGGCGCGCCTGGCGAGCTCCGCAAACCCGGCCTCACCCGTCTTGCAGGAATGGATCAGGAGCCGCTCGATCGCCGCTGCTTGACCGAACGCGGAAGCCCAGGGCGCTTTCAGGAGAACATCGTTGATCTGCGTGTCGTAGTCATACCGCCACACGACCGCACCGCCGCCGGCTTCGACGGCGTTCCGCTCAAAGAACGCCAGAGCCGCGCGCGCCTTCTCGTCCGGATGGTAGGCCGCACATGCGTCGTCGAAACTCCGCGTGTCCCGCGAGAGCATCGCAAAGGCCACTGACGACACGTTGCGGAACCGGCTGCCGTCGGGCACCTCGGAAAACGGGAGCCCCTGCTCATCGAGTCGCGGTGTGGCTTGCCAATAGGGAGTCTTCTCCGGCAGGTCGACTAAACCGGAAGCTGCCTGCGCGGCGATGCAATAGCTCACTACGCCGCCGAAGCATTGGCCATCGCTGCCTATGCCGCTGCTGTTTCGCGCCATGCCAAAGATCGCCGCCGTGCCCAGCAAAGCAATCGAGACCGAAGCGACCAAGATTGCAATCTGCTTAGACCGGATGCCCATGCGTCCTGATAGTTGCAACGAGGTATTCGTGCAATGAAAAAGACCCCGCCAGCTGGTGCTGACGGGGCCAAGTACAGGGAGGAAACGCCCGGAGGCAGCCGGTTGCGCCGGCCAGGCGATCTTGCGGCGGTCAGCCGCTCGATTTCGGAGGCAACGGGAACGGCGGCGGCCCATCGCGGAGACGCTGCGCCCAACGGATCGCCGCATCGCAGACCGTCATCCCTACCAGCCCAAGGCAGAAGCCGAGCGAGCCTTCGATATCGCCGCCCGGCTGGGACCAGAGGTCGAAAGTATCGAGCCACTTGCGGACCATCGGCGTCACGGCCGGGGTGCAATAGCCGGCGGTGAGTCCGCCGACGATCGCGCTGCTGATGCGCTGCGCCCAGGAGACATTTTTCGTCACCAACCCGCGCGTCACACCGCCGGCGATGCCGGCAAACACATGAATCCATTTCAGACCGGTGGATTGCTGGAGCCAGCCCATAAGGTGCTGGAGCCCGTCGGAAGGCGGTAGGTCAGCCATAGTCAGTCAGTCTCCGCGCCGCAGCGCTCTCGAGGTCAGGCTTCGCGCTTGCGGTTCCAGTACCGGGTCCAGACCAGCGTGACGCCGGCGAGCGCCAGGCCGGTCAGCTCGAGGCCCGCGCTGACGAACACATCGGCGTTCGCCGGCAGCATGAACCCCGCTGTGACCAATGCGGCGGCGGCCTTGTAGAGGCCGATCCGGAAATACTGCTGAGCAAAATCCCAATTCATGTTGTGGTCTCCGGCGGATGGGGTAGCGGGTCAGCGGCTGGTGCGAGCCGCCTCGATCGCGGCATAGGCGTCGGCGAGAGCGACGAGCGCCTGCGCGACGTTCTTCGGTGGTTTGGCGCAGAAGGTTGCGAGAGCGGCCTCGGCGTCGCGCGCAGCAGCGCGCAGCTTCTCCGGTGCGAACAGGTCGACAGCGACGGCTGCAGTCTGCAGATCGGCACAGCGCTCGGCGAGCCTTGTGCTGACCTGAGCGATGCGACCGTCGATTGCCGTGGTCTGGCAGGCGCCGAGCGCAAGCGCGCATGCGCCGGCGACCGCCGCGAGAATGCGGTGTTTCATTGTGGTGCTCCGATGTGGTGAAAGGCGGCGGGCCCGGCCGCTACGGGATTAGGTCAGGCGGCAACCTTGATCGGCTGTGCGTCGGTCGAGCGCGCCTTGGGCAGGCGAAGGCTGTAAGGCGTCTGGAACTGAGCTGCCTCGGCGGTGCGGCGCGAGATGATCTCGGAGGGCTTCTTCCAGGCGAGGATGGCCTTGCGGATCGCGGCCGGCTCGGCGCGGGTATTGATCAGCTTGACGAAGGACGAGCCCGCAAGCCCGCCGGTACCGATGTTGTAACAAATCGAGCCCAGCGCATCGAATTGATGCTCGGCCAGCGAGACAGTGATGGCCCGGCGCACTGCGTCCTCATATTGGACGATGTCGCGCGCAAAGATTGCATCGCATTCCGGGCGCGTGATCGTCAGGCCACGATAGGGGACGGGCGCCCCGGCCGCGGCTGTATGCCCGATACCAATGGTCCATATCCCGACGCTGTCGAGATAGGCGGTCAGGCGGCGAGCCTCGCGGCCGATCAAGGCCGCAATGCCGATCGCCGACATGGACTGCCGCGGCGGTGCGGGCTCGGGCTCAACCGGATTACCCGCCCGAAACGCCAGCCACGTCTTTGGGCCCGCGACGCCGTCGGGATAGAGACCGGCAGCGCGCTGGAATGAGACGATCGCGGCCCGCGTCATCAGCCCCATGAGACCGTCAACGGGACCGGGATCATAGCCGCGCGAAAGCAGCGCGGCTTGCACCTCGCGAATGTTCATGGCGATGCTCCGGAGTTGGGTGGCCTATTTCACCCGCATGATCTTGTTCGCGATCTGCGTCGGCTGAAGCTTCGAATGCGCCTGGCCGGAGCCGAAGGGCGTGCCGCTGAAGCCCGCACTGACGCTGCCGGAAAAGCCTGCGGTGATGCCGGTCGGTGAGGACGTGGTGTTGTTGTTCGAGGCCACGGGGACAGTCGCGTTCGAACTGGTGGTCGAGACAACGACGTTGGTGCCCGACGCGTTCACGCCATGGGTGTGACCGGGATCGCTGATGGTCACGGAACCGCTGACACTGGCCGAAATCGACCCCGCTGGTGTCACCGTCGGCAGCTGGGCGATCGTGAGCGTGCCGGTCTCCGCACCGCCGGCTGCACCAAGGGGTGATCCGTTCACCGTCGCAGCGGTCAGCCGCCCGGCCGCCGTGCCTCCCATGTTGTCGCGGCCAGCCACCACCCGGCCGCGCAGATCGGGCAGCCGGATATCGCTGGCGCTGCCGCAGGGAGCGCCAGCGTAGACCGTGACGTCACTGGTCCCCGACGTCGTCGCCGTGAGAGAAAGCGTGATCGAACTCGAGGTCAGCGAGACAACGGTTGAGCCGGTCTGAATGCCGGACCCCTCAACCCACATCCCGGCCCCAAACGCTGACGTATCCGCCAGACCCGTGATCGTCGCATTCCCCGAGACGCGCGTGCCGGCCTGCGTCAATCCGAGGATGCTCTGAAGGGCCGGGTACGAGGCCCGCACCACGCATTGGCCGAACGGAAACAGATAATTGTCGTCGGGAGGGGTCCAGCCGACATAGTCGAGGACGGTACCGACAGGCACCGCCTGGTTCGCGATGGGCAGGCCGGTCGCGCGTGAATAGGACCAGATCGACCAGTTGCCGGAGCCGAGCGCGATCGCGACCGCCTGGTCGCCTGCCGCCGTGGTGATGTTGACCCCACCGGGCAGGATCAGGCTGGTCGCGTTATTGGTGAGCGTCAGCGCGCCGGCGAAGCGGACAAACTTGGCCGTGCCTGCAACGGCATTTGCGCCGAGGGAGGTGATCGCCGTCGAGCCGGTGATCGTGATTGTCGAGCCGGCGGTCGAGCCGAGGTCCACAGTTGCGGCGCTCGCGAGCGATGCCGTGCCCCCACCGACCGGAGGCGACCAGACATGGTTGGTCAGGTCGACGGCGCCGACCTCGAGCCAGGATGCGCCGTCATAGAACTTCACGATGTGCGGCGAGGCCGAGGTATCGAGCCACCATTGGCCTTTGACCGCGACGCCGGTGCAGTCCGTTGCCGGCGCGATCGCACCCGAATTCGAGGAGATGACGGCAGCAAACCCGGCATTGACCGCCTGGGCGAAGGCGAGCCCGGAGACCGTTCCGGTTGTCGGCATGCAGGCCGAGCCCTGGGCGGCGCGGGCGGGCAGCAATGGCAGGGCGGTGGCCACGACGAGGCACGCCGCGGCGAGCAGGCGAAAGAAGCGCATTTCGAATGTCCTCGATTTCAGGGGATGACGGTCAGGGCCAGAGTGCGTCCGCCGAGACGTCGACAGGGGGCGTCGCCATGTCCTTGATCGACCAGGACGCGGCGTAATGGGCTTCGACATGGGTCAGGGCCTGCATGCCCATCTCGATGATTTGGGTCGCGCTGAGCTCGCGCGTCACGTCGCTTGCGTCGCGAAAGCGGAACATCACTGATGGATCTTGGCCAAGGGCGAGCTGCGCGGCAGTCACCCGACCCTGGATGTTGCGGAAGTCTCGCTCGTCGCGGGTGTCGATCGTGAATGTCTGCCCGCCGACCGACACGACCGCTCCCCGCGCGATGCGCCTGTCGCGCTCGGCGTTGACGAGATCGTTGATCGCGGCCGCCTGCGCCCGATAGAGCGCGGGCTCGATGACTGCGAGCATTTCGGCCCACAGCGCGGGATGGTCATCGGCCGAGATCGAGAGGCGCCCGGCCTCTGAAGTTTCAATCGCCGCGGCCGTGTGTTCGGCATTGCCATAGGCGGCGGAGAGGATCGTGTAGGTCATTGGCGTCACCCCTTGATCTCTTCGAGGACAAGGGTCGCCGCCTGGGCTCCACCCAGCTCGCGCGTCGTCGTGATGCCGTTCAGGCGCATGGTGCCGGTGTTCGGCCCGACCCGGATCGTATAGGTGTGGGCGCCGACACCGGGCGTATGCTCGAATTCGAAGTGGATTTCCTCGCGCAGATTGACGGAATTGACGATCTTGGCCCGGGCCCTGATCGCATCGGAGCCGCCATCCACGAAGACCGCCGCGATCATCACACCGCTGGTCGAGAGCGTACCGCCGGCGCTGAACCGGCCGCGCACCTTGTTCGAAGCGGAATCGACCGTGATCGCCTGCGAGATGATCTGCGTCCCCTCAGTCACCTGGGGGATGGTGTTGTCGATCGGGATCGTCGCCGTCAGGTCGGCGTTGGCAGTGTATTCGGCATAGGCTGAGTCGACGATCGATCCGGTCGGCATGACCGCCGCAGACGGCGTGACCCACGTGCCGCCCGCGCCAAGCACCTTACCCGCTGCCGCGTCCCCCGTAGCAGGCGCCGGCACCAGCCCCTTGACGCCGCCTGATCCGGCATCGCCAGTGAAGGCGCTCAACAGAGCCGTCTGGGCTGCGGCGCTCGCGGCGCCCGCCATGTCCCGCCCGGCCGCGGTGAGATCGGTGACCGCAGCGGTTCCGGCCCCCGTGAAATAGGGCAGCTTGTTCGCCGCGCTGGTGACCCCGGCAATCGCCGCAAGCTCGGCGTCATAGGCCTGGACGTCCGCGCCAATCACCAGCCCGAGCGTGGACCTCGCCGCCGTCGCATCGGCGTCGTCGATCAGCGTGCGGGCGAAAGCCGACAGGTCAGCGAGCGCAGCCGTCCCAGCGCCGGTATAGTATGGGAGCTTGTTCGCGGCCGAGGTCAGCCCCGCCAGAGCGGCGAGTTCGCCATCATAGGCCTGGACATCGCTGCCGATCGCGAGCCCGAGCGCGGTGCGTGCCGTTGACGCCGTGGTTGATCCGGTGCCGCCCGAGGCGATGCCGATCGCGGTCGAGGCCGAGACCGTGGTGAAGGCGCCGGCCGCCGGCGTCGTGCCGCCGATCGGCGCATTATTGATCGTGCCGCCGGCGATTGCCGCACCGTTGATCGCCGGCGCGGTCAGTGTCTTGTTGGTCAGCGTGTCGGTCGTTGCGCGCCCGACAAGCGTGTCGGTCGAGGTCGGCAGCGTCAGCGTGCCGGTGTTGCTGATTTGCGCGATGATCGGCAGCGCAAATGTGCCGCCGGTTACCGTCTTGCCGGTCAAGGTCAGCGCCGCCGGCAGCGACAGTGCCGGCGAGCCTGATACGCCGTCACCATTGGCGACGGTGATCTCGTTCGCGGTGCCGGCGATCGTTCGGAAGGCGTAGGTGCCTGCGCCGGTGCGGCTGATCAGACCCGTCGCAGACCATCCGGTGATGGTGTCGAGACAGGCCGAAGCTGCCGCGTTGCAGCCGGTGCCACCGGCCGAGAGCGGGATCGTATAGGCATGGGTCGACGTGTTGAGCGTCGCCATGACCACCCATGTCGAGCCGTCCCATATCTTCCAGCTGCGCGGCTGACCGGAGGTATCGATCCATTCCTGAAAGGCGAAGGGCGTGCCGCCGGATGCGTTGGTCGGTGCGGCCGTGCCGGCGTTTTTGGCGCCAGTCGCGAGGATGGCCGCATTAATCTGGCTGGCGACGCCCGTGGGCCCACCGAACTGGTTCGGGCCCGAAAGCGGAACAGTCAGCGTGCCCTGCTGAGCGAGAGCGGCGGAGGCGAGAGCGCAAACAAGCGCGCCCACGCCGAGGAAACGGCGAAGCTTGGACATGTCGGTCTTTCCGGGGTGTTGAGGGTCAGTAGCCCTGGACGTCGATATTGACGGTGCGGGCGACGCCGATGCCGCCCGCCTTGATGCGGACCGTGCAACCCACCTTGCTCTCGTCGCTCAGCTCGAGCACGCCGTCCTGGCCGTCGAGGATGGTGACGTTGACATAGGGGTTCGCTGCGCCGTTCGGCCCGCCGTGGAAAGGCGCGTCGGCCGGCGCATTGTCAGGTCGGTAGGTGATCGCCAAGCCCTCAGCGGGAATTGCGATATTGGTCAGGTGGTCGATGCGGTCGGGCACATCGACCCGGAACTTGAACTGCTGCACGATCGCGATCGCGCGCGGGTTCAGGGTGTTGAGGATCAGCCGGAATTTGAAGTGCCGGGCGAGATACGAACCGGCGCTGAAGCGCTGCCACGGGCCCCACTGGATGTTCTGGCTGTACACGTCGGCAGGTTCATAGGTGTCGACCGTCGAATAGATGTCGAGCGGATCGTTTTCGCCGAGCGCGATCTCGATGAAGACTTCGACCTCGCGCGCCGCCTCCGCCGTGAGCAGGTCCTGAATTCCGAGGAAATCGGGTTCGGTCAGGATGTCCTGATCGGACCAGATCGCGCTGGCGTGGAGTTCGACCGTCACGGCGCAGGCGACGACGCGGCCGACATCCACGAAGTGCGTGTTCGGGATCTCGTAGGCACCCGAGCCGCCGCCACCATAGTCCAGCAGCGAAGGCGTCCCGAGGAAATCGGGAATGGTCAAGACGTCGCCGGCGCCGCCCGTGCGTAGATCTGTGCCGGAGACCGCGACCGTGCCGAATGTCGTGCCGGACCAGGCGGTCGCCTTTTCGTCGAATTCGACCACGACGTTGCCGACGAGGGTGGCGCCCGTGATGACGATCGATGCCGGCGCAGCAGAGTAGACCGTCAGGTTGCTGATCGGTTTTGCAACCGCCGCGATCCAATAGGTGTCGTCGCCGAGCACGGCAAAGGGCGGGTGCGCCACGGTCTCGATCAGGAAGCTGCCGGCCCAGGTCGAGCCCTTGCGAATCTCGTAGAGCACCGCGCCACGCCAATCACGCACCTCGTCCCAGGCAAGATTGCGCACGCCGTCGACGAAGACCGAGCGAAGGCGCGTGACGCTCGGGAGCGGCTTCGCCAACAGGTCGCCGGTGATCGCACTCGCCGGCAGGACTGCCCAACTCGACACCGTGCCATCGTCGAACAGCGATCGCACCCGGAAGGAGTAGCTGCCGAGCAGCAGGCCACCGATCTCGATCCATTGCTGAGGAGCCGCCACCGTCTGGGCGCTGGACCAGCCCTGTTCGCCGCCTTGGCCGACCTGCTCGTCGCGCCATTGCGCCTCGAAGGCGCGAACGCGTCCGAGGCGCGGCGCCTGCCACGACAAGCGGACAACGGCGGTCGTGGCGCCGCTGCCGCCCTGGACGATGATTTCCTTCGCCGTGACGCTCTTCGGCGGCAGTGTGAACGGATCGGCCGGCTGACTGATGCGCGAATCGAAGGGCGGAATCACGCCCCGATCGGCGTTGATCAGCGCGGGCGCGTCGTCGACCAGCGTGAGCCGTGCGGTCAAATCGTCCTGGTGCTCGATCGCGAAGACGCGGCAGACGATCGACTCCCGCTCGGTTTCACCGAACAGGAAGAGGTCGCCCGGCGCCGGCAGGGCGCCGTCGCCGTCAAGGGTCAAGGCGCTGACCTCGCCCTCTGTCGTCACCAACTGGCGCAATACGCTTGTGCCATTGGCCAGGCGGAAGCGGATGCAATAGGCCTTCCCGACCTCCATCGTGACGATATCGTCGACCGTGACGACGTTGTCGGCGACCGACTTCACCCGCCCATAGCCGAGCCCGACCTTGATGATGTCGTGGGCGAAGAGCACGCGGTCGCCGCGCGTGCAGCGCAGATGCTCCCAATCGACGCGGATCTGATACTTCTCCGGGCGCAGCCGGGCCTGGGCAATATGATAGCGCCCATGCTTCCAGGCGAGATCCGACGAGGTGATGCCGTCGAGATCGATCGACTCGAACAGCGTCGCATTGCCGGCGTCATAGCCGTCGTCATAGACGATGCGTTCGTCAGCAGCATAACCCTTGGCAGCGTTGACGAACTTGACGCGAAATCCGTGCGGGGTGCGCTGATAGACGCGCTCAGAACTGAAGCCCGATGAATTGCGCGGCGTGAAATGCTGCACCACCGGCGCATCGAACTCGTCCCAGATCACGCTCCATTTGCCGTCCCGGAAGGTCGGGACCGCTCGGCCGGCGACGCAGATCAGGACAAGGCGCTCATAGACCGAGGTCGCATTCTCGACCACGCTGTCATAGGTGAAGTTGTTCAAATTGTTAAAAAGCCACCACCGCTCAAGCGTGGGGATATCGATGCCGTCGTCATGAACCGGCATGCTGTTCGGCGGCGACTGCAGCACCTTGCGGAACAGGTCGGCCGGATTGCGCGACATGCTCTGAACCCAGCCGGTCGCACCGTTGTAGCTCAGCCCCTGCGAGCGGACCCGCACATTGAAGGTGTCGACGACGCCGGACAGCTGATCGCTGGCACGGATGCGGATCGCGACCAGGGCGAGCGGCGCCGGGAAGCTGATCGGCTGCGCCCGCTTGATCGAGCGCAGCGCGGTCCAGACGACCTGCTCTGCAACGTCCTCGGTGCCGATCGTCGGCGAGATCCTGACCAGCATGATCTCGTACTGCCCGCGCGGAACGCTGACGCTGGTGCCGCGCCTCGCCTGGCCGAGTTCGCGCCAGAAGGCGAGCTCGCTGGCCTGCGTAAAGCCGCCCTGATCAATCCGGCGATAAAAGACGCGGACATGGACACCAAGTCCGTTGCGAGCTCCGGTCGTGGTATCGACGATATAGATGCCCTGAGGTGCCGCGATATCGACCGAAAACTCGTCGATATCCGGCTCGGTCATGCGCTTCACCAGTTCGTTGTAACCGAGCACGATCGAGAGATCCTGCTGGTCAACCTGGCCGGGATAGAGCGCCGTCGGCGTGTCCGTGTCGTAGCCAGCACGCACCTCGAGCTCGACGCCCGAGAAGGACTCTATCGGCGTCTCGCCGATCCTGAACTCGTCGATCACCAGCGGTCCATAGCCTACGCAGAAGAGCAGGCGCAGATACTGATCGTCGCCGACGAGCTCGCTATAGGGCTTGGCTGCGAAGGGCGGCGAAATGCGATGCTGGCCGAGCACGACGGGAATGGACCCAAAGGGCCGCGCCTGGTTCTGCGAACCCTGCAGCGAGGAGATACGCTGCGCCTCCTCGTTCGGCGCGAGAGCGCCGTTATTGCTCGGCTTCTTCGCCACCGGAAACAGGGCATTGACGAGCAGCGAGCCGCCGATCGTGATCGCGCCCGAGACCAAGGCCGAGGTGACAAGGAAGGCCGTCGTACCCGCAGCGAACAGGGCGCCGGCGATCCAAGGCCCGACAACAATCGCCGCAATCGCGATGGCGACGAATGCAAGAGCGCGCAGGACGCCCTTGCCGTGCATCGTCGCCCGGAAGGTCACGACAATGCCGGGCTTCGGCCGCACCCGACCCCAAAGCTCGGCCGGCACCACATCCTCGCCGAGATAGGCGAGCATCGGACGCGAACCACGCCCGGGCCATGCGCGCGCCAGCAGCTCCGCGAGCGAAAGGCCAGCGGGCAGGTTCACAATGCTGCGCTCATGACGCAGCGGGTGCCGCAATACGATGACGTCGACCATGCCAGCGTCAGGCGGCAGGATCTCGCCGCGAAGCGGTTCAGACGCAGGCAGCATGGCGGCTCTCATGACGGAAGAAGCCGCGCAGCCGGCGGGCAAGGCGGGCCCCGGAAAGAGGCTCGATCGTCGCGTCGGCACCATCCTCGACATGCAGGACGAGCCGAGGTCCCGCGACGAGGCCGATATGCGGCACGCCGAGATTGCTCATTAACACGACATCAAAGATCTCTGCCTTGTCGGCCGGGACCTCGATCCACGCGCTTCGCCCCTCGCAGACGAGCTGCTGCAGCGTCTCGCGATCGGCGGTCGAGACATAGGCCTCGTCGAGGCGCGGCAGATCCAGGCCGAGCTGCTCGGCATAGACCAGGCAGACGAGGCCCCAGCAATCGAGACCCGCGCGCGAGCGCCCCCTCTCGGCGAAGGGCAGGCCGACATAGGCATCGAGCATCAGAACAGGCCGGGGAACTGCGAAGGATTGAAGCTGCCGGCCGGGAACGGCTCGGTGACGAGCGCATTGATCGCCAGATGCAGCGTGATGATGCTCGCGTCATAGGGCGCGCTCACCAGATCGAAGGCCGGAAAGGCGATCTCGACCTCGTCGAGCGCCGATGCCAGCACGAGCTCCATCGTGACCCGCGCCGGCGTCTGGGCCGAGCGGACGATGTCCACCATGCTCCGGTCGACGTTGTCGAGGGTGATGCGGGACTGGGGCGCCGCGCCATCCTTCTCGTCGGGCAGCACATAGCCCATGGGCACGAAGAGATAGGTCTCACCGCGACTTGCGGTGCCATATTTCAGAGGGTCGACCGAGATCCGCGACGTCGGGTCCGACGACAGCCTGATTGGCTCCTCGAGCAGCTCATGCGTGATCGTCATCAGGAAGATCGGCACCTCGCCGGTCTCCTGCGCATTCATCGCCCCCCGCATCGTCAGCGAAAGCGTGCGGCTCATGGCAGCACCTCGAGCTTGAAGCTGGCGCGCCATTCGATGGCGCCGAAGGGCGCCCAGGTCGGCAAGCCGCCATCGGCAAAGCGAACCAGCCAGTCTGCTCCGCCGTTCGGGTTGGGGAACCAGAACGGAAGAGCGCCGCCGAGCAGAGTTTCAGAGACGAAGGACTTCAACAGCGCCTTCTGGTCGAGGCTCATGATGAGCGATCCGGACACCGGCTGGACATTCGCCGTTGTGCGCCGGCGCACTTTCGCCGGGCCCACGTCATTGGCGCTGCGAATCCGGTTCTCGGCCTCCTGCTCGGAATAGTCATCGCTCTGCAGCTTCTGCGGCAGGGTGGCGGGCCAGGTATCTGCCATCACATCACCGCTTCGTCAGTTGCTGTTGAGCGCCATAATTCGAGCGCAACGCCCGGTGAGTGGCAGAGCCCGGCGTCGACATGTCGCCGGCGACCTTCTGGATGACGATGTCGAGGATCTCCGAGCCGTCAGGCCCCTTGCGGCTCTCCTGCGTGACCTTGCCATCCGTTTGGTTGATCACGTTCACGGTCACCGAGGAACGCCCGCCACCGCCGCCACCGGCTGCAACGACGCCAAGCTGCCCGGAACTGTTCCGGCGCAGCGGCATGATCGCTTCCGCCCCGGCCTCGCCGGCGAGGCCTGTCATCCCGTTCCGGAGCGGAAAGGTCATCGGCCTATCGATGACGCCGCCCCTGGCGAAGGGAATGACATTGCCGCCGGCGAAGACATTCCCCTTCGCGCTCGGCAGGAACGGGCCAAAGCCGCTATAGCCGCCGGCGCCTTCGGCAAACGGATTGCCGCCACCACCGAAGCCGAAGCCCTTCAGCAGGCTGCCCAGCAACCCGCCTCCGGCGGAGCCCTTCGACCCGAAGAGCGACGAAATCGCCTGATCCGAGGCAATGTCGAGCAGCTTGTCGGCCACGCGGTTGAGCGAGTTCGTCAGCGCCTCGGTGGCAGACTTGCCGTTTCGAAGGTCGGAAACGAAGCCCTTCAGCGCGTCTTTGCCGATGTCCTGAATCTCGGACAGACGCTCTTTCACCGTGTTGAGGCCGGCGATCCGTGCAGCATTGTCGACATAAGCCTGACCTTCCTCGCTGGTCAGGGGAATGCCCTGCCGACGTAGCTCCTGCTCGGCGCGCATGATCGCGATCAGGCGATTGCGCTCCTCCGCGTTCCGGCCAATCAGCGAGATCTCCAGCTCAAGCCCTTGGATCTGATCGCTCTGCCCATTGATCATGCCCAGCGCGCGACGGCGCTGATCAATGGTCAACTCCTGTTCCTTCAGGGCGATCAGATCCCGCTGCGCGCGCAGGATCGTGCCTTCGTCGGCGCCGATCGCGCGCAGCTGATTGATGCGGGCCTGAATGTCCGACTGACGCTGCAGCAGCTCATAGATCTGCTGCTCTGACAGGTTCTGCCGTGCCGCCCGGTCATTCACATCGCGACCGATCTGGACCTGCTCGCGTAGCCGCGAGTTCTGCTCGGCGATCTCCCGGTTGACCTTGGCCGACGCCTCCTGCAGCAGCTCCTGGAAGCGGACGCCCGCATCCTCGTTGGTGCCGCGCACCTCGCGCTGCGCCTGCGCCTTCAGCTTGGCGATCTCGGCCGCGGCGACGCCATTGCTCTTGATCGCGTCGGTCTCGGCGTTGAGCGCATCGACATTGTCCTGCGAAGCGCGGCGCTGATCGACGGCAAGCGCCTTGCCCTCAGTCAGCACGCGCTGGCGGGCCTCCTCAGCCATGCGCGAACGCTCGGCTGCCGAATTCTCGGTGCCGCGTAACTCGATCCGGACGCGCTCGGCCGCAGTCGCCGCCTTCTGCGCCACGGTCACATCGTTGATGGCGCGGGCGTCGAGCTCGGACAGACGGCGAGTCTTGTCCTGCTCCATGGTCGCGCCCTGCTGGACGGACGAATAGTCCTTTAGTGCAGCCTTTGCCCGGGCAAGCCCGGCCGTGAAGTTCCGGAAATTCTCATCATCGAGAGAAGAGGCGTTTCGAGCCCCGTCGCCGCCGAGGGCCTCGCGCTTCTTCTTGATCGCGTCGAGACCATTTTCGTAGGTGCTGATGGCTGCGTTCAGCTTCTCTGCGTCTCGAATTTCACGGTTTGCATTGGCGAAGAGGGACTCCGCCTCGCGAGACTTGGCATTGTTCGTTGCCAGGCGACCGCTCAGTTCTGCCCGGTCAGACTCAACCTTCATGAGCGACTCAAGCGCGCGCTTCTGTTCGTTCAGGTAGCCGACCCTCGCCTCGAGGCGGTCCTTCTCAGGAGAGCTGCTCAGCCCCTCCGCGCGCACCCGTGCGAGGCGAGATTCATTGTCGCGAAGCTGGCGCGTGAGGTCATCGAGCTTGGTCTGCTGATCAGCAGGCAGCAATGCGGAGCCAACAGCCTCCTTCGCCCGCCCGATGGGCAGCGTGATGTACTTTTCCCATGCCCGGTTCCAGCTGCTCTGCGCCTCCTCGGCCTTGATGACGCTCGCAGCCATGCCGTCGGTCAGTAGCCGTTGGGCGCGGAGCCGATCGCCCATGTCGACCGAACGCCGGATTGCCGTCTGCATCGTGCCGTCTAGGAAGCCGAGGCGCTGGTTGAGAGCCTCAGCGCCCTTGATCGGGTCGGCAAAGGCCTCGGCGAGCTCTTTCACCGCGGGCTCGAGCTCCTGGCCGGTGGTGAAGGCATAATCCTTCGCCAGCTTGATCAGGCGCGACGTCATCTCGGGCGCTATCTTGCCGGTCCTGGTGAATTCCGCCGCCATGGACCGCGCCGCCGAAACCGTGACGCCGGCGGCCTCAGCGGCATCCTTCGCCAGCCGGTTCAGCTCGCCGCCAGTGATACCTGCGGTGCGCCCGATGCCGCGCAGAGAGGCGGCGACGTCACTGCGTTCGGAACCAACGCTGAATGCGGCAAAGAGGGCTGAGGCCGCCGCGGCTGAGGCCGCCAATGCCGGAGCGAGGGGCCCAAGCCAGCCAAGCAGCTGCCGCAGGAACGAGCCCACGGTCGCATTCGAAGACGCGAAGATATCCGCGATCTGCGAACCCTGCTGGATCAGGACGGTCAGCGGGTTCTGGCCGCTGGAGAGCGAGACGAAGACATCCTGCGCCTGGCGCGACAGATTGATGATTTCATGCTTTGCGAGCCCGGAGGGGGCATTGTCATTGCTGACCCCAAGCGCATCGGCGTGCTTCTTCCGGACCTGCGCAACGATGCGGGCAGCCTCCTCCTGCGTCGTCACCCCGCGACGCACCGCAGCGTCGGCACGCAACTGGGCCTGCTCGATCGCCTTGGTGGCGGCAATCACCGGGTCGAGTGAAGCCCGCAACTTGTCCCATTGCGCCGCCGTGCGGGCGATCGAGTTGGCGTTGCCGGTCATAACGAGCGTCTGGCCCGCCTGCGCCGCCTTGGCGCGCTCCTCTGCATCGGCCAGCCGGTCGACAGCAGCCTGCGCTACCTTCATGGCGCGGACATAGGTGGCCGAGCCGACTTCAGCGCCGCGCGCATCGATCGTCAGCAGTGATACGACTTGAGACATGAAGGCCTCGGTGGTTGGCCACGCATTGCGAAATGGCTACTCGGCCGGCTTCGGAGGGAACAGGAAGAGCCGGTCCAGTTCCTCGACGATTTCGATCTCCCAGGGCGCCAGATGCAGCCCTGACAGCCGGGAAAACGCGTCGATTTCTGGCCAGGTAAGCGGCGCCGATCCCGACAGACCCATGCCACGACGATCCGAAAGCCGCCGGAACGCGTTCCAGAGATAGATCAGCTGCGGCGGCGCCGGCGGAACGCGCAACTCCGCTTCGATCCCGGCCCGCCGCTCCGGCGTCCGCGCCCGGTCGAGGAGCCCCCGCAACGTGGCGCGGAGGCTGTGACCCTTGTCATCGAGAGCGGAAAGCCGAAACTCGGCCTCGGCGAAGGCGATCAGGCCGTCGCGGAGGCCTCGATAAAAGACGCCTTGGCATTGAGGAATTCGAGGCACTGGGCATAGAGCCAGTTGAGTTCCGGCTTCAACAGGATCTCGGTCGCCGTTTGCTCAGCAAAGGTGATCGCAGAGCCGCCTTCTTCGAGCGTCACCGGGGTCCAGTCGACGATCCTGGCGACAACCCACCTGGTATTATTGCGGCGGGCCACGTCGACATCCCGGCTCTCGGGCTTGATCTCGCGGCCGTTCAGCCGCTGCGCCTCGATCTGGGCGTCGCGAAGCAACGCCTCGCGGGCCGCCTCGTTCGACCAGGCGATCGCCTTGGGATGGCCGGGACCGGCGAAGGTAATCTCCCAGCCGATCGGCGCATTCGTTACGGGGTGGAGCACTTGCATCACGGCGGTGTTGGCCGCGCAAAGCGCGCCGAGGTTCACCAGGACCGCGCCAGCTTTGTTCGTCATGTCCAATTTCCTTGATGGGAAGATTCAGCGCTTGCGGCGCTCTTTCGTGGATGGGAGCCGCAACGGCCGGCCCGGATCGCGAGCAGCCTCGATCGGCGCCGGCGGCATCATCACCGCCACCGGCCAGCTTTCCCGGGCCCGGCCGGTCGCACTGATGGCGATCGCGCCGAGATCCGCCGCACGGCGCGGCAGCGCGACCGTGAGGCCGGCCGCCTCGGCTGCGGCGATGGCGGCGCGCAGGGCGGAAGCCGCCTCGCGCACCGCCGCTTCCAGCTGCGCCGTCATGACGATCAGGCCGCCGAGGTCTGGTAGACAACGGTCGAGTCGGAATAGGCACCGCCGCGCTCGTCCTTGCCGATCAGCAGCGAGATCTGCTGCGTGCGGCCATTGTCGGCACCGAGCTCGGACTTCGCGAGGTTCGCAAAGGTGATGTTGCCGATGAAGAACGAGCAGAAGTCACGCGGCTCGCCTTCGTTCTCGGTGAACATCAGATGCAGCGAGAGCACGTCCTCGTCGAGGAACTGCTGCACGCGGCTTACGTCCTTCTTCAGCGCCGTGATCGAGCCCTCGACCGTCGCCTGGTTGGTGAACACCTCGGGCGTCAGCACCGAGCCGACGACGGGCTGTCCCGCCGCATTCAGGTTGATGGTCAGATCCAGCGCGGTAAGCTCGAGCACATCCTCGCCGCCGAGCCGGATCAGCGCCTCGACCGCCGTCATGCCGAGCGAGGTGGTTGCGACCGGCGCAGCATAATAGGGCGAGGCCGCGCCATCCTTCACCTCCATGTCGCGGCCAATCACGCCGAAGGTGATCGTCGCCATGCCGTTCGGCTGCAGCTGCAGCTGCATCGAGCCGATGCGATTGCCGAGGAAGAGTTCGGAGCCGTCGATATCGATCTCGCGCTCTTCGATCGAGAAGCTACGCGGAGTGGTGCCCATCAGCAGCTTTTTCGGCCGCGTCAGCGAGAAGGCGGCGTCGGCAACGGCGTCGACGGTGAGCACTTCGGCGACAGTGATCGTGCTGGCAGTCAGCCCGACGATGCGCAGGTTGCGGCCGTTGTTCGCTGCCGTCGAGTGGTTGGTCAGGCGAACGATATCGCCAACACGCAGGCCAGCGGTGATCCAGGAGCCCGCCGATGCAACAATGGCGTTCGCCGTCGTGGTGATGCTGGTCAGGCCCGCGCTCGCCTCGTTCAGCACGAGCTCGGGCTGGAACGAGCCGCGGAAAACGGCTTCGATGAAATCGTCATAGCTGCCGTGGCTGAGATCGCCGACATAGGAGCCGGCGACCGAACGCGAGCCGTGGCGCCCGCGCGAGACCTGCCCGTCGCGCCGGATCTCGTTCGAACGGATCGGCTCCTTCGAAAGGTTGAGGCCGCCGCTGTTGGGGCGAAACACCTTCGCGCCCGCGGCGCCGTCTTCGGCGACGCCGAAAGTGACCTCAGGCTTGTAGGCAACCAGGATGTTGCGGCCGGACTGAAAAACCATGGCAGGGGCTCCCATGAAGAAGGCGCCCGAGGCGCCCGAAGGTCCCTTGCCCAAGGGGAAGAAGGATCATGCCGGCGCGGGCCACGCGCGGGCAGGAACGGTCAGGCGATGCGCCAGAACTCAAATGGAATGGTGACGGTGACACCGACCCACATGCCGCTGTCGGCCGAGGCGTCAGCCCCGCCGACCCGTGGCGACCAGGTCCGGATGCAGGCGCCGGGGTCAGCGTCGTAAAACTGCTTCGTGCGGAAGATCTCGCCGAGCGCCGTTGCGTTCGTGAAAGCTTCAGCCGTTCCGGTATCGGCCGGCACGAAGGCCGTGAGCTCGATCAGGCCGTCATCGATGATGACGTGAGCGCCGGGCTTCCCCACACCACGGATGCCCGAATCCGTGCCGGTGACCTCGGCATAGACCCAGGCAGCGGGCTTTCCATCCGCATCGGTCACGATCGGCCGCTTCTCGTTCGGCCAGGCGATGGGCGTCGCGTTGTTCCAAACACCCTCGAGCCGCAACCGAATCGCGGCGACCGCCCCTGCAAAGTCAGCCATGTCAGTAAACCCGGATATAGAGCGCGGGACGCCGCGCATCCTTTTCGAGCGCGCGGCCCGGGCGGGCATGGCTGCCCTTGGCGAAGCGGCCTTTGACGCCGCGTTTGATCGGCCGCTTGACGCCGCCGGCCTCAAAGAACGAACCGCCAACGACCGAGCGGAATGTGAACTTGATCGCGGCCATGTTGCCGAAGCGACGCTTCAGGATCTGCTCGGCCTGCTGATAGACCCGATCCGTTCCGGCGACCCGCATCTTCATCTTGCCGAGATCGATCTTGCGGGCATAGGGCAGCGGGTTGAGGATATAGATCTCCTCTCCGCTTTGGGGCTTCCAGCTCCTCAAATCGCCGACTGCGACGCCGCCAACGAACAGCGTATGAGCACGGCGATAGTCGCCGGACAGGACGGGCGAGAGCGCGAAGAGCGTATCCATGGCGAAACGCACGATCTCGTCCAGCCGCTGATAGTGATACTCGATCACGCCATTGCGCTGGACGCTCTCCTCGAGGGCGCCCTCGCGCCCGTCAACGAAGCGCCGGTAGCTCGATGGCCGCGGATCGGCCCGCATGACCTTTCCATGCTCGCGCCTCGCGAAGGCGGCGAGATCGGCCTGCGTCCCGGCAAGCGCGCGCAGGGTCTCGCCCTGGAATTGCAGCGAGACGGCGCGCAAGCGGCTGGTCATGAGCCCAGCACCTGCAGCTCGACGCGCACCAGAACGCCGGCCATGTAGATCGGGCCGGCAGCCTGGACGCGCTTCCACACGGCGCCGACCTTCACGCGATCGCCGCCCTCCGGTACCGGCCAGGCGACGGCGGCGAGCGCCGTCGGCGACAGGATGACGAGACTATCCTGCTGCGTGATCGCGCCGACCAGCTGCTCGGGCTTGTAGCCACGGACGAAGGCCTGGCAGACCAGATCAGCCGGCCCGCCGGCGGGGCGGGACAGGGTGACGGATTGGCCGGACTCGCCGAGTTCCTGGTCGAGATCCGAAATGGCCGCGGCTGGATCGAACATCAGATGAAGATCCGCAGCGGGGTCAGCAGCGCGGTCACCGCCCGGTCAGCGGTCTCGTTGAATTTGCCGGTCGTGTCCCACTCGCGCGAGCCCACGCCTTCCACGACACGCTTCCGTAACCGGGCATCACTCCCGACGAGATTGTAGAGGTTGCCCAGCATCAGCTTGAGGGCTGCAACCGCGGCCGCCGGCGCCGGATCATGACCGGCGACGTAGCGCACACGAACGCTCTCGGGCTCATCATAGGCCTGAGGCCAGCGCTGGCGGCGACCGCAGACGGCTTCCGATCCGATCAGACGGTAGTCGGCGCCCGGGATCTCTTGTTCGGCACCTTCGCGATCGACATAGGTCACCGAGACGATCGATCGCGTCGGCTCGCAAGGCAGATAGATCGCATCGCCTCGCGGAAAGCCGTCCTGACGCAGCTCGATGGTCTGCGTTGCGAGAGCGCGCCCTAGCCAGCCCTCCGGTCCATCAATCTGGCCAAAGGCTGCCGCGACGAGCTGCTCGATCAGGCCGTCATCGCCCGCGCCGACGACGCGGAGATGCGCCTTTGCTTCGGCCGTGGATAGAACCGACTTCGGATCCGGCGGGGCGATGACGACGAGACGCGGCATGATCAGGCCTTCTTCGCCTTGCTTGCCGCTTCATTGGCCTTGGCGAGGCGCGCCTCGGCTTCGACCGCCGCCTGCTCGGCGACACGGCGACGCTCCTCCGCGGCGGAAGCGGCATCGTTGGTCTCGCGCAGCCGCTCTTGGGCGGCTTCGATCTCCGCGGTGAGCCGATCGAGCTCGGCCTGGCGCCGGCGCTGCGTCTCTGCCTCGTCCGCGAGGCGCCGCTGCTCGGCCGCGGCCGACTCGTTGGCCAGGCGCTTACGCTCGGCCGCGGCTGCGTCCTCCGCAGCGCGCCGGCTTTCAGCTTCCTCCTGCGCGGCCCGGGCCTCTGCCTCGGTCGGACGCCGGAGGCAGCCTGCCTTGATGAGACGCTCCGCCTGCTCCTCGTCCTTCGTTTCGAAGGTGTCGCCGCGCTGAAAGCGTTTGCCGGTGTGCCTGTCGACACACCCGGCGATGACTGTGAACTTCATCGATCAATCCTCGATCTT
This sequence comes from Allobosea sp. LC85, assembly GCF_000735605.1. Lineage (GTDB taxonomy): Bacteria > Pseudomonadota > Alphaproteobacteria > Rhizobiales > Beijerinckiaceae > Allobosea. Next base: position 152,370 of record NZ_JPKG01000019.1, read on the forward strand.
TGCGGCCTCGGCCGCGTGTTGCGGGAGAAGCAGCGATCAGACCGGCGGATTCGGCGTCGGCGCGTAGCGGGATCCGGAAAGGATGGCGACCGCGGAGAGGAAGATGTTGCCGGCATTGTTCGCCGGTGTCAGCGTCAGACGAACATACTGTTTGCCGCCGACATAGCCGATCTTCCGGCAGGCATCGTCATTGGCGAAGGTGAGGCCTGCCTGCGCTTCCGTTCCGGTGAGCTGCGTATCCGGCACCGCGGCGGCGTCGGACAGGTTCGCAGCGTTTCCGTGCTCGACCAGCGCCGTGATGACAGCGTCAGCGTCGGCGATCGCGCCGGCCTGGATCGCGAACATGAGCTCGTTGTAGCCGGCGCGATCGATGATCTGAGAGACAAACGGGGTGTTGTCGGTAACCGCAGCAGCAGGGCTGATCGCCCGCTTGACATGCAGGTGATTGGCGAGGTCGCGCATGGCGATCTCCTTTCAAGATAAAATGATGGGGAGGGCGGACGGCCCCGGCGGAGCCGAGGCCGCAGAGTGCGAGAGCTGACCGCTCCCGGATCAGGCCGGGATGTCGAGGCCGATGAAGGGCGAGACCTCGTAGCCGTTCTCTTCCTTGATCGGGCCCTTCATCCAGGGCGCGCCGTCGACGTTCCAGAAGATCTTGATCACGGTCTTGTTCGAGGTGAACTTGACGTGCTCAGACGCGGCGACGAAGGGGCCAGAACCGTCCTTAATGAGGTAGTAGTTCCAGTCCGCGAGCACGATATCGCCCTTCGAACCGAGCGCAGGAGCTCGATTATTCCAGCGCAGCGGGTAACCGAGCAGCGTGCCGGCAAAGCCGTCGCGGGCATCCGGCTTCCAAATGTAGTGACCCTCAGGATCCTGAAGGGTCGCGATCTTCGGAAGCGCGGATTGCGGCGCCGACCAGATTGGCGAGCCGCCGCGCATCAGCAGCACGGCAACCATGCCGAGCAGGTCGAGATAGCCAACCGTGTTTGCATTGGCCCGGTTGACGTACTTCATCGCGCCGGCATTCAGCGCGCCCAGCGGTTGGGTGACACCGTTGCCGCGCAGGAACGAGTAGTCCTCAGCGGCGTCGACGGCACCCGAAAGCAGGTTGCGGATGAAGGTATCGGAGGCCTGCCAATTACGCAGGAGTTTGTCCGTAACCGTGACGAATCCCGCGACCTCATGCGGGGTAAGCGTGATTTCGCCGAGCTTGGCATCGGTCTCCGGCTTCTCTTCGCCTTCCTCGATCCACTGGACCTGGACGCCGCCGAACATGTTGGCGGGGTTGGCCCCGGACTGATCGAGAGCCGGCATCGTGATGCTGGCATCGGGCGGGCTGCCCGCAGGAATGATCTGGGCGCGAGGGCGCACGAGCGAAGCCTGCGCTTCGACGCGAAAGATCTGGTTTCGGAACTGCTGGGGGACCATGAAGCCGCCCTGCGTATCGTTATCCATACGCATTTCGGCCTGCAGGCCGTTCTCGTCCGTCGCGGCGCCGACGCCCTCGACGAAGTTGAGCCGCTGGTCATTCCGGTTGAACCGAACCGCGGCCATGAACTCGCCGAAGCTCTCGAACTCGGTGCTCGCCTCGTTCGGCCGGCGCGGAATGACCTGCGGAACGCTCGAGCGCGAGCGAGCCGGCACGACGGCATCGAGCGCCGCCTCGCTGGTTTCCTGCGCCTCGAGGCGGGTGATCCGGTTCTCAAGAGCGTCTCGGCTGGCCTGCAGCTCGTCAAACGAAGCCTGCTCTTCGGCCGTGAGGTCGCGGTCCTGCCCCTCGGCCGTAACGATGATGGCGCGCATATCCGCGACCAGCTTGGTGCGCTTGGCGCGCAGTTCCTTCAGCATGGGGTTCTCCTGGCTGAATGCCGGATACGAAAAGGCCCCGCTCACGCCGGCACGTGAACGAGGCCGTTACCGCCGGTCGGCGGGTATTTCAGAGAGCGAGCGCCCGCTTCTGGCGCTGCAAGGCAGAATTGCGCGCCGGCGGCGCTGCCTCGATCGGGGCGCCGTAGAGCGAGGCGCCGAAACGCTGCAGCGTCTCCTCAAGCGAACCGACGCGATCCGCCATGCCTTCGGATACCGCGCGCGACGCATCGACGAGCTCGCCCTGGCCGAAGCCTTCGCGGACGCGCGAGACGGCTACACCGCGGTTGCGAGCCACGTCGCCAACGAAGCTGTCATAGGAAGCGTTCACACGGCTCTGCATGCGAGTGTGCGATTCCTCGTCGAGCGGATTGAACGGGTTCGCTGCGGCCTTGAACTTCCCGGCCTTGACGATCGTCTTCTTCACGCCGGCCTTCTCGAGGGCGCCGCTCATGTCGTCGTGGATACCGAGAACGCCGATATCGCCAACGCCACCGCTCGGCGTCACAACCATTTCGGTGGCCGCCGAAGCGATCCAGTAGGCGGCGCTCGCAGCCGTCGCATTGACGTGAGCGATAACCGGCTTCATCGCCCTACCGTCGAAGATCATCCGCGACAGCTCCGCGGTCCCGCTCACCATGCCGCCCGGGGAGTCGACATCGAGGACGATCGCCTTGACGTCTTGGTCGCGCAGCGCCGCCTGGAACGCGAGGCCGAAACCCTCCGACGACGTGCCGCCGGAGATCTCGGTCATCATGTTCATGCGGTTGGCGATGACGCCGCGCAGGGGCAACAGTGCAACCCTGCCGATCTTCCGGGCAATTTCCCGCTCGGTTTTCTGAGGCACTCGCGCGGCGAGATCTTCCGCCGAGTATTTCTCACCAGAAGCCTGATGCGCGAGTAGATCCAGGATGGCTTGCAGCTTGCTCTCCTGCATAGCCCATCGCTCTTCGGTGACCGCCATCAGCACATGGGCGTATTTCATGCTGCGTCCTCCTCGTCGGACTGGTCGAGTGGTGGGCCGCCGTTGTGGCCGATCGGCGGAGGCACCGGCGGGTTGATGGCGCGCTCGATCGACTGCACGTTGTTGCTGACGAAGCGCACGTCACCCTCGGGCCCCATGCCGTCGAGCTCCTCGAGCGCGGCGATCTTGTTCGGCGTGATCGCCGCCAGTTCAAACATCGCCTTGTAGAAGGCGGCACGGCCGGCCATGTCGCCACGCAACAGGGCATTCAGGTTGAACTTGACGTAGTAGCCCTGCGCCAACTCCTCTGCCGTGAAGAGCTTCCAGTTGAGCTCCTGTTCCCAGGCGCCGATCCACGGCTCGATCGTCTGCCGGACGAAACCGATCATCAGTTGCTCGATGCCGGAGCCCCAGCTGGTGGATTTCTCATGGCTCTGCAGCAGAACGAGCGGCACGTCGTAAATTCGCGCGATCTCGGCGATCTGGAACTCGCGCGAGCCGAGGAACTGCGCATCCTCGGGTGGGATCGTGGTCGAGATGTACTTGACGCCCTCCTCGAGCACCTTGACCCGATGCGCATTTTCGAGCCCGCCCTGCTTCTCGAGTTGGGCACCGGGGTCGATGCGCCGCTCTGGACCTGCGGTTTCACCGCGCTCGGTACGCCGCCCTGCGAGGTTGCCCTGGGCGTTGGACGACAGCCTGCCCGGGTGCATCAGAAACCCGCCGGACTTGGCATCGTTGGCGAAGAACTTCGCCCCGAACTCCTCCATGGCGAGGCCCATGCCGACAGCCTGGCGGGCAAGGCCGATTTGCGACAGGCCTTCATAGCCATCCTGGCTAAGATCCATCAGGTGGATGACGTCCTCCTGCGGCAGCGTGTAGCGCTGACCGGCGATCGAAGTGTCATAGACTAGGTCGCCCTCTTTCTTCCGAGGCTTCGTGGCGTTCGGGAGAAGCGGCCAGATCCCGACTGCCTGGCCCCGGCGATTGCGTTCGATCTCGCAGTAGCCGTTGCCCCAGAGCAGCGCATGGCCCTGGACCGTTTTCCGCACCGTGCGTGACGACATGAACGGATTCGGGCGCAGCCGCAGGCTCTGCGACATCGGGTGGTCATCAACCGCGATCGCCTCGCCCTTGTCGCCCTTGCGAAAGATGCCGACCGGGACGCCGGCAACCGGATTGGCGATCCGGTTCACGCAGGCGAACACCACGGGCAGATGCAGCGCGCCGAACTCGCTGACGACGACGCCCGCCTTCGTCTTCCCGCCGCCTAGCATCCGGACGAGCCAGCCATTCGGCTGGCCGATGCTGTCGGAGGGGCCGTAGCGCTCCGCCGACAGGCCCATGGCCGCGCGGAAGTGCTGCCAGCGGCTGAAGCCAGCTGTCATGGACGCCATTCCTCGACCTCGATTTCCAGAATTCCGCGATCCTCGTAGACCGATGGGCCATCGCCGGGCGGGCCCATCGTCAACGCTGTCGCCATGACCGACGCCATGATGCCGTCGATCTTGTCTTTCGACCCGCCCTTGTCCGGGACGTAGTTCAAATTGGCGTCGAATCGGACGCCGCAATGCTGGGCCATCCAGGTCAGAACCGGATGGCCCGCATGATCGAGCAGGCGCTGAAAGACCAGGCGCTCGAATTCCTTTGTCGGCTCGGCCAGCGTGCGATGACCCTGCCGCATGTTGACCATGAAGGGCTCATCGCCAATCGACGCCGCAACGCCGTCCTCCTGCAGCATGATCTGCAGCTGCGAAACGCCCCAGGCATCGAAACCGAGCTTCGTCACCTCGAACATCGCCATTCCGTCGAGGATGGCATTGGCGACGATCCGAAGGTCGACGACATCGCCGGGCATGGTGCGCAACGCGCCCTGGTCGACCCAGCCCTGCCAGTTGACGCGGCGATCCGTCTCCTGGCGCTCGACCAGGGTGCCCTCCGGAACCCAAAACATCGGCAACAGGTCCCAGACGCCGCCGGGCGCCTCTGGCTCGAAAAGCCAGACCAGTGCGGTCAGGTCGCGAACGGCCGAGACGTCAGCGGCGCCGACGCAGCGCCGTCCCTGGAAGCGATCTGCCTGCGTCTTCCAGCCTTCCAGATCTCGGGCCGAGGCCTTCCAGGCCCTCAGCGGGATCCAGCTCGAGAGATGATCCACCCATTGATTGAGGTGGTAGCATTTGAACTTGGCCTCGAGTGCGGGCTTGCCTTTGGCCTTGCGCGCCTCGATGCGCATATAGTCCCAGGTCGGCGTCATGCCGATTGAGGGGTTTGCCTTCTTCCAGACCTCCTCGTCGGTCCAATCGTCCTCCTGATCGGCGCCGAAGAAGACGATCAGCGTTGTTGGGTCGTCTTTGACGCCCTCGAGGATCTCCATGCTCTCTTCGAACCACTCGAAGCCGACACGCGACGTCTTGATGCCGGCGGTCGACGCATAGAGCTCGATCGGCTGCAAGCGGGTGCCGGTTCCCTCGCGCAGCGTGTCCGAAAGGTCCCGGCTATACCATTCATGGATCTCGTCCCCGACGATGACCGTCGGCGATCGGCCATGCTTGCCGTCGGGCTTGCCGGATAGCAGCTCGCAGAGCCCGTTCGTCTCCGGAACGAAGATGGACTTCGCCTGGTTGACGACGCGGCGCGAGCCGTCCGGACCGATCATCACGCCTTTGGCGTTCTCGATGATCGCCTTCATCTTCTTGAAGGGGACGAGGCCCTGTTTCTCGTCTCGCCCGAACACGAAGCCCTGCGCGCCGTGGACCTTCTCGAGCACGAAGAACAGCACGCCGAGCCCCGCCAGGAACTCCGACTTGCCATTCTTGCGCGGGATCCAGAGATCCAGGCGCCGGAAGATGCGGACCCAGGCGATTCGCGGCTCGCCGGTTGTCTCGTCTAGGATCTCGACGGGCTTCTTCCACCCGACGAGGAGCCGAAGCGTGATCTCCTGCCACTTGAGCAACCAGAACGGCTTGCCGTGAAACCGGTCCTCAGTGAGCCTGAAGATCTTCGGCCAGGCCGCGACGACACGATCGGCCTTCGCCGCATCGAACCAAGCCCCCGGATTCGAGGCCGCCCTTCGCCATCCCATGACGGCCCAGCGATAAGCCGGCTGATCGGCGACGGCCTGTAGCCAACCCGGCAAAGGGTGCAGGGCCTCCGGCGCGCCGATCGCGAGCGCGGCGGCCGAAGTCTCTGGCTGCACGGCCTAGTTCAGCTGCCCGGGCGGCGGCGAATCCGTCGCGTTCATAAGATCGATCGGGTCCTCGGACACAGTACGAGGCGCCGGCGTCGATCCAGCCGGCTGCTCCGGCTGAGGCTCGGGCGAATTGTCGAAGAGCTCGCCCTGCCGCGACCGGTTGAAACTCTGAACCCGGAGCAGATCCTGGTCGAACAACGGCGACAGGCCGAACTCGCGCGCCTTGTCGCGGATGGTGCTCTCCGCCGCGGCCCTGATATCGAGCATCGGATTCGGCCGAAGCCAATTGTCGCCGGTTGTCCGCTTCACCGTCTGCACGAAACCGTGTTGCCGGATGTGCTTGCAGGCGGTTTCCCACTCCTGGACCGCGACGCAGTAGATCGCGATCGACGGCGCATAGCGGGAATCCAGACGGCCCATAACGCGAAGGCCGCGGATCGTATCGGTCCACACCTCGAGCGCTCGGGCATAGAACGCCGGCGCGCCGGTGAACATCCGCGGAGCAGCAAACGGATCACGCTGCGCTGCGACCTGATCGGCGACGGGTTGAGCCCGGGCCTCTAGATCGGCGGCCGCCTTCCGTTCCCGAGACTTGCGACGCCCCGGATAGCCCTTCGCGGCTTGCGCGGCCGGCGAATCCTTCCTGCGTCCCACGCCAACAGCCTCCAACGCGAAAAAAATAAATCTGCCGGAATAACGCGCCGGCGTTTTCGATCCCCCATAGCCGGTGCAGGCTCCCAAGGGTCTGGACTTTCGACCGCCCCCGGGGTGTGCTCGTCACCCCGCGTCGGCCGCATGCTCGGCGGCCTGTTTGGCGCTTGAATGGTGCGAGACACATAGCGATTGCCGCGCGCCGTTCCAGAACAAGTCGATATCACCACGATGCGGGATGACGTGGTCGCAGATGGTGGCGGCAGTCACCGTGCCCTCATCCAGGCACATGATGCAGAGCGGCTCGCGCACTAGCTGATCCTTGGAGATGGCCCGCCAGCGAGCTGTCCAATACAGGCGTCTGGTTGCGCTCTCGGCCGTGCGCCTCCGCTCATAGTCGCGCTTCGCTTCGTCGGATGCGCGCTGCTGAGATGCGGTGCGAAAGAAGCCAATGCGAACAGGCAACCAACGCCTCCAACGGAAACGCCGCCTCGGGGTGAACCGGGCGGCGTCTCGAAACCTAATGAACCATGGCCAACCTATGTCAACCAACTGCCGCAGCCAAGAGGGCCGATGCAGGATGTCCCAGCTACTCCCAAGGCCGAGCCGGGCGCTCGGTCATGACCACGGCATGGTCATGCAGCGCACAGCTGGCGGCCAGCGTATCGACCACCACGCCGAGCGCCGCATGCCAGACCTCATACTCCGCCCGCATCGGCACCGCCTCGGCAGGATCCGGTACCAGGATGGTCTTGCGATAGGCGCCGGCATAGGGGCGCCCTGCCCGCGCGTTGTAGCCATCGACCTCGACCATATGCAGTTTGCCGAAAGCGCCCTCAACCGGCCGCTGCCGGAACCAGAGCGGCTTGCCATGGCTCGACACGAACCGAGCCTTGGGCCGGTCGAACTCCCATGACGGCGCACCGCCCAGGATCGCATGCCGGCGCAACAGCTCGGCCGGCTTCTGACAGAAGCGCGGCCGGCCATCGCGCCCGGCAGCGCTGACACGCGGCATGGCGCGCCGCACCGCATCCTGCGTCTCGACCGGCGAGAGGCCGAGGCCGGCAAGCGGCGACCAACCATCAGGTACATCCAGTTCCATGGCCGCGAGCTCGCTCACCGCCGCATGCAGCGTCAGCGCATCGGGATGCGGCGGCGCGCCATAGGATGCCGGCAAGGGCACCACGCCAAAGCTGTTGATCCGGCCATCGTTGACCAGATCGGCCATCAGCTCGCCCTGCCGCGACACCGCATCCCAGCCGCCAGCGCTGGGGACCACCCAATCCCCGCCGCCCGACGTCTCCGCCTTTGGCAGCTCGTCCCGATAGGCCCAGGCCAGGAAGGCCTCGATACCGATCCTTTTCATCACCTTCCGCCTTTCATGGGAGGCTAGGGAGGCAAGCCACCCGGACAATCGCTTGCCTCCCGAAACCCGAAAACCCGTAACTCTCTGTATCTACTTATCTATTTCACTCGTTTGGGAGTGTAGGGAGGATAGGGAGGGTAAAAGGCTATGACGCTATGGACGCTGCACCGCTCAGCCATTGCGCAGAGCCCCCATCACCCCCTGAATACGCGCGTGCGGTCATGCACCTGTACCCTCCCTAGGCTCCCTAACCTCCCGCGCCACCGCCAAGTCTTTGATTTTAGCCGCTATTCCCCGCGCCCCTTCATGGGAGGCAAGCCGGGAGGGCAACCGCTACCCTCCCTAGCCTCCCGTCAGTCGTCGTCGCGGGTGCGAGAGGGAGCGCGCGGCTCGGGTTGCTGCGGCCGGTATTCGGACTTCACCTGGACGCCGACATAGATCGAGGAGGAGGCCTTGCCCTTCTCAAACCCGAAATCATGGGCGGTCTTGACCATCCGGCGCGTGAAGGTCTCGCGCTTCACCGGCGTTCGCGCAGCGCGCTGACACCAAACGAGGAACGCGTCGAACAGGGCGCCGGTGAGCTCGCTGTCGGCCGCATCCTTTGTCACCGTCAGGGCCTCGCGGACGAAGGCGCCCATCAGGTCGCTTTCGTCGCGATACTCCTGCGATGCCGCCGTGATCCCGGCGGGTGGGTCGAGGGCCCCGCGCATCAGGAAATCGGAAAGGCCCTCGAGCAGCCGGTTGAGGATGCCGGAGCGCTCGGTCCAGAGCTTCTCCGGCAGCTTCTTGTCGACCTCGTCCTTCGGGATCTGGACGTCGAAGGGGATCAGCACGACGCGGCGCCAGATGCCGTCGTCATTGCCCCTGATCACCGGCTTGCGGTTGGCCGAGATCGCCAGCTTGAACTTGGGATAAACCTCATTGAACTCATGATTGAGCCGGCGCACCAGGATCGGCTCGCCCGAGGTCAGGGACTTGATCAGCGATTCATCGAAGGCCATGCCTTCTTTCGGCTCGGCAGCGCGCACCAGGCGGGCGCCGGGCGTCCGGACAAGGTCCGGCGTCGCCTCGGCGCCCTTGCGGCGATCCTCGCCGGTGAGGGTGGCGATCGGCAGCGACGTCGCATAGTCGCCCATCAGCCGCGAGACGATATCGACCAGGGTCGACTTGCCGTTGCGCCCCTCGCCATGCATCAGGACGAAGACTTGCTCAGTGGTCAGCGCGGTCAACGCATAGCCGAGATAGCGGAGCATGTAGTTCCGGATCTCGGCCGAGGGCAGGATCTTCGCGAGGAAAGCATCGAAAATCGGGCACTTCGCGTCCTTGGCGTAGGCCACGGGCGCGAGCTTGCAGATCCAGTCCTCGCGCTGGTGCGGACTGAGCTCGATCGAGACGGAGCGCCGAAACCGCGGATTATCCGGATCCGATTCCTCGTCCTCCTGCTCATCGATTTCAACGCGCAGGGTCCCGTTCTCGAGGTTGAGCGCGAGCGCGTCGACATCGAACGCGGCGAGCGGTTTGGAGAGATAGCCGCAGGCCTGCTTCAGCATGCCGTCGATCTTGCCGGTGTTGCAGCTTGAATTGGCGAAGCGCCGGCGCTGGGCCCGCCTGCCGGCGATCGCCTTGCGCGCTCGCGAAGCCGCGGCGATATCGCGGTTTAGCTTGGCGAGCGCCGCCTTCTGGCTTTCCGTCAGATCGTCAGTGCCGATCGACTCCTTTTCGATCTCGGCCTCTTCGCCGGCAGCGATCGCCGCAGCCTCGTTCGGCGTCGGACTGATCAGGTGCGCCTCGAGCGCGATCGCCTCGACCGTTTCATGCGCCAACGGGGTGACATGGACGCCGTCAATATCCTCGATCCAGCGACGGCCGTCATAGACGTGGTAGCCGACATTCTGGATGTGGACGAGCTGATGCCCGTAGCGGAAGCGCAGCCGGCGCGAGTTGCCGATATCGTGGCAACCCTGCGCCAGGCACTCGCGGATCAGCGCCCAGGCTTCAGGCGACAGCTCCGGCCGATCGCCTTCGCCATCATCATGCGCCAAGTCGTCTTCGGGCTCAGCGGCGGGAGGTGCGGAGGAGACCACCGCTGCATTGGCGACCGCACCGAGGATCGGATCATCCGGCATGGGTGCATCGGACGGCGTCATGCGCTCACCGCCGTTGAATTCAGACCGGAGACACGTTGATAGTGTGCCGTCGCGCCGGGGGGCTGATTTTGGGCAAATGGAATTCGCCGGTGATCGGCTTCTTCGTGCTGATGACGCTCATTGTCATCATCGGCATCGTCGACGCTCTGGAGCCTGTATTTTGTGAGCCGGGCAAGCTCGCTCTCGCTGCGAAGCAACAGGACGTCGTCGTATTTCGGTGCTGGGAGTTCTGGTTGAACCGTTACCAGAGCCTGCTCGGCAACATCATAACCGCAGGCGTTGCGGGTGTTACTCTCTATTGGATCGCACAACAGCTTGTTGCTGCGAATCGACAAACCGCCATTGCCGCCGCCCAAGTGTTGCGCGCCAGAATGAGTGAAATCGATATCGAGCGAACAGAGGTAATCACCTTCAGGAACTCTCTCGTCTCCGCTGAAAATGAAGCTCCAATAGGATATCAAAATATCGTCCGACTCAGGGACGAACTCAGAGAGTTCGAGCGAATTCGAGAACAACTTTTCGAAGGTGCGATGAAGAATGGCGCACGACTTGGCGCGACCCCACTCGGAAGTGAGCAACATAAACTCAGAACAAAAATTGACGACCATTGGGGGAGCATCACGACTCAGATAAATGCCATAATCTCTGAGCTTAACGGCGATCGTGATAGTGACGAATTGAATAGATATCATCTTGCCGTGCGGAATGAGGCTGAGATTATTCGATCTCTGCTCGACGATCTCGATTCTGTCCTTGAGGTCGCCTGGGTGATGACCGTTCGACAGTTGCGAACTTTCGAGGATGTTTCTGTGAATGGTAAGGTGCTGCCCGTTCGGCAGTGGGAGTGAGATCACCATCATCTCGCCCGAACGCGCCGCATCCGCATGTCGTTGAAATCGGACCCGTCATCCGGCCAGACGACGCGCACGGTGCGGCCGGGCATGGCCCAGCGTGCCGAGGCGCGGGCGACGGCGCATTCCACGGTGAAGCGATCGCTGTCGCCATCGGCGAGGATCAGCACATCGATGACCGTGTCGGGCAGCGCGATCGAGCGCGCAGGGTCGCCCTGGTCGGGCACCGGCCCGGGCACCCGCGGGGCATAGACCCGGCCGCGCCTATCGGTCTGCTTCCTGGTCGGATGCGGTACCGAGTTCACCGCCTTGCCGCCGAGGTTCGGGAGGTCGACGCTCGACCAGAATTCGGTCTCGCTCAGTTCCTCGCCCGCCTCGAGCAGCGTCGCCCAGACGGAAAGCACCGTCTCGATCCCCTCGCCGATGACGATCCGGCTAACGCGCCCGCTCGGCGCCGGTACCAGGATCAGATGGCCGCCATTCTTCGAACCGCGCGAACGCTTCACGGCGAGTGCCTCGCCAGCGACCACGAATTTGAGCTTGCCCTTCTCGCCCGCCGGCGCCGTGCCATTCGCAAGGCGCGGATCCAGCCAGGTCATGTGCAGCCCGCCAAAGCGGCTGTCATTGTCGGCGATCGGCGAGAGCATCGCCGGCCCGGTGTGGACGATCTCACCACCCTTGCCCGGCGGATGGCGCAAGTGGATCTCGGGGTGGAAGCGCAGCTTCGCCCCGGCCGGGACAGCGGGAATGCCGCGATGTTGCAGATAGCGCTCGACCAGCGAGCCGGAAGCGGGCTTGCCATTGCGCCAGATCTCGCGGCAGCGCCGGCGCTCGTCCTCGCGAAACTGGTTGTTCAGCCGTTCGCCGTCCGCGCGAGCCTTGTCGGACTCGTCCTGCAGGCGCTGGCGCTCAGCCTCACGCGCCGCCTTTTCATCTGGCGTTTCGACCTTGGCGGTGCGCCCGGGCTTCGGCTCGCCGGTCAGCCACTCGACAGCGACCAGGAACGAGCAATTCTGGACATAGCGGACGAGGCTGATCGCGTCGTACCCGCCCCGGCCTTCGCCGCGGCAGAACCACATGGATTCGGACGGTTTCACAGAGAACCGATCGACGCCGCGGCAGCGCGGGCATGGGCCGCTGATGTCACCGCGCGCTCGGTCAGTGGCCTTATCCGTCCCGCCCTTCGGCGCGAAGCCGAGCTTCAGCGCCGCATTCAACACGCTGACGCCCTTGGCCTTGTCGAGCCATGCCTCGAAGGCGGGATCGGGCAGCAGGCTCACGCCGGCACCTCGCGCGCCGCCTGGTCGACCATGGCCCGGTTCGCGAATCCTTGACGGGCCGCCTCGCGTTTGACCTCTTCCGCCGAAACGTCGCGATACTGGCCCTCCCGAGCACCGATCAGGTCGCCGAGCGCAAGGAAGTTCGTGCGCTGCGGATCATGCGAGAGCTCGGCTGCACGGTGCAACAGCGAGACGGCGCCCAGATTCAGGCCGGTTCCGTCCATCGCGAAGGCGCGGCGGATAATGGCCGCCTCGATCGACCGCTGCCGCGTCTCTGGATCGGATGCCAGACGCGAGGCCAACGGGGCTGCGACGCCGGGCAGATGCAGAAGCCCGGCCGAGATCGCGACCAGTGCCTTCTCGCTCAGCTTGGTGATGGCGCGGCGATAATCGGCCAGCGAACAGCCGAGCTCGTTCATGACCATCAACGGCGGGATGCGAGCGGGCGATTCCTCCGTGACGAGGGCGAGGATCCTGCCCGGCAGCGCCTCGGGATTGATCGGCGGCGCCGGTGGCAGCTCGCCGCGGCTGCGCAGGCGCCAGAGCAGGCGCGTGACATCCCGACGGCTGCAATCCAGCTGACGTGCGATCACGCCCGGATTGCTGTCCTTCCGGGCGAGCGCCAGGACGGCTTCGGTCAGTGTTGCGGTCGGCTCGCTCACGCGGCCCCTCCTTGTTCGAGCGCGGCGATGTCGAGGCCGAGCGCGAGGTCGGGCCGCTCCTTCAGCTTCAACGCGATGCGATAAGCGAGACCGAGTGCGCGGGCCTGCCGGCGGACTTCGCCGACCATCTGGCGGCAGCCCTCGGCCGCACCGGGTGTCGCCGCCACGAACTCGATCTGGTTGATCGAGAAGATTTCGGTCTCGGCCGCGCTGAGCAGCCGGGCCGCAAGTTCGTCGAGATTGAGGGGCGCCTCACTCATGCGAACGCCCCGTTCCGCCCGGTCCGCACGAACCGGCTGCGGGCCGCGTCCATCTGTGCCGCATCAAGCTTGCGGCCCAGTCGCGGCTCATAAGCCAGCGCTGCGCAGGCCTTGCACCAGCGCTCGCCCTCGCTTCGCACCGGCTCGCCGCAATAGAGCCCGCCTCGCTCGGCGTTCGACCAGAGCGGCATGCGGCACTGTTTCGTCATGTCGAGGCCGACCAGGTCGACGGCATTCGGCCCGACCGGCTTCGGCCAGCCCTTGATCGTCGCCTCGACGACCGGTTCTGGCAGCGGCCTGATCACAGGCGCCCTGCGCGAAACCGGAACCGGTGTCGGCTTCGGAACGGCGCGCTTCGGCGGCGCAGCGATCGCGCCGGTCAGCTGAATGCCCAGCCGATGCGCCTTGCCGATCACGGCGCTGCGCGAAACGCCGCCGAGCTGCTCGGCGATCAGCTGCGCCGACAGCCCATCGGCCGCGAGCTGCTTCAGCAAAGATACGCGGGCGTCGACCCAACCGAGATCAGTCATCGGCTGGTCCTCCGCGTGCGCAGAGCGCAGCCGACGACAGCCGGCCGGCCTCAACCGCCTTGGCCAGATCGGAGAGTTCCTTCGCGACAATCGCGGCGTCGGCCGGCGAGAAGCGGCCGTCGCGGCAACCCTCGATATAGGCCGACATCACGTCGCCCATCTCCGCGGAGATGCGCGAGATCGCGCGATGCGGACAGGACTCGTCGGCCGCCGGCGCCAGCGCAACCTGATGGGCGCTCCAGCCCAACAGCTCGATCTCGACCCGCGTCACCACCGGACGCCCGATATCCGCCTCGAGCTTCGCCTTGGCCCGCGCGCTGAGCAGATCGTCGCTCTCGATATTGGCGCAGCGTCCGATCTGGGCGCTCGACAACTCGGCAATCTCGGCGGCGCGAGCGATGCCGCCGCACATCTCGACCAGGTCGCGGTTCGCCGCCTTGACCCGAAAAAACCAGGCATCACGCTTGTTCATTCAGCGCCTCATGCTGACCTAAGGAGAAATCCGCCGCGCTTTTCTCGGCATCGCGGCCGGCCGGCTTGAGTTACGAAGGTTCGGAAGGCGCCGCTTCCAGCCCGCACGCGGGAGCTGAGACCGGGCTGGAGGGGACGTCATGGACCGGCAGGAAATCGTCCGCGGACAACGCGATGCCTTGCTCCCGAGCGTAGGAGAGCAACTGAACGTGATGGCCCTGGGGGACGCGCCCGTCAGTGCCGCCGAGGCTCCGTGGGCGCTTCCAATTGCTCACTCGGGTGCGATGCAGGCCCACGATCTCAGCGACCTTTTTCGGGCCACCGAGCTTGGCGATGATGCTTGATGCCGGTTCCATGAGCGGGAATGTAGCGTCTATCGCTACGTATGCAAGCGGTTTTGCTTCCAAACTGGAACACGACGCGCGTAGGGGCTCCCGCTATCGTCGCGCCATGTTGAGCGAATGGCTACGAAACCTCTTGGAAACCAGTGGGATGAGCCAGGCCGAGCTGGCGCGACAACTCACGGAAGCTCTCGGCCGGTCGATCGATCGCGCCGCCATCAACAAGATGACGACCGGCAACAGAAAGATCTCCGGCGACGAGATGCTGGCGATCACGCGCATACTCAAACCGGCGAGCAGCGAGCCTGCATCGCAGGCGTCTATCCGGGAGGGTTTGGCGACGAGTATCCCGATGCAGGTGCGCCCGGCATCCAGTGAACTCGCACCTTACCGAATTGCGGGCAAAGTTGAGGCCGGAGCATTTCGCCCCCAGGAGGATCTTGGCGACTGGGACGAAGCGAAGGTCATTTATGACAAGCGGGATCCGAAATACCCGGACGCCCGACACCTTTCGTTTGACGTAGACGGTGACAGCATGAATGCGCTGAAACCCCGCCCCATCCTATCGGGCGATCAGGTTTTAGCTGTTTCTTATGAGGATATTTCGGATCGCACGCCGATCCGCGACGGCATGGTTGTTGTCGTCGAGCGCTCTCGATACTCCGGCATGGAACGCGAGTGGTCGATTAAACAGATCGAACTCTATGCCGATCGCATTGAATTCCACCCGCGCTCAACTAATCCGCGGCATGAAGTGATCAAAGTACCTCGGGACAATACGGCGGACGATGGTCAGAAGGTCGAGATCATCGCCCTCGTCCGCCGCGTCAGCAACGAATTGCCGGGCTAAGCGACTTCAAGCAATTCAGGCCGCACCATCGTGATGCCGATGATCGTCCCGATCGCGCTGTCGCATTGAATGCACAGGAACCTTTGACGCTGCAGGAAGGCGCTGTCCGCCAGCTCCTCCGGAGTGGTTGGAGCATCGTCGACTGCCGGCACGTCCAAGCAAGACTCCAGGTTCCTCATGCAGTTCGGGCACCTGAGGTGGATCAGGAAACGGGCAGCAAATTCGGCGGGTTCAGGCATAGTCACCTCCACTGAGACCGCGACAAGCTGACTCACCTATGAGAACGGAGCAAGAACAAAATTAACGATTCGATTCGGTGCGCGGGAACGCCGCAGCACCCTTGTTTCCAAATTGGAAGCGTTGTCCGTTTGACAACGTAGCGGAACGCGCTACTCTGCCGCCGTCCTAACCGATGGAGGCATCCATGCGTCACGAAAGACCCGCTCCCGGCCGTCCGACCCCGATCGACAGCGTCAACGCCGAGCTGCTCAAGGCGAAGCTCAAAGCCGATCCGCTCGCCCGCAAATCCCGCGCCGACCTGCCGCACGTCTCCGAGCTCGGCACCGATACCCGCGCCGTCATCGTCGATGATATGTGCGGCATCCTCGAAGAGGGGCGCGAAAGCCGCGGCTACGCCGACATCTATGATCTGAAGCGCGCCGGCTATCATGAGGACCTGGCGGCGACGCTCGGGCCCGAGGCCGCCAAGAAGATGGCCAAGCGGCTGGCCAAGCTCGGACATCGCGACGCTTTCGAAGAGGAGGCGGCCTGATGGCCGCCCTGTTCGAGGTTCACGCCGACGCGCTCGTCACGGCCGCCATGGCCTCGCGTATCGAGCATTTCGTCGGCGCGATGCGCGATCTTGACCCTGCGCTTGCAGAGGCGCGCCGCGCCGGCGTCGTGCCGACATCACAGATCGCGGCAGAGGCCCGCGCTTTCTGGATGAGTTCGCAGGCCGCGCTCGCTTCGGCCGTCGTCTTCGTACAGGCCGATCGCGTGCTCGACGGCATGACGGCGCTCGCCGCTCGAAATGAGAGGCTCGCCCCGTATGTCCTCTCCACGCTGATGGCCGATCGGGCCCGGCGGATCGGCGCACCGCCACGCCCGTCGCGCCATTTCGAGCGGCCGCAGTTTGGCGGTGCGGCATGAAGCCGGGCACGACAGTCCCCGCGGGCGCCGCGCCATGGGCTCAGACCGCATCCGGCAAGGCGCTGGCGCTCGGCCGCGTCGTGCCTCACGGCGCGATCGACATCCGTCGCGATATCGCCGTGCCGCTCGGCAACACCGGCCGCTTCGCCAACCAGATGCCGACCGGCGTGATCTATCCGGTCGCGCAGCACTGCAACATCGGCGCCGACTGGATCCTCGCGCACTACCACGATCACCGGCTCGCCCTCGGCTTCCTGCTGCATGAGGGGCACGAGGCCATTCTCGGCGACTGGACCGAGCCGGTGCTCAGCGCGATGCAGGCACAGCTCGACGAAATGCGCCAGGAAGCCGGCGCCGACATCGTTCCGCGCCTGTCGGTGAAGAAGATGAAGCGCCGGCTCGCGGATCCGATCGACCGCTACCTCCATGAGGAGGCTGGGCTGCTTTGGCCCATGCCGCCGCATATGCGCGACCTGATCCATATCGTCGATCGTCGGATGCTGATGACCGAGCGCCAGCATCTGCTCGCCCAGCCGCCCAGGCGCTGGGATGACGCGCTCGAGCGCCTTCAGCCGCTCGATCTCAAGCACCGCATCAAGCCCATGCCGCCAGCCAAGGCGGCCGAGAACTGGATCCTGCGCTTCGAGCAATGGAGCGCACGCGTCCGCGGCGATGGCTCGCGGCCGGAATTGACCCGCGGCGCCGCCTGAGCGCCCCCCTCCCACTGAAGGACTTCGGATCATGAGCCCACAGGTTCACCAATACTGGCCGCACGATCTCGTCGCCGGCGGCGCCGTCAATTGCCGCCCCGGCGAGGAGGATGTTTCAGACCTCGTCGCCTCGATCGCCGCCCATGGCCTGCTGCAGCCACTGGTCGGCCGGCTGACGGCAGATGAAACCGTCGAGATCATCGACGGCAATCGGCGCCTGAAGGCGCTGAAGCAGTTGTTCGATGCCGGCCTGCGACTCGATCATGTGCCCGTCGTGCTGCGCGATGCCGAATCGGAAGCCGATGCGTTCGAGGTGTCGCTGGCTGCCAACGTGCTGCGCAAGCCGCTGCATCCGGTCACCGAATTCGAGGCGTTCGCGCAGCTCGCCGACGCCGGCAAGAGCCACCAGGAGATCGCCGATCATTTCGGCATCACCCTGCGCAATGTCGAGCAGCGTCTCGCCCTCGGCCGGCTTCATGGCGACGTGCGCCAGGCATGGCTCGATGGCCGCATCATGGGCGAAGCCGCACGCGCGTTCACCATCGCCCCTCCGGAGGAGCAGGCCGCCTATCTCGCCAATGCAACGCGGCCCCATCAGCTGCGCGCGGACACGATCCGCGCCGAGTTTACCCGAGAATCCGTACCAGCCGGTCGGAACATCGCTCGCTTCGTCGGCGCCGATGCCTATCGAGCCGCCGGCGGCGAATTCGTCGCCGACCTCTTCGCCGTGGAACCGGACTTCGCCGACGGCGGCCTTTTGCAACGGCTCGCCTCGGAGAAGCTGACATCCGAAGCCAAGCGGATCGCGGACGAGGAAAGATGGGGCGAAGTGCTGCTCGCAGACGCGCACGAAGCCAGAGACAAATGGCGCTGGGAGCGGCTGACGAAACCTTCCTTGCCCGGCGATCAGCGGCCGACCGGAGTAGCCGAGCTCGAGGAGCAATTGAAGGCCCTCCACGCGCAGGTGGATCAGGTCGATGACAAGCTCGATCCGCTTTACGATAGCGAGGAGAGCGACCAGACCGAGATTGAACGGCTCGAGGCTGAGCGCCGCGAACTTGAGGCCGAGATCGATCGCGTCGTGACCGCCACGCAAGCGCTGGATCCGGATCGCGCCGCGTGGCTCATCGTGCCTGCTGAAAAGCGCGCGAAAGCCGTTGCCATCGTCGGCATTGGCCACGATGGCAAGCTCTCGATCGAGCGCGGATATGTGAAGGGGAAGGCGGCATCGAAACCGGAACCGCGCACGGCCCTACCCGCCCCGGCACCGAAGGCCCCTGCTGGTGCCGAAGAAGCGCCCGAACCAACGCGCCTGTCCACCGCGCTACTGGACGATCTGGCGCTGACGGCAACCCGCGCCACGGCCCACGTCCTGGCAGAACACCCGCGGATCGCGTTCGCCGCGCTCGTCGCGTCCCAAGTCGCCTGGGGCGCTCCTGTTCGGCTCAACAGTGAGGGGCGTTTCCAGGGCCCTGCACTCGGCTGGCCCAACCGTGAGCACGGCACGAACACGGCCTTCGGCGAGGCTTTCCGAACCTGCATCACCATGCCGGAGGAGCGCCTGCATCAGATGGTCGCCCGCTTCGTCGCGCACAGTCTCGACTTCACCAGCAAGGCCCTCCTCAATCACAGCTTGAACAGCCTGAAGCCTGAGGCCGTCCAGGATCTGCGCTGCGCCCTGCCGGCAGAGCAGCATCGCAAGGCGCTGGTCGGAGCGTTCGATGCCGAGGCTTATTTCAAGGCAGCGCCAAAGCAGGAGGCGCTCAACGCGATCGCCGATTGTGGCGATGATGCCGGCAAACACAGCAAGCTGAAGAAGGGTGATCTCGCGGCGCTCGCTTCGCGCCTGGCTGGTACGCACGGCTGGCTTCCGCCGGTGCTGCGTGGCGAGATCTTCGACGCCACGGCTGAGCTGCCGCGCGTCGCCGGAGACGTTGTTCCAGGCGAGGAGGCGGATGCTCCGGCCGAGCCAATCTCGGCATCGGAAGAACATCAGAGTGCAGCCGAGGCCGCGCTGCAGATTTGGAAGGATCAGGAGGAAGAAACACCCGAGGCCGTGCCAATCCCCTCGAACTATACGCAAAAGACACCCGATCTGCGCGCGATTCTGAAGCAGCGCGGCGTCACAGTGCCCTTCGGCGCGACCCGCGAGCACATCATCGGGCTGTGTGAAACGAGCGAGCCGGCTGCGGCCGAGATCGAGGAGGCCGCCTGATGGACACCCTGCGCTCGATCGACGTTTCCGACTACTCGGGCGTCACGTTCCGCGATCAGGTCGGCCCGGCGCCGCTCCTGCAATGGATCGAACTCGATAGCCTCGCCATTGACGACAGCTATCAGCGCACAATCAGCCTTCACGGCAGAAAGCAGGTCCGCGCGATCGCTGAGCACTTTCGCTGGACGCATTTCGCGACGGTCATCGTCGCACCAGTGGAGGGCGGCCGGTTCGCTATCATCGACGGCCAGCACCGCTGCCATGCCGCCCGGCTGCGCGGCATCAAATCCGTGCCCTGCATGGTGGTTCAGGCAGATGCAACGGAACAGGCTCGCGCCTTCAGCGCGGTCAACATGCAGCAGACAGCCGTGCGGCCACCGGCAATGCACAAGGCACGGCTCGCGGCCGGTGACGCTACGGCGATACGGCTCAACGCGATCTGCGAGGCCGCCGGCGTTCGCATCGTCGACAACACGCCCGCGAGCCGAATGCGACGCGGCGACACAGTGGCCGTCATGGCGCTCTACAACATGGAGAGGATCTACGATCCAGAAGGCGTCGTGGCCGGCCTGAAGGCGATCATCGACGCCGGAGACGGCAATATCGGCATGCTGAAGGTCGAGCCGATCTCTGCCTATTGCGACGTGTTCAGCCGCCGTCGCGATCTGCGGGCCCATGCCGACGTGATCGACGCGCTCGACGACTTCGATCTGTCAGCCGCCTTCGCGCGAATGCTGACCACGGCCCGAGACCCCGGGACGCACCGCTGGCGCATTCTCGCAACGGAACTGGAGTCCTGGCTCGATCAGCGACTGTCAAAGGTGGCGGCATGAGGCGCGACCTCAACGACTGCCCGGGCGCCGAGGGTTGCCCCCTCGAACGCTGGCGCGCCCGCCTCGTCATCTGGATGCTCGCCGCCTTGGCGGCGGGCTCCTTCGGCGTCGTCGGCTACGTGACCTGGGGGCAATGATGGATCGACCCATCCTATTCAGCGGGCCGATGGTCCGCGCGCTGATCGCCGGCCACAAGACGCAGACGCGGCGCGTGATCACCAAGGCCCGAACCTTGGCAATTCCGGACGCGCCCGCCTTCACATTGAGCGGCGATGAACTCGCGCGGGCGATGCAGAACGCATCCGACTTCCGCCGGTTCGACGGCGATATGTGGACGTGGAAGGCCGACGCTTTCGAGCATCAGGCTCCCGCAAGCAGAACGAACTGGCATGCCCATCTCGGCCACGCACCCGGCGACCGGCTATGGGTGCGCGAGGCGTGGCGCTGTAACGGCTGGGCGACCGACGTTGCAACCATCTTCTACCGAGCCAGCGAGCGTGACGGCTACACAGCCATGTGCGAGCAGTATCCGGTGGCAGATCACGAGCCGCTGCGCATCACGACGACTTGGCGGCCCGGGATCCATATGCCGCGCTGGGCTTCGCGGCTGACGCTGACCGTCACCGATGTCCGTGTCGAGCGGCTGCAGGATATCAGCGAAGAGGACTGCATCGCTGAAGGGGCTGAGATCAGCCACGCGGCGGGCACTATCGGCGGCCCGCTGGTCTACACCGACGTCGCGAACGTCTACGCGACGCCGCGGAACTGGTATCGCACGCTCTGGGACAGCATCAACGGCGCCGGCGCCTGGGACGCAAACCCTTGGATCGTCGCCTACAGCTTCACCGTCGAACGCCAGAACATCGACGGGAGCAAGCGCTGATGGCTATCCGCCGCGCCCGCCGGCGCTCCCCTTCACATCGCTCGCTCTCGCTTGAGGAGGAGTTGGCGCAGATCATCTGCGACAAAGTCCACGACGCCCGCTGCGCCTGCAAGGAGGGCTCGCCGTCGACCTGCGGCCGAATGCTCCTGGCCGCGAAACATGCGATCCGCTTTCTCGAGGACCGCGAGCCAACCCGCGAGGAAGCTCGCTGATGCCGCGCGCCACTGGCCGGATCGACAGAATCTCATGGGTGCCACGTGGCCTCTGCCGCGAGGAAGCCGCCTATTACATCGGCGTTGGCACGACGAAGTTCGACGAGCTCGTTGCCGATCGACGCATGCCGCGCGGGAAGGCGATCGATGGCCGCGTCGTCTGGGATCGTGTCGCGCTCGATATGGCTTTCTCGGATCTCGATGAAGCCGGCAGCGAGAACGCGATCGACGCGGCCTTGCGGAAGGCCAGTTAGCGCGGATAGCGTCAGCTATGACCGACGCTTACCCGAATGCCGGCCCTTTCACCGATCGTCACGGCCGCGAGCGCTGGCGCTTCCGCAGGGCCGGCAAGACCGTCTCCCTCCCGCACGCCCCGGGCCATCCGGAGTTCGAGGAGGCCTATCAGGCGGCCGTGGAGGGGCGCCCTCCCCGCAAGGCTGCCGTCATCGCTCACCCGAATGCAGCCGCCCCACGCTCCATGCAGGCCGCCTGGAACCTCGTTCTGCGCGACAGTCCGGACTGGAAACATCTCAACGCCGTCACGAAGCAGAAGCAGAGCGCAATCGCGGAAGCCTTCCTTGCATCGCCGATCGCCGAGGGCACGAAAGTCAAATGGGGTCAGGCGCCGCTGCTGGACCTGAAGCGCCGACATGTCCGCTCCTTGCTCGCGGCCCGCAGCGAAACGCCGCACGCCGCCCGCCACCTGCTTGTCGTCATCCGCAAGATGATCCTCGCCGGCCTGGACGAGGAGTGGATCGAAAGCGATCCGACCTATCGGCTGAAGTACCGGCCGGAGACGAAGGGTTGGCGCGCCTGGACGGACGCCGAGCGCGAGCTGTTCGAAAAGCGCTGGCCGATCGGAACGACCCCGCGCCTGGTCTATGTGCTCGCCCTCTGGCTGGGGAACCGGCGGAGTGACGTGGCCGCCCTGCCCGTCTCGGCGATCCAGGGGAACACGATCGTCCTGCAGCAGATCAAGACCGGCCGCCGCTTGGTGCTCTCGATCACACCGATGCTGCGCGAAGCACTCGACGCTACAGATCTCGACGGGCCGACGATTCTACGGACGGCCTATGGCGAACCGTTCTCGGCGAAGTCGCTGACCGGCCGCATGGCTGACTGGACGAAGTTGGCCGGCCTGCCGAAGGGCTGCACGCTCCACGGCCTGCGCAAGACGCTCGGAAAAATGCTCGCCGACGGCGGCGCAACGACCCGCCAGATCATGGACACGCTCGGCCACACCGACATCAAGCACGCCGAGCTCTACACAAAAGAGGCCGACCAGCAGCGTCTCGCGAAGCAGGGAATGGCGGCCGTCGTGAAGCTGCACCGGTCGCGGAGTAAGCCGGCCGGCTAACCCCCTGGCTAACCGGCGTGGCTAACCATCCTACAAGTCATTGATTTCAGGTAATTTTGGCGTCCCGGAAGGGATTCGAACCCCTGACCTACGGTTTAGGAAACCGTTGCTCTATCCTGCTGAGCTACCGGGACGCACGCGATTGCGTTTAGCATAAAGCGCATGCAGGTGAAGCCTCTTGTTGTGGTCATGCTGAGTCTCGTTGCGGCGGCGGGCAGCGCGCTGGCGACTGACCCTTGTCCCGGTCCGTCTCCTGAGACGCCGATGGTCCGTTTGGCCGGCTCCGATGCCAGGGGCGATCTGCTGCTCGACGACGGCCGGCGGATACGCCTTGTCGGATTGGCCCCCCGGCAGGACGAGGCCGAGACCGCACGTTTCGTCGCGGCCCTGGCAGCATGGCAAGGCCGCGATCTCAGGCTCGTCATCCTGGCCGAACCCGATCGTTGGGGCCGCATCCCGGCGCGCCTGCTGGCCGAGCCGGACACTCAGGCCACCGCACCGCTGGACCTGTCGGTGGCCCTCATCCGAAGCGGCGCAGCCTGGCACCTGCCCGATTCCGTCAGTAGCCCCTGCGATGCGCTCTTGCGGGCAGCAGCCTCGAATACCACCCGACCCTCGCGGCAAATTGGCCCAAAACCGGCGAATCTCGTCGATGGTCACGATGTTGCCGCGTTGAAGGTGCACGCCGGCCGCGTCATCGTGCTGGAGGGGCGGATCGCATCGATCGGCGAGCGACCGCAGCGTTCCTATCTGAATTTTTCGCGTCGGCGGGGAGCCGGGGCGTCGGTCGTCGTGTCGAGGAGGCTCTGGCGGGAGATGCGGGAGGTCGGCTGGACCGCCAGGACACTGACGGGTAAACGCGTGTGGGCGCGCGGCGTACTGAGCGGGCCGGATGGATTGTCGCTCGAACTCCCCTCCCGCGCTGCCTTGGAACTGATCGATTAGAACCATGCTGGCCTTTCGCCGACAGACTGTTTCACGCCCCGTGGCGCGACTGGGCGCCCTGCTCCTGCCCGCCCTGCTGCTTTCCGGCTGCTTCGGCGACCAGAGCGTCCTGCCCCCGCAACCGGCCGATGGCGAGCTCGCCCCGCGGCTGAGCACCTTCCAGCGCGCTTCGGACCGCGAGCATTTGCGGCTGCTGGCCGCCTTCGGCGGCGAGTACCGCGCACCGAACGCCCGGGCACAGCTCAACGAAGTCGTCGCCCGGCTCGTCAAGGCCGGCGAGGGGCAGATCGGCAGCTACGAGATCACCATCCTGAACTCGCCGGCGGTGAACGCGTTTGCCCTGCCGAACGGCCGGCTCTACGTCACGCGTGGGCTGCTGGCGCTCGCCAACGACACCAGCGAAATCGCTTCAGTGCTTGCACACGAGATCGCCCACGTCACCGCCCGTCACGCCGTCGAACGGGCTGAGGCCGAAGCCGAATCCGCGCTTGTCACGCAAGTCGTGACCCAGGTGCTCAACGATCCCGCCGCCGGTGCCTCCGTTCAGGCAGGCTCCAAGCTCTCCCTCGCCCGTTTTTCGCGGCAGCAGGAGCTGATTGCCGACCAGATCAGCGTCCGCAACATCGCGCGCGCCGGCTACGATCCCTATGGAGCCGGCCGCTTCCTGGCCGCACTCGGCCGCAATACCAGCTTCCGCAACAGCGGCCAGGGCCAGAGCGGCAGCGAGAAACGGCTCGATATTCTCTCCAGTCATCCCTCGACCCCGGAGCGCGTCGCTGCTGTCACCGCGTCCGCCCGTCAGATCGGTGCACCGGGGCTTGGCGAGCGCGACGCGGCCCGCTGGCTCGCCGCGATCGACGGTATCGCCTATGGCGACGACCCCAGCGATGGCGTGGTGCGAGGCCGGCGCTATCTCAACAGCACGTTGCGCATCACCTTCGCCGCCCCCGACGGGTTCGACCTCGAGGCGGCGCGCGACATGGTCATTGGTGTCAGCGGTAACGGCGCCCAGGCGCTGCGTTTCGATTCGGTCACGCTCAAGCCCGGCCAGACGCTCGAATCCTATGTCGCCTCCGGCTGGATCGACGGGGTCGAGACCGGTCCCGTCGAGAAGCTCGACCTTGACGGCCAGCCCGCGGTCCTCGCCAGCGGCAAGGGGACCGACTGGACCTTCAGGCTCGCCGCCATCCAGGCCGGCAACCGCGTGTATCGCTTCATCCTGGCGGCGCGCGGCAGCAGCGATCCGGAGCGCCCGATGCGCGCCGTGCTCGACAGCTTCCGGATCCTGACACCAGCGGAGGCACAGGCCACGAAGCCGCTGCAATTGCGGATCGTCAGCCCCTCCGAAGGCGACACGCCGGCGACGCTTGCCGGCCGCATGGCGACACAGGAGCGCGCGTTCGACCTCTTCCTGCTGCTGAACGGGCTCGATCGCAACAGCAAGCTGACGCCCGGCCAGCGCTACAAGATCGTTGCCGAATAGAGGCTGCCCGCGCGCGGCGACTGCCGCTGGCCTCGCCCGATCTCGCCAAGGTCTCGCAGATCAAGAGCCGCCTGCTGATCCACCAGGCCGCAACCCACCTTTCGGGCCGATGATCTGACCTTCTGTGTTTGCATCGGCTTTGCCCCGAAAACCGCAATCCACTTTTCGGGCCCGATGCTTTTTTAGCCAAGAAAAAACCCGGCGGTTGCCCGCCGGGTCGATTGGCATCATGCCGGAAGAAACGCCTCAGGCGGCTTCTTCCTGCAGATCGTCATTATCGCTTTCGAGATCGGCATCAGCCGGATCGACCTCGGTGCCCTTGGCCGCGCGACGCGGCGATTTGGCGAGCTGGCCCTCGATCTTCTTCAGCGCTTCAGTCTCGGTCACGTCGTCGACGACCGCAATCTCGCGGGTCATGCGGTCAACCGCGGCCTCGTAGAGCTGGCGCTCGGAATAGGATTGCTCAGGCTGAGCCTCGGAACGGTAGAGATCGCGGACGACCTCGGCGATCGCGACGAGATCGCCCGAATTGATCTTCGCCTCATATTCCTGGGCGCGGCGCGACCACATGGTGCGCTTGATCCGGGCGCGGCCGGTCAACGTGGTCAGCGCCTTGCTGACGATATCGGTATCGGCAAGCTTCCGCAGGCCGACGCTTATAGCCTTGGCGGTGGGAACACGCAGCGTCATCTTGTCCTTGGCAAAGCTGACGACGAAGAGTTCGAGTTTGAAGCCGGCAACCTCCTGCTCCTCGATCGCCGTGATCTGGCCGACGCCATGGGACGGGTAGACGACGAACTCGCCCGTCTTGAAACCCTGGCGCACAACAGCTTTCTTCGCAGTGGACATGCCGTTACGACTCCTGACGGGACCGCTTGAGACGGCCCACGATGATACGTCCCCGGCCGGAATGACCGGAGACACTCTGCCTGATGCATTGCAATCCCGACCGAGCGGTCACGGACCCGCAGCCTCACGCTCCCTCAGCCGATTGCTACTTGGCCACCGAGCACGGAAATCACCCCGCTCCGGCCTTCTGCCGGAAGCACTGGGCATTCCGTATCTATGGGGGCGCCCCGTTTATGAATCCTCGCAGGGGCAGGCGGAACCAATTCGACTGCGTGGAAAGGTGTATCACAAAAAACACGCCGAATCAAAGGTAAACGCCGATTAACACCGGAACTGCATGTCGCAGCGCCGGTGTGCTCAACGATCAGCCGCGTCCCCGTGGGTGAAATTCAGTCGCCTTCGCCGGGGTTGGGCGAGAAATGCTCTTCGAGCTTTCCGGCCACGCCATCGAATTCCTTGGCGTCTGCCGGCGGCTCTTTCTTCTGGGTGAGATTCGGCCAGCTCGACGCATATTTCGAGTTGAGCTGCAGCCAGCTCTCAAGGCCAGGTTCGGTATCCGGCTTGATCGCCTCGGCCGGACATTCGGGTTCGCAGACGCCGCAATCGATGCACTCGTCGGGATGGATGACGAGCATGTTCTCGCCTTCGTAGAAACAGTCGACAGGACAGACCTCGACGCAGTCCATGTACTTGCACTTGATGCAGTTTTCGGTGACCACATAGGTCATGTCGCCAGTCCTTCCCGGTCCATCCTACCGGATCATAAAGACCCGGAAGGCGGGTGTTTCAAGGTCGATATCCGGGCTGCGGCAGAAAGAAAAATCTCTTCCGGCCAGCTCCGGAAGGAAACTCCTCCCGAAGCGCCCAAGCCTGCCCAGGCAGGCCTATCGAACCGCTCCCGCGCTCTATCCGCTCGGATCGTCCTCCGCAAGCGGCGCGTCGCCGCGCATGCTCTCACCCAGGCGCTCGTAGAGCAGTTGCGCTTCCTCAAAGGGACCGCGCCGGCTGCCCAGAGCGATCAGCCGCACCACTACGGTCTCATGCGCCAGCGCCAGGGTCAGCACGTCGCCGAGCTTGAGGCCGAGCGCCGCATTCGCGGCGCGCCGCCCATTCACGCGGACATGGCCGTCATCCACCAGGCGCACAGCGACCGAGCGCGTCTTGGCGAAACGCGCGAACCAGAGCCACTTGTCGAGACGCTGGCGATCTTCCCGCAAGGACAGCCTTTCCGCTCAGCCCCAGGTCAGTTTCAGGCCCGGGTCAGTTTCAGCCCCAGGTCAGTTCTTGCGCCCGCCGCCCTCGAGCTGGGCCTTGAGCGCCGCGAGCTTCGCAAAGGGCGAATCCGGATCAGGCTCGCGGTCGGCCGGGCGCGGCTTTGAAACCTGCTGGAAGCGCTCGGTACCCCGTTCCTCGCGGCGCGGGCCACCGGGGCGCCCATCGCGCTTGAAGTCCGGCCTCGGGCCACGTCCTTGTTCGGGACGGCCGTTGCGCTGTGGCCGGCCACCGCGCTTCTGATCGCCCTCGCGCGGCTGTGCATCCTGCCGGGCAGCATCGCCTTCAGCCGCATTGGCGGCAGCCGGGCGGCCACGATCGCCATGGCGGCGACGCTCGTCAGGCCGGCCGTCACGGTTCGGTCGTTCACCACGCCCGGCGCCAGGCTGACGCTCGCCCTGAGCACCGTCGCGACGACCGCGTCCGGCATGCTCCGGCCTGCGCCCACCCTGGTGGCGATGCGGCCGCCAGATCTCGATTTCCTGCACCTCGGCCACAGCAACGACGTCAGCCGCAGCCTCGCCGGCAGAAGCCTCATCCGCAGAAGCCTCTTCGGTAGGAGCCCGCAGGGCAGACATCAAATCGGCGGGCACCGGATGCGTGGATTGCTCCAGCTCGGTCTCGGTCGCGATCGGGGCGTCTGCCGTTTCAGGCGCAGCGGCCTCGGACGAGACGGCCTCGACGGCCTCGGCGTCAGCGCCTGCCTCGACGTCAGAGACAGCCGCTGGCTCCTCGACAGCACTGGCGCCGGCTTCATCGGCCACGATCGCCGGCCCAGCCTCGTGTCCAGCCGGAACGTCCATTGTTTCCGCCGCCGGCGCCTCGGCGGCCGGAGCTGTCACCGCGACCGGCGGCTGCGCCAGCGGCACGGTGATCGCGGGTCCCGGACGCTTGGCCGAGACATAGCCGAGCGAGCGCAGGATCGAGGCGAAATCCTCGCCCGCGCAACCGACCAGGGAGGTCATGGCACCGGTGACGACAAAACCGTCCTGATCGGCCGCGCCGGCGGGCGGCTGGCCCTGGGTCAGGCCCGGGCGATAGGCGATGGCTGGCCGGATCAGGTCAGCAAGCCGCTCGAGGATATCGACGCGCACGGCGCGCTCGCCGCAGACGCGATAGCCGGCGGCTCGGTAAAGGCCCTTCGGAACCGCCTTGTCGACGGCAAAGGATGTCCGGCCGGAGGCCGCGAGATGGGCGATATCGTCGAGGCCGGACGTATCGGGCCCACCATGCTTCAGCGCCCAGAGCTGGGCTGCCAGCGCACGCGGCGCCGGTTTGAGCAGGGCGGGGACGTAAAGATGAAAGGCTCCGAAGCGGATGCCGAGCTGACGAAGTGCCGCGCGGCCCTCCTGATCCAGCGTCTTCATCTCCTCGCCGACCTTGGCGCGCTCCAGCACACCGAGCGACTCCCCGGCCTGATAGGCGATGCCGCGCGCGATACCGGTGACATTCTCGGCATTCTCGAGCAGTTGCAGCGCACCAAGCAGGCGGGTGATGTGGTTTTTCAACCAGAGAGTGAGGCGCGTATCGACCTGCTCGCGCGCCGGCCCGGTCAGGTGCTCCTCGACCAGCAAACGTAGGCGCGGCTCCAGAACCTTGTCGCCGGCGACAAGCCGCGCGACTGGTTCACCGATCCAGCGCACCAGCCCGTCATGCGAAAGCACGAAGGCATCATCAGCCGCGAGCACGACACGCGCGGCGCGCGCCTCGATCTCGCTGGCAAGCGCCTTCATCGCGGCCATGTTCAAGGCCTTCGCCTCGGGCCCGCCGGCCTTGGGATCCGCCGTGAAGCGAAATCCCTGAAGCATCCCGACATGCTGTCCCTCGACGAGCACGTCGCCCGTCGTGGTGACCTCAGCCTCCAACATTGCATTCTCCCGCAAACGACGCATCAGCACGCTCGTGCGCCGATCGACGAAACGGCTGGCTAGCCGCTCGTGCAAAGCGTCCGACAGTTTGTCCTCTACAAGACGCGCCACCCCCTGCCAATGCTCTGGATCAGGTAACCAGTCCGGACGGTTTGCGACATAGGTCCAAGTCCGGACCTGCGCAATGCGGGCGGAGAGCGTGTCGATCTCGCCATCGGTCCGGTCGAGCGCATCGAGTTGGGCGCGATACCAGTCCGGATCGAGCCGTCCGTGACGCATCAGTCGGAGGTACAGCGTGGTGGCCAGATCAGCATGCTGCATCGGCGCGATCTTGCGATAATCCGGCAGGCCGCACACCTCCCAGAGGCGCTCGACCGCTGCACGGCCCTGCGCCAACGGCCTGACATCGGCATCGCGGGCCAGAACCTCCAGCGTGGTCATGTCCTCTGCGATCAGCGCACGGGTCAGCCCCGGCTCCGTTGGCTGGACGTTCAGGCTGGCAATCAGCCCGTCGACCGAGCGCAGGTCGAGATCGGAGTTGCGCCATTGCAACTGCCGCACCGATTCGAAACGGTGATTCTCGATCGCCTCGACCAGTTCGGCGTCAAAGGGCGGGCAACGTCCGCTCGTGCCAAAGGTGCCGTCGCGCAGATGGCGGCCGGCGCGCCCGGCGACCTGGCCGAACTCCGCGGGGTTCAGCTTGCGGAAATGATGGCCGTCGAATTTCCGGTCCGACGCGAAGGCGATGTGATCGACATCGAGATTGAGACCCATGCCGATCGCATCGGTCGCGACGAGATAATCGACGTCGCCCGACTGGTAGATATCAACCTGGGCATTGCGCGTGCGCGGCGAGAGTGCCCCGAGTACGACGGCGGCCCCGCCCTTCTGCCGACGGATCAACTCGGCTATCGCATAAACCTCCTCGACCGAGAAGGCGACGATCGCGCTGCGTCGTGGCAGGCGGGTGATCTTCTTGTCGCCGGCAAATGTGAGCTGCGACAGGCGCGGACGCGTGACGACGTTCACGCCGGGAATGAGCTGCTCGATCAGCGGCTTCATGGTGCCCGCGCCGATCAGCATCGTCTCGGCCCGGCCGCGCCGGTTCAGCAGGCGGTCGGTAAAGACATGACCGCGGTCGAGATCGGCGGCGAGCTGGATCTCGTCAATCGCGACGAAATCGACCGCGAGATCGCGCGGCATAGCCTCCACGGTGCAGACCCAGAAGCGGGGCCGCTCCGGCTTGATCTTTTCCTCGCCAGTGACCAGCGCCACTGCCTCGGGGCCGACCTTCTCAACCACGCGGCCATAGACCTCGCGCGCCAGCAGGCGCAGCGGCAGGCCGATCATTCCGGTCGGGTGCGCCACCATCCGCTCGATCGCCAGATGCGTCTTGCCGGTATTGGTGGGTCCGAGAACCGCTGTGACGCCCTGCGCACGAACCGAGGGCGGAAGAGAGCGTGCTGAAATCAAGACGCGACCGATCGTATCTTTTTGGCCCTTGCCGGCAGCAGGCTGAGGAAAGCGTCCTACCCTGGCACAAGCTGGAGCGCCGAAATTAAGTTGCAGAACGAGCCCTGAACGAAGCAAGCCCGAATCGCTGACTCCGGCAGAATCAGGATTCGTTCACGGCAAGATATCGCTGGGACGGCCGCACGCACCACCATATCTGGAATCGTGACACGGGCTTGATCCACTCTCTTTCATGACAAGCGAAAACGGCCGGGCGCCGGTAGTTCTCCGCGTTATTTATGTAGCGGTCACGGCGAAACGAGGGGTCACCGCGTGATTTCAGCTCGCGGAACGACGTGGATCGGCGTGAACCACCGCCACAGCGGGAGCAGCGGGAACGGATGATCTAAGCTTTTTGTGTTCGCATCGCTTTTCCGAAGACCGCAATCCGCTTTTCGGGCCGATGCTTTAGCTTGCCCGTCGCATGCGCGACGGAACGGCTCAGTTCTGCCGGGCAGCCGTGGTGGTCGTCGGATCGACCCTGAAGCTCGACGCCTCGATCACCGCCGTGCCGATCATGGTCTTCACCGAGATTCGGATCGGCACCATCACATTGGTGCCGTTGACAGGAGCGAGCCAGGTGTTGATCTCGCGATTCTCGGTCATGAACTTGGTGCTGGGCCGCAGGGCCCGGTGACCCGCGATCGGCACATAGCGCGCCTGGCAGATCGTGACCGGGCCGCTATAGCCCTCGAGCTTCACCTGGCGCGAACCGGAATAGCTCAGCTTGATGTCGTAGCGCGCAGCGCCGTCGAAGATCGGCAGCGTCCGGTTGCAGGCGGCACCGTTGCCGCCCTTGCCCTCCACCGGCATCAGGAAGGCACTGATCGGATCGACCACATTGCGCTTGTGGCTCTCGTTGAGCGGCACGCGATCGGGCTTGTCGTCGATCGGCGGCGCAATATCCACGGCCTGCACCGTGCCGCCGTCGAGGGCCATGCGCACGGTGCGGCTCTCGCTGGAGTTCGCCGAGGAAACCGCGAAGGTTGCAGGCGACAGGCGCCCGCCATGGAGGTTGCCGGTTGCCGCACCCGAACCGCGCCCGCCCGTGAAACTGCCGACGAGCCCCGTCATCTTGGCCACGATATCGAGCTTGTAGCTGCTGCTGTCGATGCCGCCCCTGAGATGGGCGGTGCCGAGCGACAGGCCGAGCAGGGAGACATCATATTTGGCCTCCAACGAGGCCGCCGCCGCTGACGACCCTCCGAAGCCGGAGGCCAGGGCCAGCGCAGCGAGACCAAGTCCGGCCAGGGACGACGCGATGGCGGGCTTCATCCAACTCCTCCGGACGGGCATGCTTCGCACCGGCATGCACTGCGAATCGGTCCGAATCGTGACCCCTTTTGCCGAATTTGGCGAGTGGCAATGCCGCCACGCCGCAGCGGCCCCGATCATGCTCCCGATCATGCCATGGAATCTGTCGCGGTCCTTGACGCCGCAGCCGGGCTTGGCTATAGACCCGCGACTTCAATTTGACTTCCGGTGCTCGCGGGCCGGCACGTCGCGTGTCGGCATTTTTGTTTGAGACAACCGGTTCCAAGGGAATGATATCATGGCTCGCCGTTGCGAACTGACCGGGAAAGCCACCCTCACCGGGCACCTCGTCAGCCACTCGAACCGCAAGACGAAGACCGTCTTCCGGCCGAACCTCGTCAATGTCACGCTCCGTTCGGACGCGCTTGGCCGCTCCGTGCGCCTGCGGGTCTCGGCGAACGCCCTGCGTACGGTCGATCACCGTGGCGGTCTTGACGCCTTCCTGGCCAAGGCGCCGGCTGGTGACCTCTCGACCGGCGCGCTCACGCTGAAGCGTGACATCGAGAAGAAGCTCGCTGCCAACTGAGCGCGCGTTTCCTTCGCGGAATGAATGAAGCGGCCGAAAGGCCGCTTTTTTCGTTTGGATAGCGCGTCTCCCGCCATGGCCGGCCCGGCGCCGTGCTTCAAACCCTGGACTCGCAGCAAGGGCGAGCATGGCCTCTCGCAATCCCTTTATTTCAACGCGAATTCCAGCAGCACTGTCCGCTGCAGGAAGGAAAAATTGTCGTCCGAGATCAGGGTAAGGACCGTTTCTCCTTGATCCTGATGGACGCAGAGCCCTTCCATATTGTCGATTTCCTGGCCGAGATCGGCCTCGATCAAAGAGGGGCCATCGAGCATCGCACCCGGTCGGAGGCTCGCGCCGGGAACGCGGCGAATCCGCATGCCGACACCACGCAGAGGCTTGTACCAGCGCTCCAGCAGCAGGATGTCGCCGCCTGGCAGGAAGGCCAGATCGGTAACATCGAAGCTGCCATGGCGCCGCACCTGAAACAGGCCGGGCTGCGGCCCGCCGATGATCGCTCCAAGCGTCGGTCCGTCTTCCCCGCCTGAACGCTCGGCAATCGCAGCGAGTGCGCCCGCAAGGGGCTGCCCGGCGGGAACGACACCCATCGCCTCCAGCCCGCGATTGCTCGGCAGGCGCTTCACCTCGCGCGGTACCGGGATGATGCGCGCTCGCGCCTCGACGCCGTATCGCGCCCAGTCGAAACGCAGGACGTCATGCGTCCGCTCGACGCCGATATAGGCGACGCCATCGGCGATCGTCAGGCTCTCCGTATCGTAATAGCGCGAACGGTGCAGCGGCCGCCCGGAGGAGCCGAGAAACGGTGCGAGTTCGGCCTGCTCGAAGCGAACAATCCGCCCCCGCTCTGAGACCGTCTTCGCCGTCAGCCAGAAGCTGTTATCAGTGATCGCAACCAGATCGCCGCCGCTGCGCGATCGCCAGAGGCCGGAGAACCCGCCAAAGCGCGGATGGTCGCCGCGCAACACCAGTCCGCCCCGGAAGCTGAGTTCGCCAAAGCGAGTCTTGCCGGGATCGCGCGGCTCGAAGGCATCGAAGCGGTGCGCGCTGATCGTGAGCGATATGCGGCCCGGCTCGAGGCTCTGAGCCTGCGCTGCGGGCAAGCCAAGGCTGGCGGCGCCCAGTCCCGCGAGGACGCCGCGTCTGGTCAGCCTCATTGCATGCGACGAGAAACCGGGGCCTTGCCGGCGACCGGACCATCCTCCTCGAAGAGCTCGGCCAGTTTCTCCGTCATCACCCCGCCGAGCTCCTCCGCATCGACGATGGTAACGGCGCGGCGATAGTAGCGCGTCACGTCATGGCCGATGCCGATGGCGATCAGTTCGACCGGCGAACGCGTCTCGATCTCGGCGATGATATGGCGCAGATGCCGCTCGAGGTAATTGCCGGCATTCACCGACAGCGTCGAATCGTCGACCGGCGCCCCATCCGAGATCACCATGAGAATCTTGCGCTGCTCAGGCCGCGCGAGCAGCCGCTTATGCGCCCAATCCAGCGCCTCGCCGTCGATATTCTCCTTGAGCAGACCCTCGCGCATCATCAGGCCGAGGTTCTTGCGGGCCCGACGCCAGGGAGCATCCGCCGCCTTGTAGATGATGTGCCTGAGATCGTTGAGGCGTCCTGGATTGGCCGGCTTGCCGGACTGCAGCCAGGCCTCGCGAGACAGCCCGCCCTTCCAGGCACGCGTGGTGAAGCCAAGCAGTTCGACCTTGACGCCGCAGCGCTCCAGCGTCCGCGCCAGGATGTCCGCGCAGGTCGCCGCAACAGTGATCGGCCGGCCGCGCATCGAGCCGGAATTGTCGATCAGCAACGTCACGACCGTATCGCGGAAATTCGTATCCGATTCCTGCCGGAAAGAGAGCGGCTGGAACGGGTCGATGATGATCCGCGGCAGGCGCGAGGGATCGAGCGAGCCCTCTTCGAGATCGAACTGCCAGGACCGGTTCTGCTGCGCCATCAGGCGACGCTGCAACCGGTTGGCAAGCCGTGCCACGACGCCCT
The DNA here is from genome assembly GCF_000735605.1 of Allobosea sp. LC85. Lineage (GTDB taxonomy): Bacteria > Pseudomonadota > Alphaproteobacteria > Rhizobiales > Beijerinckiaceae > Allobosea. The sequence continues at coordinate 186,928 of NZ_JPKG01000019.1, forward strand.
GGAGATGGGCGAGCTGCTTGTCGAGATAGGCCCGCAGCCGGGTCAACTCCTCGGCGTCGCAGAGCTCCTCAGCCGTGACCGTCTCGTCGAACTTGACGGTGTAGGGCTTGTAGTCCGTTTGGGGCCGGTCGTTCTGGCGGCCCTCGCGTGGACGCGGCGCCTCGCCCGCCTCCTCGGATTCAGAGGAATCGTCCTCCTCGTCCCAGTCGCCGGCCGGAGCATCGGTTGCCTCCGACGCCCCTTCCTGCAGCTCGTCGGTCGCGTCCTCGCTGACCTCGACCTCCGAGCGCTCGCCACCGCTTTCCTGCTCGGCCTCGCCATCCTGCTGCTGCTGGTCCTCGGAGGACTGGTCCTGGTTGTCCTCGTCCTCTTCCTCGTCCTGGCCCTGCGAACTCTGCTCGGCCATGTCGAGCGAAGCCAGCATATCGCGCACCGTCCGCGAAAAGGCGCGCTGATCCTCGACCGACTGAGACAGCCGGTCGAGATCGGCGCCGGCCTTCGCCTCGATCACGTCGCGCCAGAGATCGACGATCTTGGTCGCGGCCTGCGGCGGCTTCAGCCCCGTCAGGCGCTCACGCACCATCAATGCGACCGCGTCTTCCAGCGGGGCGTCGGCCCGATCGGAGATCTCCTCGTAGCGGCCACCGCGATGATAGCGGTCTTCCAGCATGGCGGTGATGTTGCCGGCCATGCCACTCATCCGGCGCGAGCCGACGCATTCGACGCGGGCCTGCTCGACAGCGTCGAAGACAGCACGCGCCGCATCGCCTTCCGGCGCAGCGCGACGATGGATCGAGGCGTCATGGCAGGCGAGCCTGAGCGCCATCGAATCCGCGTGGCCGCGCAGGATCGCGACATCCTGGACCGTCAGCTTGCGCGGCGGCTCGGGCAGGCGGGCGCGCTCGCCAACGAGCGACGGCTTGTCCGCCGCGAAGACGATTTCCATCTCGGGCTTGCGCGCGATCGCCTTCATCGCGCCGGAAATGGCGCGTTTCAGCGGCTCGGCTGGTGCTTCCTTGGGCTGACCCGGCTTACGATTGGAGATGCTCATAGCGCCTTCGTGAAATGATGCAGCCGCTCGCCGGCAACCGGATAATCCTCCATCCGGCCGCATTCGCGATAGCCCATGCGCGGATAAAAGCCCGGCGCTTGGATACTCAGCGTCACGAGATAGATGCCGCGCGCTCCAGCGTCGCGCGCCTCTTGTTCCGCCATCCTGAGCAGCGCCTCGCCATGGCCTGCGCCGCGATGCATCTCGTCGATCCAGAACAAATCGACATAGAGCCACTGCCATTTCAGCTCGCCGATAAGGCCGCCAACGATGCGGCCGCCCTCATCGCGCAGGCTGAGCGCGAGCGGCCGCGCATTGCGTGGACCGACCAGCGCTTCGTTATGGGCGCTCAGGCCGGCGATAACAGCCTCCCGCGTCCCGGCGACATCCGTCTCGCGGTGGACCGTGCCCGAGCACGTCGTCGGCCCGGCGGCTCCGGTCTTGCCCTGCAGGTTCTCGGCGGCGATCTCGTCCATGTCCGCTCCGTCAGCGCGAGCGCCCGTCGAACATCGTCGAATCGAGTTCGGCGGGCTCGACACCCTCGAGGCAGCGGACATTCACCGCGACCATCGGCGTGCCGTCCGGCATCGAGCCGCGAGCGAAGGATTCGATGCCGCAGGTCTCGCAGAACAGGTGCTGGATCTTCTGCGTGTGGAAACGGTATTCGGTCAGCGCATCCTCCCCCTTTTCAAGGGTGAAGGCCATCGCCGGTGAAAAGGTCAGGATCGAGCCGCGACGCTGGCAGTAGGAGCAGTTGCAGGTGATCGTCCGGTCGAGACTGGCCTCGACCGTGAATCCGACCCGCCCGCAATGGCAACTCCCCTGATAGCGCGCGCTCGCCATGACCCGTTCCCCTCAGCTCAGAACGACGTTGACCGCGCTCTCCGGCAATTCCTTGCCGAAGGAACGCTGGAAGAACTCCGCCACCAGAGTGCGCTCCATCTCGTCGCACTTGTTCAGGAACGTCACCCGGAATGCGAAGCCGATATCGCCGAAGATCGCGGCATTCTCGGCCCAGGTGATGACCGTGCGCGGGCTCATCACGGTCGAGAGATCGCCGTTCATGAAGGCGTTGCGGGTCAGGTCGGCGACGCGGACCATCTTGTTGACGATGTCCTTGCCCTCGGGCGAGGCCTGATAATGCTTCGACTTGGCGAGCACGATCGCAACTTCGTTGTCGTGCGGCAGGTAATTCAGCGTGGTCACGATCGACCAGCGGTCCATCTGGCCCTGGTTGATCTGCTGGGTGCCGTGATAGAGGCCCGACGTATCGCCGAGGCCGACCGTGTTCGCCGTTGCGAACATGCGGAAGGCAGGGTGAGGACGGATGACGCGCTTCTGATCGAGCAGCGTCAGCTTGCCGGACTGCTCGAGCACGCGCTGGATCACGAACATCACGTCCGGGCGACCGGCATCATACTCGTCGAAGACGAGCGCGATGTTGTTCTGCAGCGCCCAGGGCAGGATGCCGTCCTGGAACTCGGTGATCTGCTTGCCTTCCTTCAGCACGATCGCGTCCTTGCCGACGAGATCGAGGCGCGAGACGTGGCTGTCGAGGTTGACGCGCACGCAGGGCCAGTTCAGGCGGGCCGCGACCTGTTCGATATGGGTCGATTTGCCGGTGCCGTGATAGCCCGAGATCATCACGCGCCGATTATGCGCAAAGCCCGCGAGAATCGCGATCGTGGTGTCACGGTCAAATCGGTAGTCGACGTCGAGATCGGGCACATGGGCGTCGGCCTGCGAGTAGGCCGGCACTTCGAGATCGGAATCGATCCCAAAAGTCTGGCGCACCGACAGCTTCATATCGGGAAGGCCCTGGGCAGTCGTCGTCGTCATTGTCTTGTCTCCGGGCGCAGAACAGTGCCGGGCGAACCACCGGTTGTCCCACTGCCGACCGAAAGGGGAGGCGTACCAAAACCTAATTAGTGCGAAAGCGTCGGAGCGGCAATTCGCAAACCGCCGCAACGGCAATACGCAGGAGGCATGTCGCAAGAGACATGCCGGGCGTTCAAGACATGCCGAGAGTTCAAGACATGCCGAGGCTTCAAGATATGCCGAGAGTTCAGCCGCGCTCGGCCAGCAGCTTCGCAATGACGGCGACGGAGGCTTCGGCACCTGCCCTGTCGATCGTGAGCGGAGGGATCGGACCTGCTTCCAGCATCTCCGTCACCGCTTCGGCCAACCCCTCAGGCGTCAGCGAATCAGGTCCGGACAGGCGCAGACAACGTGCGAGGCCTGCACGCTCCATCGCCTCGGCGCGGATCGCCTGTTCGGTCTCGTTGCCGGCATCGAATGGCACCACGATCGCCGGCCGTCCGGCGCGCACCAGATCGAGCACCGTGTTGTAGCCGGCCTGGCTGATCGAAAGCGCACAGCCCGCGAGCAGTGCGGGGAAATCCGGTCTCGCACGCTCGACCCGGACATGCGCCGGAGCCCTGCGCTGCAGGTCGGCAAACTCTGCTGCGCCGATCCCCAGCCCGCCAAGGATGCGCCAGCGCCTGCGGTTGCCCATCAGGATCGCGGTCGCGATGGCAAGCTCGAACAACGGCAAGCCAACGGCCGAACCTCCTGCGGACACCACGATCTCGCCAGGTTCCAATGGAGCGGCGCGCTCCTCGGCCCCGGTCAGGTAACCGGTGTAGCGCAGCTTTTGCGCCAGCTCTGGCGCAACGGGCCAGGACCTCTCCAGCGGCAGGAAGGCTGCATCGCCATGGACGAGGACCGCGTCGAAATGTCCGGCGATGCGCTCTTCAGTCTCGCGGATGCGATCGGCTCGCGGCGTCACCAGGACATCGCGCACCGACGACAATACCAGAGTCTTCGGACTGGCCGCCATCGCCGCGCCGATCATGTCAAGAAATTCATCGGCCAATTGTCGGCGCCCGAACGGAAAATGCTCGGTTATGACCACATCGGGCCGGTGCTGCGCCGTGAGATCGGAGAGCATCTCCCGGCGCAAGGCACGATACTCCTGCGAAACCGGGCTTCCCTCCGGATCGAGCAGGTTGCGAAAGTCGACGCCCTCGACCTTGACCGGGGGCAACTGGGCGAAGGTGAACGGACCTTCCGGGACGGATCGCGGCGCAGTTCCCCCGCTGACGAGCATGGTATCGAAACCCGCTGCCCCCAGGGCACGCGCAAGATGAGTAGCCCTGACAAGATGGCCGCTGCCGAGCAGGTGGGTGACTGCAATCAGGGCGCGGCGCGTCATGATCGCCGCCGGTTCGCCGCTTCCAGCAGCATCGCCTGGACCCGATCGAGTCCCGCCGCAGCCGAAAACTCCCGCGCCAGCCTCTGGAAGGCGCCCTGCCCAAGGGCGACGCGCCGCGTCGGAGATGACGCCAGATCGGCCAACTGCCGTGCCAGTGCCTCCCGATCGCCCGGCGCCACGAGCACACCTTCGACGCCTTCGCGCACGAACTCGGGAATGCCTGCGAAATCGGTCGCGACGATCGGCAGGGCCTGGCTGGCGGCTTCCATCACGACATTGGGCAGACCATCGCGATCGCCATCGCCCGCCTGCTTCGAGGGCAATACGAAGAGATCCGCCTCGCGCAAGGCCGCGATCACATCCCGCTGCGCCTTCGGCCCCGCCCAGGTGACCCGCTCCGCCAGCCCGAGCTCTGCGGACAGCGCCTTCAGCACAGCGAGCTTTTCGCCGCCGCCGATATGGCTCAGCCGCCAGTGCAACCCTGCCGGCAGCGCCGCCAGAGCTGCCAGCAGATCGTCGAAACCCTTCTTCTCCACTGCCCGGCCTATGGTGATGAAGCGCACCGGATCGGCGGGGTCGCGGCCATCGCGCATGGTCCGCGCAACCGGAGGCGCGGGAAACCGCGCCAGATCGAGCCCGTGATAGAGCAGCGCGACCTTGTCGGCTCGATCCGCAAGCCGCGTCAGCTCCGCATGTCCATCACGCGTACAGGTGACGCCCCAGGCCGCATCGCCGATCTTTTCGCGCTTCTCCCAGTCCGATGTCGTCCAGATGTCCTTGGCATGGGCCGAAAACGACCAGCTCAAGCCGCGCAGCAGCGCCGTGTAGCGGATCACCGAGGCCGGCGTGTGCAGATAATGGACATGCAGATGGTCGATGCTGCCTGGAAGCTCCCGCGCCATTACGCAGGCCTGACCGAAGCGGCGCACTCTGTTCCGCGTCGGATCCCGCACAAGGTCGCGCAGGAACACAGGCAGGAGCCGAAGGAATCCCGGCCGGAGCAGAGCCCGCCCGATGCCATGCAGCACGCGCCCCGGCTCGTCATGCAGATATTCCGGCAGATAGGTCACGGGCGCCGTGATCTGCTTGTGCATGAGATGGCGCGCGCCATCCGTCGGCTGACGCAGCGACCAGATCGAAAAAGGCAGTCCCCGCTGCTGCAGGCCCAGCAGTTCCTGCGCGATAAAAGTCTCCGACAGGCGCGGATATCCCTTCATCGCAATCGCGATCCGCGGCTGCTTCGGCTCGCTCATCGCCGGCCGATCAGCATGAAGCGCGTATAGTTCTTGCTCGGCAGCGCTCCGGAAAAATGGATCTCGGACAGTCCAACCTGCTCCTTGAACGCCTCAAGAGTGGCGACGCAGCTCTTGTGGTCCAGCTCGCGATAGTAATCGTTCGACTGCAACAGCACCGGCAGATCAGGCGGCAACGACGCGACCCAGCCGGGGACATCGGCAAGATGCTCGCAGCTCGTGTTGATCACCAGGCCGGGTCGCACCGGCTCCCTCGTGAATTCAAGCTGCATCATGTCGGCGGTGACAGCGCTGAAGCGTCCGTCCGCGACATGGCGGCGGTTCAGGCGTTCGGCGATCTCCGCGCAAGCGGGATCGCGGTCGAGGCTGACCACCTTGTCCACGCCGAGCCGCGGGTCGTCCAGCAGCAGGGCGCCGAGCACGCCATACCAGGCCCCGAGCACCCAGACCGGCCCCTTGGGCCGCGGCAAAGCCTCGGCCAGCGCATCGACCAGCCAGCGTTTGGACGCGATCTGCTTGTGGTTGAAGGCGATCCAGAGCTCCGGCGGCATCCCCTGGCCGATCAGTCGCGCCAAATCGGCCACGACCCTGTTTCCGGTCAGGGCTGCGACACCGCGCAGAATGTCGTAGAAGGCGTCCGAAGGCGTGTCGCTGGTCATGCCGTATCGCGAAGGGGTGGGATGAATTCGGCCGGACCATATGCAAGCCCGGATATAAAGGCCAGTCACGAGAATGACGGCGCAATGGCCCCTTCGGGGACCTTGCTGCCCCATCTCGCGGGCCCCGGCGCCTGCTTGAGACAAGTGCTCGCTGCACATGCGGTGCGGCACTGCCCGCACATCGTGGAGATCGGCGGCGCCGGTCTGCCGATCACGGGCTTCCTCACCCATTCCCCGCAAGCGGTGACGGTGATCGACCCGAAAATCCCGGCTTTCGAAGCAGCCAGGCTGAACGGAAAGCCCTGCACGGTCCTGCATCGGGCTGCCAAGCTTCAGGCCATCGCGGTGGCCCCGCCGAAGCCCTATGCGCTGGTACTGCTCGGCCTGTCGCTCAAGCCCTTCGGGGGAGCGGCGGCAACCGCCCCCGAACTGCTCGCCCTCGCAGAAGCAGCCGAGACCCTTGTGATCGACTACGCGCTCGATCTGCAACGCGCCTGCGGCCAGATCGGCGCGATCACGGCGACGCGGCCGGCTCCGCCGCTCATCGATCTGGCCATGACCATCGACGATCCGGCATTGCGCAGCGCCGGATACGATCGCCGCCGCTTTCTGGTCTACGGCCCGCGCTGACGTTCAGACGTCCTGATTTTCAGGCTTCGGATCGGCACGCCGCTTGGTGCGCCGCCCTGCCGCCTTCTCGGGAACAGGTGCCTCGGCGGGAGCCCTCTGCCCCCCTTCGCCAGCATCGTGCGTCGCGCCTTGCGCGGCCACCGTGCCGTTATCCGCAGCGTCAGCCTCATCCGCAGCATCGATGCGCGGCGTCCTGGCGAAACCATAGGCCGCCATGGGCGCGTCGCGTCCCTTGATCATGACCTTCAGCGGAATGGCTTCGGCAAAGCTCCGGCCGGTCACCGCAACGGTCGTCTCCGAGACGACGATGTCGGCGAGAACACGCCGTGTCGCAGCCTCGAACTGGCTCGCGATCGCCACCGTCTCGCCGACCGTGATCTCATGCCGGCCGAGGCTGTCATTCTCGACCGCGCCGATGACCGCCTGGCCGGTGTGGATGCCGATCCCGATCCGCAGCGGCAGCGGCAGGGCCGCGCTGAACTCACGATTCAAGGCTTCGACCGCCCGCACGATATCGCCAGCAGCAGCGATCGAAGCCAGCCCCGCCTTGGCCGGGGTGGCTTCCAGGCCGAACACCGCCATGAAGCCATCGCCATAGAGAGCATCGATGCGCCCACCATGAGCGATGATCGCCTGGGCCATCTCGTCGAAGAAGCGGTTGAGCAATCCGATCAGCTCATGCGGCAGCTGCCGCTCCGACAGCGCCGAGAAGGCGCGTAAATCGGCCACCATCACGGTCAGGCCGCGGCGGGCAATGGAACTGTCCAGTTCGACGGCCCGTACCGCCGAGCCCAGTTTGGATGCGAGCAGCAACTGCACCTGAAGGTCGTCGCGCGGTCGGATCTGGCAGGCGAGGCGTACACGCGGCGGCGCCGAAATCCGCCGGAGCAGCTTCGCCTCGTTCGGTCCCGGCGCCGGAAGGTCATCCGCACCGTCGAGGACCAGCACGCGGCAGGTGGCACAGCGCGCCCGGCCGCCGCAAAGCGCCGCATGCGGAATATTGAAGCGCCGGAACAGCTCCAGCACGGTCGGCCCGGGCACGACCTTTCGCACGCCATGGCCGACGAAGCGCACCGTGATGGCGCGCGTCGTCCGCACCCGGAACTCACGGAAGGCAACGAAGATCGCGAAGACGCCGACGAGCCCGAAGAAGCCTGTCTTCACCCACATCTCGTGCCAGTTGGACATGGCCGAGCGGGCTTCGCTGCGGACCTCTGGCGGCAAGGCCATTTGCGCGGCCTCGCGCGCGGCGACCGAGAAGCCGATCAGGGCGAGAAGCGGAATCAGGATCGCAACCAGAAGGAATGGATCGCGCCACCGCACATAGCTGTCCCGGCTGCGCAGGATGAAATGCAGGCCGATCATGCCATGCGTCCAGACCAGGAGCAGGAGCAGCGACTGCGCCAAGGCGTGCCCCGGCCAGAGCCGTCGCAGCACGGCGTGGTAGCTCTCGTCGATGTGGAAATAGTGCCCGATGATCCGGGTGCTGACGATGTGATCGACGAGCAGCAGGGGGATGGCGAGCCCCAGCACGATCTGCAGGATTTCGCGCACCGGCATGCGGAAGGTCCGACGCTGCGCAACCCGCACCAGGGCAAAGAGCGGGTGAATGATCAGTGCGCCGTAGAGCACGACGGTTCCCGGCCAGGAATGCCAGATCGCATAGCGCCATTCCTGCACATGCTCCATCGCCGCAACGCCGGCGATACCCACGGCGTGGTTGAGGAAATGGGTCGTCGCGAAGGCGAGCAGGATGAACCCTGACACCAGGCGGATATCCCGGCTCCAGGATGAAACCTGGCTCATGCCGGCATCGTATCCAGGCGAACGCTTCGTGCCGATGTGCGGCAGACTCATGAGCTTTCCCGTGTCCTCAATGGACCTTCTCGCTATGCAGGACGTAATTGGCCAGTCGGTACAGGCGCGAGGCCAGATCACGCGACAGCGCGACGCTGAAATCGGGAACGGTGCCGAGCAACTCGAAGAACAGATCCTTCGGCAGGCGCAGAGCGCAGACCTCGGTCTTTGCGACAGCTTCGCCGAGATAGGCCTGCTCGCTCAGCATCGGCACGTCGCCGAAGATGCTTCCTGTCTCGAACTGGAAGCGCTTGGCGGGGCGTTCCCCCTCCGTGTGCAGCAGCTCCACCTCTCCCTCCAGGATGAAATAGACGCCTTCCGGCCTCTCTCCTTCCCGGATGATGACGGTCCCCGGCTCAAAGTGCAGGCGCTCACCCATCAAGGCTACAAGCTTGAGCCGCGGCGCCGGCAGGCTGCGAAAGAGCGGGATGCTCCGCAGGCAGGTGATATCGCTCTCGAGCGTCATTGTCGCACCTCTACCCCCTCGGCGACCCGCAACGGAGGTGAAACGGTCTGATGTTCCGTTTCATCCTCGCCCTCGCTGTCGCCGTCTTCAATCACGCCGATGGATCCGTTGAACACGAGCCTCGGCGAAATGTCCCTGGCCAGACTACCATCACCAAGAAGTAGAAACAGTGTCATGCCGGCACAATGCTTGCGCAAGCGGCTGATGATTTCGGCACCCTTGTTCGTCGTGGCAAGCAGTGCGCCTGGATCGAGGACCGCGATTTGCGGCGCCTTGATCAAGGCTTGGGCAAGTGGGATCGCGAGCCGGATCCGGGCCGGCAAATAGCGGCCGCGCAGCCCGCAATCGGTGTTGAGTCCGACACGATAGAGCGACCCGTCCAGACCTGCGCGAGAAAGCGCCGTTCGCATGATATCGGCAACCTTGCGGCCGGCATCGCTGATACCGAAGCCGATGCGCCCGAACAGAAGATTGTCGCGGATGCTGGCGCCATCCATGACACGCTCCGGATCATAGAAATCGACCGAACTGGCAGCATCGGCCGGCAGATGGGCCTTGAAGCTTGCCCGCGCGCGCAGAATCCGCCGCCGCAGGGCATCATCGAGCAAGTTGAGGCGATGCTTCGGCTCGATATAGCCGAGCGCGAGCGCCATCAGGTTCCGCTCCGTTTCCGGATCGAGAGGGCTGCGCATATCGTGCTTGGCTAGAACGGATGCCAGGCCCTTGAGCGTCTCGAAATCGAAGTTCGTGCCAAAGGAATAGCGTTCGAACAAGGCATGACCGGCCGGCAGACCCTCGAAGATCTCGACCACGGTCGAGACGATGCGCGCACCTACTTCGACGAGCGGCTCGGTCAGCGCCTCGGCCTGCATCAGGGCGCGCGCATAGGGCTCGGCCAGCAGGGTATCATTGGCGAAGCGCGGCCCCTTGCGCGCTCCGAAGATCAGGTTCTCCGCAATGGTCGCATTGGCATTGTAGCGTTGGGGGTCGAATGTCTCGACCAGCCCGGCGAGCTTGCTCTTGGACAGCTCCGCTGCCACGACCTTGCGGGCTTCGGTGATCCTGTCGATGATCGACTGGTCGAGCGGCAGGACGACTTTGCCGTCCAATCCGAGCTCGTAGACGTCCTCGTCACAGCCAAGGACCTCCAGAATCCGCTGGATATGCGCTTCGAGTTCAGCGGCGTCGGCGAGCCCCACCCCTTCATAGTCGGTCCAGTCGGCCGTAAACGAGAAGGGCGTATTGCCGGAGCGAACCGCTTCGATCAGTCGCCTGTGCTCTTGGGGCGTGATCGGCTCCTTTGGCTTCAGGCTCGGCCGCCGGCGCCTGAGAGGCAGCAGGATATTGTCGCGCAGCGTGCCGTTGATGATCTCGACCTCCTGCCCGGCATAGCCGATCAGGTGGCTCGCTTTCTCGACTGAAAGCCGCGCAAGGCTGGTCTTGTCGATCAGAACCCGCCCCGAATAGGACATGACCTGCCGGCCGAGGATGCGGCCGAGAACGTCGCGCGCGCCCCCGGCTGGCCCGACGAGCGCAACGACGCCGGGGCGAGGCACCTGAAACGACAAGGGCGACAGCAGCGGCTGGCCGCGATTATCGAGCATCTGGACACTGTCGAGCCTGATCTCGCCCTTGTCGGGCAGATTCGAACAATCCTCCTTCTCGTCGAGCACCATTATCTCGTCAGGATTGAATTGGCCGATGACCTGTTCGTACTTGATGGTGACGTCGTTGCGCTGCTGATCCCAGTCGATCAGTTCCTTGATCGGCGGCGGCAGGTCGCGATAGGCCGCGATGACGGCGACGAGCTGGCCGATATCGAGCCGGCCCTGCAGGGCAAAATACCCTCCGACTGCGTAGAAGAAGAATGGCGTGATCTGCGCCAGCAGGTTGTTGAGGAACTTGACCGCGAATTTGCGTTTGTAGAGCGCGTAGCGGATGTCGAAGAGATTGCCGAGACGCCCGGCAATGTCCGACTGCACATAGTTGGTGACACCGTGCCCCTGGATGGTCGGGCCGGCATCGACGATCTCGCCGATCCGCCCCGCGAGCAGGCGCGAGGCGATCTGCCGTTCGCGGCCAAGCCGCAACTGCTCCCGGCGCAGAATCGGAATGATGATCGCCTGGGCGATCACGATGATCAGTGCGATCGAGCCCAGCCAGACGCTTTGCGCCATGATGAAAACCAGCGCCGTCAACGCCTGGCTGAGCAGGAAGACCGGCTGGATGAAGGCATCGCCGACGAAGCCGCCGATCGGCTCGACCTCGTCCTTGATCATGCTCGCCACTTCGGCCGGCTTGACGGACCTGATGTCCTCCGGCTGGAAGCGCATGAGCTGGCTGAACAGGTCATAGCGCATGCGCCTCAGCATCCGCTCACCGAGGATGCCCTTGCGCACGTTGATGACGTACTTGAAGACGCCGTTGATCAGCACCAGCACAAGGAAATAGAGGCTCAGACCGAAGAGCAGCCCGAGTTGGCCGACCTGGAAGCCGTCGAAGAGGTGGAGGCTGCCGCCGCCGAGCATGTCCGGCCAATGCAGCGTGATGTCCATCAAGGTCGCGCTGGTCTTGCCGTCCTTGAAGGCTCCGCCCTGGATCGCATCGTTGACGATGCGCTTCGGCACATCGAACGAGACCCAGTAGAATGGAATCGAGGCAAGGATGATCAGCAGGACGACGATCTGTTCGCCACGGCTCTTCTGCCAGATGTAACGAAAGAGGTTCGTCTCCAAGGGACGTCCTGTCTGGCGTACCGGATGGTGCGCCGCTCATTGTGTTTCGCGCCATATGTGTGTCAGTCACGGCACTTGCGCAATGTCGCAATGCGGCATGCCCGCGGCTTGCTTGGCCTCCGGCCGCATGTTTCGATCACAATGCGCGGAGGGACGGAGATGCGACTGAGACGTGTCGGACGGCGATTGGGACGGCGATTGGGACGGATCGTGGGGCTTGCCCTGCTTGCGCTGGCAACTCCGTCATATGCCGCAGCACAGGACGAATCTTCGCTGCTCCTCAAAGATGGCTTCGATGCCGGGCGCTTCGCGCCCGAAGGCGGGCTCTACTACAAGGACAATGCCGAGCAGCGCGCCGGACTGGTTACATTTCAGGAGAAGAGCGTCCTCGACGGCAGAGGCGCGCTCACCCTGTCGGTCAAGCCGCTCTGCGCGAAGGGTGCACGCAACTGCAGCGAAAGGGCCGAGGTCTGGGAGAAGCCCGAGGTCCTCGCAAGCTATGATCAAACGGTCTGGTACGGCTTCGCCATGCGTCTCGATGATCCCGTGCCGCAAGACGACGCCCGCTATGTCATGGCGCAATGGAAGCGCCAGATCACGCCCGGAGCCGAGGGGGACTATTCGCCCTTTCTGGCGCTCAGGCTGTTTCGCGGACGGCTTGGCGTCACGGTCGAGACCGACATGATCGAGGTCTTCCCGATCGGCGGCGCGGAACGTCCGGATGGCTGCCTCCCCGGAGAGGCCCTGGCCTTGAACCGTCGTGTCGCCCGGCAGACGCGCGCACTCGTTGCGCTCCAAACCGGCAGCACGCGGGCCGACTATCCCGCCTATTTCAATGCCTGCGCACCAGCGATCCAGGTGACCCATCACGCCGGGTTGCCGCCGGTTCGAGCGGGTTGGATCGACTTCGTCTTTCGCTCGAGCCCCGGCCCGCAGGGCAACGGCCATATCGAGATCGTGGCGAATGGACTGCATGTCGCCACGATCAAGGGCCCGGTCGGCCATCGCGGTTCCGGCCTCGGAAAGAAGCAATATTTCAAGTTCGGACCTTACCGTGCCGCCAACAAGGGCTCGTGGAGCATAAGCTATGACGATTTCCGACGCGGACCGCGTTGCGCGGATGTCATCCGGAACGGGCAGTGTCCGCCAGAATGAGCGCGCGCAAGACAGAGATTGGCAAGACGCTACTTTCCACGTCTAGTGCCGGGAACCCGGTGACCCGGGAGCGAATACGGGGTTCAGGCGTTAGCGGCTCATGGATATCTTGCGGATCAGCGATTTGCGGATCGGCTTCACGGTGCACGGGTTCGCCCGGGATGTCGTGAAGGGGGTCAGTCTGCGTGTCCCCGCGGGCAAGACGGTGGCTCTCGTCGGCGAATCCGGGTCCGGCAAATCGGTCATCTCGCAGGCGATCATGGGGCTCCTGCCCCGGGCCGGCGCCGTTACCGGCGGTGAGATCTTGTTTCGCGATCCGCTCGATCAGGGCATCGTGGTCGATATTGCCGGACTGACAGCTGAAGGCGAGGAGATTCGCGCGCTGCGCGGCGGCCGCATCGGCATGATCTTCCAGGAGCCGATGTCCTCGCTTTCACCGGTGCACACCATCGGCAACCAGATCGAGGAAGCCCTGCAGTTGCATCGCCCGACGGATGATGCTTCGGCACGTCGGCAGATCGAGACGATGCTCCGGCGGGTCGGCTTCAAGGACCCGGTGCGCGCCTACGGCTACTACCCGTTCGAGCTTTCGGGCGGCCTGCGTCAGCGCGCCATGCTCGCCATGGCGCTGATCTGCCAGCCCGCGCTGCTGATCGCAGATGAGCCGACCACCGCCCTCGACGTCACCATCCAGGCCCAAGTGCTCGACCTGATGCGAGATCTCCAGGCCGAGATGGGCATGGCGATCCTGCTCATCACCCATGATCTCGGCGTCGTTGCCAACATGGCCGACGAGGTCGTGGTGATCTACCACGGCGAGATCATGGAAAGCGGGCCTGTCGAGGATATCTTCCGGCGCCCGCGACACCCTTATCTGAAGGCGCTGCTGAAAGCCTCGCCGCATTTCGACATGCAGGAAGGCGAGCGGCTGGTCGCATTGCGCGAGGCGCGCGCCCAGTCTCCGGCCACGCCGCGCGCCGCCCCGGTGATCTCCCGACCTGCCAATGCGCCGCCTTTGCTGAGCGTGCGCCACCTGCGCAAGACCTACACCACCGGTTCGCGCGGTTTCTTCAGCAAGGGCACCCAGACAACGGTCCTGGCCGTCGACGATGTCGGTTTCGACATCGCGCGCGGCGAATGCCTCGGCCTTGTCGGCGAGAGTGGCTGCGGCAAGACCACCGTCAGCAAGATCATCATGCGCGCGATCACGCCCGATGCCGGCGTGGTCACCTTCAATGACGGTTTCGGCCCGACGGACGTCCTCTCCCTGCAGGGCGAGGAATTGCGGCGGTTCCGCCAGCGGGTCCAGATGATTTTCCAGGACCCCGTCTCGTCTCTGTCGCCCCGCATGACAGTCATGAACATCCTGCGCGAGCCGCTGGTGATTCATGAGCGCGGGGACGGCGCCGAGCAGACCGCCCGCGTGCGCAGCCTGATGGAGAGCGTCGGGCTCGATCCGCGCTTCCTCAGCCGCTACCCGCATTCCTTCTCCGGCGGCCAGCGCCAGCGCATCGGCATCGCGCGTGCGCTCGCGCTCGATCCGGACCTGATCGTTTGCGACGAGCCGGTATCGGCGCTCGACGTCTCGGTACAGGCGCAGATCCTCAACCTGCTCAAGGACCTGCAGGCCGAACGCGGCCTCACCTTCCTGTTCATTTCGCACAATCTTGCCGTGGTGAATTACATGGCAGACCGGATCGCGGTCATGGCCAATGGCCACATCGTCGAACTCGCACCGCGGCACGCGCTCTTTGCCTCGCCCGCTCACCCCTATACGAAGGCCCTGCTGCGCTCGGTCCCCTTCGCCGATCTCGACCGCAAGCTCGATTTCAAGCTCGTCGCGCCCGGCGGCGCCTCCGATTACAGCCATTGGGCGCCAGCCTTCAGACCGGAGCCTGGGGTGAGCCTCGAGCCCCTGTCCCTAGGCGAAGGCCACTACGTCCTGGCGCGTCCGGAAGCAAACCACAGGGAGTTGGTCTGATGACATCCCGCCGGCAGCATCCCACACGCCGCACCGCTCTCCTGCTCGGGGCCGGCGCCCTCGCCGCGCAGGGCCTGCCCCGTGGCGCACTCGCTCGCGAACCGAACCCGATGGATTTCATCGACAGCCCCTTCTGGGCCGAGAAGGTGGCGGCGGGCACCCTGCCCGTGATCGCGCTTCGCCTGCCGGAAGAGCCTCGCGTGATCGAGGTGTCCGGCCCGGACCGCATCCCCGGGCGGCATGGCGGCACGATGCGCATGCTGATGGGCGACCAGCGCGACATTCGGATGATGACGCTCTACGGCTATACCCGGCTCCTCGTTTATGACGACAACCTTGAACTCGCCCCGGATATCCTGGAGGCTGTCGACGTCAAGGACGGCCGCATCTTCACGCTCAAGCTGCGGCAGGGGCATCGCTGGTCCGACGGCAGCCCCTTCACCACCGAGGATTTCCGCTATTGGTGGGAAGATTTCGCCAACAACCGGCGGCTCTCCCCGGGCGGGCCGCCCCAGGCCCTGCTCGCGGGCGGCGAGAAGCCGGACTTCGAAGTGCTGAGCGAGACCGAGGTCCGCTACAGCTGGAGCAAGCCGAACCCGATCTTCCTGCCCTCGCTTGCCGGCGCCCAGCCGACCTATATCTACATGCCGTCGGGCTATCTGAAGCAGTTCCACGAGCGCTATGCCGACAAGGTCACGCTCTACGCCCGCGTCAAGGCCACGCGCGTCAAGGACTGGGGCTCCCTGCACGAGCGGTTCTCGCGGATGTACAGGCCCGAGAACCCCGATCTGCCGACGCTCGATCCCTGGCGCAATCTGACACCGCTTCCGGCCGAGCAGTTCACCTTCCAGCGCAACCCCTATTTCCACCGCGTCGACCAGGCCGGGCGGCAGCTGCCCTATGTCGACGAAGTGACGATGACGATCGGCACGAATTCGCTGATCCCGGCGAAGACCGCAGCCGGCGAAAGTGACCTGCAGGCGCGTTATCTCCGCTTCGACAACTACACATTCCTGAAGGACGCCTCGAAGCGGATGAATTTCGAGGTCAGGCTCTGGAAACGGGCCGAAGGGTCCTGGTTCGCGCTGATGCCGAACCTGAATGCCATCGATCCCGTCTGGCGTGATCTCAATCGCGATGTCCGTTACCGACGGGCCCTCTCCGTCGCGATCAATCGCAAGGACATCAACCAGGTCATCTTCTTTGGCCTTGCCAAGGAAAGCGGCAACACCGCGCTGCCCGAAAGCCCGCTTTATGACGCCAGCAACGCCAGTATGTGGATGCAGGCTGACCGGGCGCTTGCCAACCGCCTGCTCGACGAAATCGGGCTGAGCCGGCGCGACGCCGACGGTGTGCGGCTCCTGCCCGATGGCAGGCGCCTTGAATTTACCGTGGAAACCGCCGGAGAGAGCACCGAAGAGACGGACATCCTCGACCTGATCAAACAGGATCTGCATGAGGTCGGGATCAAGATCTATCCCCGCTCGGCCCAGCGCGACGTCTTCCGTCGCCGCATCCTGGCCGGCCAGACCGTGATGTCGGCCTGGGCGGGTATGGACAACGCGCTGGTTGCGGCCGAGATGGAACCCGATGCGCTCGCCCCGACATCGTCCATGCAGTTCAACTGGCCGCGCTGGGGCCAGTTCCTGGAAAGCGGGGGCCGCGAAGGCGAAGAACCTGAGCTCCCCGAGGCGCAGGAGCTGGTCAGACTCTACCAGGCCTGGCGCAGCAGCGTGACCCATGAGGAGCGCAGAGCGATCTGGCGCACGATGCTGAGGATCAATGCCGAGCAGCTTTTCACCATCGGCGTGGTCAACGGCACGCTTCAGCCGGTCGTGGTCTCGCGCAATCTGCGCAATGTGCCCGAAAAGGGCCTGTACAGCTTCGAGCCGGGTGCTTTTTTCGGTCGCTACATGCCCGACACCTTCTGGTTCGACGATGCTCAGGTGAAGAGCTGACCGATGCTGCTGAAATACATCCTCAAGCGCATCCTGCTGATGGTGCCGACGCTGCTGGTGACCAGCGCGTTGATCTTCTCCGTCATCAACCTGCCCGAGGGCGACTATTTCGAGACGCTTGCTGCCGAAATGCAGGCCCAGGGCGAGAAGGCCGACCTCAGCCGCATCGAGTTCCTGAAAACGGAGTATGGCTTCGACAAGCCGCCGATCGAGCGCTATTTCCACTGGGTCACCGGGCTCATGCGCGGCGACATGGGCTATTCCTTCGAATATCAGCGCCCGGTGCGGGAGATCGTCGGGGACCGATTGCTGCTGACGATGATCGTCTCCTTCGTCACCATCATCTTCACCTGGGTCGTCGCCTTCCCGATCGGCATCTATTCCGCCACGCATCAGTACAGCTGGGGCGATTACGGCCTTACATTCCTCGGGCTGATCGGGCTTGCCGTGCCGCATTTCCTGCTGGCGCTGGTCTTCATGTATTTCGCCAATGTCTGGTTCGGCACCTCGATCGGGGGGCTCGTCGATCCACAATATCTCAACCAGCCGATGAGCTGGGCGAAGCTCCGCTCGGTGCTGGAGCATCTCTGGATACCCGTCATCATCATCGGCGCCGGCGGCACGGCCGGCATGATCCGCGCCGTGCGCGCCAACCTGCTCGACGAACTCCAGAAGCAGTACTACGTCACGGCCCGCGCCAAGGGGCTGCCGCCCGGCAAGGCGCTGCGCAAATACCCGCTGCGCATGTCGCTGAACTTCTTCATCTCCGATATCGGCGACATTCTGCCGTCGATCGTCTCCGGCGCTGAGATCGTCGCCATCGTGCTCTCGTTGCAGACGACCGGTCCGCTGCTGATCCGCGCCCTGCAGGCGCAGGACATGTACCTCGCCGGCTCCTTCCTGATGTTCCTCTCGTTCCTGACCGTGATCGGCGTGCTGATCTCAGACATCGCGCTCGCGATCCTTGATCCGCGCATCCGCCTCCAGGGAGCGGCAACCAAGTGAAGCCCGCTCTCCCGCCAGACGGCGCGCCACTGCCGCACACCGCCTCGACCGCGCCGTTCGAACCCTACGCCGTCGAACGCATGACGCCTGAGCAGGAGCGCGTCTATCTCGCGTCACAATGGCAGTTGATGTGGTGGAAGTTCCGCAAGCATCGGCTGGCGGTGATCTCCGGCGTCTTCATCCTGCTCATGTATCTGGCGGTGATAGTCGCCGAGTTCCTGGCGCCCTATCATTACACAACCCGCAATACCGACTTCATCCGCGCCCCGCGGCAGGAAGTGCATCTCTTCCACGAAGGGCGCTTCATCGGCCCCTTCGTCTATCCCTATACGCAACGCCTGAACATGGAGAACCTGAAGCGCGAATACGATATCGACCGCAGCAGGCCCCAGCCGATCCGCTTCTTCTGTCGCGGCGATGACTACGACTTCTGGCGCCTGATGCCGGGCAACCTCCATCTCGTCTGCCCCCCCAAGGATGGCACGCTGTTTCTCCTCGGCACCGATCGGCTCGGGCGCGACATGCTCTCGCGCATCATCTATGGCGGCCGGATCTCGCTCAGCATCGGCCTGCTCGGGGTTGGTGTCAGCTTCATCCTGGGCGTCATCATCGGCGGAATCGCCGGCTATTACGGCGGCAAGATCGATCTCTTCATCCAGCGCGTGATCGAAATCGTGCAATCCCTGCCGCATATCCCGCTCTGGCTCGCGCTGGCCTCGATCATGCCGCCGTCCTGGAGCCCACTGCTGGTCTATTTCGGCATCACGCTGATCCTCGGCCTGATGGACTGGACCGGTCTTGCCCGCGCGGTCCGCTCGAAACTGCTCTCGCTGCGCGAGGAAGACTACGTCGTTGCGGCCCAATTGATGGGCGCCAAGCCTGCCCGCATCATCGGCCTGCATCTCGTGCCGGGTTTCATGAGCCATCTCATCGCCTCGGCCACCATCACCGTGCCGAAAACGATCCTGGGCGAGACGGCACTCAGCTTCCTCGGGCTTGGGCTCAGGCCGCCGATCACCAGTTGGGGCGTGATGCTGAACGAGGCGCAGAACGTCAACGTGGTGGCGCTCTATCCCTGGTTGCTCTATCCGGTCGTTCCGGTGATCCTGATCATCCTGGCCTTCAACTTCCTTGGCGACGGCTTGCGCGATGCGGCCGATCCCTACCGCTGAGCGCGCCGCCACCTCCTGCTCGCGGACCTGACATCCTGTGCGGATTGCATTTCACACGCCGCTCAATGCGTATGAGGACGGCAGGATTTCCGGTGACCGTCGCATGGCGCATCAACTCGTCCAGGCGATGACGCTGCTCGGTCACGGCGTCGCCCCCATCGCGGATGCGCGCTCCTATATGCGCAGCTCGGAGCAGCAGCTTCTGGATCAACGCCTCGCCGAGGCGGCCGGCCGACGCGATGCCTTGCTGGCGGCCTGGGAGACCAATGGCAACCAGCCGGAGCTCTGGTTCACCTATCACAGCTATTACAAGGCCCCCGACCTGCTCGGGCCGGAGATCACGAAACTGCTCGATATTCCCTATGTCGTCGCCGAGGCGAGCGATTCCGGCCGGCGCTCCGAAGGGGAATGGGCTAGGCATGTCGCACTCGCCCGGCGCGGCTTCTGCGCCGCCGATCTGCATTTCTGCTTCACCGAGCGCGATCGTGGTGGCGTCGAGGCCCGCTGCACGGACCGCACGCACTTCCTCGAGCTGCCACCCTTCATCGCCTTGGAGCCCACCGCTCCCCAGCGCCGCCCCAATGCCGCAACAGCGCGGCTGATCACCGTGGCCATGATGCGTCCCGGGGTTAAGCTCGAAAGCTATCAAGCGCTTGCCGCCAGCCTCACCCACTTGATCGATCGTGCCTGGACGCTCACGATCATTGGCGACGGGCCGGTGCGCGATCAGGTTGAAGCGGCCTTCGCGATCCTGCCGCGCGAGCGCATCGAATGGCGCGGCGCGCTGGATCGTCCTGCGGTCGGCGCGGCGCTGGCGGAGCACGACATATTCGTGTGGCCCGGCATCGGCGAAGCCTATGGTCTGGTCTATCTCGAGGCACAGGCTGCGGGCCTGCCGGTCGTCGCCTTCGACAGCGGCGGCGTCGCGGCCACTGTCCGGCACGAAGAGACCGCGCTCCTGGTGCAGGATGGCGACATCGCGGCTTTGGCAGCGGCGCTGGCGCGGCTCGTCGAGAATACGGACCTGCGCGAAGACATGGGTAGCGCCGCGCGAAACTTCGTCGTTCGGGAACGGACGCTCGACCGGACGAGCGAGATCATCTCGCACGGTCTCGCATTGGCGCAGGCGGCCCGCGCTGCGCGTCAAGCCGCGAGCGCGGGATCGACAGGGCCATGAGCTACCCGATCTGGGCTCCGCTTCTCGTCGAGCTCGACCGCTGGAGCAGCGCGGGGCGGCGCCTGCGGCTCTGGCTTCGCGATGACGACGCAGTCGCGCCAAGCCCACAGCTCGACAGGCTGGTGGCGCTTGCCGAAGATTTCGATGCGCCGGTGCTTCTCGCGGTCATCCCGTTCCTGGCGCAACCTGCTCTCAGCGAGCGCTTGCGGAGCGCCCCGCTCCTCCTGCCCTGCCAGCATGGCGCCTGGCACCGCAATCACGCTCCACAGGGCGAGAAGAAATCCGAGTTCGGTTGCTACCGGCCAGCGGAGGTCATCGTCGCGGAGATCGCGGCTGCGCGACGCCGGCTTGCTGATCTCTTCGGCCCGGCACTGCTGCCGGTCTTCGTCCCCCCGTGGAATCGGATCGACAGGAATATCGCAGCAAACTTGCCGGAGCTCGGCTTCAGCGGTCTGTCCTGCTTCCGAAATTTCAGATTCGCTGCGCCGAGCGGGTTTTCCGTCGTCAATACCCAGATCGACATCATCGACTGGCATAACGGGCGCATCGGTCGCCCGGCCCCGGCCATTGCCGAGGAGATCGTCACGGAGCTCGCACGAAGACGTGAGGCGGGACTATGGGAAAGCCCGCTTGGCCTGTTGCTGCATCACCGCGACCATGATGACGGCGCCTGGGCTGTTCTCGACGCCTTGCTCGGCTCAATGGCCCGTCATCCCGCAGTGGAGTTGGTCTGTCTTCGGCAGTTGTTTTCAGGCTTGAACATTGCCTAGAGTGAAATCGCGACGCCGGGTGAGCGTCCGCCACCTGGCGAAGCCGGACTTGGATGGACGCGCTTGTGGCGCTATATCCGAATCCGAGCAGTTCTAGGTGCGTTCGCCCTCGCTGGAGGTCGTTTGGCCGTTTCGCGGAGGGCGGACCGTCTATGCCGTATAACGTCATCGACATCGGCGGCGCCGACCGCGCGCCGCGCAGCCCTCAGGCCCCGAGGGTGCTGATCTACAGCCACGACACCTTCGGTCTCGGCCATATTCGCCGCTGCCGCGCGATCGCCAATTCGCTGGTCGCCAGCTATTCTCATATATCAGTGATCATCGTCTCGGGATCGTCGATGATCTCGAGCTTTCAGTTCGGCGACGGCGTCGACTATGTCCGCGTTCCCGGCGTCGAAAAACAGGATGACGGCGGCTATGCCCCGCATCATCTCAACCTCGATCTCGGCGACACGTTGCGCCTGCGCGCCGACCTGATCAGGCAGACAGTGCTGTCCTTCGATCCGGACGTTGTGATCGTCGACAAGGAGCCTGTGGGCCTGCGCGGCGAGCTGCTGTCATCGCTCGAGATTCTGCGCCGGCGCGGTGCCCGCATCGTGCTCGGCCTGCGCGACGTGCTCGACGAGCCGGGCAAGGTCCTCGAGGAGTGGCGGCACAGCGGCGCGCTTGATGCCCTGGGCTCGATCTATGACGACATCTTCGTCTATGGGCTGGAAAGCGTCTATCAGCCGCTCCAGGGCCTGCCGGACCAGCATCTCTTCGCCGACAAGATCCGCTATACCGGCTATCTCAAGCGCGCAGTGCCAAGTCCGATGCCGCCAACCCGCCACCCGAAGATCACCAAGGGACCTTTCATCCTGGTCACCCCAGGCGGCGGCGGTGACGGCATGGGCCTGACCGATTGGGTAATTTCGGCCTACGAGTCCGACCCGACAATCGAGCTGCCGGCCCTGATCGTGTTCGGCCCGTTCATGTCCCGCGAGAAGCGCAAGGATTTCGCCGAGCGGATCGCCCGCATCCCGAAGCTCGAAAGCCTCGGCTTCGAGCCGCGCCTCGAACTCCTGATGAACCGCGCTCATTGCGTCGTCGCCATGGGCGGCTACAACACCTTTTGCGAGATCCTTTCCTTCGACAAGCCGGCGCTGATCGTTCCGCGCGTACGGCCGCGGCGGGAGCAGAGCATCCGCGCCGAACGCGCCGACAACCTCAAGCTCGCCACCATGCTGCACGACCCGCTTCAGGATGGTCAGGGCACGCGCGATCCGGCGATCATGGCTGCCGCACTCCATGCCCTGCCCAAGCGCATGCCGCCCTCTCAGGCCTTCGTGCCGAGCCTGCTCGACGGCCTGCCCGCCATCAACCGCGCGCTTGCAGACGATCTCTCCATGCCGATCCGCGGCCGGGCGCTGGCCCAGAACAGCGCGGCAGTGAGCTGAGCCTCTCGCCCGGCCGCCTTTCCGCGGCCGTGGACGGCGCCCAAATTCAGTTGAGAAAGTGGGCTGACAAGGCTGCGGAAACTTCGCAATATATCAGCCACGGAGAAAGACGGCGCCGCCCCGGCACCTCTTCATGGGAGATCCTTCTCGATGGCGCAGCTGCTGTTCAAGAATTTCGCCATGCTCGAACCCGACCATGGCGAATTGCGCCGCGGCTATGAACTGCTGGTCGAAGGCGACACGATCCGCGAGGTCTCCGACAAGCCGATCAAGACGGCCAAGGCCGATGTGATCGATTGCGGCGGGCGTACCCTGATGCCTGGCCTGATCGACAGCCATGTCCATGTCTTCCTCTCGGAGGTCTATATCCGCGCCATGGAGAGCATGCCGTTGACGCTGATGACGGCACGCTCCGTCAGGCTGATGAAGGGCATGATCGATCGTGGCTTCACCTCGGTGCGCGATACGGGGGGGGCCGATTGGGGCATCAAGGAAGCCGTCGAAAAGGGCGACATCTCGGCGCCGCGCCTGTTCATCGCCGGCCAGGCGATCGGCCCGACCGGTGGCCATAGCGACCCGCGCCGGCGCACGGATTTCGGCGCCCGCTGCCATTGCTGCAACGCCATGGCCTATACGATGAACGTCTCCGATGGCGTTTCTGCGGTGAAGAAGTCAGTGCGCGAGCAGATGCGGCTCGGTGCCGACCACATCAAGATCATGATGTCGGGCGGCGTCGCCTCGCCCTATGATCCGCTGGATTCGATGCAGTTCAGTGTCGACGAAGTGAAGGCGGCCGTCGAAGAGGCCAAGGCTTTTGGCCGCTATGTCTGCGCCCATGCCTATACACCCGAGGCCATCACCCGCGCCGCGCAATGTGGCGTTCGTGCCATCGAGCACGGCAATCTGATCGACGAGGCCTCCGCCAAGCTGATGGCCGAGAGCAATATGGTGCTCACCGCCAATCTTGTCGCCTATTACGCGATGAAGGAGCGTGCGGCCGAGTTCGGCATGACCGGGGATATGCTGGCCAAGAATGATCTGGTCATCGACGGCGGCCTGCGTTCGCTCGAAATCTGCAAGCGCGCCGGCGTACCAGTCGCCTATGGCAGCGATCTGCTTGGCCAGCTCCAGGTCGATCAGTCCCGTGAATTCCTGCTGCGCAGCGAGGTGCTCTCCCCGATCGAGATCGTTCGCTCCGCGACGACCGTTGGCGCGCATCTGCTGCGGATGGAGGGCAAGCTTGGCACGCTGCGTGCAGGCGCCTTTGCCGACATCATCCTGGTCGATGGTGACCCGTTGAAGGATCTTGGCCTCTTCCAGAACCAGGGCGCGGCCCTGTCGGCGATCATGAAGGGCGGGGTCTTCCACAAGAACCGCCTGCAATGAGGACCAGGCAGCGGCAAGAGGCCGACAAAAACCGGCTTGATTGTTTGTAAGTTGAACCGCAGCGTGCTGCCAGAACGGATCGAGAGGCGGAGGGCATGGCAGTGACGAGCCAGCAGCAATCGCAAGGCGACCAGCACGCAGCAAGCCCTGCGCGACTGGCCTATGGCCGGGCCGGAGGCGCCGCTTGAGCGCCGCCCAGCGCCCAAGCTTCGGCCGAATTGCGCTGAATGGCGCGGCCGGCCTGTCGTTAGGCTTCATCCTGCTGCCGCTGGTCTTCGTGATCTGGCTCGCCTTCTTCCGGCAGGAAATTCCGTCCTTCCCACCCGAAGGCTACTCCCTGAAATGGTTTGCGGCCGTTCCCGGCCAGAAGGCCTTCGTCGACGGCTTCGTTCTCAGCCTCCAGGTCGGCGTGCTGGCGACCCTGATCGGACTGGCGCTCGGGGTCCCGGCCAGTCTCGCGCTGGTTCGCCACCGCATCCCTCTCGGCCCGCTGGTGAATACCCTGCTGCTGCTGCCGCTGGTGATGCCTGGAATCGTGCTCGGCACAGCGCTCTACGTCTTCCAGATCGAAACCGAGATCGCGACGGGCTGGCCGGTCCTGGGCTCGGCTGGCGGCCTCATCGCTGCCCATACGCTTGTGGTCGTGCCCTGGGTCGTGAGGCTGGTCACGGCAAGCCTTGCCGGCTTCGACCGCACCATCGAGGAAGCTGCGCAGAACCTGGGCGCCGGTCCCTGGAAGACCTTTTGGCGTGTCACCTTGCCGAGCATCCGGCCCGGCATCGTCGCCGCCGGCCTGTTCGGCTTCGTCACCTCCTTCGGCAATCTCGAAATGAGCCTGTTCCTCGTCGGACCGGGCCGCACGACCCTGCCGATCGCGATCCTGCAATATCTCGAATGGAAGATCGATCCGACGGTTGCTGCCGCTTCCGTCATCCAGATCGTTCTGATCGGCACCGCGATGATCATCACTGACCGTTACGTCAAGCTGAGCCGAGTGGTCTGACCCATGGCACGGCTCTCGCTCACCCATCTCCAAAAGGTCTATGGCGACTTCAACGCCGTCGACGACGTCACCATCGACATCGCCGATGGCGAGTTCCTGGTCCTGCTCGGTCCGTCCGGCTGCGGCAAGACCACGACCTTGCGCATGGTCGCCGGCTTCGTGCCGCCGAGCGCCGGCAAGATCACCATCGGCGAGCGCGACGTCACCGTGCTGCCACCCTGGAAGCGCAATTGCGGCCTGGTCTTCCAGAGCTACGCGCTGTTCCCGCATCTGACCGTCGCCGAAAACGTCGCTTTCAGCCTCGAGATGCGCAAGGTTCCCCCCGGCGACCGCGCGCCACGCGTCGCGGAGGCGCTCCGACTCGTCCAGCTTTCGGGCTTCAACGAGCGCTATCCGCGCCAGCTCTCGGGTGGCCAGCAGCAGCGCGTGGCGCTCGCCCGTGCGCTCGCCATGCAACCGGACGTGCTGCTGCTCGACGAGCCCCTCTCCAATCTCGACGCAAAGCTCCGGCAGGAGGTCCGGGTCGAGATCCGCGACCTGCAGCGCAAGCTCGGCCTCACCACGATCATGGTCACTCACGACCAGGAAGAAGCGCTCACCATGGCTGACCGGCTGGTGGTGATGGAGAAGGGCAAGGTCCGGCAGATCGGCAATCAGCGCGAACTCTACGAAAAGCCGGCGGACCGCTTCGTTGCGGGTTTCATTGGCCGCAGTGCCTTCCTCGACGGAGAAACCATCGCGCCTGGCCGCTTCCGCAGCCGCGGCGGGCTCGACATCAGTGTCGGCGCGGCGAGCGGCACGGGAGCGGCAACGCTCGCGCTTCGGCCAGAGCGCATCTCCGTGGCAGCCGAGGCCGGACCTTGTGTCAATCGCTTCGAGGCCCGCGTCGAGCATGTCTCCTATCTCGGCGCGCTGCTCGATATCGATGTCCGTCTCTCTGAGCACGACCGGATGCTGCTGCAGCTCCCGAACCGCCAGGGCAGCATCGAGCCGAAGCCGGGCGATACCATCACGATAGGCTGGGCCGAAGACGCCGGGCTCGTCTATCCGCGCGAGCCGTAAGGCCATGATCGGGAAAAGCACATCGCGGCTTTCCGTCGAAACATGGCTCGATCACGGACTCTAGCTCGACAGGCGTCCAACAGGGGAGAACTCACATGAAACAGATCAACAGGCGCCATGTCCTGCAAGGTCTCGCGGCGGGAGCAAGCGCCGCGGCGCTGGGCGGCCCGGCCGTGGCCCAGTCAGGCGGCAAGGTCGTGGTCGGCACCTGGGGCGGCGACTATGCCCGTCTCCTCACCAAGAACATCGAGGACCCGATCCTCAAGCCCAAGGGCATCGAGGTCCTGCAGGACCAGGCCGGCGACGCTCCGCGCCGCGCCAAGATGGTCGCTGAGCGTCGCCTGCCGCGCGGCACGGTCGATATCCATGGGCTTTCGGCCGCCAATATGTACGAGATGAACGAGGCCGGCGTCGTGGAGCAGATCGATTTCTCCAAGATCCCGAACGCCAAGAACCTGCTGCCGACAATGAAGTATCCCTACGGCATCGGGCACATCTATTCCGGCAACGTCGTCATCTACAATCCCAAGCTGATCAGCCCCGCGCCGACCGGCTTCAAGGATTGGCTCGACCCGAAATGGGGCAACAAGATCGGCTTCATCGACATTCAGTATCAGTCGATCATCGTCGCCGCCTCGATGGCCGCAACGAACGGCGCGAGCATGAACGACCTCGACAAGGCCAAGGAGGTGCTGCTCGCCGTCAAGAAGGCGGGCGCGCGCGTGTACCCGACCAACGAGGCCTTCGCCCAGGCGATGAAGAACGAGGAGGTCGGCATCAGCGCGATCTGGAAGGCGCGCGTTGTCCAGTGGCAGGATGCCGGCATCCCCTGCGAGGCGGTTTCCCCGGTTGAAGGCATCCCGGCCTATGTCTCCGGTTTCGTCATTCCGAAGAATTCGCCGAACAAGGAGAATGCCTACGCCTACATGAACGCCATGCTCGAGAAGGCGCCGCAGGAGGCTTTCGCGGTCGACATGGGTTATAACGGCACTGTCACCGGCCTCAACGTCGCGCCCGCTCTGCAGAAGCGCATCGGCTTCACGCCCGAGGAGGAAAAGCGCCTCAAGGATCTCGACTACGGCTTCCTCGCCAAGAACGATTCGGCGATGAAGGAGTGGTGGGACAAGGTCTTCAAGGCGTGATGCGGCCATGAGCACGACGGCCCCAGAAGCTGTTGCGGGCGGCCGCACCGGACTCGCCGGGGCGCTCGTCGTGCCGGCGACCATTTTCGTCGCGATCGGGTTGATCGGCCCGGTCGCGATCCTGTTCCGCTATTCGCTGAACCAGTTCATTCCGGGCCAGTTCATGGTCGACGGACTGACCATAGAAAACTACGTCAAGTTCTTCACCGACACCTATTATCTCAACGTGCTGATGCGCACCGTGCGCGTTGCGGTGATCTGCACCATCGCCTGCCTGATCATGGGCTTTCCGCTGGCCTATGTGCTGGCGCGTACCGAAAACCGCTTCAAGAACCTGCTGATCATGGCGGTGGGGCTCCCCCCCTTCGTCGGCAATGCCGTTCGTGCTGCCGGCTGGATGACCGCCTTCGGCAACAAGGGTGCCCTCAATGCCTCACTGATGGGGCTCGGCCTGATCGATCAGCCGATCGAGATCATGTTCACCGAAACGGCCGTGATCATCGGCATTGTCGCCGTCAACCTGCCCTTCATGGTGCTGACCCTGCAGAGCGTGATCGAGGGTATCAACCGCAATGTCGAGGAAGCGGCCTTCAGCCTGGGCGCCGGCCCGGTCGCGATGTTCCGCCGCGTCCTCTGGCCATTGGCACTCCCGGGGATTCTCGCCGGCACGATCCTGACCTTCATCCTGGCGATGAACGCCTATGCGACCCCCGTTCTGCTCGGAGGACCAAAGTTCCAGACGATGGGGCCTCTGGTCTATGGCCAGTTCGCGCAACAGAACAATTGGCCCTTCGGCGGCGCGATTTCCTTCATTCTGATGACGGCGACGCTCGTGCTGACCGTCGCAGCCCACCTCATCGTGCAGCGGCGTTATCGCTGACACCGCCGCCGGCCGCAGCGGCATGTTGCCGCCGGTTTCGGCGGCGCTTTTACTGACCAAGTTCTCGTACTAGCCAAGTTCTCGGCGGCGCTCTAAATCTCGCCCATGACCATTTCCGGATCGCTCGTCCCCATCGCAGTCGGCGCCGTCGCCCTGGTGCTGCTGCTGGGCCTCGCCAACATGCTGCGCGGCGGTAGCGCGAACACGTCGCAGAACCTGATGCGACTGCGCGTGGTGCTGCAATTCGTCGCGATCCTGGTGATCATCGGCGTGCTCTGGTGGCGCGGAGGCTGAGCTCGCCTCATTTTTCAGCAAGCATGGCAGCGCTGACTGACCCTGCGTAAGCTGTTGATAAATCAGATATTCTGGATAACTCGCCAAGCGTCTCAACCGCGCTTGCCGCATTCTGGACACGAGTCTATGCGTTTCACTAACGCTTGTTCAAACGATAAAAAGAACCTGTAGCCCATGCCGCGCGTCGCGTTGCTGATCCTTGCCGGCTTCCTGGCTGCCTCGCCTGCCTTGTCGCAGTCGCAGGCTTTGCCTCCCGGAGTTTCCAGCTACGCCCCCGCAACAGAAGCACCCATCCCATCCTGGGAAGCGCGCCTCGGCATCGCTCCCGCGAACCCGGGCGGGCGCGAAAGCGGGCTGCTGAACTTCAATGGCGAGGTCGTGACGCCGCGCGTCATCCCACTGACCGATCGCATTGCCTCGGCCTTCGTGCCGCGCTTCCATCTCGGCTCGAGCATCAATTTCAACGGGACACGCTATGCCTATGCTGGCGCGACCTGGACCGTCGATCTCTCGAAGAATGTCTTCGTCGAAGCCAGCTTCGGGGCCGCCGTCAATGATGGCAAGACCGGATCCGTCGTCCCCGAGAACCGGCTCGTCGTCGGCTGCGACACCGGCACGCGCGGCGCTGCGGCCCTCGGCGTTCGCCTCAGCGACCGCTGGAGCCTGATCGCGACACTCGAGCAATTCGGCACCACCGGCTGCTCCGACAAGGACAAGCCGCGCGGCCCCGCCAATTTCGGCGCCAAGCTCGGCTACACCTTCTGACCTTCCGCTAGAGCATGCTGCGAAAAAGTGGCAGCGGTTTTTCGCCTAAAGCATGCTCTAAACTATGAGAGTCGATCACGTTTTCTGCGTTTGGACGATTACGTCCAAACGCAGCTTGATCTAGAAAATCTCGACAGGACTGCGGCGCGCCAAGCCTTCCGTTGCGAACGCGACGCGCTATAACGCGTCATGGTCAAGCTGAATCGCATCTATACGCGCACCGGGGATAACGGCACGACCGGGCTCGCGACCGGCCCGCGCCGGCAGAAATGCGACCTGCGCGTCGCAGCCTATGGCACCGTCGACGAGACCAATGCCTGCGTTGGACTGGCACGGCTGCATGCCGCAACCGAGGATGGCGGGGTCGATGCGATGCTCGGACGTATCGCCAACGACCTCTTCGATCTGGGAGCCGATCTCTCGACGCCCGACACCGGAGCGCCGCTCGCCTATGAACCACTGCGCATCGTCCAGGCCCAGGTCGACCGCCTCGAAACGGAAATCGACCAGCTGAACGCAACGCTCGCGCCATTACGCTCCTTCGTCCTGCCCGGCGGAACACCGGCAGCCGCGTATCTTCACCTCGCCCGCACCGTCAGCCGGAGGGCGGAGCGCCTGATGGTCGAACTCGCCCAGACCGAGGGCGAACGCGTCTCCGCGCCGGCGCTGAAATACATCAACCGGCTTTCGGATTTCCTTTTCGTTGCCTCCCGTTTCCTCAATGCCAGGGCCGGGGGCGATGTGCTCTGGGTTCCCGGGCAGAACCGCTAGAGTCCCACATGTTCGTACCGCTGCATGATGGCGTTCCGCTGCGCTTCATGCGCGCACCCTATCTGACCTACGCCCTGATCTGTGCCTGCATCGGCATCCACATCGCGATCTGGTTCCTGCATGAACCGCCGGGCGAAATCGCCGTCATGGCCGGTTTCGGCCTGATTCCCTCCGTCTTCTTCGGCAACGCGCAATTGCCCATCGAGATCATGCAGGCTCCGGGCTGGCTGACCCTGTTCAGCAATGTGCTACTGCATGCGAGCTTCGCCCATCTCGTCGGCAATATGCTTTTCCTCTGGGTCTTCGGCGACAATGTCGAGGACGCGATGGGCCATTTTCGCTTTCTGGCTTTCTTCTTTCTTTGCGGGCTGGCCGGTTCGCTGGCGCATGCCGTCATGAATCCTGAGTCGGAGCAGCCGCTGATCGGCGCATCCGGAGCGATCTCGGGCGTCATCGCCTCCTATCTGATGCTCTATCCGCAGGTCCGGATCTGGGGCCTCGCCTTCAAATGGATTCCGCTGCACGTCCCGGCGATGTACGCGCTCGGCGCCTGGATCCTGTTCCAGTTCATGTCAGCCTTCATCGACCCGCAGGGCAATGTCGGCTGGTGGGCGCATCTGGGCGGGCTTGCCACCGGCGCAGCACTGACCCCGATTTTCATCCATCGCGGCGTCAGGCTGTTCGGACGCGTCGCACGAGGGTGACGCCCGCGACTTTCGCGGCGTTGACAAGCCTAAAGAGCCATCGCTACGGTCCCCCGGCATTCCAGCCGAGAGCCACGATGCCGTCATCCTGCCGCGTCGCGCGGCGCGGCCTCGATCGTATCTCTCCCGAACGGTGAAGCGACGATGAAGATCCTTGTGCCCGTCAAGCGGGTTGTCGACTACAATGTGAAGATCCGCGTGAGGGCGGACGGCTCGGGCGTCGAGCTCGCCAACGTCAAGATGTCGATGAATCCGTTCGACGAGATCGCCGTCGAGGAAGCATTGCGCCTGAAGGAAGCCGGCAAGGCAACCGAGGTCATCGTCGTCTCGATCGGCCCGGCGCAGGCCGCAGAAACCATTCGCACGGGTCTCGCCATGGGCGCCGATCGCGGCATTCTGGTGAAGGCCGAAGGCACGGTCGAGCCGCTCGCCGTCGCCAAGCTCCTGAAGAAGCTCGTCGAGCAGGAGAGCCCGCAGCTCGTCATTCTCGGCAAGCAGGCGATCGACGACGACAGCAACCAGACCGGCCAGATGCTGGCCGCTCTGCTCGGCTGGCCGCAGGGCACGTTCGCCTCCAAGGTGGTGGTTGGCGATGGCTCGATCGATGTCACCCGCGAGGTCGATGGCGGCCTGCAGACCGTCGGTCTCAAGCTACCGGCGATCGTCACCACCGATTTGCGCCTGAACGAGCCGCGCTACGCCTCGCTCCCCAACATCATGAAGGCCAAGAAGAAGCCGCTTGACGAGACCACCGCCGAAGCGCTCGGCGTCGACATCGTGCCGCGCCTCAAGGTCCTGAAGACCGCCGAGCCGCCGAGCCGTTCGGCCGGCGTCAAGGTCGGCTCGGTCGCCGAGCTGGTTTCCAAGCTCAAGAATGAAGCAGGAGTTCTCTGAATCATGACGACGCTGCTTCTCGCCAAGCACGACAACAAGAGCCTCAACGAGGCCACCCGCAAGGCCCTGACCGCCGCCAAGGCGCTCGGCGCGCCCGTGCATGTCCTGGTCGCCGGCACGAGCTGCAAGGCGGTTGCCGAGGCCGCCGCCAAACTCGACGGCGTCGAGAAGGTGCTGCTGGCCGACGATGCTGCTTACGAGCACCGGCTTGCCGAGCCGCTCTCCGCTCTCATCGTCTCGCTTGCCGGCCCCTATGACGCGATCGTCGCGCCGGGTACCACCACCGGCAAGAACGTGATGCCGCGCGTGGCCGCCTTGCTCGACGTGATGCAGATCTCGGAAATCATCAAGGTCGTCTCGCCTGACACCTTCGAGCGTCCGATCTATGCCGGCAACGCGATCCAGACCGTGCAGAGTAGCGAGGCCAAGAAGGTCCTCACCGTGCGCGGCGCATCCTTCGCGGCGACCGGCGACGGCAGCGCAACTGCGCCGATCGAAACGGTCGCCGCCGCCGAGAACGCCGGCACCTCGATCTTCAAGGGCGAGGAAGTCGCCAAATCCGATCGTCCGGAGCTCGCCTCCGCCAAGATCATCATCTCGGGTGGCCGCGCGCTCGCCTCGGCCGAGAATTTCGGCAAAGTGATCGAACCCGTCGCCGACAAGCTCGGAGCCGCCATGGGCGCCTCGCGCGCCGCGGTGGACGCAGGCTATGCTCCGAATGACTGGCAGGTCGGCCAGACCGGCAAGGTCGTGGCGCCGGATCTCTATATCGCCGTCGGCATCTCCGGCGCTATCCAGCACCTCGCCGGCATGAAGGATTCGAAGGTCATCGTCGCTATCAACAAGGACGAGGAAGCGCCGATCTTCCAGATCGCCGATTACGGCCTCGTTGGTGACCTCTTCACCATCATGCCCGAGCTTGAGGCCGAACTCGCCAAGATCGGGCGCTGACCGGATCGGCCGCTGACGCCAGCGGCGCGAATGTGATATCCGGGCCGCTTGCTCTGGGCGGCCCGCGTCGCTTTCACGATGAAGGCGATCAGACGAAAGATGGATCAGGACATGTCGGACCAGGCGATCAAGACGATCGGCATCATTGGCGCAGGGCAGATGGGCAACGGCATCGCCCATGTCGCGGCCGTCGCGGGCTTCGACATCCGGCTGCACGACCTCGCCGAGGACCGCATCAAGGCCGCGCTGGCGACGATCGACGGCAATATGGCGCGTCAGGTCACCAAGGGGGCGATGGATGATTCGCTGCGGCGCGAAGCCATGGCCAAGATCGTCCCAACGCCGACCCTGGAAGGGCTTGGCGACTGCGACCTGATCATCGAGGCCGCGACCGAAAGCGAAGAGGTCAAGCGCAAGATCTTCACGGCCGTCTGCCCGCATATCAAGCCGGAGACGATGCTCGCGTCCAATACCTCGTCGATCTCGATCACGCGGCTTGCCGCGGCGACCGACCGGCCAGAACGCTTCATCGGCATCCATTTCATGAATCCCGTGCCGCTGATGCAGCTCGTCGAGCTGATTCGCGGCATCGCCACCGACGACCATACTTTCGAGGCCGCCCGCAGCTTCATCAACAAGCTGCACAAGACGGTGACGGTCTCGGAGGATTTCCCGGCCTTCATCGTCAACCGCATCCTTCTGCCGATGATCAACGAGGCGGTTTATACGCTCTATGAGGGCGTCGGCTCGGTCGAGGCGATCGACACCGCGATGAAGCTCGGCGCCAACCATCCGATGGGCCCGCTTCAGCTCGCCGACTTTATCGGCCTCGATACCTGCCTCTCCGTGATGCAGGTGCTTCATGATGGCCTGGCGGATTCGAAATATCGCCCCTGTCCGCTGTTGGTAAAATATGTCGAAGCCGGCTGGCTCGGTCGCAAGACCAAGCGCGGTTTCTACGATTATCGCGGGGAAAAGCCGGTCCCGACCCGCTGACCGACGTCCCGACCCGGCATTAGTCCGGATATCCTCCCTGAATCCAGAATGGATGGCGTCGGTCGGCTCAAGGCCGGCCACGATGGTGCACATCAACTTCGCCCTGCGGCATCTTCACATTCCTGTCGTCTCGCGCGTACATTGAGCTGTAAGCAGGATTCGTCCTGCTTCGATCAGCGGAGGTGCGACGGGTTTGACGGCGCATGTGATGCATCCGATGGCCTCTCCGGATGGCTGTCCGGCTCTGGTGCTCAATGCCGATTTTCGGCCGCTGAGCTACTACCCTCTGTCGCTCTGGAGCTGGCAGGACGCCATCAAAGCGGTCTTCATGGACCGGGTGAACATCGTCTCGGAATACGACACGGTCGTGCACAGCCCGAGCTTCAACATGAAGCTCCCCTCGGTGGTCTCGCTGAAGACCTATATCAAGCCCTCCCGCACGCCCGCCTTCACCCGCTTCAACGTCTTCCTCCGCGACCGCTTCTCCTGCCAGTATTGCGGCACGCGCGATGAGCTTACCTTCGATCATGTCGTACCGCGCTCGAAGGGTGGCCTGACGACCTGGGACAACGTGGTCGCGGCCTGCTCGCCCTGTAACCTGCGCAAGGGCGACAAGATGCCGACCGTCGTCGGGATGTTGCCGCTGCAAAAGCCCTTCACACCGTCGGTCAACGACCTGCACCGCAACGGCAAGCTCTTCCCGCCGAACTATCTGCACGAGAGCTGGCTTGACTATCTCTACTGGGATTCCGAACTCGAGCCCTGAGATGGTCGGCGCGGATTATCCGACTTGCGGCGAGGCCTTGATCAGGCCCAGCAGGGCCAGGGCGGCAAGCCCCAGCGAAGCCAGAGCATTCCAGCCCGCCAGCGACAATCCGAGGAAGCGCCACGCTGCTTCACCACAGGAAACCACACGCGTGGACTGAAGCTGCTTCATGAAATCCTGGACGCCTGCGGCAGCCGCCGGGGCACCGCCGCCGCAATCATTCGGGCCGAGGAACCAGCCCCATTCCACGCCGGAGTGATAGGCGCCGAGCCCCGTGCTCCAGAGCATCAGCAAGGCGAAGCCCGCGAGCGCGGTCATTTGCAGGGCACGAGAGCGAGCGACCAACAGCGCCACGACGGCAAGCACCACGGCGGCGTAATGCGGAATGCGCTGCTCGAGGCAGAGCTTGCAGGGCACGAGATGCCAGACGAGTTGCGACCACCATGCGCCTGCGATCAGGGCCGTCGAGCCGAGACCGAGGAGCAGGATCAACCCCATCGGGCGCAGCAGCTTGTCGAGCCAGGAATCGCTGACGGGCATGGCGTCGTTCCGCTCAGAACAGGTGCTTGAAGGCGAAGAAGCCGCCCACGATCCCAACGGCCAGGACGATCATCGCCGTAGTGAAATGCTCGTCAAGGATACGCCGGATCGGCCCGCCGAACCGATTGAGCAGCCCGGCCAGGAGATAGAAGCGCGCGCCGCGCGTGATGATCGAGAGCACAGCAAACCAGAGGAGATCGTATCCCGCAAAGCCTGATGTGATCGTCACCAGCTTGTAGGGGATCGGCGTCAGCCCCTTCAGCAGGATGATCCAGGCACCATACTGCGCATAGGCTGCGCGAAAAGCCTCGACCCCATCGCCATGGCCGTAGAGCTTGATGATCCACTGGCCGAGCGAATCATAGAGCAACGCGCCGATCGCATAGCCGAGCAGGCCTCCGAGCACCGAGGTCAGCGTGCAGACCCCCGCATAGAACCAGGCTTTCTGCGGCCTTGCCAGCGCCATCGGCACCAGCATCACATCGGGCGGAATCGGGAAGAACGAGCTCTCCGCGAAGGAGACCGCACCCAGCGCGTAGGGCGCGCGCGGGCTGGCCGACAGCGCCATGGTCCATTCATAGAGGCGTCGAAACATGCTCATGCACCGGTCCGCGCCGCCCGATGAGGGCCGACATGCGGCTGTTCAGTCCTCAGGAGCGGGCAATAGCCGTCAGTGCGCCTGAGCGCGCAAAGGCCACCTTCCGGCGAGCGTCGCCGGCCCACCGGGCTGGCTCCGCTAGCAGGGCTGTCTAGCCCCGATAGCGTCAGGCTGTCCATCATTCACAGTTCTGCACAATGACTGCTCACGCTCCGTTGACCGCGCGCGCGCCATCGCTATAGTCCGCCGGCCCGTTGAGGGCATGCGCCGCGGTCTAAGGATCGGCGGCGTCATGCTTGGGCCCCTGTGGCGGAATTGGTAGACGCGCTCGACTCAAAATCGAGTTCCGCAAGGAGTGCTGGTTCGATCCCGGCCAGGGGCACCATTCCTGAACAGAATTGCGAACCTTTTTCGCTTGAGCGGGCAGCGCTGAGACCGGCGATAAGGTCGAGTTACCCTACCTCACACCTGTGCACCCGACCGTGGTGCAAGGGAGAGGAGTATCCCACTCTCGGATACCAGCATCCGAGAGTGGGATCCCATGATAGCGCGCCAGATCTCAGACGATCCAGAGCATCCCGAGATGGCAGGTCTAGCGCAGGGCGCGCCCTTTTGCCCCAGCCGGGAATACGATCGCGATTAGCAGAGTTGGCTCGCGCCTAGTTGGGCTTGATCATATCGCGGGCCTCTTGGGCTTGCGGTATCAGCCTTTGCGCCGCGATGACCGCCTCAAGGCGGTTGCGGCAATTCAGCTTCTGCATCAGGTTCGTCATATAGCTCTTGACGGTTTTCTCACTAAGGGAGAGGGCGCACGCGATTTCGCGATTTAGTTTTCCGCGCAGGAGAAGTTGAATGATCTGCTCCTCGCGGACGTTCAGCTTAGCGCTGTGAACTGCGCGCCTTTCAACAGCCTTGCTCCGTAGCGCGGATAGCACCTTGCTCGCGAGGGAAGGAGTGATGTATATTTCACCGCGTCGCGCAGCAACGATTGCGTCGAGCAGATCGTCGGCTGGGCTTCCCTTCAGTACATAGCCACTTGCCCCCGCATCGAGAGCGTGGATGGCATCGGTTGTGCTTGTTGATGCGGTGAAGACGACAATCTTTAGCTCGGGGTCGGCTTTCACAGTGTCCGAAATTGCCTGGAAGACGTCGCCCGGCATACTGAGATCAACGATCATTGCATCAGGGTGATACGCCTCCGAGATAGCGGCGAGTTGTTCCGCTGCCGAACCTTTCGCTACGACGATAAACCCACCCTTCCTTTGCATAAGAGCGGCAATCCCCTCCGTAATAAGCGGGTGGTCATCGATCACTGCCACTGAGATTATATTCATAATATGCCCCTTTTTATTCGAGACACGATAGAATAATCACAGCAGTAAAATTGTAATACTCCGATATAATTTAAGTAAATCTTGATTTCAATTTTTAAATAATTCTTTATTTCGTAAATGAGGAAATAGATTTTATACTTCAGCTCATAATAGCATATACTTTTCACCTTTCCTTGAAGATCCTGCTGGCGTGGTCTGTGAAGGGTTTTGTCAGGAATGAGAGCGCGGTTCGCTCTTCGGTGGTGATGAAGACCTCGACGGGCATGCCGGGCTGGAGCTTGCGGTCGCCGAGGGCGGCGACGAGATCGCCGTCGATCTGGATTTCGCCGGTGTAGAAATTGGCGCCGGTGGTGGGGTCGCGGGTGGTCGCCGGGGAGAGATGGCTGACGGTGCCCGGCAGCTCCGGGG
>NZ_JPKG01000020.1 GCF_000735605.1 Allobosea sp. LC85
GGTAGGGACTTCGCGA
Organism: Allobosea sp. LC85; assembly: GCF_000735605.1. Classification (GTDB taxonomy): domain Bacteria; phylum Pseudomonadota; class Alphaproteobacteria; order Rhizobiales; family Beijerinckiaceae; genus Allobosea. The sequence goes on from NZ_JPKG01000020.1 coordinate 17, forward strand.
GTATCAAATCATCTTTTGATAAAGGTCGCCCCAATCCGGGTTCCGCGCCATGATCGTGCGGGTCTTCCAGGCGCAGTACCAGCGCTTCATCGAGGTCTCGCGCTGGATCGCGAGCCTTGATCCCGGCATGCCATTCGTACCAGACGAGGCGTTTGAGGCCGTATCGCTTGGTGTCGGCAGAGGGCCGGCCATGGCGATGCAGGTGTCATGTCGGCATACGCCCGCCTCGATCACCCCCAGACCGTTCCTCCGGACTGCGTCTACGCCTTGCGCGATTCCGACCGTTTTCTACTCGGCGCGCCTAGCCACGCGACCACACCACACACTGGCTTGGCATTGTCTGCAAACCTTCCTGCCATGGCTGGTCGGTCCCTGATCCGGGCGCGCCATCACCAAGGCCAAAAGGCTGCAAGACCAACAGCCCGAAGGCTCTTCGACCTTGGTCCATAGCTCCAGGAATGCACCGCCCGTATCCTTTCGCATGGATGGTGCTCGAGGGGATGGCCATGGGACAGGCATTCGAGATTTCCGATGGTACGGTCACCATCTCCCGACGGGCCGCTCTTGCAGGCGCTGCTCTCTTGGCCGGCGCCCTGGTCGCTTCCGCATCGGCTGAGGCGCTCGATCTGCCCCGACAGAAGGTTGATCTCGTCTCGCCGCCCTTCGTTCATGCTCACGAGCAGGCGACCAAGCTGGGCCCAAGGATCATGGAGTTCAGGCTCTGGGTCGAGGAGAAGAAGATCGTCATCGATGATGAGGGCACGACGCTGCAGGCCATGACCTTCAACGGGTCGGTCCCCGGGCCGCTCCTTGTCGTGCACGAGGGCGACTATGTCGAGGTGACGCTCGCCAACCCCGACACCAACGCGATGACGCACAATATCGACTTCCATGCTGCCGCCGGCGCATCAGGCGGTGCCGACCTGACCTTGATCAACCCCGGGGAGCAGGTCGTATTGCGCTGGAAGGCAACCCGGACGGGGGTGTTCGCCTATCACTGTATCCCGGGTGCCATGACACCCTGGCACATCACCTCGGGAATGAGCGGCGCCGTGATGGTGCTGCCGCGGGACGGTCTCAAGGACGCGGCTGGACGGCCGCTCCACTACGATCGCGTCTACTACATCGGTGAGCACGACTATTACGTGCCGCGCGACGAGAAGGGCAAGTTCAAGCACTACGACACGCATGGCGACGCCTACATCGACACGATGGAGGTCATGCGAAAGCTGGTGCCAAGTCATGTCGTGTTCAACGGCGCGGTCGGAGCCCTGACGGGCAAGAACGCCATGCCGGCAAAGGTCGGTGAGAACGTGCTGATCGTTCACTCCCAGGCCAGCCGCGACACGCGTCCGCATCTGGTCGGCGGCTTCGGCGACTACGTCTGGGAGACCGGCAAGTTCTCGAACCCTCCCGAGACCAATCTCGAAACCTGGTTCATTCGGGGCGGGTCCGCAGGCGCGGCACTCACCAGGTTCCTTCAGCCCGGCATTGTCGGCTACGTGAACCACAACATGATCGAGGCCTTCGAGCTTGGTGCGACAGCCCATTTCAGGGTCGAGGGCCAGTGGAATGATGACCTGATGACTCAGGTGAAGGCCCCCGAGCCGATCGTGAGCAACGTCGCGCGCAAATGATCTGACCGTCACTCGCCTTGGGCCGTCGGACGGCCGCCTCGGGAGGCACCATGCTGTCCGCGTTCAAACTCATGGCCCTGGCCAGCGCGGTGCTGGCGCCCATCGCGATCTCGGCCTTTGCGCCCGGATATGGCACGGGCCTGGCGACATCGCGTGTGCCGCTTCCGGAGTTCGTAGAGCTGCGGGCCGGCGCATTCCTCTTCCGCGCCAACGGTGAGTTCTTGCGGGACGGGAAGCCGATCAAGGCGCCGATTGTGGCGGTTGCGGTCGACAGGACACTGGCCGTGATGAAAAATCAGGTCACGGTCGCGGACTATCTGCGCTGCGTCAAGGCCCGGGCATGCCCGATGGTGGGCCCCGGTGCTGCAGCCGACCGTCCCGTCGTCGGAGTGAGCTGGCGGGACACTCAGGCCTATGCGTCCTGGCTGTCACGCGAGACAGGGGCGACGTTCCGGCTGCCGACAGACGAAGAGTGGGCCTATGCGGCCGCGAGCCGATTCCACGACGATGCCTTGCCGGAAAACCTCGATAGCGGCGACCCCGGCCAGCGGGCGCTTGCGATCTATGACAGGGACGCGAGCCGCGTGACGACGGTCGCGAAGGCGCCGCAACCGATTGGACGTTTCGGCGCGAACGAAAATGGTCTTCTCGATATGGCCGGCAATGTCTGGGAATGGACCGACAGCTGTTTTCAGCGCATCACCGTTGATGCTGCGGGTGTGAGGACGGCCGCCGTGGCCAATTGCGGGGTTCGCGTCGTTGAGGGCCGTCATCGGGCCTACATGGCGGATTTCGTTCGCGATGCGCGTGCCGGCGGCTGCTTGTCGGGTACGCCTCCGAGCAATCTCGGCTTCCGGCTTGTGCGTGACGACGTTTCCTGGCCCGGATTGCGCTTTGTCCTGCGTTTGGTCCAGCCGGCCTCGAGCTAAGGCATCGGCCCGAAAAGTGGATTGCGGTTTTCGGGAAAGTCGATGCAAACACAGTAGGTTAGACCATCGGGCCGGATATGATATCCGGTCCGATGGCCTAGGCGACGTTCAGCGTATCAGAGGCGTCCCGGGCCTCTTGCCGGACCAGCGGCTCGCTCGTTGATGTGTACGACGCCGCGGTGGTATCGGCACCGATGGTTTTGGGGCACCGCCACCGCGCGAACGCGGCGCTCGCCGGCGTCAACTCTGCGGCGCGAGCTTGACCACGCAGCCATAGGCCTTGGTCGCGGCCTCGGAGACCGGCTTGCCGGCCTTCATTTCTGCCACCGCCTGGCGCACATAGCTCTTGGCGCCGTTCAGACTGGCGGCGCTGGCCGAGGGCTTGTCGTCAATCGCGCCAGCATAGGCCAGCGTGCCCTTGGCATCGATGATGTACATATGTGGCGTGGTCTGCGCGCGATAGGCACGGCCCATCGCACCCTTGGGGTCGAGCAACAGGTCGCTGGGGGCGGCGTTGCGCGAGGCGGTCAGCTCCTTGGCCTGGGCGGCCGTGACATGGCCCTGCTCGCCCGGCGGCGAGGAGACGACGCTCAGCCAGACGATGCCCTCCTTCGTCATGTCGCGCTGCAGGCTCTGCATCGTACCGCTATTGTAGTGTTTGCGGACATAGGGGCAGTCGTGATTGGTCCATTCCAGGATCACGGTCTTGCCCGCGAATTCGGACAATGACCGCGTCCGACCCTCGAGATCGACCGCCGAGAAGGCGGGAGCCGGCGCACCGACCCGCGGGCCGCCCTGCGCGAGCGCCGGGCCTGCTGCGAGGGAGAGGCCCGCAAGGACCAGGCCCGCGATGAAACTCTGACGTGTCACAGCTGTCATGTCTGCCTCCGTCTTCGGGGGATCAGGGTCCGTTCTGGGCGGTTTTCGCCTCTTTGCCGGCGGCGCGGCCGGCAGCCTCGATCAACATATCCGTGGTCAGCAGTTGCGGCAGAACCTCGGCCTGCCCGCCCCTCGTGCCGGGATAGAACAGGTAGAGCGGCACGCCAGCCCGGCCATGCTCGGCGAGCGCGGCCGCGATGGTGGCATTACGGTTGGTCCAGTCGGCCTTGAGATAGGCGACGTTCAGCTTGGCAAAGGCGTCCTTGACCTCTTGCCGGACCAGCGCGACCCGCTCATTGGCGAGGCAGGTGATGCACCAGGCTGCGGTGAAGTTGACGAAGACCGGACGCCCTTCGGCTTGCAGCGCTGAGACGCGCTCGGGAGACCAGGCCTCGATCTCGCCGGCCCGTGCTGGGTCCGTCGCACTTGGAACGGCGCTCTGCAGCACGAAGGCCCCGGCGCTGACGGCGACGAACAGGGCGACCGCCGAAAGGGCAATGCGTGTCCGCCCGCCGGCACCGCGGCCGAGGCCGAGCAGCCAGACGAGGAAGCCGGCTGCGAGGATCGCCGCCAGAGCGGCGAGCACGCCGCCGGGCCCGGCCTGGACCGAGGCGACCCAGACCAGCCAGGTCGCGGTCGCGAACATCGGGAAGGCAAAGGCCTGTTTGAGGATCACCATCCAGCGGCCGGGCTTTGGCAGCATGCGTAGCCAGCCGGGAGCGAAGGACAGGATGACCACCGGCGCGGCAAAGCCGAGCGCCAGGGCCAGGAAGACCGCAAGCGCGATCTGCGGTGGCTGCGTCACGGCATATCCCATCGCCGCGCCCATGAAGGGGGCGGTGCAGGGCGTCGCGACGATGACGGCGAGCCCCCCGGTCATGAAGGCGCCCAAGCGTCCGCCGCTGGAGGCAAGCCCGTGCCCGGCGCCCTGGACGGAGCCGCCGATCTCGAACGCGCCGAGCAGATTGAGGCCAATCAGCACCATGATGACGGCAAGCGCGATCACCACCGGCGGCGATTGCAACTGGAAACCCCAGCCGATGCTGGTGCCCAGCGCTGCCAGCGTGATCACCGCGCCGGCAAGGATGATGAAGCTGGCAAGAACGCCGCAGAGGAAGAGCAGGCCCTGCTCGCGAACCTCGGCGCGGCTCGCCTGCGCGGCCTGGGCGAAGCCGAGCGCCTTGATGAACAGCACCGGCAGCACGCAGGGCATCAGGTTGAGGATCAGCCCGCCGGCGAAGGCAAAGGCCAGTGCCGCCCAGAGCGTCAGGTTGCTTTCGGGCGCCGTGGCGACGCGCACTACGGCCGGGGCTTTGGCAATTTGCGGCGCCTCTGCCGCAGCGGTAGAGTTGACCAGCGCAGGCTCGACATCGGCCATCAGGCTGAGCGCACGCGGCACGCCGGCCTCGCGATAGGTGATGACCCCGCCAAGTTCGGTCTCGCCGACCTTGAACGAGCTGGAACGGGTAAGTTGCAAGGTCGTGCCGCCGGCAGTGTTCGTCGCGGTCTGCGGGGCGGCATGCTCGATCAAGGTCTCGAGCAGCGGGAAGTAACGCAGCTCTTCGACGGGCTGCGCGAGGCCCGGCAGCGCGAGGGCGAGCGCATCACCGTCCTGCGTCAGCTTCGCCCGGAAGGCGGCAGGCTGCGGCAGCGCGGCGCGGGCCGCATCGATCCGCGACTGCGCCGCCTCATCGGCGACCGGGGCCGTGCCGACCTTGAGATCAAGCGTGAAGGAGCCTTCCTCGGGAATGCAGATCTTTTCGCAGACCAGCCAGGTCGCGTTCGCCTTGAGGGTCAAGCGCTCGCCCGGCTGTGCGCCTTCGGGAACGCTGATCTCCACCGGCAGCAGCACGGCATCGCTGAAGCCGAAATTGACGAGCGGCTCGACCGGGAGCGCCTTCGGCGCCGGCCACTGGATCGCACCGGCGTTGAAGCCTGTGGGCAATGTCCACGCGATCCGCGTCGGCTCGCCGGAATCGCCGGGATTGGCCCAGTAGGTGTGCCAGCCCTTGGCGATCTTCTGGCTGAGCGCGACCTGGAAGCGCTCGCCGGGCGCAACGACGTCGCGGCTGGAGAGCAGGGTCGCAGTGACGCGGGGGCTGGTGACCGCAGCAGATTCGGCGGCGAGGGCGGCGCCGGGCAGGAGCAGCGCGAGAATGAGAAGGCCCCGCCGCAGCAAGTCGTTTGTAATGCGCTCGACCATGTCTTCCGTCATCAAATCCGTAAAAGCCTCAGCTCACCTGCCCCAGATTGGCGCCACGCGCCAATGACAAGCCGGTGATAGCGCGTGAGCAGGGCCTTCTTCGGGCATCAGGCGCAAGGATGTCCCGCGCCATGATGTCGCTTCGCGCAAGGGAGTCTTGTCATTTCGGGCGAGCGGCGCAGCGGCGCCGACCCCGAAGCCATCATAGCCCCCGAGGCCTTTCGATGGCTTTAGGAGCTAGGCTGCGCTTCGGCTGGATCGACGACGTGGCGGGACCGCCGGTCAGATCGCGGCGCCATCCGCGACGATATCGGCGCCAAGTCCCCGGCGCACCGCGCGCACGATCTCGGTCTCGGCTGCAGCCCCGCGGCGGCGCGGGCGGGGAGCCGTGATCCGATGCTCGGCGATGATCTGGCCCGGTGCGCCGGAGAGCACGACGACGCGGTCGGCGAGATAGGCAGCCTCGTCGATGTCATGCGTGACGAAGAGCACGGTCTTGCCGGTGCTCTGCCAGACGCGGATCAGCTCGTCCTGCAGGGTTTCGCGCGTCAGCGCGTCCAGCGCCGAGAACGGCTCATCCATCAGCAGGATTTCCGGCTCGACCGCCAGCGCGCGCGCCAGCGAGACGCGCTGGCGCTGGCCGCCCGAGAGCTGGTGGGGCCAGCGCTGTGCGAGCTGACCGAGCCCCACCAGATCGAGCATCTCCTGTGCCTGCTTGAGCCGCGCGGGGCGCGAAGTCCGCCCCTCGAGCCCAAAGCCGACATTGGAGATCACCTTGCGCCAGGGCAGCAGGCGCGAATCCTGGAAGACCAGCGCGACTGGCCGGCGCGCCCGGCCCCTGGCATGGAAGACGACTTCGCCGCCGCTCGGCCTGGCGAGGCCGGCGATGACGCGCAGCAGGGTCGACTTGCCGACGCCGGATGGGCCGACAATGGCGAGGAATTCGCCGCGCGCGACCTGCAGGTCCAGCTTGTGCAGCACCTCGGTCGCTTCCCCGTCGCGGGTGAAGGTCAGCGACAGAGCCTTGACGTCGATCACGCTTTCCATCGCAGCACCCATCCCTGGAAGGCGACGAAGGCGGTGTCGAGCAGGCCGTAAAGCGCAGCCATGGTCAGCATGTAGATCACCACGATATCGGTCGCGAGCAGGCTGGAGGCCTGCATCATGCGCTGGCCGACGCCGGCGACGCCAAAGATCTCGGCGGCAACCACCGCCATCCAGGCCTGGCCGAGCGCGGTGCGGACGCCGACCAGAATGCCGGGCATTGCGGCCGGCAGCAGGATCTTGCTCAAGCGTTGCCAGGACGATCGGAAGCCAAAGGCATCCGCGACCTCGATCAGGTCACGGTCGACGCCGCGGATCCCGCCCTGCGCCGCAAAGAAGACGATCCAGAACACGCCGATGGCGATGATGAAGACCGCCGCCGATGGATTGACCCCGAACCAGATGATGGCGAAGGGCACCCAGGCGAGACCGGGGATCGGCCGAAGGACGCGCACGACCCAGGCCGTGGCCTCTTCCGCGGTGCGCGACATGCCGACGAGCACGCCGCTGGCGATGCCGAGGCCGGCGCCGACGACGAGGCCCGTGAAATAATGGCCGAGCGAGCCGCCGATCGCCGACAGCCACGCGCCCGAGGTGACCTCGCGCCAGAATGCCTTCGGCAAGGCAGACGGGCCGGGCAGGAAGGCCGGGTTCACCAGGCCGAGGAAGGGGATCGCCTCCCAGAGCAGCAGAAAGGCGAGGAGGCCTGCAAGGGCGAGGGCCGGAGCCCTGAGCGAAGTCAAGATCAGCCGCCGGATTCTGTCAGAGGGTCTTGATGGCGCGCTCGTAATACTGGGTCTCGAACAGGCCGTCGAAAGGCAGTTCCTTCTCGAGCGAGCCGAGTTTGACCTGGTAGGCCTGCATGGCACGCGACGGCTCGATGATGACGCGCGGATCGATCTGAAACTTGCTGGCGGGCGAGGTCAGTGCCTGCCGGATCAGGGCCGGGTCGACGATGCCCTTGCCAAGCGCCGCGCCGACATGCGGGGCAGCCTTGTCGGGGGCCTTGGCGATCAGTGCGGCGGCCCGCACGAGGCTCGTCACCAGCTTCTGCACGGCATCCGGATTCTTGGTGACGAAATCGCCTGACGCCGCGACCACCGTGCCGGGCTGCCCGGGAAACAGCTCCTCGCCACCGGCAATCAGCTTGATGCCGGGATTGCGGGTCTGGATGATCGACAGGGCTGGTTCGCGCACGATCGCGCCCTCGACGGCTGCAGCGAGTACGGCCTGCTGGGTCGCGTCGATGCCCATCGGCACGACCTCGACATCGGCCTTGTCGGCCTTGGCAACCTCCCAGAGCCAATATTGCAGTGTGGTGTTGGGCACCGAGCCGGCCGGCTGGGTCGCAAGCCGGGCCGGCTTGCCGGTGGCGGCCTTATGCGCCTTGAAGGCCGCAGCCGGTGCGGTGCCGGGCGTAAAGTACCTGGCGAGCGCGGGAGCTGCCACGAAGACGTTCTCGGCGATCGCTGTTGCGGCCACGACGCGGATGTCGACGCCGCGCGAACGGGCGACGGCAAGCGGTGCGATGCCCGCGACATAGAGGTCGATCGTGCCCGAGGCGAGGGCCTGGATCATGTTCGGACCGGATTCGAAAACCGTGAAGGTGGCATTGATGCCGGCCTCCTTGAGCCAGCCTTCACCATTGGCGACGAAGACGGGCGCTGTGCCGATGACCGGGATGTAGCCGACACGGGCAGTCACGCCACTCTGGGCCCATGCAGCGCCGGCGAGGGGAGTGCTCGCGAGAAGCGAGGAGCCGGCGAGCAGAAACTGGCGGCGATCCATCGATCCATCCTTCATGAAAAGCGGTCCGGCAAGAACGCCGGTTGACAGATTGAGAAAAGGATTTTCTATCTGAATGCAAGATGCGGGCATCGAAAAGTTAAATTTTCTCTCGATGACCAATTCAATAGGAAATTAATTCTCCAATTGATGGGCTGAGAGAATGGATGCGATCGACCGGAAAATCCTGACAGTCCTGCAAGCCGATGCGAACATCTCGATCGCCGAGCTGGCCGATCGCGTCGGGCTCTCGCAGACGCCATGCTGGAAGCGGATTCAGCGGCTGGAGGCGACGGGAGTCATCACCAAACGTGTCGCGCTGGTGGCGCCGGAGAAGATCGGACTCGGGCTCACCGTCTTCGTCCAGATCGAGACCGCCGACCATTCCGGCCCCTGGCTGGAAAAATTCGCGCAGATGGTCGCGTCGATGCCGGAGGTCATGGAGTTCTACCGGATGGCCGGCGATGTCGACTACATGCTGCGCGTGGTGGTCGCCGACATGGCAGCCTATGACGGGTTCTACAAGCGGCTGATCGAAACGATTCCGCTGAAGAACGTCACCTCCCGCTTCGCGATGGAGCGGATCAAGGCGACCACGGCCTACAAGGTTCCGGACCTGCCGAAAGTGTAAGGGTCGGGCCTACTGGGTCGGAACGGCAACGGGCGGTGCGACCGGGCGAGCCACTGCCGGTCGCGCCGGCTTGGGCCGTTCTGGCTTCGGCTCGGGCAGGCCAAGGCGGGCGCGGATGGCGGCAGCCTTGGCCTCGGTGATGCGCGCGGCACAGAAGCCGAGCAAGCCTTCGCGCTGGAAATCACGGCAGGTCAGTTCGCGCTCGGACGTGAACCCGGCCTGCTCGCGCGCAATGCTGCGCTGAGTGCTCAGATCACCCTTGGCTGCGAGGGCGCGAAAGCCCTCGCGCACGGCGCGCTCCGCCCTGCCGCGCTCGGATTCGATCTCCTTGGCGCGGGCCGAGAGAGTGCGTGCATCGGGGCCCCAGAGCCCGCGCGGATCGATTCGGCAGGCGGCGGCCTCGATGACGCAGGGTTGCTCTGGCTCGACCACCAGAAAGGCGCCGTCCAGGACGTCGAATACGATCGGGCAGGCCGAGGCTTCCAGCTTGTAGCGCGGCACGCCGGCCGGCTTGCCGAGCGATGTTGCCGGCAGCGGCGCATCGCCGAATGAAATGGCACAGGGCTCTGTCAGGTTGGCGGACTGGTAGCCGGCCGCATTGAGCTTGAGGCCAAATCCGGTCGACGTCTTCTCGAACACCGCTTCGCCGGCGCCGCCATTCTGCCGGAGCACGCGGCCGGTGATCGCCTCTTCGGTCGGCACCTTGATGGCCGGCATCGACGGAGTGTGCGGCTTGGCCGGCCCGCCCGTGCCCGGAGGCGCAGTCTGATGTGCTCCGGGGGGATTGAAGGGTTGCGCGCCCGGCAATTGCATCGGCTGAGCCTGGGCAAGTCCACCCGAGCCGGCTGTTGCCAGCATCGCGAAGATCTTGAGGGCTGTGCGGCCGGGTCGGGTCAGCATCGGGTGCCGTGAAATGGTAAACGCAATCTTCTGCATGAATGGGCGAGCGAACGCATGCAAGAGCATCAGCGCAACACTGCCTGGCAATGATGCGGCCACGAACTCTCCCCGCGTGACGCGCGCGGTTGCCGATTCTTAATCCGGCTCCGTGTCTTGCAAGGGCGGGAACACCCTCACTATATACGCCGCCAAGAGGCGGTTTGACGACCGCGAAACGTGGAATGCCGGTTCCGTTTGCCGCGTAAGGCGGGGGCGGGCCGGTCCATGGGCCGGCAGGCGGTGCGAAATGCGTCGCCGGTCGGCGATCTGCTAATCGAAAGGGATCCCGTCCATGGGTAAAGTCATTGGTATCGACCTCGGCACGACGAACTCCTGCGTTGCCGTGATGGAAGGCACTACACCGAAGGTTATCGAGAATTCCGAGGGCGCGCGCACCACGCCCTCCATCGTCGCCATCACCGATGACGGCGAGCGGCTTGTCGGCCAGCCGGCCAAGCGCCAGGCCGTCACCAACCCGGAGCGCACTTTCTTCGCCATCAAGCGCCTGATCGGCCGGACCTTCGAGGATCCGATGACGAAGAAGGACATGAATCTTGTCCCCTATCGGATCAAGAAGGCCCCCACGGGCGATGCCTGGGTCGAGGCTGACGGCAAGGATTATTCGCCCTCGCAGATTTCCGCCTTCACCCTGACCAAGATGAAGGAGACCGCCGAGGCCTATCTCGGTCAGCCGGTCACGCAGGCGGTCATCACCGTTCCCGCCTATTTCAACGACGCCCAGCGTCAGGCCACGAAGGATGCCGGTCGCATCGCCGGCCTCGAGGTGCTGCGCATCATCAACGAGCCGACAGCGGCCGCGCTCGCCTATGGCCTGGACAAGAAGTCCACCGGCACGATCGCGGTCTATGACCTCGGCGGCGGCACCTTCGACGTCTCGATCCTCGAGATCGGCGACGGCGTCTTCGAGGTGAAGTCGACCAATGGCGACACCTTCCTGGGTGGCGAAGACTTCGACATGCGCCTCGTCGAGTACCTTGCGGACGAATTCAAGCGCGAGCAGGGCATCGACCTGAAGAAGGACAAGCTCGCCCTGCAGCGCCTGAAGGAAGCTGCCGAGAAGGCCAAGATCGAGCTGTCCAGCGCCGCGCAGACCGAAATCAACCTGCCCTATATCACTGCCGACGCCTCCGGGCCGAAGCACCTCGCCATCAAACTCTCGCGCGCCAAGTTCGAGAGCCTGGTCGAGGATCTGATCCAGCGCACCATCGAGCCTTGCCGCAAGGCGCTCAAGGATGCCGGTCTTTCGGCGGGCCAGATCGACGAGGTCGTTCTCGTCGGCGGCATGACGCGCATGCCGAAGGTCCAGGAGGTGGTGAAGCAGTTCTTCGGCAAGGAGCCGCACAAGGGCGTCAATCCGGACGAGGTCGTCGCCATTGGCGCCGCGATCCAGGCCGGCGTCCTGCAGGGCGACGTCAAGGACGTTCTGCTGCTCGACGTGACCCCGCTTTCGCTCGGCATCGAAACGCTGGGCGGCGTGTTCACGCGCCTGATCGACCGCAACACCACGATCCCGACCAAGAAGAGCCAGGTCTTCTCCACTGCCGAGGACAACCAGGGGGCGGTGACGATCCGGGTCTTCCAGGGCGAGCGCGAGATGGCCGCCGACAACAAGATGCTCGGCCAGTTCGACCTGATGGGCATTCCGCCGGCGCCGCGCGGCATGCCGCAGATCGAGGTGACCTTCGACATCGACGCCAACGGCATCGTCTCGGTGACGGCAAAGGACAAGGCCACCAACAAGGAGCAGCAGATCCGCATCCAGGCTTCCGGTGGTCTCTCCGAGGCCGACATCCAGAAGATGGTGAAGGACGCCGAGGCGAATGCCGCCGAGGACAAGAAGCGCCGCGAACTGGTGGAAGCCAAGAACCAGGGCGAGAGTCTGGTCCACTCCACCGAGAAGTCGCTGAAGGACTATGGCGACAAGGTTTCTGCCGCCGACAAGACAGCGATCGAGACCGCACTGGACGCGCTCAAGGCCGCGCTGGCCGAAGAGAATGTCGAGACGATCAGCTCGCGCACGACCGACCTGATGCAGGCCTCGATGAAGCTCGGTGAAGCCATGTATGCGGCAAGCCAGGCCGAAGGTGCCACGGCTGAAGGCGGCGAAGAGCATGCCGACGCCAAGAAGGACGACGTCATCGACGCCGACTTCAAGGATGTCAGCGACGACAAGAACGACAAGAAGAAGAGCGCCTGATCACGCTCTGACCTCTCCACGACGACCTGGCCGGGCTTGCCCCGGCCATCTCGTTCGGGAAGGGCCTCTTGCAAGGGAAATGTCGTTCTTCTGACGAGTATGGCCGGGTTCCCCCCGGCCATGATGCCGAGAAGAGCGAAGGGGTGGCTGTTTGATGTCCAAACGCGACTACTACGAGATCCTCGGCGTCTCGAAGACGGCTAGCGAGGCGGAGCTCAAGAGTGCTTTCCGCAAGCTCGCCATGCAGTGCCATCCCGATCGCCATCCCGGCGACAAGGGGGCTGAGGCCAAGTTCAAGGAACTGAACGAGGCCTATCAGGTTCTGGCCGATGGCCAGAAGCGCGGCGCCTATGACCGCTATGGCCACCAGGCCTTCGAGAATGGCGGCGGTGGTCCCGGCGGCGGGGCCGATTTCTCCGACTTCATGTCGGACATCTTCGATTCCTTCTTCGGCGATGCGCGCGGCCGCGGGGGACCGCGCGGCGCCAATGGCCGCGAGCGCGGTGCCGATCTCCGCTACAATCTCGAGATCGGGCTGGAGGATGCCTTCGCCGGCAAAAGCGCCTCGATCCGCGTGCCGACCTCGATTGCCTGCGAATCCTGCTCCGGCACCGGCGCCAAGCCGGGCTCGACGTCCCGCCAGTGCCCAACCTGCGGCGGCCATGGCCGCGTGCGCGCCAATCAGGGCTTCTTCTCGGTGGAGCGCACCTGCCCGACCTGCAACGGGCGCGGCGAGGTCATCGACGACCCCTGCAAGAACTGCTCGGGCGCGGGTCGTGTCACCCGCGAGCGCACGCTGTCGGTCAACATTCCGGCCGGTGTCGAGGACGGCACACGTATCCGGCTTGCCGGTGAGGGTGAGGCTGGTTTGCGCGGCGGGCCGGCGGGCGATCTCTACATCTTCCTGTCGATCAGGCCGCATGCGATCTTCCAGCGCGACGGGGCCGACCTGTTCTGCCGCGTGCCGCTTGGCCTGACCTCGGCCGCGCTCGGCGGCGAGATCGAAGTGCCGACGCTGACCGGCGAGAAGGCGCGGGTCAAAATTCCCGAGGGCACCCAGAACGGCAAGCAGTTCCGGCTCAAGGCCAAGGGCATGAGCGTGCTGCGCTCGCGCGAGGTCGGGGATCTCTATATCGAGGTCGTCGTCGAGACGCCGCAGAAGCTGACTGCGCGCCAGCGTGAATTGCTGCTCGAGTTCGAGCGCGAATGCTCAGGCGCGACCCATCCCGAAACCGCCGGCTTCTTTGGCCGCGTCAAGGAGTTCCTGGGCGGCATGAGCGGCGGTGCGGCCTGAGGCCGAGCGCGCAATTGAAAAGGCGGGTAACCCGTCCGGGCACCCGCCTTTCAGATCGCAGGACTGATAGAGATCAGGCCTTGTCGATCACCTTCTTGACCGCATCCTTGGCTTTGCCAACGGCCTGCTGGGCCTCGCCCTTGCGCTCCTGCGCGATCCCCTCCGCCTGAAGCCCCGGCTTGTTCATCGCCTTGCCGACGCCCTGCTTGACGTTGCCAGCGGCCTCGTTGGCCATGCCCTTGATCTTGTCGGCGGTGCTGCCCATGGGTCGTGTTCCTTTGCTGAAAAACGCATGTCGTATCAGTGACTTATGCTGATGAAACGGCTGGGAAGCGCAAAGGTTCCCGAAAAAAATTCAGGCCGCGGATGATCCGGCTGCCATCGCCCTGAGCGCTTCGGCCGTTTCCGGATCGGCCGGAAAGAAGGTTTCCAGCGCCAGTTCCGACAGCGTGATGTCGACCGGCGTGCCGAAGACGGTCGTCGTCGAAATCAGGGACAGCACCTGGTCGCCGACCTTCAACTGCATCGGCACGACGATCGCGGCTTCTGCTTCGGGGTCCGGCGCATGGCCTTTGCGAGCGGGCTGCAGCGGCGCCGGATAGGTCAGCAGCTCGACGAGGAGATCGGCCAGGATCGGATCAGCCGTCGCCCGGATCTGCTGCCTGAGCCTTGCGATCAGGTGACCCCGCCATTCCGCAAGATTGACGATGAAGTGCGCGAGCCCGCCCGGATGCAGGCTGAGTCTCAGCACGTTGACGGGTGGGCGCAGCAGCTCGGCATCGGCGACGAGGCCGAGCAGAGGCGTCACCGCGGCATTGGCGGCGAGCAGTGTCCAGTGCCGGTCGACCGCAACGGCTGGATAGGGTTCGTGCCCCTTCAGCACGAGATCGATCGCCGACTTGGCGGCCTGGAGGCTCGGATCCTCCAGCGACCGTTCGAGATAGACCGGGGCATAGCCCGCAGCGAGCAGCAGGGCGTTACGCTCGCGCAGCGGGACGGCGAGATACTCTGCCAGGTGCAGAACCATATCGCGGCTGGGTGCCGAGCGGCCGCTCTCGATGAAGCTGAGATGCTTCTGGGAGATCTCCGCCTCGAGCGCGAGGTCGAGCTGGCTCAACCGGCGCAACTGGCGCCAGTCGCGGATCAGGTGACCGACGGTGGGTTGATGATGCTTGTTCATGGCGAGAAATCTATCCGGGCTGTCGGTTCGTTCCAATTACCTCCCGCTTAATCGACGGGCCGACACGACAGCATCAGCATGCTCCAACCTCAACTGCCCGGGCCGGCCGCCGAAACGGGCTCACACCAAGGAAACCACGCCATGTCCTCGATCCAGTCCTCGCGTTTCCTCCGCAACGCCCTCGCTCTCGATGCTGCCGCCTGCGCCGCAACCGGTCTGCTGCTCGCCTTCGCTGCTGCCCCGCTCGCCGGACTCCTCGGCTTCCCCGGTGCTTTCCTCCGGGGCGCCGGCCTCGTGCTTCTCCCCTGCGCCGCGCTGCTGGCCCTCTTCTCCGGTCGCGGGACCCTGCCGCGGCTCGCCGTCTATGCGGTGATTGGCATCAACATCCTCTGGATTGCCGACAGCATCCTGATCCTGGTCGCCGGATGGTTTACGCCGACCGGGCTCGGCATCACCTTCGTGCTGGCGCAGGCTGCAGCCGTCGCAATCGTCACCGAACTCGAGATCATCGGCTTCAAGCGCTCGACCGAGGCCACCGTCGCCATCTGAATAGCGAGTCGCAGCCCCTGCACTTTGACGCCTTCCGGCTCTTGCCGGAGGGCGTTGTGCTGTTTTCGCAAAGCCGCTGCGTCGCGGCGTTGTCTTCATGATCGTTGGCTGTGTCGAGGCGATGGCGAACGTCCCCGCCAATCCGCAACCCGACCCGTTGGGGAGGATTCCCGAATGCGGGGGTCTGCGCGCCGTGACGGGGAAGAGGCGAAGCCAGTCGCGGCCGAATAAGGGAGCGCCTGGGCGCCGAGCGCGGGGGCGTCACGAAACTGTCGTGCGCACTCAATAGCTGATGCGGCCTGCACAGTTTCTTGCCCCTACGGAACAGGACCGCCCCATGCGCACCTCTCTCGTTCTCGCGGCTCTCGCATCGGTTCTGCTTGGCGGCACGGCCCTGGCCGAGCCGATGTTCAACCGTATCGCGACCTTCTCGGTGCCGCTCAACCTGCCGGCGGACCGCGACGCGTCCAAGAAGACGGTGTCCGAGATTATCGCCGCCAACGAGGCGGGAACGCTCCTGGCCTATACCGATGCCGAGCAGAAGGCACTCGGCCTGATCGACATCACGTCTGCCTCTGCGCCGAAGCCGGCAGGCTTCATTTCGCTCGAAGGCGAGCCGACCTCGGTCGTGATCCTTGGTGACAAGGCCTTCGCCGTGGTCGTCACCTCCGGCGACAAATTCAAGGAGCCGGCCGGCCATCTTGCCACGGTCGATCTCAAGGCGCGGCAGGTCATTGCCAAATGCGAGCTCGGAGGCCAGCCGGATTCGATCACGCTGACCAAGGACAAGGGCAAGCTCGCCATCATCATCGAGAACGAACGCGACGAGAAGCTGAACAAGGGCGCGCTGCCGCAACTGCCCGGCGGCAACCTAACCCTGATCGGCATCAAGGAGGGCGGCGCCGATTGCGCTTCGCGTCAGGTGGTCGACCTGACGGGCATCTCCGCCATCGAGCCGACCGACCCGGAGCCGGAATTCGTCGACGTCAACCAGGACGGCGTCGCCGTGGTGACGCTGCAGGAGAACAACCATCTCGCCATCGTCGATACCAGGACCGGCAAGATCGTCAGCCATTTCTCGGCTGGCACCGTCGATCTGAAGAACATCGACAAGACCCGCGACGGCGAGATCAAGCCGGTCGAGGACCTCAAGGGCGTCGCCCGCGAGCCGGACGCGGTGCGCTGGATCGACACCGAGCGCTTCGTCACCGCCAATGAAGGCGACTGGAAGGGGGGCTCGCGCGGCTTCACCATCTTCCGCAAGGACGGCACGGTCGAGTTCGATTCAGCCGCGATGGTCGACCATATCGCCATGCGTCACGGCCATTATCCGGAAAAGCGCTCGGCCGCCAAGGGCAGCGAACCGGAAGGGATCGAGGTCGGCACCTACGGCAATGACAAGCTGATCTTCGTCGGCCTCGAGCGTGCCTCGCTCGTGCTCGTCTTCAAGGATGAGGGCGCCGGGAAAGCACCACGCTACCTGCAGGCCCTGCCTGGCGGAATCGGTCCGGAAGGCCTGCTTGCCATCCCGCAGCGCAATCTCCTGGTTTCGGCCTCGGAGACGGATGTCGGCGAGAAGGGCGGCGCCCGCTCCGCAGTGACGATCTATGAGCGCAATGAAGGCCCGGCCGCCTATCCGACGATCGTCTCGCAGGATCATGAGGGCCTGCCGATCGGCTGGGGCGCGCTCTCCGGACTCTCCGCCCATGGCACCACCCCTGGCCGCCTCTTTGCCGTGACCGACAGTGCCTATACGCCGTCCCGCATCCTCGAGATCGACGCCACGCAGAAGCCGGCCAGGATCGTCGCCGGCCTGACCGTGACCAGGGACGGCAAGCTCGCCTCCTATGACCTGGAAGGGATCGCAACCCGCGCCAATGGCGGCTTCTGGCTGGCTTCGGAGGGTAATCCCGAGATCAAGGACAAGCCGACCCGCAACATCCTGCTGCGGGCGACCGCAAAGGGTGAGATCGAGGAGGAGATCCACCTTCCCGAAGAGCTCGACAAGCATGCCGTGCGCTTCGGCTTCGAGGGCGTGGCGGTGACCGGCGAGGGCGCGGACGAGACCGTCTGGCTCGCCGTGCAGCGCGAATGGAAGGACGATCCGAAGGGCAAGACCAAGATCCTGTCCTACAAGCCGGCCAGCAAGCAGTGGGGCGTGCTGCACTACCCGCTGGCCGCTCCGGCAGCCGGTGCCTGGATGGGCCTGTCGGAGTTGACTTATCTCGGCAATGAAACCTTTGCCGTGATCGAGCGCGACAATCTCTTCGGCGCCAAGGCGGTGAAGACGTTGGCCACCTTCTCGGTCAAGGGCCTGTCGCCGGCGGCAATCGGCTCGGCCGTTATCCCGACCGTCGAGAAGAAGCTGCTGCGCGACCTCAGCCCGGATCTGATGAAGGCCGGTGGCTATGGGCTCGACAAGGTCGAGGGCATGACGGTCGACAAGGTCGGCAACCTCTTTGTTGCCACAGACAATGACGGTGTCGACGATTCCTCGGGCGAGACCCAGTTCTTCGCCTTCGGCAAGACCGGACAGTAAAGGCAGGCGCAACCGCCCGGCGGCGGGCCTAGAGCATGCTGCGAAAAAGGGGCAACGGTTTTTCGCATCGAGCATGCTCTAAACTATGAGAGTAGATCGGCCCGAAAAGTGGATTGCGGTTTTCGGAAAGGCCGATGCAATCACGCAAGGCTGGATCATCGGACCGGATACGGTCCGATGATCTGACGCTGCCGGGCCTTCTAGCGAACCGGGTCCAGGAAGGGCGTATCGGGATCGCTGACATAGAAGATCACCACCTTCAGCATCTCGCTGCCCCGGTTGTAGCCGGTCATCTTGACGTTCGGCGGCTCGACGATCGACGCGCCGGCCTTCACCGTCACGGCCGTGCGTCCGTGCATTTCCAGGGTGAAGGCGCCTTCGATGACATGCACCGTCACCGGAAAACGGTGCGTATGGTGCGGTGTCTTGTCCCCCGGCTTGATCATGGCGGTCATCACCCTGATTTCCTGCTGAGGACCGGTCGGCATTCCCGGAACCACGGTCTTGAGCACGAGTTCAGGGCGCGCCAGCCGCTCGGTCTGCGCGGCGGCCGGCAATGAGGCGAGGACACAGGCGGCGAGCGGCAGGCAACGTATGGTTTCCTCCTCTGATCGCGACAATCCTGCTCCCATCATAGCCGCCTGCGCCGCGACGGGTCCGGCCTATCTGCACCGAAAAACCCCGGATGCTCGCGCATCCGGGGCAGGTGCCCGGTCGCATCGCGCGACCAGGTGGGAGGTTCGATTGAGATCACCAGCCGGCGAGCACGTTGCCCTTGAAGCGCTCGGTCACGAAGGCCTTGATCTCGGGTGAGTGATAGGCTTCGACCAGGGTCTTGACCCAGGGCTTGTCCTTGTCCGCCTCGCGCACGGCGATGACGTTGACATAGGGGCCCTTCGGGTCCTCGCGCAGAATGGCCGAGGTCGGCTCGATCTTGGCGTCGACAGCGTAGTTCGTGTTGATCGAGGCGGCCCCGACATCGGCAAGCGAGCGGGGTGCCTGCGCCGCATCGATCTCGATGATCTTCAGCTTCTTCGGATTGGCCGTGATGTCGGCGACGCTCGGCTTCACGCCGACGCCGTCCTTCAGCTTGATCACGCCCTTGTCCTGCAGCAGCAGCAGCGAGCGTCCGCCATTGGTCGGGTCGTTCTGGATCGCGACGGTCGCACCATCCGGAATTTCGGCCCAGCTCTTGTACTTCGACGAATAGATCCCGAGCGGGAAGTTCACGGTCAGGCCGACGCTGACCAGCTTGTAGCCGCGGTCCTTCACCTGGTTGTCGAGATAGGGCTGGTGCTGGAAGGAGTTGGCTTCCAGCTCTCCGGCATCCAGCGCCTGGTTCGGCACGACATAGTCGGAGAACTCGACGATCTTGATGTCGAGGCCCTTCTTGGCGGCGATCGGCTTCACCTTCTCGAGAATTTCCGCATGCGGGCCGGGCGAGACGCCGATGCGCAGCGTCTGATTCTGCTGGGCGAAAGCCGGCACCGAGAGGAGAAGCGCGAGGCCGGAGGCGGCAAGCGCGGCGCGGCGGGTCAGATTGATCGACATGATGCTTCCTTGCGTGTGTTTGAACGGTTGAGGACGGATTGCTCAGGCGTGGCGCAGGCGCCTGTTGAGACGGCGGGCGAGCCGGTCGCCGATGCTTTGCACGGTCTGGACGAGGACGATCAGCACGGCGACGACGACGGCCATCACGTCCGGCATGAAGCGCTGGTAGCCGTAGCGGATGCCGAGGTCGCCGAGGCCGCCGCCGCCAACCGCGCCGACCATGGCCGAGAAGCCGATCAGGCTGACGATAGCCAGCGTCAGTCCGAGTGTGATTGACGGCAATGCCTCGGGCACCAGCACCTTGCGCACGATCTGCAGCGGGCTTGCGCCCATGGCGCGCGCCGCCTCGACGAGGCCCTGATCGACTTCGCGGATGGCGCCTTCGATCAGCCGGGCGATGAAGGGAGCGGCCGCGACGGTGAGCGGGACCATGGCCGCATTGGTGCCGATCGAGGTGCCGGCGAGCAGCCGGGTGAAGGGGATGATCGCGACAACGAGGATGATGAAGGGCGTCGAGCGCGTGGCATTGACGAGTACGCCGAGCACGGCGTTGACGGCCGGCGCAGCAAAAAGCTCGCCGCGCTTGCTGGTCGCCAGGAAGACGCCGAGCGGCAGGCCGATCAGCGTGCCGATCCCGGCCGCGACCGCAACCATGAGCAGCGTGTCGGCGGTCGCCTGGGCGATGAGACGGATGAGTTCAGGAGACATGGCCGATAACCTCCGCCTTGAGTTCGAGGCTCTTCAGGGCGCCGAGCACGGCGGCGAGTTCCGGCTCATGAGCCGTGACCGAGACGAGCAGGCTGCCAAAGGGCTGGCCCGCGATGGCATCGATCCGTCCGGCCAGGATGTTGACATCGACGCCGACGATCGAGCTCAGCCGGCTGATCACCGGGGCCGTCGCATTCTCGCCGATGAAGGTGATGCGCAGCAGGGCGCTGTCGCCCGGACGTGCCTCCGACCTGACCCGGCCGGCGAGATGGCTCGGAAGTTCGACACCGGTCACCGTCTCGACGAAACGCGCGGTGGTCGGATGCCTGGGCTGGGTGAAGACGGCAAAAGTCTCGCCTTCCTCCACGATCCGCCCGCCCTCGATCACCGCAACGCGGTCGCAGATCTCCTTGATCACCGGAATCTCGTGGGTGATCAGCAGGATGGTGATGCCGAGCTCGCGGTTGACGCGCTTCAGCAGGCCGAGGATCGATTGTGTGGTCTCGGGATCCAGAGCCGACGTCGCCTCGTCGCAGAGGAGCACCTTGGGCTCGGTCGAAAGCGCGCGGGCGATGCCGACGCGCTGCTTCTGGCCGCCCGAAAGTTCGGCCGGATAGCGCTCGCGCTTGTCGGACAGGCCGACGAGATCGAGCAGCCGCGTGACCTGGCGTTCGATCTCGGCCCTGGGCGCACCTGCGATTTCCAGCGGCAGCGCGACATTGTCGAAGACGGTGCGCGACGAGAGCAGGTTGAAGTGCTGGAAGATCATGCCGATCGTCCGGCGCCGCGCCCGCCAACCGGCCTCGGTCAGGCCGGTGACGTCCTCGTCCTCGATCAGGATGCGGCCGGAACTCGCCCGCTCCAGACCGTTGACCAGCCGGATCAGCGTCGACTTGCCGGCGCCGGAGCGGCCGATCACGCCAAGGATTGCGCCGCGCGGCACGGTGAGATCGATGCCGGAGAGCGCGGTCACGGCTGCTTGCCCGGAGCGGCCGGAGAAGACCTTGCCGACATTCTCGAACCGGATCGCCGGTTCGGGACTGAAGACGGGGTTGGCACCGACGCTGACGGCGTCGGGCTTCACGAGAGCGTTCATCATAACCTCAGAGGAGCGTGTGGCAGGACCAGTGCGAGATGCCGAGCTGTTCCAGCGTCACGTCATGGATGGAGCGGCGTGTGTGCTCGTCGTCGTCCGCTCGCTCCCGGGATGAAGATGGTGCGAGCGCGGCGGGAAAGGCCCGGTCGAGCCAGGCCCGCAGCAATGCGCTGAAGGCTGCGATCAGTGGCATCGGCCTGTCCCCGCTATGACGCCAGCCGCAGCGCCGGACGGCGCTGGGAGGCGGCGTGCTGCCGGGCTGCGATCTCGGCGGCGCTTGGCGTCGCGAAGCGCTGGCCCTCGAGGGCGTGAAAGGCAGACGAGGCGGAAATGAAGGTGAAGAAGCGTTCGTCGTGGCGGCGATTGACGAGCCCGGCCTGGGTCTCGCCGATTTCGATGATGAATGCCTGCTGGGTTTGCGATTGGGTCATGGCTTGCCTCCGCCGCATGGGCGGCGTTCGATTGAGCGGATCGGATTGGGAAAGGCCCCGGCGTCAGCCCGGGCCGTCTTTCAATGCAGGATCAGCATCGACAACAGCAGGCAGCCATCAGCATCGTTGCAGCGGACCGGCGCAAGGTCGAAACGGTCATGTTCATCTCCTCGTCACTGGAGCCCACGACCCGGTCGTGGCGCTTTAGCGTTTGGTGACGCGGCGCAAGCTGCTCGCTCAAATCTCCGCGGCCGCCGAACCATGTCCAGCGACGGTGCCAATCTGGTCGGAAATGTCCTCTTTGTCAACCTGATCGTTCTTTTAAAGAAACGAAAGAAAGGGAATGAATCTTTCGCGCGCCGCTGCCGATGGGGCAGAAATCTCTCCTCGATCGTCCCACGGATCTCACCCTGCGACAGAGCGCGGCTTGACGCAGAGCGGGTGACGAGGCCAAGTCGCGCCATGTCGGCCTCCGGTCACCTGCTTGCGATGCTGCGCCGCTCCGTCCTCGGAGCCTGGCTCGCGGCCGTCTATGCGCTGGCCGTTCTGGCCGCGGGCCTTGTGCCGACATCAGCCTTTGCCGCTCATCCCGCGCTCGCAGGTGCGGTGCTGTGCTCGGGGCAGTCCGTCTCGGACACGTCCGAGGTTCCGGAGCCGGCGAACGGCACCCAGCATTGCATCGGCTGCCCGATCAATCCTGCCCTTGCGATCCCTCCCGCGCCGCCCCAGCCGGTGGGGGTTCGCCTTGCGGCCGCGCTCGAGCGCTCCGTTCCGATTCTGACGGATGCCATCCATGGCGCGGTGCTCGGGCTGCCGCAATCGCGCGCGCCGCCGACCGGATCCTGAACACAGTTTCGTCTTTCCCTCTCGTCTTGCAGCCAGCCGGACAGGCCGCTGCAAGCCGGGATTTCCGGTCATTCTCGAAGGGCCGCGACCTCTTTCAGGATCTTTTTCATGAACAAGCCTGTTCACTATCTCGCCGCGATCGCGCTGACGCTGGCGAGCGCCGCCGCCTTCGCCCATGACTACAAGGCTGGCCCGCTGAAGATCGGCCATCCCTGGTCGCGTGCCACGCCAGCCGGCGCAAAGGTCGGCGGCGGCTATCTCGCGATCGAGAACACCGGTTCGACATCCGACCGGCTGATCGCGGTCTCTGCGCCCTTTGCCGGCCGCGGCGAGATCCATGAGATGGCGGTCACCAATGGTGTGATGACCATGCGCGAGCTTGAAAAGGGCATCGAAATCCCGGCCGGCGCCAAGGTCGAGCTGAAGCCCGGCGGCTTCCACATCATGTTCCAGGAGCTGAAGCAGCCGCTGAAACAGGATGAGCGGGTCAAGGGCACGTTGACCTTCGAGAAGGCCGGAGCGGTAGAGGTCGAGTTCAAGATCGAAGGGATCGGCGCCAAGGGCGCAGCCGCCGAGCACACGCACTGAGCGCTTGAAGAAAAGGCGATGGCCTCCTCTTGTTGAGAGGGGCCATCGCGATTCTGGATTTCAGATCTTGGCGCGCGGGTCGTGCTTCGCCAGCCGCGCCAGCAGATAGTCCACTTCCGCCTTTGCCGCGGCTGTCAGACCGGCGCCCGGCTTGCGCTGGGCGTCGCTGGCCAGGATGCCGCGCTTCATCATCGTGTATTTGCGGACGGCAAGGCCGACACCCTGCTGCTGCTCGTAGCGCAGCAGCGGCAGATGCGCATCGAAGATGTCATGCGCTGCGTCGCGCTTGCCCTCGCCCGAGAGGCGGACGACGTCGATCAGCAGTTCCGGGAAGGCATAGCCGGTATTGGCGCCGTCAGCGCCGCGCTCCATCTCGAAATCGAGGAAGAGCCCGCCATTGCCGGTGAGGATCGCAATCTTGCGCAAGCTGCCGTCCGCCTGGAACTTGCGCAGCGTCGAGATCTTCTCGAGCCCCGGCCAGTCCTCGTGCTTCAGCATCACGCAGGACGGGTTGTCCTGGACGATGCGGCGGATCACGGCCGGCGTCATCACCACCGAGAGCGTGAGCGGGTAGTCCTGGATGACGAAGGGAATGTCGCTGCCGATCGCCTCGACGGCCTGGGCGTAATAGCCGACGATCTGGTCGTCGGTACGCAGGCTCGGCGGTGGGGCGATCATCACGCCGCCGGCGCCGAGATCCATCACCTGCCGTGCCAGCGAGCGCATCGCGGCAAAGCCCGGCGCCGAGACGCCGACGATGATCGGCTTGCCGCCCATCTTCGCCACCGCGCGCTTGACGAGGCCGACCGATTCCTCCGGTTCGAGCTTCGGCGCCTCGCCCATGATGCCGAGCACGGTGATGCCGTCAGAGCCGATGCCGGCATAGAAATCGAAGAGCCGGTCGGTGCTCGTCCAGTCGATGGCGCTATCGGGCGTGAAGGGGGTCGGCGCGATGGGATAGACGCCGCGGGCGTCAGGGGTCAGCTGCATGATCAGTTTTCCTTGAAATCTCTTCAGGCGATCCGGGTGCGGACGCTGCCGACGCCGTCGATGGCGCCTTCCAGCACGTCCCCCTTGACGACGGCTGCGACGCCTTCCGGCGTGCCGGTGAAGATCAGGTCGCCGGGAGCCAGCGCGACGAGGCCGGAAAGATAGGCGATCGTCTCCGGCACGCTCCAGATCAGCTTGGCGAGATCGGAGGTCTGGCGAACACGGCCATTGACCGTGAGCTCGATCTTGCCGGCACCGGGATGGCCGCTCTGGCTCGCCGGCAGGATCTCTCCGATCGGGGCCGACTGGTCGAAGCCCTTGCCCATGTCCCAGGGGCGGCCGGTCTTCTTGGCTTCGCCCTGCAGGTCGCGGCGGGTCATGTCGAGCCCGGCGGCATAGCCATAGACATGCGAGAGCGCCTCGGACACCGGGATGTCGCGCCCGCCGGTGCCGATCGCGACGACCAGCTCCATTTCGTGATGCAGATCCCTGGTCTTGCTGGGATAGGGCATGTCGGTGCCGTTGATCACCAGCGCGTCCGCCGGCTTGGTGAAGAAAAACGGCTCCTCGCGGTCGGGATCGCCCCCCATCTCGCGGGTATGTTCGGCGTAGTTGCGCCCGACGCAGAAGATGCGGCGCACGGGGAAGAGCCCGCCGCCCGCTACCGGAACCGCGCTGATGGCGGGCGGTTCGATCACATAATTCGTCATGACGCAGCGCTCCCTCGATGTCGTGCCGTTCATGAGCGAGCGACGGGCGCGAAGCAAGGGGCCGGCCGCTCGTGGCGGGGCTGCGCGCTCGGCATTGCCGCCGGGGTTCAGGTGGATGCAGGATGTTCTGCCGGCGTCGGCAGCAGCTGCTCGACCACCGCACGCAGCGCGCGCGCCGCCGCCTCGACATCGTCCTGCACGAATAGCGCACCGATCACGGCAATGCCGTCGGCCCCTGCTTCGATGACAGAAGCCGCATTGCTTGCCGTGATGCCGGCGATGGCTCCGACCGGGAGCGGTCCCAGTACGGCGGCAGCCCTGCGCCGCAGGGCCATGAAGCCGTCGAGCCCGAGGGAGGAGCCGGCATTGTCCTTGTGCGAGGTCTGGAAGACGCCGCCGATGCAGGCATAGTCGATCTTCGCCGACGCCAGCGTGGAGAGTTCGTCCTCATGCTTCAGCGTTGCGCCGATGATGGCGCGGGGCCCGAGCAGGCGGCGGGCATCGTTCGGCTTCATGTCGTCGGCGCCGAGATGGACGCCGTCAGCCCCCGAAGCGAGAGCGACATCGACCCGGTCGTTGATCAGCAGCGGCACCTTCGTGCCGTGCAGGGCCGAGCGGATGGCTCGGGCCTCGCGCACCATCTCGCGCGTCGTCCCGGTCTTGGCGCGCAGCTGGATCAGGGTGGCGCCGCCATCGACCGCAGCACGCGCCAGATCGGCCAGCGAGCGGCCGCCCGCGATCTGCGGATCGACAATGCCGTAAAGGCGGATATCAACGCTCACCCGTGCTCTCCCATGCGTTCGCGCAAAATGGCCTCGTCAATCCCGGCCAGCGCGTCGATCAGGTGCACGGCGAAGCTGCCGGGCCCTTGCGACGTCTCTGCCGCGATCTCACCGGCAATGCCATAGGCGGTCAGCGCCGCGGCCGCCGCGACTGCCGGATCGCCCTCCACCGCGCAGCAGGCCGCGATCAGGGCGCCCGCTGCGCAGCCGACCCCGGTGACCTTCGTCATCAGCGGATGGCCCTGGGCGACGGAGAGCGTGCCGCTCACCCCCGCAATCCGGTCGATCTTGCCGGTGGTGACGAGCGTGAGGCTGCGCTCGCGCGCCGCTTCGAGATCGGCCGCGAGGGCAGCCATCTCGGTCGCGTTGCCGCGCACGACGATGTTCGGCAGGCGCAACACCTCGCGCGCCACGTGCTGGCGCAGCGGCGAGAGCTCGACGAAGACCGGATCGAAGACGAGCGGTTTCTGCCGGTCGCGCGCGACTTCCAGCAGCTTCGGGATGGCGAGTTCGCTCTCGGCATTGAGCGTACCGATATTGATCAGGATCGCGCTGGCGCCCTCGGCCATCGCCGCGACCTCGTCGACATGGATCGCCATGGACGGGATCGCGCCGAAGGCGAGCAGCATGTTCGCCGTGATGTTCTGCGCCACCGTATTGGTGAGGCATTGCACACGCGGGCGGCTTGTCGCCACCCGCGCCAGCACGCCTGCGACGGCCTTCGCGTCGAGGCGGGCAGCGGTCATCGTCGCGCTCATTCGGCGGCCGGCAAATAGAGTTGGCCGCCCTTGGCGAGGAATTCCTGCGATTTCTCGGCCATGCCTTCGAGCGCTGCGCGTTCATTCTCGCCCATCGCCAGCACTTCGGCGCGCAGATCCTGCGTGATCTTCATCGAGCAGAATTTCGGCCCGCACATCGAACAGAAATGCGCGACCTTGTGGGCGTCCTTCGGCAGGGTCTCGTCATGGAAGGAGCGCGCCGTGTCGGGGTCGAGCGCCAGGTTGAACTGGTCCTCCCAGCGGAAGTCGAAGCGGGCGCGCGAGACCGCGTCGTCGCGGATCTTGGCCGCTGGATGGCCCTTGGCGAGATCGGCGGCATGGGCTGCGATCCGGTAGGTGATGACGCCGGTCTTGACGTCGTCGCGATTGGGAAGGCCGAGATGCTCCTTGGGCGTGACGTAGCAGAGCATGGCGCAGCCGAACCAGCCGATCATCGCCGCGCCGATGCCCGAGGTGATGTGGTCGTAACCCGGCGCGATGTCAGTGGTCAGCGGTCCCAGCGTGTAGAACGGCGCCTCGCCGCATTCGCGCAACTGCTTGTCCATGTTCTCCTTGATCTTGTGCATCGGCACGTGGCCGGGGCCTTCGATCATCACCTGGCAGCCCTTGTCCCAGGCAACCTTGGTGAGCTCGCCCAGCGTCTCCAGTTCGGCAAACTGGGCGCGGTCATTGGCATCGGCGATCGAGCCCGGACGCAGGCCATCGCCGAGTGAGAAGGAGACGTCATATTTGCGCATGATCTCGCAAATCTCGTCGAAGCGCTCGTAGAGGAAGCTCTCCTTGTGATGCGCGAGGCACCAGCGCGCCATGATCGAGCCGCCGCGCGAGACGATGCCCGTGACGCGGCTCGCGGTCAGCGGGATATAGGGCAGGCGCACGCCGGCATGGATGGTGAAATAGTCGACGCCCTGCTCGGCCTGCTCGATCAGCGTATCCTTGAACACCTCCCAGTCGAGCTTGATCGGGTCGCCGCCAACCTTCTCCAGCGCCTGGTAGATCGGCACCGTGCCGATCGGAACCGGCGAGTTGCGCAGGATCCAGGAGCGGATGTTGTGGATGTTGCGGCCGGTCGACAGGTCCATCACCGTGTCGGCGCCCCATCGGATCGCCCAGACCAGTTTCTCGACCTCCTCGGCAGCGCCGGAGGTCACGGCCGAATTGCCGATATTGGCGTTGATCTTGACCAAGAAATTGCGGCCGATCGCCATCGGCTCCAGCTCGGGGTGGTTGATATTGGCCGGGATGATGGCGCGGCCGCGGGCGATTTCCTCGCGCACGAACTCAGGCGTGACGAATTCCGGAACCGAGGCGCCGAAGCTCTCGCCATCGGCATGGCGCTCTCGGGCACCTTCGAGCATCGCGGCGCGGCCGAGATTCTCGCGATGCGCGACATAGATCATCTCGGGTGTGACGATGCCGGCCCTGGCGAACTCGTATTGGGTCGCCATCTGGCCAGGCTTCGCCTCGAGAATCGGGCGTGCGGCCGGACAGGCGGGAACGAGCTGTTCAGACGAGATATGGCCGTTATCGGCGGCGGTGACGGCACGGCCGGGCACGGTCGTAAAGCTGCGCGCATCGAGCCAGGCGCGGCGCGGCTGCGGCAGGCCGGCATTCAGATCGATCGTGACGTCGCTCTCGGTGAACGGACCGGATGGGTCATAAATCCGGACCGGCGGCTCGGAATCGGTGGTGAGCTGCACTTCGCGGAAGGGCACCCGCATCTCGGGATGGTCCGGCGGCGCGACATAGATCTTGCGCGAGCCGATGATCGGGCCGGTCGTCACGCTTTGCGGCGCCGCTTTGACGGTATTCTTCTGTGGCTTGGTATGGGCGTTCATGGGGATCTCCTCCTTGGTCCAAGGTTCAGGAGATCCGGGTTTGGAAGCGGTCCAGTCGCTGTCTGCGGGTACATGTGTGGCGCACGCCGCGTTCCAGTCCCTCCGCCGGTATGACCCGGATCAGGTTCGACGGGTTCGGCTTTGGACGCCATCTCAGCTCTTGCGAGCACCCCTCGGAACGAAGCGGAGGTTAGGGCCGGCGGTGCTTGAACGCAACCCGGCAAGGAGCCGGATGCGGCCCGGCCATGCGGTGCCGGAATGCCGGCCTCAGGCGAGAATGTCGACGTTCTGGCCCTGGCCAGCGGCCAGATTGGCCTTCTGGGTCTCGGCGCTCTGCTGCAGGAGATCGACGAGCGCCTGATCGGAGGCCGCCTGTTGCTTCACCATCGCGGTCTGCAGGGTCTGGCGTGTCGAGGCTGCCTGGCTTGCGGCAAAGCTCTGGGCGATCGCGACGGATGTCTCACTCATCATCAACTCTCCTAGCGGCAGGTCTTAAGGCTAAGAGCTTGCATATTCCTGAATCCGCCTGATCCAGGGAGACCGGCGCGACGGTCGCCCGCCGCGCCGGTTCGATCGGTTCATTGCGGCTGGTTCTGGCCGGCCAGCAGCGGGGTGATGCGTCGGAGCGTGACGCGGCGGTTCTCGCGGGCCGCCTCCTGCGTCTGCACCTTGAGATATTGCTCGCCATAGCCCTGCGTCGTCAGATTCTCCGGCGGCACCTGGAAGTCGCGCGTCAGGATCTCGGCGACGGATTGGGCCCGGCGATCCGAGAGCGAGAGGTTGTCGACGTCCGGGCCGACGGCGTCGGTATGGCCCTCGACCAGGAAGATCTCGTTCGGCGCGCGCTGCAATGCCTGGCGGATCGAGGCGGCAATCACCGAAAGCCGCTGCGCCTGGGTGGGAGCGACTTCCCACGATCCGGTCTCGAATGTCACCGTGTCGATATCGACGCTGCGCATGCGGGCGCGCAGGTCCGGCGAGTAGCGTACCTCGTCGAGCGTGTAGCGACGCGGGATCGCGGCGATCGGCGGGGCGGTGATCGTCTCGTAGATCAGGCGCTCATCGGCCTGTTCGGCGTCGACGATATAGCGCTCGCGCGGGATCGGCAGCGGCGGCGGCGGCAGCACGACGATCTCATCCGAGAAGCGCATATCCGGGCGATCGCGGCGGGTGTTGTCGATGATCACGACCTCATCGCCATCGCGCATCCGCCGGGTCCGGCGGATCAGGCGGCCCTCCTCGTCGGTCACGGTGATGATGCGGCTGCCGTCCGGCCGTTCGAACACGGTGACGTTCTCGTCGCCCCGCCGTTCGGTGCGCCCCTGCCAGCCGAGGTCGCGGAAGCGCTCGGTCTCGTCGCGGCGGATGATGGCACGGTCGTCGTCGCGGATGATCGTGCGCCCCGGCTCGCGGATGATCGTCACGTCGCCCTCGCGACGCTCCTCGCGGCGCCCGCGGACATCATCGAGGCGGGTAGCGCCCTGCGTCGCCATGATGCCGCCGAGCACACCAACGCCAAGGCCGATCGCGGCTGCGCCACCGAGCCCGATGCCACCGCGGCGGCCTTGGCGGTCAGGAGGGGGCGGTTGCCCGGGGCCGGCGGCTGGAGGCTGGCCGGCCGGAGGGGGAGCGAGCGTCTGGCCTGGTTGCGGCGGAGCAACTGGCGGCGGGACTGCGCCGGGCGCTGCCGGCGGCTGAGCGGGCAGGGTCGCCGGGGCCTGACCGGGTGTTGCAGCAGGTGGCTGGCCGGTTGGCGGCGCACCGGGCGCACGACCGCCCGGAGGCGGCACGAGCGGCTGGGCCGCGGGCGGTTGGGCTTGCGGAGCGGTTCCTGGAACCGGCGCTGGCGTCGGGCGAGCTGCCGGGGGCTGATTCGGAGCCGCTGCCGGAGCCTGGCCGGCCGGCGACGTACCGGGCGCACGGCCGGCAGGAGGCGGCACCAGCGGCGCGGTCGCGGGCGGTTGGGTTTGCGGAGCGGCTCCTGGTACCGGCGCAGGCGTCGGACGCACCGCTGGCGGCTGGCCGGGCGCTGGCACCGGAGGCTGCGCGGTGGATGGTGGCGCACCAGGAGCGCGACCTCCCGGAGGCGGCGTCAGCGGCGCGGTTGCGGGAGGCTGCGCCTGTGGCGCCGGCATCGGACGGGCTGCCGGCGGCTGGCCGGGAGCCGGGACAGGGGGCTGGACGCGTGGCGGCACGGCCTGAGGTTGGCTGGGCTGGGATGGTGGAGCCGGACGCGGCACCTGAGGCGCGGAGGATGGAGGCGCCGGCGTTTGCCGGGTCGCGGGCGGCTGACCGGGCACGGGTAGCGGTCGCGCGGCAGGCGGACGTCCGGGTTCGCCGGGTCCCGGCGCGGTGATCGGCGGCACGGGGCGCGGCATCGGCGGGTCGCGGCGCGGTTCAGGCGGCGGGCCGGCAGGTGGGCGTGGCTGCGCGGG
Organism: Allobosea sp. LC85; assembly: GCF_000735605.1. Classification (GTDB taxonomy): domain Bacteria; phylum Pseudomonadota; class Alphaproteobacteria; order Rhizobiales; family Beijerinckiaceae; genus Allobosea. Next base: position 30,598 of record NZ_JPKG01000020.1, read on the forward strand.
CGGCGCGGCGCTTGGTGCCGGAGGCGCGACTGGCCGCTGGATCGCCGGCGGCGCCCCGGGTGCTGCGGGAGCAGGCCGTGGGCGTTCAGCACCGGGCGGGCGCGCCTCGCCAGGTCCGGCTCCAGGTCCGGCTCCAGGTCCGGGTCGCGGTGCGCCGGGCGCCCCCGGCGGGCGAGGCCGGCGCGGCTGCCCGGGCTCTTCGTCCGACGGCGCAGGAGCCTGCGCTAGTCTCATCGGTGCCTGCGCCGGTTCGACCGCGAAGCCGCCATGCGACAGGGTCAGGCCGGGGAGGACAGTACCGATCAGAAGCCAGTTTTTCGTGCGCGTCATGAGTTCCGTTTCCGTTTCATTGGCGATCGGCATCAGCGCCGAAAGGCGCTGAACCCGTCATGAACCGAAAACGGCCGAAATCGGGCAGGGTTCCCTCTGCCCGACCTGTGCCGGGCGGGTAAGATCATCGGACCGGAAATCATATCCGGTCCGATAATCTAACCTTCTGTGTTCGCATCGGCTTTCCCGAAAACCGCAATCCACTTTTCGGGCCGATGCTTTAGAGCCCCGCCTCTGCCTTTACATGGCGGGCGATCTCGGCGTGGCTGGCAAACCAGCAATCGCCCTTCGCCTTGGCATGCCGGATCAGTTCTTCGAGGATCCAGATGCGCGAGCGGTAGGTGATGACATGCGGATGCATGGTCAGCAGGAAGAGCCCACCTTCCTCATGGGCGCGGTCGAACTCGCGCCGGAAGATGTCGAATACGGCTTCCGGTGCCGTGTAGGGCCGCAGCGCCTGGAAGCGGTTCATGTTGAAATAGACCGCATCGTCGCGGATCCATTCGACCGGGAGCTCGATCATGCCCGTCGGCTCGCCCTTCTCGATGATCTCGTAAGGGTCGTCATCGGCGAAGAGCGAGGAATCGTAGAGCAGGCCGAGTTCGCGCTCGATGCTCAGGGTCACTTCCGAAAAATCCCAGGACGGCGTGCGCATGCCGACTGGCCTGACGCCGGTGATCTTCTCCAGCGTATCGGCTGAGCGCAGATGCAGTTCGCGCTCGGCCTCCGGCGGCACGGCGGTGTTGACCTCGTGGATCCAGCCATGCAGGCCGATCTCGTGGCCTTCCGCGATGACGCGGCGTTGCTCCTCGGGATAGAGCAGGGCGGTCACCGCCGGCACGAAGAAGGTCGCCTGGATCTGTTCCTTCGCCATCAGGTCGAGGATGCGCGGCATGCCGACGCGGTTGCCATACTGGCCCCAGGAGAGACGGCCGACCGACTTGCCGCCATCGCGCAGTTCGTTCGTCTCGTGATCGACGTCGAAGGATAGGGCGACGGCGCAGCGCGCGCCGTTCTTCCATCTGGCCGGCTTCAGGTTGCGGCCCGCGCGCACGCGCTCGACCTTGCCGCGCCAGACCTCCTCGGGCCATTGCCAGGGTTCGAGAGCAGGTGCGGTCATGGCGGAATGTCCTTCAGGCTGGCGGGGCGGTCGGCAGGACCGGCACGGCGGCCAGGAGCCTGCGGGTGTAATCGTGGCGCGGGTTGTCGTAGATCTGGCCTGCCGGCCCCTCCTCGACGATCCTGCCGCGATACATGATCGCGACTCGGTCGCAGAGATGGCGCACCACCGAGAGGTCGTGCGAGATGAAGATCAGGGTCAGGTTCAGCTCGCTCCGCAGCCGCATCAGCAGGTTGATGATCTGTGCCTGGATGGAGACGTCGAGCGAGGCGACGGGCTCGTCGCAGACCACGACATCGGGCTGCATGGCGAGCGCTCGCGCAATCGCGACGCGCTGGCGCTGGCCGCCGGAAAATTGATGCGGATAGCGGCTCGCGAAGGCGGGATCGAGTCCGACGGCTGCGAGCCATTGCCGGACATATTCGGCCGCCCCCGCCCTGGTGACGATGCCATGTGCGATCGGCCCCTCGGCGATGCTGTCGCCGATGCTCATGCGTGGATTGAGCGAGGCGAACGGATCCTGGAAGATGGTCTGGATCCGGGTGGTGTTCTTGTGCGGCCGCTCGCCGCCGCCCATCACCGGCTCGCCCTCCAGCCGCACCGTGCCGGAGTTCGGCGCGTAAATGCCGGCCGCCATGCGCCCAAGCGTTGATTTGCCCGAACCTGACTCGCCGACGAGGCCGAGCGCCTCGCCTCGCGGTACGGTCAGACTGACGGAATCGACGGCCTGGACGCCACGGCTTGGTTGCGACAGCCCAAGCTTCTGGCCGAGCAGGCGCAGGATGCCGGGCGGGGTCTGGAACAGCTTGCTGACGTCCTGAATGACGAAATAGGAGGCGTCCGACTTCGATCCGCGCGACGGCGAGGCACCGGACATGCGTGCCGGCGGCGATGCATCCGGGACACCGCCTCCGCGGGCCAGGAAGGTGCCCGGCTTGGCACGGGACGGCAGCGAATCGAGCAGCGACTGGGTGTAGGGATGCTGCGGCCGGGTCAGAACGTCGAGCACCGGCCCGGTCTCGACGATTTTGCCGTAGCGCATCACACAGACGCGGCTGGCGATCGAGGCGACTGTCGCGAGGTCATGGCTGATCCAGATCAACGCCGTGCCGAGCTCCGCCACCAGTTCCTTCATTTCGGCCAGGATCTCGGCCTGGATTGAGACATCGAGCGCCGTGGTCGGTTCGTCGCAGATGATCAGCTTTGGCCGGTGCAGCAACGCGATGGCGATGGCGACGCGCTGGCGCATTCCGCCGGAGAACTGATGCGGGTAGAAATCAACCTTCGTCTCGGGCTCCGGAATCCGGACCTGCGCGAGCGCTGCGATGGCGCGCCTGCGCCCTTCCTCGGCAGAAACCTTCTCATGCGCCTCCAGCGCCAACAGGATCTGGGCGCCGATGGTCAGGACCGGGTTCAGCGTCATCAGCGGGTCCTGGAAGACCATCGAGATGGCCTTGCCGCGAATGGCGCGGAGGTCGCGGGAGGGCAATCCGATCAACTCGCGCCCTTCGAGCCGGATCGAGCCGCTCTCGATTTTTCCTGGCGGGTCGATCAGGCCAATGATCGAGAAACCCGTGATGCTCTTGCCGGAGCCGGATTCGCCGACGAGGCCCATGACCTCGCCGCGCTTCAGCGAGAAGGAGACGCCGTCGACGGCTTTCACGATTCCGGCGCGGGTGTGGAAATGCGTCGCGAGGTCACGGACCTCGAGCAGCGGCGCCGTCTTGGCCGAGTCGCTCATCGTCTAAGCCTCGGGTTGACCTGCTCGCGGATCTGGTCGCCGACGAGGTTGATGGCGACGATCAGGATGATCAGCGCGACGCCGGGATAGATCGAGATCCAGTAGCGGCCCGACATCATGTACTGGAAGCCGTTGGAGATCAGCATGCCGAGCGAGGGCTCGGTTACCGGCAGGCCTACGCCGAGGAAGGAAAGCGTCGCTTCGAGCGCGATCGCATTCGCCACCTGTACCGTCGCGACCACGATCAAGGGCGGCAGGCAGTTCGGCAGGATATGGCGCCAGACCACCCGGCGCGCCGGCAGCGGCGTCGAGAAGGCGGCCTCGACATAGTCCTTGCCCCGCTCGGCCGCGGCTGCGCCATGGGCGGTGCGGGCAAAATAGGCATATTGCGCGGCTGCCAGCGCCGCGATCAGCTGGAATTTGCCCTGGCCGAGCACGGCCGAGATCACCAGCGCGAGCAGGATCGCCGGGAAGGCAAGCTGGAGGTCGATGATGCGCATGATGAACGCTTCCCAGCGGCCACCGAGATAGGCGGCGGTGATGCCGAGCGTGACGCCGAGCGTGAAGGCGAGCGAACCGGCGATCAGCCCCATCTGCAGCGAGATGCGCAGGCCGTAGAGGATGGCCGAGAACAGGTCGCGGCCCTGGGCATCGGTGCCGAGCAAATGCGTGAAGCCGCCGGAGCCGACATAGCCGGGCGGGCGACGCGCATCTGACAGGGCGAGGTTGGCGAGATCATAAGGGTTCTGCGGCGCGATCCAGGGCGCAAGCAGCGCCACGCCGATCATCAGCACGACGACGACGAGGGCTGCGAGCGCCACCTTGCTCTCGCGGAACTCGTTCCAGAAACGGGCGAGGGGCGAAGCCTGCTTCATTACGCGCGCGCCTTCCTCAGGCGCGGATCGAGCGCGACATAGGTCAGATCGACCAGGAAATTGATGGTGATGAAGACGAAGGCGACGAGCATCAGATAGGCGACCATGACCGGCCGGTCGAGAGAGGTGATGGAATCGATGATCAGCTTGCCGATGCCGGGCCAGGAGAAGATCGTCTCGGTGACGACCGCGAAGGCAAGCGTCGACGCGAATTCGAGTCCGAAGACGGTGACGATCGGGATCGCGATCAGGCGCAGCACATGCCGGCGCAGCACGGTCCATTCCGAAAGGCCGGCGGCCCGGGCAAATTTCACCGTATCGGTCAGCATCACCTCGCGCGTCCCGGCCCGGGCCAGCCGGGTCATCAGGGCAAGCTTGAAGAAGGCCAGGTTGAGGGCCGGCAGCAGGAGGTGGCTCAGTCCGTTCAGCGTCAGAAAGCTCCACTCGACGCCGAAAAGCGAAGCCGTCTCGCCGCGGCCGCCGGCAGGCAGCCATTGCAGCTCGACCGCGAAGGTGATGATCAGAACCAGGCCGATCCAGAAGGTCGGCACGGAGAAACCGAGGATCGAGATCGCCATGATGATCTTGGCAAGCAGGCTGTCGGGCTTGTAGCCGGCATAGATGCCGGCCGGCACACCGATCAGGGCCGCTCCGAAGACGGCAGCCAGCGTCAGCTCCAGCGTCGCTGGCAGACGCGAGAGGATGAGGTCCAGCACCGGCATGCCGAAGACGAAGGAACGGCCAAAATCGCCGTGGAGCACACGCCCGAGGAAAGTGAAAAACTGCTCCCAGAGCGGACGATCGAGCCCGTAGCGGGCAATCGTCTCCAGTCTCATCTCCTGGCTGACATCGGGCCCGATCAGCACGTCGATCGGGTTGCCGATGGCGTAGACGCCGACGAAGACCAGCGCCGACATGACGAGCATCACCAGCAGCGCCTGGACGATGCGCCCGAGGATGTGCCCTAGCATCTGACGAAGCGCCTGGCGCCTGCGGTCACGGCCAGTTCTCCGCGATCACTGCCCGCGTCTCCTCGACGCCTACCTGCCAGAGGCTGAGCATCTCATTGTCGGAGCGCTGGTAGCGCCCGTGAAAATTGCCATCGCCCAGGATCTCACGCTTCTTCGCCGGGTTCGAGGCTTGATAGAGCGCGCGGTCGAAGGGCGGCTTTACCGCATCCGGCATGGCGACGCCCTCGAGCCGCGTCCAGGGGAAGTTCTCCATCCAGGAGGCATGCGAGGCGGCAGGATCGACCGCCTTCACCGCCGCCTGGAAGCGCGGCCCTGCCCACCAATCATGCAGCTTGACGCTGGCATCGGGGCGGCGGCCCATCCATTCCGTGCAGAAGGTCATCACGGGTGCATTGCCGCCATGGCCGTTGACCAACACGATGCGGCGGAAGCCGGAGCGGTAGAAGCCCTCCAGCATGTCCTCGATCAGTGCGACATAGGTGCTCATCCGCAGCGAGACGGTGCCCGGGAAGGCGACGAAGCCTGGCGTCATGCCATAAGCCAGCACCGGGAAGACGGGTACGTTCAGAGGCTCGGCCGCGTCGTCAGCCACTTTTCCTGCCAGGATAGTGTCGGTGGCGAGGCTCAGATAGGCGTGCTGCTCGACACAGCCGAGCGGCAGCACGCAGCGGTCATCCCGCTGGGCCTGCGCTTCGATCTGCATCCAGTTCATCTCGGCGACGCGCACGGCCCGTTCCTTGCTTTTCTCTGGCAGTGCGCCATCCTTGACTCCCAGCCAGAACGTCGTCAAGTTCCATTTGGAACTAAACGGGAGCTCCTCATGCGCCGCGCCCCCACCTCACTCTCGCGTCTCGACCATGAGCGCGAAGCGGCGTTGCGTGATCTCGACCCGCTCACCGTCACCAAGCTCTGGGACAATCCCTGCTGGCTGTCGTTCCGGCTGAACTTCGTCGCCTTCCGCTTCAACGATCCGGTCTATCGCTGGATCGAGACACGCTACGGTCTCGTCCGTCCGGAATTCGTCGCGCTCTACGCGGTTGGCCTGAAGGAGGGGGTGGCCGCGAAGAACATCGTGGCCTCGTCCGGCTTGCCGAAGAACACGCTGAGCCGCGCCATCCAGAAGCTGCTGACACGACGCTTGCTCAAGCGCGAGACGGACCGGGACGACCTGCGCAGCTTCGTGCTGCGCCTGACGCCCGCAGGCCGCGCCATTTTCGAGGAGACCATGCCGCTGATGGTTAAGCAGCAGAGCACCATGCTTTCGACCTTGACCGAGGCCGAGCAGCGCCAGCTTTGCGAATTGATGGACAAGCTCGTCATCGCCTCTCCGGCATGGCCGGCGGATCTCGAGCCCCAGTCATAGACCGGGTCGAGCGAAGCATTCTTCCAAGGGATTGCGGGATGGTGGTGGGTCTCCACTGCCGAACCGCGCCAATTCAGAACAACAGTCGAGCCAGGATCGCCTAATCAAGTCACAGCACGGCGCCTCGTGGCGTGGGCCGACAGCCACCGCCGAGGCCGCACAACAAACCAGCGGAAGGGCCGACATGTCGACCTTTACCGAAACAAAACAGGGGAACTCGTCATGAAGCTTGCAACGACCGTCCGCATCTTCGCACTCGCGGCAGCGCTCAGCGCCTCGGTCTCCGGGGTGGCGCTTGCGCAGACGCTCACAATCGGCGTTCGCGCCGGCCCGGAATCGATCGATCCGCATTTCACTGCGACCGGCACCCATGCCGAAGCGCTGAAGCATGTCTTCGATACGCTGACCTGGTCGGGCGACAAACTGCAGATCGAGCCACGGCTCGCGACGAGCTGGAAAGCGATCGAGCCTTCAGTCTGGGAGTTCAAGCTGCGCCCAGGTGTCAAGTTCCATGACGGTTCCGACTTCACCGCCGAGGATGTGAAATTCTCGATCGAGCGCATCCCGGTGGTTGCCGGACCGAACCCGACCACGATCTATGTGCGCCGCGTCAAGGAGGTGAAGGTCATCGATCCGCTGACGGTCCATATCGTCACTGACGGGCCGGCCCCGAACCTGCCGAACGACTTCATCCGCCTCTTCATCGTCTCCCACAAGGCGGCCGCCGGGCTGACCAAGGACAATGCCAACGAGGCCTTCAATACCGGAAAGGCAGCGGTCGGCACCGGCCCCTACAAGTTCGTATCCTGGACGCCGAAGGACCAGCTCGTGCTGGAGCGCTTCGACGGCTACTGGGGCGAGAAGGAGCCATGGGCCCGCGTGCTGCGCAAGGAGCTGCCGAACGACGCCGCCCGCGTCGCCCAGCTCAAGGCCGGGCAGGTCGATATCATTGTGCGCGCGCCGGCGTCCGACGTGCCGACCCTGAAACGCGACTCCAAGCTCGCGGTCACGACGGTCGATACGGTCTATGTCTTCAACATGGAGCTCGACATGCGGGACAAGTCCCCGCAGGTCAGCGCCAAGGATGGTTCGCCGCTGCCGAAGAATCCGCTCCAGGACGTCAAGGTGCGCGAGGCGATCGATCTCGCCATCGATCGCCCGGCCCTGGCGGAAATCGCGATGGAAGGTCTCGGCTCACCGGTGAACCAGCTCGTGACGCCGGATATCGCCGGCTACAACAAGTCGCTGCCGCCGCTGAAGCCCGACCTGGCCAAGGCCAAGAAGCTGATGGAGGAGGCCGGCTACGCCAACGGCTTCAAGGTCGCCTTCTCGTTCACCAATGATCGTCTCCCCGGCGACCGCCAGGTCGGCACGTCCATCGCGCAGATGCTGGCGCGGATCGGCATCGAGGTGAATGCCAACGCCCAGCCTGGCGCGGTTTTCTTCCCGGCCCGTCTGCGTGGCGATTTCTCGATGTCGATGTCCGGCTGGGGCACGCTGACCGGCGAGGCCAACTACACGCTCTCCTCGGTGGTGCACTCCAACGATCCGGCGAAAAAGCTCGGCGCCTTCAACGTGCTGGGCTACAAGAACGTCGAGCTCGACAAGCTGATCGAGGATGCGGCGGTCGAGATGGATGAGGCCAAGCGCAACAAGCTCCTCGCCGATGCCAACGCCATCGTCGCACAGGACCGGCCGCGTCTGCCGATCGTCGCCGTCGGCTCCGCCTGGGCCATGCAGAAGGACAAGGTCGCGATCAGGCCGCGCGTGGATGAGGACACGCTCGCCATGGACATCAAACCCGCCAAGAAATGAGGCTTCGGCCTCGGTGGACCGATTCTGGCAGATATGCGGGAACCGGTATAAAAACGCGCCGGACGAGTATCGGGCATGCGTGGAGAGACTAGCCGCAGGACCAGTAGGTGGGGTATGTGCCCCGCCGCCTGCTCTCCCCCTTTCCCGACTACACCGGTTCGACCTCTCCCGCTGCGGGAGAGAGGGAAACGCACCAGGATAACCCATGACAATGTCACCTATTGCCCTGGCCATTCATGGCGGATGTGGCACTTTGCCCAAGGCCGAGATGACCGAAACGGAGTGGACCGAGGCCAAGGCGGATCTCGCCGCCTCGCTCCGCGCCGGCTGGGCGGTTCTCACCAAGGGCGGCTCGGCCGTCGATGCGGTCGAGGCCGCGGTGCTGGTGATGGAGAATTCGCCGCATTTCAATGCCGGCCACGGCGCAGCGTTCAACGCGGATGGCGAGCATGAGCTCGACGCCTCCATCATGGATGGCGAGACGCTGGCTGCCGGCGCACTCTGTGGCGTCAAGCGCATCCGCAACCCGATCGGCGCCGCCAAGGTGCTGATGCGCCGCGGCGACCCGCTTTTCCTGGCCGGCACGGCTGCCGACAGCTTCGCCGAGTCGGAAGGGCTCGACATGGTCGAGAACGAGTATTTCTCGACCGAGCGGCGCCGCAAGAACCTGTCCTCGATGAAGATCCGCGAGCTCGTCGGCACCATGTCCGAAGCAAGCGAGGCAGAGAAGCACGGCACGGTCGGCGCGGTCGCGCTGGATGCCCAGGGCCATCTCGCCGCCGCAACCTCCACCGGCGGCTACACCAACAAGCCGGCTGGGCGCGTCGGCGACACGCCGATCATTGGCGCCGGCACCTATGCGCGCGACGGGCGTTGCGCGGTCTCGGGTACGGGCAAGGGCGAGTATTTCATCCGCTACTGCGTCGGGCACGAGATCGCCTCGCTGATGGCCTATGCCGGTCTCGGCCTCGAGGAGGCGACTGCCCGGGCAATCGCCGAGCTCACCGAGCACAGGATCGGTGCTGGCCTCGTCGCGATTGGCGCCGATGGCAGCATCGTTGCGCCGTATAACTCCGAGGGCATGTATCGCGGCTGGGTGACGCCCGATGGCTTCATCCATGTCGCGACCCATGGCGATGTCGAAGTCGCCGGCCAGATCGAGGCGGCTGCGTGAGCACGCCCGAGCCGATCGTCATCTGGGGCGCGGGCGCGATCGGCGGCACGCTTGGGGCCTACTGGACGCGCGCGGGCATCCCCGTCCTGCTCGTCGATGTCGTTCCCGAACATGTCGAAGCCTGCCGGACGACGGGGCTCGCGATCAGCGGGCCGATCGAGGAGTTTCGCCAGGTCGTGCCCGCGGTGACGCCGGCGGAGCTGACCGGAACCTACAGGCGCATCGTGCTCGCGGTGAAGGCGGGTGCCACGGAAGCGGCTCTCGACGCGCTGGCCCCACATCTGGCCGAAGACGGCTTCGTGCTCTCCGCCCAGAACGGTCTCAACGAACTGGCCATTGCCGGGCGCGTCGGCGAGGCCCGCACCATGGGCTGTTTCGTCAATTTCGGCGCGGACTGGCACGGGCCGGGCGAGATTCTCTACGGCAATCGCGGCGCTGTCGTCGTGGGCGAGATCGATGGCGCGATGACGCCACGCGCCCTCGAGATGCACAGGCTGATGCTGCTCTTCGAGTCCGACTCCATTCTGACCAGCAATATCTGGGGCTATCTCTGGGGCAAGCTCGCCTATGGTGCGATGCTGTTCGCTACCGCGCTGACGGATGATTCGATGTCGGCGAATTTCGCCGATCCGAAGCGGCTTCCTGTCTGGCTCGAGCTCGGGCGTGAGGTCGGTGCGGTCGCGGCAGCGCGCGGAGTGTCCTCGCTCGGTTTCGGCGAATTCGATCCGATGGTCTTCGCGCCGGGCCGGCCGGAATATCCGCAGATCGCGACGATCGCCTGGCTCGCAGACTATACCTCGAAGACGGCCAAGACCCGTTCCGGCATCTGGCGCGACCTTGCCGTGCGCAAGCGCAAGACCGAAGTCGACCCCCAGATCGGCATCATCGCGCGCCTCGGGCGCGAGGCAGGGGTTCCGACGCCGGCGATCGAGACGCTGGTGAAACTGGTTCACGAGGTCGAGGACGGCGAGCGCCCACTCTCCTTCGATACGCTCAAGGTGCTGATCGACCAATGCAACTCCGCTTCGACAATCGCGTAGCCCTTGTCACGGGCGCGGCCCAGGGCATTGGCCGCGCCATCGCGTCCGCTCTGGTTCAGTCCGGGGCTAAAGTGCATCTCGCCGATATCGATGCCGAGGGGGTCGCGAAAACCGCGGCTGAGATCGGAGCCCAATTCCACACCGTCGATCTTGCAACGCCGGAAGCGGCGCGCGATCTGGTCGGCGGGATCTCGGTCGGAAGCGGCTCGCTCGACCTGCTCGTCCATGCGGCGGGCGGCGTGCGCGGCCAGGTCGGCCGGCCGATCGAGGACATTCCGGAAGCAGACTGGCGCACCATTTTCGCGGCCAATGTCGATGCCGCCTTCTTCCTGGCGCAGGCCGCAGCACCGGTGATGAAACAGGCCGGCTATGGGCGTGTCGTCACCATTTCGTCGGGGGCCGGACTGCGCCCGAGCCTCACCGGCATCCAGGCCTATGCCAGCGCCAAACATGCGCTGGTCGGGCTGACGAAGCAGCTCGCCTGGGAACTGGGCCCGCACGGCATCACGGTGAACTCCGTTGCGCCTGGCTTTGTGCGCTCCAATCCGGCGACGGAACGGCAATGGCAAAGCTATGGCGAGGCTGGCCAGAAGAAGTTGGTCGAAAGCATCCACACCCGCCGCCTCGGTACGCCCGAGGACATCGCCAATGCGACGCTGTTTTTCCTCAGCGAACAGGCCGGCTGGATCAGCGGCCAGGTGCTTTCCGTCGACGGCGGACGCTCCTGAGCATTGGGGCGTTTTGCGGGCGCCGACGCGGTTTTTCACGGCATCATTGCCACATGCATATTTTCGACCCTACAGTGCTCCCCGGGCTGGCATGAGCCAACCTGAATAGCGACTGAAGGAATAGCACGTGAGCACGGGTACCGTGAAATGGTTCAACGAGACCAAGGGCTATGGTTTCATCACCCCTGACGCGGGCGGAAGCGATATTTTCGTCCATATCAGCGCTGTCGAGCGTTCGGGCCTGCGCGGCCTGAACGAAGGCCAGAAGATCAGCTACGATCTCGAGGCCGATCGCAAGACCGGCAAGTCCTCGGCGGTCAACCTCAAGACGGCTTGATCTTAGCCTTCTGCGGGAGGGCGATCGGCGGCGTCACCTCCCGAGCCAATGCGAATCTCTATCTCTCTATCCGGACTGAAGACGATTCCCGGCATGCCCGTCGCCCCAAGGCGGCGGTAGAAAGGACCAGGGCCAGCCCGAAGGGCCGGCCCTCACATGCATCTAGTCTAGAGCTTGAACAGCTCCCGCCCCGTCTGATGGGCGCGGATGTAATCCCAGTCATAGCTCACGCCGAGGCCCGGCCCCGTGGGCACGGGAAAGCACCCATCCTTGTCGACGCCCTCGAGTTGGTCGCTGTAACCGCAGGTATAGACCGGCGGCACGGCATTGGGGCAATCCGGGCCGACCAGCGCAAGCTCATAGAAATTGGTGTTGCGCGTCGCGGCCATGCAGTGGCGGTGTGCGGGGCCGCAGGCATGGATCTCGACATCGACGCCAAAGGCCTCAGCGAGATGGGCGATCTTCATCGCGCCGGTGATGCCGAGATCGTATTCCGGATCGGAGCGCAGCATGTCGGTGCCGCCATTGATCAGGAAATCGGCCTTGGGCTCGAAGCCGCGCAGATACTCCGTCTGCAGGATCGGCGTCTTCAGCATCTCGCGCAGCTTCTTGTGGGCGAAAGCCGAGACGCCACAGTCGCGCATCGGGTCTTCGTACCAGAAATAGCCGCCCTCGTCGCAGGCACGCCCGACATAGAGGGCATCGGCGAAGGTTCTGAGCTCATTGGCCGGATCGAGCATCAGCGTCATGCGGTCGCCGACAGTCCTGGCGACATGCAGGACGTTCGCCGCCTCCTCCCGCGCGTCGCCCTCATGCCAGCCATGGAGCTTGAAGGCACGATAGCCCAGCGCGTAGCAGGCCTCGGCGAAGTCGGAGAAGGCCTCCTTGCTGTCGAGCCCGCCATTGCGGTCGCCGTGATAGGTCGAGGCATAGGTCTTGAGCCTCGTGCGGAAGCCGCCGAGCAATTGCGAGACCGAGGCGCCGAAGCGCTTTCCGGCGAGGTCCCAGAGCGCGATGTCGATCGGCCCGATACCCATGCCGTCATGCTGGCGGAGTTCCCGCTTCATGTCGTTCCAGATCTCTTCGCGGTGGTCCGGGTTGCGGCCGAGCAGATTGGGGGCAAGCGAGAGCGTCTGCGCCATCGTGGCCCGCGTTCCGCCCCAATGCATGACATATTGCCCCTCGGCGCCGTCGTCGCTGCGGATGACGATGGCAAACTTGGTCAGCTCGAGCTCGGAATCCGGCTTGTACCCGACATTGTAGACCGCGCGGGCATTCTCGGCCGAGCGGCCGAGATTTCTGCTCCTGAACGAGAATTCGACGACCTCAACCTCTGCAATCCTGGTCATGATGATCCTCTCAGAAACCGGCGATCCGGGGGAGCCAGAGGCTCAGGGCCGGCACATAGGTGATGATGGCGAGCGCCACGACGAGCGCGATCAGGAAGGGCCAGAGTTCGCGGAGCAGCGCACCGAGCTTCACGCGCGTGATCGCCATCGCGACGAAGCAGAGCACGCCGACTGGCGGTGTCACCTGGCCGATGACGAGGTTGACCAGCAGCACGATCCCGAAATGCACGAGATCGATCTGCAATGCGGTCAGCAGCGGCAGCAGGATCGGCACCAGGATGATCATGATGGCGATCGTCTCCATGAACATGCCGGCAATCAGCAGGGCGATGTTCAGGATCAGCAGGACCACCAGCGGATCCGTTGAGATCGAGGTCATGAAGGCGGTGACCAGCTGCGGCGCCTGCTCGATGGCGAGAATCCAGCTGAAGGGCGAGGCGGCGGCGACGATGGCGATGATCACGGCCGTCTCGCGCGCCGTGCCGATCAGGATCGCCGGCAGGTCAGCAAGCTTGATCGAACGGTAGATGAACATGCCGACGACGAGGGAATAGGCGGCGGCGACGCCAGCGATCTCGGTCGCGGTGAACAGCCCCGCCCGGAAGCCGACGATGATCAGCACCGGCATCAGCAGCGCCAGCGAGGCGTATTTGAACTCCTTCCAGAGATTGGGGAACGAGAAGGCGCCGGCCGGCTTGAAGTCGCGGCGCAGCGCCAGGATGGCGATGGTCGCCATGATGCAGCCGGCCATCACCAGGCCAGGAATGATGCCGGCGACGAAGAGGCTGCCGAGCGAGATATTGGCCTGCCAGGCATAGACCACCATCAGGATCGAGGGCGGAATGATCGGGCCAAGCGTGCCGGCAACCGCCGACAGCGCCGCTCCAAACGCGCGCGGATAGCCCATGCGTTCGAGCTGCGGCACGAAGACCCGCGCGGCTGCCGCCGTATCGGCGACGGATGAGCCGGAGATGCCGGAGAGAAAGACCTCGCCGACGACCAGCGTATGGGCCGGGCCGCCGCGGATATGGCCGACCAGTGCCTTGGTGAAGCTGAACAGCCGCTCGGAAATGCCCGACGCGTTCATCAGGGAGCCGGCGAGCGTGAAGAGCGGGATCGCCAGCAGCGGGAAGGACTGCACGCCGGCCACGATGCGCTGGGCGGCGACGGTGAGTGGCACGCCTTCGATGAAGATCGTCAGCAGGGCCGAGCCTGCCATCGCGATCCAGATCGGAGTGCCGACCACGAGCAGGACGGCGAAGGTGAGGAGAAGGATGGAGACCATGCCTGCTAGTCCCGCGTCGTGATGTCGGACCAGAGCGCGCCGGTCAGGCCTTCGTCGATCAGGTTGCGCAGGAGATGCAGCAGCGACAGCACGCTCCCGACGAAGAGCGGCGCAACCGTCCAGCCGGCCGAGATGCCGAGCATCGGCGTCAGGTTCGGCAGTTCGCGCTGAAGATAGCGCCAGGAGAACCAGGTCAGCGCGCCGAGAACCGCGGCTGTCACCAGGAGCGCCATGACGCCGAAGATGGCGCAGAGCCAGCGCGGGGCGAACAGCACCACGACATCGATGATGATGTGGGTCCGGGCGTGGAATGCATTGGCGATGCCGAGGAAGATCATCCAGCCGAACAGCAGCAGGATCAGTTCCTCGGACCAGGTCAGCGGATCGTTCAGCGCGTAGCGAAAGACGACGGCGGCGCAGACCAGCGTCGCGATCGCGCCGTGCAGCGCGGCAAGGAAGGCGTTCTCCAGGCGGCTCGACCAGTCGTCGAGCCGCCGGATCAGGTCGAGGCCCGTCATGACGGGTTAGCGCTTGCGCTGGGCGTCGATGGCCGCGAGCACGCTGTCGAGATGCGCCTTGCCCCAGCGGCCCTCCATCGCGGTCGCCACGACCTTGGACTTGGCGGCGAAGGCGTCGCGGTCGACATCCTCGATGATTTTGGAGCGCCCGGATTTGCGGATGTCCTCGAGCATCGAGGCTTCGCGCTTCTGCTGGAGATAGGTGTTCATGGCCGACGCGCGGGCGGCTTCAGCGAACAGGACCTCGCGATGCTCGGGCTTCAGCCGGGCGAGGCTGTCCTTGTTGATGACGATCATGTTGTTCTGGAGCATGTGCCTCGTCATCGCGACATAGCCCTGCACCTCGTAGAACTTGCGCGAGTAGATCGTCGGTATCGGGTTTTCCTGGCCGTCGACGGTCTTCTGCTGGAGCGCGGTGTAGACCTCGCCAAAGGGGACCGGCGTCGGAGAGGCGCCATAGGCCTTGATCATCTCGACCCAGACGGGGCTTTCCGGCACGCGGATCTTGAGCCCTTGCAGGTCTTCCGGCTTCTTCACCGCGCGGTCGAGCGTCGTCATGTTGCGCCAGCCCCAGTACCAGATGCGGCTGACCGGGACGATGCTGTGCTTGTCGCGGAGCTCGTCGAAGATCGGGTCGAAGGCAGCAGAGCGAATGATCGCCTCGGCCTCGGTCCAATCCTTCCAGAGGAAGGGCGCGCTTGGGATCTCGAGGGCGGGTACGAGCGCAGAGGCGGCTGCCATCGAGGGCGCGGAGATGTCGAGGGCGCCTTCCTTGACCTGCTTGAACAGGTCGATCTCCTTGCCGAGTTGCTCGGCCGGGAAGACCTTGATCGTGACGGCGCCGCCGGTCGATTTGTTCACCCGGTCGGCGAATTCCTGGAACAGTTCGCCGGCGATCTCAGCGGTGGTGTTCGCATGGCCGAAGCGCAGGGTCTGCGCCTGGGCGGTCGTTGCGAGAAAGCTGCCTGCGATCAGCGTCGCAGCGGCAAGGCGTCGTAGAAACATCGTATCCTCCCGGACGTTATGGTGGTTCTTGAGCGGCTGCCTCTGACGGGCGGCCTATTTGATCAGCCTCTCATAGGAGCCCTCGAGATGCCGTCGCATCGCCTCGGCCGCAGCTTCGGGATCGCCGGTCTCGAGCGCATCGATGATGCGGAAATGCTCGGCATGGGTGATTCCGACATCCTGCTCGCGGCTGAGGTAGAGCCGTGAAATGTGCAGATGGAAGCGCAGGTCGTCATAGCTCTTCAGCGCGACCTGATTGCCCGCCGCCATCAGGATGAGGCGGTGGAAACGGTCATCGGCTTCGGTGAAGGCACGGTGGCTGCGATACTCGCGGGACGGCGGATCGGCCGTCATAACCGCGACCGCGTCACGTAGCGCTGCGATGACGTCGGCGCCTGGGCGCCGCCTGGCGGCCTCTGCCGCGGCCCAGGGCTCGATCACGCCGCGAAAGCTGTAGACGTCCTGATAATAACTGCGATCGGGCAGCGGAGCGGTCGCGAATCCGACGAAGGGGACGGCCGACACGAGCCCTTCCGCGACGAGCCGTGTCAGCGCCTCGCGGATCGGAGTCGAGCTGACCGCCAGCTCGCGCACCAGCCCATCGACATTGAGTTTTTCGCCCGGCGCATAGGCCTGATCGAGGATGCGTTCCTTGATCGCCTCATAGACCTGGTCGCCAAGGACGACCCGTTCGATCTTTCGCGCCCCGTTCAATGCCTGATATCCTGCATCTTGGATCGTGCACGATTTAGAGATGAACTTTCTTTGGAGTCAATCCAAATCATCGGTGCGTCGTGACCTCCCTCAACACTGGCCGATGCGCGGACAATCCCAAAGTGCCGCAGACGAGTGCCGCGCCCGGCATCGATGGCTCTTGCAGAGCGGAAACGGGCAGCGAATAGTCACCGCCGACCGCTGCTCTGGAACGGGGGGCCATCGTGGCATTCATTGAACAGCCGGTTGTTGCACTGTTCATTTCACTGGCCCTTGGCCATTTGATCGGAAAGATCAGAATTGGCCCTGTTCAGATCGGCGGTGTCTGCGGCACCCTCTTCGTCGCATTGGCGCTTGGGCAACTCGGCGTCACGATCAGCGCGGATCTGAAGAACACGGCGTTTGCACTGTTCATCTTCGCTCTCGGATTTACGGCTGGACCGCAGTTCTTCAACAACATCCGCGGCGGCTGGCGTTACGGAATCCTGTCCTTCGTCGAGGTCGGGACAGTCCTGCTGCTGCTTGTGGCGGCCATCGTCCTGTTCCGGCTGGACCCCGGCACCACCTCCGGGCTCTTCGCCGGCTCGGCCACGGAATCGGCTGTCCTGGGGACGGCTTCGGAGGCGATCGCCCGGCTGGCCCTGCCGGCGGCCGAGGTGGCGCGGCTGCAGTCCAACATGGCGACGGCCTACAGCGTGACCTATCTCTTCGGTCTTGTGGCGATCGTCGTCTTCACGACGCAGATCGGGCCACGGCTGCTGCGGATCGACCTGCGCGAGGAAGCCGCGGCGCTTGCAAAGCAACTGGGAGCCGAAGACGACGCCGGCAAGGAGAACGGCGTGCCCGAGATCGTCTCGCGCGCCTTCCATGCCGGGCCCATTGTGGGAAGCAGCGTCGGCGCTTTCGAAAACAGCGTCAACGGCGTGGTGACCATCGAGCAGGTCGGCCGTGGCGCAGGCTTCACCAAGGCAACCACGGACATGGTGCTGGAGGCCGACGATGTTGTTCTCGTGATCGGTCGCCGCCGCGCCATCATCGCCATCAGCGAAAAACTGGGTGCCGAAGTGCCGATGCCGGCAGGCGACAACGTACCGCTCGTCGAACGCGAAGTCGTGCTGGTGCGCAGCGAGGTCGCCGGGCGCCGGATTCGGGATCTTCGTCGGCTGGCGAGTGCGGAACAGCGGCGCGGCGTCTTCATCTCACGCATCAGGCGGCTTGGGCATGTCGTTCCCGCCTTGCCCGGCACGGTTCTCGAGCAGGGCGACGTCCTGACGCTCTACGGTTCCGAGGATGCGATCACACGGGCGGCCCCGGAGCTGGGTCACTTGCTTCCGGCGACCTCGAGCACCGACTTCGTGATGCTCGGGCTGGGAGTGGTCGCCGGTCTTCTGCTGGGAGAGCTGAGCGTCAGGTTCGGTGCCCTGAACCTGACGCTGGGGACCGGTGGCGGAGCGCTCGTCTCGGGCCTGGTCTTCGGCTGGCTCCACATGCATCGTCCGCGCTATGGCGCGATACCGCTGCATGCTGCGGAGTTCATGAAGGACTTCGGCCTGGCGGCCTTCATCGCTGCAATCGGTCTGTCGGTCGGCCCCGATGCCTTCGCGCTGCTCAAACAGTACGGGCTGGTGCTGCCGGTTCTGGCGATTCTCGTCTCCGCGCTGCCGGCCCTGGCTTCACTCTATATCGGGCACCACCTGCTGAAGATCGAGGCTCCGATCCTGCTCGGAGCCATCGCCGGCCAGCATTGCAGCACCCCGTCGATCAGCGCATTGGTCTCTCTCGCGGGCAATTCGACGCCGGTGATCGGCTACACCGTGACCTATGCGATCTCGAACGTCCTGCTGCCGCTGATGGGCCCGGTCGTGGTTGGCATGGTCGGGCTGATGAGTTGAAATGTGTTGGTCGACCGATGAGATCCGTCGCAGAGAGTGCCAGTCAATCGGGGCGTGACGGAGCCTGCGGCGTCGAAGCCGAGTAGTCTAAGAGAGGGCGTTGTGACTAGGTCCCGCCAGGGCCGGGTCGACGGCTGCATGCAGGTCGCAACGCACCGGTCCTTGCCTCGACGACAGGTTGCATTGACAAATTGGTCACAATCACCCATATAGGGGCATCGATCTTAGGCCGAATGAATTGGCCCCCGCGCTGATTGGCGCGCTAGCTGACGAACTTCCCGCTCAAAATCGAACACCGTGTGAGGCGTCGTCTCACGCGTATTAATGCCTTGCGAGAAGGAATTCGTTATGGCCACCGGCACAGTTAAATGGTTCAATTCGACTAAGGGTTTCGGCTTCATTCAGCCAGATGATGGCGGCCAGGATGCATTCGTCCACATCAGCGCTGTCGAGCGTGCTGGACTGCGCGAGCTCCGCGAAGGTCAGAAGATCACCTTCGAGCTCGTCCAGGACAAGCGCTCTGGCAAGATGTCTGCGGACAATCTTCGGGCCGAGTGAGCCTCATGACCGTGCAGACGTAGCATTCCGAATCGAGCGGCGACCACGGAAGTACTGGCGCCCCCTTTCAGGACGATACGCAGCACGGTTGGACGAAGGGTCGGGATTTACCCGGCCCTTTTTTCTTTTCTAAAAGGAGCCCCGAAATGCAGGTTCTCGTTCGCGACAACAATGTCGACCAGGCGCTGCGCGTCCTGAAGAAGAAGATGCAGCGCGAAGGCGTCTTTCGCGAGATGAAGCGGCGTGCGGCGTATGAGAAGCCGTCCGAGAAGCGAGTTCGCGAGAAGGCTGACGCCATTCGGCGCGCACGCAAGCTGGCTCGCAAGCAGGCTCAGCGCGAAGGACTGATCGCTGCGCCAAAGCCCAAGGCAAAGCCCGCTCGTCCGCCGCGCCTTGCGCCCGCTGCCTGAGTTGAGGCGAGGCTAGACGCCGACCGGGCGCGCAAGATTCCGCTTGAGGCGGTCCAGTATGCCTGGATGCGCGCCGCCGGCAGGACGCGTCACTGTGAGAGCCGCCGATAGGCGGCAATCGTACGGGAGTAGACTGTCATGTCGACCAAAGGACTCTCTGCCGACGAAGCCAAACGCCGCGCACAGGCGAATCTGGAGAAGGCCGAGCAAAAGCGGCAGGAAGCCCAGCGTGGGCTGGACGCGCAGCGCGCCGCACAGGTTGCTGTCACGGAGAAGACCGCGCGCTTGCGCGCGCTGCGTCTGGCGAAGGAAGCTGCCGACGCAGAGGCCGCCGCTATTGCCGAGGCTGCGCGGCCCAAGACGGTCGCGTCCAAGCGCACAAAGCGGGCCTGACGCCGCCGGCTTGCGCCCTGCGCTTTTGCCGTCCTGGAATGACGTCCCGCGCCCCCGGGGGCAGGCAACGAAAGCATCGGCCCGAAAAGCGGATTGCGGTTTTCGCGAGAGCCGATGCAAACACTGAAGATCAGATCATCGGGCCGGATACGAGATCCGGTCCGATGATCTATTTGCGTCCCGGCGCTGGATGGAAGAGCCGTCCCTTTTCAACCACCAGGACCACTGCCAGGGCCATGAGCCCACAGAGCGAGAAGCCGAGCGTCAGCGGCACAACCGTTCCGTTGAAATGCTGGCCGACATAGAATCCGAGCAGCGCCCCGCCGACCGTGGTGATGAAGCCCTGGACGGAGGAGGCTGTGCCGGCGACATGGCCGAGCGGATCCATCGCCATCGCCCCGAAATTCGGTGCCAGCAGACCAAAACAGAACATCGTCCCGCCCTGCATGATGGCGAAGAGCCAGAGCGATTCCTTGCCGGCAAGGGCCAGGGCCGCGTGCAGGCTGGTCAGCGTGATATAGCCGAGCAGCGCACCATGTGAGACCCGGCGCATGCCGAGCCGCCCGACGATGTGCGAATTCAGCAGCGAGGCGATGGCCATGCAGGCGGCGATCAGGGCGAAAATAGGGGTGAACCATTCCGGCGCCCGGAAGACATCGACAAAAACCTGCTGTGCCGAGTTGATGAAGCCGAACAGCCCGCCGAGAACGAAGGTCATTGCCAGCATGTAGCCGACGCCGATGCGCGAGGTCAGCACCGTGCGGAAGGCGGAGACGATGCTGGCGAACTTGATCGGCGTGCGGTCCTCCTCATGCAGTGTCTCGGGCAGGCGCATTGCAGTCCAGAGCATCACCGTGGCGCCGAAGGCGGTCAGGACGCCGAAGATCCAGCGCCAGGGCGCGACCCAGAGGATCGCCTGGCCGATCGAGGGCGCCAGAATCGGCACCGCCAGGAAGACGATCAGCGCCAGCGACATGACGCGGGCCATGTCGCGGCCGGAATAGCAGTCACGTACGATCGAAACGGCGAGCACCCGCGTCGCGGCTGCGCCGACGCCCTGCAGCACACGCGCTGCCATCATGATCTCGAAGGAACCGGAGAAGGCGGCGAACACGCTGGCGACGACATAGATGCTGAGGCCGGTCAGCAGCACAGGCCGGCGGCCGAAGCGGTCGGAGAGCGTACCGTAGATGATCTGGGCCACACCAAAGCCAAGCAGATAGCTCGTGACGATCCACTGCCGGTCGTTCGGCTCGGCAATGCCGAGCGTCTCGCCCATCTGGGGCAGGGCCGGCAGCATGGCGTCGATCGCAAGCGCGTTCGTCGCCATCAGTGCGGCCATCATCGCCACGAAGGGATAGAAACCCATGCCGTGGCGCGGCCGGGCAATGTCGATTGTGTCGGTCATCTCAGCCTGCTGCCGGGGAACGGCCCGGGTCGTCCCGTCTCGCAGACGGGAACGGCCAGCGAGATAGCTGGCCGGTTTGCGCAGGATTAGGCGATGCGCAGCAGCACAACAACCCGGCCGGAGGCCGGGTTTGGCATGCGCTCAGCGTGGAGCGACGCCTATACCGCCGCCGGCTGCTGCTCCGGCATCAGCGCATTGTCGATCTCATTGGCGCGGATCGCTGCCGGGCGGGCCTGCAGTCGCTTGGCATAGGCCTCGAAGGCCGGCCGCCGTTCCATCGTGCCGAATTGCAAGCCCCAGCCGATCTGCGCGCCGAGATAGACGTCAGCCGCGCTGAACCGGTCGCCGACCAGATACTCATCCTGCGATACCGCTTTCTCCAACGTGTCCATGACATCGGCGAAGCAGCCATAGCCGACCCAGCCGGCCTTCTCCGGCGGAACCTCGACACCGAGCGTCTTGTTGGTCACCGCAGCCTCGGTCGGGCCCGCGCCGAAGAAGAGCCAGCGGTAATAGGGACCGCGCTCCTTGCTGCCCGGCGCAGGCGCAAGCCCCGCCTGTGGAAAGGCGTCCGCGAGATAGGCGCAGATCGCGGCGCATTCGGTGACGATCATTTCGCCATGCTTCAGGGCCGGCACCTTGCCCATCGGGTTGAGCGCCTTGTACTCGGCCGCCTTCAT
Organism: Allobosea sp. LC85; assembly: GCF_000735605.1. Lineage (GTDB taxonomy): Bacteria > Pseudomonadota > Alphaproteobacteria > Rhizobiales > Beijerinckiaceae > Allobosea. The sequence continues at coordinate 52,304 of NZ_JPKG01000020.1, forward strand.
CGGCGGGCCGAAGCCGACCACCTCGGTGCGATAGGGCTGGCCGACCTCCTCCAGCATCCAGCGCACGATCCGGCCGCGTGACATCGGATTGGTGTAGAAGACGAGTTCATCGCTCATGCCGCGTTCCTCCTTTGGCGCGCGAGACTAACCCTGACGCGTGACCGTGCAATGGCAGCAGCCGAACTTCGGCCCAACTCCCGCGTTGGCTGAAGCGAAAGGATGGCGCTCATGTTGGAAATCCTCGCTGCGCCCGACCATGTCGCGGCCTATCGCCTCTCCGGCACGCTGACCGTGGACGATTATGACAGCCTGATCGCCGATATCGAGGCGCGGCTGGCGCGGCACGAGAAGATCGGCATTCTTGCCGACCTGACCGGCTTTCACGACATCACGCTCCGGGCGGGCGCCAGGGATCTGCGCTACGGCTTCAGCAAGATGTTCGAGCTAAGGCGCTTTCCGCGTGAGGCCCTGATCAGCGACAAGGGCTGGATCGAAACGCTGGTGGCGATCGCCAATCCAATCATTCCGTTCGTCGAAATCCGCTGCTTCAAGCCGATCGAGTACGAGGCGGCGCTGATCTGGGTCAGCGAGATAGAAGGCGGGCCGGAGGCATAGATTGCTTTTGCAGGGAGCGCGTTGCCCTGACTGACCGTGCGCCCGTCCGGTAGCTGACAGCGCGCGTCTGTGGTGCGTGTCTGCGGCCTGTCATTCTTCCCCAGCGGTGCTATGCGAGGGGCTCTGGTCGACGGAGGAACTCACATGCCGCAGGACGCGTTGTTCGAGCGCCTTTGGAGTGGCGCGGTGCAGATGGAAGAATGGACCGAGGCGGTCTCCGCAGGCGTCATCACCTCGGTGGCAGAGAACATCATCACCGTCCACACAACCTATTTCTGCGGCAGCGTCACAGCCATTCGGACGACTGAAGGCCTCGTGCTGATCGATACGGCCAAGCCAGACACCGCTAGCCAGACGCTGGCAGCAATCCGCAGTTGGGACGACAGCCCCATCCACACCGTGATCTACACCCACGGTCATATCGACCACACCAGCGGCATCAAGGTCATCGACGAGGAGGCGGATGCGAGGGCGAGGCCTCGGCCGAGAATCATCGCTCATCGCAACGTCCTGCGCCGCATGGAGCGATATGAAGCCTCCCATGGCTTCAACAGCATCGTGCAGGGACAGCAGTTCAACAAGCTGGACTATGTCTACCCTGTCGGCCAGCGGCGTCCCGATGAGGTCTATGACGACACGCTGTCGCTTGCGATCGGCGGCGAACAGCTCGAACTCATTCACGGGCGCGGCGAGACCGACGATGCCACATTCGTCTGGCTGCCGCGGCGGCGCGTCCTGGCGAGCGGGGACTTCGTGATCTGGGTTTTCCCGAACGCAGGCAACCCGCGCAAGGTCCAGCGCTATGCCGCCGAGTGGGCCGTCGCCTTGCGGAGGATGGAGCGCCTGAAGCCGGACATCCTGATTCCCGGTCATGGTCCGGTCATTTTCGGAGAGGGCCGGGTGGCCCAGATGCTGCGCGACGGAGCCGAAGCCCTCGAGCATCTGGTCGGCGAAACCCTGGCGCTGATGAACAAGGGCGCGACGCTCGACGAGGTCCTGCACGCGGTCAAGGTCCCGGCCGCCTATCTGGCGAAGCCCTATCTCCTGCCGAAATACGATGATCCCGAATTCCTCGTCCGGGGCATTTACCATTTCTATGCGGGTTGGTTTGACGGAAATCCCGCAAGCCTGAAGCCGGCGAAGAACGCTGATCTTGCGTCCGAATTGGCTCGGCTCGCAGGCGGTGCCGCGAAACTGGCCGAACGAGCCGCAGCGCTGGCCGAGGAAGGCCAGACACGCCTCGCGGTTCACATTGCCGAATTCGCCAGTTCCGCCGCGCCCGGGGATGGACGGATTCAGGCCATACGGGGCGAGGTGCTCCGCAAGGCCATCGACGGCGAAAGCTCGCTGATGGGCAAGGCATTCCTCGCCGTTTACGAGCGTGATGCAGAACGGCGATCGAGGGACTGAGCAGCGCGTCCAGCGGCTGCTTTCGCCCCCCGCAGTCCTCTCTACTGTGGATCTGCTTATTCCCGACCCAGCCGGACGCCCGACTGCGCATCGAAGACGTGGACGCGGTCGGGATCGACCGAAATCCACAGGCGCCTGGCCTCGGCGGCGACATCGCCGGTTGCGGCTTGCATCACGAAGGGCTGTCCGGCGAGCCTGCCGTGGAAGAGTTGCGTCGCTCCCAGCTCCTCGATGAACTCGACATCGAAGGGCAGGGCCCCGGCCTGGCCCTCGGAGGCGATCTCAATATCCTCCGGCCTCAGGCCTACTTCGACCTTCGTTCCCGATGCAAGGTCATGCTTGAGGTCGCGCGCTTCGAGGAGTGCGTCGCCGAGCGCAACGATGCCGGGTCCGTCAATGGCTGCCGGCAGCAGGTTCATCGGCGGCGAGCCGATGAAAGTCGCGACGAAGCGGCTTGCCGGCTTGCGGTAGACCTCGGCCGGGACGCCGATCTGCTCGACCTCGCCGCCATTCATCACCACGAGCTTGTCGGAGAGCGTCATCGCCTCGACCTGGTCGTGAGTGACATAGATCGCGGTGACGCCGAGCGCCCGCTGCAGCTTCTTGATCTCGACGCGCATCTGCACGCGCAGCTTCGCGTCGAGATTGGAGAGTGGCTCGTCGAACAGGAAGACCTGGGGTTTGCGCACGATGGCGCGGCCCATGGCGACGCGCTGGCGCTGACCGCCGGAGAGCTGGCGCGGCCGGCGCTCCAGCAGGCCTTCGATCGCGAGGATGCGGGCTGCTTCCTTGACCCGCTTCTCGATCTCATCCTTCGGCGTGCCGCGATTGCGCAGGCCATAGGCCATGTTGTCGTAGACGCTCATATGCGGATAGAGCGCGTAGTTCTGGAACACCATGGCGATGTCCCGGTCCGCCGGCTCGATCTGGTTGACGACCCTGCCGCTGATCGAAACCTCGCCGGACGAGATCGTCTCCAGGCCTGCCACCATGCGCAGCAAGGTGGACTTGCCGCAGCCGGAGGGGCCGACCAGCACGCAGAAGCCGCCATCGGGAATGTCGAATGAGACGCCCTTCACGGCCTCGACGCCGCCGGCATAGACCTTCTTGACGCTGGAGAGAGTAACCTGGGCCATTGGGTTCCTTGGTCAGTCGGTAACGGGGTATCGGCGATCGGCTCAGTTTGCCGGTCGGCCGGCGTGCAATGTCACTTCTCGGTTTCCACCAGGCCCTTCACGAAGAGCCGTTGCATGGCGATGACGACGAAGACGGGCGGCAGCATCGCCAGCATCGCGGTCGCCATGGCGAGTTGCCATTCGGTGAGAGCATCGGCCGTGGTGATCATCTTGCGGATGCCGATGACGATGGTCTGCATCGAATCCTTGGTGGTGACCAGCAGGGGCCAGAGATACTGGTTCCAGCCATAGATGAACTGGATGACGAAGAGCGCCGCGATCGTGGTGAGCGAGAGCGGCACCACCGTATCCTTGAAGAACTTGAACGGGCCGGCGCCGTCGATCTTCGAGGCCTCGAGCAGTTCGTCCGGGATCGTCATGAAGAACTGCCGGAACAGCAGCGTGCCGGTCGCCGAGGCGATCAGCGGCACGGCCAGACCCTGGTACGTGTCGAGCATGCCGAGATCGGAGACGACCTTGAAAGTCGGGAAAATGCGGACTTCGACCGGCAGCATCAGGGTGACGAAGATGATCCAGAACGCCGCCATCCGAAACGGGAAGCGGTAATAGACGACCGCATAGGCAGAGAGCACGGAGATGATGATCTTGCCGAACGCGATGGCCAACGCCATCACGAAGGAGTTGAACATCATCACGGCCACCGGCTCGCGGGTCGAGCTCGCGGTGCCGATGAAGAGGATGCGGTAGTAGTTCTCAAAGAAATGCGGGCCAGGATAGAGCGGCAGCTGGCCGTTGATGATGGTCGCAGCATCCCAGGTCGAGGCGACGAAGGTCAGCCAGACCGGAAAGGCGACGATCAGCACGCCGATCGTCAGGATGATATAGGCGACGATGTCGCCGAAGCGGCGGTCCTCGACCATCAGTGCCAGACCTCCCCGTCGCGCAGCAAGGCTGCGAGCGCCTCGGCGCAGGCGTTGAGAAATTCCTCGCCCTTTTTCGGTGTCGCGCGCCGCGCATCGCCGATGACACCGGTCTCCGTCATCTCACAGAACGGGCGGTAGCGCGCGACGGTCGGGCGCATCAGGCCGCGCGGATCGGTGCCGAGCATGCCGAAGGCCTGCCCCAGCCGCTCCTGCTTCACTGTTTCCGGAGCCAGCACCATCATCATCGAGGTCTCGATCTCGCAGGCATGCATCACGCTGGTCTGATCCTGCATGAAGGGCAGCATCGCGGTCTGCGCCAGCTCGAAATAGGTGGTTGCGATGATGCGCAGGCCGGTCTCGCGGGCGAAATCGGGCAGGAAGGCACCGAGCGCGGCGATATTGCCGCCATGGCCGTTGACGATCACGACTCGTCGGAAGCCATGCCGCTCAAGGCTCCTGAGGAGCGAAAGCAGCACGGCCCGATAGGTCGGGATGTCGAAGGTGAAGGTGCCGCCGAAAGCCATGTGGTGCTCGGCCATGCCGCACCAGAGCGTCGGAGCGACCACGACATCAGTCTCGTCCACACGCTCCGCCGCGGCCTTGCAGACGCCCTCGCACAGGATGGTGTCGACGCCGACCGGCAGATGCGGTCCGTGCTGCTCCATCGAGGCTACGGGCAGGACGACGATCGCATCATTCGCTGCCTTTTGACGCAGGTCCTCGGCCGTCAGTTCCTTCCAGAGCGCCGAGGCCATCAGTAGTTCACCTTGCGCTCGATGAAGCGGAACTGCACCGCCGTCATGGCGATGACCATGACCAGCAGGATCACCGACTGAGCCGCCGAGCCGCCGAGATTGGAGCCGCCCTTGCCGTCGGAATAGACCTTGTAGACCAGCGTCTCGGTTGCGCCCGAGGGACCGCCGCCGGTGACCGTGTCGATGATGCCGAAGGTGTCGAAGAAGACATAGACGATGTTGACGACGAGCAGGAAGAAGGTCGTCGGCGACAGCAGCGGGAAGATGATGGTCCAGAACCGGCGCATCGGTCGCGCGCCGTCGATCACGGCCGCCTCGATCACGCTTTTGGGAATCGATTGCAGCCCGGCGAGGAAGAACAGGAAATTGTAGCTGATCTGCTTCCAGGTCGCGGCGAGGATCACCAGCGTCATGGCGTCATTGCCGTTGAGCCGGGGATTCCAGGCGATGCCGAGGCTTTGCAGTCCGCGTGCCAGCATGCCGAGTGAGGGATCGAACATGAAGATCCAGAGCACGCCGGCGACGGCGGGAGCGACTGCATAGGGCCAGATCAGCAGCGTCTTGTAGATCTCCGCGCCACGGATCTGCCGGTCGGCCATCACGGCGAAGAGCAGCGCGATCGACAGCGAGAGCACGCAGACAAAGGTCGAGAAGACCGCAGTGTTGCGCAGTGCCTTGAAGTAACCCGGGTCGGAAAAGAGGTTCTGGTAATTCTCGAACCAGACGAACTGGGTCGACGTGCCGAACGCGTCTTCGAGCAGGAAGGACTGCCAGACAGCCTGGCTCGCTGGCCAGTAGAAGAACACGACCGTGATCGCGAGCTGCGGCAGGAGCAGCAGGAGCGGGACCGTCAGGCTCCGGAAATAGGCGTTCTTCTGCATGCAGCCCGTAAAGCAAGAGAAAAGCCGGGGCGGGATGCCCCGGCTCTGGGTTATGACCGGTTCAGCGCGAGGCGGTCCGCTCGAACTGGCGCAGCGCCTGATTGCCACGCTCGACGGCGGCGTCAAGCGCGGCCTTCGGCGTCTTCTGCCCGTTCAGCGCCGCTTCGAGCTCTTCCGACCAGATGTCGCGGATCTGGACCAGGCCGCCGAAACGCAGGCCACGCGAATTCTCGGTCGGCTCCTTGTTGTTGAGCTCGAGCAGCGGCGTCTCGAGATAAGGCTTGTCCTTGTAGAAGCCCGACTCCTTGACCTTGGCATAGGCCGCCTTGGTGATCGGCAGATAGCCGGACTCGGTGTGCAGTTTCACCTGACGGTCGACATTGGAGAGGAAGGTGAAGAACTTGGCGACGCCCTTGTACTCTTCAGCCTTCTTGCCACCCATCACCCAGAGCGAGGCGCCACCGATGATCGAGTTCTGCGGGGCACCCGGCACGTCGGGATAATACGGCATCGGGGCGTTGGCCCAGTCGAACTTGGCGTTGGCTTTGACGTTGCCGAAGAAGCCCGACGAGGTCAGGAAGATCGGGCATTCGCCGGAGGTGAAGCGGCCTTCGCCATTATTGGTGCGGCCGGAATAATCGTAGGTCTTGTCCTTCTGCATCTCGACCAGATTGGTCCAGTGCTTCAGGAAGGCCGGGCTGTTGAAGTTCAGCACCGTGTCGAAGCCGTCGAGGCCGTTGGCCTTGGTCGCCAGCGAAACGTTATGCCAGGCGCCGAACTGCTCGATATTGGCCCAGGTCGCCCAGGCATTCGAGAAGCCGCACTTGTCCCAGCCGGCCGCCTTCAGCTTCTTGGCGGCCTCGAAGACGTCGGGCCAGGTCTTCGGCGGGGCGTCGGGGTTCAGGCCCGCCTTCTTGAAGGCGTCCCGGTTGTACCACATCACCATGCTCGACGAGTTGAACGGCATGGAGAGCATGTCGCCCTTGGCGGTCGAGTAGTAGCCGGTGATCGCCGGCAAATAAGCCTTTGGATCGAAAGTCTCGCCGGCTTCCTTCATCAGTTCGTGGACGGGCTTCACCGCGCCCTTGGCCGACATCATCGTGCCGGTGCCGACTTCGAAGACCTGCAGGATGTGCGGCGCGGTGCCGGCCCGGAAGGCGGCGACGCCGGCATTCAGCGTATCGGGATAGGAGCCCTTATAGGCCGGAACGACCTTGTATTCCTTCTGGGAGGCGTTGAATTCCTCGGCCAGCTTCACGACCACGTCGTTATTGGCGCCGGTCAGCGCATGCCACCACTGGATCTCTGTCTGCGCGACGGCCGGAGCCGCACCGGCCAGCGTCAGCAGCGCAGCCGAAATCATCAAGCGCGATCTGGATGTCATCTATCTCTCCCTTACGGCCCCGCTCGTGCGGGCTGCTCTTGTCGTTGGTGCGCAAGCTAGCATGAAGAACAGGTGACGTTTCAATGACAATCGCACGACATGTGCGCCATGTCTGATCCGCGTCCCTGCACTCTTGCACATTGGCGGCGAAGCGGCTGTTCTCGCTTGCGACCTTCATCGCGACAATTTCACCAACGGACGAACGATCATGCCCGAGCTTGCCCTGACGCCACGGAACACTTTGCCGGCGGACGCCGCAATCGCCGCGCTCGCTGGCCGGGTCTGGCGCCCTGACGTCGCCGGCCCCGCAGTCGTCGTTCTGCGCGGCGATGAACTTGTGGATATCACCGCTGCCTTCGCCACGATGCGCGATCTCTGCGAGACGGCCGATCCCGCCGCAGCCCTGCGCGCCGCCAAGGGCGAGGCGATCGGCACGCTTGCCGACATCCTTGCAAACACGCCGCCCGCGCACCGCGATGCCACGAAGCCCTGGCTGCTCGCGCCGCTCGACCTGCAGGCGGTCAAGGCCGCCGGGGTGACCTTCGCGGTCTCGATGCTGGAGCGCGTGATCGAGGAGAAGGCGCGGGGCAATCCGGCGGCGGCCGCCACGATCCGCGAGGAGATCGGCAAGCTCATCGGCGACGATCTCTCGAAATTGAAGCCCGGCTCACCCGAGGCGATGCATCTCAAGGACGTCCTGATCAAGCAGGGCGCCTGGAGCCAGTATCTCGAGGTCGGCATCGGTCCGGATGCCGAGATTTTCACGAAGGCGCCGCCGATGTCGGCTGTCGGCACCGGCGTCGATGCCGGCCTGCACCCGGCCTCGACCTGGAACAATCCCGAGCCGGAGATCGTGCTGATCGTCGCCTCGACCGGTGTCATCGTCGGAGCAGCGCTCGGCAACGACGTCAATCTGCGCGACGTCGAGGGCCGCTCGGCGCTGCTGCTCGGCAAGGCCAAGGACAACAATGCTGCGGCTGCGGTCGGCCCCTTCATCCGCTTCTTCGATGCCGGCTTCTCGCTCGATCATGTCCGCAGGACGACCGTGACGCTGACGGTCGAGGGCGAGGACGGCTTCAAGCTCGAAGGTTCGTCCTCTATAGCCAAGATCAGCCGCGATCCGGCTGATCTTGCTGCGCAGATGCTCAATCCGAACCATCAGTATCCCGATGGTGCGGCGCTCTATCTCGGCACCATGTTCGCGCCGATCAAGGATCGCGATACGCCGGGCGGCGGCTTCACCCACAAATACGGCGACATCGTCACGATTGCCGCGCCGGAACTGGGAGCGCTCGTCAACTGCATGCGCCGTACCGATGAATGCGAGCCCTGGACCTTCGGCGTCTCGCACCTGATGCGCAATCTGGCGAAGCGCGGGCTTCTGTGAACCAGGGGGCGGTCCTCGTCTTTGGCGAAGCACTCGCCGATCTGGTGCCGGAGGATGAGCACGGCGAGCGCTATCAGTCCGTGTTGGGCGGATCCGGTTTCAACACGGCGCTGGCGCTCGCCCGCTGCGGCGGCGCCGTGGCTTATTGCGCGACGCTGTCGCGCGACATCACGGGCCGGCGCTTCCAGGCCCGGCTCGTGGCGGAGGGGATCGATCAGCGCTTCATTGCGGACAGCGACGCTCCCACGGCACTGGCCGTCGTCGCTCCGCTTGGGGCCGATGGCGGGGCGCGTTATCACTTCCACCTTGCCGATACGGCGCTGGCCGAGCCGCCGCCATTGCCCGGCAGCCTTACGGGCTTTGGTCATCTGCATGTCACCTCGTTCGGAGCGACTATCGGCCCCTCCGGGGACACGGCGTTGGCGCTGCTGCGGCAGGCGCGCTCTGCCGGCCTGAGCACCAGCTACGACCTCAATATCAGGCCGCCGGCGCTGCCGGAGCGGGAGGCGGCGCTTGCCGCTATCGAGCAGCGCATGGCGTTGTCCGACCTCATCCGGCTCAGTACGGACGATGCCGACTGGCTCTATCCCGGCAGCTACGCTGCGCCGCTGCGCTGCTGGTTCGACCGGGGCGTATCGTCGATCCTGCTGACCGAGGGCGGTCGCGGAGCAACGCTCGAACGGGCCGGGGGCAAGATCATTCGCGGCTTCGTTCCCGTTACAGAGCTGGTCGACACGATCGGCGCCGGCGACAGCTTCATCGGCGCATTCCTCGCCTCGCTCGCGCAGGCTGGCGAACTCGGAGCAAGACTGCGCGGGCTGTCGGACGGCGCTGCCGCATCCGCAATGGACTTCGCGGCACAGGTCGCGGCCGAGACCTGCGGCCGGCGCGGCTGCGATCCGCCGCGCCTGACACCCAAGCCGCCCTATGAGTGAGAGGAACGCGCCGATGCGCCTGAGCTATCTCGACTATCACACCTGCGGCGAGCCGGTGCGCATCGTTACGGCCGGATATCCCGAACTGACTGGGGCGACAATTCTCGACAAGCGGCGGCAGGCGCGCGACAGCCACGACCATCTGCGCCGGGCGATGATGCTGGAACCGCGCGGCCATGCCGGCATGTATGGCGTCATCCCGGTCGAGGCGAGCCATCCCGAGGCTGCCTTCGGCGTGCTCTTCACCCATAACGAGGGCTACTCGACGATGTGTGGCCACGCCACCATTGCGCTCGGCCGTTATGCGATCGAGCGCGGCCTGGTGCCGGCGGTCGAGCCCGTCACGCGTTTTGCCATCGAGGCACCCTGCGGCCTGCTTCGACTCGCCTGCGAGGTCGCCGACGGCAAGGTCGGAGAGGTGCGCTTCGAGAGCGTGCCGGCCTTCGCTCATGCCCGCGACCGCGTCGTCGAGGTGCCGGATTTCGGAAGCATCACGACCGACATCGCCTATGGCGGAGCCTTCTACTGCATCCTTCCGGCCTCGCGCTTCGGGCTCGATCTCTTCGAAACCCCGGTCGAGCGGTTGACCGAGGCTGCGGCTGCCCTGACCGATGCTGTGCGGGCCGGCACGCCGATCACGCATCCGACGGAGCCCGATCTCGGCTTTCTCTACGGTACGATCGTGACCGACGAGGCCGGCCCGGGCGAGACCAGCTTCAACCTCTGCATCTTCGCTGAGGGGCAGATCGACCGTTCACCAACCGGCTCGGGCGTGACCGCCCGCATGGCGCTCGACCACGCCAAGGGCTTGGTCGGGATGGGGAGGACACGGAGTTTTCGCAGTATCACGGGCGGCCGTTTCTCGGGGCGTGTCCTCGGGCCCGCTGCCTTTCCCGCCGAGGGAGCGGTCACCGTCGAGGTCGGTGGTCTCAGCTATCTCGCAGGCGAGGGCGCCTTCATCATCGAGGCTGACGATCCGCTCGGACTCGGCTTCGCCTTGCCGGCTCGTTTCGCGGAGATCAGTCACCCGCACGAAAGATGAGAACGATCTGCCGCGGGCTCTTGCGAGGGGCTTCGCTCTTCGCCCTGTCATCGTGCACCCAATTCTGCACGGCGCTGAACACGCTCCCCGCGATGGCGCGGGGAGTGCCGCCGCCCCTTCACGCGACCGCAGAGTGCATTGGCTTTGCCCGCGCAGGATACGAGTAAGGTTTCTCTGTCATGTTGGCCGTGACGCCAAGGATCCGGGCATGACGGTTGGGGACATGAGAGAGGGCAGAAGGCCCGGCTCCGCGCTTGGCGTCGTGCAGGTGTTGGGTCGGCTCGCGGGTTCACCGCTGGTCTGGCTGGCTGCCTTCGTAGCAGCGGTCATCGTCTGCCTGATGCTACCCTTGCGATTGCCGCTGGGCCCCAATTACTGGGACACGAACATCTATCTCGATGCCGCGCAGCGCATCGAGATAGGGCAATTGCCCAATATCGACTTCTTCGCTCCCGTCGGCCCACTCGGCTACTATCTTGTGACCTGGCTCCACGCCTTGTTCCCGCAGGCGCAGCCGATGCTGCTGGCGAACTGGGGCGTATTGCCGGTCGCCTTGCCGATGATGGCGCTGATCGTCGTCCATGTCGGGCAGCGCTCGCGTGGCCAGGCCCTGGCCCTGCTGCTGCCTTTCCTGTTGTTCGCGTCGATGCCGATCAACCTGCACAGCCTGTATCCGATGCCAGGCTTCGATGGCTTCGGGCATTACAACCGCCATATCAGCCTGCTGCTCTACCTGCTCGTGTCGGCACTGCTCTTCGTCGATGCGCGCCGCCTGCAGGTGGGGCTCGTCGTCCTGCTGATGCTCACCCTCTTCCTGGTCAAGGTCACGGGTGCAGTGTCTGGGGCGTTCCTCGTCGGCTATGCGGTTCTGGCCGGGCGGATGCGCCTGCGCGACGCGTCCGTCGCCGCGGTGCTGGTCATTGCCGTGCTTGCCCCGCTCGATTTCGTGACCGGCATCGTGCGCGCCTATGTCGATGACATCCTGATCCTGCTCGGCCTGAACACCGGTGCCTTGCTGCCTCGCTTCCTCACCGTCGCTTCGGTGAAGTTCAACGTCGTCGGGCCGAGCCTGCTGCTGCTTGCCGCCCTGGCCTATGCCGCCTGGCTCGAGGGGAGCAGGCTTACGCTGGTGCAACTGCGCAGGCTCCTGGCCTCGCCGCTTGGGTGGTTCGCCGCGGTTCTCCTGGCGCTGACCCTGTTCGAGACACAGAACACGGGCTCGCTCGAGTTCATCGGCCTCTGGCCCGTCCTCCTGCTGATCCTGATCGAATGGAGTGGTCGCAGTGACCGTCTCGGCAGGATCGTGACGGTGCTGGTCCTCATGGTCACCCTGCCATCCGCCCTGATCTTCGTCGAGCGCGGCGCGCGCGCCGTCATCGGCGCGGTGAACTACAAGGCGCTTGCCGTGCCGGATCTCGGCCCGCTCGGCCGGGTCAGCGTCAAGCCCGACATCGCCGAGCGTGCCGTGGTCATGCTCGAGCACTACGCGGCTCAGCAGGCGGGCTATCGCGATCTCGTCCAGCGCGGCGAACTGCCCTCCTACATCCTCTATTCGGAGATCGACTATCAGGCGACCTGGCTGCTCGAAGTCCAGCAGGGCATCACGGCGATCCGTGCCTGGGAAGCGGCCAACAGGCGCCGGCTAGATAGTCTCTTCACGCTCGATTTCACTGACCCGTTCAACCAGCTGCTCGACCGCAGGCCGCCCAGACACGTGCCGATCGGCGTCGATCCCGGCCGGACCACACCGGAGATCGATCCGCCGACGCTGGAGAGCCTGAATCAGGTCGACGCCATCCTGGTTCCGAAATGCCCTTTGACGACGGCGCGCGATACCATTGCGACGCATTTCTCTGAGGCGCTGAGAGGGCGCCGGCTGGTCGCGCTGGCGCCCTGCTGGGACATGTATCTGAAGGAGTAAGGGAGGCTGCCTCTCACGCAGTCACCCCGCCGGTCTGGCCTGCCTCCCAACCAAGGATGGCGCGTTTGCGCGTCAGGCCCCAGTGATAGCCGGTCAGCGCCCCGGATTTGCCGATGACGCGATGGCAGGGCACGACGAAGGAGATCGGATTCTTGCCGACCGCCATGCCGACCGCCCGCGCCGCCGTTGGCCGGCCGAGATGACAGGCGACATCGCCATAGGTCGTTGCCCGGCCGACCGGGATCTTCAGCAGGGTCTCCCAGACCCGCACCTCGAAATCGGTGCCGATCAGCACGACCCGCAATGGCGTCTCGGCTGTCCAGGCTTTCGGATCGAAGATCCGGCCGGCATAGGGCCGGGTCGAGGCCGGGTCGAAGCGATAATCGGCATGCGGCCAGCGCCGCATCATGTCGGCCAGTGCCTCCGCCCGGCCGCCGACGACCTTGCCGCCATCGACGCTGGTCGAAACCCAGCCGAGCCCGGCAAGCCCACGTTCCGTCACCACGATCAGCGCTTCGCCGAAGGGCGATTCATGGAAGCCGTAGGAGAGGCGCAGGCCCTCGCCGCCGCTCTTCCACTCGCCGGGCGACATCGCCTCATGCGTGACGAAGAGGTCGTGCAATCGGCCGGGGCCCGAGAGCCCGACCTCCAGCGCCGTGTCGAGCACACTGGCCGACGACCCGAGCAGACCCTTGGCATGGTCGAGCGTGATCGCCTGCAGGAAGGCCTTGGGGGTGAGACCGCACCAGCGCCGGAAGAGATGGTGCACGTCAGTCGGGGTCGCGCCGGCAGCCTCCGCGATCGCCTCGATCGTCGGCTGCTCGCGCCAGTTCTCCGTGATGTAGGCCAGGATGCGCCGGACCGTATCGTAGTCGGATCCGGGCGCAACGGCCGGAAAATCCGCCTCGGCCGGCATGGCCTGCGCGGCGCGGGCGAGCACGGCATTGGAGAAGCGGGTCGGTGTCATTGCCGTTTTCATCGGGACCTGAGCGTTCATGGTCGTGAGCCTCGTGTCATGGATCATGACCGGGAATCTAGGGGCGGGAGAATGCCGCCTCCACCCGAAAGCTGGCAAGCTCCGCGGCCTTGCCACGCGATTCGAGCCGCACGCCACCATGTCCCGTCCCGACCAGGAAATCATCGGCCTCTATCAGCGCCATGCCCGGGCCTTCGACGAGGCGCGAGGCAGGATGCTTGTCGAAAGACCCTGGCTTGATCGCTTCCTGCAGCTCCTGCCGGCCAGGGCATCGATTCTCGATATCGGCTGCGGCGCCGCGGAACCGATTGCGCGCTATTTCATCGAGAGTGGCCATGGCGTGACCGGCATCGATGCTTCCGGGCCCCTGGTCGAGCTCTGCAGGCAGCGCTTCCCGACTGATGAATGGCAGGTCGCCGATATGCGCAGGCTTTCGCTCGAACGCCGCTTTGACGGACTGATCGCCTGGGACAGTTTCTTTCATCTCAACCCCGAAGATCAGCGGCTGATGTTCCCCGTCTTCAAAGAGCATGCTGCGCCGAACGCGGCGCTGATGTTCACCAGTGGCCCTCGGCACGGCGAGGCAATCGGCTCCTTCCAGGGTGAGCCGCTCTATCACGGCAGCCTGGCCCCGGCGGAGTACAGGGTCCTGCTCGATGAGAACGGCTTCGACGTGGTGTCCCATATCGCCGAGGATCCGGACTGCGGTGGGCACACAATCTGGCTCGCCCAATCTCGTTGATCGCCACGCGGAACCGGTTTCGGGGGCGCAGCGGAGGGAGACAACCGATGTCGTTACTTCGGGAGGTCCGTTCCCGGCGCTGGATGCCCCTCCAAGTCCGGGTTGACACTGCGTGCCCTTTCCGCCGCTCGCGGCTCACTCCACCTCCGTCAGCAGATTGGCATCACGTGCCAGCCGCCAGCGCCCGTCTGCCTCCTTCTTGAACAGGGTCAGCGTGTAGCCGGCCCGGTGCCGCGATGAGCCTGTGCCCAGAGATGTCGCGGTCATGTCGAGATGGCTGCGGACGAAGGCCCAGTCGCCAAGAACCTTCAGTTCGTGGATCGTGCTGCTGCCTTCAATCTTGAGGTCGCTCATGGTGTCGGACATCGCGGCGAAGGTCGCCTTGCCGAAAGGGGCCTGTCCCGGTGTCATGAAGATGACATCCTCAGTCATCAGCTCCAGCACCGACGCGACGTCGCCCGCCTTGCTGGCGGTGAGCCAATTCTCGATGAGCGCGCGGATCTCACTCTCGTCATCGCTCATGCCGCCTCCTTCATGGGTCGACTCCCCGCGCGGGAAACATGCGTCGCTGGGTGTGTGATGTTGCTGGCCCTCACGCCGCGCTGAAATCCGCACCCTGTCTTGCACTCGCGAGCGCGGCCCCGAGTGCGTCCGCAAACCCCTCCCGCTCCTGCGGCGAGAGCGCGGCAGCCACCGATACGCTGCGGCCGCGCGAGACGAGCGAGAGCCCCATCAGCCCGTAATCCTCGTCTTGTTCCCTCTCGAGTTTTGTCCAGGCTGGATTGGAGCGCCAGATCGCCTCCTTGCCGTGCTGCGAAACCTTGCGCAGCAGGACCTCGAGTGGGGTCACCACGATGCGCTCGAAGGCGCGCGCCGCGTTGAAATTGACCTTGAAGGCGATGAAGAGCGCGAGGATGTCGAGGCCGAAGAAGCCGGCGACGGGCCAGGCGCCCAGGACGACGAAGGGGATCGAGGAGACGATGCTGGCCAGGCAGACGAGCATCATCACGATGCGAAAGCCGTTCCGCCCGAGCGAGCGATGCGGGGTGATGGTCGCGTCGAAGACCGGCCGCTCCGAGATCTGCGTCCGCTCTCCGGCGTCTCCATCGCAATCGTGCTTGCCGATGCTCATCGCGCAATTATAACGCCCGCATGAGCGAACAGAACAGGCCCGCGGGCCGCGCCCAGGGCCTGTCGAAGATCACGACACCGAGACCGCGCAGCGCGGCAGGCATCCGTGAGATCTTTCTGCGCTTCCAGGCAGCCAATCCCGAGCCGAAGGGCGAGCTCGAGGCAACGAACGCCTTCACGCTGCTGGTCGCCGTCGTGCTGTCGGCCCAGGCGACGGATGCCGGAGTCAACAAGGCGACGCGCAAGCTCTTCGAACTGGCCGACACGCCGCAGAAGATGCTGGCGCTCGGCGAGGACAGGGTGCGCGAACTGGTCAAGACGATCGGGCTGTTCCGCACCAAGGCGAAGAATGTGATCCTGCTCAGCGAGAAGCTGATTGCGGAATTCGGTGGCGAGGTACCCGCCGAACGCGCTGCGCTCGAAAGCCTGCCGGGCGTTGGGCGCAAGACCGCCAATGTCGTGCTCAACATTGCCTTCGGCGAGATCACCCACGCCGTCGACACCCATGTCTTCCGCGTTGCCAACCGCCTGCGCATCGCGCCGGGCAGGACCGTGCTCGCAGTCGAGGTGGGATTGGAGAAGGTCGTACCGCCCGAATTCGGCCGCCACGCCCATCATTGGCTGATCCTGCACGGTCGCTATATCTGCAAGGCGCTGCGCCCCGAATGCGGCCGCTGCCTGCTCAACGATCTCTGCGACTCCCCCGACAAACGGGTGGCTTGACGCCTTTCTCGCGATAGGCTGTCGCTCTAAGGCGCTCTCGGGCGGCCAGCGCCAGTCGGTTGCGATAGCGCGCGCGATTTACTTCAACGCCCGGGTCCTGATCATGGACGAGCCGACGGCAGCGCTCGGGCCTGCGGAAACGAAGCAGGTCGCCGACCTCATCCTTGAACTGAAACGTCAGGGGATCGGCATCTTCCTGATCAGTCATGACCTGCACGATGTCTTCGATCTCGCCGACCGGGTCAGCGTGATGAAGAACGGCCGCGTTGTTGGTACCGCACGCACCGGCGACGTGACGCAGGACGAGGTGCTGGCGATGAACATCTCGGGAAAATGTCCTGCGCGCGCCACTCCGGGCCCGGGCGCGCCGCGTGGCCAGGCGTAGCGTTGGCTGGCAGGCATAAGGGCCCGCCGCCTCGCAGCGGCGGGTCAGGAGATCGCGCCGCGTTGCGGCGCGATCAGGCCGTTGCGTGCGGCTCGTGCCGGTAGTCCCAGACAGCCCAGGCCGATACAGCAGCCGTCAGCACGCCGAGGATCGTGTGGGTCCAGAACGCGTTGAAGTTGCCGGTAAAGCCGAGCACCCAGGGAGCTGCCATCAACCAGACGCCGAGCACCAGGTTCACCCATTCCTCCCATTCCCTGAACATCGAGAGCGCCGCGACCGCCACGAGAGCGAGCACGACGCCGATGATCCAGGCGTTGCGGGCAGCCATCATGTCGCCCGTAAAACCCAAGATCCAGGGAGAGATGAACAGGCACGCGGCGAGCAGAAGGTTGCACAAGTCCTGCGGCCGTCTGCCTTCCGTATTCGCGGTCAACATGATCACCTCCATCAGTGACGATCACCCGAACCACCATGCCTAGCGCCCGAAGGCGCTTGGTAAGGGAAAATGTAGTGTTTCCCGCAGAGCTGTTCAAGGTCGCTGGGCCGAAACGAGAATGGCCGGCGCGAGGCCGGCCATGACGTTGCGAGTGCTGTGCGCTGCGAGAGGCTTACTTGGCCACGACTTGACGGCTGCAAGCCGGGCCGCCTCGCTCACCTGGCGTCGAGCAGGTCCTTGACCGAGAGCAGGACGAGTTCGTTGTCATCGGCCTTCTTCGGGTCGCGCGACGAGGAGAAGGGCAGGTTGTTGTCGTTGCCGACGACGATGATGCCGGTGGCGCGATCGACGACATCGACGTTCTCGATGGTGAAGAAGGGGAAAGGCAGCACGCCGTCGATGGCGCCCTGCTTCGCCTTCCCGTCCGGGTCGGCGGTCTTCATCAGGTCGATGAAGCCGATCTTGCGCACCGGTTTGCCGACATTGGCGTCGGTCATCTCGATCTTCACGATCCGCTTGAATTTGGCGAGGTCGTGGAAGCAGTCGGGGCCCTTCTGGCCGGGCGCGCAGGCCTTGTCGGCGGTGCCTTCACCATTGTCGCGCTCGATGATCAACGCCGTGGTGGTATCGATCATGTTGAAATCGCCGATGGCCAGCCCCTTCTGCTCGAGTGGGAAGAACCAGGAGCGCCCGGTCCACTTCTCGCTCTGCACGTCGAATTCGAGGATGCGCAGCACTTCCTTGCCGTCGACCTCCTCATTGCCCTTGGTCTCGGCATTCCAGAGCGGGCCTTCGAGCAACGGGTAAAGGAAGCGCCCATCCGGCGAGGCGGCCATGCCCTCATAGCCCTTGGAGCGGCGCACATTGAACTCGACGGGCAGGTTCGGTGCGCCGGGTGTCGTCACGGCGTAATGGTCGGGCGAGCGCACCGGCTTGCCGTCGACCATGGTCTCGAACACCGCCTCGACCTTGCCGTCGGCGTCGACGCGGATCAGGTAGGGTCCGAATTCCTCAGCGATCCAGAACTTGCCGCCGATCGGCTGGATGGATTCGGGGTCGAAATCGGCGCCGGTCAGATAGCGCTTCTCGGTGCCCTCATGGACGATGCGGAACGGCACCTTCTTGTCGGGATCGTGCAGGAAGGTGGTCGCGAGGCGCTCGATCCTGCCGCCGTTGAAATCGGCCTTGAGGCGATGGAAGAACAGCATCGCGTCCGGCGAGTTCACCTTGGCGCCGAAGCCGTTATCGGTCAGCACCAGGAACTCGCCATTGCCGAGCGAGCGGATGCCGGAGAAGCCCTGCACCGGCTGACCGGCAAATGGCGTGGACAGGCCGGTCGGGCGGCCGCCCGACGTGCCCATCACGGTGCCGACGGCCTCGACGCGCTTGCCGGGCTGGACGAACTTGCCGGAGACCCTGAGGTCGGCCGGCGCATCGGCCGGGGCCGGGACGATGGTGTTGGCCGGCAGGAGCGCATGGCCGACGAGTTTGGCTGGGAACTCCTTCGGCGCGTCCTGCGCACCGGCGAGCATGGTCGAGGACAGCAGCAGGGCTGCGGCGAGGGCAAGGCGCATGGGACACTCCGGCGCGGTGATGAGACCGTGCCGGCTTGGCCGTGCAGCATCTCAGCCCAACGACGGTGCCGTGACGCTTGCGTGACGAAGCGGCAGGCCGCTCAGTACCCCCGTGCCGGATCGACGACATGCTCCAGCGCTTCGCCGGCCTGCAGCCGCCGGATCTGCGCCGCGATCAGCGTCGCGATCGCCTCCGGCTCCGACATCGCGGCATTATGCGGTGTCACGGTCACAGCCGGGTGGCTCCAGAGCGGGGAGTCGGCCGGCAACGGCTCGGTCTCGAACACATCCAGTGTCGCCCCCTTCAGCGTGCCGGAGTCGAGCGCGGAAAGGATATCGGCCTCGACTTGCAAACCGCCGCGGCCGGCATTGATCAGGAACGGCCCCCCGAGTCGTCCACCCTGCGCCAGCCCGCCGAGAAGCTTTGCATTGATGACACCGCGCGTATCCGGCGTCAGCGGCAGCAGGCTGACCAGGATATCGGTGCGGGCGAGGAAAAGGGCCATGCCGTCCTCCCCCGCAAAGGTGGCAAGTCCGTCGACGCGTTTCGGAGAACGGCTCCAGCCAGCGACGTCGAAGCCGAGGATCTGCAGTTTTCGAACCGCGTCGAGCCCAAGCTCGCCGAGCCCCATGACACCGACACGCACCGAGCGGGCCGCCGGCTGGTTGCGGTCGTCTTCCCAGGATTTGGCGAGTTGCTGGCGGTCGTAGCGGCGCTGCTGGCGCAGATGCGTCAGGCAGTGCAGCACGATGTATTCGCTCATGCGCGTCGTCAGGTCAGGATCGACCACGCGCGCGATCGGAACCGGCGGCAGGCGGCTATCGGCGAAGATGTGGTCGACGCCGGCGCCGAGCGAGAAGATCGCCGCGAGATTGGGCAGGCCGGCGAGGCTCCCCTCGGGATGCTTCCAGCTCGCAACGTAATGCACCGCGCGGCGGTCGAAGGGCTCGCCGAGCGTGACGACCGGGAGCTCCGGCAGCAGGGCGGCAAAACGCTCCCGCCAATCCTCGACATGCCAACCGGTCATTGCCAGAAGCAGACTCATGATCCTGAGATCTCCGTGATGCGTTGTGCGATCAGCGGACCGTGTCCGGCCGCATCCTCGCCGAGTGTGTAGGCCCGCTGCAGCCGGGCCTCGGCCGCAGTGAAGCTGGCCTCGTCGCGGGCATGGATGATTGCAAGAGGGCGTTCCGGCCCGACGTCCTGGCCAAGCCCTGCCAGTTCGACAAGCCCGACAGCATGGTCGATCGCGTCCTGCGGCCGCGTCCGCCCGCCGCCGAGTGCCACCACGGCAAGCCCGACGCCGCGCGTGTCGACAGTGCGCACGGCTCCGCTCATTGCCGGATAGGCGGCCCGGACGACCGGGGCAGGTGCGAGATGCTTCGTCGGCTTCTCCAGCAAGTCGGCCGGGCCGCCAAGCGCGGCCACCATCTCGGCGAAACGCTCTGCGGCCGCCCCGCTGCTGAAGGCCGCCTCGATCTTCGCGCGGGCTTCAGCGAGATTATGCGCGAGCTTGCCGAGCAGCAGCATTTCGGCGGCCAGTGCCACGGTCACCTCATGGAAGCGCGGTTCGCGCCGCCGCCCGGTCAGATGGTCTAGCGCGTAAGCGACTTCGAGCGTGTTGCCGGCAGCCGAGGCGAGCGGCTCGGCCATGTCGGTCATCAGCGCTGTTGTCGGCAGGCCTGCACCGTTGGCGACGCCGACGAGCGCTTCCGCTAGGTCATGCGCCTTGTTGAAGTCGGGCAGGAAAGCGCCGGAGCCGAATTTTACGTCCATGGCGAGGCCGTGCAGGCCCGCGGCGAGCTTCTTCGACAGGATCGAGGACACCAGCAGCGGGATCGTCTCGACCGTCGCGGTCACGTCGCGGATGGCATAGAGGCGCTTGTCGGCGGGGGCGAGATTGGCGGTCTGGCCGATGATGGCGCAGCCGGTCTCGCGCACCACCTTGCGGAACAGTGCGATATCCGGCTGCGTCACATATCCGGGCACGGCATCGAGCTTGTCGAGCGTGCCGCCGGTATGACCGAGGCCGCGTCCCGAGATCATCGGCACATAGCCACCGCAGGCCGCGACGACCGCCGCCAGAGGCAGGCTCACCGTGTCGCCGACGCCGCCGGTCGAATGCTTGTCGAGTGCGGGGCCAGCCAGGTCGTCCCAGTTCAGAACGGTGCCGGAATCGCGCATGGCGAGCGTCAGGGCAACGCGTTCCTCGGCGTTCATGTCGCGGAAGAATACGGCCATGGCGAAAGCGGCGGCCTGGCCCTCGCTGACGGAACCGTCGGTCAGCCCGGCGACGATCTGGCGGATATCCTCGCCGGGAAGCGTGCCGCCATCGCGCTTGGCGGCAATGATCTCCTGGGGCAGCCGCATCAATAGGCTCCGTCGATCCGTTCGCCGGCGGTCTTGCCCTCGATGATGTCAACGAGGACCTGATGCAGCCCGCTGGCGCCGATGCGGAAGGTGGAGGGCTTCGCCCAGTCCGGCCCCATCGCCTTGTCGGCCAGTGCGAGATAGGCGCTTGCGTCGGAGAGCGTCTTGATCCCGCCTGAGGGCTTGATGCCGACCGGCCGACCGGCTGATTTGATGACGGTCAGCATGGTCTCGACTGCCGGCAGGCTGGCGGAATGGGCTGTCTTGCCGGTCGAGGTCTTGATGAAGTCGGCTCCGGCCGAGATGGCGAGCTCCGAGGCTCGCTTTACCGCGTCGAGGTCGGGGTACTCTCCGGTTTCAAGGATAACCTTCAGCAGCCTGTCGCCGCACTGGTCCTTGGCGCTCGCCACCATCTCGCGGGCAATGTCGCTGTCGCCATCGAGGAAGGCGCGCCAGGGCAGAACGAGGTCGATCTCATCGGCGCCGTCCCCGAGCGCCTCCGCGACATCGCCGGCAGCCAGCGTGCAATTGCTGCCACCGGCCGGGAAATTGACCACGGTCGCGATCTTCACGGTCGAGTCGCGCAGTGCCTTGCGCGCAATCTCGACGAAGCGCGGCCAGATGCAGATGGCGGCAACGGGGCCCGGCGCCGCGACTGCGCGCGCGCAAAGTTGCAGGGTGCCAGCCTCACTCGCCTGATCCGACAGATCGGTCAGGTCGAGGAGGCTCAGTGCGCGGGCTGCGGCTTCCAGATCGGTCATGCCTAGAGCTCCGCCAGGAAGGAGCGGAACAGGCGGCGCAGACCCGCCGACGCAGCCGCCGCAACGTCGCGGGTCTCGCCGTGGTTTGGCGCACCGCCAAGAATGCCCGCTCCCATATTGGTGATCACCGAGATGCCGGCGACGCGAATGCCGTGCCGGCGCGCGATGATGACCTCCGGCACGGTCGACATGCCGACGAGATCGGCGCCAAGCATCTTCGCCATCCTGATCTCGGCCGGGGTCTCGAAGCTCGGCCCCGAGAACCACATGTAGATGCCTTCGCCCATATTGACGCCCGAAGCAGCCGCCGCCTTTTTCAGGCGCGCCCGCAGATGCGGATCATAGGCATCGACCATCGGCACGAAACGTCCGTCGCCGGTGTCGCCGATCAGTGGGTTGGGCGCGTTGAGATTGATGTGGTCGGTAATCAGGGCGAGGCCGCCGGGGCGCAGGTCCGGCTTCAGCGAGCCCGATGCATTGGTCAGGACCAGCGGCGGTGAGCCGAAGGCGGTCAGCATGCCGATCGGCACGCGCATCACCGCAGGATCTCCGGTTTCGTAGAAATGCGCTCGCCCCTGAAAGATCAGGACCCGCTTGCCATGCAGTGTGCCATAGCAGATCGCGCGGGCATGGCCGGAGACGTGACCTTGCGGGAATCCGGGGATTTCAGCGAATGGAATAATGATCGGGTCGACCACATCGTCGACGATGCGGCCGAGCCCGGTGCCGAGCACGAAGACGCAGTCGATACCGCCGTCGACGCCACGGTCGATCAGCGTTCCCGCTGCCTTGTCGAAACTCGGATCAGCCGCCATTCCATGCCTCGGTATCGGGTTCGGCCTGCGCGCGGATGCGCGCAGCCTTGCGCAAATCAGGCGCGCAAATTGGCCGGTCCGAACGAGGCTGGCAACAGCTCGGCGAGCGAAAACCGGGCACGCACGCCATCGGGACCGGCAATCGCAATCGGCGTTTCCGGGCCCGCGAACTCGCGGATGCGCTGGCGGCAGGCGCCGCAGGGGGTAACCAGTTCCTCGCCATCGCCAAGGACCAGAATAGCATGGATCGCCCGTCCGCCGGCCGCGATCATCGCTGAAATGGCGCCAGCCTCGGCGCAGACCCCGACGGGATAGGAGGCGTTCTCGACATTGCAGCCGGAATGGATCGCACCGTTGTCGTCGAGGATTGCAGCGCCGACCCGGAACTTGGAATAGGGCGCATAGGCCCGAATCTGCGCGCGCTTGGCCGTGGCGAAGAGGGTGTCGAAATTGGGCGTGGGCTCGCTCATCAACGCTCCTTCACATAGGGCTGGCCCGAGGCCTTTGGCGGTACGGCCTTGCCGATAAAACCTGCAAGCAGGATGACGGTGAGAAGATAGGGCAGGGCCTGGATCGCCTGCACGGGAACCTGCCCGATTCCGGGAAGCAGCACGCCCTGAAGCCGGATCGCGATGGCATCGAGCAGCCCGAAGAGCAGGCAGGCTCCCAGCGCCGGCCAGGGGCGCCAATTGGCGAAGATCACGGCGGCGAGCGCGATGAAACCTTTTCCCGCCGTCATTTGCGGCAGGAAGCCGGCCGATTGCGAGACCGCGAGATAGGTGCCGCCCAGTCCGCAAAGCACGCCGCAGATCACCACCGCGCCATAACGCAGGCCGGCGACGGAGATGCCGGCCGTATCGACGGCTGCGGGATTCTCGCCGACAGCACGCAGCCGCAAGCCGAAGCGCGTGCGCTTCAGCACGAAGGCTGTGATCGGAACCGCGAGGATGGCAAGATAGACCGGTGCCCCATGGCCGGAGATGACCTCATCGTACAGAAGGCCGAGGACTGGGATGTGCTCGCGCATTGCCTTGGCGAAGGGCAGGGAGAGGTCGCCGAAGCGCGCCGCCCCTTCGAGCGGCGGCGTCCGTCCCCCCTGCCCATACCAGGCATTGCCGAGGACGACGGTGACACCGGCCGCCAGCATGTTGATGGCGACGCCTGAGACGATCTGGTTGCCGCGCCAGGTGATCGCCGCGAAGCCATGGACGAGCGAGAGCAGGACCGAGGCTAGGATACCGGCGCCGAGCCCCGCCCAGGCGGAGCCGGTCACGAAGGCTGCGGCAGCCGAGGCGAAGGCCGCGACCAGCATCTTCCCTTCCAGTCCGATATCGACCACGCCGGAGCGTTCGGACCATAGTCCCGCGAGCGCTGCACACAGCAGCGGAATCGACAGCCGGATCGTGGAATCGAGGATGACGGCGATAGTGGTGAGCCAGTCCATGGCTAGGCCACCCGGCCGAGTCGAAGGGCGCTCGCGACGAGCTTGCGAAAGAGCCCGTCGAGCGCCCCGGCAAAGAGGATGACCACGCCGCCGATGACCACGACCATGTCGCGGGTGATGGTCGGCTTGTCGAAGGAGAGTTCGGCTCCACCCTGATAGAGCACGCCAAACAGGAAGGCGGAGAGCGCGACGCCGATCGGGTGCCCGCGCCCCATCAACCCGACCGCGATACCGACGAAGCCGTAGCCGGCCGTGAAGTCGATCAGGAGGCGATGTTGCACTCCCATCGCTTCGTTGACGGCGAGCCCGCCGGCCAGGGCGCCGGAGAGCGCCATCGCAACCATGGTCATGCGGGCAGGCGAAATGCCGGCATAGGCGGCGGCACGCGGATTGGCGCCGACGGTGCGGATCGCGTAACCGAGGCGCGAGCGATAGATCAGCGCCCAGATTGCGACGAGCGCGGCAAGCGCGAGCAGGAAGGCCGTGTTGAGAGGGGTCGCCGGTAGCCTGATTCCGAGTGGCGCGAGCAGCTGGTGCATCGGCGTCAGCACGGCGTTCCCGGCGAATTCCGGCGTCTCGGCCTGCATCGAGCCGGGTTTCCCCATCACATTGACGAGCAGATAGACGCTCAATGTCGCCGCCAGGAAATTGAACATGATCGTGGTGATGACGACATGGCTGCCGCGCGTCGCCTGCAGCCAGCCGGGGATGAAACCATAAAGTGCACCCCCTGCTGCTCCCGCCAGGATGGCGAGCGGCACCAGCAGGATGCCGGGCAAGGGCGCGAGCCAGAGGCAGGCCAGCGCGAGGAAGATGCCGGCGATGGTCGCCTGCCCCTCGCCGCCGATGTTGAACAGTCCGGCATGGAAGGCGACGGCGACGGCAAGGCCCGTGAAGATGAAATTGGTGGTGTAGTAGAGCGTGAAGCCCAATCCTTCGATGCTGCCGAGAGCCCCTTTCAGCAGCAGGGCCGTGGCTTCCAATGGGCTCTCGCCAATGCCAAGCACCACCAGTCCGGCGACGAGGAGCGCCGCCGTGACGCTGACTAGCGGAACCAGCCCGGCATCGGCCCAGCGAGGCAAGTCGATCGGCGTGGCGCTCATGCGGCTTCCTGGTTCACACCGGCCATCAGCAGGCCGAGATCGCGCTCATTGGTGGCCTCGGCAGCTCGCTCGCCGGTGATCCGGCCGCCGCACATGGCCAGGATCCGGTCGGACAACGCCATCACCTCCTCGAGCTCGACCGAAACGAGCAGGATCGCCACGCCGGCATCGCGCAGCGCGATCAGGCGGCGATGAATGAACTCGATCGCACCGATATCGACGCCGCGCGTCGGCTGGCCGACCAACAGGACCCTGGGTGCGCGCTCGATCTCGCGGGCAAGCACGATCTTCTGCTGATTGCCGCCCGAGAATTTTGCGGCCTTCAGGGTCGGGTCCGACGGGCGCACGTCATAGGCCGTCATGCCGGCGAGCGCGTGCGCCGCGATCCTGGCTGCCGAGAGGAAGGGGCCTGATCCGAAGGCCGGGTCGTCCTGATAGCCGAGGATGCTGTTCTCGGCCGCGGGAAAGGCGGTGACCAGTCCCATCCTGTGCCGGTCCTCGGGGATATGCATCAGCCCGAGTTCGCGCAGATTGGCGGGCGTGCGGTCGCCGGCGCCGAGGATCTGACCGTCGAGCCTGATGACGCCGCGCGACGGCTGGAGCAGGCCGGCAAGCACCTCGAGCAGCTCGCTCTGGCCATTGCCGGCGACTCCGGCGATGCCGACGATCTCGCCGGCATGCAGCGTCAGGCTGACATCGCTGAGCTTCTCGCAGCCACGCTCGTCGCAGAAGCCGAGGCCGGCGGCCTCCAGAACGGGTGCCCCGCGCCGATGCGCCGTCTTCTCCACCCGAAGCAGCACGCGCCGTCCGACCATCGCCTCGGCAAGTTCGGGAGGCGAGGTCCGGATGGTTTCGACATGCGTAACCATTTCCCCCCGCCGCATCACCGAGACGGTGTCGGTCACGTCCATGATCTCGCGCAATTTGTGGGTGATCAGGATCACCGTCTTGCCCTGCGCCTTCAGCGATCTCAGCAGCGCAAAGAGCTGGTCGGCTTCCGACGGCGTCAGCACGGCGGTGGGTTCGTCGAGGATCAGGATGTCGGCGCCGCGGTAGAGCGCCTTCAGGATCTCGACGCGCTGCTGAAAGCCGACGGAGAGATCGCCCACGATGGCGTCCGGGTCGATGGCGAGACCGTAATCCCGGGAGAGGCGCGCAAGCTCGGTCCGTGCCCTGGCGATCCCGCCCTTGAGAAGCTTGCCGCCTTCCGCGCCGAGCACGACGTTCTCGACGACGCTGAGCGGCTCCACCAGCATGAAATGCTGATGGACCATGCCGATGCCGGCCGTGATCGCATCCGCCGGCCTGCGAATCCGCAAGGGCCGGCCGGCGACCCTGATCTCGCCGGAATCGGCTTCATAGAAACCGTAGAGGATCGACATCAGCGTCGATTTGCCGGCTCCGTTCTCGCCGACGATGCCGTGGATCGAGCCGGCGGTGATGGCAAGCGAGACGTCCTTGTTTGCTTGGACCGGGCCGAACCGCTTGCTGATCGCGATCAATTCGATGGCGGGGGCACTCATGGCACGATCACCATGCCGTCATGGGCCCGCTCATCCGGCAGCGGGCCGTCATGAGCAAGCATGCCCGGACCCATATGGGTCAGCACGATGCGCGGGGTCGCGAGATCGCCGCGCCGTGCCGCGAGCGTCTTGTAGTCGAGATGGTTGGCCAGCGGCCGATCGTAATTGTAGCATTCGACAAGCAGCACATCGGCACCAGCCGCCAAGGGGATCAGCGCATCGTTCCAGGCCGTATCGCCGGAGAAAGCAAAGACCTTGCCGTCGCGTGCCAGTCGATAGGCCTGGCAGGGGCCGGCGCGCTCGTCATGCACCATCGGGAAGGCGGTGATTGCGAATCCGGCCAGCGTCGTCGGCGCTTCCGGCGTCACCTCGACGAAACGGATCGGGAAGCGCCAGGGGTTGGCCGAGGCGCCGGGGAAATCGGCCTCCAGCGCGTGCAGCGCTCGGTGCTCGATACCGGCCGGCCCTGCAATGGTCAGAGGCTCGCTCCGACGCGAGACAAATTGCGCATCGAGGAGGAAGGCCGGCAGCGCGCCGAAATGGTCGCCGTGGAAATGCGTGAACAGCAGGGTCGAGATCGGGTTGCGCGCGATGTCCGCCTTGTTCAGCGCGACCATGCTCGACGAGCCGCAGTCGAGCAGCATGCGCGCGCCGGCAGCCTCGACCAGCAGGCAGGTGTTGAAACGCCCGCCGGATCCGAAGGCGTCGCCGGAGCCAAGGATGGTGATCTTCATCCGGATACGGCCCCGAAGCGCCGCCCTCCCCGAGAGGGAGAGGGCGGCATGCGTCCGTTCCTCACATCGTGCACTTAGAGTCCGACATGTAGTCGTGGACCTTCACCGTGCCGGCGATGATGTCGTCACGCGCCTTGTCGGTCGCAGTCTTCATCTCGGGTGTGATCAAGGCCCGGTTGGCGTCGTCGAGCGCCCAGGCGACGCCGTCTTCCTTCAGCCCGAGCACGGAAATGCCCGGCTTCCAGCTGCCCTCGCGGGCTGCCTTGAAGGAGGCGTAGGTCGCGACATCGACGCGCTTCAGCATCGAGGTCAGCACCTTGCCCGGCTGCAGGGCGTTCTGGTTGGAATCGACGCCGATGCCGAGCTTGCCGGCATCCGCCGCAGCGCGCAGCACGCCGATGCCGGTGCCGCCGGCCGCGTGGTAGATCACGTCGGCGCCGCGGTCGATCTGCGACTTGGCAAGCTCGCCGCCCTTCACAGGGTCGTTCCAGGCGGAGGGCGTCGAGCCCGTCATGTTCTGGAAGACCTCGGCATCCTTCTTCGCCGCCTTGACGCCCTGGACATAGCCGCAGGCGAATTTGCGGATCAGCGGGATGTCCATGCCGCCGACGAAGCCGACCTTGCCGCTCTTCGATGCCATGCCGGCGAGCAGGCCCACGAGATAGGAGCCCTCATGCTCCTTGAACACGACCGACTGCACGTTCGGCAGGTCGACGACCATGTCGATGATCGTGAATTTCAGGTCGGGGAATTCGGCTGCCACCTTTTGCAGGGCGGTCGCCTGGCTGAAGCCCACCGCGATGATCGGAGAATGGCCGTCGCGCGCGAAGCGCCGCAGTGCCTGCTCGATCTGCGCCTCGTTGGTCGGCTCGAAATCGCGGAACTCGACACCGGTTTCCTTCTTGAACTTCTCGGCGCCGATGAAGGCGGCCTCGTTGAAGGACTTGTCGAATTTGCCGCCCTTGTCATAGACGACGGCCGGCTTGATTGCGGTCTGCGCCATGGCGGCGAGAGCCGAAAAGGCGACGCCCGCTAGCGCCAGCGCAAGAGATCTGACCCGCATATGTGCTTCCCCTGTGAACGCGCGGCGCGGTTTTTCCGCCCCTGCCTGCGCGCACGATGGCACGGCTTCCTCGCCCGGCCAAGCCGGTCAGCAGGCCATTTCCCCCCGCCCCGCCATCGCCACGATTGCCCAATCCGGCGGTTCGGCTTAACTCTGATGCATGAGCCTGCACGGTGACGAGATCGAACGCTATGCGCGCCATCTGGTGCTGCCGGAGATCGGCGGTCCGGGGCAGGCCAAACTCAA
The DNA here is from genome assembly GCF_000735605.1 of Allobosea sp. LC85. Taxonomy (GTDB): domain Bacteria; phylum Pseudomonadota; class Alphaproteobacteria; order Rhizobiales; family Beijerinckiaceae; genus Allobosea. The sequence continues at coordinate 80,720 of NZ_JPKG01000020.1, forward strand.
GTCGACCAGCGTGCTCGTGATCGGCGCCGGCGGACTTGGTGCGCCGCTGATTCAGTATCTCGCCGCTGCCGGTGTCGGCATGATCGGCATCGTCGACGCCGACCATGTCTCGCTCTCGAACCTGCAGCGCCAGACGATCTTCAGCAGCGCCGACCTCGGTGCGAACAAGGCGGTGGCGGCGGCCGGCTTCATCAAGCGGCTCAACCCGCATGTCGCGGTCGAGGAGCATGTCACCCGCATCGATTCGCATAACGCCCGCGCCATGGTCGCCTTCTACGACGTGGTTGCCGACGGCACCGACAATTTCGAGACGCGTTACGCCGTTGCAGACGCCTGCTTCCACGAGAAGAAGCCGCTCGTCACCGCAGCCCTCGGCCGCTTCGATGGGTCGCTGACCACGCTGCGCCCGCATGAGAAACGGCCGGACGGGCGGCCGAACCCGACCTATCGCTGCCTTTTCCCCAATCCACCACCGCCCGGCACGGTGGCGCCCTGTGCCGAGGCCGGTGTGCTCGGCGCACTCGCCGGCGTGATGGGCTCGCTGATGGCGCTGGAGGTGATTCGCGCAATCACCGGCTTCGGTGAGCCGCTGGTCGGCAAGCTCCTGCTCGTCGACGCGATGACGATGCGCTTCGATACGATGCGCTACGACTGGGATGCCGCCAACCCGTTGAACGGGACGGCGATCGCCAGGAGCGCCTGAGCCTCCGGCGCCATTGCTCCACTGTCATTCCGGCAGGCCGAAAGACCGGTTCGCTTCGCCCTGAAGCTCGCTCAGCGCAATGGCGGGACCTCTTAGCCCCTGCTGCCGACCTTTGTCTCGATTGCGTCCCAGACCTGGGCGGCGATATCCGGCCCGCCCAGCTTCTTGACCGCGCGCACGCCCGTCGGCGCCGTGACGTTGATCTCGGTCAGGTTGCCGCCGATCACGTCGATGCCGACCAGGATCAGGCCCCGCTCGCGCAGCGTCGGACCAATCGCCTCGCAGATCTCGAGCTCGCGCTTGGAGAGGTCGGTCGGGGCGGCGGCGCCGCCACGCACCATGTTGGCGCGCAGGTCACCATCGGCCGGGACGCGATTGACCGCGCCTGCCGCCTTGCCGTCCACCAGCAGGATGCGTTTGTCGCCGGCGCTGACCTCCTTCATGAAGCGCTGGACCACCCAGGCCTCCTTGAAGATTCCGGAGAAGAGATCGAAGAGCGAGCCGAAATTGGGGTCGCCCTTGCCGGTCTTGAACACGGTCGCGCCGCCATGGCCGTAAAGCGGCTTCATCACGATCTCGCCGAACTCCTCGCGAAAGGCCTCGATCTCGGCCTTGTCGCGGGTGATCAGGGTCGGCGGCATCAGTTCGGGGAAATGCGTGACGAGGATCTTTTCGGGCGCGTTGCGCACCTGCGCGGGATCGTTGACCACCAGCGTCTTCGGATGGATGCGCTCCAGCATGTGCGTGGAGGTGATGTAGGCCATGTCGAAGGGCGGGTCCTGCCGGAGCAGCACGACATCGAGCGTCGAGAGATCGGTGCGCTCCTCGGCACCGAGGGTGAAATGGTCTCCCTCGATATCGCGTACCTCGACCGGCCGGATCGGCGCGGTGACCTTGCCGTCCCGCAGCGAAAGCTTGTCCGGCGTATAGGTGTAGAGCCTGTGTCCGCGCCGCTGCGCCTCCAGCATCAGGGCGAAGCCGGTATCGCCGGCGATCCTGACGCGTTCGATGGGGTCCATCTGGATGGCGACGGCAAGGGTCATGGGCACGGTTCCTGTTGCGCGGCCTCATATCGGCCCAGGCCCCATGCCTGTGCAAGGGGCAGGCTGCGCGTCACAGGATCAGCTCGAAGGCGCCCGGCACATGGCGCGGTCGACGCCAGGGCGCGAGGAAGACGGCATCGGCTCGCAAATGATGGTCCATCGCCCAGGCATTGCGCGAGAGCCATTGCCGGATGCGGGCCTCGATCAGCCGGCGTTTCTCGGGCGTGATCGCGGTCAGCGCATCGTCGAGCAGGCCCCGGGCCTTGACCTCGACGAAGGCGATGGTGCGTCCGCGCTTCACGATGAGGTCGATCTCGCCGCCTTTGCCGCCGAAGCGCCGGCCGAGCGGCCGGTAACCCTTGGCCGCGAGCCAGAGGATGGCCAGCAACTCACCGCGCTGGCCGGTCGTTCCGGCTCGTCTCGCCTTCTGGCTGCGGGCCCTGGCTCTCAAGGCTCGCGGGTCAGCTCGAGGGCGCGCGCATAGACCTTGCGGCGTGGCTGCCCCGTCTCGGCGGCGACCTGCGCGACGGCCTCCTTGAGCGAGAGCCGCGCCATGGCCTCGCGCAGGCGCTCATCGATAACATCTCCCGCCGGAAGCAGGGCCTCGGCTCCGGGTGGACCGATGATCACCACGATCTCGCCGCGTGCTTCTTCCTCCTCGCCATAATGGGCGGCGAGTTCGACAAGCGTTCCGCGTTGCACGGTTTCGTGGAACTTGGTCAGTTCGCGTGCAACCGCGGCCGGCCTTGCGCCCAGCACGGCGCCGGCATCGGCAAGCATCTCGGCGAGACGGCGTGGTGATTCGAAGAAGACGAGCGTCCCGGGAATGACCGCCAACTCGGTCAGCCGCCCGCGCCGCGCGGCCGATTTCGGCGGCAGGAAACCTTCGAAGAAGAAGCGGTCCGTCGGCAGGCCGGCGAGCACCAGCGCTGCGAGCACGGCCGAGGGGCCCGGAATGCCGGTGACCGGCAGTCCTTCGGCGACGACATCGGCGACCAGCTTGTAACCGGGGTCCGACACCAGCGGCGTGCCGGCGTCGGAGATCAGGGCAAGCCGTCCGCCCTCTCGCAGCTTGGCCAGGATCTTCGGCCGCATCTGCGCAGCATTGTGCTCGTGATAGGGCAGGAGCGGTGTCGAGATTCCGTAATGCGCCAGCAGCGTCTTGCTGGTGCGCGTGTCTTCGGCGAGCACGGCATCGGCCGCCGCGAGCGTTGCCAGGGCGCGAAACGAGATGTCGCGCAGATTGCCGATCGGGGTTGCGACGATGTGCAGGCCGGGCGCCAGCATCTCCGCTTCGGCGCGAAGCCCGAAGGCCGTGTAGCTGGGTGCGCGCTGAGATGCAGGCGGGGCGGAGGCAGGTGGGGCGGAGGACGGAGCGGACATGTCCGCAAGCTGCCACAGCCGCCGCCCTTATGCCACGGCCGCACGCGGCTGCGCCTCGTTTCAAATGCGGCAAGACAGAGTTAACAACTTGAAAATACCATGTCGCACTGGCAGGAGTTCTCCACGGTCGGGGGACTGCAAGCTGGATACGGTCGCAATGACCGCGTTCCCCGTTCTCGACTGGAGATGATCCCGTGCGGCTTCAACGGCTCCCCCTTCCGGTCTCGAGGCTGCGTCTGGCGGCTCTGGCCCTTGGTGTCTCGCTTGGGCTCGCGGCCTGCAGCGGTGGCACGTCCGGGCTGCCCGGCTTCGACAGTGGCCCGACGGCTCTGGGCGGCGAGGCATCGACCGGCCAGACCATTGGCACCGGCAAGGTCAAGGTCGGCCTTGTGCTGCCGCTGACTGCGGAAGGGCAGGGCGCGATCGTCGGCAACTCCCTGAAGAACGCTGCCGAGATGGCGCTTGCCGAATTTCCGGGCGCCGACCTCACGTTGCTGGTCAAGGATGATCGCGGGTCACCGGAAGGGGCGCAGGCCGCGGCCCAGGAAGCGCTGCGGGAAGGTGCTGAACTGATCATCGGACCGCTTTTCGCACCCTCTGTGCAGGCGGCTGCCCAGGTGGCGCGGGGCGCGAACCGCCCCATCATGGCTTTCTCCAGCGATAACAATGTCGCCTCGCGCGGTGTCTATCTGCTCTCCTTCCCGCCTGAGAACGACGTCAACCGCGTCATCGCCTACGCCTCGTCGCAAGGGCGCAAATCCTTTGCCGCGCTGGTTCCGGATACCGCCTATGGCAAGGTTGTCGAAGCCGCGTTCCAGCAGGCCGTTGCCAATCGTGGGGCACGGGCCGTCATCATCGAGCGTTTCGGCTCCGACCAGAACAGCATGCGCGCTGCAGTCCAGCGCCTCGTGCCGGCCCTGCAGCAGGCGGACGCGCTCTTCGTGCCGGCCGCCGCCGACAGCATGCCGGCACTCGGTCTTGCCCTTCAGCAGGCCGGGTTCGATCCGGCCAAGGTGAAACCTCTCGGTACAGGTGTCTGGAACGATGCCAGCGTCGCGCGCGTGCCGGCGATCCAGGGTGGCTGGTTCGCATCGCCCGACACGGCCGGCTTCAATGCCTTCGCCGGCCGCTATCAGCAGCGTTTCAACAGCGCGCCGACCCGCACCGCGACACTTGCCTATGATGCGGTCTCGCTGGCGGCGGCTTTGGCGCGGACCCAAGGAAGCCAGCGCTTCTCCGAGTCGGTCCTGACCAACCCGCAGGGCTTTGCCGGCGCGGACGGTGTCTTCCGTTTCCGGCCGGATGGTCAGATCGAGCGCGGTCTTGCGGTTCTCGAACTGCGCAATGGCCAGATCGTGACCGTCAACGCCGCGCCGCGCGACCTTGGGCCGAGGACGTAACAAATCCGCGCCCGATCCCGGGCGCTGCAACCCGCAGATCCCGGACTCTCAGAAACAGATGCGGCACGTGGTGCCCGGCGCAAGGCCGGGCAAGGGCGGCGACAGATTTAAGCCGCCAGATCCGCCACCAGCGCGTCCAGGACCAGCGCCCCGTCCGGCGTCGCGGCGAGCTTGCCGCCGGGCTTGCGTGTCAGCAGGCCCTCCTTCATCAGGCTGTCGACGCGGGCAGACTTCAGTTCGCGGCCTGAAAGCGCCCTGAACGTGACCGGGTCGATGCCCTCGACCAGCCGCAGGCCCATCAGCAGATATTCGTCGCCTTGCGCCTCGGCGTTCAGGCTCTCGTTCTCGACCAGCGCATGCCCCCCGGCCTCGACGCGCTCGAGCCAGACTTCCGGCCGTTTCTCGGTCGATTGCGCCATCCGGCCGTCCGATGTGACGAGCCTTCCATGCGCACCCGGGCCAATGCCGGCATATTCGCCATAGCGCCAGTACACGAGATTGTGCCGGCATTCGGCGCCGGGCCTGGCATGGTTGGAGATCTCGTAGACCGGCAGGCCGTGCTTCGCCGTGATCTCCTGCGTCGTCTCGTAGAGCGCAGCGCCGACTTCATAGTCGGGCACCTTCAACTTGCCGGCCTTGAACAGCGCCGCGAAGGCGGTGTCGGGCTCGATGGTGAGCTGGTAGAGCGAGAGGTGCTCGGCGGCATGACTGATTGCGAGCTCGAGCTCCTCGCGCCAGAGCGCGGGGGTCTGCTCGACGGAGCGAGCATAGATCAGGTCGAAGGAGTAGCGTTCGAAATAGCGCCGCGCGATCGCCACCGCATCGAGCGCTTCCTGTGTCGAGTGCATCCGGCCGAGCGCCTTGAGGTCGGCGTCGTTCAACGCCTGCACGCCGAGCGAGACGCGATTGACCCCGGCGGTGCGGAAATCCTGGAAGCGCCCGGCCTCTACGCTGGTTGGGTTTGCTTCGAGCGAGACTTCGCAGTTCGGGTCGACCGCCCAGGCGCCGCCGATCGCGTCGAGGATCGCGCCGACCGTGCGGCCCTCCATCAGCGAAGGCGTGCCGCCGCCGAAGAAGATCGAGGAGACGGTGCGTCCGGGCGCGAGCTGAGCGCGGTGCGCGATCTCGCGCTTGAAGGCCTCGATGAAGCGCGGCTGGTCGGGCGGCGTATGCCGCACATGCGAGTTGAAGTCGCAATAGGGGCATTTGGCCAGGCAGAACGGCCAATGCACATAGACCGCGAAACCGGCCCCCGCGGTCGGATGCGGCGGGACCGCCTGTCGCTCGGCGATGGCGGCCGGCGCGTTCACTGGGGCTGCCTCAGGCAGGCGGCGGCGAGATGCTGAAAGGCGCGGGCGCGATGCGACAGCGCCTCCGAACCGTCCGCCGGCACGCCGTGCTTTTCGTCGGAGGTCATCTCTCCAAAGGTCTTGGCGCGGCCGTCCGGCTTGAAGATCGGATCATAGCCGAAGCCTGAAAGACCGCGCGGCTCATGGACGATCTCGCCGTAGACGCGGCCTTCGAACAGCTCCTGGTGTCCGTCCGGCCAGGCGATGACCAGGGCCGAGACGAAATGACCCCGACGCTTGTCGGAGGTCGTTGCGCCACGCTTGGCGAGCTCGGCCTGAACGCGGGCGAGAGCCGGGGCAAAATTCTTGCCCGGTCCGGCCCAGTTGGCGGAGAACAGGCCCGGCGCACCATCGAGCGCATCGATGCACAGGCCGGAATCATCGGCAATCGCCGGCAGGCCGCTCGCTTTGGCGGAGGCGACCGCCTTGATCGCGGCATTCTCCGAGAACATGTGGCCATTCTCCTCGGGCTCGGGCAGGCCGAGTTCACCGGCCGAGACCAAATCGACGCCATAGGGCGCCATCAGCTCGCGCATTTCGCGTAGCTTGCCCTGATTATGGGTCGCGATGACGACCTTGCCCTGGAGAAGCCGATGTCCGCTCATGGTCAGGCCACGGTCGCCTTCTGCAGCGCCACCAGCTTGCCGACCCCCCCCTTGGCGAGCCGGAGCAGGGCCATCAGCTCATCCTCCGAGAAGGGGGCGCCTTCGGCGGTGCCCTGCACCTCGACGAGGCCGCCTGTTCCGGTGATGACGAAGTTCGCGTCGGTCTGCGCGCCGGAATCCTCGACATAGTCGAGATCGATGACCGGATTGCCAGCGACGATACCGCAGGAAATCGCGGCGACATGGTCCTTGAGCGGGTTCGATCCCTTGAGCATGCCGCGCCCCTCCATCCATTTCAGCGCGTCGTGCAGTGCGACCCAGGCGCCGGTGATCGAGGCCGTGCGCGTGCCACCATCGGCCTGGAGCACGTCGCAATCGACCACGATCTGGCGCTCGCCGATGGCGGTCAGGTCGACGACCGCGCGAAGCGACCGCCCGACCAGCCGCTGGATTTCCTGCGTGCGGCCGGACGGCTTCCCGGAGGTCACCTCGCGGCGCGTGCGTTCATGCGTCGCACGCGGGAGCATCGAGTACTCGGCCGTGACCCAGCCCTTGCCGGTGCCGCGCAGCCAGGGGGGACCCTTCTCCTCGACCGTTGCGGCGCAGAGCACCTTGGTCTCACCGAAGCTGACCATGCAGGAACCTTCCGCATAGCGCACCACGCCGCGTTCCAGCGTGACCTTGCGCATCTCGTCGGCCGCGCGTTTGGAGGGTCGCATGTTCACATCCCGATTTCGTGAGTTCGGCGGCTTGTAGGCGTTTGGGCCGGGCGCGGCAAGGCAAGCCGCCCGCGCTTGCCTCTTGATCCGCTGCCGCGCCGAAGGGACAATGGCCCATGTGCAACCTGACACTCGCCTCGCAATGAGCGCGCCCACGCGGCAGGACAGCCCTGGCGGGCTGGTCGAGACCGACCAACGCTCCCGTGAGATTTTTCGGCAGATCGTCGACGGCTATCTCGCGACCGGCGAACCTGTCGGCTCGCGCAATATCGCGCGGCTGCTGCCGGTGTCGCTGTCGCCGGCAACCGTGCGCAATGTCATGACCGACCTCGAAATGGCCGGGTTGATCTACGCGCCGCATACCTCGGCCGGGCGGCTGCCGACGGAGCGCGGACTGCGCTTCTTCGTCGACGCCATGATGGAAGTCGGCAACCTGACCTCCGAAGAACGCGCGCGCATCGAGGCGCAGATGCGGGCGGCGGCCTCGACGCGGACATTGGACGGTGCGCTGACCGAGGCGTCTGCACTGCTGTCCGGTCTGTCGCGCGGTGCCGGCGTTGTCGTCACCACCAAGGCCAATTCCCGCCTGAAGCATATCGAGTTTGTCCGGCTGGAGCCGGCCCGCGCGCTTGTCGTGCTCGTGGCGGAGGACGGCACGGTCGAGAACCGCTTGCTCGCCCTGCCGCCGGGCCTGCCGGCATCGGCCCTGACGGAGGCTGCGAATTTTCTCAACGCCCGTGTCCTCGGCAAGACCCTGAGCGACCTGCGCCGAGAGATCGCCGACGATCGCGTCACCATGGAGCGCGAACTCGATGCGTTGACGGCGAAGCTTGTCGAGAGCGGCATCGCCACCGCCTCTGGCCCGAGCAGCGATCGCCATCTGATCGTGCGCGGCCAGGCCAATCTGCTGGAGGATCTCAAGGCACAGGAGGATCTCGAGCGCATCCGCCTGCTCTTCGGGGATCTCGAGACGCAGACCGACGTGATCGACCTGTTGTCCCGCGCCGAGGCCGGCGACGGCGTGCGCATCTTCATCGGCTCCGAGAACAAGCTGTTCTCGATGTCCGGCTCCTCGATGATCGCCGCACCCTTTCACGATGCCGAGCAGCGCATCGTCGGCGTCGTCGGCATTATTGGCCCGACACGGCTGAACTATGCCCGCATCGTGCCGATGGTGGATTACACCGCCAAGGTCGTCGGGCGACTTCTGGATGGTGCGCGGTGAAGCGCTTCTTGCGCACCGGCCTGATTCTGGTGCTTGGAGTTTTTGCGATGTCGGCTTTGGCACAAGATGGACGGGCGAGCCTCCTCGATGCGGCTGCTGGCGGCAGGGCTGCCGAGGTATCCCGACTGATCGCGGCCGGAGCCGATCTCGATATTCGCGATGCGCAGGGGCGCTCGCCGCTGCTGCTCGCCGTGGCCGGCAACCATATCGCGGTCGCCAAGGCGCTGCTCGCGGCGGGCGCCAATATCAACGCGCAGGCGGCCAACCGCGATACGCCCTGGCTGCTCGCCGGCGCCGCTGGTCGCGCCGAGATCGTCGCTGCGATGATACCGCTGAAGCCCGATCTCACGATCCGCAACCGCTATGGCGGCAACGCCTTGATCCCGGCCTGCGAGCGCGCCCATGTCGAGACGGTCAAGCTGCTCCTGACCAGCGGCATCGATCTGAACCATGTCAACGATCTCGGCTGGACCTGCCTGCTCGAGATCGTGATCCTGGGCGATGGCGGGACGCGGCATCAGGAGGTTGCAAAACTTGTGCTCGATGCCGGCGCCGATCCCAGTCTTGCCGACAAGGATGGTGTCTCGCCGCTCGCCCATGCCCGTCAGCGCGGGCAGCGGGCCGTTGCGGCGTTGATCGAGAAGGCCGGCGGCCGCTGAACTATTCCAGCCAGTCGGTGATGAACCGCTCGCTGGCGTGAATGTCGATCGCCTCGAGCCGTCCTGGGCCAAGGCTGTTGAACTTGTGCGGTACACCGGCGGGAACGACGAGGATCTGGCCGGCTTCTGCCTCGATGGTCCTGTCGCCGATCGTGTACAGGCCGCGTCCGGCGCGAATGATGAAGGTCTCGGCATAGGGGTGGGAATGAAGGCGCGGGCCGTCGCCTGCTTCGGCGCTGACGAAGATCAACGAGACTCCCGCGTCAAACGGGTATCCCTGCAACTCTCCGCGCCAATGCTCGGGGTCCCCGGCCCAGGTCTTTCGCTCGATCAGATGGCCCGTCATGTCGCGCTCCATGGCCTCGCTGGTCACGAATTTCGCACTGGCCGGAAGGCTGCTCAAGCATCCCGATTTGGCATCGACGCATTCTGGCGTTACCTCTGCCGCCAAAGCGACCCAGGTGCGCTCCAGACCACAAGGCCAAAGACATGACCGACACGCTCCCCGACCGTCTCTCCGTCAACCCGGACAGCCCCTTTTACGACGCCGAGGTGCTGGCGAAGGATATCGGCATCCGGTTCAAGGGCACCGAGAAGACCAATGTCGAGGAGTATTGCGTCAGCGAGGGCTGGATCAAGGTCGCGGCGGGCGCCGCCAAGGACCGCTTCGGCCGGCCGATGACGATTACGCTCAAGGGACCGGTCGAGCCTTACTATCGCAACGCGGAGTAAGGCGCGGGGCTTGACGGCCGCTGCGATAGTGCCCAGCCGAAGCAGAGGACGGCGAACAGTCCGAGCCCGGCGCGAATGGCGTGAAGCTCGCCCCAACGCTGAATCAGAGTGCGGCTCGCGGCGCTGGCTTGCGCCGCGGCCATGGCCTGCAGTTCCGCGTTGATCGGTGCGATGACCAGCAGCGTGAATGGCAGATTGGCCAGGATCGCGAGCATGCCGATCAGCCAGGCGGGATGGCGGGCGGAGCGCCAGGACAGGCCGGCACAGAGCGTCGTGATCACGACCAGCGTCGCCTGCATCCGTGTCGCCGGACCGATGGCCGCCTGCCATTGCCGCAGGAGCGCCCCGTCGTCGAGCGACAGTCGTGCCGGCTGTTCGGCGGTGAGGATGTAGATCGCCGCGCCGCTGAACAGCGCTGCCAGGGCCAATGTGATCGGCCCGATGCTCCGGGCGAACGCGGTTTGCGGAATGAGGTCGGTCCCTTGGGGCATCGTCACCTCCCGATTTTGAACAGCATGCTATATATCATTGCATAGCATGCTGTTCAACTGATATTCGGGCCCTGGCAAGGGGGATGCGATCGTGACGACCTTCAAGACCCATTCCGCCGGCTATCTCGCCAACCACATGGCGCGGCTTTTCGCCAAGGCACTGGCCGATGCCATCCGGCCGCTCGGGCTTGCGCCCGCACAGTTCATGGTCCTGCTCGAACTCTGGCGTGAAGACGGCGTGACCCAGAAGCATCTGGTCGAACGGCTGGATGTCGAGCAGGCGACGATGGCCAGCACGCTTGCGCGCATGGAGCGGGACGGTCTGATCGAACGCAGGCCCGATGCGGTCGATGCCCGCGCCCGCATCATTCATCTCACAGCGCGGGCCCGGGAACTGGAGGAGGCTGCCATTGCGGAGGCACGGCAGGTCAACCGGCGGGCGCTGGCCGGCTTCCCGGAGGACGAGGCGGAGCGTCTGCTCGCCGGCATGCGGCGCATCATTTCCTCACTCTCCGGCGAACCCGCCCAGCCCGATCTGCCGGTCAGGCCCAATCTGATGGATTAGGCGAGCGACTTGAAGAAAAAGGTCGAGCCGCAATCGCTGCCATCGGGCATCAGCGCATAGCGCGGAATCGTACCGATCTCGGTCCAGCCCAGCCGATTGTAGAGCCGGCGCGCCGGGCCGGCTTCGTCAGTGTCGAGGCAGAGCAGCGTCCGTCCGGCCTTCAACGCCTCGGCCTCCGCTGCCAGCATCAGCGCTTCGCCGATGCCCTGCCGGCGTGCGGAGGAATGCACCAGCACTTTGGCGATATCGGCGCGGTGCGGCTGGTTCGGCTTGCCTGCGGGGTGAACCTGCGCGGTGCCGACCATCTCGTCGCCCTGCCGCGCGACCAGAAGCAGGATTTGTCCTGCTTCGACGCCGACAGCGACACCTGTCCAATAGGCCTCGAAATCGGACTCGGTGTTCTCCGCCATGAAACCGACCGAAGCACCGCTCGCGACGGAATCCCGAAGGATGCCGGTGAGCGCGGGGATGGCCTTGCGCGCACCAGCGGCATCGAGACGCGTGATCGAGGGCGTTTCTACGAGATGCGTCGTCATCGTGACTTTTCCTGGGATAGGCCGTCTGCCGTCATCAGCACGACGGCATAGCGGGCCGGCTCCGGGCCGGGATTGTGATAGGTGATCGGCCCGTCGAGCAGCATGTGGATGCAGTCGCCGGTCCGCAGCTGATGGCTCCCGCCGGCAAAGCTGAGCTCGAGCTCTCCGGCGAGCAGCCAGACCTGCTGGTCGAGGCGGTGCAGCATGCGCGGTCCATCGAGCAGCACGCGTGCTCCAGGTGGCAGCGTCACGTCGACGATTTCGACCGGCGAGCCGGTGCCCGGCGGCGAGACATTGCGCCGCACATAGCCGCTGCCGGGGTCGGGCCAGACCGGCTGATCGGCCAGGCGCGCGACCGGGCCGGCATGGCGCTCCTCATGGAACAGCGACGACAAGGTCACGCCGAGCCCGGCCGTCAGCCGGTCGAGCAAGGCCGCGGTCGGGCTCGATTCGCCCCGTTCGATTCGCGAGATCATCGCGCGGCTGACGCCGGTGCGCTCGGCTAGCACGTCGAGCGTCAGATCGCGCCGTTGGCGCGCTGACTTCAGGCGCGTCGCGAGGCGCTTGTCGATGTCTCTCTCGGGAGGATGTTCCATGTTAGTAGAGAAAATCTAATATAGTAGAATGTCAAGCGCCTGTCGTGCTGTAGAGAAGCAAGGCGCCTGCCACAAACCCTTGGCCCCGTGCGGCTTCACTGCTATTGCGCGCCCATGAGCACGCGCAGTTTCGACAACATCCGCAATTTCTCGATTGTGGCCCATATCGACCACGGCAAGTCGACCCTTGCCGACCGGCTGATCCAGCAGACCGGCACGGTCGCGGCCCGCGACATGAGCGAGCAGATCCTCGACTCGATGGATATCGAGAAGGAGCGCGGCATCACCATCAAAGCGCAGACCGTCCGGCTCGATTACCGTGCCCAAGACGGCAAGGATTACATCCTCAACCTGATGGACACGCCCGGCCATGTCGACTTCGCCTATGAGGTGTCGCGCTCTCTGGCTGCCTGCGAAGGCTCGCTGCTGGTCGTCGACGCCTCCCAGGGCGTCGAGGCGCAGACACTCGCCAACGTCTATCAGGCGCTCGACGCCAACCACGAGATCGTCACGGTCCTCAACAAGATCGACCTGCCGGCAGCCGAGCCCGAGCGCATCAAGCAGCAGATCGAGGACGTGATCGGGCTCGATGCCTCGGAAGCCGTGCCGATCTCGGCCAAGACCGGGCTCAACATCGAAGGCGTGCTGGAAGCGATCGTCCAAAAATTGCCGGCGCCGAAGGGGGATCTCGAAGCGCCGCTGAAGGCGCTGCTGGTCGATTCCTGGTACGATGCCTATCTCGGCGTCGTCGTGCTCGTGCGCATCATCGACGGCGTGCTCAAGAAGGGCATGACCATCCGCATGATGCGGGCCAACGCTGCCTATGGCGTCGACCGTGTCGGCGTGTTCAAGCCGAAGATGCTGGAAGTGAAGGAACTCGGCCCTGGCGAGGTCGGCTTCTTCACCGCCTCGATCAAGGAAGTCGCCGACACCGCCGTCGGCGATACGATCACAGACGATCGCAAGCCGGTCGCCGAGCCGCTGCCAGGCTTCAAGCCGGTGCAGCCAGTGGTGTTCTGCGGCATTTTCCCGGTCGATGCCGCCGATTTCGAAGTGCTGCGCTCGGCGATGTCGAAGCTGCGCCTGAACGATGCCTCGTTCTCCTACGAGATGGAGACCTCGGCGGCGCTTGGCTTCGGCTTCCGCTGCGGCTTCCTCGGGCTGCTGCATCTCGAGATCATCCAGGAGCGGCTCGAGCGCGAATTCAACCTCAACCTGATCTCGACCGCGCCGTCCGTGGTCTATCATCTCAGGCTGCGGGACGGGACGACGCTCGAGCTCCACAACCCGGCGGACATGCCGGATGTGATGAAGATCGAGGCGATCGAGGAGCCCTGGATCCGCGCCACCATCTTCACGCCGGACGAGTATCTCGGCTCCGTGCTGAAGCTCTGCCAGGACCGGCGCGGCCTGCAGATCGACCTGAGCTATGTCGGCTCGCGGGCCAAGGTCGTCTATGACCTGCCCCTGAACGAGGTGGTGTTCGACTTCTATGATCGCTTGAAATCGATCTCGAAGGGCTATGCCTCCTTCGATTACGCCATCACCGACTATCGCGAGGGCGATCTCGTGCGCATGTCGATCCTGGTCAATGCCGAACCGGTGGATGCGCTCTCGATGCTGGTCCACCGCACGCGCGCGGAGGCCCGCGGCCGCGCCATGTGCGAGAAGCTCAAGGAGCTGATCCCGCCGCACATGTTCCAGATTCCGATCCAGGCTGCAATCGGCGGCAAGATCATCGCCCGCGAGACCATCCGGGCGCTGCGCAAGGACGTGACTGCCAAGTGCTATGGCGGCGACGCCACCCGCAAGCGCAAGCTTCTGGAGAAGCAGAAGGAAGGCAAGAAGAAGATGCGGCAGTTCGGCAAGGTCGAAATCCCGCAGGAAGCCTTCATCGCCGCGCTGAAGATGGACAGCTGAGCAACCCGCGGTAGGCGACCGCTAATCGAAGGCAACATCAAAGATCATAGGGCGGTGGTCGGAGCCATATCCGCTCCGCCCATATGACGCCGCAGCCGACTTTACGTCAGGCGTTGCGAGCAGGTTGTCCAGTAGGACCAGCGGCGCGAACTTGTGTGAGGGCCAGGTGGCGCCGAAGGTCGCATGACGTCGGAGCTCCGTTTCCGCGATCAATCGGTTGAGTTTCCACGAAAACGGCGTGAGATTGAAATCGCCCACCAGTATCTGCGTGCCAGTTACATTGCGGAAGCGCTCGCCCAGAAACCGTGCCTGCGAAACCTGCCAGTCTGGCTGGAACGGATAGGCAAGGTGCAATCCTGTCACAGTAAACGCCTTCCCACGAGCTGAGCTGAAGGTGGCCCAGATAAGGGGTGGTTCATGCCGTGTTCGGTCCGAGTATCCGGCCTTGAGACTTGGAGTTTTGGACAGCAGAACCAGCCCGCAGTTCCGGCGAGCGCAGGACGTCACCGACGGGTAAATCGTCAGCAGGGCAGGAACCAGTTGGGCTTCCAAGCGTGCGTCGACTTCTTGCAGGACAACGATATCGGCACCGGACTGCTTGATGAAGTCCAGGACGCCTTCGAGGTCCTTGTTGCCGACCCAAACATTGAACGTTGCAATCCGAAGAGACGCTTGAGGCGCTGAACTGGGCAAGTATGCGAGTGGCGCCGCCGCCAGAACCATATTGATACCGGCGATAATGGCGACCGGAACCGTTAGGGATCGAATCCGCGCGAACCACGCCACGATGAAGAGGCCACCGGTGGACAACAGAATGGGAAGCCGGAAGTGGTTGATGATGTCGAGATAGGGATAGAAGGGAGCTGCAAGACCCAGCGCGGTTGCCGCAAAGATGATTAAAGCGCCCAGGATCAGGATTGCGGCAATTGCCAACTTTCCGGAATTTCTGACACGGCTGTCACTACGGTCGGCAACGGACGCGCTGATCTCAGCTTCCATGTCAGGTCCCGAATGGCTGAATCGGATTAGGACCGATCAGGTGGCTATGGCGCTGGGCTGGAACAGTGCTTCCTTCACGCGAGCGCGGCCTGCCGCGTTTCCGCATTGATCAGGAACGCCGCCGTGGCTGCAACCAGCAACAATGCTGCAAACAGGGCAATCGCGGTGGCAAAACTCTGCGCAATCACGAGCGCCACCGCCGATGGCGCGAGCAGGCCGCCGAGCCGCGCCATGGCGCCGGCAACCCCCATGCCCGTGCCGCGCAATTCGGTCGGGTAGAGTTCGGGAGTGAAGGCATAGAGCGCACCCCAGGTGCCGAGCAGTGCAAAGCTCATCAGCAGGATCGACGCGCCGATCACGGTTGTGCTGCCTGCGCCGACAAACAGGGCGCAGCCTGCCGCGCTGAGCAGCAGGAAGCCGATCAGGGTCGGTCGCCGACCCCATGTTTCGACGCCATAGGCGGCCAGCGCATAGCCAGGCACCTGCGCCAGCGCGACGATGACGAGGAATCCATAGCCACGGACGAAGCCGAAGCCCTCGCCTGCGAGCTTGGCCGGCATCCAGGTGAAGACGCCGTAATAGGACACCGAGACCAGGAACCAGATTCCGAGGATCAGCAGGGTGCGCCGACGCAGATCGGGCGCGAGCAGGCCGGAGGACCTTGTCGCCTGGGGCAGGATGATCGCCAAATCGGACGAGAGCTCGGCCTTCCCGTTGGCGCGCAGCATCTGGTTGAGCACGCGCTTGGCATCGTCACCTCGCCCTTCCTTCAGCAGGTACAGGGGTGATTCCGGGACCCAGAAGCGCAGCCAGATGCCGATCAGCGCGGGTAGCCCGGTCGCGGCAAAAATCCAGCGCCAGGCGTCAGCGATCCCGGCGATGCTTGCTGCCCACGCGGCCAGGGCTACCGCAATCGTGCCGACCGCCCAGAATCCTTCGAGCATGACCAGCCAACGCCCGCGGTTCTTTGGCGGCAGGAACTCCGCCATCATCGCATAATCGACGGGCAACGTGCCGCCGACCGCGACCCCGGTCAGGAAGCGCAGCGCGAGAAGGACTGCGAAGGACGGGGCGAAGACCGAAAGCAGCCCGAACACCGCATCGCAGGCAACCGTGATCAGGAGCACGCGGCGGCGGCCATAGCGGTCGGCCATGCGGCCAAACAGCGCGGCGCCGATCAACATGCCGAGGAAGAACAGCGTTCCGGTCTGCAGGGCCTGCGGCACGCTGAGCCCGAAGGTCGCAGCGATCGAGCCGGCGGTGAAGCCGACCGCCAGCACCTGCATGGCATCGGCTGCCCAGACGAGACCGAAGATGCCGAGCAGCCGGCGCTGGAATGGGCCGGTGCCGGCGGTGGCCAGGACGCTCTCGACAGGAATGCTCATGGCATGGCGAACTTTCTTCGAGGCGCCTTCGGGCCGTTCGTGGCGGATTCGGCGCTAGATCCGGACGCCGAGACCACGCAAGGCCGCGCGCAGGTCGATCGGTTCGACGAAATGCACGGCCTGCATGCCGACATGACGGGCGCCCTCAACGTTCTTGGCGCTGTCGTCGATGAAGATGCAGGAATCCGCGACAAGGCCGTAGCGCTCCAGCAGCACGTGGTAGATCGCGGGGTCCGGCTTGATCAACCGCTCATGTGCCGAGACCACGACGCCATCGAAGGAGCCGAGGAAAGGGAAACGGGCGACGCTCTCGTCCCATTTCTCGCGTGAGAAATTGGTGATCGCATAGACCTTTTCACCCTTGGCCTTCAGGTCCGAGAGGATCGTGACGCTCTCCGCGATCTCGCCGGACACCGTCTCGTGCCAGCATTCGTCGAAGGCCTTGATCTCGCGCTCCCATTCCGGATGAGCCGAGACCAGTTCGGCGACGGCTTCCGCCCAGGGTCGGCCGCGATCCTGCTCGACGTTCCAGGCGGAGGTACAGACATTCTGCATGAACCAGTCCATGCGTGCTTCGTCAGGGATCAACTGGCGGTAGAGATGGCGTGGATCCCAACGGATCAGGACGTTGCCGACATCGAAAACGACGGTGGGGCTGGTCGAAGGCATAGCCGGTCCGTTCTGAATACGAGGTGGATCGCAGAAGGCTCACGTCCTTGTGTGCAGACGTGCGAGACAGAGGCAAGGCCTCTCGCGTATTCGGGACATGCGATGGTGGAGATCGGCATGAAGGCATGGTTGCCATGGCTGGACCGGCAGGGGCGCTTCTCGGGGCTGCGCGCTGCAACGTTCGCGCTGCTGCTGGTGCCGGCGCTCTGGCTCGCCTTTGATGCCTGGACCGGCCAGCTCGGCTCGAAGCCCTGGACGCGGGCGGTGCATGATAGCGGCACCTGGGCAATCAGGCTGTTGCTGGTCACGCTTGCCGTCACGCCGCTGCGCCGGATTCTCGACTGGAGCAAGCTCATCGGCATCCGCCGCATGCTGGGCCTCGCCGTGCTCGCCTATGCGCTCGCCCATCTCGCGCTTTACTGCATCGATCTCGGATTTGACGCCGGGCTGATCGTCTCCGAAATCGTCAAGCGCTTCTATCTCGTCGTCGGCATCACTGCGCTGACCGGGCTGGCCGCACTCGGTGTAACCTCGACGGACGGCATGATCCGCCGGCTGGGTTCCGCCCGCTGGCAACAGCTGCATAACCTCGTCTACGCCATCGCTGCGCTGGGGCTGCTGCACTTTGCCCTGCAGGCGAAGATCGACGTCACCCAGCCCGCGCTGATGGCCGGGCTCTTCGGCCTGCTGATGCTTTACCGAGTGCTGCCGCGATTCGGAGTGACGCTCGATACGCCCCGGCTGGTCCTGACGGCGCTTGCAGCCGGCCTTCTGACCGCGCTCTGCGAAACGGCCTGGTATGCGTTGGCTACCGGTGCCTCTGCCTGGTTGGTGTTCCAGGCCAATGCCGATGTCGTCGTCTACGGTGATATCGACACCCTGAGGCCCGGGCATTGGGTCGCGCTGGCGGGGCTTCTCGTCGCCTTCGCTCATTACTGGCGCGCGCCTGAAACGCGACAGACGGACCGGCGTGCGCGCCGCAGGGAAGGGCTTTCCGCGCAAACGGGGGCCTGAGAGCAGATCATTCCAAACTGATGGTTGGCAGCCCGCGGGTGAGGCTCTAACCCTATGGCATGCCTGACGACCCGAATGCCCAACCCACCGCCGACGTAGCCGCAGCCGATGTTGCCGCGACGGGGGGCGGGGCGGTCGACGACGGTCTGTCTTCGCCTTTCGTGCCTCTGCGCCAGCCGATTTTCCGGGCTGTCTGGTTCGCGAGCCTTGCCTCCAATTTCGGCGGCATGATCCAGTCGGTCGGCGCGGCGTGGCTGATGACCTCGATCGCCAGTTCCGCCGACATGGTTGCGCTGGTTCAGGCTTCGACGACCTTGCCGATCATGATGTTCTCGCTGGCGGCCGGAGCGATCTCCGACAATTTCGACCGGCGCAAGATCATGCTGACGGCGCAGGGCTTCATGTTCACAGTCTCCGTCGCGCTCGCCGTTTCAGCCTGGTTCGGTGTGATCACGCCCTGGCTGCTGCTCAGCCTGACCTTTCTGCTCGGCTGCGGCACGGCCTTGAACGGACCGGCCTGGCAATCCTCGGTTGGCGAGATGGTGCCGCGTCGCGACCTGCCGGCCGCGATCACGCTGAACAGCGTCGGGTTCAACATCGCCCGCAGCGTCGGTCCTGCGCTGGGCGGCTTCATCGTCGCTGCCGCAGGCGTCGTCGCCTCCTTCACGGTGAATGCGCTGAGCTATGTCGGGCTCGTCACCGTGCTGGCGCGCTGGAACCCGCCAAAGATCGAGCGCGTGCTGCCACGCGAAACGCTCGGCATCGCGATGAGCGCCGGCATCCGCTATGTCGCGATGTCGCCAAATATCCGCTCGGTGCTGCTGCGCGGTGCGGCCTTCGGATTCGGTGCCATCGCGGTTCAGGCGCTGCTGCCGCTGGTGGCGCGCGATCTCGTCAAGGGTGGGCCCCTGACCTTCGGCCTGCTGCTCGGCGCTTTCGGAGCAGGAGCGGTCGGCGGCGCTCTGCTGAGCGCGCGGGTGCGCCGCACGCTCACGACGGAGACGCTGGTGCGCGCCTCCTTTGCCGCCTTCGCGGCGGCGGTCATCCTTGCGGGGCTGAGCGTCTATACCGTGACGACGATGGCCGCCCTGCTCGTCGCCGGAGCGAGCTGGGTCCTGGCACTCTCGACCTTCAACGCGACCGTGCAGCTCTCGGCACCGCGCTGGGTCGTCGGTCGGGCGCTTGCGCTCTATCAGATGGCGACCTTCGGTGGGATGGCCTTCGGCAGCTGGGTCTGGGGCTCTATCGCCCTGCATTTCGGCACCGACCGCGCCCTGTACTGTGCAGGGGCGGTTCTGCTTGCCGGAGCAGCGCTTGGCCTGCGCTATGCGCTGCCGCCGCTCGAGCAGCTCAATCTCGACCCGCTCAGCCGCTGGCAGGTTCCGAAGGTGGCGGTCGATATCGAGCCGCGCAGCGGTCCGATCATCGTCACCATCGAGTACATCATTCGCGAGGAGGATATCGTCCCCTTCCTCAATGTGATGGCGGAGCGCCGCCGCATCCGCCGCCGCGACGGTGCAAGGCATTGGACACTGCTGCGCGATCTGACCGATCCGCGTCTCTGGATCGAGCGTTACGACAGCCCGACCTGGGTCGAATATATCCGCCAGAACCAGCGCGTCACCCAGGCCGATGCCATGATCGGTGATCGTGTACGGGCCCTGCATCAGGGGCCGAACCCGCCCGTGGTGCACCGCGTCATCGAACGGCAGACCGGCTCTCTACCCTTCGTCCAGCCACAACCGGTGCAGGATGCGGCGACCCCCACGACTGATCCCCGGATCAGCTAGCATTACAGTTGCCTTTTTGATTTAACGTGAGCTTGCTGAGCGATGGCTTGATGGGCTCTTCGCCAGAGCGACCATGCGATGACGTGCGCTGGCTTGATGCGTCGCTGGGCGAGCCTGA
>NZ_JPKG01000021.1 GCF_000735605.1 Allobosea sp. LC85
GATCGGCGATCACCGGCTCGCCGCCGATGGTCTTGCCGAGGCAGAGCGCCAGCTTGTGCTTGGTCGACTCGAAATCCTGGCTGGCGAGCAACTCGCGCAGGAAGACGGTCTCACGCTTGGCGTTGGGCAGTTCGATGCCGATGGCGTTCTTGCCCTGGACGACGGCGACGCGGGCCGAGATCGCGCTCATCGAGCGAGCGATGTCGTCGGCCAGCGAGATCACCCGCGACGACTTGATGCCCGGCGCCGGCTCGAGCTCGTAGAGCGTCACGACCGGACCAGGACAGGCCTGGACGATCTCGCCGCGTATGTTGAAGTCTTCGAGCACACCTTCGAGCAATCCAGCGTTCTGTTGCAGGGTCTCGGTCGAGACCGCCGCCTCGGGCTGCGTCATCGGCTCGGCAAGATAGCTCAGCGGCGGCAGCTCGAAGACGCCGCCGGTCTGCATGAAGGGTGCGGGCGGAGGCGGCGCCTTGCGCCGCTTCATCGGCCGATCGGCAACTGCAGCTTCGTCGGCCTCGCCGGCTCGGGCTGGCTCTGGCTCGCTTTCCGGTTTCGTGACAGCCGGAATGGCCTGCACCATTTGGGGCTCGGCAGGTGACCGGCTTTCGCCTTCGACACGCAGGCCGGTGGCAATGTTGGTCTCGGCCCATGCAGCGCCTCCGACCTGGAGGTTGACAGTATAGGTTTGCGACCAGCTCAAGACTGGAGCGGGACCGGGGATGGCAGCCAACGCAACATCGATCTCCGGAAGGGCCGGTGCAGAACCAGCGTCCACCGCCTCGGCCGACGGCGCGGTGTCCTCGGCATCGTCCCAGTGTCGAGGCGTGGCTGGTTCGTCCGGGAGCATTTCGGAAGAAGGGCTGGACAGACCTCCGCCGGAGACCGGCCCGAGATCCCAGAACGCGTGATCCGAGATATTCGCATAGAGCTGGAGGTCGTCATCCGCCACCACGGCTTCTGGCGCGAACTCGTCCGGCCTCACATCACCTTCATCCGCAGAGGGGAGCCCGTCGCAGGGAGCGATCTCGGCCTCGATCTCGATCTCGATCGTGGCGATCGCCTCGATTTCCAACGCAGGTGTCGCGGTACTCTCCAGCCCACCCCAGACCTTGCGCAGGAGATGGTCTGGCGTCCGGGTGTAACGCACGCGACTGGGCGCGTCCGCGGGGTCTGGGGCTCGGTGCACGGGCGCGATGACCTGCGAAGCGGGAATCTGATTGCGCAGACCGTGAGGGACGTGCCTCGGGGCCCTCTCGTCCGAGATGCCGGGCACAAACGTCGGGCAATGATCGTCGTTTCCGTCGATCCGTTGCGGGTAGAGTTTCAACTTACGCATCGACAGTTACGACTACTATTTCGGAAGGAGGCAGTGCTCCCGATGCCTATCGGGGCAGGGTTAACGCCTCGTGAAATTCGCCCCGCCAGGGGCGGGGTCGGCAACACCTCAGCCTCGCCGCGAACCGCCAGATGCGGAGCGTGCCGTAGTGCTTTCCAAGGGAGCTGGGCTTCCGGCGCGCCAATGGGTCGCACCTAGAAAAACATGATTCAGCTTCATTCATGATTAACCAAGCGCGCGCTTAATCAAGTTCGAACACAGTTAGGGTTTCCCAGCACTGAAGATCGGGACAGCAAGCTGGCCCGCTTGCGGCTCATCGTGATGAGCCTGCGTGAGCGGGATGGGTGTTGGCGCGCGTCGGAGGCGGGAAGAGTACCAGAGTATCCCGAGAGTACGACGCATGAGTTTTTCGTCCGGTCCGACTGCTGGCCTAGCTCCTCGTGCGCGCAATCGCCGACGCAGGATGCGTTTCTCCCGAATTGCATTCGCTGCCGTGACCTTGGGTCTGAGCGCAGCAGCCGGCTTCTGGGCGCAGAACGACGCCCAGCCCATCGTCTCTGCCGTGCGTGAGCACGCGCCCGTGCTGGAGCCGATCGTGGTCGCGTCCACCGGACGCTACGATCCGCTGCTTGATCCCAGCTATTCGCTGGGCCCGGCACCACTCACCCTTGGCGAGAATTCCCCTCTGGCCGCCGGTTTGCAGTCCGCTCTGGCGCTGCCTGCCGACCCGGTCGAGCCGCCGGCTCCGGCCGTCGAACCCGAGATCATTCCGCCGGCGCCGCAGCCGCAGGAAGCGTCCAAACTCGTTCAGATGACGCCGCTGCCGGTGCCGCGCCCGTCCGAACTTCGCCTTCCCGCCGATCCGGAGGCTCCGCGCGTGGCCGAGCGTCAGGCCTCGCGCCGGACACGGACGGCTGCCGTTCCGGCCGCGCCGACGGCAGCGGATAACCGCTCGTTCTTCGAGAAGATCTTTGGGGTGCAGCGCTCGTCGGGGCCGGCTCTCGCCTATGCGGCGCCGGAGGACGACGTCGTCGACAGCAGCCGCGGCAGGAGGCTCAGCCCGACGCCACCAGCTTCGGCGGGTGTCTCGGCCCAGGCGACGGCCATCTACGATATCTCGGCGCGCATGGTGTACATGCCGAATGGCGACCGGCTCGAGGCGCATTCGGGCCTCGGCGACAAGATGGATGACCCACGCTTCGCGCATGTGAGGATGCAGGGCGTCACGCCGCCGCATGTCTACGATCTGAAGGAGCGCGAGGCGCTTTTCCACGGCGTGCGGGCCATCCGGCTCCACCCGGTCGGCGGCAGCGGCGCCATCCACGGCCGTGCCGGCCTGTTGGCGCATACCTACCTCCTCGGACCGAGGGGCGATTCGAATGGCTGCGTCTCGTTCAGGGACTACGACAAGTTCCTGCAGGCCTATCTCAGGGGCGAGGTCAAACGCCTGGTCGTCGTAGCCAGCATGTAGGCTGCCCTTCGCGGCCCGCCTCTGAGGGCCGCGCTTCCACCATGTCGACACAGGGAGCGGCCGCCGCATTGCGCCGACCTTAGGCGGGCGGCCATTCCAGGACGGCCCTGACGATCCTGAGCCAGAGTCGGTTTGTCGGCATCAAGGAGCAGCATTTAGTCCCGACGGGGCCAAATCTCCCCCGGGCCGAGGGTCAGCCCTCGGCGCCGGCCTTGGTCTTGGCCTTTGCCGTGGCTTTGGACTTCGGCGCAGCCTTGGCCCCGGTCTTGCTCGCCGCCGGCTTGCTGGCAGCCTTCTTGGCTGGAGCCTTCGCGGCGCTTGGGCGCTTCGTCTTGGCGGCTGCCTTGGCGCCACCCTTCGCGCCGCCGGCTTCGGCCTTGGCGTTGACGAGCTCGACCGCCTGTTCGAGCGTCAGGCTCTCCTGCGTCATCGCCTTCGGCAGGGTCGCGTTGACCTTGCCCCAGTTGACATAGGGACCGTATTTGCCGGCGCGCACAACGAGCTTGCCGCCAGCAGGATGCTCGCCGAGCTCCCGCCCGGGCACCGCCGCACCACGGCCGAAACGTCCTCCGCCTGTACCGCTTTCCTTGGCGACGATCAGGTCGATGGCGCGGTTGCCGCCAAGCGCGAGGACATCATCGTCCTTGTCGATATTGGCGTAGGTCTTGCCGTGCTGGACATAGGGACCGTAGCGACCGATGCCGACCAGGATCGGCTCACCACTTTCCGGATGCCTCGCCACCTCCTTCGGAAGTGCGAGCAACGCCAGTGCCTTGTCGAGATCGACGACAGCTGCGCTCATGCCCTTGGGCAGGCTCTGGCGCTTCGGCTTCTCACCCTCGCCGAGCTGGACATAAGGGCCGAAACGACCGTCACGCAATGTCACGTCCTGTTCCGTGACCGGATCCTTGCCAAGGACGCGCACGCCAGGCGTGCCCTGGCCGCCCTCGGCCGTAGCCTCGCCGTCATTGGCTGGAACGGTCAGCGGCCGGGTGTAACGGCATTCCGGATAGTTCGAACAGCCGACGAACGCGCCGAACTTGCCGAGCTTGAGCGAGAGCTGGCCGGTGCCGCAGGTCGGGCAGGTGCGCGGATCGCCACCATCGCCACGTGCCGGGAAGATATGTTCTCCGAGGACGCCGTTCAGCGCTTCCAGCACCTCGGTGACGCGCAGGTCCTTGGTACCGGCGATGGCCTGGGTGAACTCCTCCCAGAACTCGCGCAGCAGCGCCTTCCAGTCGATCTCGGCATTTGAGACGCGGTCGAGCTTTTCTTCCAGGCTCGCGGTGAAGTCGAACTCGACATAGCGCCCGAAGAAGCTCTCGAGGAAGGCCGTGACCAGCATGCCCTTGTCCTCGGGCACCAGCCGCTTCTTCTCGATGCGGACATATTCGCGGTCGCGCAGCGTGGCCAGCGTCGCGGCATAGGTCGAGGGCCGGCCGATGCCGAGCTCTTCCATGCGCTTGACCAGGCTCGCCTCGGAGAAGCGCGGCGGCGGTTCAGTGAAGTGCTGGTCGGCGGCGATGGCGCGTTTTTCCAGCCCGTCGCCCGCCTTCATCGGCGGCAGCTTCTTGCTGTCCTCGTCCTCTTCGTCGTCGCGGCTCTCCTGATAGAGTGTCAGGAAGCCGTCGAAGAGCACGACCTGGCCCGTGGCGCGCAGTTCCAGATTGCGCGAACCGACCTTGGCGGCGACGTCGACCGTCGTGCGCTCCAGCGAGGCCGATTCCATCTGGCTTGCGATGGTGCGCTTCCAGATCAGCTCGTAGAGCTTTGCCTGTTCGGGTTCGAGATGACGCACGACCATCGCTGGCAGCCGCCCGAGATCGGTCGGGCGGATGGCCTCGTGAGCTTCCTGCGCATTCTTGGCCTTGACCGTGTATTTGCGGGGCGCGCTCGGCACATAGGCCGCGCCGAACTCCTTGCCGATGACGCTGCGGGCAGCCGTGATGGCGCTGCCGTCCATGTCGACGCCGTCGGTTCGCATATAGGTGATGAGACCGACAGTCTCGCCGCCAATATCGACGCCTTCATAGAGCCGCTGCGCCAACTGCATGGTGCGGGCGGGTGCCATGCCGAGCTTGCGCGAGGCTTCCTGCTGCAGCGTCGAGGTCTGGAAGGGCGGGTAGGGGTGGCGCTTGACCGGCTTCGCCTCGACCTGCGCCACGTTGAAGAACGCTGTCTCCAGCGCCGCCTTGAAGGCTTCGGCTTCCGCCCCCGTGCCGATGTCGAGCCGGGTGATCTTCTTGCCGTCGGCGCCGACCAGGCGGGCCTCGAAAGTCGCGCCGGTGTCGGTCGCGAGCGTTGCGATCAGCGACCAGTATTCGCGTGCCCTGAAGGCTTCGATCTCGCGTTCGCGCTCGCAGACGAGGCGCAAGGCCACCGACTGGACGCGACCGGCCGAGCGGGCGCCCGGCAGCTTGCGCCAGAGCACCGGAGACAGGGTGAAGCCGACGAGATAGTCCAGTGCGCGGCGCGCCAGATAGGCATCTACCAGCGCCTGATCGATCCGGCGCGGGTTGGCGAGCGCCTTCTGCACCGCGTCCTTGGTCACGGCGTTGAAGGTGACGCGCTCGACCGGAATGCCCTTGATGGCGCGCTTCTGGTTCAGCGCTTCCAGCACATGCCAGGAGATCGCCTCGCCCTCGCGATCCGGGTCGGTTGCGAGAATGATCTTCTCGGCGCCCTTGGCGGCCTTGGCGATCTCCGCAACCTGCTTGGCGCCGCGCCCCTCGATTTCCCAAAGCATCTTGAAATCGTCCTCGGGGTCGACCGAGCCGTCCTTCGCGGGCAAGTCGCGAATATGCCCGAACGAGGCGATGACCTCGTAATCGGAGCCCAGGTACTTGTTGATCGTCTTGGCCTTGGCCGGCGACTCGACGACGAGGAGCTTCATGGCAGCTAAAGTCTCATGACAAAGGGGCAGGGCCAGCACGCACCGTGCCGGTCCGGCCTGGCTTGGCGCTGGGCGCCCGGGGTCAGGTTCGGAATTGCGCGCGAAAGTGGTTCAGCACGACAGCGCTGTCAAATAGGGATTGCTGCGCGAATGCAACAGTGGCCCGGCGATCGACTGTCGCCTTCCGGCCGCGGTCGCTGCGGCCGCCCTTGGACGAAACGCTGGACGATGGTCATCGTTCGGGCCATCTCGCCGCTTGCGCCGTCTTGAGTCTGTGCCTAAACAACCACCTTCAAATGACATCGCCAGCCCCGACCTATCCGCACCGCCACCTCCTCGGCATCGAGGGCCTGTCGCATCTGGATATCGAGGCTCTCCTCGATCGCGCCGAGGACTATGTCGCGCTTTCGCGACAGGTCGAGAAGAAGACGGCGACCCTGCGCGGCCGCACCCAGATCAATCTCTTCTTCGAGCCCTCGACGCGCACGCAGGCCTCCTTCGAGCTTGCCGGCAAGCGCCTCGGCGCCGACGTCATGAACATGTCGGTGGCATCCTCTTCCGTGAAGAAGGGCGAGACGCTGATCGACACAGCCGCGACCCTGAACGCGATGCGGCCCGATATTCTGGTGGTGCGCCATCACGCTGCCGGTGCGGTCAACCTGCTCGCCCGCAAGGTCGACTGCTCCGTCGTCAATGCCGGCGACGGTGCGCATGAGCACCCGACCCAGGCCCTGCTCGATGCGCTGACGATCCGCCGCAACAAGGGCCGAATCGCCGGGCTGACCGTCGCGATCTGCGGCGACATCGTCCATTCGCGGGTAGCGCGCTCCAATATCATCCTCCTTAATGCGCTCGGCGCCAAAGTCCGCCTGATCGCCCCCTCGACCCTGCTTCCGGTTGGCATCGAGCGCATGGGCGTCTCGGTCTTCACCGACATGAAGAAAGGGCTGGAAGGGTCTGATATCGTGATGATGCTGCGCCTCCAGCTCGAGCGCATGCACGGCGCCTTCGTGCCGTCGCCGAAGGAGTATTTCCGCTATTTCGGCCTTGACCGCGAGAAGCTCGCGCTGGCCAGCCCGGACGCGCTCGTGATGCATCCCGGCCCGATGAATCGCGGTGTCGAGATTTCCTCGGAAGTCGCTGACGGCGCTCAGTCCTTGATTCGCGAGCAGGTCGAGATGGGGGTCGCCGTCCGGATGGCGGTTCTGGATGCGCTGGCCCAGCATCTGCCCAATGGCTGAGCACGGCCGAGCCGCTCCCCGGCCGGTTGGAAGACAACACTGAAGGCGAGACCGAGCGAGATCATGTCCGAAATGCGCGAGCTTGCGATCGTGAACGCCCAACTGGTCGATCCGGCATCGGGCCGGCAAGGGCCCGGTGCCCTTTTGCTGCGCGATGGCGCCATCGCGGAGATCGCCTGGGGCGCCGCGCCGGCCACGGGCGAGGGCGTGCAGCGGGTCGATGCCCGCGGGCTGGTCGTCGCACCGGGGCTGGTCGATCTGCGCGCCTTTCTCGGCGAGCCGGGAGCGGAGTTCCGCGAAACGCTCGGCACGGGCTCGCAGGCCGCGGCTGCGGGAGGCGTCACCACGGTCGTCTGCAGGCCGGATACCGACCCGCCGATCGACGATCCCGCGATTATCGATTTCATCAAGCGCCGGGCCCGCGACAAGGCGGTCGTCAATGTGCTGCCGGCCGCTGCCCTGACCAAGGGCATCGAGGGCAGGGAGATCACCGAATTCGGCCTGCTGCTCGAGGCCGGCGCGGTCGCCTTCACCGATGGCGCCCGGGCCGTGCGCAATCCGCAGGTCATGCGCCGCGCCATGATCTACGGCCGCGATTTCGATGCGCTGCTGATGAACCATCTCGAGGATCCGGACCTGCGGGGCGCCGGCGTGATGAACGAAGGAGAGTTCGCCAGCCGCAAGGGCCTGCCGGGTATTCCGGTCGAGGCCGAGACGATCATGCTGGAGCGGGACATCCGCCTCGCGCGGGCGACCGGCGCGCGCTACCACGCCGCGATGATCTCCTGCGCCGAATCCGTCGAACTCGTGCGCCGGGCCAAGGCCGATGGCGTGCGGATCACATGCGGCATCTCGATCAACAATCTGACGCTGAACGAGAACGACGTCGGCGACTACCGCACCTTTTGCAAGGTCTCGCCGCCGCTGCGCCATGAGGATGATCGGCTCGCCATGGTCGCGGCGCTGGCCGAGGGCGTGATCGATGTCGTCGTCTCCGACCATGATCCGCAGGACGTCGAGACCAAGCGCCAGCCCTTCGCCGAGGCCGCCAACGGTGCGCTCGGCATCGAGACCATGCTGTCGGCCGCGCTGCGCATGGTCCATGCGGGACAGACGGATCTGCCGACGCTGCTGGCGGCGCTTTCGACGCGACCGGCCGATCTGCTTGGATTGTCGTGCGGACGCCTCTCGGTCGGGGCGCCTGCCGATCTGATCCTGCTCGATCCGGACGCGCCCTATGTCGTCGATAAGCGCAAGCTGAAATCGCGGGCCAAGAATTCGCCCTTCGACGAGGCGCGGCTCGATGGGCTGGTACGCACAACCTTCGTTGCCGGACGAGTGGTCTACGAGGCCGACGCAGTCTAAGCTCCTGCGGCGATGGCGTGGGGAAGCGGGGACGGCATGCCTGAGATGATGAGTTTGGGCCTGTCCGGGTCCTCGGCACTGGCTGCCGTGGTCGTCGGCTATCTGCTGGGCTCGATCCCCTTCGGCGTCGTGTTGACGCGCCTCAGCGGCGGGCCTGATCTACGCAGCATCGGCTCGGGCAATATCGGGGCTACCAATGTCCTGCGCACCGGCAACAAGAAGCTGGCGGCGCTGACCCTGGTGGGGGACATGCTCAAGGGCACGGCGGCCGTGCTCGTCGGGTTCTATATGATCGGCGGCAGGGATGCTGCGCTCCTCGCCGGGCTCGGCGCCTTCCTCGGGCATCTCTTCCCGATCTGGTTGCGCTTCAAGGGGGGCAAGGGCGTTGCCACCTATCTCGGCATTCTGATCGGGTTGAAATGGCCGATCGCGGTGACCTTCGCGGCGGTCTGGCTCAGCGTCGCCTATCTCAGCCGCTATTCGTCGTTGGCTGCACTGCTCGCCAGCCTGCTGACGCCGCTGCTGCTCTGGTTCTGGGCGAATGAGCCGCGCATGGCCATGCTGATGGCCGTTCTGACCGTGCTGCTCTGGATCATGCATCGCGAAAACATCGCGAGGCTGCTGAACGGCAGCGAGGGCAAGATCGGCCAGAAGGGCTGATCGGGAATGGCTGGCATCGCACTCACCGATCGCCAGCGTCTCGACTGGCTCCGGCTGATCCGCAGCGAGAGCATCGGCCCGCGCACCTTTCGCGCCCTGATGAATCGGTATGGCGGTGCTGCGGCAGCGCTTGATGCGTTGCCAGAGCTCGCGCGAAGCACAGGCCGCAGCATCCGAATCTGCTCAACGGCCGAGGCGGAACGCGAGATCGAGGCGTTGCGCCGGTGCGGCGGCCGACTGATCGCCCTCGGAGAGCCTGACTATCCACGGCCACTGCAGGCGATTGATTCCGCGCCGCCGCTCTTGCTCGTGCTTGGTCGTGGCGAGGTGCTGCTGCGCCCCTGCGTCGCGTTGGTTGGTTCGCGCAACGCCTCGGCAGCCGGCCTGAAATTCACCGCCAGGTTGGCGCAGGATCTCGGGGAAGCAGGCTTCGTGGTGGTGTCCGGGCTGGCGCGCGGCATCGATACGGCCGCCCATGGCGCGAGCCTTGCCACCGGCACCGTCGCCGTACTCGCAGGGGGGCTCGACGAGATCTATCCGCCCCAGAACGCTCCATTGTTCGAGCGACTGATCATGTCGGGCGCGGCGATCAGCGAGATGCCGATGGGGTGGGCCCCGCGCGGACGCGACTTTCCGCGGCGCAACCGCCTTGTTTCCGGACTTGCGCTCGGAACTGTCGTGGTCGAGGCGGCGCGCAAGTCAGGCTCGTTGATCACGGCCCGCTTCGCCAATGAGCAGGGACGCCAGGTTTTCGCCGTGCCGGGCTCGCCGCTCGATCCGCGCGCCGAGGGCGGCAATCACCTGATCCGTGAAGGCGCGACGCTATGCGCGGAGGCCGCGCATGTCATCGAGGCGCTCGCGCCGATGATGGGTCATGGCGGCGCCCTGCCGACGGGTCTCGCACAGGCGCGCGAGGGCTATGAAGCGGCAACCGAGAGCCTTTGGGACGAACTCGACCTGCCGGAAGTATCCCCGGCGCCGAAGGATGCTCTGCCTCATGCCATTGCCGGCTCCGATCTCGCGCCGCCGCCGGAAGGGGAAGGCGAGGGGGCCCGCGCGCGGGTGCTGGCTCTGCTTGGAGTGGCCCCCGTTTCCCTGGACGACCTGATCCGGGCCAGCGGCCATTCCGCCCGCGATGTCGGCCGGCTACTGATCGAGCTGGAACTCGATGGGGTGGTTCTGCGTCATCCCGGTGGCGCGCTCTCGCGCGTCATGCCCTGAACGCGCGCTCCGGTACGGCCGTCGGTCATTTAGCCCTGCTGAACCGGCCCCTAGTCAGCTGTTTTGCCGAGCGTCCCACGGCTCTCGATCTGGATCGTGGCCTCGATCCGGGCCATGTCGAGGAAGTAGACCAGCGTTTCAAGCTTGGCCGCCCGAGCCAACATGCGCAGTTCCACGCAGATGCTCTCGATGTACTCCGCAACTCCGCGTTGCTGCGCCCCCACGGTCTCATGGCTGAACGCGATGGTTCCGAGCGAAGCTGCCTGGAATGCGGCTTCGTCGAGGTGTTCCGGCCCATCAGCTTCGCTATGAGGAGAATTGCTTGTCTCGAGGCTCGGCTTCGGCCCTCGCGCATTCATGGCGGCTTGCCCTTGCACTATGCGGCGCTGCTCAGCGCCGCTGATCTGGCCGTAGAATGACCCAAGGAAAAGACGAATTCAATTTCTGCGTGCATGCCTGACCGGCCCTGCCACACGCTTGGAATCACCCCAGAAGCAGGACCGCCACCGGCAGCGTGGCGAGCGCCAGCAGGGTCTGCATCGTGGTGATCTCGGCCATCAACGGGGCATCGCCGCCCATGTCACGCGCCAGGAAATAGGCCGCCGTGGCTGTCGGGACCGCAGCCGCGACCACCGTGATCGTCAGCGCGGTCCCGGTGACGCCGAACTGCCGCGCCAGCATCCAGGCGACGAGCGGCATCACCACGAGCTTGAGCCCGATGGCGAGGCCATGGGCGAGCCGCGGTTGCTTCAAGCGGTGGATGTCGAGCCCGGCTCCGACCACGAGCAGCCCTACGCCCAGCGCCGCCCGGCCGAGGATATCGACATAGGTCGTCAGGGCGAGGGGCAGCATCCATTGCATCTGGTTGAGCAGAAGTCCGACAGCCGAGGACCAGATGAAGGGGTTCACCGCGATCGAGCGCGCCGTCTCCGCCGCACTCATCGGCCGCCCGACGGCGAAGCGCGCCAGTACGAGGACGCAAAGCACGTTCAGCAGCGGAATCATGGAGGCCACCGCGATCGCCATCAGCGTTGCCCCCTCGCGGCCGTGCAGCCCAGCCGCCAAGGCCAGCGCGACGAAGGTGTTCCAGCGCACCGAGCCCTGCAGGACCGAAGTGAAGGCCGGGCCGTTGATCCCGACGCGTGAAAGCAGGGGGCGCAGGATCAGAAGGATGCCAGATACGCCGAGGATCGCGGTGACCAGGGTCAGCCCCATCGCCAGCACCGGCAGCTGACTCAGATCGGCGACGGCCAAGGTGTGAATGACGACGGCCGGGAACAGAACCTGATAGGTCAGCCGTTCGACGCCGGCCCAGTGGCTGGGAGAGACGAAGCCACGAGCCTTCAGGGCCCAGCCGGTCGCGAGCACGAGGAAGATCGCTCCCAGGCTGTTAATGATTGGATTCATATCGGGACCTGACTGCGACGGCCTTTGGCGGCGGCTGCACGAATCCGAGCGCCGGAACAATCTGCCAAAGCTGACGTTGGTGGAGGGGAAACTGTCATCGGAGGCGTTTCGTAACCCCTCTCACGACAGCAGGCCCTGAACAAGCGCGACCCGCGGAGGCCGGGTTGCATGCGCCGCAATCCCGCCCGGATTGGTTCAGGCCGCATTCAAGCATGATGCCTGATCATGAGATCCAGGTTCAGGCGAATGAACCGCAGGAGATATGACCATGTCGTCTCTCAGGAAATCCGCCATCGTGGCTTTGGCCACCATCGCTGTCACAGCTGCCGGATTGGTGCTGCCGGCGGATGCCGGCCAGTCACGCGCAGGGGTCGACGCAAGCCGCCTCGACAAGGCCGCTGCCGACTACAGCTATTATCGCGGTCGGGGCTGGGGCCATCGTAACGCTGCCATCGCGGGTGCGGTGGGTCTTGGTCTGCTCGGCGCGGCTGCCATAGCAGCCAGCCGCCCGGCCTATTCCGGAACCTACTATTACGATGATGGCTACGCCTACGGGGGATACGGCTACCAGCCGAGCTACTACGAGCCGAGCTATGGCTACCAACCGATCTATGTCTATCAGGAGCCTGTGGTTGTCTATCAGCGCCCGCGCTACTATGGCGGGTATTACGGCCCCGGTAACTATTATTCAGGGTGGGGGCCCTATGGTTCCCGCAACGGAACGAGCGATCCGGCGCGCGGCGGCAACTGATCGCTGCCCTGGGATCTGAGCTTTGAGGCGGACCGGCCCTGTGCGCGGTCATGGAGGACGAGAATGAACGCTTACGGCAAGGCCCTGCTGGTCGGCCTTGGACTTGCGACCTCGGCAGTGCTTTGGGCGGCTCCCGCCTCGGCCCAGTACTACGGCGGCAGTAGCCGCGATCCCTATTATGAGCCCGGCCCGCGTTACGGGCGTGGTTATGATCGCGGCTACGACCGAGGCAACGATCGCGGACCGCGCTACGACCGGCGCGGCCCCTATGATGGCGGCGGCTATGATCGTGGTCCGCGCAACAACAATCCCATGGCAGGCATGAGTCTCGAGGACCAGAAGCGCGCGGTCAAGAACCACAGAGAAGCGCAGAAGAAGGCGATCAAGCGCGGCTACGTCATACCGTAACCGGCCGCCCGGCAACGTCAGGACAATGGCACCGCCGCGGCAAACCGTGGCGGCGTTCGCATGTCAGGCTTCGTCGGTGTCCGGCGGCTCCATGCGCATCAGGCGATCGAGCGCGCCCTGCAGGATGTAGGCGGCGGCCATCTTGTCGACCACCTCGGCGCGCTTGGCTCTGGAGGCATCCGCCGAGAGCAGGGTCCGCGTGACGGCCAGCGTCGACATCCGCTCATCCCAGAACGTGATTGGCAAGGAGGTGAGGGGAGCGAGGTTGCGGACGAAAGCCCGTGTCGACTGAACGCGCGGCCCTTCCGTGCCGTCCATGTTGAGCGGCAGGCCGATCACCAGGCCCGCGACTTCGAATTTCGCGGCGATCTTCAGCAGCGCTGCTGCGTCGAGCCCGAACTTGACCCGCTTGATCGTCTCCAGCGGCGTGGCGATCTGGCGTTCAACATCGGACAACGCGAGACCGATCGTCTTGGTGCCGAGATCGAGGCCGAGCAGCCGCGCGTGATCGGGCAGGTTCAGGAAGGTTTCGAGCGGAACCAGATTGGCTGACATCCGCGCCGGGTAGCACGCGCCGCCCGCACTGGCGAGCGGCGCGTGGGTGGATGGTGGCTAGTTGACGTTCTGCTGGGTCACGCCGGCGGCCTTGAGAGAGGTCGCCCATTTGCTGATTTCGCTGCCAAAGCGCTTGGCATGGGCTTCACGGCTCCATTCAGATTCCGGAAAGGCGCTGGTGCCGACCGATTTGAAGCGCTCCAAGACCACCGGGTCCTTGAGGGCGGCCTTCAGTGCGCCATTCAGCTTGTCGAGCGCCGCTGCCGGAGTTGCCTTCGGCGCGTAGAGCCCGTGCCAGATCGTCATCTCGAGATCGGTGCCGGCCTCGCGTGCGGTCGGCGTGTTCGGCAGCACGCCGAGGCGTTCGCTCGAGGTCACCGCATAGGCGCGGACCTTGTCGCCCTGGACTTGCGGCACCGCAGTGGTCGACTGGTCGCAGAGCACATCGACCTGGCCGGCGACGAGATCGTTCATCGCCGGGCCGGTGCCGCGATAGGCGACCTGTGTGAACTTCGCGCCGAGCGCCTGCGAGAGCAGGACCGCGCAGAGATGAGCGTTCGAACCAATCCCGGCATGGGCGATGGTCAGCTTGTCGGCCTGCAGCTTGGCGAAGGGGAAGAACGCCTTGGCGTCGACCGGCGGCAATGCGAGCTTGCCGGCCACCACCATGGGGCCGGTATTGACCAGCCCGACAGGCGCGAAGGCGGTCTGCGTATCGTATCCAAGATTGTTGTAGAGCGAAGGCGCAGCCGCGAGGGCGAGATGGTGGATCAGCAGGGTGTGGCCGTCGGCGTCCGATGCAGCGAGGCGCTTGGCGCCGGCCGTGCCGCCTGCACCGGCGATGTTCTCGACCACCACCTGCTGGCCGAGCGTGCGGCCCATGTGGTCGGCGAGCAGCCGCGCAATCACGTCGCTCGGTCCGCCTGCCGCAAAAGGCACGATCAATGTCAGTGGCTTGGCTGGAAATCCCTGCGCTGCTGCGGGCGCGGCAAGTCCTAGCGCCAGCAACCCCGCGAGTGCGAGGCGTCTCGTCGTCTTGGCAATCATTCATTTCCTCCGGTCGTGACGAACCGCTCTTCGGCGGCTTGATATGGAACGGGCATGCCGCCCGCGCCTCAGCGCAGGTCGGAAAGGTAATGAGCCTCCTCGGTCAGGCAGAGGCTCAGGCGTCGTTCGACGGGCATGCCGTCGAGCGCCAGAGCCACACGGTCGATCTGCAAGGCCGGCCGGCCGGCTTCGACTCCGAGCGCGGCGGCATCGGCCGGGGACAGGGCGACGGCCTTCAGCTTCTCGCGGGCATTCGCGATCGTCACGCCGTAGCGCGCGGCAAACAGGCTGTAGAGATTGTTGGGAATCGGGCCGTCTTCCAGCCCGGGGAACAGGTGTTGCGGCAAGGTCAGCGTCTCGACGATCAGCGGCGCCGCATCGAGCGAGCGCATCCGGCGGATGCGAATGACCGAGGCCTTGTCGTCGAGCTCCAGCGCGGCTTGCTCGGCGGCGTCAGCCAGTCCGGTCGCGATGCTCAGCACGGAACTGTCGGGAAAGCGCCGTTCGCCATGGTCCGGCACCAGCTTGAAGAACTGGAACAGGATGCGGCGCTCGTCGTGCTCGGCCACGAAGGTGCCGCGCCCCTGCCGGCGAATGACGAGGTTTTCCGCCGCGAGCTCGTCCAGAGCCTTTCGCACCGTGCCCTGACTGACGCCGATCTCGGCAGCAAGCTGCCCCTCGCTCGGCAGCCCTTCGCCTGGCGCCCAGACGCCATCAAGGAGCCGGCGAACGAGGATCGCCTTCACCTGGCGATAGAGTGGCCGAAAGCCCAACGGCTCAGCCTTGTCGACCGCGCCGCGCCGCTCTGCATTTTCGAGCTTGTGCACACTCATGTGTCTTATATAAGACTTACCTGAGCGCAGGTCGAGCCCGATTTTCGCACGGGCCGAAGTCGAACCTTCGCAAGCTTGAGGAGGCCTTACATGAGCAAGCCCCATCTCCTGGTGCATGAGCAGAAGGACACTGTCGGTGTCGTCGTCGTCGAGGGCCTGAAGGCCGGGACGGACATGCTCTGCGTCGTCACCCATGACAATTCGGATTTCCGCCTGGCCGCGAAGATGGATATTCCGATCGGCCACAAGGTCGCGCTCAAGGACATCAAGAAGGGCGACACGATCTGGAAATACGGCCAGGACATCGGCAAGGCTGTCGCCGATATCGGCAAGGGCGAGCATCTCCACGTGCACAACGCCAAGACCAAGCGCTGGTGATCGGCGCGCTCGCCGCCTGACCTGTTCCAGGGCTCCCGCCATGGTCGAGCCCGTCAAGAAAACGAAGGAAACGCCATGTCGATCGTTGCCAATTTCGATCTCGTGAAGGGCAAGCTCGGACGCATCAAGGGCCGCAAGATCGAAGCGCCTGAGTTCAAGGCGCCGATGGTGAAGCGCCCGACCGGCCGCAGCCTGGATTCGTTCCACGGCTGGC
Organism: Allobosea sp. LC85; assembly: GCF_000735605.1. Classification (GTDB taxonomy): domain Bacteria; phylum Pseudomonadota; class Alphaproteobacteria; order Rhizobiales; family Beijerinckiaceae; genus Allobosea. The sequence goes on from NZ_JPKG01000021.1 coordinate 15,784, forward strand.
GTCGCGAAAATGGCCGCGTCGGCGTGCGCAACCACGTCTTGCTGCTGCCGCTCGACGATCTCTCCAATGCCGCCTGCGAGGCCGTTGCCAACAACATCAAGGGCACGCTCGCGATCCCGCATGCCTATGGCCGCCTGCAGTTCGGCGAGGATCTCGATGTTCACTTCCGCACCCTGATCGGTACGGGCTCCAACCCCAATGTTGCGGCCGTCATCGTCATCGGCATCGAGGATGGCTGGACCAAGCGCGTCGTTGACGGCATCGCCAAGACCGGCAAGCCAGTCGTCGGCTTCGGCATCGAGGGCCATGGCGACATCGCCACGATCGCCAAGGCTTCCTATGTCGCCAAGGAATTCGTGCAGTGGGCGACCGAGCTGCAGCGCGAGAAATGCGGCATCGAGGAGCTCTGGGTCTCGACCAAATGCGGTGAATCCGACACCACGACCGGGCTCTCCTCCTGTCCGACCGTCGGCAACATGTATGACAAGTGGATCCCGCGTGGCGTCTATGGCGTCTTCGGCGAGACCTCCGAGATCACCGGTGCGGAGCATCTCTGCAAGGCCCGCGCCGCGACACCGGAAGTCGGCGAGCGCTGGTACAAGATGTGGAAGGCCTATCAGGACGACGTGATCGAGGCCCACAAGACCGACGACCTCTCAGATAGCCAGCCGACCAAGGGCAACATCGCCGGCGGGCTGACCACGATCGAGGAAAAGGCGCTCGGCAACCTCGAGAAGATCGGCCGGGAGTGCAAGTTCATCGATATCCTCGAGCCAGCGGAAGCGCCGAGCAAGGGCCCCGGCCTCTACTACATGGACACCTCCTCGGCCGCCGCCGAATGCGTCACCCTGATGGCAGCCGGCGGATATGTCGTGCACACCTTCCCGACGGGGCAGGGCAACGTCATCGGCAACCCGATCGTCCCGGTCATCAAGATCACCGGCAATCCGAAGACCATGCGCACGATGCCCGAGCATATCGATGTCGACGTCTCCGGCATCCTGCGCCGTGACCTGACGATTTCGCAGGCCGGCGATGCGCTCATCCAGAATATCGTCCGCACCGCCAATGGGCGTATGACGGCGGCCGAGGCCTTGGGCCATCGCGAGTTTTCGATGACCAAGCTCTATCGCTCGGCCTGACCGGGCACTAAACCGGCGGGCGGGCGCTATGCCGCCCGCCCGCCACCTGCCGAATACCGGCAGAGCAAGCCGGAGCAGAGTTCTTGTCCGTCGCCTCATCTTCCCCGCAGAGTGCCTGGCGCCCGCTTCTCGACGGGATCGCGCTCTCGACCGCGGTCGCCATTGCGTCGGTCCTGGCTGAGCCGGCTCTCAAGACCTGGCTCGGCGGCAAGATCGGCATTCCCGCGGTTGTCATTGCCCTGCTGATCGGCATGGCGTTGCACCCGCTGGCGAACACCGTCCGGTTCCAGGCCGGCATGGTCTTCTGCGTCAAGAAGATGCTGCGCTGGGCCATCGCACTGCTCGGCCTGCGCATCGCGCTCGGCGACATCATCGCACTCGGCCTGTCGACCGCCTTGCTGGTCGTGTTCTCGATGATCGTGACGGTCATCGCCGGCTTCTGGCTGGCGCGCCTGCTCGGGCGCGAACACGGTTTTGGCGCTCTCGCTGGGGTTGCGACCGCGGTCTGCGGAGCGTCCGCGGCGCTGGCGACCGCAAGCGTGCTGCCGGATTATCGCGGCAAGGCGGCCGACGTCGCCTTCACGGTCATCGCCATGAATGCGCTCGCGACCATCGCGATGCTGGCCTATCCGCTGATCTGCGTCTGGCTCGGTCTGAACCCGACCCAGACCGGCGTCATGCTGGGGGCCACGATCCACGACGTCGCGCAGGTCGTCGGCGCCGGCCAGTCTGTTTCCGACGACGCGGCCAATGCGGCCGTCATCGTCAAGCTGTTCCGCGTCTTCCTGCTGCTACCGGCCGTGCTGCTCGTCGGCTGGTGGATGGCGCGCGAAGGCGGCCATCCCAGCGATGCCAAGGTGCCGGTCCCGGTTTTCGCCTTCGTCTTCCTCGGGCTTTGCCTGGTCAACAGCGCCTTCGCGACGCAGCCGGCGCTGGCCGGAATCTATGAGCCCGTGCGCGCAGCCTTGCTCGAAGCCTCGCGCTGGGGGCTTTTGATCGCGATCGCGGCGCTCGGGCTCGGCACCTCGATCGGCTCGATGGTGCGGCTGGGCTGGCGGCATCTTGCGGTCGTCACCGGGACCAGTCTCGTCATTCTCGGGGTCGTCCTCGGCGGCCTGACAGCATTGGGTTGAACAGGCACGCAAGGCGGGAGAGCCATGACCGACATCGTCATCACCGAATTCATGGATGAGGCGGCGGTCGCAAGCCTCAGCGCCCGCTATGCGGTTCATCACGACCCGGAGCTCTTCGGCAAACCGGACGAGCTCGCCCGGCTGGTCGCCGACATCCCGGCCCTCATCGTCCGCAACCAGACGCAAGTGCGGGGCGCGCTGCTGGCAGGCGCAAAGAAGCTGAAGGTCATCGGCCGGCTTGGCGTCGGCCTCGACAATATCGACATGGAAGCCTGTGCCGGCCGCGGCATCAAGGTTTTCCCCGCGACCGGGGCGAATAGCCTCTCGGTCGTCGAATATGTCATCGGCACGGCGATGACCCTGTTGCGCGGCGCGTATTTCGCCAATGCCGCGATGCTGGCCGGCGAATTTCCGAAGACACAACTCATCGGTCGCGAGATCGCCGGCAAGCGCATGGGGCTCGTCGGCTTCGGCGCGATCGCGCGCGACGCCGCGGCCCATGCCCGCTTGCTCCGGATGAGCATTGCGGCCTACGACCCCTATGTTCCGGCCGATGACCCGGTCTGGAGCAATGTCGAGCGGCTTGAGCTCGATGCCCTGCTTGCGACCTCGGACGTGATCAGCCTGCATCTGCCGCTGACGCCGGAGACCAAGGGGTTGATCGGAAGCGCGTCCTTCGCGCGCATGAAGCCGGACGCGATCCTGATCAACGCCTCGCGCGGCGGCGTGATGGACGAGGCCGCGCTGGTCGATGCCCTGAAGGGCGGCAGGCTCGCCGGTGCGGCGCTCGATGTCTTCGAGGAGGAGCCGCTGCGCGGCGGCGCCAAGCTCTTCGCCGGCACGCCGAACCTGATCCTGACACCGCATATCGCGGGCAACACCGTCGAATCGAACGGGCGTGTTTCCGGCCTCGTCGCGGAGCGCGTCATTGCTGCGCTGGAGGGCCGGACATGACCGGCCTTTCACTGGAGGAGGCTGAGGCCAGAATTGCGCAGCTGTTTGCCGCTGCGGGGGCTTCGGCGGCCAACGCGGCCTCCGTCGCCTGGGCCTTGGTGATGGCCGAGGCCGACGGCCTGAAGGGCCACGGCCTTTCGCGCGTGCCGACCTATCTGGCGATGCTGAAATCGGGAAAGATCGATGGCCAGGCCGTGCCGATCGCGCGGCGGCCGAAGCCCGGCGTTCTCGCCATCGATGCCGCGCATGGCTTTGCCTATCCCGCGATCGACCTTGCAGTCAGCGAACTGCCCGAACTCGCACGCGAGCAGGGCGTGGTCGCGGCGCCGATCAGGCGCTCGAATCATTGCGGCGCTGCGGGGCTGCATGTCGAGCGGCTGGCCGAGCAGGGGCTCGTCGCCCTGCTATTCGCCAATACGCCGGGCGCGATGGCCCCCTGGGGCGGCTCGAAGCCGGTCTTCGGCACCAATCCCATCGCCTTTGCCGCTCCGCTCGCCGGGCGCGAGCCTGTCGTCATCGACATGGCGCTGAGCAAGGTCGCGCGCGGGCCGATCGTCGCCGCCAGGCAGAAGGGCGAGGCCATTCCGGAAGGCTGGGCCCTCGACATGCATGGCAGGCCGACGACCGACCCGGCGGCCGCAATTGCCGGCACCATGGTGCCGCTCGGCGACGCCAAGGGCGCGACCTTGGCGATGATGGTGGAGATTCTCGCCGCCGCTCTGGTCGGCACGCATTTCGCCTTCCAGGCATCCTCCTTCATCGACGACAAGGGCGGTCCACCCGATACCGGCCAGCTCATCCTCGCGATCGATCCGGCCAGCATGGGCGGCAACTGGTTCGCCGAACGCATGAAGCTGCTGGCCCACGCGATCGAGGACCAGCCAGGTACGCGCCTGCCAGGAACGAGACGCTTGAACCTGCGTGCGAAGGCCCGCGCCGAAGGGATTCTGATCCCTGAGGAAATCCTATCCGCCTAGATCATCGGACCGGATTCATATCCGCTCCGATGATCCAGCCTTTTTGTGTTTGCATCGGCTTTCCCGAAAACCGCGATCCACTTTTCGGGCCGATGCTCTAGCCAGCGCTAGCCTTCGCCTTTTCAGCCCGCTTTACCGCCTGCCAGAGCGCTTCCAGTTCGTCGAGCGTCGCCTCCTTGGCGTCCCGACCCTCGGCGGCGAGCGCATCTTCGATCCCCCGGAACCGGCGTTCGAACTTGGTGTTGGCCGCGTTGAGGCACCCTTCGGGGTCGGCATCGACGTGACGCGCCAGATTGGCAACGACGAAGAGCAGGTCTCCGATCTCCTCCCGGATGGCCGCCTTGTTGCCGCCGGCAAGTGCCTCCTCGATCTCCGCTGTCTCCTCGCGGATCTTGTCGAGAACGAGCCTGGCATCGTTCCAGTCGAATCCGACGGTGGAGGCCTTCGCCTGGAGCTTCCAGGCGCGGGTGAGAGCGGGCAAGGCATGCGGAACGCCGGCGAGAACGCCCTTGTCTTCGCTTGCCTCGGGCTGTCCGGCAGCACGATGGGCAGCGGCCTTGTCAGCCTTCTCCTGCGCCTTGATGCGGTGCCAGAGCACCTTGACCTCGGCCGGTGAGAGGTCGCGTGCATCACCGAAGACATGCGGATGGCGGCGGATCAGCTTGCTGGTGATCGCCTCGACCACATCGGCAAAGGCGAAGACACCCTCTTCCTCGGCCATGCGCGCATGGAAGACAACCTGCAGCAGCAGGTCACCGAGTTCGTCCTTGAGGTCGATCTTGTCATCGCGCGCGATCGCGTCTGCAACCTCATAAGCCTCCTCGATCGTATAGGGAGCGATCGAGGCAAAATCCTGCTCCAGATCCCAGGGGCAGCCGGTGCCGGGGGTCCGAAGCGCCGCCATGATCTCGATCAGCCGGGCAATATCGCGAGAGGGCTTCAACGCTGCAATTCTCCAGAGGTTGAGCTACCGTCCTCCCATGATTCAAGTCACCCCGTCCATTACCCTCGACGAGAGCGAGCTCGAGGAAAGCTTTGTGCGCTCCTCCGGGCCGGGAGGGCAGCATGTCAACAAGGTGTCGAGCGCGGTCCAGCTGAAATTCGATGCGCGTCGATCTCCGTCCTTGCCGAACGATGTGGCGATCCGCCTGATGAAGATTGCGGGCAGCAGGCTCACGCAGGATGGTGTCATTGTCATCGTCGCCCAGGCGCAGAGGAGCCAGAAGCGCAATCGCGAGGAGGCGCTGGAGCGCCTGTTGGACATGATCCGCGAAGCTGCGGTCCGCCCTGAAACACGCCGGCCCACCAAGCCGACAAAGGCATCCAAGGAGCGTCGCCTTCAAAGCAAGGACCGGCGTTCATCGATCAAGTCCGCACGATCGAAACCTGGTCTGGACTAGAATGAGCGACGCCAACGGAGAGGGCGGCCCGCGCAGTGCCGGCGCACGCAAACCGCCACGGCGCATCAGCGCCGACTATTTGCAGCGCGCGGCGATGCACTACCTCGAGCGCTACTCGGCCCCTGCCGGGCAGTTGCACCGGGTCCTCCAGCGCAAGGTGATGATGAGCTGCCGCTACCACGGTGACGCACCTCAGTCCTTCGCTACGCTCATCGATGAAACCGTGGCGCGCTGCGTCGCGGCGGGGCTGGTCGACGACAAACGCTTCGCCGAGGGCCGGGCGGCGACCTTGCGCCGAAAGGGGCAGTCCGCCCGCGCGGTTGCCGCACGGCTCGCAGCCAAGGGTGTCGGGCGCGAGCTGGTCGCAGAGGCGAGTCGCACGACCGACGATGAGGAACTGGCTGCGGCGCGGATCGCTGCCCGACGCAAGCGGCTTGGGCCCTGGAACCGCAGGGACCGGGCCGAGAACCGCCAGAAGGATCTTGCGGCGCTCGCCCGGGCTGGTTTTGCGATGACAATCGCCCGCGCCGTGATCGACGGCGCGGGCGACGAAAGCTGAGGGTGCGTCAGTCGAGCTTGATCTTGGCGTCCTCGACGACCTTGCCCCAGCGCGCCACTTCAGCGGTGACGAACTTGCCGAAATCGGCACCGTAGATCGCAGGAATTGTGGAGCCGTTCTTCTTCCAGGCCTCGGTGATCATTGGAGCCTTCAGCGCCTTCTCGATCTCACCGCGCATGCGCGTCACGATGGCGTCCGGCGTGTTCTTCGGCGCCCAGATTGCGTACCAGGTCGCGACCTCGTAGCCGTCAAGGCCAGCCTCCTTGGCGGTCGGCACGTCCGGAATGGCATCCGAGCGCTTCGGGGCGGCGACGGCCAGCGCACGCAGCGCTCCGCTTTGTACCTGTGCGGCCGAGGAGCCAAGCCCGTCGAACATCACGTCGACCTGACCGGCAACGAGATCCTGCATCGCCGGCCCGGCGCCGCGGTAGGGAACATGGGTCAGGTTGGTCTTGGTGACGAGCTTGAAGAGCTCACCTGCGAGATGGTGTGTCGTACCGTTCCCGGCAGATGCGTAGTTGAGCTTGTCCGGATTCTTCCTGGCGAAATCGATCAGCTCGGCCAGCGTCTTGGCCTGGACCTTGCCCGGATGGACGACGACGACCTGCGGTGGCTGGGCGATGACACCGACCGGAATAAAATCGGTCTGGATGTTGTAGTCGAGCTTCGGATAGAGCGCCGGCGCGATTGCATGATGCGCCGCTCCGACGAAGAAAGTGTAGCCGTCCGGGGGCATCCGCGCCGCCGCCGAGGCGCCCACCGTGCCGCCGGCCCCACCACGATTGTCGATGATGATGCGCTGCCCGAGCTGCTGCTCGAGCTGGGCGGCGATCGGCCTGGCAAAGGCATCGGTGCCGCCCCCTGCCGGGAACGGCACGATGAAGGTGATGGGTTTCTGCGGCCAGGTCTGAGCCTGCACCGGAGCAGCGGCTGCGACGCCGAAACCCGCGGATACCGCAAGCGCGATGAGCCAGCTAGACTTGATCATGAATGCTTGTCCTCCCTGAAACGAAAACCGGGCTCTTGATGGCCATTGACGCGATGCCATTGCGGCATTCTGTATGCATCTAAATGGATTAGGGCATCGGCGTTCGCAAATGACAAGCAAGCCATTTGGCCGATGCGAAACCTGCCATTGCCATTGCGCCGGTGCCGGAGACAGACGCCTTTCATGAGCCGCCTCGACAGTTTCATCCGCCGCCTCGAAGCCCAGCGCCGCATCCTCGACTGGGCGGCCGAGTCCATCGTCAGCCGCAATGGGCTCGTGCTTGAGCTCGGCCTCGGCAATGGCCGCACATACGATCATCTGCGCGAGATCCTGCCGGAGCGGGAGATCTATGCCTTCGATCGTGAGGCCAGGGCCAATCCGCGTTCGATGCCTCCGGGGAACGCGCTCGTACTTGGCGACATGGCCGAGACATTGCCGGCCTTCGCGGAGCGCCATGGTCGCAGTGCCGCCTTGATCCATGTCGACGCCACAACTGGCGTGCCGGAACGCGACCGTATCCATCTGGCCTGGTTGCCAGGTCATGTTGCGGCGCTCGCGCAGGACGGTGCGCTCATCATCAGCGGCTCTGATCTCGAACACCCTGCGCTGGTTGCCGTCTCACTCCCCGATGGCGTCCCGGAGGGCCGCTACTTCGCCTATCGCCGCGCGGCTCCGTGAAGCGGGCGCTCGATAGCCTGAGCTGATGGCCGAGGCGGAACCTGTCTGAGGAGACGACATGACCGGAGGGATCCACCACCTCACCCTGATCACGCGCGACGCGCAGGCCAATGTCGATTTCTACGTCGGTTTCCTTGGCCTGCGTCTCGTCAAGCAGACCGGCGGCTACGAGGATGCCGAGCAGCTGCACCTGTTCTACGGCGACCGCCTGGGTTCGCCTGGATCGCTCGTCACCTTTCTCGTCTGGCAGGACGGCTCGCCCGGTCGGGTCGGACATGGGCAGGTGAGCGAGATCGCGCTCGCCGTACCACCAGCGAGCATCGGCTTCTGGCTGACGCGGGCACTGACGCAGCATGTGCCCGCTGAGGGACCGAAGCAGGATTTCGGCGAGCCCGTCTTGCGTCTGCGCGATCCCGACGGGGTGATCGTGAAGCTCGTGGGAACGGATATGGAAGCCGCGGCGCCATGGCTGGCTCCCGGGATCGCCCCCGAGGATGCGATCCGCCGGGTCCGCGGCGCAACCATACTGTCCGAAACGCGGGAGGAGACAGCGGCCTTCATCGCACGCTTCGGCTACCGGCCCACTGCGGCGACGTCCGGCGTTCAGCGCATGGTGTCCGACAGTGGCGACGTCATCGATATCCGCGATGCCGGCGGGTTCTGGCCCGGCGCACCAGGCACCGGTATCGCGGACCATGTCGCCTTCCGGGCCACGGACGAGGCTGCCGTGAAAGCCATCGAGAGTTCTCTGGCGCGCCTCAATTCCTCGGTCACCACACTTCACGACAGAAAATACTTCACCTCGCTCTATGTCCGCGAACCCGGTGGCACCCTGATCGAACTGGCGAGCGACGGGCCGGGATTTGCGGTCGACGAGCCCGAGGACGCGCTTGGAACCAGCTTGATGGTTCCGCCGTCCGATGACCGACGGGCTGCTGATATCCGTGTCATGCTGCCGCAATTCTCCCTCCCGGGGGAGCCGCGCATGACCTATCGCGACCTGCCTTTCGTGCACCGGTTCCATGATCCTGCAACGACGGACGGCACCACCCTCGTGCTGCTCCACGGCACCGGCGGCAACGAGGCGGATCTGATGCCGTTGGCGCACCGGATCGCGCCGGAAGCGACATTGCTCGGCGTGAGGGGACGAAGCACGGAGGAGGGTATGGCCCGCTGGTTTCGCCGATTGTCGCCGACAGAATTCGATCAAGCCGATATTCGTGCCGAGGCCGCCGCCTTCGCCGCCTTTGTCGAGAGCGCAGTGAAGGGTTACGGGCTGGATCCGGCACGAACGACCTATCTCGGCTATTCCAACGGCGCGAACTTCCTTGCCGCGATGATGCAGATCCGTCCTGGCCTCATCCACCGGGCCATCCTGCTGCGCGCCATGAACGTGCTCGAGATGCCGCAGCAGACCGATCTCTCAGGAGCGGATATCCTGATTCTGGCCGGAGCCTCCGATTCCTATGGTGCTCATGCGGTGGAGCTCGAAACGCGGCTGAGGCAAGGCGGCGCCCAGGTTGATGCGCAACTGATCGCAGCTGGACATGAGCTGTCCGAGACGGATGCAGCCGCTGCGAAGGCCTGGCTGGCGGCGCACTGAAGATACTCGGCAGGAGCCGAATGAATTGCAGGCAAACCCTTCCGTGGGCGCGGCCCATGGCTTAAAGGCGCGGGACCTCCCTGAAATCTGGTCCCGTAGAAGCATGATTCGTCTCGAAAACATCGGCAAGCAGAATGGCAAGCAGATTGTCTTCATCGAGGCGTCCGCGGCGCTCCAGAAGGGGGAGAAGGTCGGCCTCGTCGGACCCAACGGCGCCGGCAAGACAACGCTCTTCCGCATGATCACGGGGCAGGAGGCGCCGGACGAAGGCCTCGTGGCCGTCGATCGTGGCGTGACCATTGGCTATTTCAGCCAGGACGTGGGCGACATGTCCAGCCGCAGCGCCGTCTCCGAGGTCATGGACGGTGCGGGCCCGGTCAGCGCCGTTGCGACCGAGCTGAAGGAGCTCGAGACCGCCATGGCCGATCCAGACCGCGCGGACGAGATGGACGAGATCATCACGCGCTATGGCGAGGTCCAGGGGCGGTTCGAGGAGCTCGACGGCTACGCCATGGACGGGCGGGCACGCGAAGTTCTTGCCGGCCTCGGCTTCAGCCAGGAGATGATGGATGGCGATGTCGGTGCTCTCTCCGGCGGCTGGAAGATGCGCGTCGCATTGGCCAGGATCCTGCTCATGCGTCCTGACACCATGCTGCTTGACGAGCCGAGCAACCATCTCGACCTGGAGAGCCTGATCTGGCTCGAGGACTTCCTGAAGGGCTATGATGGCGCGCTGCTCATGACCTCGCATGACCGCGAATTCATGAACCGGATCGTCAACAAGATCGTCGAGATCGATGGCGGCGCATTGACGACCTATTCGGGCGATTACGAGTTCTACCAGCAGCAGCGCGCGCTCAGCGAGAAGCAGCAGCAGGCCCAGTTCGAGCGCCAGCAGGCGATGCTCGCCAAGGAGATCAACTTCATCGAGCGCTTCAAGGCACGCGCCTCGCATGCGGCCCAGGTGCAAAGCCGTGTGAAGAAGCTGGAGAAGATCGACCGGGTGGAGCCGCCCAAGCGCCGCCAGACCGTCCAGTTCGAGTTCCAGCCAGCGCCGCGTTCCGGCGAGGACGTGGTCACCCTGAAGAACGTGCACAAGCGCTATGGCAGCCGCAGCATCTATGACGGGCTCGATTTCCAGGTGCGCCGCAAGGAGCGCTGGTGCGTGATGGGCATCAACGGCGCCGGCAAGTCGACGCTGTTGAAGCTGGTGACCGGCGCCACCGAGCCGGACGACGGCACGGTCGCGCTGGGCGGCACCATCAAGCTGGGCTATTTCGCCCAGCACGCCATGGAGGTGCTGGACGGCGACGCCACCGTGTTCCAGTCGCTGGAAGACTCGTTTCCCCAGGCGGGGCAGGGCTCGCTGCGCGCGCTGGCCGGCTGCTTCGGTTTCTCCGGCGACGATGTGGAAAAGCGGTGCAGGGTCCTGTCCGGTGGCGAGAAGGCCCGGCTGGTGATGGCGAAGATGCTCTACGATCCGCCGAACTTCCTGGTGCTGGACGAGCCCACCAACCACCTGGACATCGCGACGAAGGAGATGCTGATCAGCGCATTGTCGCAATACGAGGGGACAATGCTGTTCGTCTCGCATGATCGCCATTTCCTCGCCGCGCTATCCAACCGAGTTCTGGAACTGACCCCCGAGGGTGTTCACGCCTATGGTGGCGGCTATACGGAATACGTGGCGCGCACGGGCCAGGAGGCCCCCGGCCTGCGGAGTTGAGCTTGGCCACGGAGCCCCATGGCCCGTCTTGATCAGCAGTGTCGATGCCGTGCGAGCTGTTCCGGCAACCGCTCGCTGAGCAGTCGACGCGGCTCTCATCGGGCTCACGCCGGGGACCGAATGGGCCTACAATTCCAGGATGCCATCGGAGCGAGATATCGCTGTTATCCGTGAATCCGCTTCGAGCGGCGTTGCCAATCCACCCAGAAACCACGCCACCGATGCCGCCTTCAATCGACACCATCCTCACGACGCGGCGCCCTTTTGTGCTTCTGGAGGACCGACTCGCAGGCGCCGCATCGGCCCAGTTCTACTGCGATTCGATTGAAGTCGTTCGCTGCGACCGTGTCGAGGATGTCTCGTCCGCGCTCGGCAGAATCGAAGGCGGCCTGTCGCGCGGTCTGCATGCCGCCGGCTTCCTGAGTTACGAACTGGGATACGCCTTCGAACCGCGCCTCGTCGCCTCGATACCGCAGGTGAGGGCGCTTCCGCTGCTGTGGTTCGGGCTGTTTCGGGAGCCGTGGCAGATTCCTGCAGCGCAGCTGGACCAGGCCTTCGGAACATTGGGTGCTCCGCCGCCACTCGGCGCTGTTCATCCGCGGTTCGATGCGCCGGCCCATGCGGCCAGGGTCCGGCGCGTGCTGGACTATCTTCACGCCGGCGACGCCTACCAGATCAACCTGACCTTTCCGATCGACTTTCGCTACGAAGGCGATCCCGTCGCGCTCTATGCCGCCTTGCGGTCGAGCCAGCCCGTGGCGCATGGGGGCATCGTCGCGATCGATGATGCGACCATCCTATCGGTCTCGCCGGAACTTTTTCTCGAAGTCGAGTCCGGTCGGGCAACGACGCGCCCGATGAAGGGAACAGCACCGCGACGCGACGGACCGGAGGCGGAGCGCGCCGCCGTGGAAGAATTGCAGGCGGATCCCAAGCAGCGCGCCGAGAACCTGATGATCGTCGACCTGCTGCGCAACGATCTCGGGCGGATCAGCGCCATGGGATCGGTCGAAGTGCCGAACCTCTTCCAGGTTGAGACCTATCCGACGTTTCACACGCTGACGTCGACGGTGACCTCGCGATTGCGTCCCGGCCTCTCGCTCGAAGAGCTCCTGCGGGCAGTCTTTCCCTGCGGCTCGATTACCGGCGCGCCGAAGCTGCGCGCCATGGAGATCATCCGCGAACTCGAGGACGGGCCGCGCGATCTCTATACGGGTTCGATCGGGCAGATCTCGCCCAACGGCGATCTTCGGCTCAATGTCGCAATCCGTACGGCAACGATTTTTCCGGGCGGAGTCGGGCGCTACGGCGTTGGCAGCGGCATCGTCACGGATTCGCGAGCTGCGGACGAGTACTCCGAATGCCTGCTCAAGGCCCGTGTCCTGACCGACCTCGCTGATGATTACGGGCTGATCGAAACGCTGGGCTGGTCGCCCGAGATCGGTTTCACGCGGCTGCAGCCGCATCTCGACCGTCTCGACCGTTCGGCAAAGACGCTCGGATTCTGCTTCGACCGCGATAATGCGGAAACGCGACTCGCAGCGCTGATCGAGAGCTTTGCGCCGCAAGGAAATCGCCGTATCCGCCTCGAACTGCATCGCAACGGGATACTCGATATCGCCGCACCAGTTCTTGGCGCCGAGCCAGACCGGCCTCTCGAGGTCGTCCTGGCCGCCGCAAGGGCCGATGAAGGCGACCCCTTCCTGCGGTACAAGACGACGCGCCGCGGGATCTACGAGACCGCCTTCGCGGTTGCCACCGAGCATGGGGCCGATGAAGCCGTCTTCCAGAACCGTGCAGGCTTTGTCACCGAGGCAACGCGCAGCAATATCTTTGTCGAACGAGATGGGCTCCTGCTCACGCCGCCGCTGTCGGATGGTCTTTTGCCGGGCGTGCTGCGCCAGACCCTGATCGAGAGCGGGCGGGCCCTCGAGCGGCACCTGCTTCCAGACGATCTCGCTCAGGCCGATCGCTGGTTCCTGGGCAATAGCCTGCGCGGATTGAGGCCCGCTCGACTGATGAGCAGCAGCCTTCGAGGACGGGCCGATCCTCAGGACAAGGCCACGCTCCCCGACGTGTAGCACCGACGCTTGATGCCCGTGTTAGCATCGGCTTTCCCGAAAACCGCAATCCGCGTTCCGGGCCGATGCCTTAACGAGCGAGTGAGCGGGCGGTCAGGACGAAGACGGGGACGTTTCCCGGGTAGGGAGAAGTGGGGAACAGATGCTGCCAGCTTCTGAACCCGGAGAAGCCAGCCTGCGTGAGCAGGTCCTGTGCTGCGGCTTCCGTCAAGCCATCATGCAGGGGTAACCGCGCGGCGAGTGCCTCGGGGTACGTGGAACGATATTCCGGAGCTACGGACCACAGCCCGTCGGACACGAGCACGAGCCCACCGGGCCGCAGAATGCTGTGGGCCTTGAGCAATGCCTCCATCGGGTGCTCGAGCGTCCAGAGGACATTGCGGAGCGTGACGATATCGGCGGATGCATCGGTGATCTCGGCCTCTTCGATCGTGGCGTCCTGAAAAGCAACGGCGAGGCCGGCTTCCTCAGCCGCCGCACGGGCGACCTCCAGCATCTTCGCGGATCCGTCACAGGCGCGGACGCGATGACCGAGAGACGCGGCGAGAAGCGCGCAGGCACCCGTCCCGGTCCCGAGATCGACAACGTCCTTCGGACCGTCCGCCTGGAATGCGGTCTCAAGCACGGCCAGCCAGAGCTCGCGCCGGGCGACATGCGAGGCAACGCCATCGAACCTGGGCGCACGGCCGTTCCAGTAGTCAGTGACGCCGGCCCCAACGCCTCTCTGCATCGTCATGGCTTTCCCGCCTCAAAAGGGTTCGATCAGGTACTCGATATGCCTCCGGCCCGATGCAGCGCGGCGGATGGCGACCGCCACGCCGAAGACACGCTGGATCAGCGCTTCGGTCATCACGCTTTCCGGCGTCCCGGCATCGACCAGCTTCCCCTCATGCAACACGGCGATCTCGTCGCAGAAGAGCGACGCCAGATTGAGGTCGTGCAAGGCCATGATGCAGGTGATGCCCAGGCGCCTGATCAGGGTCAGGATCGATAGCTGGTGCTGGATATCGAGATGGTTGGTCGGCTCGTCGAGGATGAGTTCACTCGGCATTTGCGCCAGCGCGCGGGCGATATGGACGCGCTGGCGCTCTCCGCCCGAGAGCGTGTGCCAGAACTGATCATGCCGATCGGTCATGTCGACGCGCGCCAGTGCGGCCTCGACTGCGTCCTCGTCGGCCGCTGCCCAGGAGGCGAGGGCGCTGCGATGCGGTGTCCGCCCGAGCCTGACGACGTCGCACACCGAGAGCTGGATTTCGGTCGTTGCCTGCTGCTCGACGAAGGCGAGCCGGCGGGCGAGATGGTGCCGCGACAAGGTTCCGATCTCGCGATCGTCCAGCGTCACCACGCCGCTTGCGACCTTGCGCAGGCGGCACAGCAGCCTCAACAGGCTCGACTTTCCCGAGCCGTTGGGGCCGATGAGACCGAGGATCTTTCCGGGTTCGGCGCGCAGCGTCACGCCGTCTACGATCATGCGCCCACCGGCACTCCAACAGACGTCGCGCGCGGCTAGCGTCATGCCGGTCGCCTTGCGCGATAGAGTATGAAGGCGAAGGCCGGCGCGCCGAACAAGGCCGTCACGACGCCGATCGGCAGGATCTGCTGCGGCACCAGCGTCCGGGACAGGATGTCGGCAAGGATCATGAAGATCGCACCGATGATCAGGCATGCCGGCAGAAGCCGGGCATGGGCCGGACCCGTCAGGAAACGCGCGGCGTGGGGTATGACGAGACCGACGAATCCGATCGTGCCGACGATGCTGACCATGGTCGCGGTCATGACGGCCGTGGTCGCAAACAGCACGATGCGCACGCGGGTCACCGCCACGCCCAATGCGGCAGCGGCATCCGCCCCGAAGGCGAACGCATCGAGCGCCTTTGTATGAAAGATGCAAACGGCGAAGCCCGCGAAGGCCACTGGCGTGGCCAGCCAGACATCGGGCCAGCGCACCCCCCCGAAATTGCCGAGGAGCCAGAACATCACGCCGCGTGCCTGTTCGGCGCTGGCCAGCGTGGTGACGATCGTCGCGGTTGCGGCATTGAACAACTGCGATCCGGCGACGCCAGCAAGAATGACGCGGTCGGTCGCGCCGCCAGCCCCGGCAGCGAGCAGAGCAACGATGACAAGTGCAGCGATGGCGCCAAGGAAGGCACCGCCGGATACGCTGAGCGCAGCGCCGCCGAAGCCCAGGATCATCACCGTGACCGCCCCCGTCGAGGCTCCGGCCGAGATACCGAGGACATAGGGCTCGGCGAGAGGATTGCGCAGGAGCGCCTGAAGGATCGCGCCCGAAAGCGCGAGCGCTCCCCCGCAAAGGGCGGCCACCACAGCCCGGCTCAACCGGTAGTCGAAGATGACGCCCTGCTGGATCGCGCTCACGGGGTAGTCGAGATCGAACAACCCATTGCCCAAGGCCTTGAAGACCGTGGCAAGCGGGATCGACATCTCTCCGATCGTCACGGCGAGCCCGAGCGCGAGTACCAGCAGGACGAAGGCGAGGATCGCTATCGCGCCCCTCGCCAACCAGTTGGGCCGAACCAGTCCATGGCTCACTTGGTGAGGCCGAAGCTCTTGATGCCGTTGGCAAGCGCCTCGATGCCGTCGACCGTATCAAGCCCGGCCCGGGTCGCGCCGACATCCATGATCACGATCCGCTGCTGCCGGCTGGCGTCGAGCTTGCTCGCAACCGCATCGGTCTTGAGGAAGTCGAGCTTGAGATTGATGTCGTCGGCAGGGAAGCGCCGGCGATCCATCTTGACCACAACGATGACGAAAGGGTTGGCGGAGGCGACGGTTTCCCAACCGACCAGGGGCCATTCCTCGTTGGTGGTGATGACGTTCCGGGCGCCGAGCTTCGACAGGATATAGGCAGGCACACCATTCTTGCCGGCCAGGAAGGCGTCGCCCTTGATGTCCTTGCTGGAGAACCAGACCACGACAGGAACATCCTGCGGCTTGCCCCCGGCAACCGAAGCGACCGCCTTGTCCTCGCGCGCCTTCAATTCGGCGACCAGCGCTTCGGCGCGATCGGAGACGTCGAAGATCTGCCCGAACTCGCGAATATTGCGATAGACGAGCTCCATCGTGAACATCTGCGTGCGGACACCGTCGCCCGGCCCAAAATTGTCCTTGCCGACGCAGTCAGTCGGCGAGACATAGGTCGGCACCTTCAGCTTCGCGAACTGATCGCGCTTGCCGACGATGCCGTTGGGACCGATGTGCCATTCGAACATCGCGGTCACAAGGTCGGGCTCCTGGGCGACGACCGCTTCGAAACTCGGATCGTTGTCGGCAAGCCGCTTCACCTTGGCGTTGACCGCCTCATAGGGCTTCGCAACAGGGCTGAACCACACGGCTGTGCCCACGACCTTGTCGCCGAGCCCGAGCGCGTAGAGGATTTCGGTCTGCGTCTGCCCGACTGCCACGACGCGCTTTGGCGCCTGGTTGAACGTTATCGACTCCCGGCAATTCTCCAGCGTCAGCGGATACTGCGTCGGCGCCGCCAAGGCCGCTCCGGACATCGACATGCCGACGGCTGCGACGAACGAAAGGCCAAGAAAGCGTGCTGCGCTGCGCATTGAAATCTCCGATAACGTCGAGCGGCAGCATGCGTCGCGAAGCGCGGGAGCCTCGCACGGCCGATCCAATAATGTAACAGTATTACAATTTTGATAGACCGCGCGACACGGCTCCGTCAAGCGCTCTGCCGCGTCTGCAACGGCGTGGTTCGGCATTATGGACATGGAATTCATCGCTCCCCGAGATGACGAGCGGAGAGCTTGAGCGGATAGGCCCGGGGTGCCGGTCTGCGACCTGCCGCCGACGCAAATCCCCCCGGACACCCCGCCCGAAAGACGCTTCTGCTGTCGCGGCAGGTCTCCTGGCTCGCGGGTCGTCGCTCTCGTCCCGTCTTCCCAAAGCCTGGCGGCCTCAGTGACTGATATCCTGGACAAGTACTCGCCGCTGACAGTTGCGGGGGCAGCGCCGGTTTCGCACCGGCTTCCCTCTTAGCTCTCGATCTTGCGATTCGAGAGACCGTGACCACCATATGCAGTGGTCGCGACGACGTTTCTGTCAACGCCTTGCCGCAATCTATCCATTGGCCTGTGAAGATCGGGGATTGGTTGCCGTCGAATAGGGTGACTCGACAGCGTCATGGCGCAGCTGCTCGCACTGCCGTCCTGCGTGCTATGGCTGCGGGACTGTAGGGCATCTGAGCCCGGACCATGGAGGCCGAATGCGCAAGATCCTGATCATCGGAATCGGTGCTGGCAATCCTGACTACGTCACGGTTCAGGCGATCAACGCCCTCAACCAGGTCGACGTCTTCTTCATCCCCGACAAAGGGACGGACAAGGTGGAACTCGGACGATTGCGGAAGGACATCTGCGAGCGCTTCATCGAAGGCTCGGATTATCGCCTGGTTCCGGTGCCGATCCCGGAGCGTGCCGCCGCTGGAACGAGTTACCGCGGGAGCGTCGACGAGTGGCATGCCCGCCTTGCCCATGATTACGAGGGTCTGTTCACGCAAGAACTCGGGGAGGGTGAATGCGGAGCCTTCCTCGTCTGGGGTGATCCGACGCTCTATGACAGCACGCTCCGGATCATCGAACACATTCGCGCCAAGGGCTTCGCTCTCGAATACGATGTGATCCCGGGCATCAGCAGTGTGCAGGCCCTTGCGGCTCAACACCGGGTGGCGCTCAACCGGATTGGCGAGCCCGTACTGATCACCACGGGACGCAAACTCGCCGAAGGCTTTCCCAATAACCTCGATAGCGTGGTCGTCATGCTCGATGGAGACCAGGCCTTCAAGCGTGTCGCCGGTGAAGATCTCGATATCTATTGGGGCGCCTATCTCGGCACCGAAGACGAGATTTTGGTCGCCGGAAAGCTGTCGGAGGTGATGGGCGATATCGAGCGCATCCGGCGCGAAGCGCGGGATGAAAAGGGCTGGATCATGGATACCTATCTACTTCGGAGACGCGACGAGGACTGAACGGCGCAATGCGCGCATGAAGACGAAGAGAGGTCTTTATGTCTTCGATTGGCCCCCGTCGGGCGGATTACTCCATCGTGTCACTGTCGCGGCTCTCCGGGTCTGTTTGCCCGGAGCGACGAAGGAAGCCATTGCGCCGGATCACCCGATAACCGAGCTCAGCCGTCCATCGGCTGCAGTGGCCGCCGGATCAGCCCGAGTTCGTCCTGGCTCAAACCCCGATAAACCGCTTTCGCGGACCCGGTGCCTTGCAATTCGCGGGGCCGGTGGAACCGCAGCGATCGGGACGCAGCGGCAAGGACGGCGGCTTCGGGGGATGCCGGCCTCTACACGCTTGCCTCTGCGCTCGTCAGAGGCTCCAGCGCAAAGCCGTCGCGTCTCGACAGGCGGATCGCGCGATAGTCGTCCAGGCCCAATGGCGGCCGGTGCGCGATCAGGACGAAAGTCGCCAGCGGCAAGCTTTGGCGCAGGGTTGCGAGCAGATCGCGTTCGGCCGCCGGGTCGAGCGCGCTGGTCGCCTCGTCGAGCACGATCCAGTCCGGCTTCTGAAGGTGGATGCGTGCAAGTGCCAGCCGCTGGCGCTCGCCTCCGGACAGGCCGCGGCGCGCGTCGTTCCAGGCCGGCTCGTCGATTTCCCACAACTGGACCATGCCGACGGACGCCAGGGCTCGCTCATAGTCCTCGGCCTGATGGGCTTCAGGGGAGGCGGGATAGGCCAGTGCTCCCCGCAGGCTGCCGAGGGGCAGGTAGGGTTGCTGCGGCATGAAGGACATTCTGGCGTCGGGACGTTCGATTTGACCCGTGCCATGCCGCCATAGCCCCGCAAGGGCCTTCACCAGGGCACTCTTGCCATGCCCGGAGGGCGCGGAAATCCAGTACGTCCCGCCTGCTTCAAGTCGAATCTCAGGCAGCGGCTCGAGCGCGCGGCCGTTGGGGGCCCGCAGCGCGACATCGCGCAGCGAGATGCGGTCGTCCAATGCCGGAATAAGCGCCGGCCGCGGCGTATCCTCACTGGCCTCGGCCGCCCCAAGGAAATGGCTCAGGCGGCTCGCTGATGCCGCGAGTTCGGCAAGATCGCGATAGGAGAAGATGAACCAGGAGAGCGTGGTCACGACATTCTGGAAAGCCGAGCCGATCTGCATCAAACCGCCGAAGGTGACACGCCCGGCCAGAAAGGCCGGCAGAGCGAGAAAGAGCGGGATGCGCAGGACCGTCTGCATATAGGGCCTGGTGAAGCAACCGAGAATCAACTCGCGATTGGCGAGGCCGCGCCAGTTCTGCATGATCGCACCAAAGCGATCCGAGAGCAGGCGCCGTTCAGCCGCTTCGCCATTCGCCAGCGCCACGGCCTCGACATGCTCGCGCAGCCGCGTCAGCGCGAAGCGGAAATCGGCCTCGCGGCGCTGCTGCTCGAAGGCGAGGGATTTCAAAGGCTTGCCGAGCCAATGCGTCAGGCCGCTCGAGATCGCCACATAGAGCGGCGCAGCCCAGACCATGTAGCGCGGGATCTCGACGGCGATGCCTCCAACCGTGAAGGCGAGGGGAAAGGTCGAGAGCGACCACAGGATCGCGAAAAAGGAGACCAACGCGACGATGTTGGTGATGAGCTCGATCGCCTCGCCGGTGAGCTTGTCGACGAAGATGCGGCAATCCTCGGCGATGCGCTGATCGGGATTGTCGAGGCCGTTATCGGTGCGGTCGCGCAGGTGCCAATAGGCTTTGTTGGAGAGCCAGCGGTCGAGTGCGGCTTCGGTCAGAGAGCGGCGCCAGCGAATCTGGAGCATCTTGCGCAGATAGCTGCCGCTCAGGAACAGGCTCACGCTGATGGCGATCAACCCGAAAAACACCGCGATCTGGCGCAGCGTCGCGTCGACATCGAGCTTCTGAAGGGCGTTGTAGAAATCGGCCGTCCAGGCGATCAGGCGGACCGAAACCTGGACGCCGGCCAATCCGAGCCCGAGCACGAGCGCGAAATAGACCAGTCCGGCCCGCCCGCCCGG
>NZ_JPKG01000022.1 GCF_000735605.1 Allobosea sp. LC85
GCACATCGGCGAGCGCCAGCGCGGTCAGCGGCGTCAGCTCGGTCGGCTTCAGCACGAGGCGGTTATTCGTCGCGATCGCCGGCGCCAGCTTGTGGCTGACCATGTTGAGCGGGTGGTTGAACGGCGTGATCGCCGAGATAACGCCAAGCAGGGGTTGGCGCGTCGTGAAGATCTTGCGCGCCTTGCCGTTCGGCGAGATGTCGCAGGAGAACATCTCGCCATCGTCCTTGATCGTCAGCTGGGCCGCGAAGGACCAGACGTCATAGGCCCGGCTCGCCTCATAGAGCGAGTCCTTCCAGCACAGCCCGGCTTCCGCCGTGATCAGCCGGGCGAACTGCTCCTTGCGGTCGCGCAGCAGCTCGGCCGTCTTCTGCAGGATCTGCTGGCGCTCGTAGCGGGTCAGCGTCGGCTTGAAGGCCCTGGCCTTGGCAAAAGCCTCGCGGACATGCTCGGGGCGGGCGGCCGGGACCAGGCCGACGACGGAATTGTCATAGGGGTTGCGGACCTCGACCATGTCGTCGGTGGTGACGAGCTTGCCGGCGATCCGCATCGTCTCGCGGCGGGGTGTGGGGCTGAAGGGAGCGTTCATCACTGGTCCTCTCAAACCGCGACGCAGTTCAGGGCGACGTCGAAGACGTCGAAATTGCGCAACTGCTCCTTCGGCCAGTCGACGGCGCGGTTGACCAGCATCGGCACCAGCTGCTCGGTCAGTCCGCCATGCGAGCGCAGCGGCTCGGTCAAACCCGTCAGGTCGTGCCGCGCCGCGCTGGTGCCGAGGACCTTGTGGCGGGTCGAGATCACCACGATGTCGCCGATCCGGTCGGCCGGCAGCGCGAAGCGGATGCAGGCGGCGGCGCTGTCGAGCACGACCTCGACGCCGTCGGTGGCAGCGAGCTCGCTCAGCAGCGCGCGGCCGTCCGCTCCCTCCGTCAGGTAGATGGTGGCGAAGGAGCCGAGCGCGCCGTGATGGGCGACATAGGGGTCGGTGATCGGCAGGATGACGCGCGCCTGGCCGGCACCGCAGCGCAGGTCGGCCCAATCCTGGAGATAGAGCACATCGGGCTCGCCCGAGGCCAAGTGCTTGTCGTTCATGCCGTGATCGGCAGTGAGCGCCAGCACGCAGCCGAGCGCATCAAGTTCGCCGACATAGCGATCCATCATCGCATAGAAGGCGTTGGCGACTTCGCTGTCCGGCGCGGCCTTGTGCTGGATATAGTCCGTGGTCGAAAGATACATGACGTCCGGCCGGAACGTCGTGATCAGCTTCACGCCCGCCGCGAAGACGAACTCCGAGAGGTCGGCCGAGTAGACCTCCGGCAGCGGCTTGCCGACGAAGGCGAGGAGGTTCTCGATGCCGTTCTCGGCAAGAGTCGCCTTGTCGGCCTTTTCCGAGGAGAAGGCGATCGAGCGGCCGCTCTTCGGATCCAGGCCCTTGCCGAGCAGGGTCCGGAGCTTGTCCTTGGCTGTGACGACGGCGACCTTGGCCCCGGCCTCCTCGAAGGCCTGCATGATGGTGCCGGCGCGCATGAATCGCACATCGTTCATCATCACCTCTTCGCCGGCAGCCCGATCGTAGAAGTAGTTGCCGGCGATGCCGTGGACCGCCGGCGGCTGGCCGGTGATGATCGAGATGTTGTTCGGATTGGTGAAGCTCGGGATCACCGAGCGCGCCAGCCGGTAGGAGCCGGCGCGCAGCAGGCGGTCGAGATTGGGCGCCAGTCCCCTGGCGATGGCCGCCTCGATATAGCCGGGCTCGGAGCCATCGATGCAGACCACGACGGTCGGGACCTCCGGCAGGCGATAGCTGCGGCCATTGGCGGCCACGGTGTTGGGGGCTCGCGTGAGCATGGTTCTTCCTTTCGAGACGCTGGCTGGCGCTTCAGCGACATAGATCGCCGTGCGTCCGTTCGGACGCGGGATGGACGATCTATCTCCTTGTTTGGGCATCGGATTTTTCCGAAAACCGGATTCCAGTTTTCGGTCCGATGCTCTAGGCCGATGGGGCAGGGGTGAGCACGGTCAGCCGTGCAGGGAGGTCAGCCGACCGTGGCAGGGGGAGCCACGGTCGGGGTCGTTACCGGATCATGGCGCGGACACGCGACGAGATGAGATCGGCCGCGAGCACCATGGCCAGGATCAACAGGATGCAGGTCGCGGTATCCTGGTACTTGAAGAGCTTCATCGAGGAGACGAGCTCGAAGCCGATGCCGCCGGCGCCCACCATGCCCAGCACGGTCGACTGGCGGACATTGGTTTCCAGCCGGTAGAACACCGTGCCCAGCCAGGTCGGCAGTACCTGCGGCAGGACGCCGAAGAAGAAGGTCTGGAATGGCCCGACGCCAGCCGAGCGGAAGGCCTCCAGCGGCCCCTCGTCGATATCTTCCATTGCCTCGGCGAAGAATTTGCCGAGCATGCCGGCGCCGTGGATCGCAAGGGCCAGGACGCCCGCGAAGGGGCCAAGGCCGATGGCGGCGACGAAGATCAGCGCCAGGATGATCTCGTTGATGCCGCGCATGCAGTTCAGCACCTGGCGCGTAGCGTGATAGACGACCGGGCTCGGGCTGAGATTCCGGGCGGCAAAGAAGCAGATCGGCAGCGCGATGACGACGCCGAGCAGCGTGCCCCAGACGGCGACCTGCAGGCTTTCGAGCGCCGGCTTCCAGAGCCGCTCCAGGAAATCCGGATTGGGCGGCACCATGCGGACCAGGAAATCCCACATATAGGGAATGCCGTTCCACAGATTGCTGGCATTGATCTGCGAGCCGAGCGCGGCCCACCACAGGAAGATGACGATCGCGAGTGACAGGGCGCTGACGCCCCACCAGCCGAAACGGCCCTGCGGCGGACGAAGGACGAGTTGCAATGTTCCAAATGACATGATCGGGCTCCTCGTCGCGTTCAGGCAGTTGCGGTGGCGACGAGCGGCGCCAGCATCGGCTGGGCCACCGCACGCGGTTTCAGGACGCGGCTGATGCCGGGGTCTTCCAGGCCGGGATAGATCTGATGGACGATCTCGGAGGTCAGCTGGTCCGGCGTGTCGTCGAAGATCACCCTGCCGCCGCTGAGCCCGACGATGCGCTCCCCGAATTCGACGGCATAGTCGACCTGGTGCAGGTTGCAGATCACGGCGATGCCTTCTTCCTTGCAGATCGCCTTGAGGTACCCGAGCACGACGCGCGAGGTTTTCGGATCGAGGCTCGCCACCGGCTCGTCACACAGGATCACCGCTGGCTGTTGCGCCAGGGCCCTGGCGATGCCGACACGCTGCTGCTCGCCGCCGGAAAGCTGGTCGCCACGGGAATTGGCCTTGTGTGCCAGCTCGACCCGCGTCAGGCATTCCATCGCGATATCGACATCCCGCCTGGGAAAGAGCTGCAGCATCGACAGGAAGGATGACAGCCCGGCCATGCGGCCGACGAGTACGTTCTTCAGCACCGAGAGGCGCTTCACCAGATTGTGGTGCTGGAAGATCATGGCGACGGGCCGCTCGCCGCGCACGCTGCGCTTGGCATCGAAGACGGTGCCGTCGATCACCGTCCGTCCCGCATCGGGCTGGGCCAGCCCGTTGATGCAGCGCAGCAGGGTCGACTTGCCGGCGCCGCTGGGGCCGAGCACGACCAGGAACTCGCCTGCTTTCACGGTCAGGTCGATGCCCTGGAGCACCGGCCGACCGACATAGGACTTCTTCAGCCCTTCGATCTTGATCATCTCGGATCCTCCGTGGAGCCGCGCCGGGCGCGGCTACTTCATCTTGGCCAGATCGAGATTCAGCACCTTCGCTGTGTCCCGGATGATGTCGTAGGCTTGGTCGTTGGTCTCGACGAAGCGGTTGAGCTTGCCCTGATCGGCCCAGGTGATGTCCCTGATGTTCAGGAACGCGGTCCTGATCTGCTTCTTCAGGTCATCGGGCAGGTTCTTGCGCCAGCAGGTCGGCGATTCCGGGATCGGGTCGGAGCGCCAGACGACCTGGATATCCGCGGGGTCGATCAGCTTCTTCTGGGCCGCGGCATCGAAGATACGGTCGGCGATCGTCGCGGCGTCGACGCGCTTGTTGGCGACGGCCAGCGCATTGGCATCATGCGAGCCGGTGAAGAGCACGCGGCTGAAATCCTTCTCGGGGTCGAAACCGAGCTTCATCAGACCGGCCTTCGGGAAGAGGTGGCCGGAGGTCGACGAGGGATCGACGAAGGCGAAGGTACGGCCTTTCAGGTCCTTCACCTCCTTGATGCCGCTGTCTTTCCGCGTGATGATCTGGCTGTGGTAATAGGTGCGGCCGGACTTCGCCGTTTCGGCGGTCGCGAAGGCCTCGATCGGCGCAACCGTGGTACCGAGCACATAGGAGAACGGGCCGAGATAGGCGACCTCGACATGGCCCGAGCGCATGGCTTCGATGACGCCGTTATAGTCCGAGGCGACGAAGCCCTGCACCTTGATGCCGAGATTTTTCTGCAATGCGTCCAGCAATTGCTGGCTTGATTCCAGCATCGCTCGCGAATCCTCCGAAGGAATCAGGCCGACCCGGATCAGCTTCGTCTGGGCCCGAACCAGATGCGGCATGGCCAACACGGCCCCCGCAGCGGCAAGCGATCCCGTCAATACCTTCCGACGCGAAATGTCCATGTCATCCTCCCAAGATGATCCGGTGGCCCTTTGACCTTGCCGGTGAACCGATGCGGGCGTCGTAGCCCTGATGTGAACGATGTTAGGCAGCTTTGGCGGCCTGTCTCCCGATGAAATTGCGACCCCGCTCACCCTCCAGCGCCTTTGCGACCAGCCGGTCCCATTCGGCCGGAGAGACGCCATAGGCGGACGGGTCGGTCTTGACGCCGAGACCCTGCAGGAACAGGCCGAGCCGTTCGGCGCCGGCATCGAGATCGCTGCCGAAGACCCGACGCAGCGCGGCGTCGCATTGCGGCTGCGTGCCCATGGCCCAGCGCATCACGATCGGCAGCGAGAAGGAGCAGGCGATGCCGTGGATCGTGCCGCTCTTCAGCGTGATGTCGTAGGAGATGTTGTGGGCCAGCGCCGTCTTGGTGTTGGAGAAGGCGAGGCCCGCCAGCAGACTGGCGCGCATCTGACGCTCCCTGAGGCCGATATCGTCGAGGCGCTCGATCAGGCGCGGCAGCGTCTCGATGATCTCGCGTGCTGCCTCGACGGCGTAATTGGCCGAGACCGGGTTGCCATTGACGTTCCAGATGCTCTCCAGCGCATGCGAGAGCGCGTCGAGCCCGGTCGCAAGCGTCAGGCCGCGCGGTGCACCCAGCGTCAGGGCAGGGTCGAGCACCGCGGCTTCAGGATAGAGCCGGGGATGGGCGAGCGAGTATTTGCTGCCATGGTCGGCATCCCAGACGGTGGCCCAGGAGGTGACTTCGCTGCCGGTTCCGGCCGTCGTGGGAACGGCGATGATCGGGATGATGTTCGAGGCATCGAGCGGTGCCTTGTCGACGAGATGGCGGCGCACCGTTTCGAAATCGCCGCCGCTGGCGGCGAGCACCTTGGCGGCGTCGATCATCGAGCCGCCGCCGAGCGCGACGATGACCTCGGCCCGCTGCGCGGACGTGCCGAACAGGCGGCAGGATTCGACGAGATCGGCACAGTCCGGGTTGGTCTCGATATTGGCGATCGTCGCCACCGGCGCCCCGGCAGCCTGTGCGAGGCGCTCTGCGAGGTTGCGAAAGATCGGCTGGTCATAGGTGACGAGCGCCCAGCGCCGCTTGCCGATCAGACCTGCGACCTCGTCGAAGAGGCCGGCGCCAAAACGGATCCTGACGGGATTCCAATAGGCCCAATGCATGCGTTCCACCCTCGTTCCGTCTTGCCGCCGCACTTTTCCGGCGCCGTTGGAGTGGATGTTCACAAAGGACGAACCAATAAACAAATTGATTTTTCGGCGCTGATAGATAGAAATTTGCTATGCGTTATACGCGTCTGCGATCATTCCATGCGGTGGCCAGTGCCGGTGGCTTCAACGCCGCTGCCGCGGAGTTCAACATCAGCCAGCCGACGCTGACCGCGCAGGTGGGGGCGCTCGAGGAGGAGTACGGGGTCGAACTCTTCGTCCGGAAGGGGCGGCGCCGGGAACTGAGCGACGCGGGGCGGCAATTGCTGGCGATCACCACCCGGCTGTTCTCCGAGGAGGACGAGGCGATCGCCTTTCTCGAGCAGTCGCGCGAGCTCAGGACCGGCCGGTTGTCGATCAGCGCCGTCGGTCCCTATCACGTCACCGAGATGCTCGCAGCCTTCAACCGCGCCTATCCCGGGATCGAACTCGCCGTGAAGATCGGCAACTCGACCGAAGTCCTGGATGATCTCTTCGAGTATCGCTGCGACGTCGCGGTGCTCGCCTATATCGACGAGGACGATCGGCTGCTCACCATCCCCTATCGCCGGCATCCCGTCGCCGTGTTCGTGCGGGAGGATCATCGGCTTGCCGGATGCAAGAGCATCGAGATTGCGGCGCTTGACGGCGAGGCGATGATCGTACGCGAACGCGGCTCGACGACGCGACGGGCCTTTGAGCAAGCCCTCGTCGCGGCGAAGACGAAGCCGCGCACGGTCATGGAGATCGGCAGCCGCGAGGCGATTCGCGAGGCCGTCATCCGGGGGCTCGGCATCAGCTATGTCTCAGTCGCCGAATTCGTGCCTGATCCGGCGCTGCGCCTGATCCCGATCGCGGATGCGGCGATCTACACCTATGCGCATGTCGTGATCTTGCGGAAGCGCGAAGCCAGCCGGATCGTGAGGGCCTTTCTCGACACCGTCCGGCAGACCAAGGACAGGTGATCCCTCGAGCCGCCGGATTGGGCGCGCTCGGGTCGCTGACTTGCGTGTATCCGATTGCGCGTCCGGACGCGTCGCGCATATCCCCTTCGGTCGAAGCAGCTCGCGGGCGAAGCGGATATCAGCGCCAAAATCCGCGCTGCCTCGGTTACGGGCACCGGGACAGCGCGGGCCACCGGGTTCTCAGCGAGGCCGGAGCGCTTCCAGTTCCTTGAGGCGTTTCATCGCCGCTTGCTGGTTGAGCAGTCCGTAATTGATGCCACCGGCATTGAGCGAACTGCCGGATTGGTAGGGATACTGGTCGAAGTCGGAGAAGAACTCCTTGATCTTCCCCTGTATGGGCACGAGCAGCCACATGTTCTGCGCCAGGAACGTCATGGCTCCGCCGCCTTCCTCAAGGCCGCGCTCGTACGGATCCATGCGCAGGTTCGTGATCATCGCCCAGGCCGTGACCTCGCGTGTGCCGGTCGCGATATTGCCCTTTGCCTGGGCAAAGCTGAGCTTCCAGTCATTCCAGCGGATGGCGTTGAGATTGCCGCCCTGATCGAAATACATCAATGCGTCCCGCGGTCCGGTTTTGACGTCGCCCCTGAAATAGGGCCCGAAATCAAAGCCATCGAGATGGACCTTGAAGGTCTTGGTGCCCGCGGTGAAGCCGGCCTTCATCTTCTCCTTGATGTCTCCCGCCCCGGCGGCGGCGCAAAGCGTCGGGAACCAGTCGATCAGTGAGATGGTATCGTTGTACTGCGTGCCGGGTTTGATCACGCCTGGCCAGCGCACCATCATGGGAATGCGCATGCCGCCTTCCCAGGTCGTGCCCTTCTCGCTCTTGAACGGCGTCATCGCGCCGTCCGGCCAGAGGGCAAGCTCGGCACCGTTATCGGTCGTGTAGACCACGATCGTGTTGTCGGCGATGCGCAGATCGTCGAGCTGCTTCAGAAGTTCGCCGACCATGCCGTCATGCTCGACCATGCCGTCGGCATGGATGCCCTTGCCGGTCTTGCCCATCGATTCCTTCTTCAGATGGGTGAAGACATGCATGCGGGTCGAGTTGAACCAGAGGAAGAAGGGCCGGTTCGCCTTCACCTGCCGGTCGACGAAATCCTTGGCGCCGGCCAGGAATTCCTCGTCGACGGTTTCCATGCGCTTGGTGTTGAGCGGTCCGGTATCCTCGATCCTGCCGTCTGCTGAGGATTTGATCACGCCACGCGGGCCGAATTTGCGCTTGAAGTCCGGATCCTTCGGATAGAAGTAACCCTCCGGCTCCTCCTCGGCGTTGAGGTGATAGAGATTGCCGAAGAATTCGTCGAAGCCATGCCGCGTCGGCAGATGTTCGTCGCGATCGCCGAGATGGTTCTTGCCGAATTGGCCGGTCGCATACCCTTGCGTCTTCATCACATCGGCAATGGTCGGCATCCAGTCCTGGA
Source organism: Allobosea sp. LC85 (assembly GCF_000735605.1). Lineage (GTDB taxonomy): Bacteria > Pseudomonadota > Alphaproteobacteria > Rhizobiales > Beijerinckiaceae > Allobosea. The sequence goes on from NZ_JPKG01000022.1 coordinate 8,208, forward strand.
TGCCGTGCGGGTCGCCCGGCATGCCGATGGTCAGAAGACCGGTGCGGAAGGGCTCCTGGCCGAGAATGAAGGAGGCACGGCCGGCCGTGCAGCTCTGTTGGCCATAGCTGTCGGTGAAGATCGCGCCTTCCTGCGCGATACGGTCGATATTGGGGGTGCGATAGCCCATCATGCCCATGGTGTAGGCGCTGATCTGGGGAATGCCGATATCGTCGCCGAAGATCACGACGATGTTGGGCTTGCGCCCTGCCGAACCGGCCGGTGCCGCGGGCGCCGGCTGCGCCTGTGCGACAGCGGTCGTGCCCGACAGGCCCGCCGCCGCGAGCGCAGTGCCCCCGAGCAGGATGCTGCGGCGATCGACGATTTTCTCAGTATTACCCGGAAGTTCAACTGGAGTTTCCTTGGGATTCATAGCGACTTCCTTCTCTATGCGATAGCAACGGCTGAAGGAGACATGCGTGGTCCAAGCAAAGCTACTGTGCCCGGTGACCACTTCGCAGGCAAGGAGCCATGCCGCCGGAGGGGGCGGCCGCGCTTCTGATCGGTTGCGATGCGCGGCCGGCGCGACGGTGGAAAGTGCGGCACTTGGCCATGCGCCGCCGGCTGCGGGCTCGCCAACGGCTAGGGTTACGAGGCGTTGGCCGGAGCGGTCCGGGCCGCTGCGACCAGGGCGTGCGTCATGTGTCGCAGCAGCGATGTCGCGTCGCCCTCGGCCAGGATCTGCGAACTGACGAAGGCCCCGTTGATGAGCACCAGCAACTGGGTCGCCAGCACCTCGGGATGCTTGATCTGCAGCTGCTCGGCGATGGCCCGCAGGCGGCGGTGCAACTGCTGCTTATGCGTCTTGGCCACGAGCCGGGCAGGGTGGTCCTCGTCCGGGAACTCCGCAGCGACGTTGATCTGGGGGCAGCCGCGATAATGCGGCCGGCCGACGCGCTCGCCGATCCAGCCCATCTGGGCGTCGAGCTCGGCTTCGCCATCGTCTGAGTGGCGCGCCGCCACGTCATCCCAGCACGCCCAGAAATCCTCGTCCTCCCGCTGCAGGAATGCGGCGATGAGCTCGTCCTTCGTGCGGAAGTGACGGTAGAGGCTCGTCTTGGCGACGCCGGCCGCTTCGATGATCACATCGACGCCGACCGCGCGGACGCCGCGCCGGTAGAACAGGTCGGAGGCGGTTGCGAGCAGCCGTTCGCGCATGTCGACCTGGCCCGTGTCCTCGCCCGGCCGCTGGTCCTTTGGCTCCGTCCGCATGCGCTGCTCTCCTCTCACGAAGTGATGATAGCAGTTCTCCGCTTGACACGCTACAGACCTGTCTGTACCCAAAAGAAACAGACAGGTCTGTAGCGCGAGGGCATCATGAGCGATCGGTTTGACGGGGCAGGGGTCAGCAAGCCTGCCATTGCGGTCTACGGGGCCGCCGGACATACGGGCCGTTTCGTGATCAGGGAGCTGTTGCGACGCGGCTTCTCGGCCATCGCGATCGGGCGCGATGCGGAAAAGCTCGCGGCGGCCGATTTTCCGGCCGACGTCAGGCGAGAGGTCGCAGCGCTTGCGGACTCCACTTCGCTCGCCCGCGCCCTCACCGGAGCGTCGGCGCTGATCAACTGCGCCGGCCCGTTCCTCGACACGGCCGAATTCCTGGTCCCGGCCGCCATGCAGGCGCGCATCCCCTATCTCGACGTGACGGCCGAGCAGCCTAGCGCCCGGGCGACCTTCGAGCGTTATTCCTCAGCCGCGGAAGAGGCCGGCGTCGCCGTCATTCCGGCCATGGGCTTCTATGGCGGCCTGAGCGACCTGCTGGTGACGGCGGCGATGGGCGACTGGAGCCGCGCCGACGAGGCGCGCATCGCGATCGCGCTCGACAGCTGGCATCCGACCGAGGGGACGCGGGTGACGGGGCAGCGCAACACGGCAAGGCGGGTGACGATCGCGGAGGGCAGGCTGCAGCATCTGCCCGATCCGGCTCCGAACACGGTCTGGCCCTTCGCCGACCCCTTCGGCGCGCAGGAGATGGTCGAGCTGCCCTTCACCGAAGCGATCCTGATCGGGAGCCATCTTCAGCTGTCGGAACTCCACAGCTACCTGAACACGGCGCCGTTGCGTGATCTGCGTGACGTCGCCACACCCGCGCCGGTCGCGGCCGACGCGTCCGGGCGCTCGGCGCAGAGATTCCTCGTCGAGGTCGAAATCCGCCAGGGGAATACCGTGCGGCGGGCGGTGGCCCGGGGCCAGGACATCTATGCCATCACCGCGCCCCTGGTGGTCGAAGCCGTCGAGCGGATCCTGAACAGCGAAAAGCAACGGGGCGGCGTCTTCGCTCCGGGCGCACTCTTCGACGCAAGGGACTTCCTGGCGGCGCTCGCTCCCGACCTGTCGTCCTGATCATTGGGGCGCAGCAGGATCGCCATGGAGGCGGTCCTGCTGATCTTGTCGCCAGCTGTCCTCGCTGCTCGGGAGGTGACGACGAGGCTTTGGAAGGTCACGTCACGACGCTTGCCGCACGGATGGTCTTTCCGCACGGATGGTATTGACGCGACCCACCGCCCCACAGAGGGGTGAGAAATCCATTTTCTGTTTTAGCTGAATGGATTCGTTGAAGGTCTTGATTCGTTTTCTGATCCGGCAGGTTCAGCAGATCACCGCGAGGTCCCTTGAGAGATGCCTGCCTATTTCGGGCAAAGTCTGTAGTTGGTACCGCTGGTGTCGGACGCGCTGTAATAGCGCTTGAGGCGGCCATCGGGTTCCTTGGACAGGGTCGCGGAAGCCTGTCCCGTCGAGACCGGGCTGGCACAGCCGAGCGACAGGGTGTCGCGATCGCCGACGCGTTTGACTGACCCGATCCTGCAGGTGGCAAAGGGCGTTTTGATGCGGTCGCCGTTGATGATGAAGGCCGACACGAAAAGATCGGGCGGGCTCTTGAAGACCATTCCGTTTCGGCTCGTGGAGAAAACCTCTTCACAGGCCGTGCCGTCTGCCAGCCAGGCTCCCTGATAGGCCGCGAACCGGCCTTCAGCCGCCGAGCCATGCGAGACCAGGGCTGTTGCGGCGACAAGGCCGGCGATGGCTGCACTTGCGTAAGAGGCGATAGGCATCCGTTCCCCCACTGCTCGACTTTCGCGAACTATAGCGGGACTTTCATCCGCCCGTCGATGCTGTGAATCTGGATTTCCGGCCCCGTAACCGGCATTCGTGGCGTGCCGCCACGGCTGGACGCGCTTGTCGTCATGGCCGGCGCCACTGCATGCCAAGTCCATGCCGGCACTATCCATGCCGGCTCCATATGACAGGATCTCGGTTGTCGTCAGTGCGGCGAACGCCATGGACCGATCATGGCATTCGGGTGTTGGCCGAGGCCGCCGGGATTTCGCCGCGGCCCCGGGCCTGTCATCTCGAGAGCCCTCAGCCCTGCCGGCGCTCGAAGATCGCCGAATTTCCGTCGTGCTCGCGGACCTCGACCGATTCCAGCCAGACCCGCTCACCGATCTGATTGGCGAGCCAGGCCGCAACATGGTCGAACGTGTAGCGAGCGGTCGCTTCGCAGCCGACTGCGGGCATGATCCGCAGGTCGACAAGCCCCTTGTCGGCCAGCCCCTGGAACGCGTCGAGATGCGGGTCATCGGACGCGACGATCATCGTGTGGTCGAACATGTGCTTCAACCAGGTCTTGATCTCCTTCATCCCGCCGAAATCGAAGCACCAGTTGCGCTCGTCGAGCTCGTGGGTGGCGAAGACGAATTTGAAGGACAGCGCATAACCGTGGACCAGGCTGCAATGCGAATGCGTGGCGCGCCATTGGCGGAAGCAGCAGGAAAGGCCTTCGGTGAAGTCATAGGTCTTGGTGGATCGATAGACATCCCGGTGAACGATTCGCACAGGCCTGTGGTCCTGCATCATTGCCACGCTATCCATTGATTTGGGGTCCTAAAGGCGTTCCAGGGATGTGCATTCCTGGATGAATTCGGCCTTGTATGAGGCGTTCGTGGCAAATTCGCCGTAGAATGAGCTGTTCACCATGCGGCTGGCATGGCTGGCCCGAACGCCGCGATGGGTCTTGCACATGTGGACAGCGCTGATCCTCACCGCCAGGCCGCGGGGATTGGTTGTCTCGACGATATGCTGCTCGATCTGCTTGACCAGCTCCTCCTGGATCTGGAGGCGGGCGGCGAAGTGCTGAATGATGCGATCATATTTCGACAGGCCGATGATCTTGCCTTCCGGCGACGGCAGGACGCCGATGAAGGCCACGCCATAGATCGGCATCAGGTGATGGGCGCAGGTCGAGCGCACATCGATCGGACCGGTGACGATCAACTGGTCGTAGCTGGTGGCATTGTCGAATTCGGTGATCTTCGGCGGCGCGTTGTAGCGGCCGTGGAGGAGTTCCTCGACGAACATCTTGGCGACCCGGGCCGGTGTGTCGCGGGTGTTATGGTCGTTCTGGTGATCGATCTGCAGAATATCGAACAGCTCTTCGATCTTCTTGGCGGCCGCGTTTCGCATTGCCGTCCGTTCGGTCTTGTCCAGGTAGCCCTCGACGGCGTGGTTTCCGAGGCGGGCTGAGTTGGGTAGGCTATTCGCTCGTGACATGTCGCATCCAGATGCCTTCGTGGGCGATGGGGGTCGCGCGTGGGTCGGGTTCAGTACGTCGAAAACATTTGGGAATTCGGAGGAGTCTTGCACAATTATATCAACAATTTAATGGATTTCCGCTTTAGAGGTTTTTAAGGGCCAGCTCTTAAGATTTCGAGCTAGGTCGATCGGGAGCCCCTCATGTCTATAGACACATTGCGACGTGGAATCACCCTGGGCGCGATCTCGTCCATTGGTCTGCTTATGGCTCGGTCGGTCAGCGCCCAGACTTTGGCCGCTCCGACGGACAAGGTCATCCTGACGATATCCGGAAAGATCTCGGTGACCAATAGCGCCGATGCCGCACAGTTCGATCGCGCCGCGATCGAAGCGATGGGGCTCATGACAATCGAGACGAACACCCCGTGGTACTCCGGACCGCAGAAATTCGAGGGCATCTCGCTCGATAAACTGATGAAATCGGTCGGCGCCAAGGGCGACACCGTTCAAGCGATCGCGCTCAACGACTATACGACAGAAATACCGCTTGAGGACTTCGCGAAGTACAACGTCATTCTGGCGCTCAGGCGCAACGGCGAATACATGCCGATTCGTGACAAGGGCCCGCTGTTCATCGTCTATCCCTATGATAGCAACCCTGAGTTGCGCAGTCAGAAGTTCTACAGCCGCTCTGCCTGGCAGGTTTCAAAGTTGATTGTCCGCTAGGGACAGGGTAGGTAACGACAACTATTTAGCATCTGCGGGAGAATCTGCCGGATCAACTCATGCTGAAGATGCGAAAAATAGAAACCTTGCTCGGGGCCGTTCTTGTCGGCCTCGTTTTGTCTGCATTGTATGTATCAAGTCTTATCGTCGAACAGCAGAACCTCATCCGGCAGACCGCGCGCTACAATGTAACCTGGCTCGCAAGCCAGTCCGTCGTCGAACTTCAGCGCTTCCAGGAACGGGTCGCCAGCTTCAGCATACCCTCCAGCAAGGTCGATGCCGACGAGGTGGCGCTGCGCTATCAGATCCTGCTCAACCGCCTCAGCCTGCTCAGCTCCGGCGACTTCGAGGATTTCGTCAATCAGAGTGCCGATCGGCGCGCGACCGTCGAAGAATTCCGCCACGCCTTGACCGATATCGAGCCATGGGTCGAGAATCTCACCCCGGAGAATGCTGCCCGGATCCGCGCTCGGCTGGCCCCTTTCGACCAGAAGATGTCGAGCCTCGCGGCCGCGGCCAATCGCACGTCCGGCGATCAGGTCGACGGCGATCAACGCGAATTGCTGAGTCTGCACTGGTTCTTCTCCGGCATCATCGTGACGCTCGTACTGATGTCGCTTGGCCTGGTTCTGCTGCTTCATTTTCGCAACCGCCTGCTCAATCATGCCCATCGCGAGATGCATGCGCTCACGGATGGACTCAAGGAGGCGAAGGGCGAACTCGAGCAGGCCAATGAGGACATTTCCAGCAAGAACGACAGCCTGAAGACTCAAAACGAGATGCTGGTGCTGCGCGACATCGAGCTGCGGACACAGAACCAGCGCTTCGATGCGGCCTTGAACAACATGTCGCAGGGATTGCTGCTGGTTGACGGCGAGCATCGCCTGATCGTCTGCAACGAGCGCTATCGCCAGATGTTCGAATTGCCGGCGACGAGCACCAAGCCCGGAGCGAGCCTGACGACTGTGGCTGACGAGCGCTTCGCTGCTATGCTCGCCCATCAAAAGGCAATCGCGTCCGGACCACGCTCGGCGACATTCTCGTTCGAGCTTGCCGCCGGCACTGTCTGCTCCGTGTCGCAACAGCCGATGCCCGACGGTGGCTGGGTTGCGACCTATGAGGACGTGACCGAACGCCGGCGATCGGAGGAACGCATTGCCTATATGGCGCATCATGATGCGTTGACGGACTTGCCCAACCGCGCCCAGTTTCGCGAACATCTGGAGCGCGCGCTCGATCAGCATCGCGGCGAGGCGAGCAGTTTCGCGGTGCTCTATCTGGACCTCGATCGGTTCAAGACCGTCAATGACACGCTCGGTCACGAACTGGGCGATGCCCTGTTGAAAGCCGTCAGCGTGCGATTGAAGAAGGCGGTCCGGGGCAGCGATATCGTCTCTCGCTTCGGCGGCGACGAATTCGCTGTCCTGTGTCGCGGACGCCCCGATCTCGACGAGCTTCGCCGGATCGCCGGGCGTATCGTCGAGCGCATGGGTCAGCCTTTTCGTATCGGTGGCCGCGACATCAGGATCGGGACCTGCGTCGGCATCGCGCTGGCCGTCAAGGATGGCAGCGATTGCGATTCGCTGCTGCGCCATGCCGACATGGCGATGTACGCGGCGAAAAACACCGGGAGGGGAACCTACTGCTTCTATGAAGCCCCCATGGAAGAGCAGATCGATGCGCGGCGCGCGCTCGAAGATGCGCTGCGTCGGGCGCTTCAGGAAAACCAGCTGGAGGTTTACTACCAGCCCATCGTCAATCTGAAACGGATGGAGATCGTCAGTTTCGAGGCGCTGCTGCGCTGGACCCATCCGGTCCGAGGCGCGATCTCGCCAGCGGAATTCATTCCGGTCGCCGAGGAAACCGGCCTCATCGTGGCGATAGGAGAATGGGTGCTGCGGCGCGCCTGCGCCGATGCCGCGCAATGGCCAAACGGCACGCGGGTGTCGGTCAATCTTTCGGCCGTCCAGCTCCGCAACGACGACTTCGCGCAGATCGTGTTCAGCGCACTGGCTGCCACCCAGTTGCCGGCTCATCAGCTCGAACTGGAGATCACCGAATCCGTGCTGCTTCAGGACAGCGATGCGACGCTCGCCGTGCTTCACCAATTGCGTGGATTCGGCATCCGCACCTGCATGGACGATTTCGGCACCGGCTTCTCCTCGCTCAGCTACCTGCGCAGCTTCCCCTTCGACAAGATCAAGATTGACCGGTCCTTCGTCAAAGACATGGATGTGCAAGAGGATTGCCGCGCCATCGTCACCTCGATCGCCCATCTCGGGCAGAGCCTGAACATGACGACCACCGCCGAGGGCGTTGAAACCCGGGAACAGCTGGAGGCCGTCATGGCGGTCGGTTGCACCGAGGTGCAGGGCTATTATTTCGGGCCTCCGACGCCCGCTGCGGACGTCGCGCAGGTCTTTTCGCGTCTTGAGAAGATGCGCCTCGCGGCCTGACGGCGGCCACGGCCTGTCTCTCACATTCGCTCCGTCGGGGCGGACACGGCCATCGGCTCGGGTGACCCGAGCTGCCGGCAGCGATGTGCGGAACGGCCTGCAGCCCTGGTTTCGCCCGTCGCCTGCCGAGGGCTCCTGATCGGCCACATGGCGCGCGTTTCGCAGGGATGAAATCATGAATCCCTTCAAATGCTAACGACTGTTCACATGACGCGGCCGTGGCCGTCTGGTCCCGTCCGGGCGTTCTGGTAAGACCGGGATGCCGCAGCGGCAGGTTCCTGCTTCGTGCTCGCGGTGGTGATGGTCATGGAGGCTCCGCCGGAGGGCGGAGCACGGGCGATGAGCCCGGGAGGGAGCGCTGCTTGCCTGGCGTACCGACGATACTCACCCGGGCGAAGGTTTCGACCATTCGCGAGGCATGCCGGCGAGGGGCCTGCTCGGCGTGATCGTGGAAGCCGCTCCCGAGATTTCCCGACACTTGGTCGGCTGCTTGTCACCCCGCGCCTCCGGCGCGGCTGCGCGACAAGCGCCGGACTGGGAACGAACGGCGGCGCGAGACGGTGCTCGCTGCCGATCTGATGTGATTTTTGGCCGACAGCGCCCTGACTGGCGCTGATTGAGACGACAGGGGTGGCCTCGCCAGCGGGGTTGCCAAGGGACTGAGGCGCTTGGCGCCTGGGGGGATTCGGGCTTCGCCATGAGCGTAAAGATCGAGACGGGTCGCCAGCTTCGGCTGACTGAAGCAGGCGTCGACGGCGGGATGGCTCCCGTGAACAACGCGGCAGCCCTGCCGGTCCGCCACTGGCGCAGGCGCCGCGCGGTGCTTCTTGCCTGCACGGCGCTGGTCATGCCGGTCATGCTGGCCGCGACGCAGCCTGTGCTGGCGCAATTCACCGGAGGCAATGGTGGAAACGGTGGCAATGCGCCCAACTGGTCGACGGCGGGCGGTGGTTCTGCGGGCGGCGCCTACGGAGACGGCAGCGCGACCGCACCTGGCGGCGGCGGCGGATCGACCTCGGGACAAGGGAACCGAGGCGGCAGCGGCGGCGGCTCGGATGGCGCTGGCGGCGGCGGCGGCGGCTATAGCATGGGAGCGGGCGGCGGTGGCGGTGGCGCCGGCGGTGCGGGGCTGACACTGACCACGGATATGATCAACAGCGCCGCGATCACCGGTGGCAATGGCGGCCATGGCGGGTTTGGTGCTGCCAACTACGCTCAGTCCTACAACTATGGCGGCGGTGGCGGCGGCGGTGGCGGTGGTTCCGGCATCATCGTTTCGACGGGCGCCACTCTCACCAATTCCGGAACGATCACCGGCGGCAATGGCGGCGGAGGAGCCGCCGTCACCGGGCCGGGCATCAGCAATCCCTTCGCAGATCCCTCCGGCAATGGCGTCGGCGGCAGAGGCGGCAACGGCATCACCGCGACCAGCTCGGCCGGCCTGACGATCACGAATACTGGAACGATCAAGGGCGGCGGCGGCGGCTCGGATTTCCAAAACGCACAGCCCTATCGGCTGCAGCCCGGTGGCAACGGTATCATCGGGCAGAACCTGACGATCATCAACAGCGGCACGATCGCAGGCGGCGCCCTGGGCGGCGCCGCGGGGATGGCCGGCGCGCCTTCCGCCGCGATCGTCATCACCGGCGGCACCAACAGCATCAGGGCGCTCGCCGGCAGCTCGATCGGCGCGATCGAACTCGGCGGCACCACCACGCTGGCGGGCGTCTTCAACAACACGATCCTGGTCCATGGCGGCGTTGCCATGTCGGTGAGCGGCGCGACCGCGGCCGACGATGTCACCGGCATCACCACCTTCACAAATCACGGCGCAACCTCGATCGGCACCGGACGCACGCTCAGCGCCCAGACCATCAGCAATGGCGCGGGCACGATCACCATCGCAGCCGGCGCGACCCTTCGCGGCACCGGCAACACGCTCAACAACAACGCGGTCATCGATGTCGGTGTCGGCGGCAGCGTCATCGATGCCGGCGCGATCAACAACCAGGGCGGCGGCACGATCAATTTCAACGGCCCGATCGGCACGGCGGTGCTGTCCGCCGGCCAGGGCATCAACAATGACGGGCAGATCAAGGTGCTTGGCGGCGACGTCGCCGTCACCGGCGACATCAGCAACCAGAACAACGGCACGCTCTCGCTGACCGGCGGCAACATGAGCGGCATCGGCACGCTGACCAATAGCGGCACCGCGACCGTCAACGTCACCGCAGGTTATGATCTCGGCGTCGGGACGTTCACGATGACCGGCGGCAGCGTCACCGGTACGGGCACGCTCACGGCCACGACCGCGTTCAACCTTTCGGCCGGCACGATTGGCGCGACCCTGGCCGGCAGCGCTGGCCTGACCAAGACCGGCACCGGCATCCTGACCCTGACGGGCGACAACACCTATTCGGGTGGCACCACGGTGAGCGCCGGCCAGTTGCAGATCGGCAATGGCGGAACGACGGGTTCGATCACCGGCAATATCCTCAATGACGCGGGGCTGACTTTCAACCGCTCGAATGATTTCAGCTTTGGCGGGATCATCAGCGGTTCCGGCGCAGTCAACAAGAATGGCGCCGGTGTCATGACGCTGACCGGCGCCAACAGCTATTCCGGCGGAACTTCGATCAATGGCGGCACGCTGAAGCTGGGTGCGGGCGGCAGCTTGAGCAGCACTGGCAATGTGGCGCTCACCTCGGCGAGTGCGGTCTTCGACCTCAACGGCCAGACCCAGACAATCGGCCAGCTCAATGGGATGGGCGAGGTCAGGCTCGGAACCGGCGCACTCACGAGCGATATGAGCTTCAGCTCCGCGACGTATTCCGGCGTGATCTCGGGGGCAGGCTCGCTGACCAAGAGCGGCAATGGCACGCTGATACTGACCGGCGACAACAGCTATACCGGCGGCACGACGATCAGCGGCGGCTTCCTGCAGATCGGCAACGGCGGGACGACGGGCTCGATCCAGGGCGATGTCGCCAACAACGCCAATATCGCCTTCAGCCGCTCGAATGATTACACCTTCGCCGGCAACATTTCCGGATCGGGCGCCTTGACCAAGACCGGCAATGGCACGCTGACCCTGACCGGAAGCAACAGCTTTACCGGCCTGACCTCGCTCAACGCGGGCACTCTGCAGATTGGCGACGGCAACACGGATGGCTCGATCAGCGGGGATATTTTCGTCAACGCGGCCCTGGTCTTCAACAATGTGAACGCTGCGAGCCATGGAGCCCGCATCTACGGCTCCGGCAGTCTGACCAAGTCGAGCGCGGGCGTCCTGACATTCACCAGCGCGAAAGAGTACAGCGGCGGCACGACGATCAGCGGCGGTACGCTGAAGCTGGGGGCGGGCGGCAGCCTGAACGGCAATGGCAACGTGACGATCGCTTCGGGCGCGGTGTTCGATCTCAACGGACACGGTCAGAGCGTTCGCATGCTCACCGGGGCCGGCACGGTTGAAACCGGCACCGGGGGCGTGCTGAGCACGGGCGCCATTTCAGGGACCTTCGAAGGCGTCATCGCCGGCGGCGGCTCACTTGCGAAGCTGGGCGCCGGCACGCTCATCCTGACGGGGGCGAACACCTATACGGCCGGCACGACGATTAGCGGCGGCACATTGCAGATCGGCGATGGCGGCGGCACCGGCTCGCTCGTCGGCAATGTCGTCAACAACGCCGCGCTCGCCGTCGACCGCACCGGCAGCCTGACCTTGGCGGGCAATATCTCCGGCACGGGCGTGCTCACCAAGAGCGGGGCGGGCACGCTGATCCTGAAAGGCGCGGCCAGCCATACCGGCGGCACGACGATCAGCGCCGGCGCCCTGCAAGTCGGCGACAACGACACGACCGGCGCAGTTCACGGAAACATCCTCAATAATGCCGCGCTGATCTTCCGGCGCATCGGCCAATACAGCTATGCCGGCGTGATCAGCGGCAGCGGCTCGCTGACCCAGGCCGGCGCCGGCTACCTGACGCTGACGGCGGTGAATACCTTTTCCGGTGGCACGACCATCAACACCTTCGGCGCGCTGCAGATCGGCAATGACGGCACGAATGATGGTTCGATCGGCGGCGCTATCACCAATAACGGCGTGCTCGAATTCGACAACCTGAACGCTGCCAGCTTTGCCGGCGTGATCTCCGGCAATGGCGTGCTCCGCAAGCTTGGCAGCAACACGCTGACCTTGACCGGCGCCAGCACTTATTCCGGCCCGACCTCCATCGTCGCCGGCACCTTGCTGCTCGGCGGCAACAACCGGTTGAACGCGAGCAGCGATGTCTCGGTCTCCTCGGGAGCGTCCTTCGACCTTGGCGGCTTCTCGCAAGGCATCGGCGCACTCAGCGATGCAGGTGAGGTCAAGCTCGGTTCGGGCGGGGCGCTCAGCGCGGGCACGACCACCGATTCGATCTTTGCCGGCGTCATCAGCGGCGCGGGCTCGCTGACCAAGACGGGCACGGGCCGCCTGACCCTGGCGGGCGACAACACCTTTACCGGCAGCACGACGATCGCCGCCGGCACGCTGCAGATCGGCAATGCCGGAACGGCTGGCGCGCTTGCGACCGATGTCAGCAGTAGCGGCGTCCTCGCCTTCCACCGCACGAACGAATACATCTTCGACAAGGTGATTTCCGACGGCGCCGGCGTAGGCGTGGTCGAGCAGAACGGCACCGGCCGGACGATCTTTATCGGCGCAAACACCTATACGGGCGGCACCACCGTCAATGCCGGCGCGCTGCAGATCGGCAACGGCCTTGCGTCAGGCTCGATCGCGGGCTCGGTCGCGGTTGCGGCCGGAGCCGAATTCGCGGTCAAGCGCTCCGACACCTATGCGCCGCCCAACGCCGTCAGCGGCGCCGGGCGCTTCGCCCAGCGCGGCAGCGGCACGACGATCCTCGGCGACGGCATGACCTATAGTGGCGGCACGGTGATCGAGGCCGGCATCCTGCAGGTCGGCAGCGGCGGTGCGCAGGGCTCACTCGGCACCGGCGATATCGCCAATGCCGGTGCGCTCGTGATCGACAAGAACAACGCGATCACGATCAGCGGCGCCATCAGCGGCGCCGGCAGTTTCGAAACGACCGGGGGTACCGGCGGCACGGGCGTCACCAAACTCTCGGGCGCCAGCACCTATACCGGCGCGACCACGGTCAGCGGCGGCACGCTGGAGGTGTCGGGCTCGCTCGGCAACACCGCGGTCTCGGTGCAGAGCGGGGCGACGCTGGCCGGCGGCAGCTCGATCGCCGGCGCGGTCACCATCGCCAGCGGTGCCCGCCTGGCGCCAGGCGCCAATCCCGGCACACTGACCACGGGCGTGCTGAACGTCGGCGCGCTGACATTGTCCTCGGGTTCGCAGCTCGATTTCGATCTCGGCCTGCCCAACCTCCCGACCGCGAGCGGCAGCGATCGCGTCGACGTGACCGGCAATCTCACGCTGGCCGGCACGCTCAACATCGCGAATGCCGGCGGCTTCGGCGGCGGCATCTATCGCCTGTTCAACTATGGCGGTGCGTTGACGAATGGCGGCCTGGCGCTGGGCACGCTGCCGGGCGGCGTGTCCGCGGGCGATCTCTCGGTGCAGACCTCCGTCGCGCGCCAGGTCAATCTGGTCAACAGCAACGGCCTCACCCTGAAGTTCTGGGATGGCCGCACGGCGGGCAACGCCAATAACGGCGCAATCGATGGCGGCGCCGGAATCTGGAGCGCGACGAGCGGCAACTGGACCGGCCAGGACGGCAACATCAACGGCCCGGCGGCGCCGGCCCCGGGCTTCATGGTCTTCCAGGGCACGAGCGGCATCGTCACGGTCGACACCGGCCCTGGCGCGGTCTCGGCAACGGGCCTGCAGTTCGCCGCGGACGGCTACAGGATCGAAGGCGGCACGGTCACCCTCAGCGGCGCGCAGGCGATCATCCGTGTCGGCGACGGCACTTCGGGCGGCGCCTCCTATGTCGCCACCATCGCGTCGAACCTGACCGGTGCGAGCGAGCTGGTGAAGACCGATCTTGGCACGCTCGTCCTCTCCGGCACCAACAGCTACACCGGCAACACGCTGCTGAACGCGGGCACGCTTTCGGTCTCGTCCGACAGCAATCTCGGCCACGCTACGAGTGGCCTGGTCTTCAATGGCGGCGTGCTGCGCGTGACCGGCACGAGCTTCACCTCGACCAGCCGGGCGGTGAGCTGGGACAGCAATGGCGGCGGCTTCGACATCGCGGATGCGGCCAACAGCTTCACTCTGAGCCAGACTCTCGGCGGCACCGGCGGGTTCACCAAGCAGGGCGCGGGCACGCTCATCCTGACCGGCGCGAACACCTATACCGGCGGCACGACGATCTCGGCCGGCACCTTGCAGGTCGGCGCCGGCGGCACGACCGGGGAGATCACCGGCACGGTCGTCAACAACAGCCGGATTGCCTTCAATCGTTCGGATGACCCGATTTTCTCGGGGGCCATATCCGGGTCGGGCGCGTTGACGCAGATGGGCGCGGGCACGCTGACGCTGACGGGCACCAATAGCTATACGGGCGGCACCACGATCAGCGCCGGCGCCTTGCAGATCGGCAATGGCGGCACGACAGGTGCGATCAGCGGCAACGTCGCCAATAGCGGCACGCTGGCCTTCAACCGATCCGACCTGATCGCCTTCTCCGGCGAGATTTCGGGGACGGGAGCGCTGAAGCAGCTCGGAACCGGCACGCTCAACCTGACCGGCGTCAACAGCTATTCCGGCGGTACGACGATCGCGGCCGGCACGCTGCGCGGCAGTGCGGCCAGCTTTGGCAGCGGCGCGATCCTGAACAACGCCGCCCTGGTGATCGACCAGAACAGCGACGCGCAATTCGCCAACGCCATCAACGGCAATGGCCGCTTCACCAAGACGGGTACGGGCTCGCTCAACCTGACCGGCACCAGCACGCTGTCGGGGCCCACGACGATCGCCGCCGGGCGCCTGGCCGTGAACGGTTCGCTCGCCAGTTCCGCCGTGACCGTCGAAAGCGGCGCGACGCTTGGCGGCAATGGCACGATCGGCCGCCTGAACGTGCTCGCCGGGGGCATTGTCGCCCCGGGGAACTCGATCGGCACCTTGACCGTCAACGGCAACGTGAGCTTCGCTCCGGGCTCGATCTATCAGGTCGAGGTGAATGGCGCCGGCCAGTCGGACCAGATCATCTCGACCGGCACCATCACGGTGTCCGGCGCGACGCTCGCGATCGCCGCGATCTCAGGCGCGATGCCGCCGTCGGTGCGCTTCAAGCTCTTCGATGCAGCTGGCGGCGTGTCCGGCCAGTTCACCTCGGTGACGAGCAATTTCGCCTTCCTGACGTCGGGCCTGAGCTATGATGCCTCGCAGACCTTCCTGACGATTGCACGCAACGACGTCTCGTTCGGCAGCGTCGGCCAGACACGCAACCAGACGAGCCTGGGCTTGGCAGGCGAGCAGCTCGGCACCGGCAATCCGGTCTATGATGCCATCGTCAAGCTCGATGCCCCCTCGGCGCGCCAGGCTTTTGACGCCCTGTCAGGCGAGGTGCACGCCTCCGCGCAAGGCATCCTGGTCGAGGAGAGCACTGTCGTGCGCGGAACGGCGATCGATCGCCTGAGGTCGGCGTTCGGGACCGTCGCGGCTTCGCAGCAACCGGTCATGACCTATGGCTTCGCGGCCGATATGGCAGCGCCCGTCACCGGACCGATGCCGCGGCTCGTCCCCAACGATCGTTTCGCGGTCTGGGGCCAGGGCTTCGGCTCCTGGGGACGCAATGAGGCGCAGGGCGGCGTGTCGAAACTGTCGCGGTCGAGCGGCGGCTTCCTGCTCGGCGCCGATGCCTCGGTCTTCGACACCTGGCGCGTCGGTCTCTACAGCGGCTACAGCCGTTCGACCTTCGAGGCGAAGGGGCGGATTTCCTCTGGCAACAGCGACAACTACCATCTCGGTCTCTATGGCGGCGGCCAGTGGGGCGCTTTCGGACTGCGCGCCGGCGCCGCCTATAGCTGGCACGACCTGTCGATCGATCGCGCCGTCTCCTTCACCGGTTTCTCCGACCGGCTGAGGAGCGACTACAACGCCGCGACCGCACAGGTCTTCGGCGAACTGGGTTATCGCATCGATGCCGGGCGCGTCGCGCTCGAGCCCTTTGCCGGCCTCGCCTATGTCAACCTGCAAAGCGACGGCTTCACCGAGCGGGGCGGCACGGCGGCTCTCGCCGGCCGCAGCTCCGACATGAGCACCGCCTTCACGACGCTGGGCATGCGGGCATCGACGAATGTGACCGTGAAGGGCATGGCGCTGGAATTGCGCGGGGCGCTCGCCTGGCGGCACGCCTTCGGCGATGTCACGCCAGCCTCGCTCCTGTCATTCGCCGGCGGCAGCCCCTTCAGCATCACGGGTATCCCGATCGCGAAGAATGCGGCTGTGCTCGATGCCGGGCTCGACCTCGCCGTGGCGCGCAATGCGACGCTCAGCCTGTCCTATGGCGGCCAGTACAGCGCCCATGCGATCAAGCAGACCGTCAAGGGCAGTCTCGCCGTCAAATTCTGACCGGACGAAACCTGCCAGACCTTCGGCAAGGGGTGCCCTCGGGCGCCCCTTGCTTCGTTGCAGTCCGCGCTGATCGCCGCCTTGCCGCCTTGCCGCCTCACGGCGCACCTCTGATCCCAGGACGCCATGAGGTAAATCGAACCAGCCATTTGGCGTATTGACGCTCGATGCAATCGATTACATCCTGCCCGTAGTCCCGATTAATACGGGACAAGGGAGGAAACGATGGTCAACGGCATCACAACCCGCAGGGGACTTCTGACGGCTGCCGCCGTGCTCGCGATGAGCGGCGCAGCGAGCGCACAACAATCCTACAAGATCGGGCTGTCGAACGGTTGGGTCGGCAGCGAATGGCGCACGCAGATGATCGAGGAGGCCCAGGCCGCTGCCGCCGCCTGGAAGGCGAAGGGCGTCAATGTCGAAGTCGTGGTCCAGAGCTCGACCGTGGACGTGCAAGGCCAGATCGGCCATGTCCGCAACTTCGTGAACCAGGGCGTCAACGCCATCATCATCAACCCGAACAGCCCGACCGCCTTCGACCCGGTCTTCGCCCAGGCCAAGGCGCGCAACATCCTCGTCGTGTCCACCGATGCCGAGGTCTCGTCCAAGGACGCGATCTATGTCGGCATCGACCAGAAGGACTGGGCGGTGAAATCGGCGGAGTGGCTGGCCAAGGCACTCAATGGCAAGGGCAATATCGTCACCATCAACGGCATCGCCGGCCATCCTGCCAACGAGATGCGGGTCGCGGGCTATCGCGAGGTCTTCGCCAAGCATCCCGACATCAAGGTCCTGAACCAGGCCAATGCCGACTGGGACCAGGCCAAGGGCCAGCAGGCGATGCAGAACCTGCTCGCGACCTATCCGGCGCTCAACGGCGTCTGGGTGCAGGACGGCATGGCGGATGGCGCCTGGCGCGCGATCGATGCCGCCGGCAAGAAGGACCAGACCGCTGCGACCGGCGAGATCCGCAAGGATTTTCTGACGCGGTGGTCCGAGCAGAAGCTGAACTCCGGCGCCTCGGTCAATCCGCCCGGCGTCATGGCCTCGGCGCTCAACGTCGCGGTGCTGCGCCTGATGGGCAAGGAGTTCAAGGACGGGGTGTTCAAGGGGCAGTATGGCAACGCCATCTACATCCCGATCCCGTTCGTCGACAATGCCAGCCTGCCGGCGGCCCTGAAGCAGGCGGATGGCAAGCCCGGCTACTGGTCGGTCACCGCGGTCGTGACGCCCGACGAGGCCCAGCAGTATTTCAAATAGCCATGGCTCTCCTCGAGGCCCGGGGCGTCGGCAAGCGCTTTGGCGCCGTCGTCGCTCTCTCCGACGGGCGGCTCAGGGTCGAGGCGGGCGAGATCCACGCCCTTCTCGGCGCCAATGGCTGCGGCAAGAGCACCCTGTGCAAGACCGTGGCAGGCGCCGTCGCGCCTGATGCGGGCACCATTGCGATCGATGCCGAGCCGCGGCGTTTCCGCGGCCCGCGCGATGCGGAACGGGCCGGCATCGCGCTGTTCTACCAGGAGCTCAGCCTGATCCCGCAGCTCAGCGTCGAGGCCAATCTCGGCCTCGGCCATGAGCCGCGCACGCGGCTGGGCTTCATCGACCGCCGCAGCCTGCGGGCGAGGGCGCGCGAACTCATCGCGCTCTTCGACGGCGTCGCGGGGCCGGAACTGACACCCGAGGCGCTGATTGCCGATCTGACGCCGGATCTGCGCCAGATCGTCGAGATCCTGAAGGTGCTTGCCCGCGAGCCCCGCCTCCTGATCCTGGACGAGGCGACGGCCGCGCTCGACGGGCGGCAGGCCGAGCGGCTCTTCGAGATCCTGCGCCGGCGCAAGAGCGAGGGGGTCTCGACCCTGATGATCTCGCACCGTCTCGACGAGGTTTTTGCCGTCGCCGACAGGATCACGGTGATGCGCGGCGGGGCGACGGTTGCCGAGCTCGCATCGGCCGAGACTGATCGCGACACGGTCGTGCGGCACATGGTCGGCGAGACGAAGCTTCGCCCCGCTGCCGGGCGGCGCCCGCCTGCGGTGCAGGCGGAGGCCGGGCTGGTCGTGGCGCATGTCTCGAACCCACGCCTGCGCGATGTCTCGCTCAGGGTGGCGCCGGGCGAGATCATCGGTCTCGGCGGGCTGCAGGGGCAGGGGCAGTCGGCCTTCCTGCAAGGGCTGTTCGGCGTCCTGCCGTTTTCCTCCGGGGCGGTCACGCTGGCGGGCGAGCCCTTCATGCCGGCCCGGCCGGCCGATGCCATCCGCCGCGGCCTCGCCTATGTCTCCGGTGACCGCGGTCGCGACGCCGCCCTCAGCGGCCGCTCGATCTTCGAGAACCTGATCGCCGCCGTCCTTGTCCGCGAGAAGCGGGCGCTCGTCCGACGCAGCGCGCTCGTGCCGCGCGCGACGCAGCATGCCGACAGCCTCAGGACGAAATATGCGAGCCTCGCCGCAGCGATCGGCACGCTGTCGGGCGGCAACCAGCAAAAGGTCTTCATCGCCCGCTGGCTCGCGACGGGGCCGCGCGTCATCCTGCTCGACGATCCGACCAAGGGCATCGATCTTTCTGCCAAGGCCGATCTGCTGGCGATCATGCGGCAGCTCGCCGATGAAGGCGCGAGCATCCTGATCTACTCCTCCGAAGATGCCGAGCTGCTGGAATGGTGCGATCGCGTCGCCGTCTTCAATGCCGGGCGGATCGTGGCCGAGCTCGCGGAGAACACGCTGGATCCCTTCCACCTGACGCGCGCCTCCTATGGAGAGGTGGCATGAGCACGGCTCTGATCCGCAGCCGCCCCTGGATGCTGACGCTCGCCGCGCTGATCGTTCTCGTCCTGGTCAACACGGCGTTCCAGCCGTCCTTCGTCCAGCCTGCGGTGCTGCAATCGAACCTCACGACATTCCTGCCGCTGGCGCTTGTCGCCATCGGCCAGACCTATGTCGTGCTCAGCGGCGATATCGATCTTTCCGTCGGCGCCATGGCCGCGCTCGTCAATGTGGTGACGGTCAGCGTCATCGCGGCGATCGGAGGCGAGGGGATGGCGGCCATCCTTGCCGGCATGCTGGCGGGGCTCGCGACCGCGCTGCTCTGCGGGCTTCTCAACGGCCTGCTCGTCGCGCTGCTCCGGCTCCAGGCCATCGTCACCACCTTCGCGACCGGTATCGTCTTCGCGGGCGCGGCACTTTTCGTGCTGCCGCAGGCGGGCTTGCCGGTTCCGGAACGGTTCTGGCGTAGCTATGGCGCGACGCTGCTCGGGCTGCCGGTCGTCCTCTGGATCCTGCTGGCCGGTCTCGCCTTTACGCTCGTCTTCGCCCGCCGGCCCTTCGCGGCGCATCTGCTTGCCGTCGGCGGCAGTCGTGTCGGTGCCTTTCAGACCGGTCTCAGGCTGGAGCGCATCCGCATCGGCGCCTTTGTCCTGTCAGGCCTCTTTGCCGGATTCGCGGCCCTGTGCCTGACCGGCGAGACGGCGAGCGGCGATCCCCTGCTCGGACAGAGCCTCGCGCTCTCGTCGATTTCGGCCGTCGTGCTCGGCGGCACGGCGCTCTCCGGCGGCTCGGGCAGCCCGGTCGGTTCGGTGCTCGGCGCGCTGGTGCTCGGCATGATCGGCAATGTCATCTTCTTCGCCGGCCTGCCTTTCGCCTGGCAGACCTTGGTCCAGGGCGTCATCGTGCTCGCGGCGCTGGCCGGCGGCGTGCTGGTGACGCGGCGATGACGGCGCGGGCCCTTCTCACCAATCCGCTGACGCTCGCCGCAGGGGCGATCGCGCTCTTGCTCGCCATCGGCGAAGCGCTGTCGCCGGGCTTTGCCCAGGGCGACCAGATCGTCCGCCTGACGACGGTGGCGGCGATCCTCGGCATCGTCGCGGCCGGGCAGAACCTCGTCATTCTCGGCGGGCGCGAAGGCATCGATCTCTCGGTCGGTCCGATGGTCTCGCTCGGTGCGGTCATCGCCGGCAACGTCATGGCCGGACAGGACGCCGCCATCCTGCCGGCGGTGCTGGCCGCCTGCGCCGTGACCTTTGCCATCGGGCTGGTCAACGGGCTTGGCGTCACCGTGATCCGGATTCCGCCGCTGGTCATGACGCTCGGCATGACCGCGATCATCCAGGGCGGCCTCGTCGTCTATTCGCAGGGCGTGCCGTCCGGCAATGCCGCGCCCGCCCTGATGGCCTTCGTCAATCGCCCGTTGCTGTTCGGGCTGCCCGGCATCCTCCTGGTCTGGGCCGTCATCGCGCTGGCACTCGGCTTCGTCCTGCGCTGCACGGCCTTCGGGCTTGGCGTCTACGCGATCGGGGCCAATGAGCGCGCTGCCATGCTCGTCGGGCTTCCGGTCGCGCGCATCCGTTGCCTGCTCTACGGCTTTTCCGGCCTGTTCGCCGGCCTCGCGGGGGTCTGCGTCATCGGCTACACCGGCAGCTCCTTCATCAGCGTCGGCGACCAGTACGTCCTGACCTCGATCATTGCGGTGGTCATCGGCGGCACCTCGCTCGCAGGCGGGGCCGGCGGCTATCTCGGCACTGTCCTGGGCGCACTTGCGCTCGTGCTGCTGCAGAGCGTGCTGACGACCTTGCAGCTTGAAACCTATGGCCGTCAGATGATCTTCGGCCTGACGCTCCTGGTGCTGATGCTGCTCTATGGCCGCCAGGCCCGGCTGCGGGTCTGACGATGAGCGTGCCCACCATTGCCACGGTCGCGGAACTCGCCGGCGTCTCGACGGCGACCGTCTCGCGCGCGCTGCAGCGCCCCGACAAGGTGCAGCCGGAGACGCGGCGACGCGTGCTCGAGGCCGTGGCGGCGACGGGTTTCGTTCCGAATTCCCAGGCGCGCAATCTCAGGAGCCGCGCGACCCGCACGGTCATCCTGCTGGTGCGCGACATCTCGAACCCGTTCTACCTGGAGATCTACAAGGGCGTCGAAGAGGCGGCCATGCGGGCCGGCTACAAGGTGCTGATGGGCGATGCGCGCGATGATGACGAGCGCATCACCCACTATGTCGACATGGTGCGCGCGCGCCATGCCGACGGGCTCATCCTGATGGTCGGCCGTTTCCCGGAGGCCTTGAAGACGGAGCTGTCGCGGTTGCCGCCGATCGTCATCGCGCTCGAGACCTTTCCCGAGCTCGTCCTGCCGACCGTCTCGATCGACAACATCGCGGCGGCCCGGCAGGCCGTCGAGCACCTGCTCGAGCTCGGCCACCGCCGCATCGCCCATATCACCGGGCCGCTGCCGGAGCGGCTCGCCGTCGACCGGCTGGCAGGGTATCGCAGCGGTCTCGCCGCGGCAGGTATCACGGCCGATGAGGCGTTGATCGTCGAGGGCGATTTCAGCCTGGACGCCGGCCGCAAGGCCGTGCGCCGTCTCAATGAGACCGGCACGAGCTTCACGGCGCTGTTTGCGGCCAGCGACCAGATGGCGTTCGGTGCGATCAGCGAATTGCGCGCCTGCGGGCTTTCGGTCCCCGGCGACGTCTCGGTCGTCGGCTTCGACGACATCGTGCTCGCCGACGCCTTCGTGCCGCCCCTGACCACCATCCACCAGCCGCGTTTCGATATCGGGCGGCAGGCAATGGCGCGCATGATCGGTCTCCTCGGCAAGGAGCCGGCCGCCGCCAATCTGGTGATGGAGACGCGCCTCGTCGTGCGCGGTTCCACCGCTCCCGTGCGACAGCACCCGCACCCCAACCCGAGAACGAAGGAATGAGACGATGAAAGGTCCAGCCCTGTTCCTCGCCCAGTTCGTCGGCCCGACGGCGCCCTTCGACAGTCTCGATGGCCTTGCCGGCTGGGCGGCCGGGCATGGCTATGTCGGCGTCCAGATTCCGACCAACGACCCGGCGCTGTTCGATCTCGCGCAGGCGGCGCAGTCGAAATCCTATTGCGAGGACGTCGCCGCCAGGCTCGATCGCCATGGCCTTCAGGTGTCCGAGCTATCGACCCATCTCCAGGGCCAGTTGGTCGCCGTGCATCCGGCCTATGACCTGCTCTTCGACGGCTTTGCGCCCCCTGCCTTGCGCGGCAAGCCGGCCGAGCGGCAGGCCTGGGCGGTGGAACAGCTCAAACTCGCGGCCAAGGCATCGCAGAACCTCGGCCTCGCCACGCATGCCACCTTCTCCGGTGCATTGGCCTGGCCCTATGTCTATCCGTGGCCGCAGCGGCCGTCGGGCCTCATCGAGGAAGCTTTCTCGGAGCTGGGCCGGCGCTGGAGGCCCATTCTCGACGCCTTCGACGAGGCCGGCGTCGATCTCGCCTATGAAATCCATCCCGGCGAAGATCTTCATGATGGCATCAGCTTCGAGCGGTTTCTTGAGGCCGTAGGTGAACATCCGCGCGCGAGCATCCTCTACGATCCCTCGCATTTCCTGCTGCAGGCGCTCGATTATCTCGCCTTCATCGACATCTACCACGCGCGCATCCGCGCCTTTCACGTCAAGGATGCCGAACTGAACCCGACCGGTCGTTCCGGCGTCTATGGCGGCTATCAGGGTTGGGTCGAGCGGCCCGGTCGCTTTCGCTCGCCGGGCGACGGGCATGTCGATTTCGCCGGCATTTTCTCGAAGCTGACCCAGTACAATTATCGGGGCTGGGCTGTCGTCGAATGGGAATGCGCCCTGAAGCACCCTGAACAGGGTGCAGCCGAGGGAGCGGCGTTCGTCCGCAGCCATATGATCCGCAGGGCCGAACGGGCCTTCGACGATTTCGCTGCGAGCGGCGCCGACAGTGCGACCAACGGCAAACTCCTGGGGCTCACCCGATGAATGCGCGCATCCGGCTCGGCATGGTTGGCGGCGGCGAGGGCGCCTTCATCGGCGTGGTGCACCGCATGGCGGCGCGTCTCGATGGCGAATACGAGCTTCTCGCCGGCGCGCTCTCCTCCACGCCCGAGAAGGCCCAGCGCTCGGGCCTTGCACTCGGTCTCGATCCGGCACGGGTCTATGCCGATTTCGAGGCGATGGCGCGGGCGGAAGCGCGGCGTCGTGACGGCATCGAGGCGGTGGCCATCGTCACGCCGAACCACATGCATGCGCCGGCCGCGCTCGCCTTCCTGAAGCGCGGCATCCATGTGATCTGCGACAAGCCGCTGGCGACGAGCCTGAAGCAGGCGCGAAGCCTGAAGGCGGCGGCGGAACGCGCGGGCGTGGTCTTCGCGGTCACCTATAACTACTCCGGCTACGCCATGGTTCGCCATGCCCGGGCCATGGTCGCAGCCGGCGAGATCGGCCGAGTCCGGGTCGTCCAGGTCGAGTACCCGCAGGAATGGCTCACTGAGCCGCTCGAGCAGACCGGCCAGAAACAGGCGGAATGGCGTACGGACCCAGCGCGCTCCGGC
Source organism: Allobosea sp. LC85 (assembly GCF_000735605.1). GTDB lineage: Bacteria > Pseudomonadota > Alphaproteobacteria > Rhizobiales > Beijerinckiaceae > Allobosea. The sequence continues at coordinate 31,823 of NZ_JPKG01000022.1, forward strand.
GCGGGCGGGTCAGTCGGCGATATCGGCACGCATGCCTTTCACCTGGCCGGCTTCGTCTCGGGGCTTGCGGTGACGGAGATCTCGGCCGAACTCACCAGTTTCGTGGCCGGTCGGCGCCTCGACGACAATGTCCAGATCATGCTGCGCTACGAGAACGGCGCGCGCGGCAGCCTCTGGGCGTGCCAGGTCGCGCCCGGCAACGAGAACGGCCTGCGCCTGCGGATCTTTGGCGACAAGGGCGGGCTCGAATGGGCGCAGGAACAGCCCGATCAGCTCAAGTGGTCGTCCTTCGGCCAGCCCCCGCGCATCGTCACGCGCGGCTCCGGCGGCGCCAATGCGGCAGCAGCCCGCGTCACCCGCATCCCGGCCGGGCATCCCGAAGGCTATCTCGAAGCCTTCGCCACGATCTACCGGGAGGCCGCCGCCGCCATCCGGGCGCGTCAGGCCGGAGAGCCCATCCCCGGCGACTGCATGGTCCCGACGCTGGACGACGGGCTTCAGGGCATGGCCTTCATCGAGGCCGCGGTGGCGTCATCGAAGGCAAATGCGCGCTGGACGAAGCTCAAGGGCTGAAGGAGCTTGCTTCGCTGGAGTAGCGGAGCCCCGGATCAGGTGGAAGGCGCAAGTGGCTTCCACATTCCGGCGAACGGGCGTCACCGCCTCGGCATCGTCTGCTGTTTCCAAGCGCTTGGTGGCGAGCAGACGGTGGCCGTTCTCCGGGCGGTGAAGCCCCCCGTCCCATGGAGCGGGCCTTCGGGTCGCTCAGGACAGCTCCTTGACGCCGGCCGGCGTTTCGATCAGCGCGCGATAGCGCAGATCATCGCCCGGTACGATGACAGGGGGGCGGTCGATCCCGAGTTCGCGATAGAGCGCCGAGAGCGCCGCCGCGTCACGGTGTTGAAGCGTGAACGCGCGCAGCCGCGCACCCAGATCCGCGATCGCAGCCATCGCCCGCGGCTTGCCGCGCCTGTCGATGATGGAGGGGGCGGCTCCGTCGAAGGGCAGGGCGCCGTCATCGGGGATGGCGAAGTCAAAGGAAGGGTCGGACCATGGCAGCGAGACCTTTCGTCCGAAGATGCCTTCGCGGCCTCGCAGGACAAGGTCGATCGTATCCGTCCGCGCGACCCAGCCGCGCAGGCGGCGCCCGGCATCCCAATCGGCCTTCACGGCACTGCTATCATCGAGGCCGAACCAGCGTGCACGACCTGGCCCTTCGGCATCGGGGTCAAGCGCGACGATCTCCAGATAGACGGTACCGCCAAGCTGGAGCAGGTGGTTATGGGTGCCCATAAAGCCATGGCGTTGTCCGAAGGGGACATCGAGATCGAGGCAGCTCCGAACGTGGGAAACCCCTTCGTCCAGGGTCGGCGCAATCACGGAGAGATGGTCGAGCTTGAGCATGTTTCGGCCAGCGGGCGCAGCGGATGGGGTCCGAGTGCGATCCTAGCCGGGAGCAGTGCCAGCGTTCCAGCCCTTCTTGGACTCCGCCTTCAGCGTTCGCGAATGTCCCCCATACGCTGCCTCGGGAGCCAGTTCCCCGGGGAGCTGGCCACTCGACAAAGTAGGACGATTGCCCTAGAAGCGAATTAGGGCGGTCGTCCTAGGTAGATCGGAGGGCTTTGATGTTGGTGACTACGGCGGCGATGCGACCGGATACGCCGATTATCCCTTCATTTTCGGCGAGCGTGCCGCCGCCTGACATGGTCGATGCCGCCCTGCGGAGAGATGCGATGAGCCGGACCACGACACGCCAGGAAATCGTCGCCGCCGCAGATGATCTCTTCTACAGGCAAGGCTTCGACCACACGTCTTTCGCGCATATCGCGGATGCGGTCGGGATTTCGCGCGGCAATTTCTATCATCACTTCAAGACCAAGGATGAGATCCTGGATTCCGTGATCGAGAAGCGGATCGCGGACAGGATGGCGATGATGCAGCGATGGGAGATCGGCGGCGCGACGCCCGAGGAACGCATCCTGAGTTTCGTCGAGATCCTCACCGTCAATGGCGCGAAGATCATGCATTACGGCTGCCCCATCGGCACGCTGACGAGCGAGTTGGCCAAGCTGAACCATGCTGCGCGGAGCGAGGCGAACAAACTCTTCACCATCTTCCGGACCTGGCTCGCCCGGCAGTTCCGCGCGGCAGGCTGCGAGGAGGCGGATGCCGACCGGTTGGCGATGCATCTGCTGATGCGTAGCCAAGGAGTCGCCACGCTGCTCAACGCCTTCCACGACACGGAGTTCGCCGCGCGGGAAGTCCAGCTCATGCGTGAATGGGTCAGCGCGAGCCTGGCCCGGCCTCCCGATGCGAGAGGCAGCGCTTCTTCCGTGAGCGCATAGGGTGGACTTCCCGGGAAGTCCGCCATTCCAACCCACATCATTCGGCGCGCTCGGCGGCAAGCTGCGCGCCACTTTCGCGAGGCAAGCCGATGTTCTTAGTCCTGCTCCGATTGTCGACCAACAGGCCCAGCGCGGCCCGCTTGATGGACGGCCACAACGCCTGGCTGAAGAAGGGCTTCGACGACGGCGCGTTTCTGCTCGCCGGCAGCCTGAAGCCCGGGGGCGGCGGTGCCATCCTGGCGCAGGGCATGATGCGGGATGAGTTGATGGCACGCCTCGCCGAGGACCCGTTCGTCGCGGAGGATGTTGTCCGCATCGAACTGCATGAGATCGCGCCCGGCCGGACCGATGACCGGCTCGCCTTCCTGAAGGATCTGCCATGAGCGGGACCACGATCCCGGGGCCGGATGGCCGCCTGCGTTGCCGATGGTGTGCCGCGGCTCCGGAGTTTCTGTCCTACCATGACAAGGAGTGGGGCTTTCCCGTCAGTAGCGATAATCGCCTTTTCGAGAAGCTGAGCCTCGAAGCCTTCCAGTCGGGCCTGAGCTGGCGCACCATCCTCGCCAAGCGCGAGAATTTCCGGCGGGCGTTCCACGGCTTCGATATCGCCCGTGTCGCCCGCTTCGATGCGGGGGATGTCCAGCGGTTGCTCGCGGACGAAGGCATCGTCCGCCATCGCGGCAAGATTGAAGCCGTCATCAACAACGCGCAGCGGGCCGAAGAGATCGTTCGCGAGTTCGGCTCCCTGGCAGCGTGGGTCTGGAGCTTCGATCTCGGCCAAGCGCTGCCGGGCGAAGCGCAGACCAGATCCACCTCGCCGGAGTCGGTTGTATTATCGAAGGCTCTCAAGAAGCGCGGCTGGCAGTTCGTCGGGCCGACGACGGTGTACGCCTTCATGCAGGCGATGGGCCTCGTGAACGATCACAGCGAAGATTGCGTCATCCGCGCTGACGTCGATGCGGCACGCGCAACGTTCAGGAGACCCGGAGCATCGACGACGACGGTCGAGGCGTCACCAACCGCGTCGCTTTGACGGGCAGCATCTCGCCAAGCTCCTGCCGAACAGACTGCAATTCAACGCTGTGGGCGCTATCCCGACTTGAAGGCGAGACAGACGCGACTATCAACTGACGACCGGCGCTGACATCGCGTCTCATGCCCATGGAGAGTGAGGAGGCGCCATGTCTGCCGATCTGCGGATCGCACAATTCGTCACGTCTTGGCCGGACTCGCCATTCGGGCGGGGCGATCATTGCGCCTGGCAGGTAACCCAGAGGGCCGTGCAACTGGTCGGGGCGACGCTCCACTATCTTGATGACGGTTACAGGCGCGAGGGCGACATCGCCGTGCACCGGACCGTGACCATCGAGAGCGGGGCTGTCCTGAAGGGGCCCGCGATTATCGGGCCGGGCTGCTTCCTGGCGGCCGGGGCCTATCTGCGTGGCGGCGTGTTCCTCGACGAGAACTGCATCATCGGGCCCGGATGCGAGCTCAAGTCGAGCTTCATGTTCAAGGGATCGAAGCTCGCGCATTTCAACTTCGTCGGCGACTCGATCCTGGGCGCGGACGTTAATCTCGAAGCCGGTGCCATCATTGCGAACCATCGCAACGAATGGGAGGAGAAGGCCATCCGCCTTGTCTTCGATGGGCAGGTCGTGGAGCCCGGCGTCGACAAGTTCGGGGCGCTCGTCGGGGATCACGTGCGGATCGGCGCGAACGCGGTCATCGCCCCCGGCGCCATCATCGGCCGGGGGACCAAAATCCCCCGGTTGACGCTTATCGATCAGTCTTCTGGCCTCTGACGACGGGGCGGTCCACACTGGAACCTTCGCCCGGCCTGCTTTCTGGCCCTCAACCCATGGGACCAAGCGGTGCTTGAGAGCGCCGCGCCTGATATCGCGCGGCGCTCGCTCGCTTACGCCGCGCCGGTTTCGGTCGTCGGAAGCGCGATTTGGCGCTGCGTTCCGTTGAGCAAGGCATGGACGGGATCGTCTCCTGCGAAGCCGGCCTGGGCCAGGATCGCATCGACGATCGGCTTTTGCGCGCCGTAGCTGAGAAGCTGGCTGCTGAGATCCGCGATCGGGCCCGCGGAGCCGACAGGTCCTGCGCTCCCTGCGCCCATGGCACCGAGCAGGCCGCCGGCGCTGAAGATCTTGATATCGGAGATCTTCTCGATCGGCTTCATTGCCTGCGCGAGAGCTTCGGGAATGACGGCGATCCGCTGCTTCGTCAGCTCGAAATCGACCATTTGCGGCGAGAGGGAATTGCGAGCCTCGTTGAGCGCGCGCTCGCGCTTCGCTTCCGCCTCGCCGAGCTCGATGATGCCGCCGGCACGGAACTTGGCGGCATCGGCCTCGGCCTGCGCCTGGGTCAGCATGGCCGCTGCGAGGTTCTCGGCGGCTTCCCGTTCGGCCTCGGCCTTGACCGTGATCCCGGTCGCGGCCTGCTCGGCATCCTTGCGAGCGTCGATGACGGCGATCTTCTTGGCGCGTTCGGCGATCTCGACGGCGCGTGCGGTCGCGACCTGTTCCTCGGCCGTGACAGCCGCGGCCTTGGCTTCTTCCGCCTTGGCCTTGGCTTGCGACTCGGCCTCGCTCTTCTGTGCGACGGCGATGGCGGCGTCGATCCTGGCCGTCTCGGTGATGCGCGTCGCCTCGGCCTCGCTTTCGGCAATGCCGCGCTCGGCCGTGATGCGGGCGGTCTCCTTTGCCTGTCGTGCCTCCGCTTCGTTCTTGGCGACACCGCGTTCGGTCTCGAGCCGGGCCGTCTCCTCGGCCAGGCGCGCGGCCTGCTCCGCACGGGCCTGTTCCGCGCGCGTCTCCGCCGTCTTGTTGACGATGTCGCGCTGCTGGTTGAGTTCGGCGTCGCGTTGCTCGCGCGCGATCGTCAGGCGCTGCAACGCCGCCTCGCGGTCCTTCGTCGCGATCGCCACCTCGTTTTCGCGAACGATCTCATTGCGTTCGCGGCGCCGCTCCTCGGTGACGCGGGTGAGCGCGGTCAGGCCCTCGGCGTCAAAGGTGTTGTTCGGGTTGAAATGCTTGATGTCGGTCTGGTCGAGGCGCGTGAGCGAGACGGATTCGAGCTCGAGACCGTTGGACTGCAGGTCGGCCGCAACGGCATCCTGCACGGCCTTCACGAATTCTGAGCGTTTTTCCTGCAGGTCCTTCAGGCTCATGGTCGCAGCGACGGAGCGAAGTCCGTCGACGAACTTCGCCTCCACCAGCGTCTTCAGCAGGTCGGCATTGTTCGTGCGGTCGCCGAGGGTCTGGGCCGCCAGGGCGATATTGTCCGCATCCGGCTTCACCCGCACGTAGAACTCGGCGGTGATATCGGCGCGCATGCGATCGGCCGTGATCAGCGACTCGCCTTCGCTGCGCTGAACCTCAAGCCGCAGCGTGCTCAGCTGCACCCAGGAATAGGAATGGAAGATCGGCAGGATGACCGAGCCGCCGTCCAGGACGACCTTCTTGCCGCCGAGGCCGGTGCGGACATAGGCCTTGTCCCGGGTCGAGCGCGTATACAGCGCCGCCATGACCACGCCGATGCCGATAATGAGCGTGATCGCCGTTCCGGCAATCGTGAGGACGGAAACATAGTCCATGAACGTATTTCCCCTTACCCAGCTTCAAGTCTGCGCGCCGAGTTCCTCCGGCGCAGGAATGGCCTCGAACAACCCATTGGAACCATCGACCACCAGGACGCTCGCCCCTTGCGGGATGAGGTGGCCCGCGGCGGCTTTTGCCCGCAGGACGTGGATGTTGCCGTGCAGGTCCCTGACGCGGACGCGTCCCGGCTTGCCCTGGTCGAGCGGGCCCAGCGTCACCGTGCCGGTCAGCCCGATCAGGTCGGACTGGCTGATGGCGTTGGATTCATCGCCCGGGATAATCCGCGCCGTCCAACGGGACAGCGCACGTGTCATCGGCAGCGCCGCCATCACGGCGAGCAGGCTGGCGATCAGTGTCGGCAGTGGCGCAAGGAGCGCCTGGGCCAGGCCCTGAATGGCGAAGCCGGCGATGGCGAACGACGCCAGCCAGATCATGATCAACACGAGCAGTGGCACGCCGCCCCGGTTGAGCCAGGACATCCAGGCATCGAGCGGGCCGTGCTCGCTATGGACGCCGTGATGGGAGAGCCCGTCATTCACCAGCGAGGAGATCGACATCCCCACGACCATGGCAAGGATCTCGATGGCGACGATGCCGACGAGGATCAGCGCTGCGATCGTGAAGGGATAGAAGCCCGGCGCAGTGAGTGCGCTCATGAACCGCGGTGCCCCTTATAGCGGGCCAGTCGCTCCTGGATCGCCTTCTCGCGTTGCAGGCGGGCGAGTTCCTCGACCTCGGAGGCGCCCGTCGTCGGCCGACCCGAGACACCGGTGACGCGCTCGATCGCGTTCAGCGATTGCGCCAGCCGGTTGTCGTTGCGGACCGAGGCGCTCACGCCCTGGCTTGCATCCTCCGCGCCCTTGCTCTTCTTCAGGGCGGCGAGCCGGGCAACGGCATCCTGCCTGGCGGAGTTGACCGCCTGCAGCGCCTTGCCCGCCTCCTCGATCTTGCCGGCAGCCTCGGCCAGCGCTGTCTCGAGGGCCGAGCGCTGCGCCTCCAGGTCGATCTGCAGGCCGATCACGGGCGTGACCAGATCCTCGCGCCCGCTGGCCAGGCCCAGCTCGATCTTGCCGGCGAGATCCTCGATCTCCTCGTTGATCTCGGCGATCTTCGCCTTGAGGCGGTGCTCCTCAGCGCGCGCCTTGCCGGCGCCCGCCCGCGCATCCTCCGCGACCGCGTCGATCTCCCTGATTGACTGCTCGACCGTGACGATGGCGTTGGCGCCTTCGAGCGCGTCGACGGTGCCGTGGGCGGCGCCCGCAATGATACGCCCGATGCGCGACAGAATTCCTTCGGTGGCCATGACGGTTTCCTTCGGTGTGATGGCAGCAGCGATGCCGACGAGGATGAGCGTTTCGTCATCCCTCAGGACCAGCCGTGCTTCGGCGTGATCCGACCAACCCGGTACGTAGCCGGCAACAGAGTAGGGTATGAGCCTGCGCCCCTCGATGGTGGAGAGGCTCAGATGCGTGGGGGTCTTGATGGCATAGAGCCGCCCATCCAGCGGCAGGTCTGCGACGATGGCTCCGCTCGTCCGGGCGGCGTGATCGCGCAGGCCGAGCGTCACCAGCCGCGCCGGCAACCGGGTCTGTTCGCGGATGGTGGCGTAGGCCTGCTCGTGCAGGGCGACGAGATTTGCGCTGGCACCGCGATCTCGCTCGATCTCGTCGAGAATGCGCATCATCTCGGCATAATCCGCAAGCGTCGCGCGGATCGCGCGCATGTCATCCGGCGAAGGGGCCAGGACGTAGCTCATGGTCGACTGATAGCGCGGAACCATGCCGAAGATATAAAGCACTTCCTTTGTGCTTTCAAGAGATACGAACGTAACGTCAGTGAGGCCCTGCCTCTGCGCAGGGCTCAGGACCTGGCAACCATTCATCGCCCGCAAAATAGAAGGTGAAACGACCGCTGCGTCAGATCCTGCGGCGCGGAATGGCGCTCGCATAGGTGTTCAGCGAGAGCAGGTGCCGGTCGGCGCGCTGCAGTGCCTCGAGCGCCGCGGTCCGGTCCTTGTTCGCCAGCAGGCCGCACAGAACTTCCGAAATCGCGAGCGCCGGCGTCAGTGTATGAAAGAAGCTCTGGCTCTCGGTCGAGCACAGGATCGCCTGATCGGCGATGCCGACAAGGGGGGAGACCTCGCTGTCGGTGATCGCGACGATGCCGAGGCCCTTCTCGCGCGCCAGCTGCGCCAGTTCGAGACTGTGCAGCGCGTAGGGGTTGATCGAGATCACCAGCAGGACGTCCTCCGCCCCCGCGCGGATCAGGCCGTCGCCCACCGTATCGGCCGGCCCGTCGAGATGGATCGTTTTGTCGCCGAGCAGCGTCATCACGTAATGGAACTGCCACGCGACGGAGTGGCAGGAGCGAAGCCCCAGCACGAAGATCTTGCGTGCATGGGCCAGTTGCTCCGCCGCGGCCGAGAGGCGGTCGAGCGAGGCCGGTTCCGAAAGCTGCGCGATCTGGGCGGCAAGCCCTTGCAGCATGCGCCGCGAGAGCTGCGCACCGGCGACATCCTGCTCGCCCTCGCTGGTGTGCTGCATCGCGCGGGCTGCGAAGCCGTCGGTGCGGAACCGGATCGCTTCGGCATGATGGGCGCGGATATCCTCATAGCCGGACAGGCCGAGGAACTTCGCCAGGCGCGTCATCGTCGATGGCTGGACCCCGGCATTCCGGGACAATTCACGCATCGAAACGAGCGCCACCTCGCGCGGATGCTCAAGCAGATAGCGCGCCGCTTGCTGCAGCTGCGGCGACATCTCGTCGAAGCGGCTGATGATGTGTTCGCGCATGGCGTCGTTCTGCAACATTTGAATCGCGCCCATCCTTCAGCCTGATCCGACCATTCCCACGCCGCGTCCGGAATTCAAACGGAATCTCGGCTTTCCCTCAACACTTCGGGACGTTGTCGCTGTTTCCGATCGCTCCGGGCGCTGTGGTCCGATTGTATCGATGAAACAGTATCGGACTCAATCGTTTCGTTTATGTATCATATAAAACAATCGTTGCATCGATCTCCATGCTGTGCGATGAGCTGCGGGCCGCGGTGAGGGCGGCGGGGTCCACGACAACCCGGAAGCCAAGATGACCAGGATTCTTCATCGCTCCCTCAATGGGCGGTTGCCTGAAGCCGTTGCCGGGCAGGGCGTCACCATCACCGACGCGGAAGGCCGCAGCTATATCGATGGCTCCGGCGGCGCCGCCGTCTCCTGCCTCGGCCATGGCCACCCCGATGTGCTCGCGGCGATGCGCTCGCAGATGGACCGCATCAGCTATGCCCATACTTCCTTCTTCACCACCGACATTGCCGAAGAGCTCGCGGAGCGGCTGATCGACCTGGCGCCGGCGGGCCTGGATTACGTCTACCTGGTCTCGGGCGGGTCGGAGGCGGTCGAGGCGGCGCTCAAGATGGCGCGGCAGTATTTCGTCGAGATCGGCCAGCCGCAGCGCCGCCATTTCATCGCCCGCCGACAGAGTTACCACGGCAATACGCTCGGCGCGCTGGCGGCCGGCGGCAATGCCTGGCGGCGGGCCCAGTTCCAGCCGATCCTGCCAAAGACCCACCATGTCTCGCCCTGCTATGCCTATCGCGATCTGAGGCCGGGCGAGACCTTGGAAGGCTATGCCGCACGGCTCGCCGACGAACTGGAGGCGAAGATCCTCGAGCTCGGCGCCGAGGAGGTCATCGCCTTCGTGGCCGAGCCGGTGGTCGGCGCGACGCTGGGCGCCGTCGGTCCGGTCGCCGATTATTTCGCGCGGGTGCGCCGCATCTGCGACAAATACGGCGTGCTGCTGATCCTCGACGAGGTGATGTGCGGCATGGGCCGCACCGGCACGATGTTCGCCTGCGAGCAGGACGGCATCTCGCCGGATCTCGTCACCATCGCCAAGGGGCTGGGTGGCGGCTACCAGCCGATCGGTGCGGTGCTGCTGTCGCAGCGGATCTACGATTCCTTCGCCCAGGGCTCAGGGCTGTTCCAGCATGGCCATACCTATATCTGCCACCCGCTCGCGGCGGCAGCGGCGAACAAGGTCGTCGAGATCATCTCGAAGCCGGAGATGATGGAAAACGTCCGGCTGATGGGCGAGCGCCTGCAGGCCGGGCTCGACGCACGGCTCGGCCAGCACGCCCATGTCGGCGACATCCGCGGGCGCGGCCTGTTCCGCGGCATCGAAATCGTCGCCGACAAGGAAACCAAGGCCCCCTTCGATCCGGCCCTGAAGCTGCACGCCCGGATCAAGAAGGAGGCGATGGCGCGCGGCCTGATGAGCTACCCGATGGGTGGCACCGTCGACGGGCGCATTGGCGACCATGTGCTGCTTGCGCCGCCCTACATCATCCAGCCCGACGAGATCGACCTGATCGTCGAACGGATCGGCGCGGCGATCGACGCCGCGGTGCGGAGCTGACGGGCCCGATGACACAGCGCATCGCCTTCGCCGGCTTCAATCTCGAATCGGTCACGGCCGTTCCTCAGGTGGTCGATAGCGAGGCGTTCGAGCGTGTCTGCGTGCGCGGGGCGGAGCTCACCGCGCGGTTTCGCGGCACGAATACGGTTCCGGGCGGCTGTCTCAAGGTCTGCGAAGCAGAGGGCGCCGAGCTGGTGCCCCTGTTCCATACGCTGCTTGGCGCGCTCGGACCGGCATCGGATGAGGCCGTCGCGCAGTTCACGCAGGAGATCCTCGACGGGATCGAGAACGCCGGCCCGCTCGATGGTGTGATCCTGTTCCTGCACGGTGCCTGCTGGGCCGCCGGCTATGAAGACGTCGAACGCTCCGTCATCGACGCCGTTCGCGCCAGGGCGCCATCCCTGCCGATCGCGGTCGCGCTCGACTACCACGGCAATATCGACAGCCAGACGCTGCGCGGCGCGGATATCGCGGTCGCCTATCGCCATTCCCCGCATATCGACATGGGCGAGACCGGCGAACGCGTGACGCGGGCCCTGCTGCGCCTGCTGCGCGAGGGGCGTCGCCCCGGTCTCGCAGTGGCTCGGCCCGGTATCGTCATTCCCTCGATCATGTCGGCCACGGCCCTGGAGCCGCTCGCCACGATCATGGCCGAGGCGCGGGCAGTCGAGGCGGCGGGCGATTGCGACATCTCGGTGATGGCCGGCTTCTCCTATGCCGACAGCACGAACACCGGCATGTCGGTGATCTGCCTGGATTGGGACGGGCAGGCCGCAGCCGAGGCCAAGGCCAAGGCCCATGCGGGGCGGCTCCACGGCGCCCGGCACGCCATCGCTGCCGCCATTCCGATCATGACGGCGGATGAGGCCCTGTCCGATCTCGAGCGCCGGCCGGCACAGGGGCGACCGATCGTGCTGCTCGAGCATGCCGACCGCATGAACGACTCGACCCATCTGTTGCGAGCCTTGCTCGATCGCGATGTCGGGCGGGTCAACGTCCCGTTCCTGCTCGACCCGGAAACCGCCGCCCGGGCCCATGCGGCGGGGGCGGGGGCCGAGATCGCCGTTGCGCTCGCCGGCAGGACCGCGCCGGAGACGGGAGGCCCGGTTGAGGCAACCGCGCGGGTGATCTGGTCGGGGCCAAAATCCTTCACCGTTTCCGGGCGCTACCAGCGCGGCTCCTTCGTCGATCTCGGCCTCACCGCGCTGCTCCAGATCGGGCGGATCCGCGTCTCGGTCGTCTCCCACTTCGCCTTCGCGGTCGATGGCGACCCGTTCCTTATCTTCGGCGAGCGCCCCGAGGACTACGACGTGATCCTGCTGCGCTCGAAGACGCATTTCCGCGATTTCTACGAGCCCTTGGCCGACCGCATCCTTGTGGTCGACACGCCCGATCTCGGCCCGGCCGATGTGCGCCTGATCCCATACCGACAGCTTGATACGGCCGCAGCCTATCCCTGGCGGAACGATGGCGCGCCGACACCATAACCAACCAGAAAAATGAGGGGACAGATGAGCATTCAATTCAGGAGTTTCGCCGCAGCAACGCTGGTTGCCGGTTCGCTATACGGCCTGCCGGCGCTGGCGGAGACCACGCTGAACGTCGTCATGCAGGCGCCGCTCAGGACGCTCGACCCGATCCTGAGCACCGCCCAGATCGTCCGCACGCATGGCTTCATGGTGTTCGACACGCTGCTCGGCATGGACGCCAAGTACAATCCGCAGCCGCAGATGGCGGACTACACCGTCTCTGCCGACAAGATGACCTATACGTTCACCCTGCGCGACGGGCTGAAATGGCATGACGGCACGCCGGTCAAGGCCGAGGATTGCGTCGCCTCGATCAAGCGCTGGGCGGCGAATGACGGTGCCGGCCGCACGATGATGGCGCATGTCGCCGCCCTCGAGGCGACCTCCGACAAGCAACTCGTCATCCGGCTGTCAAAACCCTTCGGACAGGTGCTGGAGCTGCTGGCGAAACCCTCGCCGGTGCCGCCCTTCATGATGCCCAAGCGCCTCGCCGAGACGCCGAGCGGCCAGCAGGTGACCGAGATGGTCGGTTCCGGCCCGTTCCGCTTCGTGGCGGATCAGTACCGGCCGGGCGATCAGGCGGTCTATGTCAGGAACAAGGACTATGTGCCGCGTTCCGAACCGATGAGCTGGACCGCCGGCGGCAAGCTCGTCAATGTCGACAAGGTCGTCTGGAAGTCGATGCCCGACATGCAGACCTCGATCAACGCGCTGCAATCGGGCGATGTCGACCTGATCGAGCAGGTGACGATCGACCTGCTGCCGCTGCTCAAGGCCAATGACGAGATCAAGACCGGCGCCATCAATGCGCTCGGCAGCCAGGTCACCGGCCGCTTCAACCATCGCCAGCCGCCCTTCGACAATCCCAAGGTGCGCCAGGCGGCAATGTATGCGCTCGATCAGGACCAGCTGATGCAGACCGCGATCGGCGATGGCGAGTTCTACAAGCTCTGCGCCTCGCTCTATGGTTGCGACGTGCCGCTGGCCTCCGATGCCGGCTCCGAATATCTCGCCGGCAGCGCCAAGACGCGCATGGCCAAGGCGAGGGAGCTGCTGAAGGCTTCGGGCTATGACGGGAAGCCGGTGCTGATGATGCAGCCGACGGACCTGACCGTGCTCTCCACCCAGCCGATCGTCGCCGCGGAGCGGCTGCGCGAGGCCGGCTTCAAGGTCGAGGTCGCTTCGATGGACTGGGCCACGCTGCAGTCGCGCAAGAATGGCTGGCAGCCTGTGGCGCAGGGCGGCTGGAACTTCTTCTTCACCTATTGGGGCGTGTCCGGCATCTGGAACCCGGTCGTCCATGCGATGCTCGACGGCTCGGGCTCGGATACCGCCTGGTCGGGCTGGCCGCGCAATGCCCGCGTCGAGGAGCTGCGCACCGCCTATATCGCCGCGACGACCCTCGACGAGCAGAAGACAATCGCGCGCGAGATCCAGCAGATCGCCTTCGACGAGGGCTTCTACTTCAACGCCGGCGAATTCCAGTCCGTCGCGGCCTGGCGGACATCGCTGAAGGGACTGCAGCCCGGCCCGCTCACGCTGTTCTGGGGCGTCGCCAAATAAGCCGGACCTGACGCGAGAGCCCGCGGAGACGGCCCGTCTGCGCCGCCGTCCTCGCTTTCCCCCGATCGGAGAAGCCCATGGCCTCCTATTTCCTGCGCAGGGTGCTGATGGCGGTCCCCGTCATGGCCTTCATCGCACTCTTCATCTTCCTGCTGCTGCGCCTGACGCCGGGCGACCCGGCCCAGGCGATCGCGGGCGACCACGCCACGCCGCAGCAACTGGCCGCGATCCGCGAGAGCCTCGGCCTCGACCAGCCGCTGGCCAGCCAGTTCCTGGCCTGGGTCGGGGACATGATTCTGGGGGATTTCGGGAAATCGCTGATCTCGCAGCGGCCGGTGCTGGAGATGATCGGCCAGCGCATCGGCCCGACGCTCGCGCTGGCGAGCGTCGCGATGATGCTGACGGTGCTCATCTCGCTGCCGCTCGGGGTCCTGGCGGCCTGGCGTCATGGCGGGCTGATCGACCGTTTCGTCATGTCGCTCTCGGTGCTCGGCTTCTCCGTGCCGATCTTCGTCATCGGCTATGTGCTGATCAGCATCTTCGCGGTGAACCTGAAATGGTTTCCGGTGCAGGGTTACAAGCCGCTTGCCGAGGGGTTAGGGGCCTTCCTGCATCGCATCGTCCTGCCCGGTTTCGCCCTGGCCTCGATCTATATCGCCCTGGTCTCGCGGATGACCCGCGCATCCATGCTGGAGGTGCTGGGCGAGGATTACGTCCGCACCGCCCGGGCCAAGGGTCTGTCCGACCGGATCGTCCTGTTCCGCCACGCCCTGCGCAATGCCGCGATCCCGATCCTGACGGTGGTCGGCACGGGCTTTGCCATGATGATCTCCGGCGTGGTCGTCACCGAGACGGTATTCAACATCCCCGGCATCGGGCGGCTCGTCGTCGAAGCGGTGCTCGCACGCGACTATCCGCTGATCCAGGCGATCATCCTCCTGACAGCCGGGGCCTATGTCCTGATCAACCTGCTGATCGACCTCTCCTATGCGCTGACCGATCCGCGCATCCGTTACAAGTGAGGCCAGCCGTGACAGCCACCACACCAGACGCGCTGCCTCGCCGCCGCCTGCTCGACGCGCCGCCGCATTGGACGACGGTGCTCGCGGTCGTCATCCTCGTCGCGGTGATCGCCATGGCGGTCTTCGCCTCCCAGATCGCCCCCTTCGAGCCGACCAAGCTCAATCCGGCGATGCGGCTCAAGCCGGCCTCGTCGACCTACTGGCTCGGCACCGACAGCTTCGGGCGGGACCTCTATTCGCGCGTCGTCTATGGCGCGCAGGTCTCGCTGCTGGTCGGCGGCGGCGTCACGCTGGCCTCGGTCCTGATCGGGCTGCCGCTCGGACTGCTCGCCGGCTGGTTCCGCGGGTTCGATGCGGTGCTGATGCGGATGATGGACGGGATGATGGCCATTCCCGGCATCCTTCTCGCCATCGCCGTCGTGGCGCTGACCAAGGCCGGGCTGGTCACGGTGATCGTCGCCATCACCCTGCCAGAGATCCCGCAGGTGGTGCGCCTGGTGCGCTCGCGCGTGATCGCGGCCCGCTCGGAAACCTATGTCGATGCGGCGATGCTGCTCGGCACGCCGGCGACCAGGCTGATCACGCGGCATCTCTTCCCCGCCACCATCGCGCCGCTGATCGTGCAGGGAACCTATATCTACGCCGCGGCCATCCTCACCGAGGCGGCCCTGTCGTTCCTCGGCGTCGGCATCGGCACCGAGATCCCGACCTGGGGCAACATCATGGCCGAGGGCAGGCTCTATTTCGCGATCAATCCGTGGCTCGTCTTCTGGCCGGCCATCGTGCTGTCGCTCTGCATCCTGTCGATCAACCTGCTCGGCGACGCGCTGCGCGACCGCCTCGACCCCAAGATGAAGGGGAGGAGCCCGTGATGACGCCCGCCGCCACCCCTAAGCCCGTGCTTTCAGTCCGGAACCTCAGCGTCGCGACCTGCGGCCGCCAGCCGGTCGAGATCCTGAAGGGCATCAGCTTCGACATCCAGCCCGGCGAGACGCTGTGCCTCGTCGGCGAATCCGGCTCCGGCAAATCGGTGACCTCGCTGGTCACGATGGACCTGCTGGCGCGCGACGAGCTGCGGGCGACAGCCGGCACGGTCCGGCTCAACGGCGAGGACATCCTGACCGCGACGCCGGCCCGGACCAAGGCGCTGCGCGGCGCCGAAATGGCGATGATCTTCCAGGAGCCG
Source organism: Allobosea sp. LC85 (assembly GCF_000735605.1). Lineage (GTDB taxonomy): Bacteria > Pseudomonadota > Alphaproteobacteria > Rhizobiales > Beijerinckiaceae > Allobosea. The sequence continues at coordinate 47,480 of NZ_JPKG01000022.1, forward strand.
ATGACGGCGCTGAACCCGGTTCTGACCATCGGGCTGCAGATGGACGAAGTCTTCTGGGCGCATACGCGGATGCGGCCGAAGGAGCGCCGCGAAGCCGCACTCGCCGCCTTCGCCTCGGTGCATCTGCCCGATCCGGCGCGGATCTACGACAGTTACCCGCACCAGCTCTCCGGCGGCCAGCGCCAGCGCGTGATGATCGCGATGGCGCTCGCCCTCAAGCCGAAGCTCCTGATCGCCGACGAACCGACAACGGCGCTCGACGTCACGACCCAGAAGCAGATCCTGAGCCTGATCCGCGAGCTGCAGGAGAAGCAGAACACCGCCGTGCTCTTCATCACCCATGACATGGGCGTGGTCGTCGACATCGCCGACCGTGTCTGCGTGATGCGCCGGGGTGAGGTCGTCGAGACCGGATCGGTCGAGGAGGTGCTTGCCCGTCCGCGCGAGGAGTATACGCGCGACCTGCTGCAGGCCGTGCCGTCCCTGGTCCCGCGCGCGCCGCGGGCGGCAGGGGCCGAGGATGCCGTCGTCGAGGTCCGCAATCTCGAAAAAGTCTTCAGCTTCGGCTCGCTGCTCGGAGCGCTGCTGAAACGCGACATCCGCACCGTGCGCGCGGTCAACGATGTCAGCTTCCGCCTTGCCCGCGGCCGCACGCTCGGCATCGTCGGGGAAAGCGGCTCGGGCAAGTCGACGGTTGCACGCTGCCTGCTGCGGCTGGAGCATCCGACCGGCGGGGAAATCCGGGTCAATGGCCAGGACATCGCCGCGCTTCAGGGGCAGAAGGCGCTGGCGCCGGCCCGGCGACGGGTTCAGATGGTCTTTCAGGACCCCAACCGCTCGCTCAATCCGCGCCTGCGCATCGGCGAGAGCCTGATCGAGGGGCCGCTGAATCTCGGCGAGGATAGGGCCTCGGTGCTGCAGCGCGCGGGCGAGTTGCTCGAAGTGGTCGGCCTGCCGCGCGCCAGCCTCGAGCGCTTTCCGCACCAGTTCTCGGGAGGCCAGCGCCAGCGCATCGCGATCGCCCGCGCACTGATGATGGAGCCCGAGGTCATCGTCGCCGACGAAGCCGTCTCGGCGCTCGACGTCTCCGTCCAGGCGCAGGTGCTCGCGCTTCTTTCCGAGATCCAGCAGCGCCGCAATCTCGCGGTGCTGTTCATCACCCATGACCTCCGCGTCGCCGCCCAGATCTGCGACGAGGTGATGGTGATGCAACGCGGCCGCGTCGTCGAACATGGGCCGGCCGCAGAGGTTCTGGCGCGTCCGCATCACGAGTATACGCGTGCGCTGATCAACGCCGCCCCTGGCCGCGGCTGGGATTTCGCGGCCGGCCGCCGCATCACCGGAGCGTTCGCATGATTTCCGCCAGCCTCGTTCAGCTCGACATCCGCGCGCTGGCGCCGGCCGAGAATTTCCGGCGGATCCATGAGTTCGTCGCGGCTGAGGCTGCCCGGGGGGCAGAGCTTATCCTGTTCCCGGAACTCGCGAATACCGGCTATGTCGAGCCGCTCGTGCCCGGTGGTTCGATCGTCAGCGACGTGCCGCATTTCGGCGAAGCGCTCTATGGGGCCTGCGCCGAACCGGATGGCGAGGAGGTCCGGGCGCTTGTGGCGCTCGCCGCCCGGCATCGCGTCCATCTCGTCATCGGGCTCGGGCTGCGCGATCCGCTACGCGCCGGGGTGATGCACAACGCCTCGCTGCTGATCGGGCCAGATGGCGTGCTTGGCTCCTACACCAAGGTCCATCAGTGGCAGAACGAGAAGCTCTTCTTCACCGGCGGCGACCGGATCGAGACCTTCCCGGTCTTCGGGACGCGGCTCGGGATGCAGATCTGCTACGACATCCGCTTTCCCGAGATCACCCGTATCCTCGCCTTGCAGGGCGCGAGCATCGTTACCTCGGTCTGGGCCTCCTTCGGCGCCGAGAACGCTCCGGTCAGCGATGAGGCACTCTTCATCCACCGTGCCTATACGCGGGCGACGGAGAACGGCGTCTTCTTCCTCAGCTGCAACCGCAGCGGCAGCCGCGGCGGCCAGCGTTTCTTCGGCCGCTCCTGCGCGGTGGGGCCGGATGGCACGCTGCTCGGTGCGCTCGACCATGATCGCGAGGACGTGCTGCGCGTGAGCATCGATCTTGCCGAGATCGCGCGCTATCGCAGCTTCACCGGCATCTGGGCCGATCGTGCTCCCGCCCTCTACGCGAAATATCTCGCGCCTTGATCATTGGAGCGGATCCCGTATCCGGTCCGATGATCTAACCTAATGTGCTTGCATCGACGTCCCCCGAAAACCGCTATCCACGTTTCGGGCCGATGCTGTGGAGAGCCGGCATCCTCCGGCGCTGCCTTCCAACGAGATTAACGATGACGACCTCTCCCTGCCCACCGATCGCGGATGCCGACTGGCCCGACCAGATTGCCGAGATGCGAACCGGATTCGCCGGCGCGCTCAATGTCTACCGGACGATGGCGCATCACCCGGAACTTCTGAAGGCCTGGGCGGCGCTGCGTCAGCATGTGGTGAAGGACAGCGCGCTCGGAGCCGTGCGATCGGAACTGGTGATCCTGCGCGCCGCGCACCGGATGGGCTCGCCCTATGAATGGGCCCATCATGTCAGCCGGTCCCGGGTGCTGGGGATGAGCGATGCGCGGATCGCCGCGATGCGCGGGATGCCGGAGGGCGAGGACGGGCTGGTCGCGCGTGCGGTCGACGCGCTGTTCGATCAGCGCCGCCTTCCGGCCGAACTCGAGGCCGAGCTTGCCGAGGCGTTCGGGCGCAAGGCGGTCTTCGACCTGATCGCGACCGTCGGCTTCTATTCCGTGCTGGGCTATATCCTGATGACCTATGACACGCCGATCGACGCGTCGGTTGCCAAGGAAATGGCGGAACGGCCGCTGTCAGGCGCGTAACTGGAATACCGGCCACGCTTGCCGCCCTCGATCTATCCGAACGTTTCCCCGAGCAGCAGAGATGTCAGTGTCCGGGGGGCGCGCCCTTGATCCTGGGCAGCGCCTTGCGCAGTAGCGGCGGCAATCCGGACGGGTCCTCGCCAAAGGCTGCAATGAAGTCGTCCCGCATGCGGCGGCTCCAGAACTGGTTGATGTGGTCGGCGATGGCGGGCACGGCCTGCTCGTCCGGGTAGGCTTTGAAGAACTCGGCGATCTGGCCGCCCATATGAGCGAGCTTGGCGACTTTGCCTGCCAGGACCGCTTCGGCATGGGAGGAGGGCGGATGACTGGTCGTGCTCATGATGTATGGGCCTCCCGCTCATGCGCGAGCGTACCGACAAAGAGCATGGCCGCATCGCTGCGGGCGATGCTGACAAGGGTGAGACCGAGGCGCCTTGCCCGCTCGATCGCCAGGGATGTCGGGGCCGAAACCGAAACCAGCGTTCCCGCCCCGAAGATCGCGGCCTTCTCGACCATTTCGAAGGAGGCGCGGCTGGTGACAAGGATGAAGCCGCCCTCGGCGTCTTTGCCGGCGCGAAGCCGGGCGCCGATCAGCTTGTCCAGCGCGTTGTGGCGGCCGACATCCTCCCGTGCAGCCAGGATCGCACCCGTGCTGTCGCACCAGGCGGCGGCATGCACGGCGTGCGTCAGGCGATGCAGGGGTTGATGGCCTTCGAGGGCGGCAAGCGACGCGCGGATGGCGCTGGGCGTGATCGGGGTGCTGCCGCGGGACACCAGCTCCGCGACCGGCAGATCGGCGAGGGTTTCGACGCCGCATAAGCCGCAGGAGGTGCGGCCCGAGAGGTTGCGGCGGCGGGCGAGATGCTCGCGGAAACGACCGGGTGCGAGCTCGACCGAGACCAATATGCCGTCATCCTGCTGGGCGACCCGGATCTCGCGGATCTCCTCGACCCCGGTGATGATGCCCTCGGTCAGGCTGAAACCGGCGACGAAATCCTCCAGGTCGGCCGGGCTCGCCATCATCACCGCATAGGGCAGGGTGCCATAGACGACGTTCACCGGCATCTCGACCGGCACCTCGGCGGTCGCGAGCGGCTGCGGGCCGGCATCGAACCGCAGCGGTTCGACCTGGACGGCGCAGGTGGCCGGGGGCTGGGCGGGCGAATTATTCCGCGGCATCCGGCAACCTGTCTGCAATCAGCCGCAGCGAGACGTCTTCTTCCCGGTTGCGCTCCTGCCATTGCGAATAAGCGTTGGTGCGCCGCACCTCGACGGCCGTGACCTTGTATTCCGGGCAGTTCGTCGCCCAGTCCGAATAATCGGTGGTGATGACGTTGGCGCCGGTCGAGGCATGGTGGAAGGTCGTGTAGACCACCCCCGGCTGCATGCGCTCCGAGACCTCGGCCCGGAGCGCGATATCGCCCGAGCGGCTGGCAAGGGAGACCAGATCGCCCGTCTGGATGCCGCGGTTCTCCGCGTCGAACGGGTGAATCTCGAGCACATCCTCATCATGCCAGATCGTATTCTCGGTCCGGCGCGTCTGCGCCCCGACATTGTACTGCGAGAGAATGCGGCCGGTCGTCAGGATCAGCGGGAAGCGCGGGCCGGTGCGCTCCTGCGTCGCCACGAATTCCGTGATCATGAACTTGCCCTTGCCGCGCACGAAGCGATCGACATGCATCAGTGGCGTGCCGTTCGGGGCTTTCTCGTTGCAGGGCCATTGCACCGAGCCCTGCTTGTCGAGCTTGTCATAGCTCACACCGGCAAAGCTCGGCGTCAGGCGCGCGATCTCGTCCATGATTTCGCTGGGATGCGCATAGGCCATGTCATAGCCAAGCGCATTGGCGAGATCGATCGTGACCTGCCATTCCGACTTGCCCGGGAGCGGCGCCATGACCTGGCGCACACGGTTGATCCGGCGTTCGGCATTGGTGAACGTGCCGTCCTTTTCCAGGAAGGATGAGCCCGGCAGGAAGACATGCGCGTATTTCGCCGTCTCGTTCAGGAACAGATCCTGGATCACGACGCATTCCATCGCAGCGAGACCCGCCGTGACGTGCTGGGTGTTGGGATCGGACTGCGCAATGTCCTCGCCCTGGACATAGAGCCCCTTGAAGGTGCCCCCGACCGCCTCGTCGAGCATGTTGGGAATGCGCAGGCCCGGCTCTGTCTCGAGCGGCACGCCCCACATCATCTCGAAGATCTCGCGGGTCGCATCGTCCGAGACGTGGCGATAACCGGAAAACTCATGCGGGAACGACCCCATGTCACAGGAGCCCTGAACATTGTTCTGTCCGCGCAGCGGGTTGATGCCGACGCCCTCGCGGCCGATATTCCCGGTGGCCATCGCCAGGTTCGCCATGGCCATGACGGTGGTCGAGCCCTGGCTGTGCTCGGTCACGCCAAGCCCGTAATAGATCGCGCCATTGCCGCCGGTGGCGAAGAGGCGTGCGGCGGCGCGGACGTCCGCCGCCGGTACGCCGGTGAACGCCTCGCTCGCCTCGGGCGAGTTGCGCTCCTCGGCGATGAAGCGGGCCCAGAACTCGAAATCGGTGAGGTCGCAGCGCTCGCGGACATAATCCTCGTCGATCAGTCCTTCGGTGACCACGACATGGGCCATCGCATTGACCAGCGCGACATTGGTGCCGGGCTTGAGCTGAAGATGGTGCTCGGCCTCGACATGCGGCGACTTCACAAGGTCGATCCTGCGTGGATCGGCGACGATCAGCTTCGCTCCTTCGCGCAGGCGCTTCTTCATCCGTGAGGCGAAGACCGGATGTCCCTCGGTCGGGTTCGCGCCGATGACGATGATCACATCCGCCTTGGACACGGACTTGAAGTCCTGGGTGCCGGCGGAGGTGCCAAAAGTCGTCTTCAGCCCGTAGCCCGTCGGCGAGTGGCAGACGCGGGCGCAGGTATCGATATTGTTGTTGCGGAACGCGGCGCGCACCAGCTTCTGGACGAGGAAAACCTCTTCATTGGTGCAGCGGGACGAGCTGATCGCACCAACCGATTCCCGGCCGTAGCTGGCCTGGATCCGCTTGAACTCGGAGGCGGCGTAGCCGATCGCCTCCTCCCAGGACACCTCGCGCCAGGGATCGGTGATCGACGCGCGGATCATCGGCTGCGTGATGCGGTCCTTGTGGTTCGCATAGCCCCAGGCGAAGCGCCCCTTGACGCAGGAATGTCCCTCATTCGCCTTGCCGTCCTTGTAGGGAACCATCCGCACGACGCGGTCGCCCTGCATCTCGGCCTTGAACGAGCAGCCGACACCGCAATAGGCGCAGGTCGTGACCGTCGAATGCTCCGGCTGGCCCATCGCGATGACGGAGTTTTCCATCAAGGTCGCGGTCGGGCAGGCCTGGACGCAGGCTCCGCAGGAGACGCATTCGGAGCCGAGGAAGTCCGTCGGGCCAGCCGCGACGCGCGACTCGAAGCCGCGTCCGGTGATCGTCAGCGCAAATGTGCCCTGCACCTCCTCGCAGGCGCGGACGCAACGGTTGCAGACGATGCATTTCGACGGGTCGTAGGTGAAATAGGGGTTCGAAGTGTCCTTGCCGAGGAACAGCCCGTTGGCCGCGCCATCCTGTTTCGCAAAGACATGGTTCTCTCCCTCATAGCCGTAGCGCACCTCGCGCAGGCCGACAGCGCCGGCCATGTCCTGCAATTCGCAGTCGCCATTGGCCGAGCAGGTCAGGCAGTCGAGCGGATGATCGGAGATGTAGAGCTCCATCACGCCCTTGCGAAGCGTCGAGAGCTGCTCGCTTTGCGTCCTGACCACCATGCCGTCCTCGGCCGGTGTGGTGCAGGAGGCAGGCGTGCCGCGCCGCCCCTCGATCTCGACGAGGCAGAGCCGGCACGAGCCGAAGGGTTCGAGCGTATCGGTGGCGCACAGCTTGGGGATCGTGGTGCCGAGGCTCATCGCTGCAGCCATCACCGAGGTGCCTGCCGGAACCGTGACGCTTTGCCCGTCGACCGTCAGCGTGACCAGTTTCTCCGCCATGCGGATCGGCGTCCCGAAATCGATCTCCTTGATCAGGGTCATCAGAGGCTCCTCATTCGGCGGCCATCGGCAGCGGTGGCCGGTCGAAATCCTCGGAAAAATGGTTCAGCGCGCTCAGCACCGGCATCGGGGTCAGGCCACCCATCGCGCAGAGCGAGGCGTCGGTCATCACGTGCGAAAGATCGCGCAGCACGGCGATGTTCTTCGGACGCTCCTGCCCGGCGATGATGCGGTCCATAACCTCGACGCCGCGCGTCGCGCCGATGCGGCAGGGCGTGCACTTGCCGCAGCTTTCCTTGGCGCAGAAGGCGAAGGCGAAGCGCGCCTGCTTCGCCATATCGACCGTGTCGTCGAAGACGACGATGCCGCCATGGCCGAGCATCGCCTGCATCGCCGCCAGCGCCTCGTAGTCCATCGGCGTGTCGAGCTGCCTCGCAGTCAGATAGGCGCCCAGCGGGCCGCCAACCTGCACGGCACGGATCGACCGGCCGCTCTGCGTCCCGCCGCCGAAGCCCTCGATGATCTCCCTCAGCGAGATGCCGAAGGCGAGCTCGATCAGGCCGCCGCGCCTGACATTGCCGCCAAGCTGCACCGGCAGCGTGCCGCGCGAGCGGCCCATGCCGAAATCGGCATAGGCCTGCGCGCCATGGGCCAGGATCCATGGCACGGCTGCGAAGGACAGCACGTTGTTGACGATTGTGGGCTTGCCGAACAGCCCCTGCAGCGCCGGCAGGGGCGGCTTGGCCCGGACGATCGCCCGCTTTCCTTCCAGGCTTTCGAGCAGCGAAGTCTCCTCGCCGCAGATATAGGCGCCGGCTCCGAGCCGCGCCTCGAGGTGGAAAGCCTGTCCGGACCCGAGAACCGAGGCGCCCAGCAGGCCTGCGTCCTCCGCCTTCAGAATGGCGCGGCAGAGTGCGCGATAGGCATGCGGATATTCCGAGCGCAGATAGATGTAGCCACGGGTCGCGCCGACGGCGACCGCCGCGATCGCCATGCCTTCGATCAGGAGGAAGGGATCGCCCTCGATGAGCATGCGGTCAGCAAAGGTACCGGAATCGCCCTCATCGGCATTGCAGACGATATATTTCTGCTCGGCCCTGGCATCATGGACGGTCTTCCATTTGATCCCCGTCGGGAACCCGGCGCCGCCCCGACCGCGCAGACCGGAGGCGCGAACCGTTTCGACGATTTCGGCCGGCTGAAGCGCGAGCGCCGCCTGCAATCCGGCCAGACCGCCATGAGCGCGATAGTCGGCCAGCGAGAGCGGGTCGGTCACGCCGACACGCTCGAAGGTCAGGCGTTGCTGCCGTTTCATCCAGTCGAGTTCGGCGACCGGACCAAGGCGCAGCGCATGCGCAGCGCCATGCATGAACCCGGCATCGAACAGGCCCGCCACCGCGGCAGCCGTGACCGGGGCATAGGCGATACGGCCCTCGCTGGTTTCGACCTCGACCATCGGTTCCAGCCAGAGCAGGCCGCGCGAACCATTGCGGACGAGTTCGATCTCGACGCCGCGCTCCGCTGCTTCTCGCAGGATCGCCTGCGCGACACCCTCGGCACCGACCGACAAGGCGGCGGCATCGATCGGCACGAAGATGCGGATGCGGGGGATCATGTCGCTCATCGCTGATCCCCGGAGCCAGTCGACACCTCGCAAAGCGCGAGGAGGCGCGCAGCGTCGACACGACCGATCAACTCGCCGTCCACCATGGCGGAGGGGCCGAGCGCGCAGTTGCCGAGACAATAGACCGTCTCGACGACGACCGGGCTGCCCGCCGCCGGATTATCAAGGGCGATCCCGCCCGCTTGGGCCAGATGCATGACGAGGCCTTCGCAGCCCCGCGCCTGGCAGGCCTCGGCCCGGCACAGCTTGACGACGCGACGCGGCGGCGGCTCAGTCCGGAAGTCGTGATAGAAGGTGATCGTGCCGTGAACCTCGGCACGCGACAGATTCAAGGCTTCGGAAATCAGTGGTACAGCTTCGGCGTCGATATAGCCGAACTCTTCCTGCAAGGCGTGCAGGATGGGCAGGGTTGCGCCCTCGAGATGAACGAGCCCGCCAATGATCCGGCGTGCCACGTCCCGGTCCCATGCCGAAAACTCAGCCATATTTCCTCCAGCGGCGCCGTTGAATCGGCTTTCGTGCTTGTCGCTAGGGTGACCAAGGTTGGAACGATTTCAAATTGTTTGTTCCAACTATATGATAGTTTTTGGCTATCAAAAACCGCCGTAGCGGGATGCCCGTCGCATCATTTTGCGTACCGATCGCTAGAAGCGCGCCCGATTGGTTGTGGTTCCCCGCTGCGATGCGCCGGATCTGCCGTGTTAGATAGAATGCAGCTATCTCACGATGGGCAGGCGAGGCAGGCCGGCTTCGCTGATCGGATGCGACATCATCAGCAGGTTGCGCGTCAGCGGCGCGAAGGGCTGGCGATCCGCCACGATCAGCCCGATGGTGCGTTTGGCGTCCGGTTCCACCAGGGGCAGGGCCTTGGTTCCGAGCGGCACACCGAAGAACTCGAGAAGCTGCAGCGAGACGATGCTCGAGACGCCCTGGATTCCGGCATGGGAGCACAGGTTGAAGATCGAATTGGTTTCGATCGCCGGCCGCGGCGCATGTCCGACCGAGCGAAAGATGCCGTCGATGATCCGCCGGTTCTGCATGTCGGCGGTCAGCAGGCAGAGCTTGAGTTCCGCCGCTTCCGCCCAGGTGATGGTGTCCTGTCCGCCGAGCGCGCCATCCTCGCGCGTCAGCAGCACATAGGATTCCTGGTAGATCGGCTTCGAGATCACCCTGTCGAGCGGTTCGTTGTCGAGATAGGTGACGCCGACATCGAGCTCGAAATTGTCGATCCGGCTTTGGATCTCCGCCGAGGTCAGCGACAGCACGGTCAGGGAGACGGTCGGGTAGCGCTCGGAGAACGGCGCGGTGATATGGGCGATCATCGGCAGGGCTGTCGGAATGGCGCCGAGCCTGATGCGACCGCTCACGCCCTGCTTGAGCTCGACGATCGATTCCTTCAGCAGGTCTGCCTCCGCCAGGATCCGGCGGGCATGGGCGAGCACCACCTCGCCCTCCTTGGTCAGCCCCTGAAATCGGCGCCCACGCTCGACGATGAGCACGCCAAGTTCCTCCTCCAGCTGTCCGATAGCCGTCGACAGGGTTGGTTGGGAGACATGGCAGGCCTCGGCCGCGCGTCGAAAATGCTTCTCGCGGGCAAGAGCGTCCAGATAGACAAGCTGACGAATGATCATTGCAGCCAGGCTAGAACATCGGACCGAAAAGTGGAATCCGGTTTTCGGAAAAATCCGATGCTCAAACAATGAGATAGATCGCCCATCCTGCGTCCGAACGGACGCACGGACGCACGGACGCACGGCGATCTAGCGCAGCAGCCGCTCGGTTCAACGTGAAAATGTGCCGGTCTGCCTTCGCAGCGCTCAGACCTTTTCGGAACTTGGCGTTCGCGCCCGCGCTGGACCGGCCCAGACGATCCGATCCTCACAGAGGTGTGGACACATCGCGGCCGGGCGATATTCGGATTGAGGCCGGTTTGCCGAACGCGCACCATGGCGTGATCTGCCAAATGGTTTGCACGGGGCTATGCAATGGAAATCTCCTTCAGGGGCAAGAAGGTCGTTGTCGCGGGCGGCAGTCGCGGCATCGGGCGATCCATCGCTCTCGCCTTCGCGGCGGGTGGCGCCGATGTGGCGGTCTGCGCCCGCAATGCGGCGGGGCTCACCGCGGTCGAAGCCGAGCTGAAGCGGCATGGCGGGGCGGTCTTCAGCATGGCATGCGATCTCGGCGAGGCAAGCGCGGCCGCGAGCTTTGTGACCGGCGCCGCTCGCGCGCTGGGTGGCATCGACATCCTGATCAACAACGCGTCGGGCTTCGGCTCAAAGGATGACGAGAGCGGCTGGCAGGCCAGCATCAATGTCGACCTGATGGCGACGGTGCGCGCCACCCAGGCGGCCATGCCGTTCCTGGAGGAAGCCGGGGGCGGCGCCATCATCAACATCTCGTCGATTTCCGGCCTGATGGCGGTGCCGCGTTCGCTGCCCTACGCCGCCATCAAGGCGGCGGTCGTCAACTACACGATGGGACAGGGGCGGGCGCTTGCGCCAAAGCGCATCCGGGTCAACGCCATCGCGCCCGGCTCGATCGAATTTCCAGGCGGTTCGTGGGAAAGCCGCAAGACGACCGATCCGCAGCTCTACGAGCGCACGCTCGGCAGCATCCCCTGGGGACGGTTCGGGGCGCCGGAGGAGGTCGCAAACGTTGCCCTCTTCCTGGCGAGCGACATGGCGAGCTGGGTGACTGGGCAAACGGTCGTCGTCGATGGCGGTCAGTTGCTGACCTGAGCGCGCACGCTGCCTGCCCCGTCAGCGACGTCGCTGCCGGGGTGGCGAAACCCGCTTTCTCCCTCGACGCCGAGGGGCCAGGCGCTGGCCGCCGAGATGAAGGGGCATGCCGCGACCTTCAAGAAATACCCACCCAGGAACATCGGGCTGGGGCAAAAGGAAGCCGTCTTCAAGCCACGAGGCAATTCCCGGCGGACCCCGCCAGCGCCCGGGCGCGGTGCGTGGCGCGGTTGGACCCACATCCAGAGAAGGCCCATGCACCGGGCGGCCACCTTGCCCGGCGTGCATGCGAAGATCGCGTAGTGCCTTGATCCGGACGCCAGAGGGCCGGTCTCGCCTTGAACTGAGCAGTGATCCAGTGCGGCCAGCGGCTTCCCGGAGCACTCGCTTCCTGCTCCCGATCAGCGCCGGCCGGTTCGAGGCCTGGAGCGGGAGGAAAGTCGGGGACGCGTCTGCGACATAGGTCGCAAAATTCCATCGTCATTGGTCTATAGATTAGTAGCGTTCTAAAGAGTATCATATTGGCATTACCAAAGATGTATCTAGAGATATATTAAGATACAAAACTAAAATCGGAGCAATACTGAATCTAGATGCAGAACACAGGGCGGCAGCCATGTATTATAGAGAGAAATTTGCCGAAAAAATCTGCGAGTTGAAGCGGGAAGGACGCTATCGCGTTTTTGCAGAGGTGCTGCGTGCGCGAGGACACTTTCCTGCCGCCGAGCAGTTCCTCGAACATGGCACACGCGACATCACGGTGTGGTGCGCGAATGACTACCTTGGAATGGGCCAGCATCCCGACGTGCTCGCAGCCATGCATGAGGCCATCAACTATGCCGGCGCAGGCTCGGGGGGCACGCGCAACATCTCCGGCACGACGCATTACCACGTCGAACTCGAGGCGGAACTTGCCGACTTGCACGGCAAGGAATCCGCCTTGCTCTTTACCTCCGGCTATGTGGCCAACGACGCGACGCTTTCGACCCTCGTCAAGCTGTTGCCGGGGGCAGTGGTCTTCTCGGATGAGAAGAACCACGCCTCGATGATCGAGGGCATCCGCCACGGCGGCGGAGAGAAACGCATCTGGCGCCACAACGACGTTGCCGATCTCGAACGGCAGCTCCGATCGGTCGATCCGGATCTGCCCAAGATCGTGGCGTTCGAGTCCGTCTATTCGATGGACGGGGACATTTCGCCAATCGCGGAGATCTGTGAGCTCGCCCGGCGCTACAATGCTCTCAGCTATCTCGATGAGGTCCATGCCGTCGGTCTGTACGGACCGCGCGGGGGTGGCGTCGCCGAGCGGGACGGGCTCGCCGACAGGATCGACATAATCGAGGGAACGCTCGCGAAAGGCTTTGGCCTGATGGGCGGCTACATCGCCGCCAGCCGTGATTGCTGCGACGCCATCCGTTCCTATGCGCCCGGTTTCATCTTCACGACATCGCTGGCGCCGGCCATCGTCGCCGGCGCTCTGGCCAGCGTCCGACATCTCAAGGCAAGCCAAACCGAAAGGCAGCGTCACCAGGAGCGGGCGCAGCTCGTGAAGCGCCGCCTTACGGAGGCGGGTCTTCCGGTGATGCCGAACCCCAGTCACATCGTGCCCGTCCTCGTTGGCGATCCGGTGCTGTGCAAATGGCTGACCGACGCGTTGCTCGACCGTTTTGCGATCTACATTCAGCCGATCAATTACCCCACGGTGCCGCGCGGGACGGAGCGTCTGCGCCTGTGCCCGTCCCCGGTCCACTGCGATGCCGACATTGATCACCTGGTCTCGGCACTTTCGGCGCTCTGGGAGGAGATGCATTTCACCGCGAAGGCAGCGGCAATCGCTGCAGAATAGGCGTTCCAAACTTCCTCACACCCCTTGCGAGAGACGCATGCTCGGGCTCGCCCTCAAGATGCTGTTCGGTGACCGGGCCAAGGTGCTGGGGCTGGTATTCGGCGTGGCCTTCGCAACGCTGCTCGTCACGCAGCAGGGCGCCATGTTCGTCGGCTTGATGACGCGCTCGCAGAACATCATCGCCGATGCCCAGGATGTCGACATCTGGGTGATGGATCCGTCGGTCGAGCATCCGGATCTGGTCCGGCCGATGCGTGACGGTGAGCTGTTCAAGGTCCGAGGCGTCCCGGGAGTGGCTTGGGCGACCCCGTTCTTCAAGGGAGGGGCACCCGTCAAGACCCAGGAAGGGCGCACGAAGGGCGCCGTCATTCTGGGCGTCGACGATGCAACCCTCGTCGGCGTGACCCAGCGCTTCGTCATCGGATCGCCCACGGATCTGCAGCGCCCCGACGCGATTGCGATCGACCGGGTCGGTTTCATGCAGCTCTGGCCCGGCGAGCCCTTGAGCGTCGGGAAAGTGCTGGAGCTGAACGAAAGGCGGGCCGTCGTGACCGCGATCACGGACGCCGCCCCGGCCTTCTCGGCACAGGTCATCATCCATGCGCGCTATAGCCAGGCTTCAAGCTATCTCCCGACCGGCCGCAACCGGCTTTCCTTCATTCTGGCCAGGGCCATGCAAGGCGCGGAGCCGTCTACGGTTGCTCGCGACATCACGGAGCGGACCGGTCTCAAGGCGCACTCCTCCGAGGAGTTTTCTCGGCAAACCGTCAGATATTATCTGCGCAACACGGGAATTCCGATCAGCTTCGGGACGACGATCGTGCTTGGCATCGTCGTTGGAGCAGCGATCGTCGGCCTGACTTTCAGCATGTTCGTGTCCGAGAACATCGCTCAATACGCGATGCTGAAGGTCATCGGCGTGACGAATATTCGCCTCGTCGGCCTGGTCCTGTTCCAGGCCTGCGTTGTCGGCGTCATCGGCTACGCGATCGGCACCGGGCTTGCCGCAGCCTTCTTCGCCTTCGCCTGCACTCCGACCTCCGCTTTGCGCGGCTTCGTCCTTCCCTGGTGGATCGCCACGGCGGTCGCCGGAACGATTCTGGTCCTGATCCTGCTGTCCTCATTGGCCAGCTTGCGACGCGTACTCGTCGTCGAGCCGGCAGTCGTGTTCTCGGGGTGAGGGATGCAAACCGTGACGGCACCTGACCGAAACCCGATTGCCGTCTCCTGCCGGGGCCTGGTGAAGCAGCTCGGCAGCGGCAGTATCCGGACGCGCGTGCTTCACGGCATCGATCTCGACGTGTTTCCGGGCGAGATGACGTTTCTGCTCGGTCCCTCGGGATGCGGCAAGACGACGTTGATCTCGACGATCGCCGGGCTTCTCGTGGCGGACGAAGGCAAGGTCGAGCTCTTCGGCACCAATCTCGCCGAGCTCGGCCGCAGGAGCCTCGTCCACTTTCGGGGCGCCGGCGTCGGCGTCGTCTTCCAGCAGTTGAACCTGTTCCCGGCCTTGACCGCGACGGAGAATGTCGCGGTCCCCTTGCTTGTGCAGGGGCGGGCGGGGGCTTCAGCGAAGGCCCTGGCGCAGGCCATGCTACGAGAGGTCGGGCTCGAAACTCATCTGACGAAATATCCCTCACAGCTGTCGATCGGCGAGCGGCAACGCGTCGCCATCGCGCGCGCGCTCATCCATGAACCGCGCTTGATCATTTGCGATGAGCCGACCTCGGCCCTCGACGGGGCATCCGGTCAACGGGTGATGGAGCTGCTGCGGAAGGTCGCTCGCGACCCCGGTAGGGCTGTCCTTGTCGTCACCCATGATGCTCGCATCGTACCTTTTGCCGACCGGATCGCGCATATGAGCGATGGTCGGATTACGCGGATTGACGTCCGTACCGAGAGGGAGGCTGCGTGATGATCGGCCGTTCCACCCTATTCGCCAGCATCCTGACCCTTACCGCCGGAATCTCGCTGGTCGGCGCCATTGCGTCGATGAGCGGGAATGACAATCGGCGTCCCCGCGCAGCGCCGCCGATCGAGCCGCCGACGCCGGTCCTGCTGGCTCAGGCGAATGACCGCGCGCTGCCGATTGGGGACCGTATTGGGGCCGTCGGGTTGGTCGAACCATCGAGCCAGGAGATGCAGATCGGGACGCATGCCTCGGGCAAGGTTGCGCAGGTCTTTGTCGAGCCCGGCGCCTCCGTGAAGCGCGACCAACCGCTTTTTGCGCTCGATTCCCAGGTCGCCGAAGCGGTATTGGCCCAGCGGCGAGGAGATCTTGCTGCCGCTCAGGCGCGCCTGGCGCTCGCCCGGGCGCGCGTGCCGGGCCTGAGGGCAGAGGTCGAGGCGGCACAGACCGCGGTCGACGCGACACGGGCGGAGCAGGATGAAGGCATCGACCTTGTTCGCGCCGCCTCCGGCCTGAATAGTGGCGCGACCATCACGGCACGAGAGATCACCCGGCGCCAGAATTATTTGCGCACCGCAGAAGCCAACCACAAGAAAGCCCGGGCACGGCTTGCGATCGCCCGCGCCAATCTCTCGCTTTTGGACGAAACCGAGGGGGTTGGAGCGTCAATCGCCGTGGAACTCGCCGGTCTCCACCAGGCACGGCAAGCGGTGACGCGTGCCGAGATCGACCTGGAGCAGCGAACGGTGCGGGCACCGGCTGACAGCTCGGTGCTGCAGGTCAACCTCCGGCCGGGGGAATTTGCCCAGGCGGGAGCGCTTGAGCAAGCGCTCATGGTCTTGGGGCGAACAGAGCCGATGCATGTCCGGATCGATATCGACGAGGCCGACATCCCGCGCTACAGCCCGGGCGCAGTGGCGACGGGTTCCGTTCGCGGCAGGGCCCAACACCGCCTGAAGCTCAATTTCGTCCGGGTCGAACCGCTGGTGGTGACCAAGCGTGCGCTCTCCGGACAGAAGACGGAGCGTTCCGACACCCGGATCCTGCAGGTCGTCTATGAAATCGAACCCGGATCACCTGCGGTCTTTATCGGACAGCAGATCGATATCTTCATCGAGTCGGAGCATGAGCCGGATAAGGATCGCAATTTCGTCTCTTACAATCATCGGAAGCAATAGCGGGATCGCATCGGACGGCGCGGCGTTTCCGGCCATGCGCCTCCCACGCGCGATCAGTCGGTGAGCTCCGCGGTTCGCGCGGGGCCGCTCCCCGTTGCCAAGGAAGCGAAGCGGTCCTCCGCGAACAGCTCCTCGATCGTCTGGAGCGTCTTGGTGTAGTGCGCGACGAGCAGAGCACAGGCCTCCTGCGGGGTGCCGTTGAGCACCGCTTTCATCAGCGCCTCGTGCTCGCTCTGGCCATTGCGCGGCATCCTGCCAAAGGCGTGCGAGATCGAGATATAGCGCGAGGCATGGTCGGCCAGGATCTCGCAGAATTCGAGCAGCCAGGGCGAGCCGCAATTCGCCAGCAGCGCCCGGTGGAAGTTGCGATGGGCGTCTTCCCAGGCCGCGCGCTCCACTGGAAGATCCGAGCGAAAGCGCGACAGCCGGTGGAGGGCAAGCACGATGCCTTCCTCCCAGCGCTCGTCGCGATGGCTCATCGCTTCCTCCAGCGCCCTGGTTTCGAGCCAGCAGCGGGTGCGGACCAGAACCCGCCAATCGTCGAGGGCAATCGTCGGCACCGTGAAGCCGCGCTGCTCGTGCCGCTCGACCAGCCGCTCCGAAGACAGCCGCGACAAGGCCTCGCGAACCGCATTGCTGCCGACGCCATAGGTCGAGGCGATCCCTTCGATGCGCAGCTTCTCACCCGGCCTGAACTCGCCCTGGATGATATCGCTGCGCAGCTTCTGGTAGACCGTCGTCGACAACGTGGTCTTTTCGGCAGCTTTTGCCATGTTCGTTTCTGCCCTGCTGCCGCTTACCGGGATGCCCTGGAAGAAATGGTGTTACTCGAACGCTGCCAGAAGACGAATCTGTACTGCATCCAGGATACTGCGCCGAACATGAAAAGCCCGAGCAGGCTGAGATAGATGATCAACGAGAAGACGCGCGGGGTGTCGAGCTGCGATGCGGCGACGCGGATCAGTTCGCCGAATCCCTGACCGCCGCCCAGAAACTCGCCGGCGATCGCGCCGGAGACCACGCTGATCGCCGCGATCTTCAACCCGGTGAAGAATTGCGGCAGGCCGATCGGGATCTTCAGCTTGACCAGCGTCTGCAGGCGTGACGCGCCGATGCTCTTGAACAGCATGCGTGCATTCTCGTCGGCCGCTTGCAGTCCGGCCGCGGTGCCGACGATGATCGGAAACACCGAGATGAAGGCTGCCAGCGCGACCTTGGACATGATGCCGAAACCGAGCCAGGCGACGAAGAGCGGGGCGAAGGCGAGTTTCGGCATGGTGTCGATCGCGACGATATAGGGCATCACCGCGCGCTCGCCGAAGCTCGTCTCCCCGACGAGGATGCCGAGCGTGACGCCGATCGCCAGCGCCACGGCGAAGCCCACGAGGACCTCGCTTGCCGTGACCCAGAAGGCCGGCAGCATATAGTCCCCGGCCGTCAGGTTGCGCCCGACGAAGCCTATGTCGCGCAGCGTATCGCCGGGCGTCGGCAGGATCAGCGGCGAGACGATCTCGGCCGAGGTGATGCCTTGCCAGAGCCCGAGGAAGAGCACGAGCAATCCCAGCATCGAGGCCCAGCGCGGGGCCTTGGATATCCACGAAACCTTTTCGATCCAGACCGTATCGGCGGGCGGGGCGCCTGCCCGCGGCTTCTCCGCGACATCGCTCACAGGAACGCTCCCTTGTCGAGAAGGCCGCGGATCATGCCGACATACTCGCCGAAGAGCGGCAGCGTGGTCATCTCCAGCGTCCGTGGCCGCGGCAACGCGATCGGGATGCTGCGCACGATCCGCCCGGGGCGCGACGACATCACATGCACGATGTCGGAGAGGATGACGGCTTCGGCGATGGAATGGGTGACCAGGAAGGCCGAGGCGTTGCGCTCCCGGCAAATGCGCTGCAACTCCATGTTCATGAAGTCGCGGGTGATCTCGTCGAGCGCGCTGAACGGCTCGTCGAGAAGCAGCACGTTCGGCTCCGAGATCAGCAT
The DNA here is from genome assembly GCF_000735605.1 of Allobosea sp. LC85. GTDB lineage: Bacteria > Pseudomonadota > Alphaproteobacteria > Rhizobiales > Beijerinckiaceae > Allobosea. Next base: position 65,672 of record NZ_JPKG01000022.1, read on the forward strand.
CCGGCAGATAGCGGCGCGCTGCGCCATGCCGCCCGAGAGCTGCGAGGGGTAGGTGTCCTCGAAACCCTTCAGCCCAACCAGTTCGAGCAGAACGCGAGCTCGCGCCGCGGCCGTCTCGGCCGCTGCGCGCCCTTCGCGAACTTCGATCGGCAGCAGGATGTTCTGAAGCGTCGTCCGCCACGGAAACAGCGTCGCCTGCTGGAACATCATCCCGATATCGGCACGTGCGCCGAGCACCGGTGTCCCCGCCAGCATCACCCGGCCCTTCGAGGGCGGCGTCAATCCCGCCATGATCTTGAGCAGCGTCGACTTCCCGCAGCCGCTGGAGCCGATGACCGAATGAAACTCACCTTGCCGGAGAACCAAGTCGACGCTCTCCAGCGCCACCACGCGCTCGCCATAGGACTTCGAAACCGCTGCGAGTTCGTAGACCGGCCGAGGTCGCGCCTCGGCCGATAGAGTCGCCGTCACCGTCATCGCGGAGCGTTCCAGGCCGTGACGAGATCGTTGGAATAAGCCCTGGTCAGGTCCGGCAGCGGCTTCTTGAGGTCGCCCGAAGCAACGAGCGTTTGTTGCCACATCTCCCAGGCTGCGGGGTGGTTGTAGCCGAAGCCCTTGGCGGGATCGATCGGGCTGGTCAGCTTGTAATAGACGTCGAGCAACGCCTCGGCGAACGGCATGTTTTCGAGCTGTTGCGGATTGCCCATGCGGGCATGTTTCAGGGTCGCGGCCCGATTGGCGGGGTCGATCCCGAACTTGGTGCCCCTGACCAGCGCGCGCCCGAAACGCTCCAGCAGGTTGCGGTTCTCGTCGAGGTACTTGCGCGTCACCACATAGCCGTTGCCGAAGAAGGACTGGAACGGCGGCGGCGTCAGTGAGCGCAGCTTGACGCCGCGCAGCGTCAGCGTCGCAGCGCCCGCCGTGTCGGAGGCATAGGCGTCGATCGCCTTCTGCATGAAGCCGGCGACGGCCATGCCACCCTCGCCAACCGTGATGAACTTGTAATCCTGGCCTTCCTTCATGCCATCGGCGTCGAAGATGGAGCGCACGAACGCGACCTCCGCCCCGTCCGCCGTGCCGACGCCGATGACCTTGCCCTTCAGGTCGGTCGGCTTCTGGAACGGCGAAGCCTCCGGCACGACGAGGTTGAACTGGCTGCGCGTGAAGTAATTGTAGACGTAGACCAGATCCTGGCCCCGCTCGCGTGCCGCCATCAGCGGCCCCGGACCGGGATGGGCGAGTTGCGCCTGGCCTGCGAGCAGGGCCTGGATGGCCTGGGCTGAACCATTGACGCTGCGCGGCTGGATCTTGAGCTTCTCCTCGGCGAAATAGCCTTCGCCGATCGCGGCATAGAGGGCGAAGTAGCCCAGGCCGCCCGGGCTCGGATAGACGATCGTGAGCTCGTCTTGCGCCTGCGAATGCACGCGCGACGCTGCGAGCGCCAGCGGCAGGCCCGCAGCCGCCGCCATGAACTGCCTACGTTTCATCCCGTTCCCCTCGGTTTTCTGATCCGGACAGAACGATGCATTATCGATAAGGAGTGTCAAATAAATTCAGATTAAGTTATTCATGACAGAAATATGCAGATTTATCTGGACAGGTCCACCGCGGCCCATATGCTGTCCCGATCGTGACCCAGCGCATGGCTTTCCAGATGACGACGCTCGCAGACTTCGCCGTTCCGGCACCCACCCTCCAGTCGCTGCCCATCGAGGGCTCAACGGCGCGGTTCCCGATCCGGCGGATCTATTGCGTGGGTCGCAACTACGTGGCCCATGTCAGGGAAATGGGCGGCGACGAGACCCGCGATTTCCCGCTCATCTTCCAGAAGCCGGCCGATGCGATCGTCCAGGGCGGCGGCACCGTGCCCTATCCGCCGATGACCGACGATTTTCATTTCGAGCTCGAGCTCATGGTGGCGATGAAGTCAGGCGGCTACAACATCCCGCAAGATGAAGCGCTCGAGCATGTCTTCGGCTACGGCATCTGTCTCGACATGACCCGCCGCAGGCTGCTCGATACGCCCGACGGTCCGCGGATTCCGTGGGAGCTGAAGAAATCATTCGACCACTCGGCGCCCTGCGGCCCGATCTACCCGGTTGAACAGGTGGGCCACCCGTCGACGGGGACAATCCGACTCGAGGTGGACGGCGTTGCCCGCCAGGATTCCGACCTCTCCCTGATGATCTGGCGCACGCCCGAGATCATCGCGACGCTCTCGAAATATTATTCGCTCGAGCCCGGCGATGTGATCATGACCGGCACGCCGCATGGCGTCGGCGCGGTCGTTCCCGGCAATGTTCTCGTCGGGAGCATCGAGAGCCTCGGCGCGCTCACCGTCACGATCGGCGCGTCGCCGCTGGCGGGCTGACGCCAGGCACGGCGATGCGCGGATTGCACGGCTTTCCCTGCCGGATCGCCCTCATGCCTGGCCGGCCTCTGCGCATCGACTGGCCCGGTCAGACCAGGGTGGGGGACGGATGGCCTCCCGTCGTGGAGGCGCCCAATCGAGCGGAGCGTGCCGGGCCAATGATCGGCACGGGCTGGCCGCTCGGCCCTGAGTGGAACAAGCGCTCGCCCGGCAGGGTTTATCGCGAAGCTTCCCCAGGAGGTCTCGCCATGCAGCTATCGGCCAAGGACAGATTGATCGCCGCCCTCGTGGCTCAACTCCATGCCGAGCGCGAAACGCGGGATGCGCTCGCCTTTGTCATCGCGAATGGCCAGCGCGACCGGGATGTGCTGAGCGCGATCCTCACGGATCCGGTGCCCGTTTTCACGCGAGATGACCTGCTCCATGCCGAAGAGCTCGTCCGACACTATCGCAACCGCCGAGAGGCGGCGTAAGGCGGTCACGGCTACCGGTTGCGAAGCGCCATTTTCAATCTGTCAGCGCTGCTTGGGCGATGTTCATTTCTTGATTCCGGACGCGGATCGGCGTTTAATTTTCATCCTGCCTGAAAGACCGCGCTGACCCTTCGGGTCTTCGTTGTGAGAGGTTCTTGGTCGGAAGCGACGAGAGGCCGCCCCATGGAGCGAAGCACCGACCGTCAGGCGACGGCCGCGGTCCGCAGCAAGCCTACCGAGGCTGCGAACGATCTGACGCGCCACGTTCGGGAGCAGACGACACTCTTCCACTTCACCGATCGGTTGTTTCGAGCCCGCACGCTCGTCGAGATTTACGAGAGTGCGCTCGACGCCATTTGTGAGGCCCTCATGTGCTCGCGGGCGTCGATCCTTCGCTTCGACGAGGGCGGAAGGATGCGTTTCGTCGCCTGGCGCGGCCTCTCGGACGGGTACCGGGCCGCTGTCGACGGCCACTCGCCCTGGAAGCGCCATGACCGCGAGGCCGATCCGATCTTTGTTTCGGACATCTCCCTCTCCGGGGAAGCGCGGCCACTCATCGAAACCATCATCGGCGAAGGCATCCATGCTCTGGGCTTCATTCCGCTTGCCGGAACCGATGAACTGGCCGGCAAGTTCATGGTCTATTATGACACGCCGCGGGTCTTCACCGATCACGAGCGCGATCTCGCCCTGCTCATCGCACGCCAGCTTGGCTTTGCCATCGAACGCCAGGCCGGGGACGCCTCGGCCCGCCGGCTGACGGCGCTCGTCGAATCGTCGGATGACGCGATCATCGCCAAGGATCTGGACGGCGTTATCACGGACTGGAATCCGGGCGCAGAGCGCCTTTTCGGTTATCGGCGCGAGGAGGTTCTCGGCCAGTCGATCATGCTGCTCATTCCGGAAGATCGGCGGGATGAGGAGCCAGCGATTCTGGCGCGCATTCGCGCCGGAGAGCGCATCAATCACTTTGAGACCATCCGCCGGCGCAAGGACGGAGCGCCCGTCGCGATCTCGCTGACCATTTCGCCGATCAAGGACGCCAGGGGCGAGATCGTGGGGGCGGCGAAGATTGCCCGCGACATTTCGGATTGGCAGCGTGCGCAGGAGCAGCAAAACATGCTGCTGCGCGAGATGAACCATCGGATCAAGAACGTGTTCGCGCTCACGAGCGGCATCGTCAATCTCAGTGCGCGGTCGGCCTCCAGCCCGGCTGAGCTCGCGGCAACGGTTTCCGAACGTCTCGCCACCCTGTCACGCGCCCATGCGTTGACGATGTCAGCCGTGGCCGCGGGGGGCGAACCGGCAGCAACCACGCTGCATGCGCTGATCGCGGCAATATTGGCTCCGTATCAGGCCGGTGAACGGCCACGCAGCGAGGTTCGCGGTGCTGATATTCCGGTGCCCTCGACCTTGGTCACCTCGCTCTCGCTGCTGCTCCATGAGTTCGCGACCAACGCCGCGAAGTATGGCAGCCTCTCTGCCGAGGACGGCATGGTCGAGATCACATGTTCGGATCGATCGTCCGAGTTCGTGATCGTCTGGCGTGAACGCGGGGGACCGTCACCGACGACCACAGGAAGCGAAGGCTTCGGCAGCCGGTTGGTCAAGGCGACGGCAAGTCAGCTTGGTCGGATCAGCAGGGTTTGGGACCCGTCGGGCGTGGTCATCGAACTTGTCATCGAGCGTGACAGGCCCGACAGCTGACGCGTTCGCCAAGCGTCCTCATCGGGCGCGTTCCAAGGCTGCCCTGCGCTCCCGGATGTCGCGGCTCTCGGCCAGCGCCTGATTGCTTCGCCGGTTCGGCAGGACGGTCCTCCTCAACACAGCTCCAAGTACCGGCTACCAGGCCGTTCGATGGGAGTGGCCGGGAACATGTGACGGTGGAGGGCGTTACCGCTTCACTGGCACATAGCCATCCAACCCGATGGAGATGTTCATGAAACGCGTGATTCTGACGTCGCTGTTCTGCGCCATGACGGCGGTTGGCGCGCTGGCGCAGACATCGACAACGGCCCCCACACCTTCGCCCAATGCACCGGCCGACAAGAATGCGCCGCTGCCCGGCGCGAACAGTTTTACCGAGGCCCAGGCCAAGAGCAGGCTGGAAGCGAACGGCTACACCGCGGTCAGCGCGCTCCAGAAGGATGACAACGGCGTCTGGCGCGGCAAGGCGACGCTCAGTGGCCAGCAGGTCAGCGTCGCTGTCGACTATCGCGGCAATATCGTCCGCAACTGACAAGAAGGGAGAAATCGATGACACGGACCATCACCCGTTCCTATGAACACCACGATGATGCGAGCGACGTCGTGTCCCGGCTGGAGGCCGCGGGCATTGCATCCGACAATATCAGCATGATCAGCCACGGCGATGTCGGCGACGAGAGCAATGCCGAGGAAGGCGCGGCCCTCGGCGGCGCCGCCGGTGGCGCTATCGGCTTGCTGGCCGGGCTCGGAATGCTTGCCATCCCGGGCATTGGGCCCGTGGTTGCGGCAGGCTGGCTTGCGAGTACGGCAGCAGGCGCGGTCGGTGGTGCCGCCGTCGGCGGCCTCGTCGGAGCGCTGACCAGTGCCGGCGAAAGCGAACGCGACGCAAACTACTACGCCGAGACCGTACGACGCGGCGGTTCGATCATATCGGTGCGGGTTGCCGATGTTCGCGCGGCCGAGGTCGAGGCGATCATGGATGGCGCCGGACCGATCGATCCGATCGCGCGCCGCGCTGAATATGAGCGCGAGGGCTGGCGACGCTTCGATGAATCCGCCGCGCCCTACCGCAACATCGTCTAGCGAAACGGAAGGCCTGTCGCTCGATAGCGGCAGGCCTCCTTCCAGTGTGATCTTCAGGGGGCTCGGCACTTCACGAAACAGGGGCGAAGACGAAGCAGAGCCCCGCGGCAGGAGCTTTCGGTGTCCGGTCTCGATCTCTATCGCGCCAAGCGCGACTTCACCCGCACGAAGGAGCCGCAGGGCAAATCGATCAGGCGCAAGGCCGCCGATCGGGGAAGCGCCTTCGTCATTCACAAGCATGCGGCGAGCAGGCTGCATTACGACCTGCGGCTCGAACATGACGGCGTGCTCTGGTCATGGGCCGTCACCCGCGGCCCGAGCCTGGATCCAGACGACAAGCGCCTGGCGGTCCATGTCGAGGATCACCCGCTTGAATATGGCGGCTTCGAGGGAACCATTCCGGCGGGGCAATACGGCGCAGGCTCGGTCATCATCTGGGATGAAGGCAAATGGCTGCCCGACGGGGATCCCGACGCCGGCCTGCGAAAAGGGCATCTCGCCTTCGCACTCGAGGGCCATAAGCTTGCCGGACACTGGCATCTGGTCCGGTTGAAACCACGCCGTGGCGAAAAGCGCGAGAACTGGCTGCTGATCAAGGTCGACGACGAGGCTGCGCGCAGCGACGAGGACATCCTCGAAGTGGCCCCGAACTCCGTGAAATCCGGGCTGAGCGTCGAGGAAGTCGGCCGCTCCGAGGCTCATGGCAAGGAGTGGACGAGCAATCGCGGCGGGGCGCGAAAGGCAGCGAGCGGGAAGGCTGGAGCCTCCCGCGCCGACACGATGCCCCGCTTCGTTCCGCCCTGTCTTGCGACGCTTCAAGCGAAGCCGCCGGCGGGCGAGATGTGGTTGCATGAAGTCAAATTCGACGGCTACCGACTGCAGGCCCGCATCCACGACAGCGAGGTCGCCCTGCTGACGCGCACGGGGCTTGATTGGACCGAGCGCTTCGGGACAGGGCTGCGTGACGCATTCGCGGATCTGCCTTGCAAAGCGGCGCTGATCGACGGCGAAGTCGTGGCGCTGAACGAGACCGGAGTTTCGTCTTTCTCTGCCCTGCAGGCGGCCCTCTCCGATGGCAAGATCGGCGCCCTCGTCTTCTTCGCCTTCGATCTGCTCCATCTCGACGGGGACGATCTGATGGAGGAACCCCTGATCGCGCGCAAGAAGCATCTGGAGGCGCTGCTGAAGGACGCTGGCGAGAATGAACTGTTGCGGTTCAGCGAGCATTTCGTCGAACCCGGCGAGACCATGCTGCGTCATGCCTGCCGCATGGGCCTGGAGGGCGTCGTCTCGAAACGCAGTGACGCTCCCTATCGCAGCGGCCGGGGCCGCGACTGGATCAAGTCGAAATGCATCCAGCGCCAGGAATTCGTGATCGCGGGCTATGTCCCATCGACCGTCTCAAGCCGACAACTGCGCTCGATCCTGATGGGCTATTACGAGGGCAAGGTGTTCAAGCCTGCCGGGCGCGTCGGCACCGGCTTTACCCGGAGCTCGGCCGCAGCGCTCAAGACGAAGCTCGACCGGCTGAAGACGGAGACATCTTCGTTCGAGGGCGCGGCGGCGCGGGAGCGCGGTATCGTCTGGGTCAAGCCGAAGCTCGTGGCCGAGATCGAGTTTCGCAGCTGGACGGCGTCGAAGACGCTGCGGCACGCTTCCTTCCTTGGACTCCGCGACGACAAGCCCGCCAACGAGGTGAGGGCCGAATTGCCAATGAAACCGCAAACCAAAGCAAGTCCAAAGCCGGCGCCCGGCAAGGCCGGAAAGGCCAAGCACCCGCCCATGACGACGAGCATCGTGCTCAGCAATCCCGATAAGGCGCTATGGCCCGATATTGGCCTGACCAAGCAGGGGCTGCTCGATTTCTACGCACATGTCTGGCCGCGGATGGAGCCTTTCGTCGTCGGGCGGCCGCTCAGCCTGCTGCGCGCGCCGGATGGCATCGACGGGCAGACCTTCTTCCAGAAGCACGCTTCCCCCGGCATGCCCGATGTGATTGCGCGACACCGCGACAGCGATGGCGAGGAACTGCTCTTCATCAAAGATTTCGACGGGCTTGCTGCTCTGGTGCAGTTCGGCACCGTCGAGGTCCATGTCTGGGGAGCGACCATGGCCGAGATCGAAACCCCGGATCAACTGATCTTCGACATGGATCCCGATCCGGGCATCACGCTCGATCACCTGCGCAAGGCAACGATCGCCGTACGCGACCGGCTTGGCGAGCTCGGATTCACCGGTTTCCTCAAGACTTCGGGTGGCAAGGGCTATCACGTCGTCGTGCCGTTGAAGCCAGTGGCCGATTGGGCTCAGGTCAAGACCTTCGCCCGCGATTTCGCCAAGGCGATGGAGCAGGCCGAGCCGCAGCGCTTTACCGCGACGCTGTCAAAGAAGGCCAGGAAGGGCCGCATCTTCATCGACTATCTCCGAAACGGCCGGGAGGCGACGGCGATCGCTCCTTATTCGACCCGGGCGCGCCCGGGTGCCCCGGTGGCGATGCCGATATCCTGGGAAGCGATCGAGGAGATCGCGCCGAACGGTTGCACTGCGACCGACAGTGCGGCTGATCTCCCGCCGGACGGCGGCTGGTCCGAGTTCAGGCGCTCCGCGCGTCCCCTGAAGCGGGACAAGCCGTAGGGACATGGCCGCGGACAAGCCATCCCGCGCCCCTGGACGGCTGCGGATCGTCAACCCCGCGGACTTGACGATCCGCAGGGTCGGCCGCGGCAGAGGCTTTGCCTATATCGACGACGCAGATGCTCTCGTGCGGGATCGGGCCACGCTTGAGCGGATCCGCTCACTCGTGATTCCTCCGGCGTATTGCGAGGTCCGCATTGCGACCGATCCGCGGACCCATCTCCAGGCGATCGGGCGGGACGAGGCCGGGCGGCTGCAATATCTCTATCACCCGGAGTGGGAGCGGGTCCGCGAACGCCGCAAGCTGAAGCGACTGCGGCGGCTGATCGAGGCGCTGCCCCGCCTGCGCAGGGCGGTTGCCGATGATCTGAAGGCGCGTCCGCTCTGCCGCAGGAAAGCGCTGGCCTGCGCGGTCGCCATCATCGATCGCTGCCATCTGCGCATCGGCGGCGAGCCATACGCAAAAAGCAATGGCAGCCATGGTGCGTCGACGCTCCTCAAGCGCCATGTCGAATTGACCGCCTCGCGGATCGACCTGCTGTTTCGTGGCAAGGGCGGAAAACAGATCGCGTGCTCGCTGCAGGATGGCTCGCTTGCCCGCGCATTGGGCCGGATCGCGGCGCTGCCCGGCCGGCGGCTGCTGCAATACCGGGACGATGACGGCACTGTGGTGCCGGTCCATGCCGCCGACATCAACGCCTATCTCCGCGAGGTCTCGGGACTCGCCATCAGCGCCAAGGATCTGAGGATGCTGGCGGGCAACGCCGCGGCAGCAGAGCTGCTGCTTGCCAGCCAGATCATCACCGGCGACGGCAGCGAGAAGCGGCAGCTCGCCGAGGTCATGCGCGCCGTCTCGGAGCAGTTGGCGAACACGCCTGCCGTGACACGCAAAAGCTATGTCCACGCCATCGTGGTGAACGCCTATGCCAACGGCAAGCTCGCAGCCTCCTTCGAAAAGGTCCGCGCCGGGGGCGGTTGTTCCCGCATCGAGAGGGCCCTTGCCTTGCTTGCTGCATGAGGTGCGTCACCATCGCATGATCAGGCCGAAGCCGAGCCTGTCATCGCGCCCCTGTTCCAGATCAGGACGAGTCGTGGATATGCGATCTTTTGCGTTGCGAACAAAACGCGAAAAATGATCGAATATGAGACATGTTCGCTCTCGATTCGCTGGTGCCGCCAAGCTATCTCGACAGACTCAACCCCGCGCAGCGCCGCGCGGTCGAGCATGGCGTCGGCGCGCGGCCCGGTCCCTTGCTGGTGATCGCGGGGGCGGGATCCGGCAAGACCAACACGCTCGCGCACCGCGTCGCGCATCTGATCCTGAACGGTGCCGATCCGCGCCGCATGATGATGCTGACATTCTCCCGCCGCGCGGCGGCCGAGATGGCAAGGCGGGTGGAGCGCATCGCTCGCGAGGTTTTGGGCGAGGGGGCAGCCGTCATGACCGACGCGTTGACCTGGGCGGGGACCTTCCACAGCGTGGGAGCAAGGCTGCTTCGAGACTATGCGCCCGAGCTTGGGCTCGATCCGAACTTCACAATTCACGACCGCGAGGACAGCGCCGACCTGATGAATCTCGCTCGCCACGAGCTTGGCTATTCGAAAACGGAAGAGCGCTTTCCCAAGAAGGGGACCTGCCTTGCGATCTATTCGCGCTGTGTGAATGCCGAAGAGCCGATCGAGGCCGTGCTGGGCGCCGCCTTTCCCTGGTGCGCATCATGGGCAGGGGAGCTGAAGCAGCTCTTTTCGGCCTATGTCGAGGCCAAGCAGGCGCAGAACGTCCTTGATTACGACGATCTCCTGCTGTGCTGGGCGCAAGCCGCGAGCGAGCCCAGCCTTGCCGCTGAAATGGGCGGTCGCTTCGACTATGTCTTCGTCGACGAGTATCAGGATACCAACAAGTTGCAGGCCTCGATCCTGCTCGCGCTCAAGCCCGATGGTCAGGGCCTCACCGTCGTCGGCGATGACGCGCAATCGATCTACTCGTTCCGCGCCGCCGAGATCCGCAACATCCTCGATTTCCCCCAGGCTTTCAGCCCGCCGGCGCAGGTGGTCACGCTCGACCAGAACTATCGGTCGAACCAGCCCATCCTGGCCGCCGCAAATGGGGTGATCGAACTCGCCCGCGAACGCTTTACCAAGAACCTCTGGACCGATCGTCAGTCGGCCGGCAAGCCCCAGCTCGTCAATGTTCGCGACGAAGCCGACCAGGCGCGCTTCGTCGCCACCCGGGTGCTGGAGAACAGGGAAGCGGGTCACGCGCTGAAGCAGCAGGCCGTGCTGTTTCGCGCCTCGCATCACAGCGGGCCGCTCGAGGTCGAGCTGACACGGCGCAATATTCCGTACAAGAAGTTCGGGGGGCTGAAGTTCCTAGATGCCGCCCATGTCAAGGACATGCTGGCGATGCTGCGCTTCGCCGAGAACCCGCGCGACAGGGTTGCCGGGTTTCGCTTGCTGCAATTGCTTCCCGGCGTCGGGCCGACCTCCGCGCAACGCGTGCTCGATCAGGCCGGCACGGCGAATGATTTCGCAACAGGCCTTGCGGAGCTGTCTGCACCCGCGCGTTCGGGCGATTCCTGGCCGGATTTCGTCACGACATTTCGGGCGCTCCGCTCAGGCATAGGCTGGCCGGCCGAGATCGAGCGGGCCCGTCTCTGGTACGACCCTCATCTCGAGCGCATGCATGAGGATTTCACCACGCGTCGCGCGGATCTGGTTCAATTGGAGCAGATCGCCAGTGGTTATCCTTCCCGCGAACGCTTCCTCACCGAACTCACCCTCAACCCGCCCGACGCGACGAGCGATGAGGCGGGGCCGCCATCGCTGGACGAGGATTTTCTCATCCTCTCGACCATCCACTCCGCCAAGGGACAGGAATGGAAGTCAGTCTTCCTGTTGAACACGGTGGATGGCTGTCTCCCCAGTGACCTCGCCGTCGGAGAAACCGCGGAGATCGAGGAGGAGCGCAGGTTGCTCTATGTCGCGATGACACGTGCCAGGGATGACCTGCATCTGGTCGTGCCGCAGCGCTTCTTCACCCATGGCCAGCCGGTTCGAGGGGATCGGCATGTCTACGCCGCACGCACGCGGTTCATCCCGCACGCCCTGCTGCACCTGTTCGAGCAGACGACCTGGCCAATCGAGCAAGCTCAGTCCGCGACGCGGCAGCGCAGCGGCGTGAGAATCGACGTCTCGGCACGGCTCAAGGGCATGTGGCGTTGAAGCATCAGTCCGAAAGTGGGATTGCGTTTTCGCGGAAGGCCGATGCAATCACAGGACGCCCGATTGGCGCCGGCCCGCATTTTGCTTCCTCCCCTCAAGCTCTCGTTAACCTGGAAACCGCAGCCTTCCTTGCTGACCTGACTCAACTTTAATTGGAGTTCCTCTATGGATGCCTTCACGATGGTGATCGTTGCCTGCATCTCCGGCGAAGCAAATTGCACTGCCGCCCGGATCAGCGAACAGGGCTTCACGACGGCGCAGGCCTGCGAAGCCCGCATCGACGACATCGCGCGCTCGATGACGGTGGAGTTCGGAAAGCGACCGGAATTCAAGGGCCGTCAGGTCACCTATGACGTTTCCTGCATGGACAAGGATCAGCTCTGGCACAAGCTTGGCGTGACCCAGGCGGAGATCTGATAGCCGCCGCTGGCGACGCCCTGGTCTCTCGCGGCTCGCGCGTTTTCGAACTCCGGTCGGCGGAGGGCTTCTATGCCTCGCCCAACTGAAGGATCTTCGCCGCATCGGCTTCGTCGCGCAGGCCCTTGTAAGTCGCGTGGCGAAGCTTGCCATCGTCGGTCCAGCCCCGGAATTCGATCTCGGCAGCCAGCACTGGCGAAACCCAGCGCACGCCCGTTCGCTGGGTCGCTATGGGGGGACGTGGAACGAACCTCGCGTCCAGACGCGTCTTCAGGGCCGCGCCGGCCGCATCGGTCCAGCCGTTGCCGGCACCACCGACATAGACCAGACCATCGGCTTTCGCCGCTGCGAGCAGGAGCCTGCCAATTCCGCCATAGCCGACTGATGGCTCATATCCGACAATGGCGAAGGTCTCGGACTGGATGCACTTGATCTTGAGCCACTCACCCCCGCGGCCGGAGCGATAGGGCGCATCCAGGCGCTTGGCGATGATGCCCTCGAGACCGAGCTTGCAGGCAAGCGTGTAGAATGCCTCTCCGTCGGCAATCACGTCCTCGCTCAGCAGGATTCCGGGAGGGGCGCTATCGATTGCGTCGGCCAGGATCTCGCGCCTCTGCGAAAGCGGCAGGTGCCGCAGATCCTGTCCGTTGAGGTAGAGGATATCAAAGGCAAACAGGGTCGCGAACTCGGCGCTGTCCTTGCCTTCTCGCCCTCCGAGCGCTTGCTGCAGTGCTAAGAAATCCGACTTTCCGCTCCGGTCGAGTATGACGGCCTCACCATCGAGGATGGCGCTGTCGACGACGATTTGCTTCGCGGCCGCCACGATCGCGGGGAAACGGGTCGTCCAATCCCGGCCATCTCGCGTGAGCAGGCGCACCTCGCGCGATGGCTCGATGTGAACGGCAAGCCGGTAGCCCTCCCATTCCACCTCGAAGGACCAGCTTGAGCCTCTGGGGGGCTTCGCCGCCGCGCTGGCAAGGCATGGCTCGATATGGGCCGGCATGGGATCGTCACCTGGTGCGCTGTCGTCCGGGACATGGGCCTCTCCCGGTGTGGTGTCAGATGGCACAACCGTGCCTTTCAACGCCTCGGAACCGGGGCCGGACCGTGACATTTGGCGCGCGCGCATGACGGCTTCTCCTCCACCGCAGACAAACGCCGGACAGCGGGCACTCGTTCCGATGGCGTGGAACTTCGTGCCGTCTCAGCAGTTAGATATAGTGGTGCTATCGGGTGCTAACATGGGTTCGCTACCTCGCGCTTTTCATCCCAAGCGGAAACCTGGACGTCCCTCCGATCGACGGGCGCTGAATGGTCGTCCCCGGCCGGCTGCCATCATGCCGACCGAGCTGTCGCGCGAGATGTGTGAGGATGAGGACGGCAAGCGCTACGCGGTCATCGTCTGGCGGCTCTATCCCGGTCTCCGCAGCATCACCTACACGCTCGATAGCGGTGCCCTCGTGAATTTTGTCGACGAGCGCAGGTTCGAGATCGCCAGAACCGGCTTGATCATCACGCGGCTGGAGTGAAGGTCGGCCGATCTCGGGCGGCTTCGATGCTAGGTTGCCCTGCGCCACGGGGAGGGTGCTCTCAATGCCCGATGGTCCCATCAAGTCGGATGGTTCTGCCAGGTCGGCGGGTTCTGCCAGATCAGAATGCCCGTCCATGACGATGCGCACGCATGAAGACTATCGCGACGCGTGGGAGCGCATTCGCCAGCTCGAAGGCGTCCGGCCGAGCGCTGCCCGCGACCATGAGCTTGCTGCCCTCAAAGCGGCGGTCCAAGATTACGAGCCGCGACAGACGCCGTTGCGGCCGTCGCGATGATCTTGTGAGATCTGGGCCGCGCTCGATCGCCGGACGTGATCAGGGCTCGGCGCGCGGTCTCGTTGCGCCCGCGTCCTTCATGACGAAGCGGCGCTTCGCCCCGAGCCGAGTCACCAGTGCATCGACGAAGCGGACATCGGGGGTAAGGTTGTGTGCCCCGTTCTGGTGAGCCTTCTTCAATTGCTTGAGAAGTGCGCGGGCCGATGCTTCTGCCTCTGCAATCGACGAGGCGAGACTTGAAGGGTGAACCGTCCGTTCGCCCACGCGAACCGTTCGTTCGCCAGCGGGATCCATCCGCATGCATTCCTCCATCTACATCTTGGCGCTCGGCCTCCGGTGTCGGCAAGCCTTGGTCAGGGCCTCTTCCGCGCTGGCGGCTGATCGCCTTCCAGGCTCTTCTTCAGGGCTTCAAACAGGTTGACGACATTCCCTGGCTGCTCGGTCTCGCTGTCTCGCCGCAGCTTGCCCTTGCGCCGCTTCTTCGAGGCGATGAGCTTCAGCAGGTGCTCCTGGACGGGATCCTTCACCATGTCCGGCGACCAGGGTCTGGTCCGTTCCTTCACCAGCTTCTTAGCAAGCTGCAACAGGCCACTGTCGGGGCTCGTCTTTTCGATCTCGGCAAAATAGGGCTTGGCGTCGCGTACCTCATCGCCGTAGCGCAATGTCCAGGCGATGATGCCTCGCTCGCGCGCCTCGAGCATCACCGCTCGCTCGCGGCGATAGAGGACGACGCGCGAGATCCCAGCCACCTTGCTGGAGGCCATCGCTTCGCGAATGACCGCGAAGGCTTCCTCGCCGATCTCGTCATCCGGCAGCAGATAATGGGGCTTGTCGAGATAGGACCACTCGATTGTCTCGCGCGGGACGAACATCTCGATGTCGATCGTGCGGGTGCTCTCAAGCGCGAGATCATCGAGCTCTTCGTCTTCGAGCAGGACGTAGTCGTCTTCCCCCCTGGCATAGCCCTTGATCTCGTCAGCCTCGCGGACCGGCTTGCCAGTCCCGGCATCGACATAGCGACTGACGACGCGATGACCGGTGGCGCGATTCAACGTGTGAAACCGGACCTTCTCGCTCTCCGTCGTCGCCGGCATCATCGCGACCGGGCAGGTCACCAACGAGAGCTTCAGGTAGCCCTTCCAGAAGGGGCGAGGGGGCATGACACGACTCCACGTGACGCACTGCGATTCAATGCGCTGGAACGCTTGTGGTTCCCGATGCGTTGAGTCCGATGTTGCGGGTGAGTGGAGTGAGGGTGATGGCGGCGATCCGCGCGAACTGGAAGGGTTATCTCAAGATCGGCGAATTGAGCTGTCCGGTTGCGCTCTATACCGGCGCCTCGACATCGGAGCGGGTCTCCTTCCACACCATCAACCGGGCGACCGGGCATCGCGTCCGGCGTGAGTTCATCGACGCGGAGACGGGCGATCTGGTCGAGCGCGACGAGCAGGTCAAAGGATTCGAGGTCGACAAGGACAGTTATGTGATGGTCGAGCCCGAGGAGGTCGCAAAGGCGATCCCCGAGAGCAACAAGATCCTGGCCGTCGGAGCCTTCATCGCCAGCAACGACATCGATACGCTCTATTTCGACAAGCCCTACTATCTGGCCCCGGCCGGGCCGGTGGAAAACGAGGCCTTTGCCGTCATTCGCGAGGCCATGCGGGCGGGGAATGTCGCCGCGCTCGCTCATGCCGTGCTGTTCCGGCGCTATCGTGGCCTGATGATCCGGGCCCATGGACTCGGAATGGTCGCTCATACGCTCAGCTTCGACTACGAGATCCGCTCCGCCAGGGACGTCTTCGGCGGCATCCCGGCGCGAAAAATCCAGCCGGAAATGTTGAAGCTCGCCAGGCACATCATCGAGACCAAACGCGGGACATTCGATCCGGCGGCATTCGACGATCGCTACGAGGCTGCCATCGCCGAACTGGTCAAGGCGAAGCTGGAGGGCCGGTCGGTCAGGCGGAAGAAGGCCCCGGCCACGGCCAAGGTGGTCGACCTGATGGAAGCATTGCGCGCCAGTGCCGGAGTCAAGACGCGTGCCAAACCTGCTGCAAAACGTTCGGCCGCACATCAGCGAAAGGCTGGTTGATCGGCACTGCGAGGGTTGGGTACGGTGAACCATCGTCACTGTACTGGCATTCTTGTGCTGCAAGCCTCCGCTCGCCTGCCTGATCGGCAGTCCCTTTCCCGCGATACCGAGCTCATCGCACAGGACCTGAGCCGGTCATTCGTCGGGCTCAGGGCTGCTTCCCTTCCCGGTAACGTGTTAGGTTCCTGACCGATGGACGAGACGACTCAACAGCTCATCGAGATGCTTGAGGACTCCCCGGTCCTGGTCGCCCTGTATGACCAGTTCGATCGGCTTCGAAAGGCGAACCGAGCCTTTCGCCAGGCATATTCCATCCACCCCAACGAGGATCCGACCTGGTCGGAAATCATGCGTCGAAATTTTTCCGCGCAAACGGGGACGGTCGTTCGAACCACGAATTTCGAGGAATGGCTGATCTCGACGCAGTCGCGGCGAGGCAAGGTCGGCTACCGCGCATTTGAAACCGATCTGCATGACGGGCGGTGGCTATGGATGAACGAGATGGTCAGCGATGACGGCTGGATGCTCTGCATCGCAAGCGTCACGACCGATCTGCATTCCGACAAGCGAGCTCTGCGCCAGGACCGGGACAGTGCGGTCAAGGCCTCGTACACGGACGAGTTGACCGGTGTCGCCAACCGCCGGTTCGTGATGGCCCGGATCGACGACATGCTGCTGCAGAGGCGCCGGGACAGCCGCCTCGCAGGCTGCCTGGCCGTCCTCGATATCGACCATTTCAAGGCCATCAATGATCGCTTCGGCCATGCGGCCGGGGACGAGATCCTGTGTCGATTTGCCAAGGAGATCCACGCGAATGTCAGGCGCTCAGACTGCTTTGGCCGGGTCGGCGGCGAGGAGTTCGTCCTGGTCATGCCCAGGACATCGGCAGCCGAGGCAGCGCTCGTCCTGGAGCGCATGCTCATTCTCGTTCGGGCGATGAAGCCGCTGGGCGGCCATGGCGATTATCGCTGCACCTTCTCGGCCGGTATCGCCGAGACGGATCCGGCGGATGTGTCGCTGAGCCTGTACTCGCGTGCCGACAAGGCCCTCTATGCCGCCAAGTCACGCGGCCGAAACTGCATTGTCGTGGCCGAGGGTGATGGCGATCGCTCGGCATCGTCCCAATTGATCGCGCCGTAGGGTACGCATTTGGCCTTGCCGCCGTCGGCCATTGTGAGATCAGCTCTGCGACACCGGGGGCTGCGCGCAGCGGTCGACGCCGACATCGCGGGATCGCCGATGCTTCCCTCGACGGTTCCCGATACGCTGGAAATGCTGACGGACGATGTCGGGCTCCCCCGCCTCTGCAATTTCCTGATCACTCTGCATTTACCGCGTGCCGGAGCGAGGGACACGATGCAGGAGCTGGCCCGGCATATCCGCGAATGATACGGCCGATGAGCTGTATCGGCCGCGATCTTCGCAAAGGTTAGCTGGATCGGTGCGCCGGAGCAGCGACAGCGCAGCCCGACTCGCTACGGCCTCAGGGCGACGGCCAGATCAGGCCGGTCGGTGGTGAAGGCGCTCACGCCTGCGGCGAAGGCCTGCCGGATATCCGCCTCCTCATGCACGGCAAAGAGCCCGTAGCGGATCGCCTCACGGCGGCAGGTTTCGGCATCGCTGCCCTGGGCTTGCGATATGCGCACCGCAATTTCCGGGACACCAGCGATGCGAGCCTTTCGGCACAAGGCGCCGAGGTCTCGCGTCGGCGCGGCGAGAATCTTTTCGGCAATCAGCCAGATCAAGGGTGTCGCTGGCGTCAGGCTGGCCAATTCCCCGAGTGTCGCGAGGTCAAACGCGGTGAAGGTCGTCCTGTCGAGCAGGCGCCTTTGCGTGAGCGCTTCGACGATCTGGGTCTCGATCCCCGGATAACGACTGCCATCATGCCGGTTCTTCAGCTCGATGCGCAGCTTGATGCCGCTCGGCTCGAGAATATCGAGCACCTCGTCAAGGCTTGGAATGGTCTCGTCACTCGTGCGGAGCAACGCCACCTCCCGGATTTCGGCCCAGTCCTTGTCCGCGATCGCTCCTGCGCCGGCAGAGGTTCGACCGAGCAGCGGATCGTGATGGACGACCAGCACGCCGTCGCGACTGCGATGGATGTCGAACTCGATGAAGTCGACGGCCATGGCGGCGGAGTTGCGGAAGGCGAGGCGGCTGTTCTCGGGCCAGAGTCTGGCGCCGCCGCGATGAGAGGCGATGTCTGTCATGTCACCGTCATAGTGCAAGGGCATTTCTGCGATGCAAGATAAGTTGCGATATCCTGATTTGGCAATTTATCTTGCATAACGTCGAAGACCTTGTCTACCTTCGGCAGCCTGGGGAGAGATCCATGAGCCTGACGGAGCTAATCGCGGCGCGCCGGGATGAATTGACGGAAGCCGACCGGCGGTTGATCGAGGTTCTTCTGGCTGATCGGGCAGCCGGCAGTTTCCTGCCGGCGCATAAGGTTGCGGGGCAGGCGGGGGTGCATCCCTCGACCGCGGGCCGGCTCGCCCGCAAGCTCGGCTTTGCCTCCTATCGCGACATGCGCGGCGCGTTGCAGGATGCGGTTGTGGCCGATCTCGACGCGTCGGTTCGTGTCAAGCGCCGGCTTAGCCGTGTCCGCGGGACCTCCCTTCTGGGCTCTGTCATAGATGGCGAGATCCGCGCCCTGAACACGCTGGCTGCGCAGGTTTCGGATGCCGACATCATTACGGCTGCCGGTCTGCTGCGCGACGCCGGGCGGATCCTGGTGGTCGGCGAAGGGCATGCGAGCAGCCTTGCCGATCTGTTCGTGCGGCGTCTCGTGCGGTCCGGCTACCGGGCGGCAGTGGTCGCCCATGCCGACTGGCAGGCGGCCGACCAATTGCTCGGCCTCGCCGCCGGTGATGTCGTCGTCGCCCTTGTCTTTCGCCACGAGAGTCCGGCGGCAGCGCGGATCATCGCCTATGCGCAAGGCATCGGTGCCGGAACGCTCTTGATCACGGACAGGCGCACGGGTGTGCCGGCATGCGACGCGCAACTCGTCGCCGACCGTGGCGAGCAGGGCGAGTTCCATTCGCTCACCGTCCCGATGGCGATCTGCAACACGCTGATCCTCGAATTGTCGCGCACCGATCGTGGCCGCTCGCTCAAGACCCTGGCGAAGGTCGAGACGCTGCAGCGGATGTTTCGCGGAAAGCCGGGATAGAGCATCGGCCCGAAAAGTGGATTGCGGTTTTCGGGAAAGCCGATGCAAACACAAAGGGTTAGATCATCGGACCGGATACGATTTCCGGTCCGATGATCTAGCGGCTGCGGCCGCGAGAGCTGTCAAACCACTGAACAAGGACCCCCGCAACGGGGCGCCTGCACGGGAGGATGCAATGACAAGAGCGATGGCACAGAACGCAGGATTTTGGGCGGTGCTTGGCGTGGGGCTGGCTATCGCCGGGCAGTCGGGTGCTTCGGCGGCAGAGCGGCCCGCCCTCACTGTGGCTGTGAACGAACTTGCGCGCTCGCTCGACCCCGGCGAGAACACGGGCAATGTCGACGTCCGGGTCTATTACTCGATCTTCGACACGCTGATCCGGCGCGATTTCGCCCATCCGACGGCTGATGGCGGTGCGAAGTTGGTCCCGGGGCTGGCGGAAAGCTGGTCCTGGTCCACGCCAACGACATTCGAAATGAAGTTGCGCCGCGGTGTCGTCTGCCATGACGGCAGCCCGTTCGATGCCAATGATGTGCTGGCGACTTTCTCTGCCGACCGTCTCTGGGGTGCGAAGCCCTATTATCCCGACGGCCGCGTTTATTTCGGCAATTTCACCAATGTCGAGAAGGTCGACGACTTCACCGTCAGGATCACGACGGCCCAGCATGATCCGATCATCGAGCACCGCCTCTCCAGCTACATGTCCTTCGTCATCTGCGACGAAGCCTGGAACAAGTTCAGGACGGAGGGGGCCGAAGCGAAAACCTGGATGGATCAGGCGGCCAAGGCGTTGCGCTGGAAACCCGTCGGCACGGGCCCCTACAGCTTCGTCGACTACCAGAAGAACGATCGGATCGCGCTTGCCGCGTTCGATCGCTATTTCGAGGGCGCGCCGGCGGCGAAATCCATCACCTTCCGCTCGGTTCCCGAGGTCGCAGCCCGTGTTGCCGGCCTCGTTGCGGGCGATTTCGATATCGCGGTCGAGATTCCGCCGGACCAGTGGGACGGCCTCAAGCGCTACAAGGATGTCTCGCTGAAGACGGAGCCGCTGGAGAACAGCCATGTGCTCCAGTTCAACACCAGCGATCCGGTGCTGTCCGACAAGAAGTTGCGCCACGCGATGAGCCTGGCGATCGACCGCAAGGGGTTGATCGACGCGCTCTGGAAGGGCCAGACCTATGCGCCCAACGGCCACCAGTTGCCGAGCTTCGGGCCGATCTATGTCAGGGAGAACAAGGGCTATCCCTACGACCCAGCGCTCGCCAAAAAACTCCTCGCCGAGAGCTCCTACAAGGGCCAGGAGATCTCCTACCGGCTGATCCCGAACTACTACCTCTATAATGTCGAGGCCGCGCAGGTCATCCAGGAGATGTGGCGCGCAGTCGGCATCAATGCGCGCATCGATTTCGTCGACAGCTTCAAGGAGGTCCGCAAGCCGGGCGCCCAGGTCTTCGCCTGGTCGAACACCTATCGCGTGCCTGATCCTGCGGGCGCGATCCTGACCCTGTGGGGCCCCGATACCGACAACCAGAACACCTGGAAGTTCTACGGCGCGAGCGCCGCGTTCAACGGGGCCGCCAGGGACCTGCTCGCCGAGACCGACGAGACCAGGCGCAAGGCGTTGTTCGCGAAGCTGCTCGTTGCCTTCGAGGACGATATGCCGATGACGATGCTCTACAACCCCGTCACGGGCTATGCGCTTAAGAAGGGCATCAACTGGACGCCGTATAGCCAGTATTACATGGATTTCCGACCCTCGAACCTGTCGATCGGCGCGAAGTGACGGGCGCCCGCCGCATGACGGAAACCGGCGAGGGGAGCGACCCGCTCCTCTCCGTCGAGAATTTGACGGTCGGCTTCCGCACCGCCGCCGGCTATTCGGACATCCTCCATTCCGTCTCGTTCTCGGTGCGCCGCGGCGCCACGACATGCGTCGTCGGCGAGAGCGGCAGCGGCAAGAGCGTCTCCTGCCAGGCCGTGCTCGGCTTGCTGCCGCGGAACGGCCGTCACGTCGGCGGGCGCATCCTCTTCGAGGGGCGCGATCTCGCCTTGGCCAGCGAGAGCGAGCTGGAGACGATCCGTGGGCGCGGCATCGGCATGGTGTTCCAGGATCCGCTCGGCTCGCTCAATCCGCTGCATACGGTCGGCACGCAACTGCGCGAGACCTTGCGGCTGCACACTTCGCTTTCCGAGCCGCAACGCCGGGCGCGGGCGCTCGAGCTGTTGCGGATGGTCGGTATCCCTGAACCTGCACAGCGGCTCGCATCCTATGTCCATCAGTTCTCCGGCGGCATGGCCCAGCGTGTGATGATCGCGATGGCGCTGGCCTGCGAGCCGCGCCTGCTGATCGCCGACGAGCCGACGACGGCGCTCGACGTGACGATCCAGGCGCAGATCCTCGACCTGCTCAACCGGCTCAAGGCCGAGCTTGGCATGGCGATCCTGTTCGTCACCCATGATCTCGGGGTCGTCGCAGAGATGGCCGACGACGTCGTCGTGATGCGCCATGGCCGCGTGGTCGAGGCGGGGCCGGCGGAGCGCGTGCTGCATGCGCCGGAAGCGCTCTATACGCGTGAGCTTCTGGCGGCCATGCCGCGCCTCGACGTTACCGCGCCGGTCTATCGCGAGCGGGTTGCGTCATGAGCGGACTGCCGGAGCCGCTGCTGCGGGTCTCGAAGCTGCGCCGTCATTTCGGCGGCGGCCGTTCCTTCTTTCGGTCCCAGCGGACGATCCGCGCCGTCGAAGATGTCTCACTCACGCTGCGGGTCGGCGAGACGCTCGGCCTTGTCGGGGAATCGGGCTGCGGCAAGTCCACGACCGGCCGGATGATCGTCGGGCTCGAACGCCCCAGCGGCGGCGAGATCGTCTTCAAGGGGCGTGACCTCACCGGATTGAGTCCAGGCGACTGGCAGCGACAGCGCCGCGACATCCAGATGATCTTCCAGAATCCGCAATCGGCCCTCGATCCGCGGCTGAGCATCGGCCGGCAGATCCGCGAACCGCTCGACCTGCACGAGATCGGGGACCGGGCTGGTCGCGATGCCGAGGTCGCGCGCCTGATGCAGGCGGTGGCCCTCCCGCCTGAAGCGGCCGGACACTTTCCCCATCAGATCAGTGGCGGCCAGGCGCAACGCGTCGTCATCGCCCGCGCGCTGGCGATGAAGCCCAGCCTGATCGTCTGCGATGAACCGGTCTCGGCGCTCGACGTTTCCGTTCAGTCGAAAGTGACGGAGCTCCTGCAGGACCTGCAGGAGCGGCTCGACATCGCCTATCTCTTCATCTCCCACGACCTGCGCGTCGTGAAGAAGCTCTCGCACCGCATCGCCGTGATGTATCTCGGCCAGATCGTCGAGGAAGGGCCGACCGATCCGGTCTACCGGCAGCCGCTGCACCCCTACACCATGGCGCTTCTGGCCGCGATTCCCGATCTCTCCGCGCCCAGGCCCGCCCGATCGGCCCGGCTCGCGGGCGACCCTCCGTCGCCTGCCAAGCCGCCGCCGGGCTGTCATTTCCACACCCGCTGTCCCTATGCCCGCCCGCGCTGCTCCGCCGAGATGCCGGTGCTGCGGGAGGTCGAGGGCGGCCGCAGCGTCCGCTGCCATTTCGCCGAAGAATTGAGGGCAGCATCGTGAACCGGCCGCTCATCATCGCCCATCGCGGCCATTCCGCCCGCCACCCGGAGAATACGCTGGAGGCCTATCGCGCGGCGATCGCCGCCGGAGCCGATATCGTCGAGACCGATGCGCGCCTGACGGCGGACGGCGTCGTCATCGCCGCGCATGATCCGGATCTGGCGCGGCTCACAGGCAGCAACGCCGCCATCGCGGCAACGACGCACGCGGCCCTGGTCGCGATCGCGCGATCGGGCGGCATCCGGCTCGCGACCCTGGCCGAGGCGCTGGCGACGATCTGCCCGCATCGGCAGGCCCTGATCGACGTCAAGACGCAGGATCTGGCGATCATCGACGCGGTGATTGCGGTGATCGACGGGGCAGGGCTGCGCGAGCGGGTATGGATCGGCGTGCGCGACGTTGTGCAGGTCGCCCATGCCAGGCTTCAGGCACCCGGCATTCGGGTGCTCGCCTTCCTGCCCGACACGGCGAACCCGGGTCACTTCGCAGCGGCGGGAGCGAGCGCCTTCCGCGTCTGGGAAGGCGCTCTCGACGGAACGGTCGCGACGGGGCTGCTCGGGCATGTGCCCGTCTGGGTCACGGCAGGAGGAACCGGCACCGGACGCCGCGTCGGCGATGTCGATGCCGCTGGCCTTGCCGCCATCCTCGAAAAGTCGCCGCAGGCCGTGCTGCTCAACGACCCCGACCTGCTCGTCGGGGCACAGAACCGCGTGGCGTCGTGATGCCGGGCCGTCATTTCCTGACCAAGCTGGCGCGTGGCCTCCTCACGGTGTGGCTGATCGTGACGCTGACCTTCGTCGCGCTGAACCTGTCCGGTGACCCGATCGACGCGCTGGTCGGGGACCAGGCTTCCCCCGAGATCATCGCGCATTACCGCGAGAAGTTCGGGCTCGATCGACCACTCTGGCAGCAATACGTCTCCTATCTCGCCGGCATCGCGCAGGGCGATTTCGGCCTCTCGCTCTCCGACCAGCGCCCGGCCGTGGAACTGATCGCAGGCGCGCTGCCCCATACGCTGCGGCTTGGACTGACGGCTTTTACGCTCGGCCTCGTTCTCGGTGTCGGCTTCGGCATCGTCGCGGCCCTGAACCGCAATCGGCCGGTGGACCGGCTGGTGATGAGCTTCGCCGTGCTCGGCTTCAGCCTGCCAAACTTCTTCCTCGGCATCCTGCTGATCCTGCTGTTCTCGCTGCATTGGCGGATGTTGCCGAGTTCAGGAGACGCGACGGCCCTGCACCTGATCCTGCCCGCCGTGACGCTGGGCACACATTTCGCGGGCACATTCGCGCGCTTCACCCGCTCGGCCATGCTCGAAGTCCTGAAAGCAATATGTCGTGGCCGCCCGCGCCAAGGGCGTGCCGAGCATGCGTCGCGTGCTCTGGCATGCGCTGCCGAACGCCGCGATTCCGATCGTCACCATCATCGGGCTCAAGCTCGGCGATCTCGTCGCGGGCTCGATCATCGTGGAGACGGTGTTTGCGGTCCCTGGCGTCGGTCGGCTTCTGGTCAACGCCGTGACGTCGCGCGATTTCGCTCTGGTCCAGGCGATCCTGATCATGGTGTCGGTCACCATGATCCTCGCCAACCTCGCGGTCGACGCGATCTACACCCTGATCGATCCGCGCATGCGCGCCGCACGTTCGGAGACCTGAGATGGCGATGCAATGGTCGTTTCGTCGGGCTGACGACACTCCGGTGCGAGCGGAAGCACGCTATCCCGTCCTCGTCGTCGCAGCCCTTGTCTTCCTGGCGCTGATCGTCGTCGTCTTTCTCTTCGCGGACTGGCTGGCGCCCTATGACTACCGCGCGCAATCGCTGCTCAAGCGCCTCAAGCCGCCCGTTTTCCTCGGTGGGACGACGGATCACCTGCTCGGCACCGACGAACTCGGCCGCGATGTGTTGAGCCGCCTGATCTACGCCATCCGCTTCAGCGTGCTTGTCGCGCTTGGCGGCACTTTGATCGGCGCCCTGATCGGCACCGCGCTCGGCTTCATCGCGGCGCATTTCCGGGGTTTCGTCGAGGAAGCGATCATGATGCTGGCCGACGTCCAGGCTTCGCTGCCTTTCATGATGATCGCGCTCGCGCTGATCGCCATGTTCGGCGGCGGCTTCATGCTCTTCATCGCGATCATGGGGTTCTATGGCTGGGAGGTGTTTGCGCGGCTGACGCGGGGCGTGGTCATCGCCGCAAACACGCAGGGCTATGCGACGGCCGTGGTCGCACTCGGGGCTCCGGCGCGGCATGTCTATCTCCGGCACGTCCTGCCCAACATCCTGAGCGTGCTGATCGTTCAGTTCACGCTCAACTTTCCGCAGGTGATCCTGCTCGAGACCTCGCTCAGCTTTCTCGGCCTCGGCATCCGACCACCCCTGACCAGCCTTGGCCAGATGCTCGGGGCAGGGCGCGCCTATCTGACCACGGCGTGGTGGATCGCGATCCTGCCCGGCATGGCGATCTTTCTGACGACCATGTCGATCTCGATCATCGGCGACTGGCTCCGCGACAGGCTCGACCCGACGCTGCAATCACGCTAAGCGGACAAGAGGGGCGGCCGCTAGCGCTCGCCTTCCCCGACCGCTTGCCGCCAGCGTTCCGGCTCGTTGCGCCGCTGCCGATATTTCAGTTGCGCCTGCACTGCGGACCCCGCCAAATGCGCGGATTCAGCGGGGGGAATCGCTGTGCGTGGCACGGGCAGCTGGCAGGTCGTTGCGCAGGCGGAGGAAGGCATCCCGGCAGGCGATC
Organism: Allobosea sp. LC85; assembly: GCF_000735605.1. Classification (GTDB taxonomy): domain Bacteria; phylum Pseudomonadota; class Alphaproteobacteria; order Rhizobiales; family Beijerinckiaceae; genus Allobosea. The sequence goes on from NZ_JPKG01000022.1 coordinate 91,045, forward strand.
TGCCTGACGCCGTCTACGAGGCCTATTCGTTCTCCGACTGCAGCGACACGATATGGCCGGACTGGCCCCATCGCACGGCCAAGCGGCTGATTCAGGAGCCGGCCGACGTCGCGATCACGGCCGCGTTGGCCGAGATCGGCGAACTCGCCGGGGCGGACCGGGCCTGGATGTTCGAGTACGACACCGCGCTGCTGCGCTTCCGGAACACCCATGAATGGAGCAGGCAGGGCGTTCGATCCTTCGTCGAGGATCTGCAGAACACGCCCGTGACGATGATTGCCTGGTTGCAGCAATTCCTGGTGTCGGGCAAGGCCGTGATGATCAACCGGGTCGCCGATCTGCCACGCCCGGCCCGGCAGCTCCAGGTCGAGATGCTGCGCCAGGGCGATCGGAGCGTGCTCAGCGTGCCGGTCTTCCATGGTGGGCAGTTGCGCGCCTGCATCGGATTCGACGCGACGACCGCGATCCGGCGCTGGCCGCCTCCCGATATCAGGGCGCTGTTTCAATGCGCGGAGCTGATCGCGCTGGCGCGCTATGGATCCCATCGCAGCGAGCAGGCGTTTGCCGATCCGTCCAGGGCGTTTGCGCCGTTGATCCATCTGCGTCGGCAGGGGCAGATCATCGGCGTGGAGCCGCAGGCCATTCTCGGCGTCCGGTCGGCGCGCGACTATGCGAAGGTCTGGCTGAAGGACGGCTCGACGGTTCTCGACCTGCGCCCGCTCGCCCTCTGGACCGGGCTGCTGCCTTCGGCCTCCTTCCTGCGCGTCCACCGCACCGCGATCGTCAACCTGCAGCATGTCAGCGGCCTCGACCGGCGCGACGGGGATGGCTGGAAGATTGCGCTCGGCCAGCTCGCTGACTCCTGGCCCGTCTCGCGCCCGTACCGGCAGGAATTGCGGCAGCGACTCGGGATTTGAGCGCCTGGTCGCTTTGGGCGAGCAGCCTCTTCCCGGTTTACCGATTTCTCACGATGAAACCGATCGGCAGCGGCATTCATCGAACCGGCATGTCGGTTGGTCGAATTCCGCTTGCCTCCCGGTCAAGGTGCGAACCCGATAGGCGGCCGATCAACCTATGTACGCTCCGCCCATGCCGTTTCGCCGCCACTGCACCGTCACCGCTCCGAACCCGAAACGCGTTCCGGTGCACAAGGCGGCAAGGTTCGCCGTCTGCTCCCTGTTGACCGTCCTGTTCTCTGCAGGCTGGCAGCGCCAGGCCATTGCCGAAGATCTGGCGTTGCAGGACGCGGCATCGATGGCTGGCGTCGCGATGTTCCTGAACGCACGCGCTCCCGGGCTGATCCTCGCCGTCGTCCGGGGCGAGGACGGTTTTATCGCAGGCTATGGCGAAACCGCGCCGGGCAGCGGCAAGGAGCCCGACGGCCAATCGATCGTCCGCGTCGGCTCGGTCTCAAAAGTCTTCGCGGCCGATGTGCTTGCCGCGATGGCCGCAACCGGGCAGCTCGCGCTCGACGCTCCGCTCAGTCGCTACGCCCCGCCCGGCAAGGCGCCGCTGGCTTTCGATGATCGGCCGGTCACGCTGCTCGACCTTGCGACGCATTCGGCCGGATTGCCACGCGAAATGGCCGATCCAGCAACGTCGGCAGACGAGAAGAACCCGTTCGTAACCTTTAAGTCATCCTATTACTGGGACTGGATCTCGGGTCATCGCCCCGCCTACCGCCCAGGCACCACCGCGATCTACTCCAATTTCGGCTTCGGGCTGCTCGGCGATGCGCTCGGCAGGGCTGGCGGCAAGCCCTTTGCCGAACTGGTGCGCGAGCGCATTACCGCGCCGCTCGCCATGGCGGATACGGTCCTGCGTCTGTCGGAGGCACAGAAGCCCCGGCTGATGACCGGGCTCGATCCTTTCGGCAAACCCGATCCGAACTGGGAGGCGAGCGAGGTGATGCAGGCCAGCGCCGGCATCTACACAACCGCCGAGGACATGGTGAAATGGATGCGCTGGCATCTGGCTGACGACGCGACCGGGCGCCCGATGCGAACGCTCGCGCATGCACTCTGGCGGCCCCATGACGGGCTCGCGCGTCTCGTCGGCGTCGAGGCCACGGATTCCGACGGGATGGGGCTGGGCTGGATTGTCAGCCCGGCGCGCGTACGCGTGCCGCTGCTGCTCGGCAAGAGCGGTGGCATCGGCGGCTTCATGAGCTATGTCGTGCTCTCGCCCAATCGCAGGCTCGGCATCTTCGTCGTCGCGAGCAAGGTCGACTTCGCCATGTTCGAGGGGCTGCGGACCGCCGTGCGCGAGCTCGCGGCGGAACTCGCGCCGGCGAGCCTGTAGCAAGGTCGGGCTTCGAAAGATTTCGTGAGCAGGGCTCGGGGTCATTGAGGCACTGGACAGACGTGAATCTGGTAACCGCGGCGCGCGCGACGGATGCCGGCTTGCGTCCTGTCTACGCGTCGAACAGCTTCGCCTCATCGACGGCGATACTGCGCGCCTTGCTCGCCGTGGCTGGCCCGATCGCGCTGTGTGCGCCGCTCGTGCTGGCGCTGCCGGCCCGGGGACAAGTGAGCGGGAAGGGAGGGGCGGGTGGCGCGCATGGCGTCAGTCGTCCCACTTCTGGGCAGCGGGGAGTTTCAGCGGCGGCAGCGGCGGCGGTGGCGGCGGAGCCATCGGCCTCGATTTCTACGGGACATCGCTGACAGCGGGCCAGACGATCAGCCTGGTGGGCGGCAATGGCGGCGACGGCGGAACCGGAGGGCAGGGGGGTAACTCCTATAGGGATCCCTTCATTGGACACGGGGGCGCAGGC
>NZ_JPKG01000023.1 GCF_000735605.1 Allobosea sp. LC85
GCGGGGACTCGCGCAGAGACGGGCCGGGGCGGAGGAGGGGCGGGGGGGGGCGCCGGGGGCCGCCCCCCCCCCTTGTTCCTCTTTCGTTCAACCGAACTTGACGAGATTGTGGGTCGGCAGCGGGCCGCCGGGGAACTGGACGAGCCGGGCGCCGATCGCGAGCGGCCCAAGATCCAGCCCGAAGAAGCCAAGGCGTTCGATCAGTCCGGCGACCTCGGCTTTCGCGCCGGTGTCATCGCCCGAATAGAACAGCACCCGCCGGCCCCCTTCGGAGCGGGGATTGCCCGAGACGAGATGCGACTGGAGGTGGTTGAACGCCTTCACCAGGCGGGCGCCAGGCACGAGATCGGCGACGATCTCGCTCGAGGTGCGGCCGTCGAGCTCGGCCGGCTTGAACAGCGGCGCCTCGATCGGGTTGTTGGCGTCGATGACGATGCGACCGTTCCAGGCTGGCAGGCCGGCGAGAGCCGAAGGCAGCTTCGACCAGTTGACCGCAACCAGCACGATGTCGGCGCTCGCCGCCGCCTCGCGTGTGCCGGCCTCGATCGTGGGGCCGAGCTTCCCGACCAGCTCCTGCAGGGAGTCGGGGCCGCGGCTGTTGGCGATGGTCGCCGCGATGCCGGCCTTGGTCAGAGCCTGCGCGAAAGCGATGCCGATATTACCGGCGCCGATGATGCCGATGGTCATTGTCTTATCCTTCCGGTTCGAGCTGTTCTTCAGGCAGTGAAGCCGCCATCGGCCATCAGGTCTGCGCCGGTGACGAAGGCCGCCTCGGGGCTTGCGAGATAGGCAACGGCGCTGGCGATCTCTTCAGGTTTGCCATAGCGGCCGACGGCCATGCCGGGGCCAACGATCTGCGAGACCGGCCCGCCATCAGGATTCATGTCGGTGTCGGTGGGGCCGGGATGGACGGTGTTGACCGTGATGCCGCGCGGACCGAGATCGCGCACCAGGCTCCGGTTGAAGCCGGTAACGGCGCCCTTGGTCAGCGTGTAGAGCGAAGCGCCGGGGAAGGCGGCATAGCGCACCATGGACGAGCCGATATGGACGATGCGGCCGCCGCTCTTCATGTGCTTCACAGCTTCCTGGGTTGCGACGAAGACACCAGTGACATTGACCGCGATCATGCGCCGGTAATCCTCCGCGCTGATCTGATCGACCGGCCCACCACCGAGCGCGATGCCGGCATTGTTGACCAGGATATCGATGCCGCCAAAGGCTTCAACCGTCCTGGCCACGGCTGCACGCACGGCCTGCGGATCGCCGGCGTCTGCGGCGATGGCGAGCGCCCGGCCGCCTTTGGCGGCGATCTCGCTGACCACCTCTTCGGCCCTGGCCGGTGATGCGCTGTAGGTGAGGGCGACCGCTGCGCCGTCGGCGGCCAGGCGCCTGGCGATGGCGGCGCCAATCGAACGAGAGCCGCCGGTGACGAGGGCAACCTTGCCGGTCAGGGGAGCGTGGTTATTGGACATGGTCTGATTCCTTGTTGGGATGTCGGCGGGGGAGATCGGCTGCGGCAGCCCACCGAAGCTGCCTCGCCCGTGAGGGGGCGATATCGGGAAGCGAGGTTGGTTCAGTTCTGCGGACCAATCTGGCGCAGCAGGCCGGCGCTATCGCCGATGCCCCAGTGATCGGTGATCTGGCCGTCGCGGATGCGCATGATGTCGATGACCTCGAAGGTCGTCTCACGGCCGGTCGGCGCGATGCCCATGAAGGGGCCACGATGCGTGCCGTAATAGGTCTTGTGGGTGGTCACCAGATCACCTTCGGCGACCTGCCGATGGATGACGGCGCGCCAGTCCGGGAAGGCGGCGCGGAAGCTCTGGTAGATCGCGCGGGTGCCGTTACGGCTCGGCTCAAACCCGCCGAAAGGCGTGCGGTCGACATAATCGGCCGCGAAAAGTTGCTCGAACAGGACGAAATCGCCGTCGCGCTGCACGCCCTCGATCAGCCGGCGCACCACCGCCTTGTTTGCCTCGAGGAGGCTGTTCTGAGCGCTCTGGCCCTGGGCCGGCATGAGTACCGCTGTCGCCGTCGGAATGGAGGCGGCGGCACCGAGAAGCATGTGCCGACGCGTCGGCAGGACCAGTTCGAACTGATTCATGACCCGTCTCTCCGAAATCTGTTCAGCGCCGCTGCGGTGCTGACGAGGACGAAGATGGGTTATTCACTCCGCTGTGATTAGTCGGTAATCACTGGTATCATTTTCAATGATTAATGGAAGGATGATCTGTGGAGACGCTGGCCAATCTCGAATCCTTCCTACGCAGCGCAGAGGCCGGGAGCTTTTCGGAAGCTGCACGGCGGCTTGGCTTGACGCCTGCCGGTGTCAGCCGGAATGTCGCCATGCTGGAGCGCAATCTCGGCGTGCGGCTGTTCCAGCGCAGCACGCGCAAGCTCACGCTGACAGAGGCTGGCGAGCGCTTTCGGTTCGCCATCGCGGACAATCTCGAAGGGCTCCAGGCGGCGATTGCCGGCATCGCGACGGACGGCGGCGAACCTGCCGGCGTGCTGCGGGTCAGCATGAGCCCGACTTTCGGGGCGGACCACATCCTGCCGCTTCTGCCCGGTTTCCTGGCGCGCTATCCCCGGATCCGGGCCGATTGGCAGTTCGAGAACCGGCAGGTCGATCTGGTCGGTGAGGGGCTCGACGCTGCGATCGGCGGCGGCTTCGAGCTGTCGCCGGGCGTGGTGGCACGGGCGCTGGCGCCTGCCCATATCATCGCCGTCGCATCGCCTGGCTATCTGGAGGGCAAGGTGAAGCCCTCCGTTCCCGCCGGGCTCGCCGCCCTGGACGGCATCGTGATGCGCTCGACGCGGACGGGCCGCGTGCGGCACTGGACGATGCGCAATGCGGCCGGAGAGGAGATGTCTGCGTCCCTTCCTGAGACCATCGTGCTGAACGACCCCGCCGCGATGTGCAAGGCGGCGCTGTTCGGTCTTGGCGCGACGCTTGTCGCGGTGCCCGACGTACTGGTGCATCTGGAGAGCGGCGCGCTCCAGCGTCTCGTGCCTCACTGGTATGCCGATGCGGGTGCGATCTCGCTCTACTACACCAGCCGGACCTTGCTGCCGGCGAAGACGCGGGCCTTCGTCGACTTCGTGACCGAGGCGTTCCGGAAGGAGCGGCTGGCGGAGCGGTTTGCGGGGAGCCTGGGGTAGGTTGTCTTCAGAACGGGCTCACCGGAAAGAACCGCAGGTAGAGCCGTGCATAAGTGCCGTCGTCCCAGAGCGATTGGAGCGCATAGTCGATTGCGCGTATCAGCGTAGGGTCATCCTTGCGCATCAGGAAGCTGACACCCTCGCCAAAATAGCGGCTTTCCAGGAAGGGGCCGCCGCTAAAGGCGAGTTCGCCGCCGCTGCGGCCGGCGAGCGTAAGCGCCAGCGCGACGCCGTCCCCGAAGACATATTCAGCCTCGCCGCTGCGCAATGCGGCAATCGCTGCCGGCAGACTGGGGGCTTCGCGGCGCTGGGCGAAAGGCATGAGCCTTTCGAGGAAAGCCTGGTGTGTCGAGCCGCTGATGACAGCGACGCGCTTGCCCTGCAACTCGCGGCTGTCGAGGTCCGACTGGGCACTGCCGCGGGTGGTGACGAAGCGGGCAGGGGAGCGGAAATAGAGATGGCTCGCACTGAAGCGGGCGCGGATCTGCGGGGTCACCGCCATTGCTGCCGCCAGGACGTCGCCGCGCCCCTCGGCGAGGGAGTCGAGCAGCGTGTCGAAGCGGCGGGCCTGAACCGTGCAGGTCCACATCATCTTCTCGCAGACGGCACGGGCGAGCTCGACCGAAAAGCCGGTCAGCGTACCATCCGGCGCAGCGAAATGCAGCGGCGGATAGTCGTCGTCGGTCAGGAAGCGAACCACGCGCGGCGGTCCGGGTTCTGGTCGGTCGAGCCTGATCTTGCCGTCCCAGAAATTCGGGATGGTCACGGGGGATTGCGCCGCGGCTGTGCCGGCGATCAGCAGGCTAAGGCAGAATGTGGAGGCAATAAGGGCAAGCCGCTTCATGGCCGCATCTGGCGACAGGGGACGAGCCTGATCAAGTGGTTTCAGTATTAGTGCGTGGAACCCTGTCCTTTCAGGAGAGGGTTCCACATGTGCTGCGGTTTCCCAGGCTTCGGCCTCAGGCCGCCATCGCCGCCGCCGTTGCCTTTGCGCCTTTCGAGAACAGGCTTTCAAGCTGCCGGGCGACGGCCTGGGTGAAGGCCGTCTCGCGCGGCAGGTCGGTGCCGAAGATCGTTTCGATGCCGAAAAGCCCGCTGCTCAGCGCCTGCGCATTCCGGCCGGCCTGCGTCGCGATGCGGCCGAACTCGCCCGCCAGGGGGTCGCGGACATCGATGACGGCGCCCGTCTCGTCCGTGCCGGTGACGTAACGCATCCAGGCCGCGACGCCGAGCGCGAGGTGATCGATCGGCGCACCGACCTTGAGCCGTTCGCGGATCGTGCCGAGCAGGCGCTGCGGCAGCTTCTGCGAGCCGTCCATGGCGATCTGCCAGGTGCGGTGGCGGATGGCCGGATTGCGGAAGCGGGTGAGCAGGGCGCCGGCATAGTCGGAAAGATCGACGCCCTGCGGTGCAGGCACGGTCGGGATGATCTCGGCCCAGAGCCCCTGCAGGAAGCGGGCAAGCACGGGATCGCCGCTCGCCTCGGCCACGGTCTCATGGCCGGAGAGATAGCCGAGATAGGCGAGGCTGGAATGAGCGCCGTTGAGCATGCGCAGCTTCATGAACTCGAAGGGCGCGACCTCGGAGACCATCTGGGCGCCGACTTCGGCCCAGGCGGGCCTGCCACTGGCAAAACGATCCTCGACCGCCCATTGCCGGAAGGGTTCTCCGATCACCGGTGCGGCGTCCTCGACACCGAGCAGGCCGGCGGCTTCCGCGATATCGGCGTCGGTGGTTGCGGGCACGATGCGGTCGACCATCGTCGCCGGGAAGGCGCCGTTCGCTTCGATCCAGGCGGCGAGCGTGTCGTCCTGCAGGGCCGCGAAATCGCGCACCAGGCCGCGCAGGACCTTGCCGTTATGCGGAAGGTTGTCGCAGCTCAGCGCGGTAAAGGGAGCGAGCCCTTCGGCCTTTCGCAGCTTCAGGGCCGCGACGATCAGGCCAATGGCCGAGCGCGGGGAGCCGGGATGTTCCAGATCGTGAAGGATGTCGGGATGATCCTGCCGCAGGCGGCCGGTGGCCGGGTCATGGCAATAGCCCTTCTCGGTCACGGTCAGCGAGACGATGCGCGTTTCGACGGCGGCGAGGCGTGCGACGAGAGCGGCGGGATTCTCAGGCGCGACAAGCACATCGAGCACCGAGCCGATGATGCGCATCTGCGGGCCTTCGGGCGCCCGCTTCAGGAAGCTGTAGAGGCAGGCTTGCGGCTTCAGCCTGTCGCGCTGGTCGGGGCGCTGCAAGCTGGCGCCGATGATGCCCCAGGCGCCGAAGGCGTGCTCGAGTGCATCATCCGTATATTCGCAGAGATGGGCACGGGCGAAGGCCCCGAGCCCGAGATGCACGATGCCGGGCTTCAGCCCCGCGCGCTCATAGGAAGGGCGGCGGATGGTCTTGGGCAGGCTGCCAAGGTTTTGCGGTGACAGTCTGGTCAATGGAACACTCTTGGCAGCCAGAGGGAGATGGCAGGGACATAGGTCACCAGCAGGAGCACGGCAACGCTGGCACCGTAGAAGGGCCAGATCGTCCGCATCGATTCCCCGATCGAGACGCGCCCGATGGCGCAGGCGACGAACTGAACTGAGCCGACCGGCGGCGTGTTCAGGCCGATGCCGGCATTCAGGATCAGGATCACGCCGAAATGCACGGGGTCGACGCCAAAGGCCTTCACAACCGGCAGGAAGATCGGCGTGCAGATGATGATCATCGGCGCCATGTCCATGAACGTGCCGAGCACGAGCAGGATGAGGTTGATCATCAGCAGGATGACGACCGGGTTGTCCGAGACCGCCTTCATCGCGCCGATCATTGCCTGCGGCACCTGCAGGAAGGCCATCAGCCAGCCGAAGGCGCCAGCCGTCCCGATCACCAGCAGCACCATGGCCGTGGTGCGGACCGCGCCGAGGGTCGCTTCGACGAACGCGGTCCAGGTGAGCTGGCGATAGACGAAGATGGTGACGAGGACGGCGTAGACCACCGCCACGCAGGAGGATTCCGTCGCGGTGAAGACGCCGGAACGCACACCGCCGAAGATGATGAAGATCAGCAGGATGCCGGGCAGCGCCAACACCATGTAGCGGCCCACTGCAGCAAATCCCGGAAAGGCTTCGCGCGGATAGCCGCGCCGCACCGCGACGGCCCAGGCCGCGACCATCAGTGCGGCGCAAAGCATCAGGCCGGGAATGATGCCGGCGGTGAAGAGATCGGCGATCGAGATGTTCCCGCCCGCCGAGAGCGAATAGATGATCATGTTGTGCGAAGGCGGGATCAGCAGCGCGATGATCGCCGCATTGGCGGTGACATTGACCGCATAGTCCGCGTCGTAGCCGCGCTTGACCATTTGCGGGATCATCAGGCCGCCAACAGCGGACGCGTCCGCGACGGCCGAGCCGGAAATGCCGCCGAACAGCGTGCAGGTGACGACATTGACCTGCCCCAGGCCACCGCGCAGATGGCCGACAAGACTCGAGGCCATCTGGATCAGGCGCTCGGCGATGCCGCCGCGGATCATCAGGTCGCCGGCATAAATGAAGAACGGGATCGCCATCATGGCGAAGGCGTTCATGCCGGAATTCATCTGCTGGAAGACGACGACGGGCGGCAGGCCCATATAGACGACGGTGGCGATCGACGACATGCCGAGGCAGAAGGCGACGGGCACGCCGATCAGGAGAAAGAGCGAGAAGGTGCCGAAGAGGATCCAGAGTTCCATCGCTCAGACTTCCTGTGCGCTGCCGAAATGCGTGAAGCCGAGCGGGGCCGATTTCGCCTTCGTGAGAAAAAGCATGAGCTTTTCGAGGGAGAAGAGGGCGATCAGCGCGCCACCGACCGCGATAGGGACATAGTCCCAGCCGCGCGAGATGCCGATGATCGGCAGGCGGTCGCTCCAGGTCCCGATGGCGAGCTGTGCGCCATAGACCAGCATGGCGAGGCCGAAGGCAATGACCAGAAGTTCGGTCAGGATCATCAGGCCGTTGCGCAGCGGCGGCGGCGACAGGGCGAGTCCGACCTCGAAGCCGAGATGATCGCTCTCGCGCACGCCGACCGCGGCGCCGAGCAGGATGAACCAGGACATCAGGAAGAGCGCGCTGGCCTCGACCCAGATCGGCGTGTCGTTCAGCACATAGCGGCCGAAGACGCCCCATGCGACGATCACGGTCATGGCGACAAGACCTGCCCCGGCGATGAACAGGGCTATGAGGCAGAGCCTGGCGCCCAACCGGGTCAGGATTTGTGCAAGGAGAAGCATCAAGACGCTCCGGCGCCGCGTAAGGCGCCATTTTTCCCGAGTGGTGCCGGTCTGTTCCAATTCGCAGGCGGTCAAGACCGCCTGCGAAGTCGGATCGTCAGAACCGCTCCACCCGGGGAAGGCCGAAAGGGAGACGCAAGTGACTGGGCGCAGCCCGAAAGGCCGCGCCAAGCCTTCACTTCACCGCCTGGATGGCAGCCACCGTCTCCTTGAGCTTCGGATCGGTGACGAACTTGTCGTAGACCGGCTTCATTGCGTCGATGAAGGGCTGCTTCTCGACGGCGTTGATCTGGGCGCCGCCAGCCTTGACCTTGGCTTCCGACTCCTTTTCACGCGCATCCCAGAGCGCCCGCATCTTGGCGACGGATTCCTTGGCCGCGGCCTTGATCAGCGCCTGGTCCGCCGCGTTGAATTTGTCGAAGCTGCGCTTCGACATCACCAGCACCTCTGGCGAGAGCGAGTGCTCGGTCATTGAATAGAACTTCGAGACCTCGAAATGGCGGGTCGACTCATAGGACGGCCAGTTGTTCTCGGCGCCGTCGATGACGCCGGTCTGCAGAGCCGAATAGACTTCACCGAACGGCATCGGGGTGGCATTGGCCCCGAGCGCGGAGACCAGCGCCACGAACATGTCGGACTGCTGGACGCGAATCTTCATGCCCTTCATGTCGGCTGGCGAGCTGATCGGGCGCTTGCCGTTATAGAAGGAGCGCGAGCCGGAATCGTAGAAGGCGAGGCCGATCAGGTCGTGCTTCTCGAAATCCTTGAGCAGATTGTCGCCGATCGGGCCGTCCATGACTTTCCGCATGTGATCGACCGAGCGGAAGATGAAGGGCAGCGAGGGTATGTTGGTCGCCGGGATCAGATTGTTGAACGGCGCCATGTTGATGCGGTTCATGTCGATGACGCCAAAGCGCGTCTGATCGATCGTGTCCTTCTCCTGGCCGAGCTGGGCGGAGTGGAAGACGTTGATCTTGATGCGTCCATTGGTCCGCTGATCCAGCAGCTGGCCCATGTACTTGACCGCTTCGATGGTCGGATAGCCGTCAGGGTGGATGTCGGTGGAGCGCAGGGTGACGTTCTGCGCCTGAACCGCGCCGGCGGTGGCCGCGATGAAAGCCGCGCCGACGAGCGCGGAGACTGTCCGTCTGGTAAGCATGTTCAAGTTCCTCCCGTTTGAATAGATCCGCCGGATTTTCCCGGTCGTTCTTGCCCCGTGTTCGGGAGCCGCGCCGCCCCATGCCGGCTTCGGCCTTTAGAGAAATTCCTTCCGCATCGGCGTGAAGGAATCGATCAACTGCCCGGCCTCGATGGCGACGACGCCATGGACGAGGTTTTCGGGCACGAAAAAGCTGTCGCCGGCCGCCAGCCTGCTGGTCCTGCCGTCAATGGTGACGTCGAAGACGCCGCTCTCGACATAGGACGCCTGGCGATGCGGGTGCTGGTGCGCCTTGCCAATGGCGCCGGCCTCGAAGACGACGCGGACGATCATCAAGTCCGGCCCATAGGCCATGATCTTGCGCTTCACGCCGGGTTCGGTCGCCTCCCAGGCGACGTCGCGCTCATGCTGGAAGAAGGAGTTGAGACGCTCGCTCATCGTGCCAGCCAGCCTCCGTCGACAGGGATGATCGCACCATGGACGTAAGCCGCCGCGTCGCTCGCGAGGAAGACGGCGGCCCCGCCGATATCCGAGGGCTTGCCCCAGCGGCCGGCGGGGATGCGGGAAAGGATGGCGGCGTTGCGGTCGGCATCCTCGCGCAGGGCCTGCGTGTTGTTGCTCTCGACATAGCCGGGGGCGATCGCGTTCACATTGATGCCCTTGCCCGCCCATTCGCAGGCCAGCAGTCGGGTCAGGCCGGCAAGTCCGCTCTTGCTCGCGGTATAGGAGGCGACGCGGATGCCGCCCTGGAAGGAGAGCAGCGAGGCGATGTTGACGATGCGTCCGGTGCGGCCGCCAGCGAGCGCTGCCTTCACGAAGGACTGGGACAGGAAGAAACTCGCCTTGAGGTTCACGTTCATGACCTCGTCCCAGTCGCTCTCGCTGAAATCGAGAGCATCGGCGCGGCGGATGATGCCGGCATTGTTGACGAGGATATCGAGCGGGCCGGCGGCTTCGTTGGCTCGGGCGACAATTTCGGCTGCGATCCCGGATTTCTGCAGATCGACGGCGAGCGGCAGGCAGCGTCCGCCGGCATTGGTGATCATTGCCACCGTCTCGGCCATGGACGAACGGCCGGCGGCGACGACCGTGGCTCCGGCCTCGGCCAGCGCCAGCGCAATGCCCTGGCCGATGCCGGTATTGGCGCCGGTGACGAGCGCCGTGCGCCCGACGAGATCGAAAGGCGCACGCGCAGTCATCAGCGCAGCATCTCGACGGGCGCGGCGTCCATGTCGGTGAACTCGACATTGTCGCCGGCCATGGCCCAGACGAAGGCGTAGTTCGAGGTGCCGCAGCCGCAATGGATCGACCAGTTCGGCGAGATCACGGCTTGCTCATTGGCGACGAGCAGATGGCGGGTTTCGGTCGGCTCGCCCATGAAATGGAAGACGCGATGGGCCGGGTCGAGGTTGAAGTAGAGATAGGCCTCCATCCGCCGCGTATGCGTGTGGCAGGGCATGGAATTCCAGACCGAGCCGGGCTCGAGCGCCGTCATGCCCATGACGAGCTGGTTGGTGCCCGTCGTGTTCGGCATGATGTACTGCCGGATGGTGCGCTTGTTCGAGGTCTCGGCCGAGCCCAGATGCAGCGTGTTGGCATCCGCCTGGCGGATGAGCTGATGCGGCGCCTCGCGATGGGCAGGAGCGCTGGTCAGATAGAACTTGGCCGGGTTCGCCGGATCGGCGCTGGAAAAGCTGACCTCCTTCGCGCCCAGTCCGACATAGAGCGCGTCGAGGTTCGGCAGCTCGAACGGCTTGCCATCGACAGTGACCGTGCCCGCGCCGCCGATATTGATCACCCCGAGTTCGCGGCGCGCCAGGAAGAAGGGCGTGCCGGTCGGCGCGAAGGCATCAAGCGCCAGCGACTTGCTCACCGGGGTCGCGCCGCCGACGATCATGCGGTCGTAATGGCTGTAGGTCCGCGTCAGCTCACCCGGCACGAAGATGCGCTCGACCAGGAAATCCTGGCGCAGCGCCTCGGTGTCATAGCGCTTCACATCGCGCGGATGCGCGGCCTGGCGTTCGTCGATCGAGCTCGCTGCGCTGGTCACAGGCGGTAGGCCTCCTTGGCCAGGCGGTAAGCGAGGTCATAGGCGACCTCCGCTGCCTCGTCCTCGCCGAGGCGATGTTCGGCGACGAGCTTGGCGAGATAGGCACAGTCGCAGCGGCGAGCGACGTCGTGGCGGGCAGGGATCGAAAGATAAGCGCGCGTGTCGTCATTGAAGCCGACGGTGTTGTAGAAGCCGGCGGTCTCCGTCGTGAGTTCGCGGAAGCGCAGCATGGCTTCCGGAGCATCGAGGAACCACCAGCCGGGTCCGAGTTTCAATGCCGGATAATGTCCAGCGAGCGGCGCAAGTTCGCGGGAATAGACGGTCTCGTCGAGGGTGAAGGCGATGACGGTCAGGTTGGGTTCGTTGCCCACCGCATCGAGCAGCGGCTTCAGTGCCGAGACGTAATCCATGCCGCGCGGGATATCGCAGCCCATGTCGCGGCCGAAGGTTTCGAACAGCGTCGGGTTATGGTTGCGGACGGAGCCGGGGTGGATCTGCAGGACGAAGCCGTCATCAAGGCTCATCTTCGCCATCTCGGTGAGCATCTGACCGCGGAACAGGTCGGCATCCTCGGCCGAGAACTTGCCCTTCAGGATCTTGGCGAAGAGCTTCTCGCACTCGGCCTGCGAGAGATTTGCGGTGCGCGCGGTGGCGTGGCCATGGTCCGAGGAGGTCGCGCCACGCTGCTTGAAATAGGCCCGGCGGGCGCGGTGGGCGGCGAGGTAGCCGGTCCAGCTCGTGACATCTTCGCCGGTCAACTCGCCGAACTGTGCGAGATTGTCCTTGAAGCCCTCGAATTCGGGATCGACGACGCTGTCCGGTCGATAGGCCGTGATGACGTTGCCGCCCCAGCCCGACTCCCGGATCATGTCGTGCCATTTCAAGTCGTCGAGCGCGCCCTCGGTGGTCGCGATCGCCTCGATCTTGAAGCGCTCGAACAGGGCCCGGGGACGGAACTCCGGCTGCTCCAGCTTGTCGGCGATGCGGTCGTAGATCCGGTCGGCATTCTCCGGGCTCAGGCGCTCGTTGATGCCGAAGACGTCGGACAAGGCATGCTCGAACCAGAGCCGGGTCGGCGTGCCGCGGAACAGCCGCCAATGGCTGGCAAAGAGCCGCCAGATCGCGCGCGGGTCGGCCTCGACCGGGCCACCATCCTTGCGGGCGATGCCGAGCTGATCGAGCCTGACGCCCTGCGAGTAGAGCATCCGGAAGATGTAGTGGTCGGGCTTGACCAGCAGCGTCGCCGGATCCGGGAACGGATTGTCCTCGGCGAACCAGCGCGGGTCGGTATGGCCATGCGGCGAGATGATCGGGAGATCGCGAATCCCGGCATAGAGCCGGCGCGCGATGCCTCGCGTCACCGGATCGGCAGGAAAGAGGCGATCATCGTGCAACAACATCAGCAATCTGTCCCGATAGGCCCGCGACTGTAAGGGCGAGAAGCGCATTGGGTCAATATACTAATATACTAGTATGTCAAAGGTGATTGTGGTACCGCCTAAAGTCGATGACGCTCTCAGGCTCGGGCCGGAGCGATCGGGAGACGTACGTGGCTGGGACGGGACGATGAGCGAGCTCGCAGGCGGCCGCGGCCATGCGGTGGATAATCGACGCGAGCGACGTCCGCTGGGGCGGGCCGTGGCGCCAGTCGGGCGCTCGACGGCCGCTTCGCTGGTTCAGGACGATCTCCGACGCGCCATCCTGGCCATGGAGCTGAAGCCCGGCGTGCCGCTCTCCGAGAAGGAGCTGACGGCACGCTTCGGCGTCAGCCGCACCCCGGTCCGCGAGGCGCTGATCCGTCTCAAGGAGGAGGGGCTGGTCGAGATTTTCCCACAGGCGGGGACTTTCGTTGCGCGCATCCCGACCGGGGCGATTCCCGAAGCGGTGTTCATCCGGCAGGCGCTGGAATGTGCGACCGTGGAATTGCTCGCCCGAATCGCGACGCCCGAGACCATTGCCCGGCTCGATGCAACCATCGCGCGCCAGCACGAAGCCTTCGACATCGACGATCAGGAGAATTTCCATCTCGCGGACGAGGCCTTTCACGAGACGCTGGCCGATGCCGCGGGATATCCCGGCATCTGGAAAATCGCACAGGCGGCGAAAAGCCAGATCGATCGCTGCCGACGCATGACCCTGCCGGTGCCCGGGCGCATGGCCATGGTGATCCGCGAGCACCTGTCGATCGTCGATGCCATACGCAAGGGCCGCGCCACCGAGGCGGCTGCGGCGATGCGCACCCATCTCGGCACGCTTCTACCCGATCTCGTGCATCTTCAGGCAGAGCATCCGGATTACTTCGTCTGACGGGACCGGTCTGCCGCGTGGACGAAACGGAAGAGCCGTCTTGCGCCCGGACCATCTCCCGCGCCATCTTGCCCGCGACATGCATGGGAGTGGCTGATGACGACGCGGCGTGACCTTCTTGCCGGAGCAGGCGCAGCTGCGCTTGCGGCCCAGTTGCCCCTCGTCGCTCTGGCGCAGGCCAGGGACAGCGTCATCATCGCGATGACGCTGGAACCGCCGACGCTCGACCCGACCTCGGGCGCGGCGCAGGCGATCCGCGAAGTCACCTTGCAGAACATCTTCGAAGGGCTGGTCAAGATGGACCGGACCGGCAGGATCATGCCCTGCCTCGCCGAAAGCTGGGAGATCGCGCCCGACAATGTCACCTACAGCTTCAAGCTGCGGAGGAGCGCGACGTTCCATGACGGTACGCCGTTCACATCCGAACAGGTCAGGTTCTCGTTCGAGCGGGCCGTGGCGCCGGAATCGACCAACGCCCAGCGCCAGCTCTTCGCACCGATCGCCGAGATCACGACGCCTGATCCGGGGACCGTGGTCATCAAGCTGAAACAGCCGACGGCGAACTTCCTCTACGGGCTCGCATGGGGCGATGCGGTGATCGTCGCGCCAGCGAGCGCCGCCAACAACAAGACCAACCCGGTTGGCACCGGCCCGTTCACGTTTGGTCGCTGGAACCGCGGCGACAGGCTCGAACTCGAACGCTTCGACGGCTATTGGGGGGAGAAGCCGACGCTCGCCAAGGCGACCTTCCGCTTCATTGCCGATCCGCAGGCGCAGGTTGCAGCCCTGCGGGCCGGGGATGTCCACGCGCAGACCAATCTCTCGGCGCCTGAAGCCGTGCCGCAACTCAAGGTCGACCCCAAGCTCAAGGTCAGCTTCGGCAAGACGGAGGGCGAGGTCATTCTCGCCATCAACAATGCCAAGGCGCCGTTCAACGATCTGCGTGTGCGTCAGGCGATTGCCCATGTGCTCGACCGCAAGACGATCGCGCTCGGGGTCTACGGGTTCGATGTCGATCTGATCGGCGGTCATTTCTCGCCGCTGCACCCGGCTTACATCGACCTGAGCGGCACCTACCCGGTCGATATCCCCAAGGCCAAGGCGCTGCTCGCCGCAGCCGGCTTCCCGAACGGCTTCACCTGCACGCTGAAACTGCCGCCACCGAGCTATGCCCGGCGTTCGGGCGAGATCATTGCGGCGTTGCTGGCGCAGATCGGCATCAACGCCTCGATCGAGCCGCTCGAATTCCCGCAATGGCTGGAGCGCGTCTTCCGCGGCAAGGATTTCGACCTGAGCGTGATCGCCCATACCGAACCGCTCGACATCAATATCTATGCCCGCGACGACTACTATTTCCAGTACAAGAACCCCGAGTTCAAGGCGCTGATGGCGAAGATCGACGCTACCCTCGACGATGGCCAGCGCAATGAGATGTACAAGGAAGCGCAGCGCATCCTGGCGCGCGATGCAGTCAACGGCTTCCTCTTCATCCTGCCGAAGATCACCGTGACGGCGGCTGGGCTGGAAGGGATGTGGACGGATTGGCCGCTCCCGATCACGCCGCTCGCCGAGGTGCGCTGGCGTTAGGCCGTGCTGTCGTTCCTGGCGCGCCGATGCGTGGTGCTTGTCGCCACGCTGCTTGGTGCGGCGTTGGTGATCTTCATCGCGCTCGAGGTGCTGCCGGGCGATCCGGCCGCCGTGACGCTTGGGCTCAATGCGGCTCCCGAAGCGCTCGCGGCCCTGCGCCTGGAAATGGGGCTCGACAAGCCGGCGCCGGTCCGCTTCCTCGCCTGGATCCTGGGCCTCCTGACCGGCGATCTCGGCCTGAGCTACACCTACCGTGTGCCGGTGGCGCAGCTGATCGGCGAGCGCATGGCGGTGACCCTGCCATTGGCACTGGCGGCGATCGGGCTGGCCACATCGATCGGCGTTCCACTTGGCCTGCTCGCCGCGGCCAATCATAACCGGCCGGCCGACGCGGCTGTGATGGTCTTCGCGCAGCTCGGGCTTGCGGTTCCGAATTTCTGGTTCGGCCTTTTGCTCGTGCTGCTCTTCGCGATCGGGCTCGGCTGGTTTCCGGCCGGTGGTTTTCCGGGCTGGCAGGCCGGGCCGGCCGCTGCCGTAAAGGCGCTGCTGCTGCCGGCTTTCGCGCTCGCCCTGCCGCAGGCGGCGATCCTGGCCCGAGTAACGCGCTCCTCGATGCTCGATACGCTGCAGGAGGATTTCGTCCGCACCGCTCGCGCCAAGGGGCTGGCGGAGCCGGTCACGGTCGTCAGGCATGCGCTGCGCAATGCCTTGATTCCGGTCGTCACCATCATGGGGCTGCAATTCTCGGTGCTGATCGCCGGCGCCATCATCATCGAGAATGTCTTTGCACTGCCGGGGCTCGGACGCCTTATCTTCCAGTCGATCACCCAGCACGACCTGATCGTGGTGAAGGATCTGGTGATGCTGTTCGCCGGCCTCGCCATCCTGGTGAATTTCGCGGTCGAGCTCGTCTATGGGCTCATCGACCCGCGCCTGAGGGAGGCGTCGTGACACCGGCTGACGTTGCGACCCCGGTCTCGGCGAAGCGCTGGTGGACGGGGCCTTCCTTCCTGATCGGCTGCGCGCTGACCGGGATCATCGTTACGGGGGCGCTGCTGTCCTATGTCTGGACGCCCTATCCGCCGAACCAGATGATGATCCTCAACCGCCTCAAGCCGCCTTCGGCCGCGAACTGGTTCGGGACCGACCAGTTCGGCCGTGACGTCTTCTCGATGATCATGGTCGGCGCCCGCAACTCGCTTGCGGTTGGGCTGGGCGCAGTCGGGTTCGGTCTGGTCCTCGGTACGACGCTCGGACTGCTGGCCGCGATCCGGCGCGACGGGTTCCTCGACCACCTGATCATGCGAACGGCCGACTTCACTCACGCCTTCCCGGCGGTGCTGACCGCGATCATGATCACGGCGATCGCCGGTCCGGGCATGCTCAACGCCATCGTCGCGATCGGCATCCTGAACCTGCCCTATTTCGCGCGGCTGGCGCGCGGCGTGGCGATCCAGGTCTGGACGCGGGACTATATCCAGGCGGCGAGGGCTGCCGGGCTCAACAATGTGCAGATCAGCTTCCATCATGTCCTGCCGAATGTCGCTGGCGTCATCGTCGTGCAGGCGACGATCCAGTTCGCGCTGGCGATTCTGGCAGAGGCGGGGCTGTCCTATCTCGGTCTCGGCACGCAACCGCCGAATCCGTCCTGGGGGCGCATGCTGAACGAGGCGCAGACCTTCATGGCGGTGCAGCCCTGGCTGGCGATCTTTCCAGGCGCAGCGATTGCCATCGCGGTGCTCGGCTTCAACCTGCTCGGCGACGGCCTGCGCGATGCCATCGACCCGCGCCTGCGCCGAAGCCGCTGAGTGATGATGAGGATGAGACGATGACTGATCTTGCCGATCTGAGCGCGACGGAACTTCTGGCCGGCTATGCCGCACGGAGATTTTCGCCGGTCGAGGTGACCGAGGCGGTGATCGCGCGGATCGCCGCGTGGGAGCCGCGGCTCAAGGCGCTCTACGCCTTTGAGCCCGACGCTGCGCGAGCGATGGCGAAGGCCTCCGAGGCGCGCTGGCTGAAGGGGGAGGCGCTGGCTCTCGACGGGGTGCCTGGCACGATCAAGGAGAACATCGCGACCAAGGGCGTGCCGGTGCCGCTCGGCACTGCCGCGCGCGATCTCAAACCGGCGGCGGCGGACGCACCGCCGGCGGCGCGGCTGAGGGAGGCCGGCTGCGTCATCCTCGCCAAGACGACGATGCCGGACTACGGCATGCTCTCCTCGGGACTGTCGAGCTTCCATGAACTCGCCTGCAACCCCTGGGACCTGAGCAAGAATCCTGGCGGCTCCTCGGCGGGGGCGGGCGCGGCAGGAGCGGCGGGCTACGGTCCGCTTCATGTCGGCACCGATATCGGCGGCTCGATCCGCCTGCCGGCCGGTTGGTGCGGGCTGGTCGGCCTCAAGCCCAGCTTCGGCCGCGTGCCGATCGACCCGACCTATTACGGCCGCGTCGCCGGGCCGATGACCCGCTCGGTCGCGGACGCGGCCCTGATGATGCGGGAACTGTCCCGGCCGGATCGGCGCGACGGCATGAGCCTGCCGCCCCAGGAGATCGACTGGCTGTCGCTGGAGTTCGACGTCAAGGGCTTGCGGCTGGGTCTCCAGCTCGATGCCGGGATCGGGCTTGCTGTCGAGCCGCATACCCGGACTGCGATCGAGGCAGCGGCCAAGGCGTTTGCGACAGCGGGCGCGACCATCGAGCCGGTCGCGCCCTTCCTGACCCGCGAAATGCTGGACGGTCTCGATGATTTCTGGCGGCAACGAGCCTGGGTCGATATTGGCGGGCTGTCTGATGCGAGGCAGGGACGGGTGCTGCCCTATATCTTCGCCTGGGCCGAGGGTGGCCGGAATCTGAGCGGCGAAAGGGTCTATCGCGGGATGAGCCAGATGCTGGCGATGCGCGACGCGGCGCTGAAAGCCTGCGCACCGTTCGATTTCGTGCTGTCGCCGGTTTCCCCCGTGCCGGCCTATGCGGCAGAACTGGCCTCGCCCATCCACGACCCCGAACGTCCTTTCGAGCATATCGCATTCACGGTCTCAGCGAACATGTCCGATCAGCCGGCGGTCTCGGTCCATGCCGGCCTCACGCCCGAGGGGTTGCCGATCGGCTTGCAGATCACCGGGCAGCGGTTCGATGATCTCGGCGTGCTGAGAATGGCGCGGGCCTGGGAAATCCTGCGCGGTAGCGAGGTGCCATGGCCTGCGCCACCGCAGACCAGATTATCGGACCGGATCTCGTAACCGGTCCGATGATCTCACCTTCTGTGTTTGCATCCGCTTGCCTGAAAAACCGCAATCCGCTTTCGGGCCGATGCTTCAGGTGAGGCGCTAGAACAGCGCGGTCGGTGCGAACTGCGCCACCATCATGAGGGCGAAGCTGAGCAGGCCGAGGCCGGCGCCGGTGACGGCTAGCATCGTCACGCCGGTGATGATCGCGGCCGAGGAAATCACGATCGCGATCTGTAGCAGGCCTGAGACGATGTCATATTTGTCGTCCCGGGCCGATGCGATGTCGCGCACGGCCTCGGCCGTCTTGGCGCGCATGACCAGTTCCTTGCGCCCTTCATTGGTCTCGGGCTCGGAATCGTAGCGCGCAATGGTCTGCTTCCAGCCGTCGATGCGCTTCTGCATGCGCTCTCGGGTCGCCGGCTCCGTCGCTGCTGCAAGATCGACCTCCATCGCTTCGGCGGCGGTGCGCAGCGCCGTGCCGCGGATCGTCTTGGCCTGGAAGAATGACCAGAGATTCGAAGCCTCGATGTTCTTGGCAATCGATTCCTGTTCGGCGTTCTTGCCACCGATTTCGGAGAAGGCCAGCATCAAAGCGAGCATCGCGATGAGCAGGGCGATGCGCTTGTTGCTGGTGGCGGTTTCGGTGAGGTCGGCTGCGAGCGAAGACATGTGATTCTGGTTCCCCCCGGAGACGGCGCAATGGCCGGGTTCCGTGGCGGAATCAAGGGGGGGCGCCTTGGATTCCTATCGTTGGGCGCGGGGATGGGCCGCATCATAGGCCGCCATCAGACGGGCGGAATCGATACGGGTATAGATCTGTGTCGTCGAGAGAGAAGCGTGGCCGAGCAGCTCCTGGATGGCCCGCAAATCGCCGCCACGACCGAGCAGATGCGTCGCGAAGGAATGGCGCAGGCTATGCGGGGTCGCAGACGAGGGCAGGCCGAGCGCACCGCGGAGGCCTTCGACCGCGAGCTGGATGATGCGGGGTGAGAGCGGTCCACCCTTGGCGCCGACGAAGAGCGGGCCTTCCGGCGGCAATCGCCAGGGGCAGAGCGAGAGATAGTCCTCGATCGCGGTGATCACGACGGGCAGGACCGGCACCATGCGGGTCTTCTGACCCTTGCCGATCACGGTCAGCGTATCCGACGCGCTTCTCGGTGCCTGCGCGCGCGACAGCGCAAGCGCCTCGGAGATGCGCAGGCCGCAGCCATAGAGCAGGGCAAGCACGGCTGCATCTCGTGCCAGGATCCAGGTTTCACGGTCCTCGCCGGCGCGGATATCCGCCTGCGTCACGGCCGTTGCGGCCTTGGCATCAAGCGGGCGCGGCAGCGATTTTCCAAGGCGGGGGCCGCGCGTCGCGGCAAAGGCCGAGGCCGAGAGCTTGCCGGTGCGTTCTCCGAAGCGGGCAAAGGAGCGCAGCGAGGCAAGCTGTCGCATCAGCGTGCGGTTGCCGACACCGTCACGCCGGCGCTGCCCGAGAAACGCGCGCAGGTCGAGCGGCTTCAGCGCCGCGAGATCCGCGAGGGTCGGCTTGCCGCCGAAATGGCCCTCGAGAAACGCGGCGAATTGCGCTAGGTCGCGGCCATAGGCCTCGAGCGTCTTGGGCGAAAGTCGGCGCTCGCTCGCGAGATGGACGAGCCAGTTTTGGCGCAGGGTCTCGAAATCGGTCATCGGCGTCCCGTGAGGTCTGCATCGAGCATGGCGCCCTTGCCTTAACAGGGACCGAATCGATGCTAGACACGGCGCATGAGCGAGGTTGAGACAGGCATCGAAACAGGCGGCACGGTCGACGTGCTGATCCCGCTCGCGCTCGATCAGGCCTATAGTTATGCGGTTCCGGGCGAGCTCGCGCTCAAACCCGGCGATATCGTACAGGTGCCATTGGGCCCGCGCGAGACTGTTGGCGTCGTCTGGAGTCTGGGCTCGGGGCGCGGTGGCAACCTGAAGCGCATCAGCGCCAAGGTGGACATGCCGCCGCTCGATCCGGCCCTGATGAAGCTGGTCGACTGGGTTGCCTGGTACACGCTTGCGGCCAAGGGTTCGGTGCTGGCGCTGGCGTTGCGGCGACCGCCCGACGATTCGCCGGAACGTCCGAAGATGGGTGTTCGACTCGTCGGCCCGCCGCCCCAGCGCATGACGCCGGCACGGGCGCGCGCCATCGCGGCGGCGGAGGGCGGCCTGCTGATCGCGAAATCGGCGCTGGCCGAGACGGCCTCGGTGAGCGGTGCGGTGATCGATTCACTCGTCGATGCGGGGACCTTCGCCATCGAGGCGCTGCCGCGCGCGGAGGTCGCCGAGGTTCCCGATCCGGATCACGCCCGACCGACCCTGTCGGCGGCGCAGGCGCAGGCGGCGACGGCACTGGTTGCATCCGTCAAGGCGGCGGGCTCCGGCGTCACCCTGCTCGAAGGCGTCACAGGATCGGGCAAGACGGAGGTCTATTTCGAGGCTGTGGCGGAGGCGATCCGGCTCGGGCGCCAGAGCCTGATCCTGATGCCGGAAATCGCACTGACAGCGCAGTTCATCGACCGCTTCGAGGCCCGGTTCGGCGTGCGGCCCGGGCTCTGGCACTCGGCGGTCTCGGGTCGTCGACGCGAGCGGCTGCAGGCAGCGATCGCGAGCGGCGAGGCCAGAGTGGTGGCGGGCGCGCGCTCGGCCCTGTTTCTGCCTTACCGCGATCTCGGGTTGATCGTCGTCGATGAAGAGCACGAGGCCGCCTACAAGCAGGAGGACGGCGTCAGCTATCACGCCCGCGACATGGCAGTGGTGCGCGGCATGATCGAGAAGGCGCCGGTCATCCTCACCTCGGCGACGCCCTCGCTGGAAACCCGCGTCAATGCCGAGCGCGGGCGCTACGCCTATCTGAAACTGCCGGAACGTTTTGGCGGCCGGGAGTTGCCGACGCTCGATCTGGTCGACCTCAAGCGCGACAAGCCAGAACGCGGGCGCTGGATTTCCGGCTCTCTGGTCAAGGCCATCACGACCAATCTGGAGGCAAAGGAGCAGTCGCTGCTGTTCCTGAACCGCCGCGGCTACGCGCCGCTGACGCTCTGCCGTGATTGCGGTCACCGGTTCCAGTGCCCGAACTGCTCGGCCTGGCTGGTCGATCATCGCTTTCGCCGGGCGCTGGTCTGCCATCACTGCGGCCATGTCGAACGCCGGCCGCACGAATGCCCGGCCTGCCATGCGCCTGAAAGCCTCGCGGCCTGCGGGCCCGGTGTCGAGCGGCTTGCGGAAGAGGTCGCGACGCTGTTCCCCGATGCGCGTTCGATCGTGCTCTCCAGCGATTTTCCCGGCGGCACCGAACGGCTGAAGCAGGAGCTGATGGCGGTGGCCGAGGGAGAATTCGATATCGTCATCGGCACGCAGCTCGTCGCCAAGGGGCACAATTTTCCGGGGATGACACTGGTCGGCGTCGTCGATGCCGATCTCGGCCTGACCTCAGGCGACCCGCGCGCGGCCGAGCGCACCTTCCAGGTCCTGCGCCAGGTGACGGGCAGGGCCGGCCGGGGCGAGAAGCCGGGACGGGCCCTGCTCCAGACCCATGATCCCAGCCATCCGGTGCTCAAGGCGCTGGTCTCGGGCGACCCGGAGCGGTTTTATGCCGCAGAGGCGGCGTCTCGCGAGGCGGCCGGCCTGCCGCCCTTCGGGCGGCTTGCCGGGCTGATCGTCTCCGCGAACAGCCAGGCGGAGGCCGAGAATCATGCCCGCGCGCTGGCGCGCTGCGCGGCACCGCCGGACGGAGTCGCCGTCCTGGGGCCCGCAGAAGCCCCTCTTGCCGTGCTGCGCGGGCGGCATCGCATGCGTTTGATCGTGAAAACGGCACGTGAGGTCAATTTGCAGGATTACCTTAGGGCATGGCTGAAGAGCGCTCCGCGAGCCAAGGGTTCTGTCCGGGTTCAGGTCGATGTCGACCCGCAAAGCTTCCTGTGAGTGGAGGGCACGGCTGCGGAAAACGGCCCGGTTGATCGCGATCTACGGATTGCGCCCCCCAAAGCCTCATGTTAGTGCACCGCCACATTTCGGACGCAAGGTGCGCACTCGCGCGGCTTTCGTCTGTCTGAAACATCGCAGCGCCAGGACGATGCACTCCACCTTCATCACGAAGGTCGCCGGTGCAGTCCATTGAACGAGAGATGTGAGCGTGGCTGAAGGCGGATCGCAGGATCAGACATTGGTGTCGGGCGTAGCCGGGCGCTATGCCACGGCGCTATTCGAACTGGCTTCGGAGGCCAGCGCGATCGACGTCGTTTCGGCCGATCTCGACGCGTTCAGCGCGATGATCGCCGAGAGCGACGATCTGAAGCGCCTGATCAGCAGCCCGGTCTTCACGGCCGAGGAGCAAGTTTCTGCAGTCACTGCCCTGCTGGCCAAGGCAGGCATCGGCGGCATTGCGGGCAATTTCATCGGCTTCGTCGCCAGCAAGCGCCGCCTGTTTGCGCTGCCCGGCATGATCCGCGGCTATCGTGCGCTCGTTGCCGACGCCAAGGGCATCGTCAGCGCCGAGGTCACTGTCGCCGAGGAGCCGTCGGCCAAGCGCCTCGACGAGATCCGCGCGACGCTCAAGGATGTGGCGGGCAAGGATATTGCCGTCACTATCAAGGTCGATCCGGCCATCATTGGCGGTCTCGTCGTCAAGATGGGCTCGCGGATGGTCGACGCCTCGCTGAAAACCAAACTCAATTCAATTCGTCTTGCCATGAAAGAGGTCGGCTGATGGAAATCCGCCCCGCTGAAATCTCCGCGATCCTGAAGGCTCAGATCAGCAATTTCGGGTCGGAAGCCTCCGTCACCGAAGTCGGTCAGGTTCTCTCCGTCGGTGACGGTATCGCCCGCGTCTACGGCCTCGACAAGGTCCAGGCCGGTGAGATGGTCGAGTTCGAGAGCGGCGTGCGCGGCATGGCGCTCAACCTCGAGAGCGATAATGTCGGCGTCGTCATCTTCGGCTCCGACCGCGAGATCAAGGAAGGCCAGACCGTCAAGCGCACCGGCGCGATCGTGGACGTTCCGGTCGGCAAGGAGCTGCTCGGCCGCGTCGTCGACGCACTCGGCAACCCGATCGACGGCAAGGGCCCGATCAAGGCCAAGACCCGTTCGCGCGTCGACGTGAAGGCGCCCGGCATCATTCCGCGCAAGTCCGTGCACGAGCCGATGGCGACCGGCCTCAAGGCGATCGACGCCCTGATCCCGATCGGCCGTGGCCAGCGCGAGCTGATCATCGGCGACCGCCAGACCGGCAAGACCGCCGTGGCGCTCGACACGATTCTCAATCAGAAGGCCCTGAACGAAGGCAACGACGAGAGCCAGAAGCTCTACTGCGTCTATGTCGCCATCGGTCAGAAGCGTTCCACCGTCGCGCAGTTCGTGAAGGTGCTCGAGGAACGCGGCGCGCTCGAATACTCGATCGTCGTGGCGGCCACCGCCTCCGATCCGGCTCCGATGCAGTTCCTGGCTCCCTTCGCCGGCTGCGCCATGGGCGAGTATTTCCGCGACAACGGCATGCACGCCGTCATCATCTATGACGACCTGTCGAAGCAGGCCGTCGCCTACCGCCAGATGTCGCTCCTGCTGCGCCGCCCGCCGGGCCGCGAAGCTTATCCGGGCGACGTGTTCTATCTCCACTCCCGCCTGCTCGAGCGCGCCGCCAAGATGGGCGACGAGGCCGGCAAGGGCTCGCTGACGGCGCTGCCGGTCATCGAGACCCAGGCCAACGACGTGTCGGCCTATATTCCGACCAACGTGATCTCGATCACCGACGGCCAGATCTTCCTCGAGACCGACCTGTTCTACCAGGGCATCCGCCCGGCCGTGAACGTCGGCCTCTCGGTGTCGCGCGTCGGTTCGGCCGCGCAGACCAAGGCGACCAAGAAGGTTGCCGGCAAGATCAAGGGCGAGCTCGCGCAGTATCGCGAGATGGCTGCCTTCGCGCAGTTCGGCTCGGATCTCGACGCGGTCACGCAGCGCCTGCTCAACCGCGGCGCCCGACTGACCGAGCTCCTGAAGCAGGGGCAGTTCTCGCCGCTGAAGATGGAAGAGCAGACGGTCGTGATCTATGCCGGCGTCAACGGCTATCTCGACCCGCTGCCGGTCAACAAGGTTCGCGCTTTTGAGGACGGCCTGCTCGCGTTGGTGCGCGGCAAGCATGTCGCCCTGCTCAACGAAATCCGCGACACCAAGGATCTTTCGGACGCGAATGCCGCGAAGCTGAAAGAGATCGTCGCTGATTACGCCAAGTCGTTCGCTTGAGGTCGACCGGGGTCCAACCACCCCGGCAATATGAGGATCGTCGATGCCTTCATTGAAGGATCTGCGAAATCGTATCGCCTCAGTGAAGGCGACGCAGAAGATCACCAAGGCCATGCAGATGGTCGCGGCTGCCAAGCTGCGCCGCGCCCAGGGCGCGGCGGAAGCGGCACGTCCCTATGCCGAGCGCATGGAGACGGTGCTCGCCAGCCTGGCTGCCGGTGTCGCCGGCGACGGCGCTCCAAGGCTGATTGGCGGCACGGGCTCGGACAAGGTCCATCTGCTCGTCGTCTGCACGGCCGAGCGCGGCCTGTGCGGCGCCTTCAACTCCTCGATCGCGCGTCTGGCGCGCGACAAGGCGCTGGCGCTGAAGGCCGAAGGCAAGACGGTCAAGATTATCTGCGTCGGCAAGAAGGGCTATGACATCCTGCGCCGGCAGTTCGACCAGGATATTATCGAGCTGGTCGACCTGCGCGGCTTCAAGCAGGTCGGCTTCGTCAATGCCGAGACGATCGCGCAGAATGTGCTCGCTCGCTTCGAGGCCGGTGAGTTCGATGTCGCGACGCTGTTCTTCTCGAAGTTCAGGTCGGTGATCTCGCAGATTCCGACGGCCCAGCGCATCATTCCCGCCGAGATCCCGGCGGGAACCAAGACGACCGACGCCGTCTATGAGTACGAGCCCGACGAGGGCGAAATTCTCGACGTACTGCTGCCACGCAACCTGACTGTCCAGGTGCTGCGGGCGCTTCTCGAGAATGCCGCCTCCGAGCAGGGCGCGCGCATGTCGGCGATGGATTCCGCCACGCGTAACGCCGGTGAGATGATCAAGAAGCAGACGCAGCTCTACAACCGCTCGCGTCAGGCGATGATCACCAAGGAACTCATCGAAATCATCTCCGGCGCGGAAGCGCTCTAACGCCTGAAGGGCCTGCGCGGCGCTTAAGCCCGCAGGCTTGTCCGTAAAGCTGAACGCTCATCGAGGTTCGACCATGGCCAAAGCCGCAACCAAGACCACCAAGACCAAGACCGAGAAGCCCGCCAATACCGGTACGGGCCGCGTCGCTCAGGTCATCGGCGCCGTCGTCGACGTGCAGTTCGATGGCGAGCTGCCGGCGATCCTGAACGCGCTCGAGACCACGAACCTCGGCAACCGCCTGGTTCTCGAGGTCGCGCAGCATCTCGGCGAGAACACCGTGCGCTGCATCGCGATGGACTCGAGCGAAGGTCTGGTCCGTGGCCAGGAAGTCACCGATACCGGCGCGCCGATCGCGGTTCCGGTCGGCGACGAGTGTCTCGGCCGCATCATGAACGTCATCGGCGAGCCGGTAGACGAGGCCGGTCCGATCAAGACCAGCGGCACGCGCGGCATCCACCAGCCGGCTCCGAGCTATGCCGAGCAGGCGACTGAAGCCCAGATCCTGGTCACCGGCATCAAGGTCGTCGACCTGCTGGCTCCCTACGCCAAGGGCGGCAAGATCGGCCTGTTCGGCGGCGCCGGCGTTGGCAAGACCGTTCTGATCATGGAGCTGATCAACAACGTCGCCAAGGCCCATGGCGGCTACTCGGTGTTTGCCGGCGTCGGCGAGCGCACCCGCGAGGGTAACGACCTCTATCACGAGATGATCGAGTCGGGCGTGAACAAGAAGGGCGGCGGCGAAGGCTCCAAATGCGCCCTCGTCTATGGCCAGATGAATGAGCCCCCGGGCGCCCGCATGCGCGTCGCTCTCTCGGGCCTGACCGTCGCCGAGGATTTCCGCGACCGTGGTCAGGACGTGCTGTTCTTCGTCGACAACATCTTCCGCTTCACGCAGGCCGGCTCGGAAGTGTCCGCGCTGCTCGGCCGTATTCCGTCGGCGGTGGGCTATCAGCCGACGCTGGCGACCGACATGGGCAACCTGCAGGAGCGCATCACCACCACCAACAAGGGCTCGATCACCTCGGTCCAGGCGATCTACGTGCCGGCGGACGATCTGACCGACCCGGCGCCGGCGACCTCCTTCGCCCACTTGGACGCCACGACCGTGCTGTCGCGCTCGATCGCGGAAAAGGGCATCTACCCGGCGGTCGATCCGCTCGACTCGACCTCGCGCATGCTGTCCGCCGCCATCGTCGGTGAAGAGCATTACAACATCGCCCGCCAGGTCCAGCAGATCCTCCAGCGCTACAAGGCCCTGCAGGACATCATCGCGATCCTGGGCATGGACGAGCTCTCGGAAGAGGACAAGCTCGCCGTTGCCCGCGCCCGCAAGATCGAGCGCTTCCTGTCGCAGCCCTTCTTCGTCGCCGAAGTCTTCACCGGTTCGCCCGGCAAGCTCGTTGCGCTCGAGGACACCATCAAGGGCTTCAAGGGACTGGTCGAGGGCAAGTACGATCACCTCCCGGAGGCGGCCTTCTACATGGTCGGCTCGATCGACGAAGCAGTCGAAAAGGCCCAGCGCCTGGCTGCCGAAGCGGCGTAATCCGCTGGGGCAACGGCTGTCCCGGGAGGCATAAGCCAGCCCCGGGAGCCTCGCCCGAGCATCGACGACACAGGCCCTGGCCTGGATCCCGGCTCCACGCTGCGCTCCGGCCGGGATGACTGAAGCAGCGGGAGAGCCTTGATGGCCACCTTCAAGTTCGAACTCGTCTCGCCGGAGAGCATCCTGTTCTCGGGCGAGGTCGTCAGCGTCATCGTGCCGTCGGTCGAAGGCGAGATGACCATCCTTGCCGGCCACGTGCCGATCGTTGCCGCGCTGAAGCCTGGCATCGTGTTGGCTCAGACGGGTCCGGGCAACGGCAAGGAATTCTTCGTCGGCGGCGGTATCGTCGAGGTCAACCAGACTGCGCTGACGGTCCTGGCCGAGCAAGCCCGCTTCCTCGAGGACGTCGACAACGATGTCCTCGACGCGGAAATCCTGACTGCCGAGACCCGTCTCGCGGCTGCGCCGACCGAGGACGAACAGCGCCGGCTGCGGGAGCTGCTGATCCAGCTCCAGGAGTTCAAGGGCGTCTTGCAGCAGCGCAAGGCTGCGTGAGATCGCATCTTCTGCCACGTGGCAGTGAGATGACATAAGGGCCGCGCTAGCGGCCCTTTTCTTGGACTCTGCGTCCCGCGGTCAGACCGGCTTGGCGAAATGCCCGAAGGCCGCGGCTACCCGCTCATAGATCTCCCGCTTGAACGGCGTCACGCGCGCGGGCATCTCGGCCAGCGGCAGCCAGGCCCACTCGGTGAACTCCGGCGGCGCGTCCCCGTTCGGGCGGCCGATATCGACCGCCGCCTCGCTGCCGGTAAAGCGGAACGCGACCCAGCGCTGCTCCTGTCCTGCGAAGCGATCGAGCCGGTGCGGCGGCCCGTCATAGGGCGGGAAGTCATAGCGCCACCACGCCGCGGTCACGCCCAGAAATGCGGCCTCGCAGATGCCGGTTTCCTCGGCGAGTTCGCGTCGGGCGGCTGCGACGATATCCTCGGCCTGGTCGATGCCGCCCTGCGGCATCTGCCAGTCATGCCCGGGATGGACGATCTCCGGGCCGTCGCTCCATGAGCGTCCGGCAAAGACGAGTCCCTGTGCGTTGAAGAGCGCTATGCCGACATTGGGCCGATAGGGCTTGTCCACTGGCCCTGCTTTGCTCATTCGCCCATCGCGATCAGGCTGGCATTGCCGCCGGCTGCCGCCGTGTTGACCGTCACCGTCTGCTCGGTGGCGAAACGGGCGAGATAGTGCGGGCCGCCGGCCTTCGGGCCGGTGCCAGACAAGCCGTGACCACCAAAGGGCTGCACACCGACGACGGCGCCGATGATGTTGCGGTTGATATAGACATTGCCGGTGGAGAGCCGCTCGGCGACCCGCTCGACAGTCGTCTCGATGCGCGAATGCACGCCGAGCGTCAACCCATACCCGGTGGCCTCGATCTGCTCGATGACCTTGTCGAGCTCTCCGGCCTTCCAGCGCACGACATGCAGGATCGGGCCGAAATGCTCCTGGGTGAGGTCGGCAATGCCGTCGAGCTTGACGATATGCGGCGCGACGAAGGTGCCGCCGAGCGCCGGCGTGCTGCCGGCCCATTCGACCCGGCGCTGGCCGCGCATCGCGGCGACGTGATCGTCGAGCCGGCTCTTGGCGGCGGCGTCGATCACCGGACCGACATGGACGTCGATCGCGCGCGGGTCGCCGAGCTTCAGCTCCTTGCCGGCCCCGACGATCATCTCGAGGATCTTGTCGGCAACATCCTCCTGCACCACCAGAAGGCGCAGCGCCGAGCAGCGCTGTCCGGCAGAGCGGAAGGCCGACATCACGACGTCGTCGGCAACCTGCTCAGGCAGGGCGGTGGCGTCCACGATCATGGCGTTGAGGCCGCCGGTCTCTGCGATCAGCGGAACGATCGGCCCGTCCTTGGCGGCGAGCGTACGGTTGATGGCGCGCGCCGTCGCGGTCGAGCCGGTGAAGGCAACGCCGGCCACGGCGGGATGAGCGACGAGCCGGGCGCCGACCTTGCCGTCTCCCGGCACGAGATGGAGGGCGGAGGACGGAATGCCGGCATCGTGGAGCAGGCGGACGGTCACGGCGGCGATGAGCGGCGTCTGCGGGGCCGGCTTGGCGACGACGCTATTGCCGGCGACGAGCGCGGCAACGACCTGGCCCGAGAAGATCGCCAGCGGGAAATTCCACGGAGCGATGCAGACGAACGGCCCGCGCCCACGCAGGATCAGGCGGTTCTCCTCGCCGGTCGGGC
The DNA here is from genome assembly GCF_000735605.1 of Allobosea sp. LC85. Classification (GTDB taxonomy): domain Bacteria; phylum Pseudomonadota; class Alphaproteobacteria; order Rhizobiales; family Beijerinckiaceae; genus Allobosea. Next base: position 28,694 of record NZ_JPKG01000023.1, read on the forward strand.
CGGGCAGAACCTGCGGCGTGGCGAAATGCGCTTCGGCCTCGGCCGCGTAGTAACGGCAGAAATCGACGGCCTCGCGTACCTCGGAAATGGCGTCGTCAAGCGTCTTGCCGGCCTCCGCCTGGAGCAGCGCGAGCAGCAGGCCGCGTCGTTCCTCCATCAGGTCCGCAGCCTTGCGCAGGGCGGCGGCGCGGGTCCGGGCCGGGGTGCGGCTCCAGCTGGTGAAGCCGGCCCGGGCTGCCTGCATTGCGCGGTCGGCCAGAGCGTCGTCGGCCTCCAGGACGGTCCCGACCTGCCGGGCGTCGATCGGGGACAGGACGGGGCGGGAGACGCCGCCGGCCGGCTTGCCGTCGATGATCACCGTCGCCTCGGGAAACGGCCTGGTAGCTGCCTTCGCGATCTCCGACTGGAGCGCCGCGAGGCTTGCCTCATGACCGAGCTCGACACCGGCCGAGTTCTTGCGCGAGGCGCCGAACATGTCGGCGGGAAGGGGGATGCGGCGGTGGCGGGCCGCTGCCGAGGTGCCGATGATGTCGGCCGGCGGTACGAGCAGCTGTGCGACCGGCACGTCAGGGTCGCCGGAAACGCTGACGAAGGAGGAATTCGCACCGTTCTCGAGCAGGCGGCGCACAAGATAGGCGAGCAGGTCCTGATGGCCGCCGACCGGGGCGTAGGTGCGGCAGGCGAAGCCGGAATCCTCCTGGAGCAGCTTCTCGTAAAGGGCCTCGCCCATGCCGTGCAGGCGCTGGAATTCGAAACCCTGGGAGCCGCCCGCCATCTCGGCGACCGCCGCGACCGTCAGCGCGTTGTGGGTGGCAAATTGCGGAATGATGCGCGGGCGCAGCGCCAGCAGCTGCGCGGCGCAGGCCTCGTAGTTGAGGTCTGTCATCGCCTTGCGGCTGAACACGGGGTAATCGGCGAGGCCGCGCTCCTGGGCGCGCTTCAGCTCGGTATCCCAATAGGCACCCTTGACCAGGCGCACCATCATGCGGCGGTCATGGCGCTCGGCCAGGGCCGCAATATGGTCGATCACCGCCGAGGCGCGCTTCTGGTAGGCCTGGATCGCGAGGCCGAAGCCGTCCCAGCCGGAGAGCGAGGGATCGGCCGTCACCGCGTCGATGACGTCGAGCGAGAGTTCCAGCCTGTCGGCTTCCTCGGCGTCGATGGTGAAATTCAGGTCGTAGCCCTTGGCCTGCTGGGCCAGCTTGATGACCTTGGGCACGAGTTCGCTCAGCACGCGCTCATGGCTGGTGGCCTCGTAGCGTGGATGCAGGGCGGAGAGCTTGACCGAGATGCCCGGCCGGTTCGGCAGGGGCTCATTGCCGGCCGAGCGGCCGATCGCGTCGATGGCAGCGGCGTATGAGGCGAAATAGCGGTCGGCATCGGCCTGGGTGCGGGCGCCTTCGCCGAGCATGTCGAAGGAATAGCGATAGAGCTTGCCGGTGCCTGAGCGGGCTCGTTTCAGCGCCTCCTCGATGGTCTGGCCGAGCACGAAATGATTGCCCATGACACGCATCGCCTGGCGGGTGGCGGTGCGGACGGCCGGCAGGCCGAGGCGCTTGGACAAGTTGCCGATGATGCTGGTTGGAGTCTCGCCCGGCTGGATGATGCGGGCCGTGATGCCGAGCGCCCAGGACGACGCCGAGATCAGGAAGGCATCCGACTTCGATTCATGATGGGCGAAATCACCCTGGCCGAGCTTGTCCTCGATCAACTGGTCGGCGGTGGTGGAATCCGGCACGCGCAGCAGCGCTTCGGCCAGAACCATCAGCGCAAGGCCCTCCTTGGTCGAGAGCGAGTACTCGCGCAGGAGCTCCTCGATGCCGCCCAGGCCGACCTTGCGGGTCCGGATCGCCTCGATCAGCCCGGTCGCACGCTGGTCGATCCTCGCCTTGGCAGCCGGCTCGCGCCTGGCGCCGGCAAGCAGCCGCGCCGCAATCGTCGCGTCGTCTTCGGCATAGGGGGCGCGGAAGGCGTGGCGAGCGGATGAGGCGACCGGACGAGGGGCAGGAGCGGCCATGGAGCGATTCCGATTGAATGACGGGATGATTTGAAGGATCGCGCTAGTAGGGCCGGATATCAATGGTCATTTTCCATTCGATGCCTTATCTATCCCTGACAAAATCCGGTACAGCAGAGAATAATCCCGTGCTCGATCGAACCGACCGGCGTATCCTCGCCATGCTGCAATCCGACGGGCGCATCGCCGGCGTCGAGCTGGCTGAAAAGGTTGGCTTGTCGCCAACTGCGACCGGTGAGCGACTGAAGCGCCTCTCGCGTGACGGCTACATCACGGGCTATCGCGCGACGCTCGATCCGCTGAAACTCGGACTGCATCTGCTGGTCTTCGTCGAGGTCTATCTCGACAAGACGACGCCTGACGCCTTTGATCGTTTTGCAACCGCGGTGAAACGGGCGCCCGAAGTGCTGGAATGCCACATGGTTGCCGGCGGGTTCGACTATCTCGTGAAGACGCGGGTGGCCGACATGAACGCCTATCGCCGCTTCCTTGGCGAGGTGCTGCTGGCGCTGCCGGCGGTGCGTGAGACGCGGACCTATGCCGTCATGGAAGAGGTCAAGACCGACGGCGCGCTGCCGCTCTAGCCGATCCCGGCCGGGCCTGGTGGCGTGGCAATATATTTTAGGCTCAGTGCATGCATTTTCGGCGCTATGCGCTTGACCTTGTTTTGTATTCGGCCAGTTTGAGCATATGGCGCGACGGCATGGGATTTGCTGGGTCGCGTTCCGTTCGAACGGGTCTTCCCGGCCCGCCTGCATGCGATGATCCGGAGCTGCCGATGTCGACGAACCCGTTCCGCCCCACGATGCTCTCCCGGCGCGGGATGAGCCGTGCTTTGGGCGCCCTGGGGCTCGCCGCAGCCTGCCTGACCGGCGCGGGCAGCGCCTTTGCTCAGACCGCGGTTCGCTTCACGCTCGATTGGCGCTTCGAGGGGCCGGCGGCGCTGTTCCTGATGGCGCAGGAGAAGGGCTATTTCAAAGCCGAGGGCCTCGACGTCACGATCGACACGGGCAACGGCTCGCGCGAGGCGATCCCGCGGGTGGCGTCCGGCACCTATGATGCCGGCTTCGGCGACGTGAATTCGCTGATCCGCTTCCGCGACGAGAACCCCAGCGTGGATCTGAAGGCGGTGATGATGGTCTATGACCGGCCGCCCTTCTCGATCGTTGGCCGCAAGAGCCGTGGCATCAGTGCCGACGTGAAGAGCCTCGAGGGCAAGAAGTTCGGTGCGCCGGCGGCTGATGCGGCCTTTGCGCAATGGCCCATCTTCAAGACCGTCAACAAGCTCGACGACAGCAAGATGCGGATGGAGAATGTCGGCTTCCCCGTACGCGAGCCGATGCTGGCCTCAGGCGAGGTCGACGCGGTGTTCGGCTTTGCGAACTCCTCCTACATCAACCTGAAATCACGCGGCGTGCCCGTCGACGACATCGTAACCATGCTGATGTCGGATTATGGCGTCGAGCTCTACGGCAATGTCGTGATGGTCTCGCCGAAATTCGCGACCGAAAAGCCCGAGGCCGTGCGCGGCCTGCTCAGGGCGATCACCAAGGGCGTTCGCGACACGGTGGCCAACCCCGAACTCGGCGGCAAGCTGGTGATCCAGCGCAACGACGTCGCCAAGCTCGAGGTCGAGGTCGAGCGCCTCAAGATGACGATCGCCCAGAACGTCATGACGCCAGCGGTCAAGGCCGATGGCTTCGGCGGCATCGACAAGGCGCGCTGGGAGCAGGCGCTCGATCAGATCGGGCTGACCTTCACGTTCAAGGACAAGGCGAAGGCCGGAGCAGCCTTCGATGACAGCTACCTGCCGCCGGTGGCCGAGCGGAAGTTCTGATGCGCTCGACCCAGCAGGTTCGCGGTTGAGCGCCTTCGTCGAACTCCACGAGGTCACCCATGTCTATGGCGGAGGCGAAACCGCTCCCGCCGTGGACGGGCTTTCGCTGAAGATCCGGGAGGGCGAGTTCGCGGCCATCGTCGGTCCCTCCGGCTGCGGCAAGTCCACGATGATGAAGCTCGCGACCGGCCTGCAGCGGCCCAGGCGCGGCACGGTGATCGTCGCCGGGCAGGAGGTGACGCAACCGATCAAGATCACCGGCATGGCCTTCCAGAATCCGGTGATGCTGCCCTGGCGTACGACCTTGCGGAACCTGTTGCTGCCGCTGGAGATCGTCGAGCCGCATCGCTCGCGCCTGCGGGCCAACAAATCGGACTATGTCGCGCGGGCCGAGGCCCTGCTCGCCAAGGTCGGGCTCGAAGGCATGGGCCAGAAATTTCCCTGGCAACTGTCCGGCGGCATGCAGCAGCGCGCCTCGCTGTGCCGCTCGCTGATCCACGAGCCGAAGCTCTTGATGCTGGACGAGCCCTTCGGTGCGCTCGATGCCTTCACGCGCGAAGAGCTTTGGTGCGTGATCCGTGATCTTCATGCCGAGCGTGGCATCACCGTGATCCTGGTGACGCATGATCTGCGCGAGGCCGTTTTCCTGGCCGACCGGGTCTTCTGCATGTCGGCGCGGCCGGGGCGGATCATCGCCGAGCGCGAGATCGATTTCCCGCGCCCCCGCGATCTCGACATCACCTATACGCCCGAATTCGCGTCCGTCGTGCATGAGTTGCGCGGCCATATCCGCACGGCGCGGGAGGCGGCATGAAGCGTTCTCTCTGGCTGAGGCTCGCGCCCTATCTGTTCACGCTCGGCTTCTTCGCGGTTTGGGAGATCGCCTGCCGCGCCTTCGCGATCTCCTCCTTCATCCTGCCGCCGCCCTCAGCGATCTGGGCTGCGCTGGTGCAGTATCAGAAGCCACTCTACACCAATGCCTTTCACACGCTCTGGATGACATCGGCCGGCTTCGTGCTCTCGATCGTGTTCGGCCTGGCGCTCGGCCTCCTCGTCGGCTCGTCGCGGTTGATCTATGCAGGCCTGAATCCGCTGCTGGTCGGCTTCAATTCAATCCCCAAGGTCGCTGTCGTGCCGATCCTGGTGATCTGGTTCGGTGTCGGCTGGCAGCCGCCCGTGCTGACCGCCTTCGTGATCTCGTTCTTCCCGATCGTCGTCAATGTCGCGACCGGGCTGGCCACGATCGAGCCCGAGACCGAGGATGTGCTGAAGGCGCTGGGCGCCAGCCGCTATGACATCATGACCAAGGTCGGGATTCCGCGCGCGCTGCCCTATTTCTTCGGGGCGCTGAAGGTCTCGATCACGCTCGCCTATGTCGGCTCGGTGATCGGTGAGCAGAACGCGTCCAATCTCGGCATCGGCAACCTGATCACGCGGGCCTCCGCTGATTTCAACGTGCCGCTGATCTTTGCGGCGCTGATCGTGCTTGCGGTCCTCGGCGTGCTGCTCGTCGCGATCGTCGACCTTGTCGAGAACCGCATGACCGGCTGGGCCCGGCGCTCGCAACTGGCGAACGGCTGAGCAAAGCGCAGGTCGGGCCTGACCCAGCGCCAAGGTGACAGCGTGGCGCGCGCTGCCTATCGTGCCGCGCCATCAACGCCGGACCCCCACGATCCATGCTTCCCGATTTGCGCGATTACGGCCGCCTGCGCGAGACCTTCCAGTGGCGGATTCCCGAGCGCTACAACATTGCCGTCGATGTCTGCGATCGCTGGGCCGCGCTGGCGCCCGACCGTCCCGCCATTCTCGAAGTCTCCCCTGACTGGACGGTAACGCCAGTCAGCTTCGGCCGCCTGCGAGCGCAGTCGAATCGACTGGCGACTGCGCTGTCGGCGCGCGGCGTGGGCGTCGGAGACCGGATCGCGATCCTGCTCCCGCAGGGCGAGGCCGTGCTCACCGCCCATCTCGCCGCTTACAAGTTGGGGGCCATCGCAGTGCCGCTGGCGGCGCTCTTCGGTGTCGATGCGCTGGCCTATCGCCTACGGGATTCCGGCGCGAGTGCGCTCATCACCAATGCCGCCGGCATGATGAAGGTTCGGCAGATCGCGGAGCCCTTGCCCGATCTCGACCTGATGGTGTCCACGGATGGCACTGGGGCGGGCGCGGAGGACTGGGGGCGGCTGCTGGCGGAAGCGAGCGAGGATTTTTCGGTCGCGGACACGGGGTCCGATGATCCGGCCCTGATGATCTATACCTCCGGCACCACGGGCAACCCAAAGGGCGCGCTGCACGGTCACAGGGTTCTGCCGGGGCATCTGCCCGGCGTGCAAATGGTGCACGAGTTCCTGCCGATGCCCGGCGACCTCGCCTGGACGCCTGCCGACTGGGCCTGGGCCGGTGGTCTGCTCAACATGCTGCTGCCGGCGCTGCATTTCGGCGTCCCGGTCGTGGCGCGCCCGCATACCCGCTTCGATCCCGAAGAAGCCTTCCGGCTGATGGCCGATCTCGGCATCCGCAATGCCTTCATCCCGCCGACAGCGCTTCGGATGCTGCGCAGTGTCGGCAAGCCGCGCGACCGCTTTGACCTGAAACTGCGCACGATCGCGGCAGCGGGCGAAGCGCTTGGAGCCGAGACGCTGAACTGGGGGCGTGAGGCGCTGGGGCTGACGATCAACGAGGCCTACGGTCAGACCGAGTGCAATCTCGTGCTGTCGTCCTGCGCGGCGATCGGTGTCAGCCGACCGGGCTTCATCGGCAAGGCGACGCCCGGCCACGAGGTCGCGATCATCCGGCCGGACGGCTCGGAATGCGCGCCGAACGAGGAAGGACAGATCGCCATCCGGCGGCCGAACCCGGTGATGTTCCTCGGCTATTGGCGCCGGCCGGAGGCGACGGTCGACAAGTTCATCGGCGACTGGATGACCACCGGCGACCAGGCGGTGCGGGATGTCGATGGCTATGTCCGTTTCGTCGGCCGCGACGACGACGTCATCACCTCATCGGGGTATCGAATCGGGCCGGGAGAGATCGAGGACTGCCTGCTGAAGCACCCGGCGGTTTCGCTGGCGGCAGTCGTCGGCAAGCCGGACGAACTCCGGACCGAGATCGTCAAGGCCTTCGTCGTACCGAATGCGGGTTTCGTGCCTTCGCAGGATCTGGCTAGCGAACTTCAGCGCTTCGTGCGCGAACGACTCTCGGCGCATGAATATCCGCGCGAGATCGCCTTTCGCGAGGAATTGCCGCTGACGACGACGGGGAAGATCATCCGGCGGCTGTTGCGCGCGGAGGCGTGAGCGCCGCCGAAGCCTGCCCGAGGAAGGCGGCCCAGAGGCGCTGCACCATCGCCTCGTCGAGGTCCTTGACGATGAGGACAAGGCGCGAGCGCCGGTCCGCATCGGGCCAGCCGCCGAGCACGATCGGGGGATGCAGGATCTGCTGGACCGCATGGACCAGCAGCGGCTGGCCGGGGTGTTCGGCTAGGGCGACGAGCCCTTTCAGCCGCAGGAGCTTCGCCCCGTGGGTCGAGCGCAGCAAGGTCCAGAACAGCTCGAAGGTCGCCAGGTTGATCGGAGCTTCGGCTGAGAGCGAGAAGGCGCGGATGCTCTCGTCATGCCGGTTCACATCATGATGGTGGTGGTCATGCGCGTGCCCGCGGGCATGATGACCGTGATCGTGATCGCTGCCCGAGTCGCTCGCCAGAGCCTCGAGGGCAAGCCAGTCCCGCAGAGCCTGCGGCCTGTCGGCAAGGTCGTAGAGGCCAGCGCTGATCAGGTCCCCAGCCGGAGCATCCGGCGCGAGAAGGCTGATCCCGGGATTGAGCGCCAGCAGTCGCCGGCGCAGCATCTCGACCGCCTGGCCATCGGCGACCAGATCCGCCTTGGTCAGCACGATCCGGTCGGCTGCGACGACCTGCTTGCGCGCTTCCTCATGGGCGTCGAGCGTTGACATGCCGTTGACGGCATCGACCAGCGTGACGACACCGTCGAGCTTGAAGCGCATGGCGAGATAGGGGTGGTTGATCAGCACGTTGAGGATCGGCGCCGGGTCGGCTAGGCCGGTGGTCTCGATCACCACGCGCCTGAACGGCGCGATGCGATGGTTGTCGCGGCGGCGCAAGAGGTCTTCCAGCGTGACGATGAGGTCGTCGCGAATGGTGCAGCAGAGGCAGCCGGAGGCGAGCAGAACCATGTTCTCCTCGACACCCTCGATCATCAGATGGTCGAGCCCGATCTCGCCGAACTCGTTGACGATCACGAGGGTATCGGCCAGCGCAGGATCCTTGAGCAGCCGGTTGAGCAGGGTCGTCTTGCCGGCTCCAAGGAAACCGGTGAGCAAGGTCAGCGGGATCGGGATGGGTCTCTGGTCGCTACCGGTCATGTCGGGCATCATCGATCAAGGCTGAGGGCGGGCACGCGTCGCGCCCGATTTTGTTCCAATATTACATTAGCCATGATCGCGACGACGACAAGGGCGCCACCAGCATATTGCAGCGTCCCGACCCGCTCGCCGAGCATCACAGCCGCGATCCCGACGGCAAAGACCGGCTCGGCACAAAAGGTGAGGGCAGCGGGGCCGGGCGCGACGCGGGCCAATGCCATCACCTGGAACAGGAAGCCGACGAGATAGCCGCCAATGGTGATGGCGACGGCCAGCGGTGCCAAGGCCAGCGCGCTCGGAGGCGCAAAGCCACCGACGAAGGCGAGGATGCCCGCCGTCACCGGCAGGATGAGCAGATGCGACCAGAACAGCTTTGGCGCGAGCGGCGTCGCGGCGCAGGCCGAGCCTGCGAAGAACTGCGCCGCCGCCGCGAGGCTGGCCGCGAGCGCGAGCGCAAGCCCGCGCGGATCGAGGCCATGCAGATCGGGTCCGACGACCATGCCGACGCCGAGAAAGGCGGCGAGCGCCACGGCAAGCCGGTCAAGGCCGAAACGCGCAGGCGTCAGCAGCGGCTCGGCGAGGACGATGATGACCGGGTAGGTGTAGAAAATGACGGCGGCAACGGTCACGGGCAGGAAGGCGACCGATGACAAATAGGCCGAGCCGACGAGAGCGCTGGTCAGGCCGAAGGCAAGCAGCGCCCGGTATTGGTCGCGCGGGACCCGGAAGCTCGCGCGCAGGAGCCAGGCGGCACCGGCCACCAGCGCCAGCATGATGAAAACCCGGTAGAAGACCAGCAACGGCCCGCTCAGGCCGGCCTGGCCTGCGAGCTGGGCCGAGACGATGTTGCTGCCATAGGCGGCAGCCGAGGCAAGCGCCAGGGCGATGCCTTGTCGACTGGCGGTGCGGGCGGCCTCTGCGCGCACCCTCCAGGACTCAGGCGTCGTCGTTCACTTTGGCCTTCGGCTTGACGGGGGGCTTGACCGCGCCCGTGCGGGCGGGCTGAGGCTTGGGCTCGCTCTGGCCCGGTTTGGTCTTGGCCTTCGATGCCGCTTCCGGCTTGGCCTTCGCCGCCGCGTCGGGCTTGGCCGGTGTCGGCCTTGCCGGCGGGCGGGCCACCTGTTTGATGCCTGCGGCCGAGCCTGGGCGCAGGCTGGACGCGGCAGCCGCGCCGGGCCGGATCGCGCCCTGCAGCTTCAAGGGGCCGCTCTGGAAGGCATTCGACGGAAGCTGGACCTCCTCGCTGCTCGGAGCGAAGGCAGTCGTCCCGCGTGGAATGGCGCCATTGCTCGAAGCGGTGCGTGTCGCAGGGCCAGCTGCTACACCGGCGGAAACCGGGGCTCCCGGCATAATGACCGGGGGGGCTCCGCGAGCGAACTGCGTGTCTGGCCGCGCCGTGGCGTTGGCGGCGAGCGGGGCGGAAGCAGAGCCCGGCGTGCGGCCGAAGGAAACCTGTACCGGTGTCATCGGCGCGCGCGGCCCAAGCGTAATCCGGCCGGAGGGCGTGCGCATCAGCAAGGCGCCTGTGGCGCGAGCCTGCGGCTGGGGGCCGCCGAAGCGTTCGCTCATGGCATTGTCGTTGCTGCTGCCGGATGCGGCACCGGCTGTGATGGGGCCGGACACATCGGAATCGTCCGCCAAAGCCACGCCGCCGCCTCTGCGACGAACCTCGTCACAGATGTTGTAGGCGCGTCCGCCATTGCCGGAAGGCAGGCTGGCGATGGTGTAACCGGAGCCGCCCCATTTCGAGAAGCCGTCATCGAGCAACTGCGCCGCCTTGACGGTGCGTTCGGAGGCGGACACCGCACCCAGCACGACGGCGATCAGCGTGCGACCACCGCGCGTCGCCGTCGCCACGACGTTGAAGCCCGAGGCGCAGACGAATCCGGTCTTCATGCCGGAGATGCCGGAATAGCGTCCGACGAGGCCGTTGGTGTTCTGCAGGACCTGCTTGCCGAGTTGAACCGAGCCGGTGTTCCAGTAATCGGAATAGTCCGGGAATTCGCGCATCAGCGCCATGGCGAGAACCGCGAGATCGCGGGCGCTGACCTGCTGGTTCGGATCATGCCAGCCGTTCGGGTTGGTGAAGACCGTGTCATTCATGCCGAGCCGCTGGGCTTCAGCGTTCATCATTCCGACGAACGTCTCGACATCGCCGCCGACGCCCTCGGCAATGACATAGGCGATGTCGTTGGCCGATTTCACCATCATGATGCGCAGGGCGTTGTCGAGCGTGACCTCCTGCCCGGCACGGATATAGACTTTGACGCGCGGCTGGCTCGCGGCCCGCTTCGAGGCGGGGATCGCCGTTTCAAGCCCGAGCTTGCCGGCCCGCACCGCCTTGAGCGCGAGATAGGCCGTCATCATCTTCGTGGTCGAGGCCGGATGCCAGGCCTGGCTGGCATTCTCGCTGGAGAGAACGGCGCCGCTGGACGCATCGACTACCAGACTCGTGCCGGCGAGGGCCGGAGCGCTGACGGACAGGGCAAGGGCGAGGACAGCGAGACGGGGAACGTTCATCGGGCGGGTCTTGAACCTGTCTGGACGAGGGTTGAAGGCGCAGGGTTCAACGCGACGCGTGCGGCATTTTCGAGACGGAGCGGCCGATCGGCCCGCCCATGGATGCATACCTACCCCCAGCGGAGCGATTTGCCTAGTCATGTCGGGCGGCCGTAAAGCCTTGGTCACATTTTCAGCCCCGGATGCCCGCGTGAGCTTTACCCTCTTCTGGATCCCGGCCACGATCGTCGCCTCGCTGCTGCAGACGGCGCGAAACCTCACCCAGCGCTCGCTGACGGAGGTGATCGGCGTCGTCGGCGCGACGCAGGTGCGCTTCCTGTTCGGCCTACCCTTCGCGCTGCTATTTCTGCTTCTCGTCTGTCTCGGCCTGGGGCGGCTGCCGCCGCAGATCAGCCTTGCCACGCTCGGCATCACCAGTTGGGGCGCGCTGACCCAGATCGCGGCCACGGCCCTGATGTTGGCAGCGATGCGAGAGCGCTCCTTCGCCGTGACCACCGCCTATACCAAGACGGAGCCGGTCCAGGTGGCGATCTTCGGAGCGCTGCTGCTCGGTGATGCGCTGAGCCCGGCGAAATTCGCTGCAATCGTGATCGCAACGGCTGGCGTCGTCCTGGTTTCCTGGAAGCCGGGCGAGAAGCTGAGCCGGGCGGGCCTGCGCCCAGCGCTGCTCGGTATCGGTTCAGGCGCCTGCTTCGCACTGTCGGCCATCGGCTATCGCGGCGCGATCCAGTCTCTGCCGGATGGCGACTTCCTGATCCGGGCGACGACGACCCTGGCCCTGGGGCTGGGCCTGCAGACGCTGATCCTGACGCTCTACATGCTGATCGCCAACCGCAAGGCGCTGGTCCTGAGCCTGAAGAACTGGCGCCGGTCGCTGACGGCGGGTTTCCTTGGGGCGGCGGCATCGCAGTTCTGGTTCATCGGCTTCTCGCTGACGACAGCGGCCAACGTCCGGACCCTGGCGCTGATCGAGGTGCCTCTGGCTCAGATCGCCTCGCGCAAGATGTTCTCGGAAGGCACGACGCGGCGCGAACTTTTGGGAATGGCAATGATCGTCTTCGGTGTCGGCCTGCTCCTGATGCTGGCGATCTAGCGGGAGCCGCCCCCGCTCCACGCCTCGTGGCGACCGCTTTCCGGACGAGGCCGATCATTGGATGCCCGACAGGTTCGATCCAGCGCCGCCATTCGGTGGCTGATCGATGAACAGCCACCGAATGGCGGCGAAGCTGCCTCTCCGCGCGACACGCCCAGTGGTTCTTGCGACCAAACTCGTGGCGCTTCCAGAGCGACTCGCTTGACCAACGCATAGCTCTGTAGTTATGAGTTCGATCAATAGCCAATGAGTTATGGGTCTCGATGCTGAACACTCACGACGCGCTCTTCAGAACGCTCGCCGATCCGACGCGGCGGGGCATTTTCGAACGGCTGTGTCGAGAAGGTGAGCAGACGGTCGGGGCCTTGACGGCTCAAGCCGGGATCTCGCAACCGGCCGTCTCAAAGCATCTCGGCATTCTGAAACAGGCCGGGTTGGTGCGGGATCGCCATCAAGGGCGTCAGACGCATTATAGCGCGCAAATCGGCGCCCTGAGCCCGCTGATCGACTGGACGAACCAAATGACGGGGTTCTGGCAACGTAAATTCGATGACCTCGAAGACCTGCTGAAGAGGATGGATCAATGAATGAAACGTCGATCGAAACGCTCTCGGTCGTTGTCGAGCGTGAAATAGCCCATCCGCCGGAAAAGCTCTGGCGCGCTCTCACGCAACCGCATCTCATCGAGGAGTGGCTGATGAAGAACAACTTCAAGCCAGATGTGGGCCACCGGTTCAATCTCAGTGCGGACTGGGGCGTCGTCGACTGTCAAGTACAGGCGATCGAGCCGAACAAGACGCTGACCTACACGTGGAATACCAAGGATCTCGAGAGTGTCGTGACCTGGACGCTCATCCCGACGAGCACCGGGACCTTTCTGCGTATGGAGCAGGCGGGGTTCAGGCCGGACCAGCAGCCGTATTACCGGGGAGCGATGGCTGGCTGGCAGAGATTCCTTGGAAATCTGGAAGAGGTCATGGCGCGGACGGACTGAAGTCCGCGTCGCCCGATCCGCTGCACCATGCCTTCAGAGGAGGTTCCAATGAATTGGAACGATTGGATTCGGCAAATCCACCGCTGGATGTCGATCATCTTTACTGTGGTCGTCATCGCCATCTTCATCGCCTTGGGTCTTGGGAAACAACCTGCCGAGTGGGTGTATTTCTTGCCGCTGTTCCCGCTCTTCGTGCTCCTGCCCACCGGGCTCTACATGTTCGTGCTGCCCTATGCCGCCAAATCGGGCGGCGGGCGACGCGCCGCCGGACAGCAGTGATGGCTGGGATGTCCAAGAAGCCGGCGCAGGTTACAGAGAACGAGACGGCCGCGCGGGTTGCCGAGAAGGGGGCCAGGCCGCGTAAATCGGCGCTGAAGGCGCCGTCGGGCGAAGTCGTCCTCCTCTCGGGTGGCAATCCCCAGATTGCCAAGGGCTATGGTGATGCGCCCGTGCAGGCCTATATCGCGGCCATGCCGGGCTGGAAAAGCGATGTCGGACGCCGCCTCGATGCCATCATCGAACGCACCGTCCCCGGCGTGCGCAAGGCGGTCAAATGGAATTCACCCTTCTACGGAGTCGAGGACCAGGACCAAGGCTGGTTCCTCAGCTTTCATTGCATGACGAAATACGTGAAAGTGGCGTTCTTCCGCGGCGCGTCGCTGCTTCCTGTTCCGCCCGGTGCGTCCAAGCAGAAGGACGTACGCTATCTCGACATTCATGAGGGCGAGCTCAATGAGGCGCAGTTCGCTGCCTGGGCGAAACAAGCCAGCCAACTGCCCGGCGAAAAAATGTGAGCGGCCAGACAGCAGTGGAGGCGAGAGCTTGCTCCACCCCGCGAGAGTGACGAAACTCCCAGCCCGCCGACGCACGGCCCACTCGTAAGCGTCGTTGCGCCGAGTGTGATGTCCGTCGTGCCTTTGTCTCCCAGACGCGCGATGCGTGAACGGAGCTAACTCATTTCAGTCCTGATCTACGCCGATTGCGCGCTTCCAAGCGCGGTCGATCACCTCGGCGCAGGCCATCGCCAACGCGAGGATCGCGGTCAGAAGAATCAGCGCGAGTGTGACCCAGAACGGGTTGGCCAGAAACGCGCTCCACAGTTCGCTCATCATCTCCCCTCGCGAATGGCAACACACTATATCGTTCTGAGCGGGCTTCGCGGTCAGTCCCCCTTTCTGCGCACGGCCGGATTGCGCTGTTTCCGGCTTGAACGATACCGTGCTCGGGCGCAGATAAGTGTAACTGCACATTACTCTGAGAGGTCGTCATGAGCGCTGCAATCGTCGGCTGGGCCCACACGCCGTTCGGCAAGCAGGATGCCGAAACCATCGAGAGCCTGATCGTCCGCGTGGCGACCGACGCGCTGGTCGATGCGGGCATTACCGCCGAACAGGTCGATGAGATCGTTCTCGGCCACTACAATGCTGGCTTCTCTGCCCAGGATTTCACCGCCTCGCTCGTGTTGCAGGCGGACCCGGCGCTGCGCTTCAAGCCGACGACGCGGGTCGAGAATGCCTGCGCCACCGGCTCGGCCGCGGTGCACCAGGGCGTGCGCGCCATCAAGGCCGGCGACGCCAAGATCGTGCTCGTCGTCGGCGTCGAACAGATGACCAAGACGCCCTCGGCCGATATCGGCAAATTCCTGCTCAAGGCTTCCTATCTGCCGGAAGATGGCGAGACACCCGGTGGCTTCGCCGGTGTATTCGGCAAGATTGCCGCCGCCTATTTCCAGCGCCATGGCGATCAGTCGGATGCGCTCGCGATGATCGCGGCCAAGAACCACAAGAATGGCGTCGCGAACCCCTATGCGCAGATGCGCAAGGATCTCGGCTTCGCTTTCTGCCGCGAGGAGAGCGAGAAGAATCCCTATGTCGCCGGGCCGCTGAAGCGCACCGATTGTTCCCTGGTCTCGGACGGCGCTGCCGCGCTCGTGCTGGCCGATCAGGCGACTGCGATGGAAATGCGCCGCGCTGTCGGCTTCCGCGGCTTGGCCCATGTCCAGGACTTCCTGCCGATGTCGAAGCGCGACATCCTCAAGTTCGACGGCTGCGCGGAAGCCTGGAGGAAGGCGCTCGGCGATGCCGGCGTCTCGCTGGACGATCTCTCCTTCGTCGAGACGCATGACTGCTTCACCGTCGCCGAACTGATCGAATACGAGGCGATGGGCCTGACCAAGGAAGGCGAGGGTGCCCGCGCCATCAAGGAAGGCTGGACGCAGAAGGACGGCAAGCTGCCGGTGAACGTTTCCGGCGGCCTGAAGGCCAAGGGCCACCCGATCGGCGCGACCGGCGTCTCGATGCATGTGCTTAGCGCCATGCAGCTCACCGGCGAGGCGCCCGAAGGCATGCAGGTCCAGGACGCCCGCCTGGGCGGTATCTTCAACATGGGTGGGGCTGCGGTCGCCAACTATGTCTCGGTGCTCGAGCGGATCAAGTGACCGTCTGACGTGACGATCTTCCTGGCGCTGCTGCCGGCCTATATCCTCTCGATCTTCTACCGGTCCTTCCTGAGCGTCATCGCCAACCCGGTGATGACGGATCTGGGGATCGGGCCGCGCGAGCTGGGTTTCCTGGGCGCGGCCTGGTTCATAACCTTCGCCCTGGCGCAGTTCCCGGTCGGCTGGGCGCTCGACCGGTTGGGGCCGCGCCGGACCGTCGCCGTGACGATGGCAATCGGCTCGGCCGGCGCTTTCCTCTTCGCGACAGCGACCCACGCCGTCACCGGCACGCTCGGCATGGCGATGATCGGGCTTGGTTGCTCGCCGATTTTCATGTCGGCGCTGTTCCTGTTCGCGCGCACGCAGGATCCCAAGCGCTTCGGGTTCCTGACTTCGGTCTTCATCGGGCTCGGCTCGATCGGCAACCTCGTCGGCGCCGCGCCGCTGGCGATCGCAGCTGCGCGCTTTGGCTGGCGGCCGTCGATGCTGGTCATGGCCGGCTGCTTTCTGGCCGCGGCGGTGTTCGCCGCAGCGCTTGTCCGCGATCCACCCCGAGCCAAGGCGGCTTCAGGCGGTCACGAAGGCCTGCTCAAGGGGCTGCGGAGCATTCTCGTGCTCCGTCCGCTCTGGCTGCTCGCGCCGATCACGGTCACCGGCTATGCGATCGTCGCGACGGTCCGCGGGCTCTGGATCGCGCCCTTCATGAGCGACGTGCACGGTTACGATGCGATCGCCAGCGGCCATGTCGCGACCGTGATGGCGCTGACCATGATCGCGGGCGCCTTCCTCTATGGCGGGCTCGAACAGCGGCTCGGCCGCAGCAAGCCGCTGGTCCTGTGGGGCACGGGGCTGACCGCGCTCTGTTTCATCGCCCTGGCGCTCTGGGGGAACACGCACGCGGCGCTGGCCATCGGCCTGTTCGCGCTGATCGGCGCGACGGGCTTCACCTATGCGGTGCTGATGGCGCATGCGCGGTTGTTCTTCCCCGAGCATCTGATCGGGCGCGGCATGACCTGCATCAATTTCCTGTTCATTGCAGGCGCGGCGGCGATCCAGTCCGGCTCGGGCTGGTTCATCGCCGAGCAGCGCCAGGCCGGGCTCGATGCCGCGACGACCTTTGCCCATCTCCACTGGGGCTTTGCGGCGCTGCTGCTCGTCCCGAGCGCGATCTACGCCTTCACACCGGAGCGCCCGGTCAGGGCCTGATCGGCTCAGGCCTCGCCCGGTGCCTTGGCGACGATCGCCAGTGCGTGCACCCGATCGGCCAGTTCCTGGGCCAGCGCTGCGTTGACCAGGCGATGACGCTCCAGCCGGCTCTTTCCGGCAAAGGCGGAGGAGACGACCTCGACGCGAAAATGCGTCTCGCCGTCCTCGCGCCAGCCACCATGGCCCTGATGCTGATGCGATTCATCGATGACGCGCAGGTGCTCCGGCGCCAGCTCCGACTCGAGCTTGCTGGTGATGCGTTCCGCCATGCTGGTCATCTGTCGCCTCGTTCCGCTGGGCCGTCAGCAATCGCGGATTGCTTGTCCGGTCTTCGTCGCCGTTTCATAGTCGCCGCCTGGTGTCAGGTGAATGCGGCATTTCGCTGGAGGTTGGGATGAGGACGAGAACGGCTTTCGCTCTTGGGCTGATGGCACTGCTCGGAGCCGCTCCCGCCCTGGCGCAGGAGGAAGGCAAGGTCGCCGACTACAAGCAGAGCGAGGCCGTGCTTGCCCGCTACAAACCCGTGCCGATCCCGCTCGCGACACCATCTCTGACGCGTGGCACCCCCGGACTGACCACGCAGGCCGAGCTCGATGCCTTCGTTGCCGATCTCGTCGCCAAGGCGCCGGGCCAGGTCGTGCTCGGCTCGCTCGGCAAGTCGCAGCAGGGGCGTGACCTGCCCTACCTGATCTTCTCCAAGGAGGGCGCCGGGAATGCGGCGGCGCTCAGGGCGCTGGGGCGGCCGATCGTCTGGTTCGTCGGTCAGCAGCACGGCAACGAGCCGGCGGGTGGTGAAGCGATGCTCGCACTCGCCAATGATCTGGCCACGACCGACCTCAAGGTCGTGCTCGACAAGCTGGTGGTTGTGATCGTGCCACGCGCCAACCCCGACGGGGCGGCGGCCGACAAGCGCACCGGCGCCAATGGCTTTGATCTGAACCGGGATCATCTGCTGCTGACCTTGCCGGAGACAAAGGCGCTGCATGCCAAACTCGCCGAGCTGCCGCCGGACGTCATCGTCGACGTGCATGAATTCTCGGTCGCCAATCGCTGGCTCGAGAAATTCGGCGGGCTCAACGCCGCCGATGCGATGATCCTCTACGCGACCAACCCGGCCGTGCCGCAGCCGACGACGAAGCTCGCGTCCGAACTGGTCAAGCCCGCGATGGACAAGGCGATGGCCGAAAAGGGGCTCTCCTCCTTCTGGTACTTCACGACGGGCTACAACAAGGACGACAAGGTCGTCTCGATGGGCGGTAATGCGCCCGGAATCGCGCGCAACCTGTTCGGGCTTTCAGGTGCGGTCTCCTTCCTGATCGAGACGCGCGGCGTCGGCCTCAAGCTCGAGAATCTGGAGCGCCGCATCGCGACGCATTACGTCATTTCCCGGTCGGTTCTCGATACGGTCGCTGCCAATGACAAGGCGGTGCTGCAGGCGGTCGCGGCCGCGCGCGGCGAACTGGCGAAGAACGAGGGCGAGCTCATCGTCGGCCACCGGATTGCCACCGTCAGGATGGCGATTCCGCTGGTCAATCCCGACACAGCTGCCGACATGCCGACTGAAGTCGATTTTCGCGACTCGCGCCAGGTCACCGTGACGGGCAAGCGGCCGCGGCCGGAAGGCTATATCGTGCTGACCTCAGGCCAGCCGGCGCTTGAAGCCCTGAAGCTGAAAGGCATCGCCGTCTGCGCATTGGGCGGGCCGGCCTCGCTCGATGTCGAGGCCTTCGTGGTCGAGCAGAAGGGGACGGTGAAGAAAGCCGACCGCGAGAACATCAATCCGGACCAGTCGGTGAAGGTCGAGCTCAGGCCGCGCCGGCTGGACGTACCAGCGACGGCTGTCTTCGTGCCGATGACGCAATCGGGGGCAAACGTCATCGCCGCCTCATTCGAGCCGGATTCTCCGGGCTCTCATGTCGGTGTCGGCTTGGTCGAGGTCGCGGCGGATTCGGGCGAGGCTCCGATCTACCGCGTGCCGCGCGGGGCCAGGCCAATATTGGCTTCAGGCGGTGATCCCGCATGCAGCCGTTGAGACTGGCGTAGCGCGTCATTATCTACGACGCATTGACGGCCACCCCGATTGCTGGGATTCTGACGGGATCGGGGCCGATCTCTGCAGCGTTTCGAATGTGTCCGCGCAGGCGCCTGACGGCGCCTGTCGTGCTGAGCTTGTCCGTTTGGCTTTCCGCCCGCATAACCGAGAGACCATGAACTTCAATTCTCGCCTTTTCGACCGGATCAGGATCGGCCCTTCCGAGGCGGAAGCGGTGGTCGAGACCGTGGCTGTGCGCTGCGATCATTCCGGTTGCCAGCGCGCCGGCGAATTCCGCGCGCCGAAGGGCAGGGGACGAGAGGGCCAGTTTTTCCAGTTCTGCCTCGAACATGTGAAGGCCTATAACGCGACCTATAACTACTTCTCCGGCATGAATGACGAGGCGCTCGCCGCCTATCAGAAGCAGGAAGAGATCGGCCACCGGCCGACCTGGAAACTCGGCGTCAATTCCAAGGCGGCGCGCATGTCGCAGCGCGGACGCGCGGCGGCTGCCGGCGATGCCGGGCCGGAGGTGCAGGACGGTTTCAACATTTTTGGCACGCGCAGGGAGCAGCATGCGGCAAAGCCGGAACCTCGCGTCGGCGCCGTCGCGCGCAAGGCCCTCGATGCGCTTGGACTGGACGACACAGCCGATTCCGTTGCGATCAAGGCGCGCTACAAGGAACTGGTGAAGCGCTTCCATCCTGACGCCAATGGCGGCGACCGCTCGCGTGAAGGCACGCTGCAGGAAATCCTGAAGGCGTATCAGCAACTGAAGACCACCGGTCTGGTCTGAAGCCACTCATCGAGCCCACTGGGGTGCTTATCTGATACGACCTGCTGCGCTCCCGGGTTCCGACGGAGCGCAAGTCCGCTCCGGTTCTCGCCGCTCGCGCCAGCTGGCACCCCCGCCGAATTCGCCAATGGCGCACCCGGTTCTCTATTTCTGCGCTTTCGCCGCAAGCCCGGCGACATCCGCGATGATCCCGTCCAGAGCGAAATCCTTCGGCGTATAGACCGCCGCCACGCCCATGTTGCGCAGCGCATTCTCGTCGTCGGGTGGGATGATGCCGCCGACCACGACCGGGATCGTCATGCCGGCGACGCGCAGCCTGGCCGTGACATCGCGCACCAAGGGCAGATGCGAGCCGGAGAGGATCGAGAGGCCGATGATGTCGGCTTCGGTCTCCTGCGCCTGCGTGACGATCTCCTCCGGGGTCTGGCGGATGCCGCCATAGTTCACCGCCATGCCGGCATCGCGGGCGCGGACAGCGATTTGCTCGGCGCCGTTGGAATGGCCGTCGAGACCAGGCTTGCCGACCAGGAAGCGCGGCGGGCGGCCGAGCTTTTCGGTCGCGCGCGCGACGGCGGCCTTGACGGTGGCGAGGCCGGGATCATCGCCCCTTTTGCCGGTGTCGACGCCGGTCGGGGCGCGATACTCGCCAAAGATCTCGCGCAGGGCCTGGGCCCATTCGCCGGTGGTCACGCCGGCCTTGGCGCAGGCGATCGAGGCGGGCATGACATTTCGGACTTCCCTGGCGGCTGCCGAAAGCTCCGCGAGCGCGGCTTGCGCTGCCTTGGCGTCGCGGGCCGAACGCCAGGCCTTGAGCCGGCCAATGGCTTCGAGCTCGACGGAATCCGGCACGGTGACGACATTGCCTTCTCCGGCCGAGAGCGGCGAGGGCTCGCTGGTGGTGAACTTGTTGACGCCGACGACGATCTGTTCACCGCGCTCGATCGCTTCGATGCGGCGTGCGCCATTCTCGACCAGCGCCTGTTTCATGTAGCCGGACTCGACTGCGGCCAGCGCGCCGCCCATGGCATCGATCTTCGCAAGTTCGTCGAGGGCAGCGGCCTTCAATTCCTCGACCTTGGCGTCAATCGCGGCCGAGCCGTCAAAGATGTCGCCGAATTCGAGCAGGTCGGTCTCGTAGGCCAGGACCTGTTGCATGCGCAGGGACCATTGCTGGTCGAAGGGGCGGGGGAGCCCAAGGGCCTCGTTCCAGGCCGGAAGCTGGACGGCCCGGGCGCGCGCCTTCTTCGAAAGCGTCACTGCCAGCATTTCGATCAGGATGCGGTAGACATTGTTCTCGGCCTGCGGCTCGGTCAGGCCAAGCGAATTGACCTGAACGCCGTAGCGGAAGCGACGCATCGCCTCGTCCTGCACGCCATAGCGCTTCAGCGTGATCTCGTCCCAGAGATCGACGAAAGCCCGCATCTTGCAGAGCTCGGTGATGAAGCGCATGCCGGCATTGACGAAGAACGAGATGCGCCCGACGATTCCCGGAAATTCCGCTTCGCTGACCTCCGCCTGGGCGCGAATCGAGTCGAGCAGCGCGATGGCGGTCGCCAGCGCATAGGAGAGTTCCTGCACCGGCGAGGCGCCGGCTTCCTGCAAATGGTAGGAGCAAACGTTGGTCGGGTTCCATTTCGGCAGCTCGCGGGCCGTGAACACGACGATATCGGTGGTCAGCTGCATCGAGGGGCGCGGGGGGAACATATAGGTGCCGCGTGACAGGTATTCCTTGACGAGGTCGTTCTGGGTCGTGCCTTGCAGCGTCGCGCGGGGTGCGCCCTGCTCGTCGGCGACCGCGACGTAAAGCGAGAGCAGCCAGGCGGCGGTCGCGTTGATCGTCATCGAGGTGTTCATCTGCGCCAGCGGGATCTGGTCGAACAGGGCCCGCATGTCACCGAGATGGCTGATCGGCACACCGACCTTGCCGACCTCGCCGCGCGACAGCACATGGTCGGGGTCGTAGCCGGTCTGGGTCGGCAGATCGAAGGCGACGGACAGGCCGGTCTGCCCCTTGGCGAGGTTGGTGCGATAGAGCTTGTTCGACTCGGCCGCGTCCGAATGGCCCGCATAGGTGCGGAAAATCCAGGGCTTCTCACGCTGCGCCGGCTTGTCGCCGATCGGGCCGATCGCGTTCATGGCCGCTCCCTTGCCGTTCCACCCTGGACCCAATGCAATCTCAATGTTGCACTGCGGCGAAGATAACGCCAGAGGGCCGCGCAAGTCGTCTCCGACCTTCGGATGAGCCGGCACTACACGGTGTCGGACCCCTGCCTGGGCTGGGGGAGCCGGGGTTTCCTGCCCGGTGCATGGCCGGCGACGTCGAGGAGCTGGTTGGATTTCTGGGTGTCGAGGATCACCATGGTCGAAGTCTCCGCGACGCAGGGAATCGCCTGCAATGCAGCGCTGATGAAGGTGCGGAGCGCCTCGATATCCCTGACCCAGACGCGCAAGAGATAGTCGACATTGCCCGTGACCAGCAGGCATTCCGTGATCTCGGGCTGGCCCTGGATCGCCGTCATGAACTGACTTGCCGCATCGGGGCTCTGCTTGGCCAGTTTCACGCTCACCATCACGCAGATGCCGAAGCCGAGCGCCGTCGGACTGATCTGCGCCGAGTATCCCTCGATGACGCCGGCGTCTTCGAGCCGCTTGATCCGGCGGCTGCACGGCGTTGGCGAAAGGCCGACTTTCTCGGCCAGTTCGAGATTGGAGATGCGCCCGTTATCCTGAAGCGCGGCCAGGATCCGGCGGTCGATCCGGTCCAGTTCGATCATGGGTGATTTTCACTCCAGAATGGCGATATCAAGGTGATTATCCGCGCAAAAATTACGCTAGTTCGGAATATTGCACGGATTCTCTCGCCTAGCGACTGCTATCATCGCTCAAAGGGCCTTGGCCGCCCGGCTGAAGCGAAAGTGGTTCAAGCGTCATGGCGATATCGAAGGCCCAGCTGCCGGCAGCACGTCCCGCGCTCTCGCGGTGGTTCAAATCCGGCAACAGCATCACCCAGCAGTTCATGGCGATCGGCGGGCGGACGGATATCATCAGCCTTGCCGGCGGGTTGCCCGCCGCCGAGCTCTACCCGGTGGATGCGATCGCTGCCGCAAGCGAGCGGGCACTGAAGCGCTGGGGCGCCGTCGCGCTCGAATACGGCTCGGTCGAGGGCTTGCCGGCGCTGCGCCAGGCAATCGCCGAGCGCGTCACGGCCAGTACGGGAAGGCGGTTCGGGCCGGAGAATGTTCTGCTGACGACAGGGGCGATGCAGGGGCTCGACCTGATCGGCAAGGCGCTGATCGATCCGGGCGATCTCATCGTCAATCAGTTCCCGACCTATCTCGGCGCGCTCGATGCCTGGCGGCCGCGCCATCCGCGCTATGAACGGCTGGACTGGAGCCTGCAACGGCCCGGCTTCGACGCCGCACTGCGCCAGGCCAAGTTTGTCTATACCGTGCCGAACTACTCCAACCCGACCGGCGTGCTCGTCAGCCAGGCCGAGCGCGCGGCATTGCTCGACAAGGTTCTTGAGGCCGGTACCTGGCTGGTCGAGGACGACCCTTATCTGCCGCTGCAACTCGATGGTGAAGCCGGGCCCAGCACTCTCGCTGCCCATGCCGCACGCCATCCGGACGGGGCCTATGATGGCCCGGTGATCTATCTGGGAACGCTGTCCAAGAGCCTCGTGCCCGGCCTGCGCGTCGGTTGGATCGTGGCCGAAGCCGGGATGATCGCGACACTGGCGCTCGCCAAGCAGTCGACCGATATCAGCAGCAGCATGTTCACCCAGGCCGTCGCGCTCGAACTGCTCGAAAGCGGTTTCGAGGCTGAGCATATTCCGCGCATCGTCGCGGCCTATCGCGAACGGCGCGACGCGCTTTGTGCCGCCGCTTCGCGCCATCTCGGCGAATGGTTCGAGTGGGATATCCCGCCCGGCGGCATGTTCGTGTGGATGCGGGCGAAATCGAGCGAGATCGACACCAACGAACTTTACAGCTGCGCACTCGAGGAGAAGGTCGCATTCGTGCCGAGCAGCGTGTTCGATCCCGACGGGGCGCTCAACAGCGCGATGCGGGTCAACTTCACGCGCTCCTCGCCAGAGGTTCTTGCCGAGGGCGTGCGCCGGCTGGAGCGAGCTGTTCAGCGCTATCTTGCAAGGCGTTCCGGGCGGGCAGCCTGAGCTTCCGCGCACTCAATGCCCGGACGGCGCGTAGCGACGATCCGGGTTCCATGCCTCAGCCTCTCCTGCCATGGTCCGACATCAATTCCCGGCCTTCCTCCGGTCGTCCGGGATGACGGGACGTGGATCGCGTTTCAGAACCGCCGCCAGAAAAGGCCATCACCATGCCGACCCGCCTCGACAATCCGCGCAATTCCCGCCTTCCCGATGGCCTGATCGACGCCTGGTGTGCGGTCCCGAGCTCGGTCATTGCCGACCAGCTCGGCGGTGTCGGCCATGCCGACCCGCGCATCCGGCCGATCCGGCCTTTCGCGCCCGGCACGCGGCTGACCGGCTCGGCCGTGACGGCCTGGTGCGAGCCCGCCGATTACGGGCCGGTGCATCATGCGATCGCGATCGCCGGCCCCGGGGATGTGGTGGTGGTCGCGGCAGGTGGACGGCGCGATGCGGCGATGATCGGCGACCTGCTCGGCGGCGCCGCGCGCCTCAAGGGCATTGCCGGCGTCGTCGTCGACGGCGCGGTGCGGGATGTCGGGCCGGTCTCGCAATGGCCCGACTTCGCCATGTTCTCGCGCTGGGTGATGCCACGCGGCCCGTCCTCGATGGAACGGGGCATCGTCAACGGCCCGATCGTCTTCGGTGGTGTGGTGGTGCAGCCGAACGATCTCGTCATCGGCGATGATGACGGGCTGGTTTTCGTGCCGCATGCGCTGGCCGAGGCGAAGCTCGAGCCCTGCCTTGCCCGCGTCCGCGCCGAGGTGGAGTGGGAGAAGGTCCTGGCGAGCGGGAAGTCGACGGTCGAGGTCTTCAGGGTCCCCGCAATCGAGCCGCTCTGACGTATCGGCCCGAAACGTGGATTGCGGTTTTCGGGAAAGCCGATGCAAACAGAGAAGATCAGATCATCGGACCGGATACGATATCGGCTCCGATGATCTAACGTCACGCCGCGGCGCCGGTGGGGCTGCGCAGGCGCCGATGCGGTCGATCACCTCCGGCAGATCGGCTCCCCTGAGGCGGACTGTTGGGGCTCGCCGTCGCGCTTGCGCACAGGGCGAGCATCCCCGCCTCGATTACAGATCCTGCAAAAGGGCGGGCACGGTTGGCCCGGTGAGGCCGGTGATGGCCAAAAAAGCTAGTTTCGTCCGCCCGGCAGCCGCGGCAGCGGCATGAACTCGATGCCTTCCTCATGCAGCAGGCGCGCATCGTCGGGCGTCGCTTCGCCATAGATGGCACGGTCATCGGCCTCGCCGTGATGGATCTTGAGGGCTTCTTCGGCAAAGCGGGGACCGACATGTTCGGCGGTCTCGGTGACATGCTTGTGCAGGGCCGTCAGCATCTCGCGGAAGGCGATTTCCTTCTCGCCCATCAGCGCGACAGGGGCTGGAGCGGGCGCCACCGGGGCAGGGAGTGCCTCCGAACCAGGCGCCTCAGCGCGCGGTCCGCGATCCGTGCGCGTCACGTTCGGCGACATGATGGCGCGCTCGACCTTGCTGCTGTTGCAGACCGGGCAGGAGACGAGGCCGCGGCGCGACTGTTCTTCGAAGCTGGCGGAGCTCGCGAACCAGCTTTCGAATTCATGGGCGCTGTCGCAAAGAAGGGAATAGCGGATCATCGTTGACTCATGAAGCGGCTGGCCGCCGCAATACACCCGGACCGTCGCCGCGCCACCTGGCGCGGGCATCCGGCAACCCTGTCATTCCTAATTATACGGCCTCATGCCGCGAGCAGTGTATCGAGTTCGCCGCGGGCATCGAGCGCATGCAGGTCGTCGGAGCCGCCGACATGGCGGTGGCCGATGAAGATCTGTGGCACGGATGTGCGACCGCCGGCCCGCTCGCTCATGGCGCGGCGCAGCTCCGGCTTGCCGTCGACATCGATCTCTTCGAAGGCCGCGCCCTTCTTCTTCAGGAGCGACTTGGCGGCGGTGCAGTAGGGGCACCAGCTGGTGGTGTAGAGCGTGATCTGCGGCATGGCGGTTCCGGCGATACTGTCCTGATAAATGATACTGTCGTGACACATCATGTAGTGTGCCATCAGCCATCCGTCACCACCCGCGCGAAGGTGAGGACATCGACATGGCTGGCTCCGGCGCGCAGCAGGGCGCGGGCGGCGGCATTGGCGGTCGAGCCGGTGGTCAGGACATCATCGACCAGCAGGATGCGACGGCCCGCGATCATGGGCGCCATTCCCGGCAGGACCTTGAAGGCGCCCTGCAGGTTCTCGACACGTTGGGGACGGGTCAGTCCGATTTGCTGTTTCGTCCGCTTGACGCGAGTCAGCGCGTCGGGTGCGAGGGCGACGCCGCTCTGGCGCGCGACGACCTGGGCGAGGGCCGCGGCCTGGTTGAAGCGGCGGCGCCAGAGGCGCGTGCGGTGCAGCGGCACTGGCACGACAAGATCGGCCTCGACGAGGATCTCACGGCCAGCCTGTGTCATCATCCGGCCGAGCGTGATCGCGAGCTCGAGGCGGTCGCCATATTTCAGGCGGTGAACCAGCTCGCGCGCCGTGCCGTCGAAACGGCAGACGGCACGGGCGCGGGCAAAAGCCGGCGGCTCGGCGATCGCCGCGGGCGAGACGGTGCCATGGCCAAGATCGATGGCAAAGGGCGTGCCGAGACGCTCGCAATAGGGTCGCTCGATGAAGCCAATTCCGCTCCAGCATGCCGGGCAAAGGCCCTGAGCTTCAGCGGTCGCACCCCGGCAGGCAACGCAGGACGGCGGATAGACGAGGCTGATCGCGCTGCGCAAGCCAAGCCGGGAGGCGGCCCCGACAGCGCTCAGCCAGCGATAGCCGGTGCCGGCCAGGGAGAAGGATTTTCTATCATCGGTTCCCTGCGCGACCATGCCTGTGTCGATCCCGGCCCGGAATGAGCGGCTGCATTGCTTTCATTCCACGCCAGCATTTGCGCCCCTGCCAATTCCGCGCGCAAGCCCTGTCTCCTCTTGCGTCCAGCGCATGACGAGATGGGGTGACTTGTCGCGTCATGCGGTTTTCAATTGCCCCATGGCAAAAGCCGCGAGCCTAGAGGAACCATCCGATGAGCCAGTCCGGTGATCATGCTGCCTCCCTGTTTTCTCCGTTCCGTCTCGGCGAGATCGAACTCCAGAACCGCATCGTCATGGCGCCGCTGACGCGCAACCGCGCGACGCGGGGAAGCGACGCTCCCAATGCCCTGAACGTCGAATACTACCGCCAGCGCGCCAGCGCCGGGCTGATCGTCACCGAAGGCACGCAGATCTCGCAGCAGGGCCAGGGCTATGTCTGGACGCCGGGCATCTACAACGATCAGCAGATCGCCGGCTGGAAGCAGGTGACAGACGCGGTCCATGCGGCCGGCGGCAAGATCATCACCCAACTCTGGCATGTCGGGCGCGTCAGCCATGTCTCGCTGCAGCCCGGCCAGCAGGCGCCCGTCGCGCCTTCCGCAATCCCGGCCAATACCAAGACCTATATCGAAAGCGGCTTCACCCCGGTCTCCGCGCCGCGCGAGCTCGCAGCCGACGAGATCCCGGGCATCATCGCCGATTATGTCCGGGCGGCGGAGAACGCCAGAGCGGCCGGATTCGACGGCATCGAGCTTCATGGTGCGCATGGCTATCTGCTCGACCAGTTCCTGCGCGACGGTTCCAACAAGCGCAGCGACGCCTATGGTGGTTCGCTGGAGAACCGCGTGCGGCTCGTCCTTGAGGTGATCGAGGCCGTGGCAACGGTTTTCCCGAGAGGCCGTATCGGCCTCCGCATCTCGCCGGTAAGTCCGGCCAATGATGCGCGCGACAGCGACCCGCAGGCGCTGTTCGGCTATCTGGTCGAGCGGCTCAACGAGACCGGCATCGCCTTCATCCATGTCGTCGAAGGTGCGACGCGCGAGGCGCGCGACTATCTGCCCTTCGATTATCTGGCGCTGCGCAAGGCCTTCAAGGGCGCCTATATCGCCAATAATGGTTTCACCCGCGAACTCGCGATCGAGACGCTGGCCGAGGACCGGGCCGATCTCATCGCCTTCGGCCGGCTGTTCATCGCCAATCCCGATCTGGTCGAGCGTCTGCAGCAGGACGCGCCGCTGAACACGCCGGATCTCGCGACCTTCTATGGCGGCGATGCTGCGGGCTATACGGACTACCCTTCGCTGGTGGAAAAGGCCGCCTGAGCGGCCGTCGCGACGCATGAAGCCATGAGGGCGGGTGAGCGCATCATCCGCCCTCATTCGTTTTATCCCAAGGTTTCTGCACGAAAACAGTTGCAGCGACGCGGAAGCCCGACTAAACACCGCCCGTGCCGCGCTGCTCCCTTCGTCTAGCGGTCTAGGACGTCGCCCTCTCACGGCGAAAACAGGGGTTCGAGTCCCCTAGGGAGCGCCATCGGCCAGCTAAGCCATTGATATGGCTTAACCTCCTGAGATATCATAGTTTCTTGGCTCAGACTGTTACACACAGGTGTTACACGAGCGGCGAAATCGTGCCCAAGGGTGCCTATCTCCTGCTGCGGCGAGCGTGCTCTATTTCGACAAGCGCAAGGTGCCCTCAAGGACACCCCGTTTACCCGCCCGTCACCGGATGCTCAGATGAATTCCCTTCATGGCGTGTCGTCACGACGGGGGCGGAGAGCGCGTTTCAGGCTGGCCCTCTGGGAAGGTCGTTCCAGTAGTCCCTCATATCCTCCTGACGCTTCCGACCTGGCGAAACTCCCTCGTCCCCATAGAAGGCCGCGGCGGCTCGGACCTGGGCCTCGGTAAGGTCAGTGCGATAACCCTCGAGCTCTTTGTCATAGGCGAGCTTTTCCCATGGGATCGTAAGGTGGTGACTGCCCATGCCGAGAAATCCTCCAAACGTCACATCGACGTAGAGAACGCGACCACTGACCTTCTCAACCAACAACCGCTTGATGGTGCCGATCTGATCGTTCTTGCGGCCGAACACGGCAGTTCCTTCGACGCGATCACTTTCGATGGTCAGGTGGGATACGGCCTCTCGCTCGGCGGGTCCCCAGAGATAAAAACCGTTCTCGAGGATGCCGGCCGCCACGACCGCTCTGCTGATGGCGGGGGTCCATTCCTCGTCGGGCTCGATCTCTTGCACCAGCGTCCACGGCCCAAGATCCGGGGGCAAACTGGTGCCGGCAGGCTCATCTGTGAAGCCGCGTAGGTCAGGGGAGTTCACGGCTTGGAACAAGCAGTAGGTTCTCATGAGCGCCTCCCTCAATTGGATAGATAGCCCCGTGCGCTGGTGCGTCATCCTTTCTCGGACGCAAGCCTGAACCACATCAGGGCCGCAGCGCCGAGCCACAAGGTTCCCTTCGCTTCGGCCTTGACAGGGCGACACCAATTATAGCGCCAAGGTCTCGCCGGCGCTCCTCAAAACGCGATGGACCGAGGCTTTTCCATTGGTCAACTCCCAGGCGATCCTCGCAAGTGGGGCACAGCAACCACCCGAGACGGGAGTGAGCTGAAAAACCAGAGCTAGCAAGCCCACCCCTCGAGCGCCTGCCCGACATCCGAGCTACTCGCACCGAAAGCTCAGTGGTGCGGGATGCCGAATTGTCATGGGGGATGTGCGCCCTTAACACCAACGCTTCCGCTGGCTTTATCCCCGCTGCGGGGCCGCGCCCCTATGTCTGCGAGCGCGATCCGACACCCGGCGTCTCCGAAATGCTCTCGCTGCACGTGGGGCGATCATCGCCCGGGCTCATGTTCGCGCCGCCAACGGCGAGAGCGCTTTCGCCGCCGGGCTGCTCAGGCTGGCGTCTCGCCGCGTCCGTGTCCCGCATGTCGAGGCGGATCTTCTGGCGCTGGCCGACCTCTTCGGCAGCGATGAGGGCCTCTACCGCAATCTCGACCTCAGCCGGGTGGCGGCATGAGGCGCCGCTTCACCATCGAGCATGTCGGCCGTCGTCGCCGGTCAGCTGCGCGTGCCATGGCTCGGCTCGGCATTTCGGCCGGGATCATCGCCGTGGTGCTCGGGCTGAAGCGCGAGACCGCAATCGCGATCGTTCAGGCGCGCCATGCGCCGGGCTCGCTGTGGAGCGCGGCCGAACAGGCGCTGTTCCGGGAGAGCAGGGGATGAGCGAACTAATGCTGACCTATGCCCCAAATCGTGGTCGGGCTGGGGGGCTCCTGGTGGCCCGCCGCGTCACGACGCAATCGCGGAGAATAAATTCAGTCGTTGGATTCATCTGGATCAAAAATGAAGAAGCCTTTGAGTCCAGCGAGGTCGTCGACCTTAAGGTTATTCTTTTTGATGATAGCTGGAATAATTTTACTAGGGAACGGAACTATCACGGACTTTCCTTCTGAATCAATATCTTCTGCCAATTTAAGACAAATAGATCGGCAAGCCATCGCATGAAGATGAGTTTTGTTAATTCTATTTGTAAAATCTTCATTTATCTTTTTTCCAATATTATTATTTATCATCGCAATTGTTATCTCTATACTGTGATGGATTGTATAAAGATGAGAAACAATTTTTGTATTTATCAAGGCAATATTTGTAATTTCATTGTGAAGATGGTTGAGCGACTCTTGGGAGTTATCTGTGCTCTTCCATCTTACTTTGTAGGCAAGCTTATTAAAGTGAGATGCTGCGCGAGAAAGTGTTGCTTTGGCGACATCGACGCGAGTGGCCGAGGCGGCTTTGTTTGTCGCTGCGACCTGCATCCGAGTGGCCAGCAAGACGAAGCCACCAGCGGTGGCAGCCATGACGCCAGCGATCAACTCCTTGTAGTTGAAAATCCACTTCAACCGCCAGAAGTCCAGCCAAGATCTCCAAATGGAGCTGTCGCACGCTGCAGAGAATGGGCTGTCGCAATCCACCATGATCGCGATGAACCAAAAGAGAAAAACAGTGGTGGATGCGACCCAAGTGACGGCAATCGAAGTGTGTTTAGGCATTTGGGTAAGTTGTCTTTACGGAATCGCCCTGTCGAGACGGTTGCTTGGGCTGTGCACAGTCAGTTCTCATTCGACAATGACGGCCGCTGCGGCGCGCTCGAGGAACGCGGACCGGCTGATCCCCTCGGCACGTGCCGCCTGATCCACTCGGCGCAGCACGCCGCGATCGATCATGATGTTGATCCGTTCCTTTGGGGCGGCAATGGGGATCAATGCCACCATCATCGGAGACGCATCTTCGTCAAGCTCGGCAAGAAAGGCAGCGTCCTCGGAGAGCTCAAAAAAGCTGCGGGCGCGCGGGACGGGATCGCCGTCAGCTTGAATGGCGGCGACATGGCCTGCCAGGGCTTCGACAGCTCCAAAGGCTGCTTCTTCGAAGTTCGCGCCACTCGAAACACAACCGGGCAAGTCCGGGAAGGTGATGCCCCAGGTCGAGCCGGCTTGGGGCTTATGAACCAGCGCAACATATCCGTTAGACATCGATCGTCTCCTTTCTTCGTCGTTTCTATGCCGGCCTCAGAGGAGGCCGGCTTGTCGTCTCACGGACTTCTCCGGGGTGCATGTCCTTCACCGGGTGCGGCAGGGTCACCTTGCCGGGCTTGGTCGGGTGCTTGAAGTGGTGGTGGCTGCCGGTCACCGAGTGAAGCGTCCAGCCATCCGCTCCAACTCCTTGATCAACTCCCGAGACTGCATAGTAGCCGCTCCGTTTCAGTGTGTAATAAATACACACGATTTCCGGCGCAGTCAAGCGGAGAATGTGTAGCGAGTGTGTATAATGGAGTGGCGGCTTGATGCTCGACCACGCCATTTCACTCTCATCGGCCGGCTTTCCGGTGTTTCCGGCGAAGGCTACTTCCGACAAGACGGCTGGCTCGAAGGCGCCGCATCTGCCCGGAGAATCGACGCCGCGCGCCCACGATGGCGGGCACTGGCTCGCCTCGACGAGGGTGTCATCCGTGGTTGGTGGCAGCGTTGGGCGTCTGCGCTGATCGGTTTTCCCACCGGCTTGCGCCCGCGCTGTGTCGTCGTTGACCTCGACCCGAAGGAAGTTCCGGCGATGGAATTGCTGGCAGCGCTCACCACCTGGTGCGGGCAGCTTTAGCATCACGACGCGGAAACGGGCGAGGTGATCGAGACACCGATCGCGCGGACGCAATCGGGTGGCCTGCATCTTTATTTCGCCTGGCCGGACGAGCCGACGCTGATCCAGATCGCCGCCAAACTTGGTCGCATGGGCCAGGGCTTCGAGGGCGTAATCGGCAATCGCGCAATCTGTTCCGTACCTTTCTGAAGGTCGGGGAATGTCAGGCGCATCTGACGCATATCGATGTTGGGGGAAAGGGCGGTTATGTGATCGCCCCGCCTTCGGGGATGGTGGATGGCAGGCGCTATCACTGGCTGATCCCGGGCGGCGAGATCCTACCGCTTTTGCCGCGGCGCCTGCGCGGGCGTGATCACCCGACGAGTTCATTCCTGTGGCGACCTAGAGCGTGCCGGACAGCAAGACCGGTGTGCGGCGGCAGGGAGAAGCTGAAACGGGATTGCAGTACGAGAGACGCGCGATGGCGTGTTGGTCCTCGTTGAAAAAATAATGCAATTCGGTTACGGCTGCGGCGCACGGAGTCGTCTCGATGAATGAGCGTTCGCTTCCCCGCCAGGCATCGCGGAAGCCCAGCAATCTCCATACCGCTCTCGCGAAGCGAATCCTGGCCTGCGCCGCCGAGAAGCAGTGGTCGGCCGGCTTTCACCTGCGGGAGGCCGAGATTGCGCGGGCTTTTGAGGTTTCGCGCACCCCGGTGCGGGCCGCACTCGGTTTGCTCGCCGAGCAGGGCGCGGTGGAAGCACGCGTGAACCAGGGCTTCTTTCTCGCGCGGGACGGCAAGGATCTCGAGGCCGCAGAGCGCTCCCTGCCGAGCGCCCGCGACGAGGACATCATTCATGCCATCCTGCGGGATCGCGAGGCTGGCCGGTTACCTGAGAACCTCATCGAAACCGACCTCCTGCAGATCTATCAGATCGGCCGGAGCGCGCTGAGCAAGGTCCTGCTGCGCCTTGCGGAGGATGGGCTGATCAAGCGCCGCCGCGGTCACGGCTGGAGTTTCGTACCATCGCTCGCTTCGCCCGAGGCGCGCGAGGAAAGCTATCGCTTCCGCATGATGATCGAATGCCTGGGGCTGTGCGAGCCGAGCTTCCGGGTCAACCAGCCGGCCTTTGCCCGAAGCCGGGCTGCGCATGATGCCTTCATCGCCGATCTCGACCATACGCCGTCCGCAGAGCGCTTCTTCGAGATCAATGCCGGCTTTCACGCCATGCTCGCCGCCTGCTCGGGCAATCGCTTCGTCGTCCAGGCCATGGAGGCGCAGAATTCCCTGCGGCGCCTGACCGAATACGCCGATTACGGCGGCCTCGACCGGGAGGCATTGCTGCGATCCTGCCGGGAGCACCTGGCCATCCTGGATGCGCTGGAGCAGGGCGACACCAACTGGGCGGCGACCCTGATGCGCCAGCATCTGACGCGCGCGCCGCGCTGAGTCTGATCTTCGTTCGCTGCGGCTGAGCCGAAGGCGTTACGCATTGCATGCGCGAATTCCGGGGCTCGAGCGTATCAATCATGTTCGCTTGACATTGTATTATTTTTGAAAAAAGATCAAAAAAATATCCAGTGCTTCCGAGGTCCGCCTTGCCCGCTTCTGCCGCCGCCCGCCCGAACGACCTCGACGCCCATTGGATGCCGTTCACGGCCAATCGGCGTTTCAAGAGTGATCCGCGCCTCTTCGTCGGGGCGGAGGGCAATTATTATCTGACGGCCGACGGGCGCCGGATCCTCGACGGCATGGCCGGGCTCTGGTGCGTGAATGCCGGCCATGGCCATCCGCGGATCAAGGAGGCGATCAAGACCCAGGTCGACAGGCTCGACTATGTCTCCTGTTTCCAGATGGGGCATCCCGACGCCTTCACGCTGGCGAGCCGCATCGCCAACATGATGCCGAAGGGGCTCGACCATGTCTTCTTCTCCAATTCGGGCTCGGAGGCTGTCGACACCGCACTCAAGATCGCGCTCGCCTATCACCGCCAGCGCGGCGAGGCGGGCCGAACCCGCCTGATCGGCCGGGCGCGCGGCTATCATGGCATGGGATTCGGCGGTCTCTCGGTCGCCGGCATCAGCCGGCATCGTCGCGATTTCGGGCCCCTCCTGCCAGGTGTCGCCCATCTCCCACACACGCTGGACCTGGCCAGGAATGCCTTCTCGCGCGGCGAGCCGGAGCATGGCGCTGATCTCGCCGAGGATCTCGAGCGGCTCGTGCAGATCCATGATGCCTCGACGATCGCGGCCGTCATCGTCGAGCCGGTCGCGGGCTCGACCGGCGTGCTTCCACCGCCCCGGGGCTATCTCAAGCGCCTGCGCGAGATCTGCGACAAGCACGGCATCCTGCTGATCTTCGACGAGGTGATCTCGGGCTTCGGGCGGCTCGGCGCCTCCTGCGCCGCCGAAGCCTTCGCGGTCATTCCCGACATGATCACCTGTGCCAAGGGGCTGACCAATGGCGCCGTGCCGATGGGAGCGACCATTGTCGGGCCGCAGATCTACGACGCCTTCATGACCGGCCCGGAAGGCAGCATCGAGCTCTTCCACGGCTATACCTATTCGGGGCATCCGCTCGCCTGCGCCGCGGGTCTTGCCACCCTGCAGGTCTATGAGGAGGAAGGGCTGTTCGAGCGCGCACGGCGGATCGCGCGCCACTGGGAGGACGCCGCGCATGCGCTGAAGGGCGCGCCGCACGTCATCGATATCCGCAATATCGGTCTCGTGGCCGCGATCGAGTTTGAACCGCGGCCTGGCGGAGCTGGCCAGCGCAGTTCGGAATGCGCCGAGGCCTGTTTCCAGGATGGCGTCCTCGTGCGCGCCGGCGCCGATCTGCTGGTGCTGTCGCCGCCGCTGACGATCGAGCCCGACGAGATCGACCGTCTCTTCGCCAGCATCCGCAAGGCGCTCGCAACCATCGCCTGACCCGGCTCCATCCCATTCGTTTGAAGAGGTTGCGCGACGTGAGCGCCTATCCCGACATTACCCTGCATATCGGCGGCGTCGCTCGCGCAGGCTCCGGCGGCGAGATCGAGATCCATGATCCCGCGACCGGCGAAACCCTGGCCATGGCGCGGCTGGCATCGGCGGCCGATCTCGACGACGCGCTGCAGGCTGCCGAAACCGGTTTTGCTGCCTGGCGCGCGGTCTCGGTCTTCGAGCGCTGCCGCATCCTGCGTCGTGTTGGCGAACTACTGAGGGCGCGCCAGGACGCCATTGGCCAGGTGATGACGCGCGAGCAGGGCAAGCCTCTCGCCGAGGCGCGTGGCGAGGTTGCCGCGTCCGCCGAGGTCTTCGAATGGTATGCCGAGGAAGGGCGCCGCGCCTATGGGCGGGTCGTTCCGAGCCGCACGACTGGGGCCCGGATGATCGTGGTGCGGGAGCCGATCGGCCCCGTTGCCGCCTTCACGCCCTGGAATTTTCCGGCGCTGACGCCGGCGCGCAAGATCGCCGGTGCGCTTGGTGCCGGCTGCTCGATCATCATCAAGCCCTCGGAGGAAACCCCGGCGACCTGCCTGGCGCTGGTCGAGGCCTGCGTCGAGGCAGGCGTGCCGGCGGGCGCCATCAATCTCGTCCTCGGAGATCCGCCAACGGTCTCGCACCATCTCGTCACGTCACCAGTGATCAGGAAGGTGTCCTTCACAGGCTCCACGGCCGGAGGGCGCGCGGTCGCGGCCTTGGCCGCGCAGGGGCCCAAGCGCGCCACACTGGAGCTCGGCGGCCACGCCCCCGTCCTGGTGTTCGATGATGTCGACGTCGAGGCGGTGGCTGCGCTGGGCGCCCAGCGAAAATTCCGCAATGCCGGCCAGGTCTGTGTGGCGCCGACACGGTTCTACGTCCACGAGGCCGTGCATGATCGCTTCGTCGCGGCCTTCGCCTCGGCGGCCGAACGGATCAAGGTCGGCAATGGCCTCCAGCAGGGCATCGGCATGGGGCCGCTTGCCAATGCCAGGCGGCTCGAGGCGGTGCACGGGCTGATCGAGGATGCCCGGCGTCATGGCGCCAGGCTTGTCTGCGGCGGAGAGCGCATCGGCAATCGTGGCTTCTTCTACGCTCCGACCGTGCTCGCTGAGGTGCCGGAATCCGCGGCGATCATGAGCGAGGAGCCCTTTGGGCCGGTGGCTCCGATCGCCCGCTTCCGCGATCTGGACGAGGTCATCGGCCGTGCCAACGGCCTGCCGGTCGGGCTCGCCGCCTATGCCTTCACGGGCTCGGGCGCCCGGGCGCTTGCGCTCAGTGAGCGGATCGAGGCCGGGATGGTCGGCATCAACCGTTTCGAGATCGCCGCCGCCGAAACTCCGTTCGGCGGGGTCAAGGACAGCGGCGACGGCCGCGAAGGCGGCACCGAAGGGCTCGACGCCTATCTTGTCACCAAGACGATCAGCCAGGCCTGAGACGACCGGAGAAAGACGAGCGATGACGCGTAACGGACATGGCGAAAAGCTCTCCTATTACCAGCTCGGACGGACGGCGATCTTTGCCTGCCAGGCCGACCAGCGCTTCTCCTATTGCTGCTACATTCCCGAGAGCTACGAGGAAAACGGCACGAAGCGCTATCCGCTGGCCGTCCTGATCCATGGCAGCACCCGCACGGTCGACAGCCTGCGCGACCAGTTCATCGACTTCGCCGAAGCCAATCAATGCGTCGTCCTGGTGCCGCTCTTTCCCTGCGGGATCGGGGAGCCGGGCGACACACATAACTACAAGCGCATCCTCTATCGGGGCATCCGCTACGACCTCCTGGTCCTGGCGATGATCGAGGAGATCGGCGTACTCTACCGCCTCGATGCCGAGAAGGTGCTGATGCACGGCTTTTCCGGCGGCGGGCAGTTCGTGCACCGCTTCTTCTACCTGCACCCGGAGCGGCTGCTCGCCGTCTCGATCGGCGCTCCCGGCGTCGTGACCCTGCCGAACCCGGACAAGCCGTGGTGGCTCGGCACAGGCGATCTGAAGAGCATCTTTGGGCGCGATCTCGATCTGCCCGAGATGCGCAAGGTCGCGGTCCAGATGGTCATCGGCGGCGATGACATCGAGACCTGGGACGTGACTGTCGCTCCCGGTTCCTCGAACTGGATGGAGGGCATCAACGATACCGGCGTGACGCGGGTCGATCGCCTGCGCTCGCTGGAACGGGCCTTCCTGAACCTCGACATTCCCGTGCGCTTCGACGTCGTACCCGGCGTCGAGCATGTCGGATATCTCGTGCACCCCCCTGTGAAGGCGTTCTTCGCCAGCGCACTCGCGCGACGGCGAAACCTCTAGCGGGGCAGGGCGCGGCGATTTGCCAGCCATTTGGGCGGTGACACCGGAAACCGGGCGCCGCTCGTGAACGAAAGGGAGAGATCATGAAGGTTGCATGGCTTGCGGCCCTGGCCGCGCTCGTCTGCCCGATGCAGGCACTCGCTCAGGTTCCGAAACAAGGCGGCGAGCTGCGTATCGCGCTCTCCACCGACATTACCAGCAGCGAGCCCGGTGTTCGCCGCAGCGGCGACAGCGACACCATCCTCCATCATGTGCTCGAGGCGCTGGTCGCCTATCGCGAGGACCTGACCATCGCGCCATTGCTGGCCGAATCCTACACCATCGGTGATGACGGCCGCAGCTACCGCTTCACCCTGCGCGACGGCATCACCTTCCATAACGGCGCGCCGATGTCCTCGGCGGACGTGAAATGGAGCTGGGACCGCCTGCTGGACCCCGCGACGAAATGGCAGTGCCGGGGTTGGTATGACGGCTCGCAGGACACCAAGATCGAGGCGATCGAGACGCCCGATGCCCGCACGGTGGTGTTCAGGCTGGCTGCGCCTTCGGCGCTCTTCCTGCACTATGTCGCCAATGTCCAATGCCTGACCGGCATCCTGCACAAGGATTCGGTCGGGCCGAACGGAGAATGGCGTCAACCGGTCGGCACGGGTCCCTTCACCTTTGCCGAGTGGCGGAAGAACTCGTTCATCCTCCTCAAGAAATTTGCCGGCTACCGACCGCGTTCCGAACCGATGAGCGGCTATGCCGGCGCGCGCATCGCCCATGTCGATCAGGTGCGCTGGATGGTGGTGCCCGACGATGCCACACGCAGGACGGCCCTGCGGGCCGGCCAGATCGACTGGATCGTCACCGATGTCTCGGACGTGGTCGAGCTGAGGGCCGCCAAGGGCGTCAGGGTCGCAACCGCGCAGGGGCTGAGCTGGAACGTGCTGCTCGTCCAGACACGCGATCCGCTCTTCGCCGATAGCCGCGTGAGACGCGCGCTGGCCCATGCCATCGATCTCAAGACGCTGGTGGAAACCAGGACG
This sequence comes from Allobosea sp. LC85, assembly GCF_000735605.1. Taxonomy (GTDB): domain Bacteria; phylum Pseudomonadota; class Alphaproteobacteria; order Rhizobiales; family Beijerinckiaceae; genus Allobosea. The sequence continues at coordinate 66,440 of NZ_JPKG01000023.1, forward strand.
GACGGGCTCGGCAAGCCCAATCCCTCGGCCATCCCGGACTCGAGTTCGGCCCACACGGCGGTCCACGGCAAGGGCCATGCCTACGATCCCGAGCTCGCCCGCAGGCTGCTGAAAGAGGCCGGATATGACGGGCGGCCGATCAAGCTGCAGACGACGCAGAAGCTCGCCCATCTCTACGACACCGCCATCATTCTGCAGTCGATGCTCAAGCAGGTGGGCTTCAATGTCGACCTTGAAGTGCTGGAATGGGCAACCCAGCTCGACCGCTACAGCAAGGGCAATTTCCAGCTCCAATCCTTCCGCTTCACGGCACGGCTCGAACCCTCGCTGAACTACAAGACGATCGTCGGCTCCAAGGATGTCGACCCCGACAACCAGTGGGAGGACCCGCATGCCATCGCGCTGCTGTCCTCGTCGACGGCGGAGCTCGATCCCGGCCGGCGCCAGGCGATCTTCGACGAGCTGCACCAGCGCATGATCGACCAGGCCCCGATCGTCAGCCTCTACAACACCCCCCTCGTCGAAGCCTCGACAGATCGCATCGATGGCATCGGCGTCACCGGCTTCGGCAAGATGCGCGCCTGGGGCGTGTGGATCACCCGTTAGCAGGAGCATGCCAATGACGACCTCGCCCTTTCCCTTCGTCTCCGTCTCCGGTGCTCCGCGCGAGCGCGGCCGGCAATATGGCGAGGCCGCCAGGGAGCGCGTGCGCCGGAGCGTCGGGCTTTATGGCGACCAGCTCGCGGAGTTCGGCTATCCGGCCGCGGCCCAGTCCGAGCTGATCATGGCGTTCGCGGGCGAGATCGAGGCCTTCGGAGCCCATTACATCGACGAGATGCGCGGGATCGCCGAAGGGGCCGGCGTCACGCTCGAAGACATCGTGATGATCAACGCCCGGACCGAGGTCATCGCCAAGGCCCGGATCGAACGGAGCAGGCCGCAGCGGGAACAGGACGAAGCCGATGATGGCTGTAGCGGCCTCGTAGTCATGCCGGAGCGCAGCCTTTCGGGGCGGCTGATCCATGCCCAGAACTGGGATTGGCGGGCCGAATGCGCGGAGACCGCCATCGTGCTGCGGGTGCGCCCCGATGACGGCCCGGATTTCCTGACCTTCGTCGAAGCCGGAGGGCTTGCCCGTTCCGGCATGAATGCGGCCGGCCTCGCCATTACGGCGAATTATCTCGACAGCGACCGGGACTATCGCCAGCAGGGGGTGCCGCTTGCCCTGATCCGACGCAAGGTGCTCGAGCAAACCCATCTCGCCTTCGCGATCAGGGCCGTCGCGACGACGCAGAAGACCTGCTCGAACAATATGATCCTGTCGAGCGCCGAGGGATTCGCGGTCAATTACGAATGCGCCCCGGACGAGGCTTTCGCGGTCTATCCGAGCGACGGGCTGATCGTGCACGCCAATCACTGGGTCAGTCCCATTGCACTCGGCAAACTCAGGGATACCGGTCTCGTCAATGTGCCGGACAGCGTCTACCGCGACTGGCGCGTGCGCCGCTTGCTTGAACAGGGCGGTGGCACCCTGTCCGCGGCCGAGGTGAAGGCTGCACTCTTCGACGATTTCGCCACGCCGTACAGCGTCTGCCGGCCACCGCGGCCCGGCCTGCGCGATGCTCACCTCTCGGCGACCGTCGCGATGGTGGTGATGGAGCCGGCGAGCGGCGTGATGGAGGTGGCGGCTCTGCCAGCCCTCGATCGCCGCTTCACCCAATACAGTCTTGCCGACGAGCCGAAGATGCTCGCGGCCTGAAGTCTCTTCCATGGGAGGAATGAATGAGAATGCGTTTCCCAGCACTCGCATTGATGATGGGGGCTGCCTGTTTTCAGGCATCGAAGGCCGAGGCTGACACCCTGCGGGTGCGCCTCAATGCCGATATCCGGAGCGTCAATCCCGGCGTCAACCGGGACGACACGACGGATGGCGTGGTGCTTCACATGGTCGAGGGCCTTGTCGGCTACTCCGCCAATGGCACCCCAAAGCCGCTGCTCGCAGACAGCATCGAGGTGTCGCCGGACGGGCTGACCTATACGCTCAAACTGCGCAAGGGCGTGAAGTTCCACGATGGCACGACGTTGACATCCGCGGATGTCGTCTGGAACTGGCAGCGCTACATGGACCCGAAAACGGGCTGGCTCTGCACGGGGGAGTATAACGGGTCGGACGCACTCAAGGCTGAGATCGCCGCCCCTGATGCGGACACCGTCGTCTTCACCCTGAACCGGCCGAGCTCCGTCTTTCTCGCCGGCATCGCGCGCAACCAGTGCGGGCAGACCGCGATCATAGCCCGCTCATCCTTCAATCCTGACGGTTCGTTCAAGGCGCCGGTCGGGACGGGGCCGTTCAGGTTCGGGGAGTGGAAGCGCGGCGAATATGTCCGGCTCGACAGGTTCGAAGGCTATACCGATCGCGGCGGCGAGCCGGACGGTTATGTCGGGGGCAAGCGTGCGCTCGTCGATGCCGTCAATTTCATGGTAATTCCCGACAACGCCACGGCCAAGGCGGCGCTGCTGCGTGGCAATATCGACATCCTGCCCTCGCTGGCGGCAGCCGACATGCCCGAGCTGAAGGCGCGGCCGGAGATCAAGGTCTCGTCCTCGCCGACGATGATGCTCAACACGATCCTGCTGCAGACCCGCGATCCGCTGCTCGCCAACGTCAAGATGCGCCAGGCCATCGCCGCCGCCATCGACACGCGCGAACTCGTCAAAGCCGTGTCGGAAGGGCTGGGGCGGCCAAACGCTTCGGTCGTCCCGACGGAATCGCGCTTCTACTCGAAGGAGCAGGCCCGCCTCCATGCCTATGATCCGGCCAAGGCTGCGCGCCTGTTGAAGGAGGCGGGCTATGCCGGTCAGCCGATCGTGCTGATGGCGAACAAGAACGAGCGCGACACTTATGAAAGCGCTGTCATCGCCCAGGCGATGCTCCAGTCCGCCGGCATCAACGCGACGCTTGAAGTGCTGGAATGGGCGACGCAGCTCGATCGCTACAGCAAGGGCAACTACCAGATGCAGTCCTTCTCCTATTCGGCCCGCTATGACCCCGCGCTGGCCTATGGCGCGGTGATGGGCTCGAAGGACAAGCGGCCGAACCGGATCTGGGACGATCCGCAGGCAGAAGTGCTCCTGCGCGATATCCTGGCGTTGACCGGGGATAGCGAGCGCCAGGCCCTGTTCGACAAGCTCCATGCTCTCTTCATCGAGCAGGCGCCGTTTCTGATGCTCTACAACGGTATCGAAGTCGCTGCGGCGCGATCGAGCGTCCAGGGCTATGCGGCGACCATCATGCCGAAGCCGAGGCTCTGGGCCGTCAGCCTCAAGAAGTGACCGATGGGCGCTCGGGCAAGCCGCCATCCAGCGGCTCGCCCGCGCTGTCACCCGCCAGGATTTCCCAACAAGCGAGACATGATGAAAGTCGCGTTGATCCAGATGAATGCCGGCCAGGACAAGGCCGCCAATATCGCCACCGCACAGCGCCTGATCGAACAGGCCTGCCGCGAAGAGAAACCCGATCTCGTCATGCTGCCGGAGTGCTTCACGCTTTATGGCGGTGATGCCGACGCCCAGCGCGCCGCTGCCGAGCCATGCCCGGGCGGCGAAGCCTATGCCATGCTGCGAGAGCTTGCCGCCCGCCACGCCGTCTTCATCCATGGCGGTTCGTTGAACGAGCGTGACGGAGACCGCATCTTCAACACCAGCCTGGTCTTCGATCGCATGGGGCGCGAGGTGGCGCGCTATCGCAAGATCCACCTCTTCGCGATCACCGCGCCAGACGGCACGGTCTATGACGAGGGAAAGATCTACGGCGCCGGATCCGAGTTGGTGACCTTCGATCTCGACGGCGTCACCGTCGGCTGCACGATCTGCTATGATCTGCGCTTCCCCGAACTGTTTCGCGCGCTTGTCGACGCGGGCGCCCGCGTGATCGCGGTGCCGGCGGCCTTCACCCTGCACACCGGCAAGGAACATTGGGAGCCGCTGCTGCGGGCCCGCGCCATCGAGAGCCAGTGCTTCATTCTCGCGCCCGGACAGGAGGGGCCCTTCGAGGAGGACGGGCAGATCCTCTACAATTATGGGCACTCGCTCATCGCAGAGCCGTGGGGGGCGGTCATTGCCAGGCGCGCCCTGGGCGAAGGCATCGTTGCAGCTCGGCTGGATCTCGCCGCGATCGATCTCGCCCGCACGCGCATCCCGCTGGCGCGCCACCGCCGTCTGCCCTTTGCGCCTGCCAGGTGAGCATCCGATGACACGGAAACAGCCCAAGATCGGATGCTGGCTTGCAGCGCCCGACGTGGTCTTCATCGAAATCGCGGCGGACCTGGCATTCGACACGCTCGTTCTCGATGTCGAGCACGGCACGCTGTCGCTCGCTGACCTCGACAAGCTCATTCCGCTTGCTCGCGCCCTGAAGCTCGAAGTCCTGGTCAAGGTCGCCGGGCCGCAGGCCGAGCCGATCCAGCAGGCGCTCGATTTCGGCGCGAATGGCGTGGTGATCCCGCATGTCGGGTCGGTGGCGCATGCAACGGCGATTTGCCGTTCGGCGAAATACCCGATGCTGGGAACCCGGAGTTATGCCGGAGCCCGCAGCGTCCGTTACGGCGCGCCATCCGCCGGCTATTTCGAGGACGATAACCGCGAAACCGCCTGTTATCCGATGATCGAGACGGCCGAGGCGCTCGCCGATGTCGAAGCCATTCTCGCCTTGCCGACCGTGGATGGCGTTTTCGTTGGCCCCTCGGACCTCTCGCTGACGCGCGGGAGAGGGCGCTATCGCTTCTGTGATGCCGACAGGGCCGATATCGGCCGGATCGCTTCCGCCTGCGCCGCAGCAGGAAAGCCCTGGATCATGCCGGCATGGTCCGCAGCAGAACGAAGCTTCGCCGGGGATTGCGGCGCGTCACTCCTGGTCGTCGCGGAGCAGCAGGCAGCGATGGCCAGCGGACTCCAGATGGCGCGTGGAGCCGTCTAACCGACACTCCCGCACACGAGCTCGGAGCCTACTCGCCAGGCATCCTCGCTCGGGCGCATCATAACTGCTTGATGCAATAGCCGCCGGCTTGTCGTGCCGGCGGCGGTCAAGACAGTGCAACGACGTGATATTTCTGGTGGAGCTCGCGCCTCGACGACAATGTCAGCGTCACATGGCATAGGCCGGACTCGCCGGGATCGGGAAGACCCGATCATAGGCCAAGTTGAAGCTGAAGGCGTAGACGACATAGAAGACGACGATCGCGATATCCATCACGAAGGCCTGCATCAGGGTGATGCCGAGATACCAGGCGATCGGCGGCAGCAGGATCATCAGAAGCCCGCCCTCGAACAACGCGACGTGCAGGATGCGCGTGCCCATTCCCTTATTGGTATGGCCGACCAAGCGCTGCATCGCGTGGTCGAAGGCCAGGTTGAAGAGGAAGTTCCAGATCGTCGCGACGGTTGCGCTGCCAACGCCGATGACACCCATATGTCCCGCCTGCAGACCGAACAGATAGGCGCCCGCCGGGATGACAATGGCTAATCCGATCGCCTCGAACATGAGTGCGTGGCGGATTCGGTCTCGAACGGAACGCATGTGCCAAAGGGCCTTCAATAAGATTGACGGCCGCGTTCTCTATCTGTCATCACGATCGCATCAAGTTGGATCGTATCTGAAAATCAGATAGATGACGGTTTCTCTCGACCAACTCCGGGCCTTTGTCGCAGCAGCGGAGCATGGCTCGTTCTCCGGGGCTGCACGCGCGCTTCGCAAGGCGCAATCGGCCGTAAGCACGCAGGTCTCGAATCTCGAGGAGGATCTGGGCGTTCCCCTGTTCAGCAGGGCCGGGCGCAATCCGGTGCTCACTCCGGCCGGAGAAAGGCTCCTGCTCGAGGCCAAGGTCGTGCTTGATCGCAGGGAACATCTCATCGGCGTCGCGCGCAGCTTCGAGGCGCATGTCGAGAAGCGGCTTGTCATCGCGATCGACGAAATCTACCCGGAACAAGCCCTGGGGGCGCTCTTCGCCGATTTCGCGCGGCATTTCCCCCATGTGGAGCTCGAAATCCTGTTTCCGCTGATGGAGGATGTGAGCCGGCTCGTCCTCGTCGGCAAGGCCGATATCGGCGTGATGTGGCGCCAGGAGGTCCTGCCGACGGAACTTGGTTTCCAGACGATCGGATGGGTTCCGCTCAAGCTGGTTTGCGGCAGGGACCATCCGCTCGCAAAGGCCCGCGTCGATTGGGAAGAGTTGAAGCGCTACAGGCAGATCCTCGTCGCCGCCAGAAGCGACGGGCCAGAGAAGCGGCGCCTGCGCGTTGCCGCCGAAGTCTGGTGGGTGGAAAGCCACTGGGTCATTCTGGAGATGGTGAAGCATGGCATCGGCTGGGCCTTCGTGTCCGACCATGTCATCGCCCATTCGCCGGCCGCCCCCGATCTGATCACGCCGGATCTTCAGTTCGACCACGCGGACTGGCCGATTGCGCTCGAGATGATCTGGCACAAGCAGCGACCATGCGGTCCGGCAGCCAAATGGCTTCGCGAGCGCTTCGCCAGCACCCGGATCGACGCCAGTTCGTCCTCGCCTCCCCCGGAAGGAAACGGGGCGCAGCCGCCCCGGTGACGCCGCATGGCTCGAAGGTCATCGGCATGGCGGTGCGGGGGCTTACCCGGTGATCGACGCCTTCATGTAGCTGCGCGGCGAGGTCCCAAGCAGGCGGCGGAACATCGTGGTGAAGGCGGCGACGTTCTCGTAACCCGCCAGCATCGCGATCTGCGTCACCGGAGCGCCTTCCGCGAGGCTCGGCAGACAGGCGAACAGGCTGGCCTGCTGGCGCCAGGTCGCGAAGCTGACGCCTGTCTCCCTGAGGAAGAAGCGCGTGAAGGTTCGGCGGCTCATCGCCAGCGCCTCCGCCCAGGTATCGAGCCGGGCATTCGCCGAGGGAGCCGCCATATAGGCCCGGCATAGGGTCGCGAGCCTCCTGTCGGCCGGGAAGGGAAGGCCGAGAGGGCGGGGCCTGAGGCAGGCGATCTCCTCCATCAGGAGCTGCAGGCTCAATGTGAGCTTGCGGTTGCCAGCGGGCGCCTCGCGCAGGCGGATCGCCTCGATGATGAGGCTGCGCGCGAGATCCGTCACTTCGAGCACCACCGGCTCGGGATCGGCCGGGACGCCCTCCCGAGGCAGAAGATAGACCGATCTCATGCTGACATCGCTCAGCATTTCCACGGAATGCTCGAGATGGTGAGGGATCAGGAGCGCGTGGCCTGGCGGAATCATCCAGCGGCCCCGCTCTGTCGCGACCGCCACCACGCCGGAGAAGACACAGAGCAGCTGGATGCGCTGGTGGCTGTGGAGAGGGATGGTGTAGCCCGCCGGATCCTCGTTGCTGTGCACCAGGATGTCGGCCTCGGCATAGGCGATCCATCCGAGGTTGCGGCGATGAGCCTCGTCGCGCGCGTCGCGCAGATGCTGCGGCAGTTTTCTCATCTTTGGCCCAAACGCGAAAGAATTCGACCGAAATACGAATGCAGGTCAACGGGGCGCTCTGTAAAGAGGCATGGCGACGATAGGCCGGTGGTAGCGGCCCGCGCTGGAGACGAATTGAGATGGTTGCAGCGTTCCCCGGGACCCGGTCCCGTTTCGAGAAGACGACGACATCGATCCTGCTGGCGGTGAGCTTCTGCCATCTCCTCAACGATGTGATGCAATCGCTTCTTGCTTCGCTCTACCCGCTGTTCAAGGCGAACTACGCTCTCGACTTCGTCCAGATCGGCCTGCTGACCATGACTTTCCAGGTCACGGCCTCGCTGTTGCAGCCGATCGTCGGGATGGTGACCGATCGCTGGCCGATGCCCTATTCGCTGCCGGCCGGCATGGCCTGCACCTGCGTCGGACTGATCCTGCTGGGCAACGCGGATAGCTTTGCGATGCTGCTCATTGCGGCGAGCCTGATCGGCTTCGGTTCCGCAATCTTCCATCCGGAAGCGTCTCGGGTGGCTCGCCTGGCCTCCGGCGGTCGCCACGGCCTGGCGCAATCGCTCTTCCAGGTCGGCGGCAACATGGGCTCAGCCATCGGACCGCTGCTCGCGGCCTTCGTCGTGTTGCCCTTCGGCCAGGGCAGCGTGGCGTGGTTCTCGGTTATAGCGATGCTGGGCATGATCGTGCTCGGCTGGGTCGGGGCTTGGTATGCCGGCCATCGGCGCCAGAATGCCAGCCGTCCTGCCGTAAGTCGCACGCTGCCGCTGCCGCAGGGGCGCGTCGCCCTGGCGCTGCTCATCCTCGTGCTGCTGACCGCGACCAAGAACGTCTACATGGCCAGCATCTCGAGCTATTTCACCTTTTACGTCATCGACCAGTTCCAGCTCGGCATGCGTGATGCGCAACTGATGCTGTTCCTGTTCCTCGGGGCAGCCGCAGCCGGGACCTTTCTGGGCGGGCCGATCGGGGACCGGTTCGGAGCGCGCTTCGTGATCTGGTTCTCGATCCTGGGCGTCATCCCGTTCGCGTTGTTGCTGCCTTACGCGAACCTGTTCTGGACGGGCGTGCTGAGCGTCGTGATCGGCTTGATCTTCGCCTCGGCATTCTCTGCGATTGTCGTCTTCGCGCAGGAACTGGTGCCCGGCCGTGTCGGCCTGATCGCCGGCGTGTTCTTCGGTTTCGCCTTTGGCGCCGGCGGACTCGGAGCGGCCTTGCTCGGCAACTTCGCCGATACGCACGGTATCGCCTTCGTCTACCGCGTCTGCTCCTACCTGCCGCTGCTGGGCCTGCTCACGATCCTGCTTCCTCGCTTGCCGCAGAAGGGCGAGAGCTAGGCCCCGAATCGGTCAAGCTGGATTGCAAGCTGCGTCACGGCCTCGCTGGTGGGCCGTGACGCAGGTTTTCTATGGAATGGCCTTATCTCGGGTCTAGTTTACCGCGATCTGGGCCTGCTTGATGATGCCGGCCCAGCGCTTCGATTCCGCTTCCATCATTGCCGTGAACTCGGCCGGCGTATTGCCGATCGGCTCGGCGCCTTCGTTCTTCAGCCGGTCGCGGATGGTCGCGTCGTTGATGGCCGCCACCGTCGCGGTGCGGATTTTCGCGGCGACATCCTTCGGCGTACCCTTCGGCACGACGAAACCATACCAGGCCGTGGCCTCGTAACTGGCCCAGCCGCTTTCGGCGACCGACGGCACCTCGGGGAAGAGCTTGGCCCGCTCCTTGCCGGTCACTGCCAGCGCGCGCACCTTGCTGCCTTCGATCAGTCCGAGAACCGACGGCACGGTGGTGATCATGAAATCGGACTGGCCGGCGAGAAGGTCGGTCAGGGCCGGGCCTGCGCCGCGATAGGGCACGTGCACGGCAGTGAACTGCGCCATCTGCGCCAACAGAACGGTGGCCAGGTGGCTGGCCGAACCATTGCCGGCAGAGCCGTAGGTCAGTTTGCCCGGGTTCTTCTCGGCGAAGCTGATCAGGTCCTTGATCGTCTTGTAGGGCGAATTCTGCGCCACGACGACGACCAGCGGCGCTGCGGAAATCAGGGTGATCGGGTCGAAGGCCGTCAGCGGATCGACCTTGACGTTCTTGAACAGGTGCGGATTGACCACCATCGGGCCCTGATTGGCCATCAGCACGGTGTAGCCGTCCGCCGGGGCACTGGCCGCCTGCGCGGTGATCAGGTTACCGCCGGCCGAGCCGTTATTCTCGACGACCAGGGACTGGCCGAGCTTTTCCCCAACGCCCTGGGCGACCAGGCGCGCGATCGCGTCCGTGCCGCCGCCGGCAGCGTAAGGCACCAGCAGCCGCATCGGCCGCTCTGGAAATGCCGCCTGAGCGAATGCCAGGTCAGGCAGACAGGCGCTGGCGGCCGCAGTCGTCAGCAGGCTGCAGAAGTGGCGACGCGTCAGTGTCATGATGGGAATTTCCTCCGATTGTCGTCCCTTCTGGCAGCGCGCCGATCGCGCTGGCGGGGACGATGACATGGCCTTCAAAGATACGGCGCGCGGTGCGCACCAGACTGGCTCTGGCAACCTGGCCAGATGCGTCGAGAGCGAGATCGACCTGGATGCGGCCGCTCGGGTGTTCGATGGTGACCAGCGAGGCGGCGTCCGCCAGGCTGACGTCCTGCGCAACGCTCCCGGCGACCTGGCTGGCGACGGCGATGCAGAGCGCACCGGTGACGGCATGGCTGCGATGGCAGCGATCCGGCGTGAAGTAGCGTGAGGTCAGGCTGCCGCCCTGGCGGGCCGACGAGAGCAGTCCGATCTTGGGAATGACCCGGCCGGCCACGTCGCCAAGGCCCATGCGCCGGCCCGCCTCGCGCCGGATCTCCTCCAGCCGTGCCAGCAGGGCCGTATTCGCGTCGAGCTCCGCCGGTGACTCGTCACCGGCAAGGCCGAAATCGGTGGCGCGGACGAGCAGCATCGGCGTGGCATAGTCGATCAGCGTGACCGGCACACCATCGATCAACTCGCGCGGCTCGCCGGTCGGCAGCAGCGCGCCCGTCTTGGAGCCGACAGCTTCTAGGAAGGTCAGCTTGATCGGGGCTGCGGTGCCTGAAACGCCGTCGATCGCGGTCGCGCCATCATACTCGACGCGCTTCCCGGGGGTCTGCACCACTGCCTCGATCAGCGAGGCGGTATTGCGATTATAGATGCGAACCATCGTCTCGCCCTCGCATGCAGGCACCAGGCCGGCCTCGATCGCGAAGGGGCCGATGGCGGAGAGCATGTTGCCGCAGTTCGGACCGAGATCGACATGGGCCCGGTCGACTGCAACCTGAGCGAAGAGATAGTCGATATCGGCATCCTGGCGCGACGCGCTGCCGACGATGGCGACCTTGCTGGTCAGCGAATTGCCGCCACCGATCCCGTCGAGTTGCAGCGTGTGAGGCGAGCCCATTGCGGCAAGCAGCACCCGGTCGCGCGCCGCCGGGTTGGCCGGCAGATCGGATTCCAGGAAGAACGGGCCGCGCGACGTGCCGCCGCGCATCAGCACGCAGGGAATGCGCAGAGCACGTGCATCAGCAGGCTTGAGCGGATCGGGCAAGGGCGGCGTCCAGAGGTGAGTGACGGGCTCTCTTCCCAGATCGGGAAACCGCTGTGAAATGCAGAGATCGGTGTTATTGATGCGTCATGAGCATCAATTTCGAGGCGCTTGATCTGCGCGCATTCATCGCGGTGGTCGAGCTGGAGGGGTTTCACCGCGCCGCAGAGGCACTCAACATGTCGCAGCCGGCGCTGAGCCGGCGCATCCAGCGGCTCGAGGCAGCGGTCGGCGCCGCCCTGCTCGAGCGCACGACGCGGCGCGTGGCGCTGACCATGGTCGGGCGCGAGATGCTGCCGCTGGTGCGGCGCATGCTGGACGAGTTCGATTCATCGATCTTCGCGATGCGCGATCTCGGAACCAGGCGAGCAGGGCAGATCGCGCTCGCCTGTGTGCCGACTGCGGCGTTCTACTTCCTGCCCTCGGTGATCGCGCGCTTCTCGGAGCAGTATCCCAATATTCGGTTCCGGATCCTCGATCTCTCGGCCAATGACGGCCTGGAGAGCGTGGCGCGCGGCGAGGTCGAATTCGGCATCAATCTGCTCGGCGGCTCGGATCCCGATCTGAGCTTCGAGCCGCTGCTGGAAGACCCGTTCGTCCTCGCTTGCCGGCGCGACCATGTCCTGGCGGGCAAGTCATCGCTGGCCTGGGCCGATCTCGAAGGACATCCCCTGGTCACCGTCAGCCGGGCGAGCGGTAATCGTGCCATCCTCGACGCGGCTCTGGTGCGGGTCGGCGTGCGACTGGACTGGTCCTTCGAAGTCACGCATCTGTCGACCTCGCTAGGGCTGGTCGAAGCCGGACTCGGCATCTCGGTGCTGCCGCGTCTGGCAACGCCGACCGGAGACCATCCGATCATCGTGACACGCCCGATCCGGGATCCGGAGGTCTCGCGGACCATCGGCGTGGTGCGTCGCCGCGGCGTCCGTCTTGCTCCGGCTGCGGAACGCTTTCTTGACATGCTGCTGGGGACATGGCGGGGGCCTTTGCCTCCGCGGACGTGAAGGCCAGCCTGCGCACGGCTTGTTACGGCACCCCCACAACAGGAGCCAGGAGGCAGGGGCGGGCACGCCGCAAAATTATTCCACAGACGCATAACATCGAACCCAAATTGCATTAGCCAGCATCAGGGCGAGCGTGCCATCGTCAGGTTATCGCGATGGTTGAGCGCTGGCTTCAGCGCATTATTCGTTGGAGCAAGGCGTGCCGCCCTACGATGACGTTCTTTACCCCGCGCTTGAGCCTTACCGCGCCTTTCGGCTTGCGGTGGGTGGGCCGCACGAACTCCATGTCGAGACCAGCGGCAATCCGGACGGCATTCCGGTCGTCTTCCTGCATGGCGGGCCGGGCGGCGGCACCAAGCCGGCCCAACGCCGCAGCTTCGACCCCGCGGCCTTCAATATCGTGACCTTCGACCAGCGCGGAGCCGGGAAATCGACTCCGCATGCGGAGCTCGACGGAAACACGACGCAGGATCTGATCGCCGATCTGGAGCGCATCCGCAGCCATCTGGGCATCGAGCGCTGGCTCGTCACCGGCGGGTCCTGGGGCAGCTGTCTTGGGCTCGCCTATGGCCAGAGCCATCCCGAGCGCTGTCTCGGTTTCCGTCTGCATGGCATCTTCATGGCAGAGCGCTCCGAGATCGACTGGTGGTTCCAGGGCTCGCGCATGATCTTCCCGGATCATTGGGAAGCGTTTGCCGCTTTCGTCCCGGAGGCGGAGCGTCATGATCTGCTCCTGGCCTATTACAAGCGCCTGACCAGCGACGATGCCGGGTTGCGCGCTGCCGCGGCCATCAGCCTCAGGACCTTTTCGGCGCAGACCCAGACTTTCCTTCCGGACCCTGACCATGTCGCGACGCTGACCGACCCGGACGCCGCGCTCGCGATCTCCCGGATCTTCACGCATTACTGCATGAACGGAGCCTTCCTTCCCTCCGGCCAATTGCTGCGTGACGTCGATCGCATCCGCCATCTGCCGGCCGAGATCGTGCAGGGGCGCTACGATACGGTGACGCCGATGAGCACCGCCTGGCAGCTGAAGAAGGCCTGGCCCGAAGCCCGGTTCACGATCGTTACCGAAGCGAACCATGCCGCGACGCCGAACGCGCCGGCATTGTCGCAAGCCCTGCGCGAGGCAACTGACCGGTTGCGCGACGTGATGCTGGCCAAGGCGGCCTGAGGGAGAGCCCATGTACGAGGCCGCAAACCAGATTCGCATCGGCATCGAGCCCTATCTCGAGGTCCGGAGCGCAAAGAGCCCCGCCATTACGCCCGATGGCGAATTGCTGGCCTATCTCAGCGACGAGAGCGGCACGCACCAGATCTGGCTGAGGCCGCTCGCCGGAGGGGCGCCCTGGCGCCTGACCGATATGCCCGAGCCGATCGGCGCGGTCTCCTTCAACCCCAAGGGCCGCGACCTGCTCTTCACCATGGATTGCGGCGGCGACGAGCGGCATCAGCTCTGGCTGGTGCCGGGCGCCTCCGGAGTGCCTGAGCCGCTCACCGACGACCCGACGGTCGTGCATGCCTGGGGCGCCTGGGCACCGGACGGACAACGCATCGCATTCACCTCCAATGCCCGCGACTGCGAGCATATGGACGTCTATGTCATGGATCTCGCGACGCGCACGGCCAAGCGCGTCCATGAAGGCGCCGGTTATCGTGAGGCGGTCGCCTTCTTCCCGGACGGCAAGTCGCTGCTCGTCGCCAACGCCACGCGCTCGATGAGCGATCAGGACCTTCATCGCCTCGATCTCGAGACCGGTGCCCTTACGCCACTGCTGCCGCATGAAGGCCGGGCGCGCTATGTCGTCAGCCGCATGAAGAAGGATGGCAGCGGCTTCTTCTTCGTGTCCGACCAAGGACGCGAGCATCTCGGTGTCGGCTTCTGTGCGTTGGCCGAGGGGCGTGTCTCCTGGATCGTCGAGCGGGAGAAGCAGGATATCGAGGCAATCGCGCTGGCGCCCGACCAGGCCCGCCTTGCCTATGTGGCGAACGACGAGGGCTGGAACCGCGTTTTCATTCGTGACCTCGCGACGGCTGAGGAGTTCGAGGTCGCCGGCCTGCCGCGCGGCACCATCGGCTCGGTGGCCTGGATTCCGGATGGCGGCGGCCTCGTGTTTCCGCTCGATGGCGCGACCTCGTCTCCGGATATCTGGCGCTTCGATGTTGCCACGCGCACGGCAACGCGGCTGACCGATGCATCCAAGGCAGGTCTCGATTCCAGCAGCTTTGTCGAGCCGAGCGTCGAGCGCGTTGCGAGCTTTGACGGTCTCGACGTGCCCTTCTTCGTCTACCGGCCGCGGAGCAAGGCGCCGGCAGGCGGTTATCCAGCCGTGGTCGTGGTGCATGGCGGACCGGAAGCGCAGTGGACACCGATCTTCCGGGCCGACCTGCAGTTCTTCCTAAGCCAGGGCATCATGGTCGTCGCCCCCAATGTACGTGGCTCGACCGGCTATGGTCGCTCCTACCAGCATCTCGACGACAAGCATCTGCGCATGGACAGTGTCGCGGATCTCAAGGCGGTGCGGCTGTGGCTGCGCGAACAGCCGGAGGTCGCTGATGAGCGCGTTGCGGTCTATGGGCGCTCCTATGGCGGCTTCATGGTGCTCGCCGCGCTGACCGAACAACCCGAATTGTGGAAGGTCGGCGTCGAGTTCTACGGTATCGCCAATTTCCTGACGATGCTCGAGACGACGGGGCCGTGGCGCAAGTATCTGCGCGCCGTCGAATATGGCGATCTCGTTGCCGATCGCGACGACCTGATCCGCTTCTCGCCGATCCACAAGGCCGACCGCATCCGTGCGCCGCTGTTCATCGCGCAGGGTCTCGACGATCCGCGCGTCCCTCCGGGCGAGAGCGAGATGGTCTATTCGGTGCTGCGCGGCCGCGGCCATCCGGTCGACTATGTCCGCATCCCGCATGAGGGCCATGGCTTCGCCCGCATCGAGAACCGGCGCACGGTTTTCGGGGCCGTCGCGCGCTTTCTGCGCAAGCATTTGTGACAGCAGCTGGAATGCGAGAGGACGCCGATGCGTAATTCCGAGACGATCTGGCAATTGGTCGATGCCAAGCGACAGCCCTTCGAGGCGCTGAGCGACCGGGTCTGGGGCATGCCCGAGATCGCCTATGCCGAGTACCGCTCGGTCGCCGAACATACGGCGATGCTGAAGGAGCAGGGCTTTCGCGTCACCGAGAATGTCGCCGGTATCCCGACTGCGGTGATGGGCGAGGCGGGCGAGGGCGGCCCGGTGATCGCCTTCCTCGGCGAGTATGATGCGTTGCCCGGCCTGAGCCAGGAGGCGAATATCGCCGAGCCGCGCCCGGTCGCAGCCGGCGGACACGGCCATGGCTGCGGCCACAACATGCTCGGCTCTGCCGCCCTGCTTGCCGCAACCGCGCTCAAGGACTGGCTTGCCGAGACGGGGCGCCCCGGACGGGTGCGCTATTTCGGCTGTCCGGCGGAAGAGGGTGGAGCAGCCAAGGCCTTCATGGTGCGTGCCGGCGCCTTCGACGATGTCGATGTCGCCATCACCTGGCACCCGGCTTCGATGACGCGGGTCGACGAGGCGCTGTCGCTCGCCAATACGCGCATGGACTTCCACTTCACCGGCCGCGCCTCGCACGCGGCGGCGGCGCCGCATCTCGGACGCAGCGCCCTCGATGCCGTCGAGCTGATGAATGTCGGCGTCAACTACATGCGCGAACACATGCCGTCGGATGCCCGCATCCACTATGCCATGCTCGATTCCGGCGGCATCGCGCCAAACGTCGTGCAGGCTTCGGCCAAGGTCCGCTATGCGATCCGTGCCCGCGACCTCGCGGGCATGCTGGAACTCAATGAACGGGTCAAGAAGGTCGCCGAGGGGGCTGCGCTGATGACCGAGACCAAGGTCTCGATCTCGATCATGAGCGCGGTTTCAAACATGCTCGGCAATACGCCGCTCGAAGAGGCGATGTTCCAGAACATCCAGCGCCTCGGGCCCGTGCCGTTCGACGATGCCGACCGCGCCTACGCTGCCCAGATCCAGGCAACGCTGAGCGAGGCTGACATCCTGAACGACTATCGCCGCACCGGCGTCGCACCGCGCGAGAACACGCCGCTCTGCGATTTCGTGATCCCCAGGGACGCGAGAGGCGTGCCGATGATCGGCTCGACCGACGTCGCAGACGTCAGCTGGAAGGTGCCGACCATCCAGGCACGCGTCGCGACGCATGCCATCGGCACGCCCGGCCATTCCTGGCAGATCACGGCGCAGGGCAAGGCCCCGGCCGCCCATAAGGGCATGGTTCATGCCGCCAAGATCATGGCCGGCACTGCCATCGACGTGATGAGCGACGAGACGCTGCTGGCACGGGCCAAGAAGGATCACCAGGAGCGGACGACGAGAACGCCCTATATCTGCCCGATCCCGGCCGAGGTGAAGCCGCCGATCCAGCCGCGGTCCGAAGCCGCCTGAGCATTCCTGCCAGGCCTGCGCGAGAGACGCCGCGCAGGCCTGGCGACCAGACCAAGTCTTGACCAAGAACAATCACGAGAGCGGGAACTGACCATGGCCAAGCGAGACCAGTCGACCAAGATGCGCGCACCTCGCGCCGCGCGGTATCTTCTCTCCAGCGTCGCTGCTGCGACCGCTGTTTGCGCTGCCGTCACGACGGCGGGCGCCGCCACGCCGAAGAACGCCCTGGTGATGGCGTGGAACATCGACGCGATCAGCACCTTCGATCCGGCCCAGGTCGGCGAGGTCGTGACCAACGAGATCCTGCAGAACACCTGCGACACGCTGGTCGATTTCGACCCGGCAGACGAGCGCAAGGTCGTTCCGCTCTTCGCCGAGCGCTGGGACGTCTCGGCGGACCGCAAGGAGATCACGTTCCACCTGCGCAAGGGCGCCAAGTTCCCGTCCGGCAATCCGGTGACCGCGGAGGATGTCCTCTGGTCGCTGCGCCGGGTCGTCAAGCTCAATTTCGGCAATGCCGCGACCCTGACCGAGTACGGCTTCACCAAGGACACGGTCGAGCAGCGCATCGTGGCGCCGGATGCCAATACGGTCGTGTTCAAGCTCGACAAGGCCTATCCGACGGCGCTGATCCTGCAGGCGATCGCCGCGAACCGCGTCTCCGCCGTGATGGACATGAAGACCATCATGGCCAATGAGCAGAATGGCGATCTCGGCAATAAATATCTCGGCACCCGCACGGCCTGCATTGGCCCCTACAAGCTGACGCGCTGGAACGCCGGCGAGTCCATCGTGCTCGAGGCGAATGAGGGTTATTGGGGCAAGGCGCCGGCGCTGAAGCGCGTGCTGATCCGCCATGTCGCGGAAGCCGGCACCCAGCGCCTGCTGCTGGGCCAGGGCGATGTCGACGTCGCGCGCGACCTGACGCCCGAGGACGTCAAGGACCTCGAAACCTCGAAGGATGTCTCCATCCTCAAGGTTCTGCGCCCGCAGCTGTTCTTCTGGAACTTCAACGTCGCGGACGGCCCCTTCTCCAAGGAGAAGGTACGCCTCGCGATGCGCTACCTGATCGACTATGACGGTCTCGGCAAGACGATCATGACTTATCTCGGCGTGCCGCGGGCGAGCTTCGCGCAGCTTGGAGCGGTCGGCGCGCTGGACGAGAAGCAGGGCCAGCCCTTCAAGCTCGACCTCGACAAGGCCAAGCAGCTCCTGACCGAGGCGGGCTATCCGAACGGTTTCGAAGCCAGCCTGATCTTCGGCACCTTGCCGCATTCGGCGCCGATCGCTCAAAGCGTGCAGCAGAACGCTTCGAAGATCGGCGTGAAGCTGTCGCTCGAGCGGATGGCCAATGCCCAGCTGTTCAGCAAGGTGCGCGGCCGCGAATTCCAGTCGGCGATGCTGGCCTGGCAGACCGGCGTGCCGGACGCGCACGGCAATGCCTCGCGCCTCGTCTTCAACCCCGACAACCGGGCCGAAGCGAAGCAGACGCAGTATCCGAGCTGGCGTTCGTCGTATCAGGACCTGGCGCTCAACGCCAAGATCGACGAAGCCCTGCTGGAAGCCGATACGGCCAAGCGCGACGCGCTTTACGCAGAGATCCAGAAGGAGGTCATGGCCAAGGGGCCGATGGCCTTCATGTTCCAGATGTACAACATCGCGGGTGTGCGCAAGGACCTGAAGGACTGGAGCTGGACCGGCTTCAAGACCTACTACGCCAAGACCAGCAAGTAAGGCTGGCCGGTGTCCGAAGTCGCCGAGGTCGGCTCCCGTCGGTTTGCGGACCCAGGACGGAAGGGTCTTCCGTCCTGGGTCTGGGCGACCGGCAGGACCATCATTTCCGTGGCCGTGACCCTGTTCGGGCTCGCGGCACTCACCTTCTTCATCGGCCGCCTGCTGCCGCTCGATCCCGTTGCCGCGGTGCTCGGCGACAACGCGACCCAGGAAGCCTATGACGCGATGTACCGGCAGCTCGGTCTCGACCAGCCGCTCTGGGTGCAGTTCGCGCGTTATGTCTGGGGCATCCTGCATCTCGACTTCGGGACGGCGCTGACCACCGGGAAACCGGTGATGGAGGATATCGCCCGGGTCTTCCCGGCGACGATCGAGCTCGCCAGCGTGGCGATCATCATCGGCACCGGTCTCGGCATTCCGATGGGCGTGCTGGCTGCCATGTACCGCGACACATGGATCGACCAGTTGTCGCGCGTCGTCGGGCTGATCGGTTATTCCGCCCCCAATTTCTGGCTCGGGCTGATGGGGCTCGTCCTATTCTACGCCACGCTCGGCTGGGTGGCGGGGCCGGGGCGCATCGACTTCACCTATGAGTTCGACCTCGAACCTGTAACGGGCTTCCTGCTCATCGACAGTGCCATGGCCGGCAACTGGGAGATGTTCGGCAACGCCTTCTCGCACATCATCCTGCCGGCCTCGATCCTGGCCTTCGGCGCGTTTGCCTATATCAGCCGCATGACCCGCAGCTTCATGATCGAGCAGCTGAGCCAGGAATATGTGGTGACGGCGCGGGTCAAGGGCCTGTCCTGGTCGCGCACGGTCTGGGGCCATGCCTTCCGCAATATTGCCGTGCAGGTCGTGACCGTCGTGGCGCTCTCCTACGCGTTCCTGCTGGAAGGGGCGGTGCTCACGGAGACCGTCTTCGCCTGGCCGGGTTTCGGCCGCTACCTGACCAATGCCCTGCTCGCCGGCGACATGAATGCCGTGGTTGGCTGCACGCTGCTCGTCGGCGTCATCTTCGTCACGCTCAATCTGCTCTGCGATCTGCTCTACCGGGTCTTCGACCCGCGCACCCGGTGAAGGCACGCCATGTCCGCTCCCCCTCTTGAAACGTCCGGGACAGGCCTCAAGGCCTGGCTCACGGCTCCCATTCCGGCTTCGCCTTTCCAGGCGCGGATGCAGCAGCTGTCGCTGAAATGGTGGCGGCTCAAGGCCAACCCGTCGGCGTTGTTCGGGCTGGCCGTCATCGTGCTCATCGTGCTGGTGGCATTGTTCGCGCCCTTGATCGCGACGCATGACATCTACGCCCAGGATCTCGGCAAGCGGCTGATGCGGCCGTCAGCGGCGCATTGGCTCGGCACCGACGAACTCGGCCGCGATATCTTCAGCCGGCTCGTCTTCGGCGCCCGCATCACGCTCTACATCGCCTTGCTGACAGCGATCATCGTTGCGCCGCTCGGCCTCATCATCGGCACCACCTCCGGCTATCGCGGGGGCTGGGTCGATATCGTGCTGATGCGCGTGGTCGATGTCTTCCTGGCGTTCCCGAGCCTGGTGCTGGCGCTCGCCTTCGTCGCCGCGCTCGGCCCGGGCATCGAGAACGCCATCATCGCGATTGCGCTCGCCGCCTGGCCGCCGATCGCCCGGCTTGCCCGCGCGGAAACCTTGTCCATCCGCAAGTCGGACTACATTGCCGCCGTACGGCTGCAAGGAGCGTCGCCGCTGCGCATCATCCTTGGCCACGTCGTGCCGATGTGCATCCCCTCCGTCGTGGTGCGCCTCACGCTCAACATGGCGTCGATCATCCTCACAGCAGCGGGGCTCGGTTTCCTCGGCCTCGGTGCCCAGCCGCCGAGCCCGGAATGGGGCGCCATGCTGGCTTCGGGCCGGGAGTTCATCCTGACCAATGGCTGGATCGCGGCCATTCCCGGAACTGCCATCCTGATCACCAGCCTCGCCTTCAACCTCTTCGGTGATGGCCTGCGCGATATCCTGGATCCGCGTCATGGCTAAGCCGCTGCTCGAGGTCGAGGACCTCTTCGTATCCTTCAGGGGCGCTCATCGCACCACCCAGGCGGTCCGGGGCATCTCGTTCAACGTCGGCCGGGAGAAGGTCGGTATCGTCGGCGAGTCCGGTTCGGGCAAGTCGCTCACCGGGCGCACGGTACTGAAGCTGACGCCGAAGGCCGCGCATATCGACGCCAAGCGGCTCTCCTTCGACGGCATCGACCTGCTCGCGGCCAGCGAGCGGCAGATGCGGAGCATTCGTGGCAACCGCATCTCGATGATCCTGCAGGATCCAAAATTCTCGCTCAATCCGCTGATGCGGGTCGGCCAGCAGATCACCGAAGCCTACCGCCTGCATCACAAGGTCGGCCGGCGCGAGGCCGAGGCGCGGGCACTTGCCATGCTCGAGGCGGTGAAAATCCGCGACCCCGACCGCGTCTACCAGCTCTTCCCGCATGAGGTCTCGGGCGGCATGGGGCAGCGCATCATGATCGCCATGATGCTCATTCCCGAGCCGGACCTGATCATCGCCGACGAGCCGACCTCGGCCCTCGACGTGACGGTGCGAAGGCAGGTCTTGACCATTCTCGACGAGCTCGTCACGCGGCGCGGCGCCGGCCTGATGTTCATCAGCCATGACCTCAACCTCGTTGCCGATTTCTGCGACCGCGTGCTGGTCATGTATGCCGGGCGGATCATGGAGGACATCGCCGCACGCGACCTCCGCAATGCGCGTCACCCCTATACGCGCGCGCTGCTCGACAGCCTGCCGCGGCTCGACCGCGCCACCGACATGCTTCAGGTCCCCAGCCGTGATCCGGCCTGGCTCGACGGCCCGACGATCCGCAGCGGAGTGGCGACATGAGTGCTCCGGCCGCGAACGCCACCGGGGCTGCGCAGGAAACCGCCCTGGCAGTCAGCCATCTCAACATCACCTTCGGCAGCGGCGCAGCCGCGATGACTGCGGTCGACGATGTCTCTTTCACGCTCGGGCACGGCGAAGCCTTCGGGCTCATCGGCGAGTCGGGCTGCGGCAAATCGACGATCCTGCGCGCACTCGTCGGGCTCAACCGCGATTATGAGGGTACGATCAGGTTCCGCGACACGGTGGTGCCGCGCCAGCGCGACAAGAACTTCTTCCGCCGCGTGCAGATGGTCTTCCAGGACCCCTATGCGTCGCTTCATCCGCGCAAGATGGTGCAATACGTCCTGGCCGAGCCCCTCCGGATTCACGGGTTCGACCGGCATCAGGAGCGCATCGACGAAATCCTGTCCGCCGTCGGGCTCGGGCCGTCGTTCCGCTATCGCTTCCCGCATGAGCTTTCGGGCGGCCAGCGCCAGCGCGTCGCCATTGCACGCGCACTCATCATCGAGCCGGAACTGCTGCTCCTCGACGAGCCGACCTCGGCACTCGATGTTTCGGTCCAGGCCGAAATCCTCAACCTGCTGAAGCAGCTCCGGCGTGCCCGCGACCTGACCTATCTGATGGTCAGCCACGACCTCGCAGTGGTGACGCATCTGTGCGAGCGCGTCGGCATGATGAGCGAAGGGCGCATCATCGAGGAAATGAGTGCCGAGGATGTGCGCGCCGGCCGCGCCGCCGAGCCCTACACCCGGGAATTCCTGGAAGCGAGCACGGGGTACCGGCCGGCCTCGTGACGGCAATCCTCAGTGGGAGGCAGTTTTCATGCGCAGAGACATTTCGGGGGAAGGGCAGGTTGCCGATGCTGCCTGGCCGGACGAGGACTGGAGCGCCGTAAACCCTGCTGATGCGGGCTGGTCCGCCGATGGCATCGACCGAATCTGGAGCTATGCCGACACGATCGCGACTGCGACGCTGATGATCGTGCAGGGCGGCCGCGTCGTCGCAAGCCGCGGCGATCTCGCTCATCGCTACCAGTGCCACTCGATCCGCAAGAGTTTCCTCAGCGCTCTCATCGGTATCCACGAAGGCGAGGGCACCATCGACCTCTCGCGCAGCTTGGCGCAGCTCGGAATCGACGACAAGGAAGGCCTGAGCGAACGCGAGAAGGCGGCCACGATCTACGACCTGCTGACGGCGCGGTCGGGCATCTTTCACCCTGCCGGGTACGAGTCTGCCTGGATGAAGTCGATCAAGGAGCCCCGCCATTCGCACGCGCCGGGTACCTTCTGGTCCTATAACAACTGGGACTTCAACGCTCTCGGCACGATCTTCGGCGCGCTCACCGGTGCCGGCATCCACGATGACTTCCAGGAGCGCATCGCCCGGCCGCTTGGCATGCAGGATTTCCGCTTCGACGAAGAGCGCCGCGACGGCTGGATCGAGCCGGATGATTGCTCAGCGCACCCGGCCTACCCCTTCCGCATGTCGACGCGCGATCTCGCCCGCTTCGGCCTGATGTTCCTGCGGCAGGGCCGCTGGCGCAGCCGGCAGGTGGTGCCGGCCAACTGGGTGGCGACCAGTGTCCTGCCGCTTTCGGATGCAGGCCCGCGTGGCGGCTATGGCTATATGTGGTGGGTGTCGCGCTCCGGCGCCGGCTTCCCCGGCGTCGTGCTGCCGGAAGGTAGCTATAGCGCCCAGGGCGTCGGCGGGCAGTGCTGCCTTGTCATTCCCTCGCTTGATCTGGTGGTCGTGCACCGCGTCAACACCGACAAGAAGGGCGAGGAGGTCGACCGCTTCGCCTTCGGGCGCCTGCTGCGCCTCGTCCTCGACGCGCGCACGGGCTGACGGGCGCGCCAGCCGTTCTCGTCATACTCATCGAAGAGCCGGAGAGCCTATGTCGAGTGCCATCGAACGTATCGCGGCCTGGAGCCGGTCCGAACCCGTGTTCTCTTCCCTGGCTCGGGCGCGGGCACGTCATGCGATCGCCGATACGATCGGCTGCATGATCGCCGGCGTCGACGACCAAGCGACGCAGTCGGTGCGTGCGGCGTTCGCCGGGAGCATCGGGCCATCCGGCGCAGCCGCGGTCATAGGCGGCGGCAGCGCACCGGAGGCGATCGCCGCCCTGGTGAACGGCACGGCGGCACATGCTCTCGATTATGACGACAACTTCCGGCCGGGGATCACGCATGCTTCCGCCGTGCTCGTGCCGGCCCTGCTTGCCGTCGCACACGGGCGGGGCGCGAGCGGGCGCAGCTTCGTCGACGCCTATCTCGTCGGGCTCGAGGCGCAAGCCGTGGTCGGGCGGGGCATCAATCCGGCGCATTACACGCTCGGCTGGCACGCGACCTCGACGGTTGGTGCCATCGGAACGGCAGCAGGCACGGCCTGGCTGATGGGGCTCGATGCGAGCGGCATCGCACGCGCCATGAGTGTCGCGGCAAGCATGGCGGCGGGACCCAAGGGGCAGTTCGGGACCCCGGCAAAGCCTCTGCATGCGGGGCTTGCTGCCCGCAATGCGGTTGACGCGGCTGCGCTTGCGGCAACTGGCATGACCGGTCGTCTCGACATCCTGGAATGCCCGATGGGGGTGGCCGAGCTGTTCGGTGATGCGAGCGCGGCGGGGTGGGCCGGGATGACCGTCGCCGAACCGCATGTCATCGAGAGCGAGGGACTCATTCCCAAGCGCCATCCTTGCTGCGGCTCCACGCATTACACGGTGGACGCGATCCTCGGGCTCAAGGCCGAACACGGCTTCACGAGCGCGGACGTGCTGGCGGTGGAGACGCTGGTCGGCATCGCGAATGCGCGCAACCTCGCCTATCCCGACCCGGAAGACGAGATGCAGGCGCGTTTCTCGATGCATTACTGCGTCGCGCTCGCGCTGCTGCAGGACCGCTTGTCGCTCGCCGATTTCACGCCTGAGGCGGTGCAGCGCCAAGCCGTGCGCGAGCTCCTGCCCCGCACCGTCATGAGGGCCTATGACAAGAACGAGGAGGCTGTTGCCGGGCACCTGCCG
Organism: Allobosea sp. LC85; assembly: GCF_000735605.1. GTDB lineage: Bacteria > Pseudomonadota > Alphaproteobacteria > Rhizobiales > Beijerinckiaceae > Allobosea. The sequence continues at coordinate 90,526 of NZ_JPKG01000023.1, forward strand.
CATCGGGTGACCGTGCAGCTTGCGGACGGGCGGATGCTGACCGCTGAGCGCTCCGAGGCAAAGGGCTCGATCGCGGACCCCTTCGACGACGTCGATCGCGAGGCAAAATTCCTCGATTGCTGCGCGGCCACGATGAATGAGGCCGAGATCGCGGCGCTCTATGATCAACTCGCCGGCATCGACGCTGCGGCCAATCTCAACTTCCTGTCCCCGGCATTGGTTGTGACACGCCGCGCATAGGAGAGCCTGCCCGGCATCGGGCGCTCAGGCGCGTCGGGCACGCCCAGGGACATGTTCTCATCGATGGCTGCCCAGAACCGCTCGGCACCCGGCCGGCTCGGCGTAGCGGCGCGGTAAAGGCGGATTTCAGCGGTCAGTTCCCAGGAAGGATCGGCTGTCGGGACGAGCAGGCCGCTGCGCAATTCCTCTGTGATCAGGCTTTCCGGGATCCAGGCCATGCCGCGCCCGGCCAGCACCATGGCCTTGAGGCCGACCGACATCGGATTCTCATAGACGGTGACACGGGGGGCGGGCCGGTCGGCGAAGAGCTTCGCCAGACGACGGGCAAAGAACGAGCCGCTGCCGTAGCTGAGCATCCGGACGGGCTCTCCGGTGGGGCGGAAAGCATGCACCGGCCTGCCATCGGCGCCGGCGATCGAGACCGGGATCGCCCGTTCGGAGCCAAGCCGGCGATAGATGAAACGAGCGGGATCGAGCAGCAGCGGCACCGTCTCATGCGCATAGGTCAGCAGGAAATCGCATTCGCCCTGGTTCAGGACCGCGACATTGCCATCATAGGACGAATACTGGTCGCAGAACCGGGTCTTGAGCGAACCAAGCCGCTCCTCGATGCGGCGGACGAAGCCTGGAAAATAGGTCAGTGACAGGGTGTTAAGCGTGGCGAAGACCAGCACCTCCGCCGTGTCGTCATGCTGTTGGCGCGCCTCCTGCCGCGACGTCTGGACCAGTTTCAGGATCTCGCGTGCCCGCGGCAGGAAGATCTTGCCCTCTTCCGTGATGCCGATCGGGTAGCTGCTGCGGTCGAACAAGGACAGGCCGAGCCAGCTCTCGAGCTGCCGGATCCGGCGGCTCAGGGCAGATTGCGTGACATTGCGCTCTCGGGCCGAGCGCGAGAAACTCAAGGTTGTCGAGAGGCTCACAAAGTCCTCCAGCCACTTCAGCTCCATCGCCACGCATCTCCCTCTCCGGCGGATGGCAACCTGCCATGCCGGACGCGACAAGCAAACAGCTTGCCGCGAACCGTACCGGGGAGGTGGACGCGTGGAGGAGCGGGGACCGGATGCGGACGGGGCTGGCCGCCGCAGCGCTTCCGCTAGCGGCGGAAGCCACCATGGAACCCGCCGCCACCACCGCCGTGGAATCCGCCTCCTCCGTGGAAGCCACCTCCTCCGTGGAAGCCTCCTCCACCATGGAAGCCTCCGCCCCCGGCAAACCTGCCGCCACCATGGAAGCCCCCGGCCCCGGCAAACCTGCCGCCGCCTCGGAAGTTTTCCATCCTCTCGCCATGGAAGCGGCCGATCTGCTCTCGGTCGAGATTGCGGATCTCGCCGCCACCCGCATTGGCCCAGCGCCCGTTCTGGTGCTGCTCCCAGCCATTGCTCCCGCGGCGGAAGACCTCGCCATTGCGACCGGCATAGTGGTCATTCGCGCGTGGATGATTGCGCGCGATGTTGCCGGCGTTCTGACGGATATTTCCGGCATTCTGGCGTAGATTGCCGGCGCGCTCGCCGAGTTCTCCCCGTGCACTCAGATTCGCGCGCGCATTGCCGAGATTGGCGCGCTGGCCGGGCGTGAGCCCGCCTCTGTTGGCGATGCGGGTGTCGACGCGGCTATGCACCGAGTTGTTCGTCCAGTGGTTGTAGATGTTGGCGTGGCTGAAGTTGAACTGGTTGAATGTATTGAAATTGTTGATCACCACGTTGTTGTGGCCCCAACCCCAGCCGCCGCCCCAGCC
>NZ_JPKG01000024.1 GCF_000735605.1 Allobosea sp. LC85
ATACCAAGTCTCGTTGATCAGAACCGATAGGCCCAGTCACGGATGCCGATGGACATAATGCGCCATGGCTGGTCGATGAGCTTGTTCCAGGCGTAGCAGCAGTGATCGACGATATCCTCGTAAGATTTGAACACGCGGTTTGAGAGCCAGTTGTCGCGCATGAACTGCCAGACGTTCTCCTGCGGGTTCAACTCCGGGCATTTCGACGGCAATGGCACGAGCGTGATGTTGGGTGGAACGACCAAGCGGCTCGACAGATGCCAGCCGGCCTGATCGAGCAACAGGATGGCGTGCTTGCCCGGAGCGATCTCTGTTGCAATTTCGGCGAGGTGGAGGTTCATCGCCTCGGTGTTGCACGTCGGCAGGACGAGCGCCGCACCTTTGCCTTCCATCGGACAAATCGCGCCGAATATATAGGTCGATGCGGTGCGTTGGTCGTGCGGCGCCGATGGGCGCGTGCCGCGTCGGGCCCAGCGCCGCGTGATCTTGTTCTTCTGGCCGATCCGCGCCTCGTCGGCGAACCAGATTTCTATGTCGCTCTGTGCGATGGCCTTGTCTTCGGCGATCTGCGCCACGCGGGCGGGAAATGTTTTTTAAAATCCTCGATCGCGCCATCGGCCTGCGCATGGTGGCGAGGACGGGCGGTGAGCTTGCGATAGCCCATGGCCCGAAGTTCCCGGCTCAGGGTCTGCTTGGCGACGGTGACCTTGAACTCCTCGTACAACCACTGGCAGAGATCGATGATCCGCCAACGGACGACGCCGTGGATCGCCGGCGTTGGCCCGCTTTCGATCATCGCAGCCAGGGCCGCCCGGCATGCGCCGTTGAGCCGGGGCGACTGTCCCGGCGCCTTGCGGTCGATGAGACCATCTGGCCCCAGCGCGTTGAACTTCATCACCCAGTCGCGCACGATCTGCAGCGTCACGCCGCCAATCCTGGCCGCCTCCGTCCGCGTCGCCCCGTCATAGATCGCCGCCAAAGCCAAAAGGCGGCGCGCCTGCGACCCGTCCTTGGACCGCTTGGCCGCAGCCCTCGTCATCTGCCCATCGAAATCAGCCCGAAGCGGAATAGCCATGGCGAACCTCCCTCGTTCGCCATGTTGAATCAGGCCGGGGCTGATTTGAGAAGCCGGCCCGAGTCACGATCTCCGGGACTCGGTATAAGGCATCGGCCCGAAAAGTGGATTGCGGTTTTCGAGAAAGCCGATGCAAACACAGAAGGTTAGCTAGATCATCGGGTCAGGCGATCCCCAGTCGCCAGACCGTGCTCTTCTTGATCTCGGCGTCTTCCAGCGAGCGCGTCACGGGGACCTTATAGGTCGCCAGTTCCTGCAGGCGCTCCCGCGGCAGATAGCTGCGTCCCGGATCGCCGATCAGCACCTCCGCGCCGCGGGCAACCAGCCCGGAGAGCCAGCCGACCACGCTCTCGGCCATGGCTCGTTCGTAGCAGACGTCGCCGGCGCAGATCAGCTCCCAGCCGTCGTCGCGCCCGATCAGGTCTTGCAGCGTCGCAGTAACGGAGACACCGTTCGCCTCCGCGTTCAGCACGATCGCCTCGGCAGCGAAGGCATCGATGTCGCAAGCCTGGACATGTGCGGCTCCTGCTTTTGCCGCCGCGATCGCGACGAGACCGGAGCCGCTGGCAAAATCGAGCACGCGCTTGCCTCGCACGATCCCGGGATGATCGAGAAGATGCCGCGCCAGCGCCTGCCCTCCCGCCCAGGCGAAGGCCCAGAACGGCGGCGGCAGCCCAATGACCGCAAGCTCGTCCTCGGTCTTCTGCCAGAGCTCGGTCGCCTCTTCCGCGACATGCAGGCTGATCTCGGACGCATGGGGCACCGGCAGCAGCCGCGTCTGCGCGAGGATGAAGCCGCGCCGGTCAAGCGTGGCGAGAGGCGCGCTCACGCCGCGACATCCGTCTGGGGCCGGGCCAGCAAGCCGCGATAGAGCGCCTTCACCGCATCCATGACGTCGCGTTCGGTGTGGCCATCGAGCAGGCGGTTGCGCGCGCTCGCACCCATCCGCTCGACCAGCCCTGGTGCGCCTGCGAGCACCATCAGCGCCCTGGCGAGCGCAGCCGCATCGTCCGGCGGCACCACCATGCCGTCCTGCCCATCGCGCACAAAGCTGCGGCAGCCCGACACATCGGTCGTCAGGATGGCGCGCCCGCAGGCCGCCGCCTCGAGGATCGTTCGCGGCAGCCCCTCGCCGCCGCGCGATGGCAGGCAGCAGAGATGATGCGCCCGCCAGACCCCTTCGATATCGCGCGTCGGGCCGGCCCAGTGGATGCCAGGGCGCGCAGCCCATTCCTTGAGAGTCGTCTCGGGGATCGCCTTCGGATTGGACGAGTCGGGCGCACCATGGATGGTGAGTTCGACGCGCGCGCCCTGCGCCCTGGCGAGCTTCACGGCCTCGACGGCGAGGTCGACGCCCTTCGACCAGAGCATGCGGGCGACCAGCGCGACCTTGAGCGGCGGCGCCGGCGGCATCGGCTCCGGCATCAGCACGAGCGGATCGACCCCCGCGCCGCCGACGATCGCGACCTTGCCCTTGTTCTGCGGATCGAGCCCCAGCATCACCGGGTCGTCAGGATTCTCGAACAGGAAGCGGACGCCGGGTCCGTCTATCGCCTCGCGCAGCCAGGTCCGGGCCGCCAGCCGCGCCAGGGCAGCGAGCTGTCCCTGTCTTGCCCCGAGAAAACCGAGCCCGGTCAGCGCATAGACGCGTCGCTCGATCCCGGCGAGCCTGCCGGCGAGGCCTGCCAGCGCGATCGGCTTCAGCGCGATGCAGTGCAGGATATCGGGCCGTTCGGCCGTGATCAGACGCTTAAGCGTCTGGACCTGGCGCAACAGCGCCAGCGGCGAGAGGCTGCCCCGTTCCGCTTCGAGCGCAATCAGCCGGGCGCCCGTCGCCTCGATGACGCGGCGATGCTGGCGCTCGCGCGCAATCACGACGACATCCAGATCAAGCTCGCGCGCAGCCCGCGCCATCGGCAGGAAATGGGAGGCGAAGAACCAGTCTTCCGTGACGACGAAGAGGAGTTTGGGGCGGTGCATGGTGGCCGGACATGAGGCTGAAGCGAGCGAGAAGGTCAAGCCGTCAGCCTGTCAGGGGCCGTGCCGCAGACTTGTCCGGCCACGAGCCATGCAAGGCCGAACCCTCCATAGCTCAGCTATGTCCCGGTTCCCTCAGGGTTGGCAGGAACCAGGCGAGCAGGCCTATTGCCGGCAGGAACGAGCAGATCCGATAAATCGTCTCGATTCCGAGTTGGTCGGCGAATTCGCCGAGCAGGGCCGCCGCAATGCCACCGAGTCCGAAGGACAGCCCGTAGAAGAAGCCCCCGACCAGGCCGATGCGGCCTGGCAACAGCTCCATCGCATAGATCAGGATGGCGGCAAAGGCGCTCGACATGATCAGGTTGATGATGACGGTCAGGACGCCCGTCCAGAAGAGGTCGGTATAGGGCAGCGCGAGCGTGAAGGGCAGCGCTCCCAGGATCGAGAACCAGATGATCTTGTTGCGCCCGATCCTGTCGCCGAGCATGCCGCCGAACAGGGCGCCGGCCGCCGAGGATCCCAGGAACAGGAACAGCATGACCTGGGAGGTCTGGACGGAAACGCCGAATTTCCCGATCAGGTAGAACGTGTAGAACGAGCTGAAGCTCGCGCTGTATGCATTCTTCGAGAACAGCAGGATAATCAGGATTGCGACGGCCGGAGCAACGCTCGCCAGAGGCGGTGCCGGAATCGCGGTCGGGACGGCGGCACCCGCGACTTTGCCGTGCACCTGCCGCATTCCGACGAGTGCGGACTGCCCTGCGGTCCAGATCATCAGCACCATGGCAATCAGCGCCGCCGCCGAGAACCATGCCAGGCTGCCCTGGCCGTTAGGCACGATGATGAAGGCTGCCAGCAAGGGCCCAAGCGCCCCGCCGGTCTGACCGCCGACCTGGAAGATCCCTTGTGCCAACCCATGCTGCCCGCCGGACGCATTGCGCGCCATCCGCGTTGCTTCGGGATGGAAGATCGAAGAACCGATGCCGACGCAGGCTGCCCCCAGCAACAGCAGCGGGTAGCTGCTGGCAAAGGCCAGCCCGACGAGGCCGAACAGGGAAAACCCCATGCCGACGACCATCGAATACGGCATCGGTTTCTTGTCGGTGTAGAAACCGACCAGCGGCTGCAGCAGCGAGGCCGAGACCTGAAATGTCAGGGTGATCAGCCCGATCTGTCCAAAGTCGAGCGCATAGGCGGTTTTGATGATCGGATAGATCGCCGGAATCAGCGACTGAATCAGGTCGTTGAGCAGGTGCGTGACGCTGAGCGCGATCAGCACCGGCATTGTTGCGCGACGGGCGACCCCGACCGGCGTAGTCACGTTCATGAGCTATGACTTATGTCTCGGCTAACCAGTCAGTCGCTCACTAAAGCAAGCCGAGAGGCCGGACAATTTCATTGCCATGCTCTGCAAGCGATGCTGCGCGTCGCCCAGCGCGGATACTTCTGGACCAGTTGCTGCTGTACGCACAAACGGGTCCGGCCCTCCGGAGGCACCGGAGAGCCGGATTGCAGGAACCCACGCGCTGGCTCAGTAGAGGCTGCAGACCCGGCGATGGCCGACGACTTCGCCGAAGCGGTTGATGCGTTCGACCAGCTCGCAGCGGCGCACGGGAGCATCCTCCTCGTAGACAGGTTCGGCATAGGAACGACCAGCTGACGCGGCGAGCAATCCACCGACGGCCAGCGCTCCGACGATGCCGGCACCGACACCCCAGTGCGGGCCGCGATAGCGCGGGCGGGCTTCGGCTCCACCGGCGCTGGCGAGGATCGCGGTGCCAAGCGTCAGGGCGGCGAGGGTGGCGGTCATGCTCTTCGTGAACTTGGTCATCGTCCTGTCTCCTGCCGTTCGAACGGGAGCGAACCATTCGCCCTCCATGACCATTAGTCGCGGCGGGCGCGCAGAAGGTTCAAAGCAGCACTGAATTTCTTTCAGGGGCGAGCCGTCGACACCGGCAGGGCGCGCGACAGGGCCGCCGATCCATCGACCCGGCCCGCTCCGAAGACAGGGTCCTTGCCCCTGCTCCCGAGATCGACGGCGCTTTCGCTCAGGAGCCTGCGCACATCATCGAGGCCGAGCTCCGGTCGCTTTTCGAGCAGCAGCGCCACGAGGCCGGAGACATGTGCCGCTGCGATCGAGGTGCCTGACGAGAAGGCGTAGCGCCCCTGTGGCTCGGCTGCGAGCACATCGACTCCCGGTGCGGCGATTGCGATGTAATCACCACGATTGGCGCCGGAGAACGGCTTGTCGTCCGCATCGGTCGCGGTGACCGCAATGACATTCGGATCGGCGCCGGGATAGAGCGGCGCTGCCTTTGCTCCGCCATTCCCCGCAGCCGCGACCGCGACCATGCCCTTGGCCTTGGCCCCTGCTAGCGAACGTGACAGCAGCCGGTCCTGCGGGCCGGCAAAACTCAGATTGAGAACGCGGGCGCCCTCGCCCGCCGCCCAGTCGAGCGCCGCCAGGATATGGAAGGTCGTGCCATTGGCGGGCCCGGCCGTCGCCGACCCCGAGAAGGCGCGCGCCGCCAGAAGCCGCGCACCTGGAGCAACCCCCTGCAACTGCGCCTGTGCCAGGATCGCCGCCGCCATCGCGGTGCCGTGCGCATCAGGTTGAACGTCGCCGCCGAGCGCATCGAATGAGCCGGCAAGGACACCCTGCAGCTCCGGATGGGTCGTATCGGCGCCGGAATCGATCACGGCCACGCGGATCGCCGCGCCGCGCGCGATCTTGTGCAGATCGTCGAGATGCAGCTTCTCGACCACATATTGCGGCTGCAGCTCGCGCTTCGGCGCAATCGAGACAAGTGGCGGGATCGGGGGAAGGTCGGGGATGATGATCGGTATTTCGACGGCGTCAGGCTTGCTTGCTGGCGGTGCCGGCGCGACATCCGCGCTCGCTGGTTGGGCGGCGCCCTTCGGCTCATCCTGCTGCAAAGCATAGAGATAGTTCGGCTGGGCACTGGCGACGCGCGGATCGCCCGCCATCTGGGCCAGCACGCTTCTGGCGCTGCGGCCGCCCTCGAGACGCGCACGGATGATGATGATGCCGGCAAGCTCGAAGCGTCGGCTGGCAATCTGTGTCGCGCGATAGCGGCGAAGCACCGCGTCGGCCTGCGCACTCGGCGCAAGCTCGAACAGGATCTCCTCATTGACCAACCGTCGCTCGGTGGCTGGCGGCACGATCACATTGGGCTGGCGCGGGGCCGGCCGAGCAGCCCGGATCGGCGGCGGAGCGACGGGAGGAGCGGCACGGCGCGTCCGGGGCGGCGCAACCTCTCGGACCGGCGGCGGGCGCCGCGGCCGGCGCAACACCGGCTCCTCGTCCTCAAAGTCCTCGATGATGACCGGCCGGCGGCTCGCCTGATCCAGGATCAGGCCACCAATGATGCCGGCGCCTACGCCGACCGCCGCAGGCCCCCAGCCACCCCCGCCCGGATAGCGTCCGGGATAGCGCGGCGGGCGGGTCGGAACGCCATCAGGACGCCCGACGGGCGGGCGCGTCGCGGGTATCCTCTGGACGCTCGGCGCCTGTCTTTGAAAGCCGGGAGTGACGCTCTGTCCGCGACCGCCAAACTCCTGGGCCGAAACCGGCAAGCTGAACAGCATTGCAAGCCCGACACCACCAACGAATAGAGCGAGATGTCGCCGCGGCTCGTTGCTGTGGCGGGGCACGACACTCCCCCGTTTTTCCGGCTGAAAGACTACCATGATCGCGCCCTCCACGCGTTCGTCACGGCGCCGGCGCGACGAAGCTGATGATCGCCGCTTCCGCCTTCATCCGCGCGGCGATGGCGTCGACCTGCGCCGACGTCAGCTTTGCGTCGCCGACGCGCACCTTGAAGAAGCCATTGGCGCGCGGACCGTCGACCACCGACGCCTCGTAGCGCTTGAAGAATGCGGCGATGTCGGTGGCCTTTGCGTCCGGCGCGAAGCTGAGCAGGACATAGCGCTCCGAGGACGACGTCCCCGGCGCCGAGGCGGTCTGGAAGCCAGCCCCGCCACCGCGCAAGGCGAGGCCAGTCAGCGTAACGCCCTGAATCGCAATCAATGCCAGTGCCGCTGCGCTGGCATAGGCAAGCCTACGCGGCGGCTGTGCCGCCAGCCATTGGCCGAGCCAGCTCAGGAAGCCGCCGCGGGCCCGCGCCAGCAGCGGCGCCTGCTGCGGCTCGGCTTCGATGCCAGCCATCAGGCGGTCGAGCGCGCGTGGCGAAGGGGCGCCCAGGCTCTCGTTGAGCAGGATCGTCTCCGCCATGTCCTCGCGGATGATATCGAGCCGCGCCGCAAGTTCGGGATCGGTCGCCAGCGCCCCCTCGACGCGCGCCTTGTCGGCAGCCGAGATGCGGTCATTGGCGTAGAAGGGCAGCAGCTCTTCGAGCTCGCTGCGCCTCGGATCGGTCGCGATGCTGTCAGTCATGGCGCGCCTCCCGATTGGGCGGATCGAACCGGCCTACGAAAACTCTCATGGCCAGCCCCGATCGATGCCGGCCGCCTTGAGCAGTTCGCCCAGCTTCTTGCGCGCATGGAAGAGCCGCGTCTTGACGGTGTTCTCGGGGATGCCAACGATCCGCGCCACCTCCTCCACGGAGGTCTCGTGATAATAGACGAGATCGATGACCTCGCGGTGTTCGAGGCTGAGTTTCCCGAGGCAGGCCCTGATGGCGAGACCCTTGTCCTGCTTCTGCAGCACGATTTCAGGATCGTCGGCCTCGTCCTCGATGGTTTCCGCAAATTCGTCGTCGAGGCCAGCCTCGCGCCGCTTGCGCAGCAGCGAATAGGCCTTGTTGCGAGTGATGGCGAGGAGCCAGGTCGTGACGCTGGCGCGCGCCTCGAACCGGTCCGCCTGCCGCCAGAGATCCATGAAGACGTCACTGATCACATCCTCCGCAACCGTCTCGTCGCGCACGAGCCGCAGCGCGAAACGATAGACATGCACCTGGTGCCGCGAGAACAGCACCTTCATGGCGAGCCGGTCGCCCGAGGCGATCCGCTTGACGAGGTCTTCGTCGGGTTCGGTATGCATCGCTCGAGGCCCTGCATGCCGGCTCGCAGGTTTGTCGCTGCAAGTGCGGCGGAGGTTCAATCCATTCCCGAGATTAATGCCTTGCACGCATTGCGCCAGCCATTTGCTGCGACAACCTGAACGTGAGGTCCAGCGCCCGGCGCTGCGACCGCCCCCGAGCCGGCCGCAGGGCGGGCCTGCTTTGCCAGCCTTCCGCCACATCCGGGAATCGTGGAAGCATGGCGCAACTGAACAAGGGGGAGTTGGGTCCATGGCCGTTGCCAAGAGCGCGCGTGAGAATGTCTACCGGACGCAGAACTGGAATCTGACCAAGCCCTCGGCGCGCGGAAAGAACGGCATCGTCGTCTCGCAGAACCGCGAGGCCGCCGCGGCCGGCGCGGCGATCCTGGAAGCGGGCGGCAACGCCGCTGACGCCGCCGTCGCTGCCTGCTTCGCACTCGCCGCGGTCGAACCCTGGAACAGCGGTCTCGGCGGCATCGGCTTCGCCGTTGTGCTGAAGGCCGGCGAGACCCGGGCGCAGGTCGTCGATTTCGGCCCCGTTGCACCGCGCCGCGCCGACCCGGCAGACTACCCGCTGACTGGCGCGATGAAGAAGGACCTCTTCACCTGGCCGGCGGTGGTCGATGACCGCAACATCCACGGACCGCTCTCTTTCTGCATCCCCTCATCGGTTGCGGGCTATGCGGCGCTGAAACAGCATTTCGGCACCGGGCTGCCGGTCTCCGAACTCCTCGCGCCTGCCATCGCCCTTGCCAGGCGCGGACTGGCGCAGGACTGGTACACGACGCTGAAGATCGCTTCCTCGGCTTCCGTCTTGCGGCTCTATGAGGAAAGCGCCCGCATCTATCTGCCTGATGGCCTGCCGCCCGTGCCACCCTATCAGGGTGTCCCAGGCTTCATGAAGCTCGGCAATCTTGCAGCGACGCTGGAGCGCCTGGCCCAGGCCGGCCTGCGCGACTTCTACGAAGGCGAAATTGCAAGGCGCCTCGCAGCAGACATCGCGGCCGTAGGCGGTGTCGTCGATGCGACCGACCTTGCAGGCTGCCAGGCGGCCGTCCGACAGGCTCCCGTGATCGACTGGCGCGGCACCCATGTGCTGCACACTGCCGGCGGGTTGACGGCCGCCCCGACGCTCGCCGCAGTGGTCGAGGGCATGGCCACAGTCGCTCCGCCGACGGGTGGCCCGGACGCCGCCTGGTTCGCAAAACTCTCGACGGTGATGCGCGAGGCCTATGCCGAGCGCCTCGCCGGTCTCGGCGCCGCGCAAGCTGCACCGGAGCCGGCCGACACCTGCACCACGCATCTGACCGTTGTCGATGGCGAAGGCAATCTTGTCGCCATCACCACCACGCTGCTCTCCTCGATGGGCAGCCGCGTCGTCCTGCCCGAGACCGGCGTGCTGATGAACAACGGCATGATGTGGTTCGATCCGCGCCCCGGCAGCGCGAATGCGATTACCCCCGGCGCACGGCCGCTCTGCAACATGTGCCCGGTCGTGGTGACGCCGAAGGACGGCACCTGGCCCCGGTTTGCCATGGGCGCCTCGGGCGGCCGGCGCATTCTCGCCAGCGTCTACCAGAGCCTGGCCTGGACGCTCGATTTCGACATGGATGTCGACGAGGCCGCCCATGCGCCGCGCATCGACGTGTCCGGACCGGATTCGACCAGCGCCGATTGCCGCCTGCCGCACGATGTTCTCGTAGCGCTGGAAGCGGCCGGACCGGTCTCGGTCGTCGAACACGGCGTGCTGCCGATCAACTTCGCCTGCCCGAACCTGATCCGCGCCGACAAGGACGGCGCGGAGGGTTGCAGCGATCTCGTATCGCCCTGGTCGGCTGCGGTCGCGGCAGGCCCTGCGGCCTGACGCGACGCCGCCTGCGCCGGTCAGGCCCGGCGCAGGCCCCAGGGATAGGGTGCAGAGCCCTGCAACATGCCGGTCAGGCTCTTGCGATAGGCCGTGCGGATGACGAACTGGCCGAGCGGAATGGTCGCGACCTCTTCCAGTGCCAGCCGCGCCAAGGCGACGGCAGCCTTCTTCTGGCCAGCCGCATCGGCGGCGTAGAGCCATTCCTCGGCCAGCTTCTCGGCGGTCTCGTTCTCCCACCAGCCGAACCAGCCCTTGGCCCCCTGACCTCGGACGAGCAGCGACAGGGCCGGGTTGCTCCAGCCCACCGCCGGGCCGGTGGTATGAAAGATGCTCCAGCCGCCCTTCTCGACACTCTCGCGATTGCCACGGCGCTGCACGACCGTGCCCCAGTCGCTGTCCGCCATCTGCACATTCATGCCCAGGCGTTGCAGCAACTCACCGGTGACCTGCCCGAGCGGGCCGATATCCGGGAAGTCGGTGGGGCTGATGATGACGACCTTCTCGCCGGCATAACCGGACGCCGCCAGTGCTGCCTTGGCCTTGTCCAGGCTTTGCGGCATCAGGTCTTCCTGCTCGCCGGTATAATAGGGCGTGCCGCGCGGCCAGAGGCTGCGGCAGGTCTGCCAGAGCGTGGTGTCGTCGCCCTGCGTCGCCTGCATGTAATCCTCCTGGTTCACCGCCATGCGAACGGCCTGGCGCACCTTGGGATTGTTGAAGGGCGGATGCAGGTGGTTCAGCCGCATGATCGCCATGCGGCCGGAGGTGTCCGTTGCCTCCCGCCTGATCTCGGGATTGCTCGCGAGCAGCGGCTGAAGGTCTGTCAGCGGGCGCTCCCACCAGTCGACCTCGCCCTTCATCATGGCCGAAGCCGCAGTCGCGGGATCGGGTAGGACCTGCCATTCGACGCGCTCGAAATGGCCTGTCTTGCCGCCGGCATTGCGGCTCGCCGGCTCGGAGCGCGGCTTGTAGCCGGCGAATTTCTCGTAGACCACCCGGCTGCCGGAGACATACTCGCCGGGGATGAAACGGTAGGGGCCGGAGCCGATGATTTCCGTCACCTGCTTGCTGGCATCGGTCCCGGCCAGCCGCTCGGGCATGATGAAGGGCGGCGTATCGACCTTGGCCAGCGCCTCGAGCATGGTCGGGAAGGCGCGCGTCAGCTTGATCTCAAAGACCCGATCATCGACGACCTGCCAGTTTTCAACCACCTTGGCCAGCAACTGGCCGTAGGGGTCGCGCTGGCACCAGCGCTTCAGGCTGGCGACGCAATCGGCAGCCTTGACCGGCGCGCCGTCATGGAAGACCAGACCGTCACGAAGCTTGATGCGCCAGGTCTTGCCATCGTTCAGCACCTCGTGCCCTTCGGCCATTTGCGGCTGGGGCTTGAAGTCCATATCGGCGCCGAAGAGCGTGTCGAAGACATAATAGCCGTGATTATTGGTCACGGTCGCCGTGGTCCAGATCGGGTCGAGCGCGCTCAGATTGGCCTGCGGCACGAATTTCATCAGGGTGGAGCGCCCGGCCTGGGCCCGGGCGAGAGATGTCAACGAGGTACTGGCGAGGCCGGCTGCGACGGCCCCTTTCAAGAACGTACGGCGCTTCAACGGAAATCCCCTCTTGTTGTCGTGTTGCCGGTGATGGCGCGTCAGTCGAATCCCAGGAACCCTGGACTGTCGCTCAGGCGCGGGGCCTTCGCCAGCGCGGCAATGTCCGGCACCGGTCGCGCGGTACGCGGATCGCCGGCCAGCACGCGCTCCAGAGCCGCCGCGACGGCAAGCACTTTGGCGTCTCCGCCGCGCGGACCGACGATCTGCAGACCGAACGGCATGCCGTTGCGATCCAGTCCCACCGGCAGCGAGATCGCGGGGTGGCCGACCACGGTGGCGGCATAGGCCAGGGCCAGCCAGTGGAAATAGGTGCGCGTCGCCTTGCCGTCGATTTCGGCCGGATAGAGTTCGCTCCAGGGCCGCGGGCTCAACGTCACCGCCGGCGACAGGATGACGTCGAAGCGCGAGAAGAAGCTCTGCCAGTTCCTGTAGAGTACGGTCTGCTGCTTCAGCGCCTGGGTGACGTCGAGCGCGTTGTAGCGCAGCCCTTCCTCGACATTGGCGCGGACATTGGGGCCGACCAGCTCGGGCGTATCCCGCACCCGCTCATGCATCGAGGCCAGGAAGGAGAGCGAGCGCAACACCTCGAAGCTTTCGTCAGTGCCGCGGCAATCGGGCGTCGCTTCATCCGCCACGGCAAAGAGGTGACTGAACAGCCCGGTCTTCTCGGCAAAGACCTCGCGGATATGCCGCTCGGTCGGCGCGAATCCGAAATCGGGCGTGAGGGCGACTTTCAGCGAGGCGAGGTCGATCTCGGCCGGCCGTGCGAAATCCCCTGGCTTGCGCACGGTCTGGCCGAAGATCGTCGTTGCCAGCGGATCGCAGGCATCGTCCGAGACCATGGTCGAGAGCAGCAGGCAGAGGTCGGGCACGGTCCTGGCCATCGGACCCAGCACACTCAGCGGGTTCCAGCCGAAGGGCCGCTTGTCGCTCGGCACCAGCCCCGGCGTCGGCCGGAAGCCGACGACGCCGTTGAAGGCCGCCGGATTGCGCAGCGAGCCGCCCGTATCCGAGCCGGTCGCGATCGGCACCATGTTGGTTGCCAGCACGACGCCGGACCCGCCGGAGGAGCCGGCAGCCGATTTCGAGGGATCGAAGGGATTGCCGGTAACGCCATAGACGGCATTGCGCGTGTTCGCGCCGGCGCCCCATTCCGGCGTGTTGGTCTTTCCGGCGATGATGGCGCCAGCCTTGCGGACCGAGGCGACGATCAGCTGATCCTCGGGCGGTACGAAGTCGCGAAACAACGGGCTGCCATAGGTGGTCCGCAGGCCGGCGACATTCTCGAGATCCTTGATGCCGACCGGCAGGCCATGCAGGGCGCCGAGCGCATCGCCGCGCATCGTCGCCTCATCGGCCTTCCGCGCCGTCGCTCGCGCCCGTTCGTCATCACGCGCAACCATGGCATTGACGGCCGGGTCGACGGCATCGATGCGGCGAATGCAGCTCTCCAGCAATTCGCTGGCGGAGAGGGACTTCACCCCGATCAGGGCGCGCGCCTCGACGGCGCTGAGATCGCAAGGTTCGCTCAAGGCAGGGCCCCTCCATTGGCATGACGCGGCAGGCAAGTGCCGCGTCTCGTCAGCCAGATCGACAGGAGGCCAAGCTGGCACCGCGGGGACGGGCCTCGCAATGCCCAGGATTGCATCGGCCCGATGCGCCGGCGGGCGGTGCAGGCCGATGACCGACTAGATCATCGGAGCGGATATCGTATCCGGTCCGATGATCCAACCTTCTGTGTTTGCATCGGCTTTCCCGAAAACCGCAATCCACTTTTCGGGCCGATGCTTTAACGGGCCAAGATCGTGGCCTCTTCATCTACAGCGCATTTGGCGGCAGAAGATAAAGCGTCATGGCGAAAATCAGATAGACCATCAGCAGGAGCACCCCGACGAACCAGGTCGAGCGACCACCGCTGGTCGTCAGGAACGCGGTCAGCGTGGAAATGAGCACCATGACGACCGCGCCCGGCCAGAACAGCAAGCTCATTGGCGCTGGACCAATGACGTAGCTGAGCAGGACGAGCACCGGAGCGACGAAGAGCGCGATCTGGGATGCGCTTCCCAGGGCGATGCCCACGCTCAGGTCAAGCCGGTTCTTGCTCGCGCCGGAAAACGCCGAGGCCATTTCGGCAGCGCCGCCGACCAGCGCCACGACGATGAATCCCACAAACGCGGGCGTCATGCCCAGCGCGACGGCGGCCTGCTGCACGGTTTCGATGAAGACTTCGCTGACCAGTGCCACGAGGACTGTAACGCCCGCCAGGGTCGCGAGAGCCAAGCCCAACGGCAATGCCTCTTCGCCGGCCTCCGCTGAGTCGATGCTGCGGAAGAACTCCCGATGTGTCTTAAGCGAGAATACCAGGCCCAACGCATAGGTCCCGAGCAACAGCACCGACAGGCCCACGCTCAATTGATGGGCGAAGGTCGATGACGTTGCGGAGCCGGCATCGGGGACGATCGACGGAGCCAGCATCGCGACAACGGCAAGAAAGAGAAGGCTCGTTTGGAGGCGGGCACTGACCCGATTGTAGTCCTGCACATGGTACTTGAGACCACCGATCAGAAATGACGCCCCCAGCATGAACAGAGTATTGGTCACGATCGCTCCGGCGATCGACGCCTTCACCATTGTGAATTCACCGGCACGCAGCGCGGCCAGCGCAATGATCAGCTCGGTCAGGTTGCCCAGCGTGGCGTTGAGGAGGCCGCCCACGGCATCGCCTGTCTTGACGGCGACGGACTCCGTCGCGTGACTCAGCAACGTCGCCAGGGGTACGAGTGCCAGTACGGCAAGCACGAACAGGAGTGTGTGTGCTTCGGGCTTGAGCCGCTGGGCGATGAAGACCGCGGGTACCATCACCAACAGCCAGAGAATGGCATTGTGGCGGATTTCCCGGAGCAGCGGGGCAATCATTGCCATCAGGGAGGCCTTCCTTGTCTTGGAACTGACGCCCTTCGTTTGGGCTCCGGCCGTGATTCCAGGCGTTCTCAGGTGAGCCCTATTTCTCGTCGGTAGAATCGATTCCGTTGCGCGGAGCGCCTGGACGCTGACCGCTGCAACAAGGCCGGTCAGGACGATGCCGGCGAACCCGATGAACATGGCGAGCACGCGCGAACTGATATGTTTCGGCGTAAAATCTCCGTAACCGATAGTAAGGCCGGTGACGAACGTGAAGTAGAGAGCTTCGTTTATTCGCCAATCCTCTATGCGTCCGATCACCAATCCAAGCCCGATCATGACGACCAGCACCCCGGACAGAATGGGCCCAATCACGCGGAATTGTTGTGCGAGAGCGAAGAAAAAGGCGCGCCTTTTCTTTTTGGGTTCCATCAGCTTAGACCCCGTAAGGTTAGGAAACCATATCCGGTACCAAGCAGACCGCCGCGGCCTTCCATTATAGCGAGGCAAAGCGCCTCTATCTGTATCTTGATCGCTTGAGCAAGGCGCCGGCCACGTAGCAGATCGAAGGCTTCCATGAGCGAGACGCGACGGCCGGAACTGTCTAGTGATTGTATTCGCCGGTCAAGCACGCTGCTCCGGATGGCTTAATCTGATCTCGCGAAGTCGCCATCGGCACGCTGACGAGCGTGTTGGAGAGCGCTTGGCTTCTGTCCGTCGCCAGTGGAGCCACCTGCTCAGCGGTCCCTTGGCATGGCTGGCTACATTCGCTGGCGGCCTTGCCGTTGGCGAGCTCTCATTCGTACTGTCCTTCGCGATCGCCGCGATACTTATTCTCTACGGCAGGGACGCTGCAATATTCGCTCGATGCCTGTTGACACGCGTCACAGGAAGCAACGAGCGCGCGGAGCAACTGGTCACGCTGACCGCAGCCACGATCCGCGGCATGGGGCTCGGCGTTGTTGGCGTGGCTCTGGTCCAGTCATCGCTTTTGGACCTGGGCTTCTTCGCCATCGGAATTCAGGCAGCCGGTCCCTTGACGCTTGTTGCGCTCATCTTGGGCATCATGCAGGTGCCGCAGATTTTGCTGATGCTGCCTGTGGTCGGCTATGTCTTCCTTTACGAAGCAACGCAACCAGCGGTCATCTTTCTGATCTGGAATATCGTCGTCGGTCTCGGCGACAATAACAGACCATTGATGCTCCGCAGGGGACTGAATGTCCCGATGCCGGTCATTCTGACGGGTGTTATCGGCGGCATGATTGTCGACGGGCCCCTCGGCCTGTTTGTCGGGCCCGTGCTTCTGGCCGTCAGCTACGTGATGCTGCTGGAATGGCTGCAGCAGCATCCGGTATGAAGCGCCCCCTTCCGGATCTTCGCATGCGGCGAGCGCAACGGCCGGGAAGGCACCGACGCTTCCTCTAGGCAGCGCGCTTCAGGGCTTCGCCGAGCAGCGACACCATGTCGTCGATCTGTCCGGGCTCGACGATCAGCGGGGGTGACAGAGCGATGATGTCGCCGGTGACGCGGATGAGCAGCCCCTTCTCGAAGCAGTCGACGAAGATATCGTACGCCCGCGCCCCGGCCGCGCCAGCGCGCGACTCGAGCTCGATGCCGACGACGAGGCCGATGGTGCGGATATCGATGACATGGGGAGCGCCCTTGAGGCTGTGCATCGCCTCCTGCCATTTTGTGGCGAGTTCCGCGGCGCGCGTCAGGAGGCCCTCCTCGGCATAGATGTCGAGCGTCGCGAGGCCAGCGGCGCAGGCGATCGGGTGGCCGGAATAAGTGTAGCCATGGAACAGCTCGATCGCGGCCTCCGGACCGGTCATCAGAGCATCATGCACCTTGCGGCTGGCGAAGACGGCCCCCATCGGCACCGCACCATTGGTCAGGCCCTTGGCCGTCGTCATGATGTCCGGCACCACGCCGAAGTAGTCCGCGGCAAAGGCCGTACCGAGACGGCCGAAGCCCGTGATGACCTCGTCGAAGATCAGCAGGATGCCGTGGCGTGTCGCGATCTCGCGCAGGCGCTGCAGATAGCCCTTCGGCGGCAACAGAACGCCGGTCGAGCCTGCGACCGGCTCGACGATCACGGCCGCGATCGTTTCCGCGCCATGCAGCGCGACCAGGCGCTCCAAGTCGTCGGCGAGTTCGGCGCCGTGCTCGGGGAGCCCCTTCGTATAGGCGTTGCGGGCAAGATCATGCGTATGGCGCAAATGATCGCTGCCCGGAAGCTGCGGGAAAACGCGTCGGTTATTGACCAGACCACCAACCGAAATGCCGCCGAAGCCGACGCCGTGATAGCCGCGTTCGCGGCCGATCAGACGGGTGCGCGTCCCCTGCCCGATCGCGCGCTGATAGGCGATGGCGATCTTCAGAGCCGTGTCGACCGATTCCGAGCCCGAACCGGTGAAGAAGACGCGGTCGAGCTTCGCGTCTCCAAGCCCTGGCGCCAGGGCAGCGAGGCGCTCGGCGAAGTCGAAGGCGATCGCGTGCCCCATCTGGAAGGACGGCGCGTAATCGAGCGTCGAAAGCTGGCGCTCGACCGCTTCCGTGATCTGGCGACGCCCATGTCCGGCGTTGACACACCAGAGCCCGGCTGTGCCGTCGATCACCTTGCGACCGTCATCGGTGGTGTAGTGCATGCCCTGCGCCGAGGCGAGCAGCCGCGGCGCAGCTTTGAACTGCCGGTTGGCGGTAAAGGGCATCCAGTAGCTGTCGAGCGAGCGGGCGTTCTGCAATGAGGCAGGCGGCGTATTGGCGGTCATGGCGTGCTCCCTTGTCTGCCTGCCACAAGCCACGTTCCGTCATTGCCAACAAGTCTGTTTCAGTCGCAACATAAAAGACTGATTTATAAGGAGGCAATGATGCTTTGATGCGGATATTGAACAGAAGAAACAGCCAGCGACCGGCATCGATGCAGGAGTGCGGCTGCGCCATGTCCGTGCTCTCTGACATGAAATTTGGTTCATTCGGGCCAGTTGGCGCCCCCCTTTGACGGATCAGCTGTCCCCTTCGCGCCAAACACAGGGGGGGCATATTTCTCAAGGCGAACGCACGGGATGAAGATGTATCGAGGATCGCCTCTGACGAAGTACGGGTTGGCAGCATTTGGGAGGAGAGTGCAGTGACCGTGGACGTAGGGGCTCGCCTCAGATTTATTCGACAGAAATACAATTTATCGCAACGCACCCTCGCAAGACGCGTTGGCATAGCCAATTCTTCAATATCACTGATCGAGTCGAATTCCATTAGCCCATCTGTTGGAGTCTTAAAGCGAATTCTCGACGGAATTCCAATTGGACTCAGCGAATTCTTCTCATTTGAGCCTGACAGGCCGCAACAGACCTTCTACCAAGCCAGTGAATTGGTTGAGATTGGTAAGGGCGGGATTTCGTACCGACAAGTGGGCGAGAGCCTGTTCGGTCGAGCGCTTCAAATCCTGAAAGAACGCTACGAACCAGGGACCGACACAGGTCGGGTGTTGCTCGCTCATGATGGCGAAGAGGGCGGCATCATTCTGACTGGCCGCCTGGAGGTCACGGTAGAGGATCAGCGCCGAATACTAGGACCCGGTGATGCCTATTATTTCGATAGCCGAAGGCCGCATCGTTTCAGATGCGTGGGACCGGTTGCTTGTGAAGTCGTAAGCGCCTGCACGCCGCCATCGTTTTAACCAAGCGACGTTCGCTCTCAATCCCGGATGCTTCAGCACTCGTGATTCCTGCCGACAAGAGATTGTACCTGCTGGGTGAGCTCGACGCTTCGGTCACGGTCTTCGACTACGATCCGGAACAGGGCGCGCTCAACGCCACGCAGGTCGTCACCATGCTGCCCGCCGGCTTCGGTGGAAAGCCTTGGGGCGCCGATATCCAGATTACGCCGGACGGCCGCTTTCTTTATGGCTCCGAGCGGAACAGCTCGTCATTGGCGAGCTTCGCGGTCGAGCGAGACGGCAAATTGCGACCGCTGCAGCATATCCCGACCGAGACCCAGCCTCGCGGCTTCGGCATCGACCCGACCGGGCGCTACCTGGTGGTATTGGGACAGTTGACAGACCACGCTACGGTTTATGCGATCGATGGCGGAAGCGGCGGGCTCAGTGTGACCGACCGGGTCGAGGTGGGGAACAGCCCGGATTGGGTAGAGATGGTCGAGTTGGCTTGAGATCAGCCAGGAGAAAGGGCGGGGTCCATCCGGTCAAACCCGGCGGCCAACGATTTCCAAATTCTTGCGCCGAACGATTCCGATCGGCTCCGCTGACCCGGTCATCGACAAGAAGGCGGCACGTACCCCTGGGGATCGTGGATTGGAAGGGGGCATCGATGGGGGGAGCCGGCCGATGGTCGAAGCGTCCTAGACTATTGTTGTATTGCTGAATCAGCGCGGTATCAGCCGATGATCGGTCAGGACCGGAGGGTGGAATGAGCGATCCACGAGAGCATCAGCTCATCGATGCCGTATACGAGGCAGCCGTTGTGCCAAGCCTCTGGCCTTCCGTGCTCGCCAAATTCGCCGATATCTGCAGCGCAAAGGACGCGGTGCTTTGCACCGTCCGGGGCGACGAGATGCGCTTCATCAACTCCTCGCCCGCCTTTGAACAGCTCTGGCTCGATTTTCTCAGCCTCTATCCCGGAGCCTCCAACGAGCGGACCAAACGCCTGATGGCGCTGCAACACCCCGGTTTCGCAACCGATGCCGACGTCTTCACCATGCAGGAGATGGCGCAGGACCCGATCTATCGCGATTTCTTCATCCCGCGTGGCTATGGCTTCGGCGTCGCGACCGCGATCGAGGTTCCGAGCGGCGACACCATCATCGTCCATGCCGAACGCGACTATGCATCGGGCCCGGTCGGACGCGATCTCGTCGCGCAGGTCGACCGCACGCGTTCCCATTTTGCCCGCGCCGGCATTCTGGCTGCGCGGCTCGACATGGAGCGTGCCCGAACCATTGCGCACGCGCTTGAGATGATCGGCCTGCCTGCGGCCGTGCTCGGATGGCGCGGGAGGGCCCTTGCGGCGAATTCGCTCCTGGTCAACTTGATGCCGGATGTCGCGCAGGACCGCCCATCCCGACTGGCGCTCGCCAATCCTTCTGCGGACCGCTTGTTCCTCCAGGCTTTCGCGGCCCTGGGCAAAGAGCCGCACGATGCCGCCGTCCGCTCGATTCCGATTGCGGCCGAGCGCGATAATCCGCCCTTCATCGCGCATCTCGTGCCGGTGACCGGGGCTGGCCACGACGTGCTCTCGCAAGCCCATGCCATTCTGGTCGTGACGCCGGTCGTCCCCGGAGAGGTTCCGACCGCTTCGGTCATCCAGGGTCTGTTCGACCTGACGCCGGCGGAGGCGAAGCTGGCCGCCTTGATCGCCGCCGGAAGCCGCCCCCGCGATGCCGCACTCGCCCTCGGCATCGGAGAGGAAACCGTTCGGACAACTCTGAAACGGGTCTTCGCGAAAACGGGCCTCGAACGCCAAGCCGATCTGGTCGGGCTGCTGCAGGGCGCCAGCCTCGGTGGACGAGGTCTTCGCACCCAGCCGTAAGGTCTGAATTCCCCCAACGATGCTCTCGATTTGAACGGCAGGCGGCTCAAGGTGCCGACCTTGGCGCGGGCCCCTTCCGGCGGGTGTTTACTCGCCCGCCGAACTCCCCATGACCTGACGATGACGGGCAGAGGAAAAGGCCTCGCTCCGCCTCAGCTCGGCGTCGAGAGCTTGCCCTTCCTCAGTCAGGCTATATTCGACATGGCGGACATTCTCGCTCAAGTCGCAGCGGATGACGAAGCCCTTGCTCTCAAGTGACTTCAGCCGTGCGGAAAGGACGCGTGCAGAGATCGATCCGGGAAGGGCGCGACGAAGCTCCGCAAACCGCAGCGCGTTATTCTGCCCGAGAACCCAGACGATATGGCTCATCCATTCCTGGGCAAGGAATTTAAGCAAAGGTTCCACGCGGCATTTGCCATCGCCGACTTCAATTCTTTCAATCTTGTTCATGACAAGCTCGTGGTATCCGTAAGGTTACTACTGGTCGAGGCTGTATTACAGCGCTAGCGTGCAGCCGTGTTCACTGCCGCGATGGAGGTTGGTTCATGGCTCGCGCAACTCCGGTTCCAGGTAAACTGCTACTTTCCCCCCAGGATCACACCTTGATCCTGATCGACTTTCAATCGCAAATGTCCTTCGCAACGAAGTCGATCGATGCCGTCGCGCTGCGCAACAACGCCGCTCTGGTTTCCCATGCCGCCGCCGGTTTCGGCGTTTCGACCATCCTGACCACCGTCGCCGAGAAAAGTTTTTCCGGGCCGATGTTCGACGAGATCACGACAGCATTCAACGGCCAGAAGCTGCTCGACCGCACTTCCATGAACACCTGGGAGGATGCCGCAGTGATCGCGCGCGTCAACGAGATCGGCAAGGGTCGCATCGTGCTTGCCGGCCTCTGGACTTCGGTTTGCATCGTCGGCCCCGCGCTCTCGGCCATCGACCAGGGTTTTGAAGTTTACGTCATCACCGATGCTTGCGGAGACGTCTCCGAAGAGGCGCATGAGCGGGCCGTGGAGCGGATGGTGCAGGCCGGCGCCCGCCCGATGACCGCGTTGCAATATCTGCTCGAGCTGCAGCGCGACTGGGCGCGGACTGACACCTACGAGCTCACCACCGGCATCGCGAAGAAGTTCGGCGGGGCCTACGGGCTCGGCATCATCTACGCCAAGACCATGTTCGGCGCACAAGAGGGACATTGATCATGCCCAAGGTCACCACAAAGGACGGTCTCGAGATCTTCTTCAAGGACTGGGGTCCGAAGGACGCGCAGCCCATTGTCTTCCACCATGGCTGGCCACTCAGTTCAGACGACTGGGACGCGCAGATGCTGTTCTTCCTTGCGAAAGGCTACCGCGTCGTTGCCCATGACCGGCGCGGCCATGGCCGTTCGACCCAGACCGGAGACGGCCATGACATGGACCATTACGCCGCCGACGCCGCGGCAGTGGTCGAGCATCTCGACCTGCGAAACACCGTCCATGTCGGCCATTCGACCGGCGGCGGCGAGGCGCTGCACTACACCGTCCGCCACGGCAAGGGCCGCGTCGCCAAGCTGGTGCTGATCGGCGCGGTGCCGCCACTGATGCTGAAGACCGCGGCCAATCCGGGCGGCCTGCCGATCGAGGTCTTCGACGGCTTCCGGCAGGCGCTCGCCGCCAATCGCGCGCAATTCTTCCTCGATGTGCCGAGCGGGCCCTTCTACGGGTACAATCGCCCGGGTGCGAAACCGTCGCAGGGCATCATCGAGAATTGGTGGCGCCAGGGCATGATGGGGGGCGCCAAGGCGCATTACGACGGCATCAAGGCCTTCTCGGAGACCGATTTCACCGAGGACCTGAAGGCGGTCGAGGTGCCGACGCTGGTGATGCATGGCGATGACGACCAGATCGTGCCGATCGCCGATGCGGCGCTGATCTCGATCAAGCTGCTGAAGCACGGCACGCTCAAGGTCTACGAGAAGCTCCCGCACGGGCTGTGCACGACCCATCCAGAGTTGGTCAACGCCGATCTGCTCGCCTTCGTGAAAGGCTGATTGTCGCGTCGCCAGAGCCCAAGGGAGGTCGATATGAAGCCCTATCTGCTGGCCTTGGCGGCCGGATTGCTGGTCGGCGTCATCTATAGCCTGCTCAATGTTCGCTCGCCGGCGCCGCCGGTGGTGGCGCTGGTCGGACTCCTCGGCATCCTGGCCGGGGAACAGATCGTACCGATCGCCAAGCGCGTCCTGACGGGCGAAGGGCTCAGCCTCGGCTGGATCAGGAGCGAATGCGGCGAGCATCTCTTCGGCGCCCTGCCCGCGCGCTCCGTCGAGAAGCAGACCGAACGCGACGATGTCGGAAGCAAGGCTTCATGAACCCGACCCGCAGACAGACCACGCTCGGCGGCGCGGCCGGCGCGCTTTCGGCGCTGCTTGGCGGCCAGCCCGCCGCCCAGACTTCCCCCACAGGACAAGCCACCATGACCGCCGAGCTCCTCCTCGTGAACGGACGTTTCAGCACTCTTGACCGCAGCAACCCCGATCCGCAGGCGGTCGCCATCGCCGGTGGCCGTTTCATCGGCGTCGGAGCGGAACAGGACATGCGCGCCCTGGCGGGCCCGACGACCAGGATCGTCGACCTCGGTGGCCGGCGTGCCATTCCGGGGCTGATCGACAGCCACATGCACATCATCCGCGGCGGGCTGAACTACAATATGGAGCTGCGCTGGGACGGTGTACGTTCGCTTGCTCAGGCGATGGAGATGCTGAATCGCCAGGTCGAGGTGACGCCGCCACCACAATGGGTGCGCGTCGTCGGCGGCTTCACCGAGCACCAGTTTGCCGAGAAGCGCCTGCCGACGCTCGACGAGATCAACGCGATCGCCCCCGAGACGCCGGTCTTCATCCTGCATCTCTATGACCGCGCCCTGCTCAATGGCGCCGCCCTCCGTGCCGTCGGTTACGGCAAGGATACGCCCAATCCGCCAGGTGGCGAAATCCAGCGCGACGCAAACGGCAACCCGACCGGGCTGCTGATTGCCAAGCCCAACGCCAATATCCTCTATGCCACCTTGGCGAAGGGGCCCAAGCTCCCGCCCGAGTACCAGCTCAACTCGACGCGCCATTTCATGCACGAGATGAACCGGCTCGGCGTGACCAGCATCATCGATGCCGGCGGCGGCTTCCAGAACTATCCTGATGACTACGCGATCATCGAAAAGCTGCATGCCGCAGGCGAACTGACCCTGCGGCTCGCCTATAATCTCTTCACGCAGAAGCCGAAGGAAGAACTCGCGGATTTCGCGGGCTGGGCCAGCCAGGTAAAGCCCGGCCAGGGCGATGATCTCTATCGCCATAACGGCGCCGGAGAGATGCTGGTCTATTCGGCCGCCGATTTCGAGGATTTCAGGGTCGAGCGGCCGGACATGCCCTCCACCATGGAAGGCGATCTCGAACCCGTGGTGCGGCTGCTCGCGGAGAACCGCTGGCCCTGGCGCCTGCACGCGACCTATGACGAAACCATCACGCGCGCGCTCGACGTCTTCGAGAAGGTCAACCGCGACACGCCCTTGCAGGGGCTGCACTGGTTCTTCGACCATTGCGAGACGATCAGCGACCGCAACATCGACCGCATCGCGGCGCTCGGCGGCGGCATCGCCGTGCAGCACCGGATGATGTTCCAGGGCGAGGATTTCGTCGAACGCTATGGCGCCAAGGCGGCCGAACGCACACCTCCGATCGCGCGGATGCTCGAGGCTGGCATTCCCGTCGGTGCCGGCACAGACGCCACGCGTGTCGCGAGCTATAACCCTTGGGTCTCGCTCGCCTGGCTCGTCACCGGCAAGACGCTGGGCGGCCTCAGGCTCTACCCGCAGCGCAACCTGCTCGACCGCGAAAGCGCGCTTCGACTCTGGACGCAGGCCAATACCTGGTTCTCGACCGAGGAAGGCAAGAAGGGGCAGATCAAGGCCGGCCAGCTTGCCGATCTCGTCGTGCTCGATCGCGATTTCATGAACGTGCCGGAGGACGAGATCCAGGACATCGAGAGCGTATTGACCCTGCTCGGCGGCAAACCGGTTCACGGCACAGGTGACTATGCCGGGCTTGCCCCGCCGCTGCCGCCGGCCATGCCGGACTGGTCGCCGGTCAGGACCTTCGGCGGCTACCAGAAGCGCGCGGGCATGGATGACCGCAAGTATGCCTTCGCTGCCGCGTGTGGCTGCGCCAGCGCCTGCGGCGTCCATGGCCACGCTCACGCTTCGGCCTTGGCCGCAACCGTACCGGTGCGCGATGAGGGCTCATTCTGGGGGGCGCTTGGGTGCTCCTGCTGGGCTTTCTGAGGCGGCGGCTTCATCACAGGGAACCCGTGCACATGCCGGCCTCGTCTTTCACCACCTTGCAGCAAGCTGTCGAAGGACTGCTGAGCCAGTCCTGGCTGGCGCTGCTCGCCCGGATCGCGGTAGCCGCGCCGTTCCTGATCAGCGGTGTCGCCAAGCTCGCCGATTTTGGCGGCGCCGTCGGAGAGGTGCGTGGACTGACCGGTCTCGAACCCGCCGCACACTTCGCCGTGCTCGTCATCCTGACGCAACTCGGCGGCTCCGCATTGCTGATCGCCGGCGGCCGCTACGCCTGGATCGGGGCGGCGGCACTGGCCGGCTTTACGGCTGTCGCGACGCTCTATGCCCATGCCTTCTGGCTGAAGCCCGCGGGCGAGCGCTTCCTACATCAGAACATCTTCTTCGAGCATGTCTCGATTGTCGGCGGGCTGGTGCTCCTGGCGGTGCTCTCCGCCCGTTTGGGCCGGGGAGCACAAGCCTGATGGCACAGGGGCCACACGATACTGCGCCTCGACCAACGTCTTCGGCCTTCTCGCCGCTGCGGCACTCCGTCTTCGCCGTACTCTGGGCAGCGACGGTCCTTGGCAATATCGGCTCCTTCATGCGCGATGTCGCAAGCGGCTGGCTGGTCACCGATCTCTCCGGGTCGCCTTCGGCTGTCGCCATGATCCAGGTCGCCGGGACCTTGCCGATCTTCCTGCTCGCGATCCCGGCCGGCGTGCTCTCCGATATCGTCGATCGCTGGAAATTGCTGATCGGCGTCCAGTTGCTGCTGGGCTTCACCAGCGCTGTCCTGATGATGCTGGCACTGACCAACCGGCTGACGATCGAACTCCTGGTCGGGCTGACCTTCGTTGGCGGTGTCGGTGCGGCGCTGATGGGGCCGACCTGGCAATCGATCGTGCCCGAGCTCGTGCCGAAGGCCGAGCTGCGCAATGCCGTCGCGCTGAACTCGCTCGGCATCAACATTGCCCGTGCGATCGGCCCTGCCGCCGGCGGCACACTCCTGGCGGCCTTTGGCGCGGCCGTGACCTATGGCGCCGACGTCCTGAGCTATGTCTTCGTCGTCGCGGCACTGCTCTGGTGGCAACGCCCTGCCGGCGCCGACGACGAACTGCGCGAGCATTTCGGCGGCGCCTTCAGGGCGGGGCTGCGTTACGCCCGCGCCAGCCGCGAGCTTCACCGGGTTCTTCTGCGTGCCGTCCTGTTCTTCGCAGGCGCCAGCGCCATTTGGGCGCTGCTGCCTCTCGTCGCCCGGCAGATGCTCGGCGGCGGCGCCGGTTTCTACGGCCTCCTTCTCGGAGCTGTGGGAGCTGGTGCAATCGCGGGTGCCATCGTGCTGCCGCGGATCCGGGCCCATCTCGATACCGACGGCATCATGCTCGGCGCCGCGCTCGTCACCGCCGCTGTCACGGCGGCACTGGCGGCGGTGCCACCGCAATGGCTTGCCATCCTCATGCTGCTCGTTCTGGGCGGCGCCTGGATCGCGGCGCCGACGACGTTGAACGGCACGGTGCAAGCCATCCTGCCAAACTGGGTGCGCGGGCGCGGTCTGGCGATCTACCTCACGATCTTCAACGGCGCCTCGGCGGCCGGAAGCCTGCTCTGGGGGCTTGTTGCCGAAGCAATCGGACTGCACGCGACCTTGCTCGTCGCAGCCCTCGCGCTCGCGCTGGTCGCCATGGCGGTCCTGCGCCTGCGGCTACCGGCGGGCGAGGCCGATCTCACCCCTTCCGCCCACTGGCCGGAACCGGCAATCGCCGATCCGGTCGAACATGACCGCGGCCCCGTCACCATCACGATCGAGTACCGCGTCGCTCGCGAAAACCGGGCGGCCTTCCTCGAGGCGGTGGCTCGGCTCGCGCCGGAGCGGCGCCGGGACGGCGCCTTCGTCTGGGGCATCAGCGAGGACGCCGCAGACCCCGACTGCATCCTCGAATGGTTCATGGTCGAATCCTGGGCGGAGCACCTGCGTCAGCACAAGCGCGTCTCGCAGGCCGATGCCGATATCCAGGCGGAGGTCACGAAATTCCATGCAGGCCCGGACAAGCCGGTCATCCGGCATTTCCTGGGATTGCAACCGCGCCCAGCTCCGTTTCGGGCCAATAACCACTAACGAGCGCACCTGTTCAGGCACGTTCAACGCCGTGCCGGGAAGGTCATAGATCTCGCAGCTGAAGATACATCGACGCTTGTACAAGTGATGGCTTGAATTCTGTCAGCGGCTTCGTCCATGATGACCTATGTCCGAAGACGCTGGGGTGTGATGTGGTACCGCAACACGACAGAGGCGAAGCGACTTTCCCGACAATTCTGCACCATTCCCATGGTGCGAGCCCTCCCAGAACAATTTCTCTTCGATCTGGATTGCTGACCCGTCTGACCGCGGCGGCGATCGCGCTGGCCGCAGCGGGCTGCGCCGGAACCAGTGAGGATGCAGGCAGTCCCTCCGCCGGCCCTGCTGCCGGACCGAGCAGCATCCCCCGCGAGCGCCTGATCGGCAAATGGGGCATCGCCTCCTTCCACGCCGAGAAGGACCGCAAACGCACCGAGGCCCAAGCCAGGGCCCAGTGCAACATGCCGTACTCGATTACCAAGGGACCGACCGACGGCGTCATGATGCATGTCGCCGACGATCCCAAGCTCTATGAGCTCAAGCTCAAGGGCGGACCGGGTGGCCGGAACTTTCTCGGCTTCGAGGCCGCCGCCGGCGACCCGCAGGATCGCGAGATCCTGTCCGCGACCGACAGGGAGCTGGTCGTGCGCTTCGTCGATCCCGACGCGCATCGCCGTTACGGAACCTTCATTTTCGTGCGCTGCGGAGCCTGAGCGCATATTTCAATCCGGGAGTGAGCAGTATGCGCGTAAGCGGACGGAAGCGGACAATCGCTGGAACCTGCCTCGGCCTCGCAGTCCTGGCTCTGGGCGCTGTCGCGACACTGCCCGGCAGCGCATTCGCGGCTCCCAGAGCCGGCGAGGCGGAGACGCTCGACGTCGGTGACGAGCCCGGCCGCGTCTCAGGCGAGGAAGCCGTTGTCGCCGACGGCCCCTACGCGCGTCAGGCGGTGCTGTTCCGCTCCAGCGAGCCGCCGGGGACCGTGGTGATCCATACCTCGGAACGCTTCCTCTATGTCGTCCAGGGCAATAACCGCGCTCTGCGCTACGGCATCGGTGTCGGCCGCGAAGGCTTCCAGTGGTCGGGCCTCGTCAAGGTCAGCCGCAAGGCGGAATGGCCGGACTGGCGACCGCCGCCGGAGATGATCGCGCGCCAGCCTTATCTGCCGCGCTTCATGGCTGGCGGTCCGGGGAACCCGATGGGCGCACGAGCGCTCTATCTCGGTTCGACGGTTTTCCGGGTCCACGGTACCAACCAGCCTGAGACCATCGGCCAATCCATTTCGTCCGGCTGCTTCCGCCTCGCCAATGGCGACATCATCGATCTGTATGAGCGCGTCCCGCTCAACACCAAGGTCGTCGTCCGGCACGGCGCAAGTCTTTGACACGGTGCAAATCTCTGACACGGTGCAAGTCTCTGACACAGAGCAAGTCTCGGACCTGCGCCAGCCCCCTGCCAATTTTGCAATCTGTCCCCACCGGAGACCGATGGTCATGCTGAACGCGGCCAAAGCCTACCTTCGCAGCACGCTTGCCTGTTTCGCGGCCATCACCCTCTGGGGAGCGGCACAGCCGGCCGCAGCGGGAACGCTCGACACCATCAAGCAGCGCGGCAGCCTGCAATGCGGCGTCAGCGAAGGCCTGATCGGCTTCTCAGAAAGGGATGCGCAAGGCGCCTGGTCCGGTTTCGACGTCGATTTCTGCCGGGCCGTCGCGGCAGCGATCTTCGATGATCCAGCCAAGGTCAGCTTCGTACCGCTTTCGGCGAGCCAGCGCTTCGAGGCGCTGCGTGCCGGGCAGGTCGACCTGCTCTCGCGCAACTCCAGCTGGACCCTGGCGCGCGAGGCCGAGCTCGGCCTGTCCTTCGCCGGCGTAACTTATCATGACGGCCAGGGCTTCATGATCATGAAGTCGCTGACGGCCACCTCGGCACTCGAACTCGACCGCGCCAAGATTTGCGTCGAAGCCGGCACGACGACGCAGCTCAACCTCTCCGACTTCCTGCGCTCGAACTCGATCACCTATGAAGAGCGTGCCTTCCCGTCCGCTGCCGCCGCCCTGGCTGCCTTCCAGGCTGGCGAATGCAATGTGCTGACGCGTGACCAGTCAGCGCTCTATGCCGAACGCCTTAAACTTCCTCGCCCGGCCGATGCCGTCATCCTGCCCGACGTGATCTCGAAGGAGCCGCTCGGCCCGGTCACTCGCAGCGACGATTTCGCCTGGTTCACCTTCGTCAAATGGGTGAACTTTGCCCTCGTGAACGCCGAGGAGCTCGGCATCACCTCAGCCAACACTGCCGAGGCCCTGGCCTCCGCCAAGCCTGACGTTCGTCGCTTCGTCGGCGCGGAGGGCGGTTTCGGCAAGCTGCTCGGGCTCGACAACGCCTGGGCCATTCGAGCGGTGAAGTCCGTCGGTAATTACTCGGAACTCTATGAGCGCAACCTTGGTGTAAAATCCCGCCTCGGCATCCCGCGCGGTTTGAACCAGCTCTGGAGCATGGGCGGAATCCTGTACGCACCGCCGCTGCGCTGAACCCGCTGGACGCAACGGAGCCCCCGACAGCTCCGCTGCCCAGCCGCGACCTCCTGGCTTCTGCGCGCAACGTAGCCGTCGCGGCCTATCGGGCATGTCGCACGCCCATGACGGCGGGGTCGGTATCAAGGCGAGTTGGTAAGCAGCAGCACCGAAGCCAGAAAACGGGGCGCGGATGCAAAGAACAGCCCGCCCCTCCAGCGCAGAGCTGGCCACGGACGGGCTGCTTCTTCTCGCACGGCTCGTCGTCATATCGCCACGGCAACGAGCATCGGTTGAAGCAAAGCCGCTTTCAGCTCCCAGGCTGCGGCACGATGCGGATATAGGGCTTGGGCTCCCGCCAGCCTTCCGGATAGAGCTGCTTCGCTTCGTCGTTGGACACCGAACCGGCGATGATCACGTCTTCGCCCTGCTTCCAGTTGACGGGGGTGGCGACCCGGTGCTTCGCCGTCAACTGGAGTGAATCGATGACACGCAGAACCTCGTCGAAGTTGCGCCCGGTGGTCATCGGATAGACCAGGATCAGCTTGATCTTCTTGTCCGGCCCGATGACGAAGACATTGCGCACGGTCTGGTTGTCGGCCGGCGTCCTGCCATCCGAGGTACCGGACGTGCTGGCCGGAAGCATGCCATAAAGCTTTGAGATCTCCAGTTCCGGATCGCCGATCATCGGGTAGTTCGGCTTGTGGCCTTGCGTTTCCCCGATATCCTCTGCCCAGCGCGCATGGTTCCCGACAGGGTCGACGCTGAAGCCGATGATCTTGACGTTGCGCCGATCGAACTCGGGTTTGATCTTGGCCATATAGCCGAGTTCGGTCGTGCAGACCGGGGTGAAATCCTTTGGGTGGGAGAAGAGCACACACCAGGAATCGCCGATCCAGTCGTGGAAGCGCATGCGCCCTTCCGTCGTTTCGGCCTCGAAATCCGGTGCTGTACTGCCGATCTGGAGAGTCATCACAAGCCTCCTGTTGCAACGCCTTTGTCGCACCAGACTGACGCTATCATGGAACGCTCGGCCGACGAACATTCGCTGTCGGCCGCCGGCTCCTGAGACAGATCCATATAGCCATCGCGCCGGCTATCGCGACGAGTGCGGGCAATCAGCCTTGACGCAGCCTGTCGCGATCTTCAGCAACGGCCACGTCCCAGCACTGCCCTGGTCGATCAATGGTCGGCCGAAACGGCATGCGCGCTGCTCAGGCCGCCTCGGCCAGAAAGCGTTCCGCGTAGTGGCAAGCGACGAGTCGCTCATCCAGTTGGCGTGCCACCGGGCGCTCGGAGCGGCAGCGATCGGTGACATAAGGGCAACGTGTCGAGAACACGCAGCCTTTCGGCGGATCGAGTGGCGATGGCAGCTCGCCGCGCAGCACGATGCGTTCGCGCTTGCCTGCCGCCACGCTTGGCGTCGAGGCCAGCAGCGCCTGCGTATAGGGATGCAACGGCCGGGCGAAGATCGCATGCTTCGGGCCATGCTCGATGGCATGGCCGAGATACATGACCATCACGTCATGAGCGATGTGACGCACGACGCCGAGATCATGCGAAATGAACAGATAGGCGAGCTTCAGCTCGTCCTGAAGGTCGGCCAGCAGGTTGAGCACCTGGGCCTGGATCGAGACGTCGAGCGCCGAGACCGGCTCATCGGCCACCAGCAGCTTCGGCGAGAGGATGAGCGCGCGCGCGATCGCGATGCGCTGGCGCTGGCCGCCGGAGAACTGGTGCGGATAGCGGTTGTAGTGCTCCGGACGCAGGCCGACCTTGGCCATCATCGCGCGCGCCCGCTCGGTCCGCTCCGCCTTCGTCAGCGAGGTATTGATCAGAAGCGGCTCTTCCAGGATCGCGCCGATCTTCTTGCGCGGATTCAGCGAACCATAGGGATTCTGGAAGACGAGCTGCACGGTTCGCCGCAGGCGCTTGGCCTCGCCCGGAGGCGGCGTGACGGCGTCAAGCCCGTCGAGCATCAGCGCGCCCGAAGCCGGCTTCTCGATCAGGGTCGCCATGCGGGCGAGCGTCGACTTCCCGCAACCGGACTCGCCAACGACGGCGAGCGTCTTGCCGGCTTCCACGGAGAAGGACACGCCGGTGACCGCCTGCAGCTTGGCCGGGGCGCGGAGGAATCCACGGTTGACCGAATAGACCTGTGTCAGCTCGCGCGCCGCGACGATGGGAGTGCTCACGATGTGGTCTCCACCGTCACGGGGTGAACGCCGCCCGCCGCCCTGGCCTTTTCCCGATCCGGATCGCCGAGCGGATAGTGGCAGCGGATCTGCCCACCCTGCCAGGGCCGGAGATCGGGGCGCACAAGGCGCGAATGATCGGTGGCATAGGCGCAGCGCGGACTGAACAGGCACCCCTGCGGGCGGTCATGCGGGCCGGGAACCATGCCTGGAATCGTCGCAAGCCGGTGTTCGCCTTCGCTGCGCTCCGGCAAAGCGGCAAGAAGCGCGGCGGAATAGGGATGCTGGGGTGCGGCGAAGAGAGACGCCACATTGCGCTCCTCCATCACCTGCCCGGCATACATCACCATGATGCGCTGCGCAGTCTCCGCGACCACGCCCATATTGTGGGTGATCAGGACGAGCGCCATGCGGCGCTCCTTCTGCAGCGACATCAGCAGATCGAGAATTTGCGCCTGGATGGTGACGTCGAGCGCCGTCGTCGGCTCGTCGGCGATCAGCAGCCGGGGATTGCAGGCGATCGCCATGGCGATCATGACGCGCTGGTTCATGCCGCCGGACAATTGATGCGGAAAGGCCTTGAGGCGACTTTCCGGCGCAGGGATCCCGACCTGTTCGAGCAGCTCGATGCTGCGTCGGCGCGCCGCCTTGCTGTCCATCCCCTCATGCGCCTTCAGCGTCTCGGCCAATTGGAAGCCGATGGTGAAGCAGGGATTGAGGCTGGTGCTCGGCTCCTGGAAGATCATCGCGACATCCTTGCCGGTGAGCTTCCGGCGCTCCCGATCGGAGATCGAGAGCAGGTCGCGACCGGCAAAGGCGAGGCGGTCTGCCTTGATTCGGCCGGGATATGCAACGAGCCCCATCAGCGCCAGCATGGTGACGCTCTTGCCTGAACCGGACTCGCCGACGACCCCGAGGATCTCTCCTTCCTCGAGCGACAGGCTGACACCGTCGACCGCCCGCATCACCCCCGAAGAGGTCGGGAACTCGACACTCAGATTCTCAACTTCGAGCAGCGGCATGGTCAGCGCTTCAGTTTGGGATCGAGGGCATCGCGAAGGCCATCACCGAGCAGGTTGAACGCCAGCACGGTGATCAGGATCATCAGGCCCGGCAGGGTGACGACCCACCAGGCGCGCAGCACGAATTCGCGCGCATCGGCCAGCATCGTGCCCCATTCCGGCGTCGGCGGCTGCGCGCCGAGGCCGAGGAAGCCGAGCGCCGCCGCGTCGAGGATCGCGGTTGAGATGCCGAGCGTCGCCTGGACGATCAAGGGGGCAGCGCAATTCGGCAGCACTTCCTTGAACATCAGGCGCAGCGTGCCGGCACCGCTGACGCGCGCCGCGATGACATAGTCCTTGGAGGTCTCGGCGATCACCGCCGCGCGCGTGATGCGGACATAATGCGGCAGCACCACGATGGCGACCGCCAGCATCGCGTTCATCAGGCCCGGCCCGAGGATCGCGACGA
Organism: Allobosea sp. LC85; assembly: GCF_000735605.1. Lineage (GTDB taxonomy): Bacteria > Pseudomonadota > Alphaproteobacteria > Rhizobiales > Beijerinckiaceae > Allobosea. The sequence continues at coordinate 32,605 of NZ_JPKG01000024.1, forward strand.
TGACGATGGCGAGCAGCAGGCTCGGCATCGTCAGGACGATGTCCATCAGCCGCATGATGACGATTTCGGTGATGCCCTTGAAGAAGCCGGCGACCAGGCCAAGCACGATGCCTGCCGCCATGGCGATGGCGACGACCACGATGCCGATCACCAGCGAGAGACGGGCGCCGTGGAGCAGACGGGACAGGATGTCACGGCCGATTGCATCGGTGCCGAGCGGATAGGCCAGCGATCCTCCCTCCTGCCAGAAGGGCGGCTTGAGGAAGACGGCATTGTTGGTGAGATAGGGCGAGTGCGGCGCAAGGATATCGGCGAACACCGCCATCAGCAGCACCGCGACGATGACGACCAGCCCGGCAACCGCGCCGCGATTGGCGCTGAAATAGCTCCAGAATTCGCGCAACGGATGAGGCGGCGTGCCAGCCGGCACAACGGCGGAGGGGGCTTCAAGCGTTTCGGCGGTCATCTGTCAGCATCCCGCGAAGAAATCAGCCATGTCACGATCACAGGTCCTTCAGCGCGCATGTCTGATGCGTGGATTGATCAGGCCGTAAAGCAGATCGACCAGCAGGTTGACACTCATGACGACGACGCCGATCAGCAGGGTGCCCCCCTGCAGGACCGGATAGTCGCGCCGGCTGATCGCCTCGATGAGCCATTTACCGACCCCGGGCCAGGAGAAGATCGTCTCGGTGAGGATCGCGCCGGTAAACAGCACGCCGACCTGCAGGCCGATGACCGTCACCACCGGTATCAGCGCGTTGCGTAGCGCGTGCAGCCCAATGACCCTGAGAGGCGCCATGCCCTTGGCGCGCGCCGTGCGGATATAGTCCTCGCCGAGCACTTCGAGCATGGCGGAACGCGTCATCCGGGCGATGACCGCAAGCGGAACCGTGCCCAGAACGATCGCCGGCAGCACGAGATGCGACAGCGCCGACTTGAAAGCGTCGAAATCGCCTGCCAGCAGGCTGTCGATCGTCAGGAAGCCGGTCACGGGCTCGATATAGTACTGCACGGCGATGCGGCCGGAGACCGGGGTGATGCCCAGTTGAACGGAGAACAGCAGGATCAGCAGCAGCCCCCACCAGAAGATCGGCATGGAATAACCGGTCAGGGACAGGCCCATGACACCGTGATCGAAGATCGAATTGCGTTTGACCGCGGCCAGGATGCCGGCCGGCAGGCCGATCGCCAGCGCCAGGAAGATGGCGCACAGCGCGAGCTCGATCGTCGCCGGGAACAGCGCGGAGAATTCCGAGATGACGCTTTCGCGCGTCACGATCGACTTCCCGAGGTCGCCCTGCAGGACGCGGCTGATATAGATGCCGTATTGCGTCAGAATCGGCTTGTCGAAGCCGAACTCCTTGCGCAGCAACTCGTGGCGGGCCGGATCGATGCCACGCTCGCCGGCCATGGTTTCGATCGGATCACCCGGGACCAGCCGGATCAGGAAGAAGGCGAGCAGCGTGATCCCGATGAAAGTCGGAATCACCAGGCTGACCCGGGTCAGGATGAAACGCAGCATGGATGAGCCAGTCTTGTCGGGGTACCGGCGGCCTGAAGCATGGACCGCGAACGGGATGTTTCGTCCTGCTATTGCAAATTAGAACTATATCCTAATGCGAATACCAGGAAACGCTGCAAATCGAGGATGTCGTCGGCGATGTAGCGCACCGTGAACGCGTCGAGGCGCTCGATGCCCTTGAGCATGACGAGGAACTCGACCGGCTGCCGATAGAGGAAGCTGAGTTCCAGCGTGATCGGCCCCGGCAACCGATAGGGCGCGATCCTCGCCCGCCGGGCGATGGCGCGCTGCACGCCCTCGGCGATCAACTCGTACGAGGCCTCCGGCATCAGCGTGCGCGCCGAGAGGCGGCTATGCGCCCATTTGACCGTGACGGCCTCGATATCGGGCAGGAGCGCCCTGGTCTCCTCGATGCAGACATCATCGCCGCTGACCAGCAGCACGGGCGTGCCGAAATGTCCGGCGATCGCGGCATTGATCATCGATTCCGGGGCCGAGACGCCATTGACGCGAACCTCGCGCAGCGAGGCGCTGCGAAAGGTGTGCGCCAGAATGCCGTCCGGATTGGTGGCGCCCGCGTGGTAGCCGATGAAAAGCGCGCCGGCATACGTGCCTTCCTCCATGCCCTGCATCATCGAGAGCGGGCGCGGCCAGGAGCGGACGACCTGGACCGCCTTGGGCAGGCGGTCCAGCAGCAGGTTCTGCGCGTTGCCATGGCTGTCGCTGATCACGACATCGCTCGCCCCGGCCGCGAAGGCGGCGTTGGCGGCGGCAGCAACGCTGTCGGTCATCCAGACACGGGCCGACTGATACTCAAACCCTTCGGGCCGCGTGTGCTCGCGCGTCACGACACCAGCGATGCCCTCGATATCCGCCGAAATATAGATCCGCATGACACTGCGCCCCCGCCACCAGTCGTATTCGGGCGCGGTTCGCCTCTCCACGCCCGGATGTCAACGTCAGTTCGCCAGCGACACACCGGTAAAGGGCTGACCGCCGAAGAAGTGGATCTTGTAGTCTTTCACGTCCTTGCGCACCGGCGTGAAGGCCTGCGCGTTGGCAAAGAGCAGACCTCCGACATCGTCCTGGAAAATCTCCTGCATGCGTCGGAACATCTTGGTGCGCTCGCCCTGATCCGTGATCGTATTGGCCTTGGTCAGGAGGTCGGAGAATTCCTTGTTGCACCAGCGAGCTCGGTTGGCCCCGGATTTCACGCCATCGCAATGCCAGCCCGACAGCAGGATCTGGCTCGGATCCGGATAGTCCCAGGTGTAGCCGAACATGCCGACCTCATGGTCGCCGGCGCGGCCGCGCTTGAGATACTCGCCCCATTCGAAACTCTGGATCTCAGCCTGGACGCCGATCTTCGCCCAGTCTGCCTGGATCAATTCGGCCGCGCGGCGTCCGTTCGGCATATAGGCGCGGACGACGGGAATGGCCCAGAGCGTGGTCTTGAAGCCGTTCGGCAGGCCCGCCTCCGTGAGTAGGGCCTTGGCCTTCTCCGGATCATAGGGGCGCGGCTTCAAGCCTTCGTGATGCGACCAGAGCGATGGCGGAACGATCGCGGCCGTCTGCTTGCCGGTGCCCTGATAGACCGCATCGATGATCGCAGGGATGTTGGTCGCATAGACCAGCGCCTCGCGTACCCGCTTGTCGTCGAAGGGTTTCTTCTGCTGGTTGAAGGCGAGGAAGCTCTGATCGGCGATGCTGCCGGAGAGCATCGTCAGATTCGGATCCGTCCGCATCGCCGGCAGGTCGCCGGGATTCGGATAGCGTGCGATCTGACATTCGCCCGATTTCACCTTGGCGAACCGCACCGAGGCATCCGGCGTGATCACGAAGATCAGGTCGTTGACCAGTGCCATGCGGTCCCGGTTGCCTGCCGCCTTGGTCCAGTGGTCAGGCACCGCGCGGAAGCGGATCGTGGCATCCTTCTGGTAGGCCAGCAACGAGAACGGGCCGGTGCCGATCGGCGCCTGATTGGCCAGCTCAGGCGTACTCGCCTTCAGCATCGCATCGCCATACTCCGCCGACAGGATCGACATGGGCTCGACCGAGAGCGCGCTGAGCAAGGGTGCGTAAGGCCGTGACAAGATGAGCCGGACGGTCTGGTCATCGACCTTCTCGACGGCCTTCAGGCTGGGCCGGACAATCTCGTTGAAGAACTGATAATTGGTGCTGCCGACCTTATGGTAGGGGTGGTTCTCGTCGAACATGCGCTGGAACGAAAAGACCACGTCATCGGCGGTAAAGCCGCGTGTCGGCATGAACGCCTTGTTCGCGTGCCATTTCACGCCACTGCGCAGCTTGAACGTATAGGTCAGCCCGTCCTCGGAAATGGTCCAGGATTCGGCAAGGCTCGGGATGATCTGGGAGCCGCCGCGCTCGGTGGCGACCAGGCGATCATAGATCTGGGCCGCCACGTCATAAGCCGTGTTCTGCGAGGAGAACTGCGGATTGAGGAAGTCCGGGCTTGCCTCGGAGCAGACGACGAGCGTTTGAGCCGCGGCCGCGCCAGCCTGCAAAGCCAGGGCAACGGCAGCGGCCGCTGCGAAATGTCGGATATTCATCACGCTCTCCCGATGTAAAAAGGGGCGCAGCCTCTCGGCCGCGCCCCAATCAATGCATCAGTCAGGCCAGGGCCTCAATTGATGTCAACGCCATAGAAGGTATGCCGGCTGAACGGGGACAGCTTGAAGTCCTTCACTTCCTTGCGGACCGGCTTCAGCTGCACCGCATGCGCGATCGTGAACCAGGGCGACTGCTCCTTGAAGATCACCTGGGCCTGGCGATAAAGCTCGGCGCGCTGCTCCGTATCCGTGATCTTCTTGGCCTTCTGAACGAGCTCCTCGAAGGGCTGATGGCAGAACTTCGCGACGTTGCCGCCATTGTTCTTCGAAGCATCGCAACCGAGCAGCGTGTGCAGGAAGTTGTCCGGATCGCCATTGTCGCCGGTCCAGCCGAACATGCCGGCCTGATGCTCGCCCGCCTGCAAGCGCTTGCGGTATTCGCCCCACTCGAAGGTCTTGATCTCGGCCTTGATGCCGACCTTTGCGAGATCCGCCTGCATCAGTTCGGCGATGCGCTTGGCGTTGGGGTTGTACGGCCGCTGTACCGGCATGGCCCAGAGATCCATCTCGAAGCCGTTCGGATAGCCCGCCTCGGCAAGCGCCTTCTTGGCGGCCTCGGGATCGAAGGGATCGTCCTTGACGGTCTCGTTGTAAGACCACATCGACGGCGGGATCGGATTGGTCGCCGCGACGCCGCTGCTCAGATAGACGGCATCGATGATCGCCTTCTTGTTGATCGCCATGTTGACGGCATGGCGCACCTTGACGTCGTCGAACGGCTTCTTGGTGGTGTTATAGGCGAGATAGCCGATGTTCAGGCCCGGCTGCTCCAGGATCTGGACATTGGCGTCCTTCTTCATCGCGTCGAGATCAGCCGGATTCGGATAGGGCATGACATGGCATTCGCCCTTCTGAAGCTTGGCCCAGCGGACCGAGGCATCCGGCGTGATGGCAAAGATCAGGTCGTCGATCTTGGCCCTGCCGGCCCAGTAGTCCGGGAACGCCTTGTACCGGATGATCGCGTCCTTCTGGTACTGCACCAGGGAGAACGGCCCGGTTCCAATCGGGTCCTGATCGATTTTCTCAGGGGTGCCGGCCTTCAGCATCGCATCGGCATATTCCTTCGACTGGATGCTCGCATATTGCATCGCAAGGTCTGACAGGAACGGCGCCTCGGGATTGTTCAGCGTGATCTTGACGGTGTAATCGTCAACCTTCTCGACAGACTTCAACAGCTTGGGCATGCCCATGTCGTTGAAGTAGGAATGGTTCGAGCTGGTGACCTTGTAATAGGGATTATCTTCTTTCCACTGCCGATCGATCATGAAGATGAAGTCGTCGGCGTTGAAGTCACGCGTCGGCTTGAAGGCGCGGGTATTGTGCCACTTCACGCCCTTGCGCAGGTTGAACGTGTAGACCAGCCCGTCATCCGAAACCGTCCACTTTTCGGCCAGAGCGGGGAGGACCTTGGTACCGCCGCGCTCGAACTGGACGAGTGTGTCATAGATCTGGGTGTTGGCGTCGAACGACGTACCCGTCGTGTTGATGCTCGGAGCGAAGTTCTCCGGGCTGCCCTCCGAACAATAGACCAGCGTCTTGGCTGACAACGGCGCCGCCGTCATCAGGGCAGCCGCCGACAGCGTGGCGAACAGGATTCTTTTCATGGTCAGCTCTCCCACCTCATGACCCTCGGGCCGGGTTGTTCCGCGCCCAGTTCCGCTGAACCCGCCCTGCCCGCGGCAGGATCGTCGGCCCGACCGGAATATGGTCCCGATTGAGGCTGAACCTATTGGAATGCGAAGAGCGTGGGTAGCTGATTTTGAGAGGTTCCGAACGCCGATTGGCCGCCCCCAGGACAGCCATGTCATGGGATTATCCGGGCAGTCTCAGCGCCGCTCCGGCACCGGATGCGCGCCACGCAACGAGAGCGCATCGGCCGATAGGAGCTGCGGGCGTGCCAACGGCGAAACCACCCCGCGCCAGTCACATCTCATGTTAGACAAAAATATTTGATTTGGAATTTACAGTCTATTGACCTCCTGTTATGGCTCCCGCAACGATCGGGAAGATCGGGGGATTGAGGGCCGCACCTATGCCAAGATCCTGGACGAGCAGCGCCAAGTGACACCCAACAAGCGACACGCAAAGGGCGGCCGCCTGCCGCTCCTGTCGGCCATCCCGCGCCTGAGGCTTGCACCATCCACGCAGGGTTCAGGCCCGCCAGGTTCGGAATAACAGGAAGCTGAAGAAATGTCGGAGCAGAAGAGTGGCGCCAACAAGATGTGGGGCGGACGCTTCACGACGGCGCCGGCGGAGATCATGAGGAAGATCAATCCGTCGATCGGCTTCGACTACCGCCTCTACCGGCAGGACATCGCCGCCTCGAAGGTCCATGCCCGGATGCTGGCACGGCAGGGCATCATCGGCGAGCCGGACAACCAGACAATCCAGGCAGGGCTCGACCAGATCCTCCAGGAGATCGAGGAGAGCCGCTTTACCTTCAGCGTTGATCTCGAGGACATTCACATGAATGTCGAGGCGCGGCTGAAGGAGATCGTGGGCGAGCCGGCCGGCCGGCTTCATACCGCCCGTAGCCGTAACGACCAGGCCGTTACCGATGTTCGCCTGTGGATGCGCGATGCCATCGACGGGCTCGATGCCGCCGTGCAGGAATTGCAGCACGCCCTGATCGAACGCGCCGCCGAGCATGTCGAGACGCTGATGCCGGGCTTCACCCATATGCAGGTCGCGCAGCCCGTCACGTTCGGCCACCACCTCATGGCCTATGTCGAGATGTTCGGCCGCGACCGGCAGCGGCTGGCGGGTTCTCGCGAGCGCACCAATATCTGCCCGCTGGGAGCCGCGGCCCTGGCCGGGACCGCCTTCCCCATCGACCGGCATTTCACGGCCGAACAGCTCGGCTTCTCCGCCCCGACCGAGAACTCGATGGATTCGGTCGCCTCGCGCGATCATATCGCCGAGCTGCTGTTCTGCTGCTCGATGCTGGCCGTGCATCTCTCGCGCATCGCCGAGGAGATAACCTTGTGGTGCAGCGACGGCTTCCGTTTCATCGCCCTGTCGGACGCCTTCACCACCGGCTCCTCGATCATGCCGCAGAAGCGCAATCCCGATGCGGCCGAACTCGTGCGCGGCAAGACCGGGCGCGTGGTCGGCTCGCTGAATGCCCTGCTCATGACCATCAAGGGCCTGCCCATGACCTTCATGAAGGACATGCAGGAAGACAAGGAGCCGATGTTCGACGCATTGGAGACGGTCCAGCTCTGCGTCGAGGCGACGACCGGCATGATACGCGACCTGACAGTCCGCCCGGACCAGATGCGCAGCTTCCTCGAGCGCGGCTTTCCGACCGCCACGGACCTCGCCGACTGGCTCGTGCGCGAGGGCGGCATCCCCTTCCGCGACGCCCACCATATCACCGCCAAGGTCGTTGCCAGGGCCGAGGCCAAGGGCTGCACCTTGAGCGCGCTCGATATCGAGACCATGCGGGACGTCGATCCGCGGATCACGGAGACGGTCTATTCGGTGCTTGCGCCGGAGCATTCGGTGAACAGCCGCCGCAGCTATGGCGGAACCTCGCCCGAGGTCGTGCGCGAGGCGATCGTGCGGGCAAACGCGCGCTGGCTCTGAGGCCCGGCATCTGTGCGAAACTGCAGGGAAGCGCGGCCGTTCCAAGGGGCCGCAGCCTTCCCGTTCGATGGAAGGAATGAACCTTGAAATTCGACATCTTCCAGATGGAGCGGAACCAGACGCTCTTCGAGAACGAGGTGGAGATCAATCTCACCGAAAGCGGCGTTCACCCCTGGGCGATCGAGGACATCCTCGCGCCAAGCGAGATGCAGGATCTGCTCAAGCTGCCGCTGGGCTATGGCTGGACCGATGGCCGGCCTGATCTGAGGGCGAATATCGCTTCCTGGTATCCGGGAGCCGGGCCATCCAATGTTCTGGTCACCAATGGCTCCTCCGAGGCGACCATGATCGCGCTGATGACGCTCGTCGAGCCGGGCGAGCGCATTGTCTTTGCCGTACCCAATTTCATGCAGGTGGACGGCCTTGGCCGCGCACTCGGTTTCGATGTCCAGCGTCTTGAGCTGAGTGGCGACAATGGCTGGCAGATCGACCCGGCCTGCCTCGATGCAGCCGCATCGGGGGCCAAGGTGATCGCCGTCACCAATCCGGCCAACCCGACCGGCAGCGTGCTGACGCAGCAGAGCCGCGACGCTCTTGTCGCTGCGGCAAGGCAGAGTGGCGCCTGGCTGTTGGTGGACGAGATCTATCGCGGTGGCGAGATCGACGGGCCGGAGACCCAGACCCTCTGGGGCACCTATCCGCGACTGGTGGTGACGAGCAGCCTGTCGAAATCCTTCGCCTGTCCGGGTCTGCGCCTCGGCTGGATCGTCGCACCCGTCGACGTGGTTGCCGGCGCCGCGGAGCGTCAGGACTATACGACGATCGGCAGCGGCATCCTGAGCCAGATCCTTGCGGCAGCCGTCATGAAGCCCGACACGCGCGGCCGCCTCCTGTCGCGCGGGCGCGATCTGCTGCGGACCAATGCCGATCTCGTCGGCGACTGGATGTCGCGTCATCCCAGCTGGTCGTGGAAGCGGCCCGAGGCTGGCGGCATGGCCTTCCTGCGCTATCCGCTCAACCTGCCGTCCGAGGAATTCTCCCGCCTGCTTCGCGAGGAGGAAAGCGTCTTCGTCGTCGCCGGCAGCTGGTTCGGGATCGAACAGCACATCCGGATCGGCATCGGTGTGCCAACCGAAACGCTCGCCGAGGGGCTGAAGCGCCTCGACCGGTTTCTGGTCCACCACGCGGGGTGAATGCAGTGGATGACGCGGTCAGCCGTGGGCGGGACGATCTTGCCCGTCTCGTCGCCATTCCCTCGGTCAGTGCCGAGGGGCGCTGCCTGAACGAGGCGGCGACGCTGGTCCGGGATCTTCTCGACGAAGCTGGCTTCGTCACCGAGATCCACCCCGGCTCGGTCGGTCCCTTCGTCGTCGGTACGGCTGGCGAGGGACCACTGACCGTCGTGATCTACAATCACTCCGACGTGCAACCGGAGGGCGACGAGGCGCTCTGGCTGAGCCCGCCCTTCGCCCTGACCGAGCGCGACGGTCGCCTTTTTGGCCGCGGCGCTGCCGACGACAAGGGCGAGTTCGCCAGCCGTCTCGCCGGCTGGCGCCGCTTCCGGGCGCAGCAGGGCGGGTCGCTTCCGTTCCGGCTGATCTGGATCGTTGATGGCGAGGAGGAGATCGGAAGCCCGTCGCTCGATGGCTTCCTGGCGAAGCGCTTCGCCGGTGAACGTGCCGATCTGTGCTGGTGGGAGTTCGGCGAGATCGATGCCTCTGGCCGGCCCGTCATCCTGTGCGGCTTCAAGGGCATCACCGCGATCGAGCTGCGCTGCCGCACCGCGAGAGGCGACCTGCATTCGAGCTACGGGGCGGTCTACGACAACGCGCTCTGGCGCATCTGCGCTGCCGTCGCGTCCATGCGCGATGCCGCAGGGCGGATCACGATCGATGGCTTCTATGAGGATGTGCGGGCGCCGTCTGCTGCCGAGCGCACTGCCGCACTGTCACCGCCCTTCTCGCTTGCCAGCGTCAGTGCCGCAACGGGCGGAGAGCGTACGCTGAGCGGCGTCGACGGCCAGAATTTCTTCTCCGCGATGAATTTCGCACCTTGCCTCAACGTCAACGGCATTGGCGGCGGATATCATGGAGAGGGAGCCAAGACGGTGCTGCCCGCGGAAGCCTTCGCCAAGCTCGATTTCCGGCTTGTGCCCGATCAAACTCCGACACGCGTCGTCGAGCTCGTGCGGAGCCATCTCGAACGCATCAGCATGGCGGATATCGAGGTCATCGTTCACGACGCCATTGTCAGGCCGGTGCGCAGCGACGCCGGTCACTGGTTCGTCGCCGCCTGCGCGGAGATTCTCGAAACTGAATTCGGCCGCCCCGCGATCGTCCAGCCGAGTTCCCCGGCGTCGGGCACCGCCCACCCCTTCATCGATCATCTCGGCACCGACGTGTTCGGGATCGGCCTCACCCATCACGGGGCGCAACTGCATGCGCCGAACGAGAACATCGAGATCGATCATTTCGAACGGATGGTCGCGGCGTCAGCCGCCATCTTTCAGATGCTGGCGCGCCGCGCGAAATCGGACCAGGCCTCCTTCTAGCGCGACCTGCAGCAATTAATTAGCCGGCTTATTTCGATCTGCGCACCGGATCTCGGGCCGGCCTCGGTGAGGCGCCGCAGCCTTCAAGGACGACGCGTGCGATCGCGATGTCCTGAACGGCAAGCCCGGTCAGATCAGCAATCGTGATGTCGCGGGCGTCGTTACGCCCGATCGCGTTTCCGGCAAGGACCGCACCAAGTTCGACGCAAGCTCTGCCCTCGATCAGTCCCTCGCGCGCCGCGGCGGCGAATTCGCCATGGTCGAGGCATTGATCGAGGGAATCGGCGATTCTGATATCGGCAGCCGCAATGAGGCCGCTCTCGAGCTCCTGCTTGCCTGGCGCATCTGCGCCCATCGCCGTGATATGCGTGCCCGGGCGGATCCATACCGCCTTGAGCAGAGGGCTCGTGGCCGGCGTCGTCGTGATGATGGCGTCCGCCTCGGCGCAGAGAGCCTCAGGTGAAGTCGCGAGGGCAACAGCGATGCCTTCGCGCAGCAGTTCCGCCCGCACCGCTTCAGCGCGCTCCGCAGAACGGGCCCAGATCGCGAATTGCAGCGCTCGTTCGCGCATGAGATGGGCGGCAGCACGGATCTGAAAGCGGGCCTGCGTGCCGGCACCGACAATGCCGATGCGGCGCGCGTCGCTGCGGGCTCCGGCCCTGGTCGCAATGGCACCGGCGAGCCCGGTGCGCAGATCGGTCAGCCAGCCCTCATCACGCAGGATCGCCACGACTGCGCCGGTCTCGGCCGAGAGCGCGATCATCATGCCACTGCTGGTCGGCAGGCCACGCCGCGGATTGTCGTAAAAACCGGTCGCGATCTTCACCACGAAGATCGGGTCCCCGGTGATGTGACCGAATTTGATATGGCAGTCGCCGTGATGCGCGGGAAAGCCGAGATAGCCGACGGGCGGCATCTGCACCCGCCCTGCCGAGGCAGCCTTGAACCCCTCCTCCAGTGCCAGGATGGCCCGGTCGAGATCAATGGCGGCTTCGATCTGGGCCCGTGCCAGATCAAGCATCGGTCGGTCCGTTCGCCTGATTCAGGTAGTTGTAGACGGTGGCGCGCGCGAGCCCGAGGACACGTGAGATATAGGCTGCAGCCTTACGTCCGCCAAAGGCGCCGCTCGCGGCAAGGTCGGCCACCAGTTGCCGCTTCTGTTCGCGGCTCAGCGCGGTGACGATCAGGCCGCGCTCCTGCGTCCATTGCTGGATATATTCGTTGATGCGCTCATGCCAATCCTCCTTGAACAGGACGGGCGGCTTGTCGGCTCCGGCAGGCACGGCCACGAGTGCGCTGAGCGTCTGCATCACCGCATGGAAGTGCGAGACGTCGACATTGATGCACAGCACGCCGATCGCCGCGCCATTGGCGGTGAGGATGACGCTGATCGATTTGATCCGGCGGCCGTCCCAGTTGATCTTTTCATAGGGACCGATCGTCGTCTCGGCCGCGTCAAAACCGATCTCGTTCAGGAGCGACGGCTCGCCCAGCACGCGCTGCGAGAAGTTGCCGGCGATATGGACCACGGTCTGCAAGCCGAGATCGTGCAGCACGACCTCGGCATAGGGACGGAACAGCAGGGCGACGGCGTCGCAAATCGGCGCATAGGCCATGAGTTCAGTCGGCATGATCCAGGTCCTTGGCAGCCCCGGTCTAGCGCGGCTGCGACTTCAGATAGTCGCTCAGGCGTTCGAGACCAGCCTCCAGGTGATCGCCCGGAGCCCCGATTCCGATACGGATATAGCCGTCGAGACCATAGACATCTCCGGGCAGGAGCATGATGCCGCGTTCCTCGCGCAACCGATGCACGAGCTCCGTCGAGTTCATCGAATGCGCATATTTCACGAAGGCCATGCCGCCGGCCTTGGGTGGAACGAAGGAGAAGAACTCGCTGTTGCGCTCGACCCAGTTGGTCAGGAGCGCCAGGTTCTGCCGCAGGATGGTCTTGCTGCGCTGCAGGATCTCGGCGCGCTTGGCCGGTTCGACGACGATGCGGGCGACATACTCGCTGATCGCGCTCGTGGTGATCGAGGTATAGTCCTTGCGTTGCCAGGCGGCGTAGATATCGGCGGCTGGGCCGACCAGCCAGCCGATCCGCAGGCCGGGCAATGCCATCGCCTTCGACAGGCCGCTGGTGATGATCGCCTTTTCGTAGAGGTCGGCGAAGCTGGGCGGTTCGTCGCCCTCGAGCTCGGCGCCCTTGTAGACCTCGTCGGCATGCAGATAGGTGCCGTGCTGGCGGGCAATCGCGACGAGCCCGTCCATCGTCTCGCGCGAAAGCAGGCTGCCGGTCGGGTTGTTCGGGTGGCAGATCGTCATCAATTTGGTGCGAGGCGAAACGGCCTTGCGGACGTCGTCGAGATCCGGGGTCCAGCCCAGCTCCTCGCGCAGCGCGACTTCCTTCACCGTGACCCCGATCGCCCGGGCCCAGCCCCAGATCTGCAGATAGTTGGGCACGAAGACGACGATCTCGTCGCCAGGCTCGAGCAGCGACATCACCATCAGGAAATTGGCCTCGGCCGAGCCATTGGTGACGATGACCTCGTCGGAGGTCCGACCGCGATAGAGCCGTGCCACCGCTTCGCGCAACTCGACGGCCCCGTTCGTCCAGCCATAGCCCAGTTCGACATCGAGCAACGCATTGCGCTGGCCGTCGTCGAGCAGTCCGTTCAAGCTGTAGGGATGAACGCCGCTATCCGAGAGATTGAACTCGACAGTGTTCTCGTAAAGCGACTGGATCCGCTCCAGGCTGAATTCTTCGATCTTCATGACGCTCGTCCAAACGCGGGTACGAGCTTCTAGCACAAGCAAAGAAGACAAAAAAGTCTAAATTAGAAGTATCGTCTAATTCGCGTGATAAGCTGTCTTCGGCGTCAGGGCAGGGGAGTACGCGGATCACCATCGCAGCAGGATTGCGCAGGCGCACCCAAGATTGCGGTGCCCCGGCGGAGGTTGCCCACCGCCGGGCCTGTATCAGCGAGCTACACGCCTCGTCCTGATCGGTGCGTCGATCAGCGGCTTCAGCCCAACGTGTCGCGCATGGCCTCATCCAGGGTCTCGAGCAGGATGTCGGCATGCTCGCGCCGGAAGGTCATGGGGGGGCGGAGCTTGATGACGTTGTCGAAGGGGCCGTCCGTCCCCATCAGCACGCCGAGCTCCCCGGCCCGATTGACGATGGCCGAAGCGGGTTCACCGGCATGCTCCTTGGTTGAGCGGTCCCGCACGAGCTCAAGACCAAGGAACAGGCCCCGCCCGCGCACGTCGCCAATGATCGAATGACGATCCATCAGCTTGCGCATGCCGGCGAGGAGATAGTCACCCTGCTCCACGGCGTTCGGCAGGAGACGCTCTTCTTCGAGCACGTCGAGGACGGCGAGCCCCGCCGCGCAGGACACCGGATTGCCGCCGAACGTATTGAAATACTCCATGCCGTTGGCGAAGCGCTCCGCGATCTCGCGGCGCATCGCGACAACGGCAAGGGGATGGCCGTTGCCGATCGGCTTGCCCATGGAGACGATGTCCGGCACGACACCGTGTTCCTCGAAGGCCCACATCGTTTGACCGACGCGGCCAAAGCCCACCTGAACCTCATCCGCGATGCACAGGCCACCGGCGCGACGGACGGCGTCATAGATCGCACCAAGATATCCCGGCGGCAGGAAGACCTGCCCGGCGACGCTTGGGATCGTTTCGGCGATGAAGGCGGCGGGCGCATGCCCGTCCTTCACAAGCCGGTCGATGATCCCGCAAGCATACTCGCCATAGCGCTTGCCGATCTCGCCTTCCGGCCAATCCGCCGGTGCGCGATAGGGATCAGCGACGGGCAGCACATGCGTATGCTCCGGCCGCCCGCTGCCTCCCTTGCGCTTGAACTTGTAGGGGCTGATGTCGATCAGACCCTGCGTGTGGCCGTGATAGGCCCAGTCCAGGACGATCATGTCGCTTCGGCGCGTATGGGCTCGCGCCGCGCGCAGGGCGAGTTCGTTCGCCTCGCTCCCCGTGCACACCACGAAGAACGTATCAAGCTCGCGCGGCAGCGTCTTCGCCAAGCGTTCCGTGTAGTCGATGATGTTGTCGTGGAGATAGCGCGTGTTGGTGTTCAGGCGCTGGGCCTGCCGCGTGATCGCGTCCACCACACGCGGGTGGCAATGCCCGATATGGGCGACGTTGTTATAGCAATCGAGATGGGCGCGGCCGGTCTCGTCGATCAGCCAGACATCTTCGCCGCGAACCATCTTGAGCGGCCTGCGGTAGGAGAGCGAAAGATTGGGGCCGAGTCGCTTCTTGCGCGCCGCCTGCAGCGCATCCTTTTCCTGCCCAGACCTGTCGAAGGTCTCCGGCGGCAGGCCCGCGAAATCATAGGGCGAAGGAAAGAGGTCGTCCCAGACGCCGCGGAATGCCGCCTCGCCAACGCCCGGAATGACGCTGACGTCGTCATAATCCGAGGCGACGAGTTGCAGATGGAGATGCGGTATCCAGCCGCCATTCTCTGCGTAGTCACCAAGCCGCGCGACACTGGCGCCGGCCGGCAGTTCTTCGCCCACATGCCGGTCGCGAACCGAAGCATGGTCCAGGTGCCCCCAGAGGCTCCGGAAGCGCAGTCCGGGTTCCGGCTCATGCTCGAGCAGCAAGAGCCCGCCATAATCTTGCGGCGCAGGATTGATCGTTGCGGCCACGACCCTTGCCGGCAGCGGGGTGAAGAGCGGCGTACCCGCAGGCGCAAAGATATCGAGGCCAAGATGGATGTTGCGGCGCACGCCATCGATCAGGGTCGAGTCGAAGAAGGGCGCCGTATAGACGGTGCGCAGTTCGCCATGCGGCCCGAGGCCGAGCGTAAAGCCGTGTTCTCTCTGCAGATCGGCATAGGCCCGATCGGCGGTCGCATGATCCTGCGCCGCGCTCGCCCGTGCCAGTGGCGCCTCGGGATTGCCGAGATCGACCACATGCTTCTGCTGGCGCGCCGGATGCGGCTGCATGAGCGGCGCCAGCTTCCTGCGGTTTGCGGCCAGCCAGCCCCGCAGGCGCCCCGCGCCGGGCGTCGCTTCGAGGCCACAGGCATTGCGCAGGATCGCCGTGGCGATACGGCGATCGACCTTGCCGAGCCGCTCCAGGAGAATCCAGGCCGGCCTTTCGCTGACGAGGAGATAGGGATTCTCAACCGCTTCGGCGTGGCGCGTCGCCGAAATCGACACGCTCACCGCCAGCCGTGCGGCGATCAGATCGATCAGGATGTCGAATTCCGCGTCCTGCAGCGGCAGTTCCGCGTGGTAGCCTGCGGCGACCGTGGCGGCGGTTTCGATCGGGCTCTTCTCGCCGAGCATCGCGTAAGTGCAGGCAACGGCGAGCTCGGCGATAAGCGGCGAATGGGCCGCGTCACCAAAATCGATAAGGCCTGCGATCGCGCCCTCAGCCGGATCAGCGACCAACAGGTTCCAGTCATTGGCGTCATTGTGGATGACACCATGGCGCAGTCGCCTGAGCGTCGGCGCGACCCGGGAATCATAGGCGTCGAGCACGCTCTCCAGGCAGCGCCGCTGCGCCGCATCGGCCACATGAGACAGGCGCTGGCGCGCACGCGGCGTCTCGCGGATCTCCCAATCAAAGGCGACATGCGCGCCGGGATGGCCGAAGCTGCCGAGCACCCGATCGAGCTGCCCGAGGACACGGCCGATATCGCGCAGCGTTTCCGGCGTCTTGGCAACCTCGGCCAGCGGCGTGCCAGGGAGATAGGTGACGAGACGGACGCAATGACGCTCGCCGCCGCGGCCGGTCAAAAGCCCGAATTCCAGCCCATCGCACGTCGGCACCACTCGCGGCGTCGGCAAGGTCGGATCGTTGATTTCGACATGCCGCAGCAGCGCGGTCTGGAACTCGATCGCGGTCGGAGGC
Source organism: Allobosea sp. LC85 (assembly GCF_000735605.1). Classification (GTDB taxonomy): domain Bacteria; phylum Pseudomonadota; class Alphaproteobacteria; order Rhizobiales; family Beijerinckiaceae; genus Allobosea. Next base: position 48,791 of record NZ_JPKG01000024.1, read on the forward strand.
TCTGCCGCATTGACGATCTTGAGGATGAACCGCTGCCCATCGTCCCCGCGAACGTCAAAATTCTGGTCGCGTTCGCTGGGCAGGCCATCGAGGCGGCCGACGACGCCGAAGCGCTTCCGCAAGACCTCCGCAGCTTCCTCGAGGGAGAATGTCGGGCGTGGGTGATTGACGAAGGTCATCGCAGGCTTTCCGAATTGTCGCTCCACCATCAATCTGACATTGATGCTGTGGCGGCCGCGCTGCTCCAATTGGCGGTTTTGCCGCCATTGTGGCGGTAGCAACCTGCTATCGCCGCCACACCGATATCTGCGAGCCCTTGATGGCGATGGACGAAAAGAACGCGAAGATTCTGCGGCTGCTCCAGGACAATGCGCGGCTGCCGATCAAGACGATTGCCGGAAGCGTCGGGCTTGCTCGCAGCTCCGTGCGCGAGCGCATCGCCAGGATGGAGACGGACGGCACCATCCGCGGGTACAAGGCAACCGTCATGGAAGGCAGTTCAGGTGCCGACGCGTTCCGCGCCTTCCTGATCATCCGCCTCGCCAAGACGCCGGCACGCGACACAGTGGATCGCATAGCCGTGCTCCCAGCGGTCAGACGGTGCTACTCTATCGGCGGCGAGATCGACGTCATCGCCGAGATCGAAGCGGAGACGACCCGTGCGTTGAATTCGGTGCGTGACGAGATCGCATCGATGCCGCATGTCGCCGACCTGACGACCGCGATCGTGCTCGCAGACGAGAAGCCAGCCTGAGCGGTCGACAGAAGCCGGCGCTCAGGCCTTCGTCACGCCCGAGCCTCGACAGCCCGCATCACAGGACCGAGCATGAGCGATCAGGTATTCGACCTGCGCCGGGGTCTCGATCGCGCCGGCTGCGTGCTCATGCCGGATTTTTGCGATCGCGGCATCCGCTTCGAGGCCACTTTCAATGAGAAGCAGTGCCGCGACCGTTCCGGTGCGCCCAAGCCCCGCCTTGCAATGGATGGCCCAGTTCTCCCCCGCCACGAGACGACGCAACAGCGCAAGCCTCTGCCAGTCCTCGGCGAAGGCCGCAGTCGGCGCGCTGTAGTCCGGAATGGCCGCATGGGCCCACTCCAATCCGGCATCCCGGACAGCCATTGAGAACAGCTCTTTCTCGCAGGGCAGTTCATGCGCCTCGACGAGGCTGAGAAGCCCGCCGGCTCCGAGCCTGGCGAGATGATCCAGATCCTGGGCGAGTGACAGCATGGAATCGGCGCCTGGCAAGAGGCGCCCTCGCCACAGTCCCGGACAGGGGGCCAGCACCAGCGTTCCGGCGATTCCGGGCAGCGCGATGATCGATGCTGGCCTCGCGGCTGACTTGTCCAAACGGCACTCTCCGAGGCTGAGCGCAAGGCCCGCAATGCCCATTGATTGACTCGGTGATATAGCTGTGTACAGCTATATCACTATGGAGTCCATGTCAGCCCCTCGGCCCAAAGCAGTCAGTTCCATGTCGCCTCCGCCACGGATATTGCGAGAGCAACTCGCGGCGGTGCTCTGGCCGGCGGCGACAGTGCTCGGCATCGTACTTCTCGGTCTCCTCGCTGCTCGCAATGTCTCCGCGAACCTCGCGGCTGCGGGACTGGAGATCGACTTCTCGTTCCTCTGGCAGGAAGCGGGTTTCGATGTCAGCGAAAGCCTGATCGGCTATTCGCCCCGCGACACCTATGCCCGCGTGCTGCTCGTCGGCATCTTGAACACCCTCGCGGCTGCAGCCCTCATCCTCGTTCTGGCAAGCGGTATCGGGCTGTTCGTCGGCATCGCCATGACCAGCTCCAACTGGCTCGTGCGCACCTTGGCGCGCACCTATGTCGAGTTGTTGCGCAACCTGCCGAAGCTGCTGATCGTGATCGCGCTCTATGTCGCGATGGTGCGCAGTCTGCCCCATATTCGCTCGGCCTGGACCAGCCCCTTCGGCGCGATGCTGAGCAATCGCGGTCTCGTGCTGCCCTGGCCGATCATCGACCAGGGCGGCCAGGCGCTTGCGATCGCAGCCTGCCTCTGGCTCGTCGGAGCGCTCCTGTGGATCCGCGCCGCCCGGCTACATCAGGACCGCACAGGTGAGCTCCGCCCGGTCTTCCTGCCCGTGGTCGCTGCGGCGGCAAGCCTCTACGCCGCGCTCGACCTGACAGATACACTGCATATCACCTGGTCGGTGCCGAAGCTGACAGGCTTCAACGTCTCCGGGGGCGTGAGCCTGTCCTTGCAGTTCACCGCCCTTGTGGTGGCCCTGTCGGTCTATCACGGGGGGCAGATCGGCGCGATCGTGCGTGGCGGGATCATCGCCACCTCGCGTGGACAGCGCGAGGCCGCGCAAGCCCTGGGTCTCGACTGGTTGAAGACGATGCGGCTCATCGTGCTGCCCCAGGCACTGCGCGTCATCACGCCGCCGCTCGGCAATCAATACTCCAACCTGCTGAAGAACACCTCGATCGCGCTGGCGATCGGATACTCCGATTTGCTGAGCGTGGTGAGCACATCGGTGAATCAGACATTCCGCCCGATCGAACTCATGGCGCTCGTGGCCGCCTTCTTCCTGATCGCGAACTTGCTGATCTCGGCCTTGGTGAACTGGTGCAACCATGCCTTCCGGCTGAAGGCGCGCTGAGAATGACGCTGACAGTCGAGATGGCCGCCCGCTCGCATGCCCCTTCCCGGCAAGGGTTAGCGCCCATTCTGGGCTGGCTGCGCCAGAATCTGTTCTCGGGCTGGTGGAACGCAGCCCTGACCGTCGTCACGCTCGCCCTTCTGGTCCTGCTCGCCTGGGGCGCGCTGACTTGGATAGTGCTCGAAGCGGTCCCGTTCTCCGGCAACCGGGGCGACTGCCTGAATGCCTCGGGAGCCTGCTGGGCATTTCTCAGCGAGAAGGCCAATCTCGTCCTGACCGGGACCTACCCGGCCACCGAGCGCTGGCGCGCGCATCTCGCCTCCGGCCTGATCACCATAACAATCCTCGTCTTCGCGCTGGTTCCGATGAGGCTTGCGATCCGGGCAGCGATGGTGGCGGGCACCGCAGTGCTCTCCTACCTGCTTCTGCGCGGCGGCTTCGCAGGCCTGCCCTTCGTCGAATCCCACCGCTGGAACGGCTTGCCCCTGATGCTGTTCCTGTCTGCCTTCACGATGGCCGCGGCGTTTCCGCTCGGCATCCTGCTGGCGCTGGCTCGCTGGTCGCAGCATCGCGCGCTGAACCTTGCTGCCGTCGCCTATATCGAGACGGTGCGCGCCATTCCGATGGTCGCAGTCTTGTTCGCCGGCATTTTCGTCTTGCCGCTGCTGCTGACGCGAGGCGCGACCATAGAACCCGTCGCCGCGATCCTGATCGTGCTGACCCTCTTCTATGCGGCCTATTTCGCGGAGGACATTCGCGGCGGCTTGCAGGCGCTGCCAAAAGGACAGGTCGAGGCGGGGGCCAGCCTCGGCCTCACCGCCGCGCAACGCATCCGCCTGATCGTGCTGCCCCAGGCCTTGCGTACGGCCGTCCCCGGCATGACGAACACGATCATCGGCAGCTTCAAGGATACTTCGCTCGTCGCCATCGTCGGCATGCATGATTTGCTTTCGACAGCCCGCATGGCATATGCCGATCCTCTCTGGCAGGCCTATGCTTTGGAGGCGAACATTGCGATCGGGCTGTTCTATTTCCTCTGCTGCTGGATGATCTCCGAACGGGCACGGCGACTCGGGCACGGCGCCGGCAAGCTCGGCTGAGCCCGGCCTTGCGACAGGGAGAGCCATGACGATCGAACTCACCAGCCCCGAGGCGCAGCAGCTTCGCCAGATGGTCCGCTCGCGCAACGACGTGATCTTCGAGATCGTGCGCGACCGCATCTGCCTGCGTGAATATGACGAAGGGCATGTCATTCACGAAGCGGCACTCGCCGCGGAGTTCCACGTCAGCCGGACACCGATCCGACAGGTCCTGCAGCGACTTGTCTACGAACAGCTCGCGGAGACGCGAAACGGCGTCGGCACCATCGTTTCTTATGTCGATCACCACGCCGTCGACATGCTGCGCTTCCGCATCGGTCTGACGGGCCTGATCGCCGATCTCGTGCCGCTGCAGGTCCCCGCTTCGCTCAGATCCGACTATGCTCGCTTGCGTTCATTGGCCGAAGGACTGCGTGACACATCCCCGGTCAAGGATGTCTGGGGCGTCTGGCGCGCCCACCACGAGGCACGCAACGCCTTGATCGGCGACGAGGCGCTGCGCCAGATGGACGACATGATCTTCTTCCGCATCGCGCGAAGCTGGGTCAGCTGGCTGAAGCGCGATCCGGGGCTCGTTCGTGCCTTGCTGGTTCAGGAAATCGCGGCGACCGCCGAGAAGACCGAAAGCCTGCCGGCATCGGAGCTGTTTCGCCTGCATGCGGCGCATCTCGAATTGCTGCTCGCTCGCTATGGCGAGGACAACAGCAGGTAGGAGACCTGGGCCTCGCTTTCGATTGCGCCCGGCCGAGCAGCACGCACCGCAGCAATGGCGTCCTCCGGCGGCATTCCGGTCTCGATCAGCACGCGCGCGGCCATCATGCCGCTGCGGCCATATCCGGCGAGACAACAGAAGGCGACACCCCGGCCGAGGCGCAGCTCGCCAAGGATCGCCTGGGCCAAACGCGGCCAGTCCAATGTCTCGTCCGGCGCGAAGAAGTCCGCGACAGGCGCGCAAAGCAAGCGGATCCCGCGCAGCTCCGCAGCGCGCTCCAGATGTTCGCAGTCATCGGCATCGCATTCGGCCTGGTCCAGGAGACTGATCAGGAGCGTCGTTCCGCTCGCCTTCAGAATGTCGAGAACCTGCTCCTGCTGATCCGCGTCGATGGTCCGTTCGCCACGCCGGAGGATGACGAGCCCCGGCAGCGGCAGCATGCCCACGGCTCCGGCATGCCCGCGGACCGTAACCCATGCCGGCTCCTCCTCCATGCCCGCCCCCCCTGCAAAACCTTGCCGGATCCAGTGTTCCGATCGCGGCCGACTAGAGGCGGATCAGGCGGCACTGTCCAGAACAATGGCATCGGCAGTCCTGGCGCACCGGCCGGGAAAGTGGGGTTGCGACTGGGAAAGCCGATGCAAGCGCAGAAGGTTGGTTCATCGGATCGGACATGACATCCGGTCCGATGACCCACACGGACATGCGAAGGCAGGGCGAAAACATGTTCCGGTTCGCCGAGCGATCAGCGAGCCGGTGGAGAGATGCGCAGCAGGGTTGCGGCTGAACAGCAGCCGTTAGCGAACCGGAAACGCGAAGATCAAGCCGCCATCCCTAGCGAGGCGGTTCGGCGACGCGGAACGGTCCATGGCGAGGGGCGAGCCCTTGCCGATATGCTTTTCGAAGACCTCGCCGTAATTGCCGACCTGCTTGATGATCTGCGCGCTCCAATCGGGACGCAGGCCAAGCTTCTTCGCCATGTCCGCAGTCGGCCCGGTCGGGGAGATCAGCCGCTGCTCATCGACGGGCAGATCCTTGAGCGAGGCGAGTTTGGCCTCGATATTCTGCGAGGTGATACCGAATTCCTCCGCAGCAATCATGACCTGGACACCCCAGAAGAGGGTCTTCTCCAGCTCCGTATCCGGACGCGACACGAGGGCGAGCGGCTCGGTGGCCGAACGTTGGGGAACGATCACGTAGTCGTCGGGCTTAGGGGCCAGCAGGCGATCGGCGGCCAGGGCCGATACCGAGCTCGCCACCGCATCGCATTTTCCGGAGAAGAAGGCCTGCAGACGTGCAGTCTTGTCCGCGATGTTCTCAACCTTGTAGGGCAGCTTCGCCGTGCCGAACCAATCGGCGAGATAGAGCAGCGTCGTCGAGCCCTCTTCGGCACAGACGGTCGCGCCGGACAGGTCGGCGAGCTTCGTCATGCCAAGGGATTTCGGCACCATGAAGCCCTGCCCGTCATAGAAGGTCGTCGTCACGAAGGACACGCCGGGATCGGCATCGCGGGTACCGGTCGCGGTGATGCCGCGCGAGGCAATGTGCGCGCTGCCGCTGATGATGGCTTTCAAGCTGTCGGAGAACCCGATGCCGCGCAGCTCGGCCTTGGCGCCATCGCCGAAGACCGCAGCCGCCGCCATGCGGCAGAAGTCGACATTGAAGCCGCGGAATGCACCTTGGCTGTCCGGGACGGAGAAGCCGGGTGAATTCGGGTTGACCAGGCAGACTATCTTTCCGTCCTGCTTGATCTTGTCGAGGACGGGACCGGCCTGCGCGCCCGGCGCAGCGGCAAGCAGAACAGCCGCGGACAAGGCCATGCGGAGCACGTGAAACGCCATATCAATCCCCCTCTTCCCCTTTGGAAGCTTGTAGCTATCTACCTGTATACAGCAACGCAGCAACCCGTCAAACCTGCGGAGTCGCTCACCACCCGCCGCCCTGGCACGGTCCGGATTGCGGCCCGTGAGGGTGAGGCCAGCCGCGCCGGCACTGTCCTGCAGCCGCCATTGCGTTAGGTTCGACAGCATGAGCCGCGAACTGGCCCGTTGCGGCCGTTCGGGGAACGGAAACGCCGATAGGTCGCCTGACACGGCGTGGGAGCCTCGATGGGGAAATGGAGCAGGAATGAGCATTCGCGAGCAACTGGTCGAGCGGCTCTTCCGCTATCTGGCGGTCGAGAGCCAAAGTGACGCCACAGCGACGACGCTTCCGACCACACCGGGCCAGCAGCGGCTCGCCGCATTGCTTGCAGACGAACTGCGCGCACTCGGACTTGAAAAGGTTGTGCTGGACGATCACGCCACCGTCACCGCGATGAAGCCGGGCACCAGCCCGGGCGCACCGAGGATCGGTTTCATCGCGCATCTCGACACGATCGACACCGGCCTCTCGCCGACGATCCGCCCGCGCATCCTGCGCTTCGAGGGCGAGGATCTCTGCCTGAACCCGGAAAAGGACATCTGGCTTCGCGTGGCGGAGCATCCCGAGATCCGCCCCTGGATCGGCCAGGACATCATCGTCGGCGACGGTACGAGTGTGCTCGGAGCCGACAACAAGGCGGCGATTGCGGTTATCATGACGCTGCTCGAAGAGCTCGGCGCCGAGAGCCGGCACGGCGACATCCTGATCGCCTTCGTCCCTGACGAGGAGATTGGCTTGCGCGGTGCGAAGGCGCTCGACCTCGCCCGTTTCGACTGCGATTTCGCCTATACGATCGATTGCTGCGAACTTGGCGAGGTCGTGATCGAGAACTTCAACGCCGCTTCAGGCGACATCGTCTTCACGGGCGTCACCGCCCACCCGATGTCGGCGAAGGACGTCATGGTGAACCCGCTCCTGATGGCGTTCGACTTCGTCAGCCAGTTCGGCCGCGCGGAAACGCCCGAGCGAACGGATGGCCGCGACGGCTATTTCTGGTTCAACGATATCGTCGCCAATGCCAGCGAGGCGCGCCTTCGTGTCTTGATCCGCGACTTCGACAGGGAGCAATTCGAGCAGCGCAAACGACGTATCGGCGAGGTTGCCGACCTGATCGCCGCGCAATATCCCAAGGGCCGCGTCGACTGCCAGGTGACCGATACCTATCGCAACATCCATGACAGCCTGGGCGATGACCGCCGCTCGGTTGACCTGCTCTTCGCCGCCCTGGAGGCGCTGCGGATCGAGCCGAAGCTGATCCCGATGCGGGGCGGAACGGACGGCGCGGCGCTTTCGGCCAAGGGGTTGCCGACCCCGAACTTCTTCACCGGCGCATATAATTTCCACTCGCGCTTCGAGTTCCTGCCTGTGCCTGCCTTCGAGAAATCATGGGAGGTCGCGCGCATGATCTGCACCTTGGCAACTCAGCCAAACGGCCCACTCAAGATGATCCGCCCGGATTGAAGGGGACCGCCCTGAGCACCGTCGGGCGCAAAAAGATCATTAGAATTCTTATAAAATATTGATATTGCAGAGATTTATCTTTTTCGTCTATGACAACCCCAGGGTACCGACGCCATGGGGCAGGAATGGACGATAGGCTGGATCAGGATCGGTCGCCGGCTTCGATGCAGCTATTCTCGAAGCGGCTAAGGGTTTCCGCCGGGACGTTTCAGCATGGGCGGGGCGAGCAGGTAATTGGGCCGATGAAGCGAGGGCTCAAGGTCGCCGTCATGCTGCAGGGACACCAGTCCTACGAGCTCGACGACAGGCCGCCCCTGACCATCAACGGCCCGATGCTGCTGGTCGCCGCCAATGACGGCGATCATGTCCAGAAGCGGACCTGCCTGTCGGGCGAGGGCGTGCGCTGTGCGATCGTACAGCTTGATGCCGACTTCGCGCAGAACGAACTCGGCGCCAGCTTCTCCGGTCTGCTGGGACAGATGCAGGGCGACGGAGTCGGGCCGGGACTGTGGGCCCGCGCCGCCGGCGCCGATCTGCGCGGGATTGCGCTGCAGATGGCCGAATGCCGGATCGAGGGCTCGATGCGCAGTCTCTACATGGCCGGGAAAGCGCTCGAACTCGCGGCCACGGTTGTGGATCGGATCGTCAACGAGCGCCCGCTGCGGGCTGCGCGCCTGTCACCGCGAACGGTCGAGCAAATTCGCGCGGCGCATGCTCTGCTACTCCAGGCGGCGTGCAATCCCCCGACGCTGGGAGAACTCGCCAGGAACACGGGCCTCAATGTCACCAAGCTGACAGCCGGATTTCGCCAGCTCTATGGGGCGAGCGTCTTCGACTATCTCCAGGCGTACCGCCTGCAGCAGGCTTACGAGCTGATCCGCAGCGGTGAGAAGAGCGTCGCCGAAGCCGCCTATCATGTCGGCTACAACCCCGCGCATTTCTCGGGAATTTTTCGGAAGCGCTTCGGGGTTCTGCCCAGTTCATTGCGCTGACGCTACCCCGCCGAATTGCTGGCAACCGATTGGAAGTCTTCAAAACTCATTCGAAAGAAATACTGCGGGCAGCCAAAGTCGATCCGATTGCCCTGCTTGTTGTGCTGATCGAGAAGAAGGCCGCAATACGGCGAGGCATCTCGATCATGTATACATGTCACTCGAGCAAGGATGGATCTTGGTCGATCCGAGCGGCAGGCGCTCGTGTTTGCTTCTGGCGTCGTGCCAGGAGCGTGGCGCTCGCCGGCGTCGCTCTCGGTGTCCTGCCGGTCGCGGTCGCGGGTCCGGCCATCGCTCAGGGCGCGGCCCCCACCCTGTCGCTCGACACGATCGAGGTTCAAGGTGCGACCGAGAAGGCCAATGGGCCGGTTGACGGCTATATCGCGCGCCGCAGCGCCAGCGGCACCAAGACCGACACCCCCCTGATCGAGACACCGCAATCGATCACGGTCATCCCGCGCGAGCAGATCGACGATCAGGCCGCGCAGAGTGTCGGCCAGGCGCTTCGCTATTCCGCCGGCGTGCTCGCCGAGACGCGCCTGTCGTCAGGCCGTTACGACAGCACCTTCATCCGCGGCTTCGGCGGCAGCGGCTCGAATGCCGGCTTCATCAATTTCCAGGACGGCCTGCGTGTCCAGCGTGGCGTGAATTTCCTCGTGCCGGCCATTGAGCCTTACGGCCTGGAGCGGATCGAGGTGCTGCGCGGCCCGGCCTCCGTGATCTTCGGACAGGTCAAGCCCGGCGGCCTGGTCAATCTGGTCAGCAAGCGACCGACGGACCAGGCCTTTGGCGAGATCCAGGCCCAGATCGGCTCGTACCAGCGCCGTCAGCTTGCCTTCGACATCGGCGGGCCGGTGAACCCGGACAAGACAATCCTCTACCGTATCGTCGGGCTGGGCAGGGCTGCCGACACGCAGGTCGACTTCACCAAGGAGGAGCGCGTCTACATCGCGCCCTCGCTGACCTTCCAGCCCAGCGCTGCGACGAGCCTGACCATCCTGACCTCTTTCCAGCGCGATCCGGAAACCGGCTTCTACGGATTCATCCCGGCAGTCGGCAGCGCGTTGCCCAACCGCAATGGCCGCATTCCGACCAGCTTCTTCCCGGGCGAGCTCCAGTATGAGGGGTATAGCCGAAACCAGATCGCAGCAGGTTATGCGCTCGAACACCGCTTCAACGATGTTTTCAGCTTCCGCCAGAATCTGCGGTACACGGACCTCGAATCGCGTTTCAGGACCGTCGCTGTGGCAAGCCTGGGCGCAGACCAGCGCACCCTGACGCGCCGCGTGACGGCATCGAACGAGAAGGCCAGGACCTTCGGCATCGACAGCCAGCTCCAGGCCGATTTCCGCACCGGGCCGCTGACTCACAAGGTCCTGCTCGGCGTCGACGGCTACTGGATGGACGGCACCGCCTTCACCGGCGCGGGCGGCACCGTCCAGACCCTGGATTGGGTCAACCCGGTCTACGGACGCACGCCCTTTGCAGTCCCCGCCCTGCCCGGCACCGCACAGGAACAGACGCAGTTCGGCGTCTATCTCCAGGACCAGATCAAGCTCGATCGGCTTTCGCTCCTGGTCGGCGGGCGGTTCGACAACACCAGAAGCCGCACGCGCGCCCTCACCAATGGTGCACTGACAAAGCAGGACGACGAGGCCACGACAGGCCGCGCCGCTCTGATGTACAATTTTGACAACGGCCTGGCGCCCTATGCGAGCTATTCGACCTCGTTCGAGCCGGTTGCGGGCACGACCTTCGGCGGTCCGCCCTTCAAACCGACCGAGGGGGAGCAATATGAGGTCGGCCTCAAATACGCGCCGCCCGGCTATGACGCCTTCATCCAGGCAGCCGTGTACCAACTCACCCAGACCAATGTGCCGACGGCCGATCCTGTCAATGTCGGCTTCCAGATCCAGACAGGCGAGGTGCGGGCGCGTGGTTTCGAGATCGAGGGTCGGGCGAAACTGTTCGACAGCCTCGATCTGATCGCGGCCTATGCCTACACCGATGCCGAGGTGACGAAGAGCACCGGCGTCGACCTTGGCAAGCGGCCGACGGTCGTCCCCCGCAACATGGCTTCACTCTGGGGCCACTACACCTTCAATACGGGCCTGTTCGCGGGCTTCGCTTTGGGCGCCGGCGTGCGCTATGTCGGCGAGGGCGCGGGCGATCCAGGCAACACCTTCAAGACACCGGACTATACCCTGCTCGATGCGGCCATAAGCTATGATTTCGGCGTCAGGACCCAGTCGCTGAAGGGCTGGAAGGTTCAGGTCAACGCCCAGAACCTGCTGGACAAGGACTATGTCGCGGGTTGCTACGCGCTGACCCAGTGCTCGTTCGGTCTGCGCCGAACGGTGCTTGCCACCCTGTCGTACAGATGGTGAGCCGCGACACCATGCAGGCAGCCCCCCTTCGCAATGCTGCCAGCCCCGGGAACCCACCCGCAGAGCCCGCAACTCTGGCGCAGGCCCGCCAATTGGATATCGCGTCAGATTATGGCGACATCTATCGGCTGCTGATCGCGGTCCCGCCCGGCCCGGCGCCGGCGGCAGGGTTTCCGGTGATCTACCTGGTCGACGGCAATGCACTCTTCGCCACGTCCGTCGAAACGGCACAGCTGCAGGGCCGGCGGCAGGATGTGACCGGCGTCGACCCGGCGGTCATCGTCGGCATCGGTTATCCCACCGACGCCCCGTTCGATGGCGCGCGCCGCCAATGCGATCTCCTGCCGGACGAGGGAGGAGCCGACCGGTTCCTCGATTTCATCATGGAGAGCGTGAAGCCAGCGGTCGCAGCGCTTGCCGCCACCGATCCCACCCGACAGGCCCTGGTGGGCCATTCCCTCGGTGGCTTGTTCGCGCTGCATGCACTGTTCACGCGGCCCGGCCAGTTTCAGTTCTATGTCGCCGGCAGCCCTTCGATCTGGTGGAACGATCGTGCGATCCACATCAGCGAGGCCAGATTTGTTGCGCGCGGCCCCGAGGCAACCCTGCCTCGGCTGCTGATCACGGTGGGCGGCCGCGAACAGACGCGCGACGCCCGAACCTCTCCTGAACGGGCGCAGCGCCTCCACATGGCGCGCATGCTCGACAATGCCGCCGAGATGGCGGCGCGGCTGGCCTCGTCGCGCTGCGTCGCGATGGAGCATCGGGTCTTCGACGGCGAAAACCACATCTCGGTGATCCCCGCGATGCTCGCCAGGGCGGTTTCATTCGCGGTCGCCGGCACCGGTGGCCCAGAGGCGGCGCCATGAAGCACCTTCTGAACTCGTCGCGCCGCCAGTGGCCGTTTGCCTGGGTTCTGGGGCTGATGCTGACGTTGTGTGCGTGGGCGGCAGCCGGCCCAGCACTGGCCTCTCCCGTGACGGTAACCGATGTGCTCGGTCGCACGGTGACATTGCCGGGCCCGGCCAGGCGCATCGTGCTCGGGCAGGGTCGCCAGCTCAACGCGCTGGGTCTCATTCATCCCGATCCGATCAGCCTGCTCGTCGGCTGGGGCAATGACTTCCAGCGCCAGATGGGCGAGGCTTACTCACTGTACCGCGCGCGGTTTCCCGCGATCGAGACGCTGCCGACCGTCGGCGACAGCACCGCAGACGGGTTTTCCTTCGAGAAGGCAGTCGAACTTGACCCGGATCTGGTCGTTCTGAGCCTGTCGATCGCCGGCACGCGCCGAGGCCCTGGCGATCTCGTCGCGAAATTCGAGGCGGCAGGCATCCCCGTCATCGTGGTGGATTTCTTCCTGCAGCCGTTCCGTGACACCGTTCCGAGCCTGCGCGTCCTCGGCAAAGTGATCGGCAGGGAGGCGGCGGCCGAAGAGTTCGTCACGTTCTACCAGGAGCGGAGACAGCGCATCGCCCAGCGGCTCGGTCCGGTCGAGCGACCGTCCGTCTTCATGCATGCACATGCCGGAAGCGCCGAATGCTGCTTCTCGCCGGGAAAGGGCACCTTCGACGACTACATCACAGCCGCGGGCGGAAGAAACATCGCGGCAGCGCTGCTGCCGGGAGCGACCGGCCAGATCAGCCTCGAGCAGGTTCTCGCTCTGGACCCGGCGATCTATATCGCGACAGGCGGCACCCATCTCGCAAAGAGCAGCGGGTTGGTGCTGGGTCTGGGCGTTTCCGCCGAGGTCGCGTCGCGCAGCCTTGCAGCCCAGCTCGCGCGCCCCGGCCTTGAGGCCCTGACGGCGGTGAGGAACGGCCATGCCTATGGTCTCTGGCATCTGTTCAACGACACCCCCACCCATATCGCGGCGATCGAGGCGATGGCGAAGTGGTTCCATCCGCAGCTGTTTGCCGATATCGACCCGCAGGCGACGCTGGACGAGATCTCCCGGCGCTTTTCGGCGATCCCGCTGAACGGAACGTTCTGGCTCGAGCCGCATGGCGGAAGGGCGCAAGACTTGGCAAGCCCGCCGGCAAAGCCATGAACCCCGCTGTCTCCAGCCCTGCCCCTGTGACGGCGCCGGGAGCATCGCGTGTCCTTGCCGGCTATCGCGTCGTCGTGTTCCATGAGGTTGCCCTGCCATGACCGCTCTCGTTGCCCACGCCCGGATCGCCCTGGCCGATCCGGAGGCCATCATCGTTCCGCTCTGCGAACACCTCGCCGAGCATGGCGCCGAGATCTCGCAGGAGAAGGGCGCGACGATCATCGCGCTTGGCAGCTACCGTGGCTGGCTGCAGTCCAGCGACGGGCATCTGGTCGTGCGGGCCGAAGCGCCCGACATGGCGAGCCTCCAGGAAGCCAAACAGGCGATCACGAGCCATGTCATCGAGTTTGCGCCTCGCGGCGAGGCCGTCCCCGCGATCGCCTGGACCGGCGCCGGGAGTGGCGTGGCGATCCCATCGAGTTTTCGCATCCTGACCGTGACGGACGTTCGGGACGTCTCGCCGCATATGCGCCGGATCAGCTTCCATGGTGACGACCTCGCCAGGTTCGACAGCCTGGACGCGCTGCATGTCAGGTTGTTCCTGCCGCCCCCCGATCTGGCCGAGCCGGAATGGCCTACATTCGGCGAGGATGGGATCTTGCGGCTGCCAGCGGCGGACAAGGCACCGGCCGTGCGCAAATACACGATCCGGGAGATCGACACGGCCGCAGGGACGGTCACGCTCGATTTCGTGCTGCATGAGGATGCCGGCCCCGGCGCAGCCTTCGCGGCCCGCGCTCGACCCGGCGATCGCATCGGCATGGCCGGCCCCGGCGGACGCGGCTTGCGCGAGGCCGACTGGTATCTGTTCATGGGCGACGAGACCGCACTACCCGCGATCGGCCGCATGCTCGCCCACCTGCCTCCGACTGCACGGGGCATTGCGTTCATCGAGATCGCCAATGCCGGCGAGGAGCAGGCACTGGTCTGCCCGGCCGGGATCGAGATTCGCTGGCTGCATCGGCACGGCGCGGAGGCCGGCACCACGGCACTGCTCCAGGAGGCCTTCGAAGGGGTCATATGGCCTTCGGAGGAAGCGACCGTCTATCTCTGGGCTGCGCTCGAACATACCGGCTTCAAGGCACTCCGCGCCGCCGCCCGCAAGCGCCTGCGGCCCGAGCGCGATCATCATCTGATCGTCAGCTATTGGCGGCGCGGTATCAGCGAAGACCGGCAAGCCGACTGAAGTTGCAGCACGACGCTCGGCCTGCCGCTTCGATCGGGGATCGAAGCCACCGCCCCCGTTTCCGATCATGGTGGAGATGAGGCCGCCAGCGAGCGAACAAACACTCACGGCGGCCTTCTCCGCTCATCCGGCGGCCGGAGGGGTGCCGTGCGTGTGGAAGCTCTCGATCGTCTTCAGCCCCCACGCCTGGCCCTTCTTCCGCTCGGCTTCGGTCCACGTCACCGTCTGCCAGTCCGGATCGAGAATGAGGCGCGCACCGGCATTGGCGATCTCGATGCGGTTGCCGGCAGGCTCGTAGACATAGAGGAAGAAGGTCTGCTGAACCGCGTGCTTATGTGGCCCGGTCTCGATGTGAATGCCGTTCTCGAGAAAGATGTCGGCGGCTTCGAGAATATGTTCGCGCTGGTCGGCCGCGTAGGTGAGGTGGTGGAAGCGCCCGAGGGCCGCGGTGTGGTCGCGCGTATAGGCGATATCGTAGCTCTTGTTGTTGACGGTGAACCAGCAGCCGCCGACCTCGCCGGAATCGAGCACGATCTGTTCCGTGATGCGGCTGCCCAGGGCCCTCGGCATGAAATCGCGGATCACCGCGACGTCCTGCGCCAGAAGATTGAGATGGTCGAGACGGCGGACAGCGCAGCCGCGGCCGTGGTTGCGTTGCGCCTGGTTCTTCAGCGCCGGCTGTTCATGTGGCGGCGCGGCATATTTGTTGGTGTCGAAATAGATCTCGAACACATGATTGTCGGGATCGCGGAAGCGGTAGGCTCGGCCATGGCCGAGATCGCCGTCATCCCAGCCGATGCCGGCCCCCATGGCCTCGATCGCCGCGACGCGCCGCATCAAGCCAGCCTCGCTTGTCGCCCGATAGCCGATATGGCCGACCCCCGTGGTGGTCGAGGCCGTGAGTTTCAGCGTGTGGAACTCATAGTCGTCCCAGGCGCGCAGATAGACGCTGTCGCCCTCCCGTCCGCTCTCGGTCAAGCCGAGGATACTGACGAAAAAATCGAGGCTCGCCTCCGGCTTGTTCGTGAACAGCTCGACATGGGCGAGATGAGCGATATCGAAACAGGGTTCCTGGTTCATCCCCACACCTCCCGCGCCACCTCGACGATGCGCGCCAGCTTGGCCCATTGCTCGTCTTCGGCCAGCACATTGCCCTCCTCGGTGGAGGCGAAGCCGCATTGGGGCGAGAGGCAGAGCTGATCCAGGGGCGCGAAGACCGATGCCTGTTCGATCCGTCGCTTCAGGTTGTCCTTGCTCTCGACGCTGCCGAACTTCGACGTGACGAGACCCAGCACGACCTGCTTGCCCTTGGGCAGGAAGCGCAGCGGCTCGAAGCCGCCGGAGCGGTCATCGTCCCATTCCATGAAATAGCCGTCGACATTGATCTGGTTGAAGACCAGGTCGGCGACGGGTTCATAGCCGCCCGAGGCGATGAAGGTCGATTTGAAGTTGCCGCGGCAGGTATGGGTGGTGATCGTCATGTCCGCCGGCTTGGCCGCCGTCGCCGTGTTGATGACGTCGCGATAGATATGAATCAGCTTGTCGGGGTCATCGCCACGATCGACCAGCATCTGGCGCTGCTCGGGATCGCAGAAATAGGACAGGCTGGTATCGTCGAGCTGCAGATAGCGGCAGCCGGCATCGTAGAACGCCCTCACTGCCTTGGCGTAGGCCTTGCCGAGATCGGCGTAGTAATCCTCCATCTTGAAATAGGCCGAGATATCGACGGCTTTCCGGCCGCCGCGATAGTGTAGCATGCTTGG
The DNA here is from genome assembly GCF_000735605.1 of Allobosea sp. LC85. Classification (GTDB taxonomy): domain Bacteria; phylum Pseudomonadota; class Alphaproteobacteria; order Rhizobiales; family Beijerinckiaceae; genus Allobosea. The sequence goes on from NZ_JPKG01000024.1 coordinate 64,992, forward strand.
GCTCGGGATCGTCATCTTCGGCACGCGATCGGTGACGGAGGCGAGAAACCTGAAATGGGCGAGATGCGGGTGGTCATCGGGAAAGTCGAGCTTGCCGGTCACGCGAAGGCCGCGGGCCTTGGTCGCAACGCCCTTGAACTGGATGCCTGAATCCGAATCGTATCCCTGCACGCCCGAGAGATTCTCCAGGAAGTCGAAATGCCAGAAGGCGCGGCGGAATTCGCCATCCGTGACCGCCTGGAGCCCGACCTCTTCCTGCTTCTTCACCAGCGCCCTGATCTCGGCATCCTCGATCGCGGTCAGCTCGGCGGCGGAGATTTCGCCCGTCACGAGCCTGGCGCGGGCGTCCTTCACGCGTGCGCTGCGCAACAGGCTTCCAACCATATCGGCTCGGAACGGCGGCTTGTGTCGGAGGGGCATGCGGTTTCCTTCCCTGATCTTGGTCTTCTAGGCAGCGGCACTGAGGCCGAGATGGCGCTCCAGCCGCGCCGGTTCGCGCAGCAGTGAGGCACTGTCATCGGCGAGCACGACACGGCCGCGCTCCAGCACGATTGCCGTGTCGGTCAGTTCGAGAATCGTCCTGGCATGTTGTTCGATGACGATGGCTGCCAGCCCTTCTTCCCGGAACAGCGTCTTCAATGCCACGAGCAGTTCCTCAACGATGATCGGCGCCAGCCCCTCGGTCGGCTCGTCGAGCAGCAGCAGCCTGGGATTGAGCATCAGGGCGCGGCCGATGGCCAGCATCTGCTGTTCGCCGCCGGAGAGCTGGTTGCCAAGGTTGCTCTTGCGTTCGGCGAGGCGCGGGAACATCCGGAATACGCGTTCGGTCGTCCATGGTCCCGGGCGCGCGACCGCGGTCAGGTTCTCGACGACGGTCAGCGACTTGAAGATGTTGCGTTCCTGCGGCACCCAGCCGATGCCGGCATGGGCACGCTGCTCGGGCGTAGCCGTGGAGATGTCGACATCGGCGAGAATGATACGCCCGGAGCGCCGACGCGTTACGCCGATGATCGTGTTGACCAGCGTCGTCTTGCCGACGCCATTGCGGCCCAGCAAGGCAAGCGAGCGCCCCTGGTCGAGGGAGAGCGCGACGTCGAACAGCACGAGGGCGTCGCCGTAGCCAGCGTTCAGGCCTTCGATCCGCAGGAGCTCAGACATGAGCGGCCTCGCCGAGATAGGCCTGTTTGACGGCAGGGTCGCGCGCGACCGCGGCGGGTTCGCCCTCTGTCAGCACGCGGCCATTGACGAGAACGGTGATCTTGGTCGCGAACCGGAAGATGATGTCCATGTCGTGCTCGATCAGCAGCACTGAGACATCGTCCGGCAATGCCGCGACGGTCTCCAGCAATTCGCGCCGTTCGGCTTCGGGGACCCCGGCGGCGGGCTCGTCGAGCAGGAGCACGCTCGGCCGGGCCGCAAAGGCCGCGGCGATCTCGATCTGGCGCTGCTTGCCATAGGGCAATGTCGCGATGCGCTGATCCATGATGTCCTCGAGCTTGAAGCGGGCGAGGATATCGGCGGTCTCGGCGATGGCCTCGCCATCCGTATCAAGCCTTTGGAAAAGCCGCATGCCCCGGCCGAGCCGCTCCGCGGTGACGAGCGTGATCATCTCGAGCGGCGTCATCGTGCCGAAGAGCTGGTTGATCTGGAAGGTGCGGGCGACACCGCGCTTGACCCGCGCCTCGCGCGACAGGCCGGTGATGTCCTGCCCCATCAGGGTTACGCGTCCCGATGTCGGCCGCAGAACGCCCGTGAGCAGATTGACGAAGGTCGTCTTGCCTGCACCGTTCGGGCCGATCAGCGCGTGGCGCGCGCCCTTCTCCAGCGAGAACGTCACGTCGTCGGTCGCAGTGATGCCACCGAAGGTCTTGACGAGATTGAAGGTCTGCAGGACGGCGCTCACGACGCGGCCCCGCGTCCCGGAAACCGCGCGACCAGCGCCTTGATTGCGCCATGGACCAATTCGCGCCCCCCGAGGACGAAGAGGACGAGGAAAAGCCCGATCCAGAACATCCAGTATTGCGGGGTAAAGGTCGCGATGGCGTCCTGCAGGAACTTGAACGCGATCGCACCGATCAGGCCGCCATAGAGATAGCCGGTCCCGCCAATGATCAGCACCAGCATCAGGTCGGCCGACCGATGGAAGTCGAACACGTCCAGCGAGACGAATTGCGTGGTCTGGGCGAGCAATGCGCCCGCGGCCCCGGCATAGGCCGCCGACAAGGCGTAGATCGCCGCAAGGCGCCAGGGTACCGGTACTCCGGATGCGGCAGCGCGCAGTTGGTTGTCGCGAATGCCTCGCAAGGACAAGCCGAATGGCGAGTTCACGATGCGCCGCGCGATCAGTAACAGCAGGAACAGGACCGACAGCGAATAGAGGTAGGCCGTACGGCCGAAGATATCGAAATCGAACTGCCCGAAGATCGGCGCCATCGCGATGCCCTGCAGGCCGTCGGCGCCGCCGGTGAGCCATGCAAGCGAGTTTGCAACCTCGTATAGGATCAGCGCCACGCCCAGCGTGATCATGAGGCGCGTCAGATCGGTGCCGCGCAGGACGAGTGGGCTGGTGAGCAGCCCGAGCAGCGCCGATGTCGCCATGCCGAATGCCAGGCCGGCCAGTGGATCGGCCGTGACGTATTTAGCCAGCAGCCCCGCCGAATAAGCCCCCATCCCCAGGAAGGCAGCGTGCCCCAGCGATACGATCCCGGCATAGCCGAGGATCAGATCGAGCGAGAGGGCGAACAGGGCAAGGATCGCGATCTCGTTGAGGATCAGGACGCGCGTTGGGAACAACACGAAGGACGACGCGGCGAGGAGCCAGAAGGCCAGCTCGGCGGGGTGCCAGCGCCGCGCACGGCGCAGCGAGTGCCTGACGCGCTGTTCGAGAACCGTCCCGCTCATGTGCGAGCCCTCGCGAACAGGCCCTCGGGGCGAAGCAGCAACAGGATGACCATCAGCGCGTAGATGATGAAGGCCCCGGCCTGCGGGACCAGATATTTGCCCATCACGTCGGCAACGCCGAGCAGCATGGCTGCGAGGAAGGGGCCGGTGATCGTCGAGGTGCCGCCGACCGTGACAACGATCAGGAAGTAGATCATGAACTTCAGCGGAAAGGTGGGATCGAGCCCCATGAGCTCGATCCCGAGCGCGCCGCCGAGCCCCGCCAATCCGGAACCGAGCGCGAAGGTCAGGGCGAACAACCGGTTCACCGGAATGCCTAGGCCACGCGCGACGCGGGCATCATCGACGGCGGCACGCAGCCGGCTGCCGAAGCGAGTTTTCGCGAAGCCCCATTGCAGAGCGACCGCAAGCAGCCCGCAGATGCCGATCACGAACAGTCGATAATAGCCGATGCCGATACCGAGCACGTAGAAGCGCCCCTGAAGCCACGGCGGGAGCTGGATGATCTGCTGGCTCGAACCGAGCAGCCAATCCGTGCCCGCAACGGCCATGAAGACGAGCCCGATCGAGAACATCACCTGATCGAGATGGCTCTTGGCATACATCGGCCGATAGACGAGCCGTTCGAGCACAATCCCCGCCAGCGCGGAGGCAAGGAAGGCGGCCGGAAGCGAAGCCAAGAACGGCAGGCCCAGCCTCTGCATCAGCAGCACGGTGACATAGCCGCCGAGCATGGCGAAGGCGCCATGGGCGAGGTTGACGAAATTCATCAACCCCATCGTCACGGAAAGCCCGCAGGCGAGGACGAACAGCACCATCCCATAGGCGATGCCATCGAACAGGATGGTGAGCATGGCGTCGGTCCGGCCGCGTCAGATCGCCTATTTGCGCGCCTTCACCGGATCCTTGACCTGCGGGATCGTGGCGAACTCGATGTTGAACAGGTCGGAACCAACCTTCTCGGTGCGGCGGACATAGATGTTCTGGATGATGTCGCGCGTCGCCGGATCGATCGTAATCGGTCCGCGCGGGCTCTCCCAGGAGGCGCCTTTCATCGCCGTGATGAGCTTCTCGCCGCTGGCGTCGCCATTTGTCGCCTTGAGCGCCTCGGCGATCAGTCGCATGCCGTCATATCCGCCGACCGCCATGAAGTTCGGACGCACGCCTGGATTGGCAGCCTCGAACGCCTTCACGAAGGCCAGGTTGGCCGCGCTATCGTGCTTGGCCGAATAATGGTGCGTGGTGATGGCGCCGACCGCGACATCACCCATGCCGTTGAGGATATCGTCATCGACCACATCGCCAGGGCCGATCAGCTTGACGCCGGCCTTGTCGAGGCCGCGCTCGACGAACTGCTTCATGAACTGCGCGCCGATGCCCGACGGTACGAACACGAACAGGGCATCGGGCTTTGCCTCGGAGACGCGCTGCAGGAACGGCGCAAAATCAGGATTGCGCAACGGCACGCGGACGCTTTCCACCGTGCCGCCGGCCGCTTTGAACTTGTTGGCAAAGGACGTCTCGGCGTCGATCCCCGGGCCGTAATCGGTCACGACCGTGAAGACACGCTTGATGCCGTTCGACCAGGCCCAGTCCGCCATCGGCTCGGACGCCTGCGGCAGGGTAAACGAGGTGCGCACGATGAAGGGCGAGGCCTCGGTGATCGACGCTGTGGCGGCCGCCATCACGATCTGAGGGATCTTGGCCTGGGTCGCGATCGGGGCCGTCGCCATGGCGAGCGGCGTCAGGCCGAAGCCAGCCAGAACCGCGACCTTGTCGTTGACCACGAGTTCCTGCGCGATCCGGCGCGTCGCGTCAGCGTTGCCGGTATCGTCCTTGAGAATGACTTCGAGGCGCTTTCCGCCATGCGTCGTCCCGCTCTGGGCCAGGAAGAGCTTCACGGCCGCTTCGATCTGGCGCCCCGTCGATGCGAAGGGCCCTGTCATCGGCAGGATCAGCCCGACCTTGACCACCTCCTGGGCCTGCGCCCCGGAGCCCAGTGTCGCCGCGACCGCACCTGCCATGAAGACTTTGAGAACCGTCCTGCGGATTGTCATCGTGATACCCCTCCCTCGGTCTGGCTCTTGTTTTCGAGCCGCTTTTTAGTTGTCGTCGCGATAGACGAGCCCGGCCTTCGCCAGCCCATCGCGCATCCCATACATATCGAGCCCAAGCTCGCCGGCGCCGAGCCGGCGACGCTTCTCATCTTCATTGGCCTCCCGCGCCCGTGCCGCGGCAGCAACCCTTTCCGCCTCGAGCCGCGGAACCACCACCACGCCATCATCATCCGCGACGATCACGTCTCCGGGATTGATCATCGCACCGGCACAGACCACCGGCACGTTCACCGATCCGAGCGTCGCCTTGACGGTTCCCTTCGCCGAGATCGCGCGCGACCACACCGGGAACCCCATCTCCGTGAGGATGCGCACGTCACGCACCCCGGCATCGATGACGAGGCCGATACCGCCGCGCGCCCTGAGAGAGGTCGCGAGAAGATCGCCGAACATGCCGTCAGTGTTGTCTGTCGTGCAGGCGACCACAAGTACGTCGCCGGGCATGACCTGCTCGATCGCGACATGGATCATCCAGTTGTCGCCGGGTTGGGCGAGGACGGTGACGGCCCCCCCGGCGATCGAGGCGCCGGCATAGATCGGGCGCATATACGGCTTCATCAACCCGGTCCGGCCCATGGCCTCGTGGGTGGTCGAGACGCCAAGGTCCCGGAATGCCGCCATATCCGCGCTTGCAGCCCGTTTCTTCGTGCGGACGACGATGCCGGTCATGCCAGGGACTCCAGGGCTTCGGGAAACAGGCGCTGGTAGGCCTCGCCGTAAGTCATCGCCTTGCCGGAGTTGCGCCCCCCCTGCATGCCGCGGTTCAGCGCCACCCGCGTATAGTATTCCCAAAGGTGCTTCTGGGCGGCCAGGATTTCGAATGCCTTGCGCTTCGTTTCCCAGACCTCGTCGATGTTGAGGATCAGGTTCGGCTTGAAGTTGCACTGTTCGGGCTGATGCGGCTCAAACAGGAAGACGGGCGGCGCGGCATAGGGGCGCGCGGGGTCCGGTTTGTGGCCTGCGGCCTGCGCGATGATCCGCGCTTCCTGCGCAAAGCGCGCCGCTTCTGGATGGTCGACATTGTAGGGGTCTTCGAGCGCATGGGTCAGCACGAAGCTGGGATTGAGCTCATGGAAGAGGTCGATCGCCCGGTCCAGCATCGGCCCTGTCGTGCGCAACGGGTAATCGCCGGCATCCATGAATTCGATCTCGGCTCCAAGGACCGCTGCGGCGCGCTCGGCTTCATCGCGGCGCTGCGCCTTGACGTCCTCCATGCGCACACCGGCCTGCTTCCAGGCGAACTGGCTTTCGCCGCGCTCGCCATAGGCCAGGCACAGGATCTTCACCCGCATGCCCCGCTTGGCATGCAAGGCGATGGCGCCGCCCGCTCTCCAGACGAAATCGCCGGGGTGGGCGGTGATCACCAGACCCGTCTTCTGCAGGCTCGCCATCAAGCTGTAGTCCTCTCTTCTCGGTCCCATTCGGCGGCGCTGCGTGCTTCATCGCCGCTGCGCGCGAGCGCATGCGGCGGCACGTAGGCATGGCCATCCATCAGAATGCGCGCGGTGCGCAGCAGGCCGGCACGCTCGATGACGGGGCGCTCCGGCGTGCCGCCAACGGTGAGCTTCACGGTGAATTCCCCGGTCGGGTGCTCGACGGAAATCGCGCGTTCGCGACCGGTCGGCATCACGGCAACCGAAGCCGCCGGCGACCCCGGCAGGGCTGCGGCCGTCGCCACCGTCACCGCGGCAAAGACACCAATCGAAGCGTGGCACTCGTGGGGAATGAAGCTGCGTGTCGCGATCGAGCCCGCAAGGGGACGTGCAACAAGCGCGATCTTGGGGACCACCATCTTTGTCACATCGCCGAGTTTCATCAGTGGCCCCGCCGCGAGACGGATGCGCTCGATGCGCTGCTTCAGCGCCGTATCCTCTTGCAGCATGTCGCGGGTTTCGTGGCCGGTGCGCCCGATATCAGCCGCCCGCAAAACGATAACCGGCATACCGTTATCGAGCAGGGTGCATTCGACACCGTCGACGATGTCGACCGGATTTCCCGTCGGCAGCAGCGCGCCGCAGACGGAGCCTTCTGTGCCAAGGAAGCTGATGTCGATCGGTGCGGAGGTCCCGGGCACCCCATCGATCCGGGCATCGCCCTCGACACCGGCCTGACCAGCGTCAGTCCGCATTGCGAGATCGGCGATGGTGCCCGTGTTCAGCGTCCGAACCCGCACGGTGGTACTGGCGCCCTTCGCCCGAACGAGACCACGGGCCAGCGCGAAAGGGCCAATGCCAGCGAGGATGTTGCCGCAATTCGGCGTGGTGTCGACCGACGCGGTCTCGATGCCAACCTGCGCAAACAGGAAATCGATGTCGCAGCCCGGCTCGCTCGAGCGCGAAACGATCGCGACCTTGCTCGTCAGCGGGTGAGCTCCACCAAGCCCGTCAACCTGGCGCTTGTCGGGCGAGCCCATCACCGCGAGCAGGAATGCGTCTCGCGCGGCCGTGCCCACCGGCAGATCCTCGGCGAGGAAATAGGCGCCCTTGGACGTACCGCCTCGGATCAGCATGCATGGCACGGCAATCTGCGACATCGCTCAGCTTCCGCCCTTGATGCTGGCACGCGTGATGATATCGCGCCACAGCGTCCCCTCCGACGCGATCAGGCGCCCGAAACCTTCTGGCGTCTCGCGACGCGCAATCGCGCCGTCGCGATCGAGCGCCGCGACGAACTCCGGCTGGTCGAGCAGCGCGTTGATCTCGCGGTTGAGGCGCTCGACGATTGCCGCTGGCGTGTGGGCGGGGGCAACGATGCCATACCACTGCACAGCTTCGAAGCCGGGCAGCCCGCTTTCGGCAATGGTCGGGAGCTGCGGGGCAAAGGAGGTGCGCTCGGAACTGGCGACGCCGAGAGCACGCAGCTGGCCGGCTGCGGCGAGCGGCAGAACCGCCGGACCGCCGGTCAGCGTGAATTGCACGGAACCGGCGACGAGATCCGTCACCGACGGCGCGGTGCCGCGATAGGGCACGTGGATCGCCTCGAAACCGGCCCGATGCGCGAGATAGGCACCGGCTATATGCGCAGCACTGCCCTGTCCGCCTGAGCTGTAGTTCAGCTTGCCCGGATTGGCCTTGGCATAGGCCACGAATTCCTGGAATGAATTCGCCGGCAGGCTTGGGTTGATGACGAGGATGTTCGGCACCATGGCGACCAAAGCCACCGGCTGGAAATCCTTGACCGGATCATAGGGTACATTGGGATAGAGCGCGGGGTTGAAGGCAAGCGTGCCGATATGCCCCATCATCAACGTATGGCCGTCCGGATCGGATTTCGCGACCTGGCTGGCCGCGATCATGCCACCGGCGCCGGGGCGATTCTCGATGACGAAGCCCTTGCCGGGGATCGTGCGTTCCAGTCGGCTGGCAATCAGACGCGCGAGAAGGTCAGTGCTGCCGCCCGGGGTGAACGGCACAACGAGCCGAATGACCTGTGTCGGCCAGGCGGGCTGGACCTGTGCGCGCGCCGCGTGCCCGAGGCCAGCCAAAGCCAGTCCTGCGAGAAGTGATCGACGGTCGATGCCCATCACGCGCCTCGCCCTTGCCGCGCGCCGAACCCGGTCGCCTCGCCAAATCCGATGGACGCGATCGTCGCTGCTCTGGAGCGAGGCATGGGTCCTCCCTTGCTTGTGTGCGTTTCCTTGTCCCGCGAGGACCCTGACCCCAAGCTATTCTGCCATCAAATGATAAGAATGCAGCGATTGATTACTTTCATGCATCTTTATCGGAGACGCTGTTTCTCAGCGCCTGGCTCACCAGCGCCAGGAGATCGCGCGCCGCCGGCCGCAGCAACAGGTTCTTGCGGGTGACGATGCCGAGGGTGCGGCTGATGCTCGGCGAGCGCAGCGGGATCGCAACCAGTTCGCCGGCATCGACGGAGTCGAGCGCGAGCTGTGGCACAATCGCATAACCGATCGCGGAACGGACCAGGCTCACCGCGGTGATGACGCGCTGGACCTCGTAGCGCCAGGTCAGAGCCTCGCGCCGTGCGCCCAGCGCATCGTCGATCAGGACGCGATTCCCGGTCTCGGCACTGATGCGCACGAGTGGCAGCCCCTGCAGCTGAGCCCAGGTCAGCGACTCGGATCGGGCGAGCGGCATGCTGCGGTGACTGACGAGCACGAACGGCTCCTTGACCACCGGCTTGAGCTCGAGGTCCCAGCGATTGGCGGCGACGATGGTCACGCCGAATTCGGCCTGGCCCGACTGGACCTTGTCGGCGATCTCCGAGGCGGAGTTGTCGTGCACCCGGACGCGCACTGCCGGGTATCGTCTGGCGAACTCTGCGATCACCGACGGCATGCAGTGGACCGCAATGGTTGGCAGACAGCCGACCGCGACCTCTTCCTCGGCATCCGCGGCATCGACCCGCGCTTCATCGATCGCGGCGCCAAGCTCTTCAAAGATCTTGCGGGCGCGAGGCAGGAGCGCCGACCCTGCCGGCGTCAGCGAGACCTGGCGGGTGGTGCGCAAAAGCAAGGCTGTTCCGAGTGATTCCTCGAGCTTCCGGATCCGATGGCTCAGTGCGGTCTGAGAGAGATTGAGATGCGAAGCCGCGGCATGAAAACTGCCTCGCTCGGCGATACTGACGAAGGCCTGCAGGCCCAGAACGTCGACCCTCACCCGCAAGATCCTCCAACCCGGTCCAATCGACATCAGCGCGACCTCAGGGTCGCACCAACCATGCGCAGGGAACCGGCATCAGACACTTCGACCTACGCTCGCAGAGGCGAGCTCAAGTCAGCAGAATCGAAAGGCCGGCACGGCTTCAGCATCGCCGGGAGCGGTTACCGCTGACAACAGCCCGCAATCAATGGCTCGATTTTAGCCGGATCACCAATGTCGGCCGTGCGGCAGGAAGGAGAAGCCGACTGTTGGTGCGGTTCTGCGGGGGTTGAAGAGCAATGACGAAAGGCCGCAGCCCAGCGGACTGCATGCTTCTGCTGCAGCCCCCATAGCCCAGAAACGGCCTCGACCGCTTGCCGACATTACCGGAAGACCAGTTCAACGCCGCAATCCCTGCATGCTCGGGTTGGAGCTGGAGGGGAAATGACTCGCGGCGACGGGACGGGAGATCTGCCTTGAAGCTGCCGGTCTGGGCGAGCGCCTTGAGCGCGACGCTCCTTGTGCAAGTCATCAGCTCATTTGCCGCCGCGGCGATCCCGCTCCTGGGTCCGGTTCTGACGCAACGATGGGGCATGACTCCAGAAAGCATCGGCTACGTTTCAGCGGTCGTTTCGGTCGGCATCTGCTGGTTCCTGGCGTGCGGCGGCCCGATGCTCGATCATCACGGCCCGATCCGAGCCTTGCAGCTCGGTCTGATCTTCGTCGCGGTGGGTCTTCTGCTCCTGTCGCAGTCCTTTGGCCTCGTCGGCCTTGTCGGCGCGCTCCTGGTGGGCCTGGGCCTGGCGCCCAATACGCCTGCCGGCAGCCAGTTGCTGATGCGCACCGCGCCGCCCAGGCACCGCACGCTCGTGTTCTCGATCAAACAGGCGGGCGTACCTCTCGGTGGCGCCATAGCCGGTCTCGTCGTCGCGCCTCTGGTCCTGGGGCTCGGCTTCGTCGGCGCGGTCTGGACGATTGTCGCGATCATCTGTCTCTGCATCGTGCTGGTCCAGCTCTTTCAAAGGAGCCTCGATGCGGAGAAAGGCCCGCACAACCGGGCCTGGGCCCGGCTGTTCCTCTCGCCGTCCTCGCTCACTCGGTCGGCCAGGATTCTTAGCGCGCACCCGTCCTTGCCGATGCTCACTGCGCTGGGTGTCTCATTCTCCATAACGCAAGCCAGCATCACGGCCTTCACGGCAACCTACATGGTCACACAGCACGGGAAGACCCTGGCGCAGGCCGGGCACTACATCGCCGTTCTGCTTGCGGCGAGCACGGTCGCGCGCATCTTCTTTGGATGGCTGGCGGATCGCATGGGTGGCGGCCTCCTCCTGCTCTCGCTTCTGGCCTTGGGTGCGGGCTCCGCAATCTCGCTGCTTGTCTCTTCGACAAGTGCCAGTCCCTGGATGGTCTATGGCTGCATGGCACTGGTCGGGGCCACATCGATGGGGTGGAACGGTGTCCACATGGCCGAGCTAGCGCGGGTCGCGCCGCCCGCCCTGATCGGCGACGTGACATCCGGCGCAAGCCTGTTTGGCTTCGTCGGTTCGATATGCGGGCCGCTGGTGTTTGCCATTGCTGCCAGCCGCACGGGAAGCTTCGAATGGCCTTTCATGCTCGTCGCTGGCCAGCTGGCCATATTCGGCTTGTTCGCTCTGGGGCGTCAGTTCAAGCGCGCCGCTTGAGCGGCCCGCGCGCTCATTTTGACGCTGCGCGAGCCAGAAGGCCTGCAGCCAGCGTGCCTATGTTGGAATTGGGCCCAAGTCCGTCAGGCTCACTCAACGAGGCGTCAGCGCGACTGGCAGACAGCGGCCGAACGCTCGGTCTGCGGCCAGAAAATCTTCATCCGCCGTCGCATTCAGGCGCTGAGTGACCGATCGTTCCAGACGACTTTCCGCCCCACCGCCTCCTCCAGGTTTCGACATGGCGCACGGCCGTCGGGAGGGGTGCTTGAAAACCTTTGATATCTTTCCACGAATGGAGAGAGCGTAAGTATATACAAAAGATAAAATTCTGTTTGTCGATTTATTCCGATCTTTAACATGATTCTCTTGATGTACGTTCTCACGGTAGCTTCGGTCAGATCAAGATCATAGCCAATTCTTGACGGAGATCGGCCCAAAAATATCTCTGAAACGATCCGCTCTTCCGCCCACGACAACGAAAACGCCGCCGCTATACGCTTGGCGCCGGCCGCAGGGTCAATTTGCGGGATGATGATCAGCACCCGATCGCGCTGATCTTCGCACGGTGCCGCGCCGACCCAGGCAAACGCAAAGGCGCGATGATCCGTCGAGAGCGGTATCACCATGCTTGCCCATACATTCTCAAGGCGCGCTGCGGTTGTATCCCTCAGAGCCTGTTGCAGGAGCCCGCTTACAGCGGAATTCGCCCCGACAAGTGTGCCGTGATCGAGGCTTACGGGACTCTTTGCCAGCAGAAGCTGCTTGCCGGCCTGGTTGGTCCCGAGAACCCGCAACCTGTGGTCGACCGCGAATGTCGGGGCCGCGAACTCTTCCAGCGATCGATCCAAGATGGAGCGGACTGGACGATGATGCGCGAGCCCCCGGACGAGCTCCCACATGGCCGTTGCTGCTCGGCGAACCAGGCCGACTTCGGCGGGTGCCAATGGCTGCGATCGCCATCCTGCCACAAACATGAGGTCACCGTCCTTGCCGGCCGCGATCCGACCTGCCAGGGCGCAAGCCTTTCGAGATCTGCTTCGGCCCAGTATTTCGGTTGCGACGCCCTCCTCGCGAGGGATTTCAATCAAGCTCTCCTTCTGCAGCGTCAGGAAAGCGGCCACCCGTGAGACGGCGTCCGAAGGCGGGCGTGGATTTCGCCCACAACCGACCCAGACCGCGTTCGTGGCAAGTCCCGTTTTTCGTTGCCGAACGAGCACCAGGCAGCGCTCGCATTCCAGAAACGTGCGCATCGACCGCCCAAATGCTTCCAGCATAGCTCTGGTGCCGACTGTCTCCGTCGCGGCTCGGGATCGGGTTGTGCAACCATTGGACAAGGCTCGTCTCCTCCCGTCTGGTGGTGCCCCCCAATGATTTCGGTTCATTTCTCCTTGAACGCTCGGCTCACGCGCAACATCAACGGTTCAATCAGATACTCACCAAACGTCCGGTGGCCGGTCTCGATGAAGATCTCCACGGGCATTCCAGCCTGAAGCGAAGCTTTTACCGGTGCGAGGTCAGGCGAGAGAGCCAGATCCACTTCGGATTTATAGAAGGACCTCCCCGATGCCTGGTCGACGAGGGCGTCGGCCGTGATCATCGTCACGAGTCCCGTCAACTCGGGAGAGCGCCTCGAGTTGAAGGCCAGTACCTTGACCCGCGCCGACTGGCCAAGGCGCACTTCATTCCGGTCGGTGGGCTTGACCTCTCCCTCGACAATCAACCGATCCTGCGTCGGCACGATCTCAAGCAGGGTTTCCCGCGGCGCCAGAACAGCGTTGGAATGCCTGGTGTTCAGTCCGACGATGGTACCGGTTTCGGGCGCCCGGATTTCGCTGCGCTCGAGCATATCCTGCGCTGCTGCGATCCTGTGCCGGGCATCGGCTATCCGCTCTCGCGCGGCGCGGCGCTGCTGGGCGATATCCTGAAACCAGTCAAAGCCGATCTGGCGCCGTTTATCCTCGAGCTCGGAAATCTTGCCCTTCGCCTGCGCAATGGTGGCGGCATTCGCGGCGAGCTGGGCTTCTGCTTCGGCCTCGGCCCGCTTGAGCGCAAGCACCTTTGGCTTTCGGGCCAGGCCCTTCGCCAGAAGGTAATCGCTGTCCACGATTTCATCGCGGAGGAAATGCAACTGGCGCGTCAGACCTTCCGAACTGCCTTGCAGCCCGCGGATGGCTGCCTCCTGCTGGAGAAGCTGCTGGGCGATGAGTGTCCGCTGTCCTCCGATCGAAGCGGAGCGTGCAGCGAATTCCGTTCGCTGCGTTTCCATCGCAAGCCGGGCGTCGGGCTGGGATTGCTCGCTCTGCAATTCCCCCGAAAACGAGATCGTCTTCGAATCGGACTGCTCTGCCTCGAGCCGCGCTTCCTGAGCCAGATCCGAAAAGAGCTTGGCTCTGAGCACGCCGAGATTGGCTTCGATTTGCGTCGTATCGAGCCGGGCGACAGGTTGACCGCGCTCGACATGATCGCCTTCACGCACGAAGACGGCCTTTACGATCCCGCCTTCGAGGTGCTGGACCGCACGACGCTGCGACAGCACCTTCACCACGCCTGGCGCGATCACCGCGCTGGCGAGCGGTACGGCCACGGCCCATGTAACGGCGCCTCCCAGCAGTGCCAGCGCGAGGAAACTTCCGCAAAGGATCAACCCCTTGGCGTTTGAGCGGGGTTGCTCCAGCGTCAATCGGGCGCGAACACTGGTCGGATGGATCGAGAGATCCACCAAATCGCCAACACGCCTGGCCGGAACGCGCTGGGACGAGAACTGGCGTTCAATTCCGGACATCACAGCCTCCCCTCCACGCTCAACGGCTTGGGCTGGGTGCTCGAAACGCTGCCCCTCCGCATCGACGCAACGGTTCCGATCGTCTTGGGGAGGACCTCGGACGGATGTCCGAACGCGACCTGAACTCCGTTTCTCAGGAAGAGAAGGTGATCCGCGACGGCGAAGAGGCGAACCCGGTGCGTGACGATGACCAATGTCAGACCTCGCGCCCTGGCATCGTTGATCGCGGAGCAAAGCGCTTCCTCTCCCTCTGGATCCAGATTGGAGTTGGGTTCGTCGAGGAGGATCAGGCGACGGTCGCCGAAGAGCGCACGAGCCAATGCGATTCTCTGGCGCTGCCCGCCGGAAAGCCGAACTCCATCCCGGCCGATTTCGGTCTCGTACCCTTTCGGAAGCGACAGGATCATCTCGTGGGCGTTCGCATACTTTGCAGCCGCGATGACATCGTCATCCGTTGCGGTCTCCTCGAAACCGGCGATTGCGTCGGCCACAGTGTCTCCGAACAACTCCACGTCCTGCGGCAGGTATCCGACATAGCGCCCGAGCTGATCCGGATCCCAATCCGACAGCGAGGCTCCATCCAGTCGCACCACGCCGTGAGAAGGCCGGTCCAGCCCCGCGATCAAGCGCAGGAGTGTCGATTTTCCCGCACCCGTCGGTCCGCTGATGATGACGACCTTCGCGGGGAGGCAACAGAAGTCGATCCCTTTCAAAACCAGCCTGTTTGTGCCCTGGGCACGCATGCCGACCCCCTCGATGCCGAGTGTTCCGGATGGCGGTGGCAAGAGCGTCCTTCGGCGCATGCCCAGGACAGGAACAATCACGCCGCTCAGCTGGCTCCAGGCATCCCGCGCCGAAACCAGTGACTGCAACCCCGAGACGAGATGCTCCATTGGCGCCAGCGTGCGGCTGATCATGATGGAGCTCGCCATCATGCTGCCGGTGAAGACTTCATTCTGCAGGACGAGCCAGGCTCCGGCACCAATCGCGAGAACCTGCAGAACGACTCGGAGCAGGCGCCCGATCGCCGCGATCAAGGCGATCCTCTCGCTCGCCCGGACGGCAGGTGCCAGGGCCTGATCATTGAGCCGGAGAAACTCACCGATGGCGCCGCTTGTCCACCCCATTGCCCGGATCAGGTTGGGATGTCGCACGATGGTGTCGAGACTTTGCTGCGCGCGGCTTGCGGCGCCAGAAGCCCTTGTCATTTCCCGTCGCGCTACACGGCCGCTCAGGATGGCCAAGAGCAAGAGGATTATTCCGCCCGAAACGGCGATCGAGCCAAATACGGGGTGAATATAATAAAGAACAAGAACGAACAGGGGTATGAACGGCGCATCGACCAACGTTGTTATCGTACCGCCTGAGATGAAATTCTTGAGCTCGCGCAACCTCACCATGTCATGCGCACCACTCTCAGCACTTCGCGCTGGATCGTAAATCGAAGCTCTCAGCACCAGCGGAGCGATCTGCTGTTCAAAACCAACTGCGTAGCGGCTGAGCAGCCGATACCGAATGATGTCGAAGCAAGCGCTGAACCCGAGAGCGGCAAGCGTCAAAACTGTCAGGCCGAGAAGCGTATCGATGCTTCCGCTGGTAATGACCCGGTCGAAGACCTGAATTGTGTAGAATGGGACGACCACCAGCAGGGAGTTGACCAGCACGCTGAAGGCAATGACCCACGCGAATATCTGCGACCCCGGAATGAGCCTGAAGAGCGTTCGCCCTGCCACGGCCGCCATCGCGGGGTCGATTGTCGTACGGAACGCCGAAGTCCTACGGCTTGCCGACGCGTGCGACATTGCTTCCTAACCAAGCTGAAGCCGGATGACACGAAATGGGAAACACGACGGTGCCCCCCATTCCATGTCCGTAGTGGTCTCTCGTTGAAGGCTCTCAGAGCAGGGTCGACGCGCTTCACCTCCACCCTGCCCTTTGGAAAGCAGACTACTTGCGATGGGCAGCGCAACCCGACCCGTTGCCCATCAGTCTCCGTCAAACCAGCTGAACGGCATCATATCCCGCCAGCTCATTGATGTCCGCGATTGAGTCGAGAGTGAGGGGATCTGGCAGTCCGCTGGTCACACCATCCAGCACGATCGACCCAAAGGCGAAGGTCAGCGTCGTGTCGACGCCGTCATCGACGACCGTGACGTCGGTCGCTTCATCGAAGTCATCCGCAACGTCGATGACGACCGTGTCCTCGTCCGCAAAGGTCAGATCGGTGACCTCATCGGCACCAAACTCGGCACCATCGCCGACAAAGGAGAAGGTCTCGGTGCCAGCCCCACCGGTCAGCACGTCATCGCCCTCGCCACCGACGAGCAGGTCATCGCCGTCGCCACCGTCGAGCGTATCGTTTCCGGCATCGCCGAACAGCTCATCGTCGCCGGCGCCGCCAGTGAGCGCGTCGTCGCCGTCGCCTCCGGAAAGGGAGTCGGCACCGCCGCCTCCATTCATCGTGTCGTCGTCAGCACCGCCGCTCATGACATCGGCACCGTCACCCCCCTCCATCAGGTCAAGTCCGGCTCCTCCATCCATCACATCGGCGCCGGCGCCGCCATCGATCGTGTCGTCGCCATCGCCGCCAGTCAGCGTATCGGCGCCAGCATCGCCGGACAGCAGGTCGTTGCCTTCGCCGCCATCGATCACATCATTGCCAGCTCCGCCGGTGATCGTGTCGTCGCCGGCATCACCATTCAGGACGTCGGCGCCGTCTCCACCGTCGATCGTGTCGTTACCGTCGCCGCCGCTGATCTCATCCGCGCCTGCATCACCGGAAAGCTGATCGTCGTCGGCGCCGCCGTCGATGAGATCATTGCCGGCGCCGCCGGTGATCGTATCCAGGCCATCGCCGCCGGACAGCTCGTCGCCACCCGCGCCCCCATCGATCACATCGTCTCCGGCGTCCCCCAGGATCGTGTCTGCCCCGCCTTCGCCGCTGAGCGTGTCCGCACCGTCTCCGCCCGACACCGTGTCAGCGCCCGCGCCGGCCAGAACGACGTCGTCGCCCGCCCCGCCATCGATCGTGTCGGCACCGTCTCCGCCTTCGATCGTGTCATTGCCGTCGCCGCCAGTGATCGCGTCCAGCCCGGCGCCCCCGAAGAGCAGGTCGTCTCCGCTGCCGCCATCGATGACGTCATTTCCGTTGTCGCCGTTGATGGTGTCGTCGTCATCGCCACCGGAGAGTTCGTCCGCACCGGCACCGCCGGTGATCGTGTCATCTCCCGCATCCCCGGAAATGACGTCCGCACCGCCTTCTCCGCTGAGAGTGTCGGCCCCGTCTCCGCCAGTCACCGTGTCGGCCCCGGCTCCAGCCAGAACGACATCGTCCCCTGCGCCACCATCGATCGTGTCGTCCCCGTTACCGCCCAACAACACATCATCGCCGTCGCCGCCTGCGAGGGTGTCGTCTCCGGCTCCGCCGTCCACGACATCATCACCTTCATCTCCCTGGACCGTATCGTCACCGGCCTCGCCGAACAGGAGGTCGTCTCCAGCGCCGCCATTGACGACATCATCGTCGCCGCCGCCATGGATCTCGTCATTTCCGGCATCGCCGGAGAGGGTGTCGAAGCCGGCGGCGCCGTTCATCAGATCATCGCCATCGCCACCGACCATGACATCATCGCCGTCGCCGCCCTCGAGTTCGTCGTCATCGGCACCGCCATCGATGGCGTCATCGCCTTCACCACCCTCGATGCTGTCATTTCCAGCATCGCCGGCGAGCGTGTCGTTTCCGGCCGCTCCAAGGATCACGTCGTCGCCATCACCACCGGTTATGGTGTCGTCGCCGTCGCCACCATCGAGCGTGTCGTCATCGGCACCACCGTCGATCACGTCATTGCCTTCGCCACCCTCGATGCTGTCATTTCCAGCATCGCCGGAGAGCGTGTCGTTGCCGGCGGCTCCGAGGATCACGTCGTCGCCATCGCCACCGGTTACGGTGTCGTCGCCGTCGCCACCATCAAGCGTGTCGTCGTCCGCACCACCGTCGATCACGTCATCGCCTTCGCCACCCTCGATGCTGTCATTTCCAGCATCGCCGGAGAGCGTGTCGTTGCCGGCCGCTCCAAGGATCACGTCATCGCCATCGCCACCGGTTACGGTGTCGTCGCCGTCGCCGCCGTCGATGGTGTCATCGCCTTCACCACCCTCGATGCTGTCATTTCCAGCGTCGCCGGAGAGCGCGTCATTGCCGGCCCCGCCGAGGATCGTGTCGGCTCCGTCGCCTCCGGTTACGGTGTCATCGCCGTCGCCGCCATCGAGCGTGTCATCGCCCTCGCCACCATCGATCGTGTCATCGTCTTCGCCGCCTTCGATGCTGTCATTTCCAGCATCGCCGGAGAGCGTGTCATTGCCGGCCCCGCCGAGGATCACGTCATCGCCATCACCACCGGTTACGGTGTCGTCGCCGTCGCCGCCATCAATCGTGTCGTCGTCGGCACCACCGTCGATGACGTCGTCGCCTTCGCCACCCTCGATGCTGTCATTTCCGGCGTCGCCGGAGAGCGTGTCATCGCCGGCCGCTCCGAGGATCACGTCGTCGCCATCACCACCGGTTATGGTGTCGTCGCCGTCGCCGCCATCGAGCGTGTCATCGCCCTCGCCACCGTCGATGACGTCATCGCCTTCGCCGCCCTCGATGCTGTCGTTTCCAGCGTCGCCGGAGAGCGTATCGTTGCCAGCCGCGCCGAGGATCACGTCGTCGCCATCGCCACCGGTTACGGTGTCATCACCGTCGCCGCCATCAATCGTGTCGTCGTCGGCGCCACCGTCGATGGCGTCATCGCCTTCGCCGCCCTCGATGCTGTCATTTCCAGCATCGCCGGCCAGCGTGTCGTTGCCGGCCCCGCCGAGGATCGTGTCGTCGCCGTCACCACCGGTTACGGTGTCATCTCCCTCGCCGCCATCGAGCGTGTCGTCGCCCTCGCCACCATCGATCACGTCATCGCCTTCGCCACCCTCGATGCTGTCATTTCCAGCATCGCCGGCCAGCGTGTCGTTGCCGGCTCCGCCGAGGATTTCGTCATCGCCTTCGCCACCGGATGCGGTGTCATCGCCATCGCCGCCATCGATGCTGTCATTTCCAGCGTCGCCGGAGAGCGTGTCATCGCCGGCCGCTCCGAGGATCACGTCGTCGCCATCACCACCGGTTACGGTGTCGTCGCCCTCGCCGCCATCGAGCGTGTCGTCGCCCTCGCCACCATCGATCACGTCATCGCCTTCGCCACCCTCGATGCTGTCATTTCCAGCATCGCCGGCCAGCGTGTCGTTGCCGGCTCCGCCGAGGATTTCGTCGTCGCCATCTCCACCGGATGCGGTGTCATCGCCGTCGCCGCCATCGATGCTGTCATCTCCAGCGTCGCCGGAGAGCGTGTCATCGCCGGCATCGCCGGCCAGGACGTCGTTGCCGATACCGCCACTGATCGTGTCGTTTCCGTCACCGCCGTTGACCTCGTCCGCACCGGCATCGCCGGAGAGCTCATCATCATCGGCGCCACCATCGATGACATCATCGCCTGTACCGCCACTGATCGTATCCAGGCCGTCGCCACCGACGAGCTGGTCCGCGCCGGCATCGCCGTCGATCACGTCATCGCCGGCGTCTCCGGAAATCGCGTCGTCGCCGATGCCGCCGCTGATCGTGTCGTTTCCGTCACCACCGTTGATCCCGTCCTCACCAGCATCGCCGGAAAGCTGATCGTCATCGGCGCCACCATCGATGACATCATCACCTGCACCGCCGCTGATCGTATCCAGGCCATCGCCGCCAAGGAGCTGGTCCGCGCCGGCATCGCCGTCGATCACGTCATCGCCAGCATCTCCGGAGACGGTGTCGTCGCCACGGCCGCCACTGATCGTGTCGTTGCCGTCGCCTCCGTTGATTTCATCATTACCAGCATCGCCGGAGAGCTGGTCGTCACCGGCACCACCGTCGATGACGTCGTTGCCGATGCCGCCGCTGATCGTGTCGAGGCCATCGCCACCAAGGAGCTCATCCTGACCCGCGCCGCCATCGATCTCGTCATCGCCGGCTCCGCCATCGATGATGTCATTGCCGGCTCCACCATCGATGCTGTCATTGCCATCGCCGCCGGAAAGGTCGTCATTCCCGGCATTGCCGTCGATGACATCGTCACCACCACCACCGGACGCGGTGTCATCACCGCCGCCGCCACTGATCGTGTCGTTGCCATCATCGCCAAAGAGCGTGTCGTCGCCCGCATCGCCAAAGAGGGTGTCGTCACCCAGGAGCCCGACAACGAGGTCGTCCCCGGCGTTTCCGTGCAGAACGTTGTCGACGTCCGTGCCGAGTATCGTGTCGTCGCCGGCATTGCCGTTCGCGTCATCAAAACCCGGAATAAGTGCTAGATCGATAAGGTCGGGACCGTTTGTGCCCTGGAAAGTAGCCATACCTGGCCTCCCTCTGGTCTTTCCAGGTCGCGGATCGCAGAGGCCAGCTGTCAGCAGGGCGCAAGGGATCGACCTGGACTTACCGCGCCGAAGCTAGAGAAGGCCTGCCACTTTCATAATCCCCATTTGGTGACAGAAATGCAGGCCTCCGAGGCCAGGGAAATGCGCCGCAAACGGGCAAATCAGATCCGCAACAAGCATTTGAAATAGCGATAGAATTTGCCATTTACGGCGGCCACGGAGCGTGGTCGTGAGATCGCCCCCGATGCTCCCCTTCGCTCAAGCCCCAAACTCTGTCAGGATGTTTCCCGACCGAGGGGCTCGAAGCCCTCGTGAGCGAGATCGATTGGCGCTATCCTCCACCTGTGCGCGACCGTCATCCGGCTCGGGCGCGCCTATGGCACGAAGGCTCGTGAGATGCTGGCTGGTGTCGAAGGCAGAGTGAGCCCGTGCCGGTATCCCGGCACCGAACTCAGCGTGCGCGTCGGCATGTTCATCAGAACTCAAAGGCCGCCGCGCGCAGCGCCCGTCGAAATCCACGGGCCGGCGGAAAAGCTGGCGCAGGCGCTCAACGCCTTCACACCCGAGGTCGTCATCCCCCTGTAATCCAGGGGGCTTGAAGGAGGCTGGAGTGGGTCTTGTACTCGACAGGGTGCGTCGCGAGGTGGGGGCGGAAACCTATATCCACGAGACGAGCCTGCGGCTGAAGCCCGGCACGATGACCGTGCTGCTGGGCGCGACCCTGTCGGGCAAGACCTCGCTGATGCGCTTGATGGCGGGGCTCGACCGGCCGAGCGCGGGGCGCGTCCTCGTCGATGACGGCACGAGCGAAACCGATGTCACCGGTCTGGCCGTGCGGGAACGCTCGGTCGCCATGGTCTACCAGCAGTTCATCAACTACCCGAACCTCACCGTCTTCGAGAACATCGCTTCGCCACTCCGGGTGAAAGGGCTGCCCAGGGCGGAGATCGAGAGCAAGGTCCGCGCGATGGCGCGGATGATGCAGCTCGAGTCCTTTCTGGAACAGATGCCGCTCAATCTTTCCGGCGGCCAGCAGCAGCGCACGGCCATGGCGCGCGCACTGATCAAGGGCGCCGATCTCGTCCTGCTCGACGAGCCGCTCGCCAATCTCGACTACAAGCTGCGCGAGGAATTGCGCGAAGAGTTGCCGAAGATCGTGCGCAGCTCCAAGGCGACGGTGGTCTACGCGACGACGGAGCCCCAGGAGGCCCTGCTTCTCGGCGACTTTACCGCGACGCTCTGGCAGGGGCGCGTGACGCAGCATGGCCGAAGCGCGGAGGTCTATCGCCGGCCGCTGGACCTGACCACGGCGCGTATCTTCTCCGACCCGCCACTCAACCTGCTGCCGGTCACGAAGCGTGGAGGGGACATTCTCCTGCCAGGCGGCACGGCCACTTCGGCAACCGGAGCACTCGCTGGGCTGACGGACGGCGAGTATCAGCTCGGCTTCCGCGCGCATCAGCTGACGCTGCATCGATCGGCTGGTCCCAGCCTCACGTTCGACGGCACGGTCACGGTCGCCGAGATCACCGGTTCGGAAAGTTTCGTTCATGTCGAGGCAACAGGTTCGCGTTGGGTTGCGCTCGTCCCCGGGGTGCAGGAGCTCGAACCCGGCGCGGCGGTCACGGTCCATGTCGATCCGGCCGGCGTCTTCGTCTTCGACCCCGCTGGCCGGCTCGCCCACGCCCCCGCCTTCCTCTCGGCAGCATGAGGTCAGGGCGATGGCGCGCATCGAACTCTCCGACCTCGCCCATTCCTACAAGCAGGACGCCACGACGCCGGCCGATTTCGCCCTGAAGCCGATGAACCTGACCTGGCGCCAGGGCGGCGCCTATGCGCTGCTCGGCCCCTCGGGCTGCGGCAAGACAACCTTGCTCAACATCATCTCCGGCCTGCTGACGCCCTCGTATGGCCAGGTGCTGTTCGACGGGCGCGACGTCACCGGCTTGCCGACCGAACGGCGTAACATCGCCCAGGTCTTCCAGTTCCCGGTCGTCTACGACACGATGAGCATGTATGAGAACCTCGCCTTCCCGCTTCGTAACCGTGGCATGGCGGGCAACGCGGTCGATGCACGCGTGCGCGAGATCGCGGCACTGCTGGAGATGAGCGGCGATCTCGGCCGCAAGGCGCGCGGGCTCACTGCCGACGCCAAGCAGAAGATCTCGCTCGGCCGGGGGCTGGTCCGGCCCGATGTTGCAGCGATCCTGTTCGACGAGCCGCTGACCGTCATCGATCCGCAGCTGAAATGGGAATTGCGCTCGAAGCTCAAGGCACTGCACCGGGCGCTCGACGTCACTATGATCTATGTGACGCATGATCAGACCGAGGCGCTCACTTTCGCCGATACGGTCGTGGTGATGCATGACGGACGGGTGGTGCAGGCCGGGCGGCCGGACGAGCTCTTCGAGAAGCCGGCGCATACCTTCGTCGGCTATTTCATTGGCTCGCCGGGCATGAACGTGCTGCCAGCCACGATCGACGGCAACCGGGCCCATGTCGACGGCGCCGCGATCGGGCTCGGCCGCAGCTACGACATCCCCGCCGGCAAGCGTATCGAGATCGGCATCCGGCCCGAGTTTGCCAGCCTCGCGCGCGCCGGCGAGGGTCTGCCCGTCACTGTCGAGCGCATCGACGATCTCGGTCGCACCAGGCTGGCGCGCCTGCGCCTCGGCGGTCACCCCTTCGCGGCCGGCGTACCGGATGCGCTGAGCGACATCGGCAAGACCGCCGGGCTGATCCTTCAGCCCGGCCATGTTCATGTCTATGCCGATGGCGAACGCCTGGACGGGAGGGCATGATGGACAAGCCGCACGACAACCGCGCCTGGTTGCTGGTCTTGCCGGTGCTCACCATCGTCGCCTTTTCGGCCGTGATCCCACTGATGACGGTGGTGAACTATTCGGTGCAGGACACGTTCGGAAACAACCAGTTCTTCTGGAACGGCACCGGCTGGTTCAAGGAGCTGCTCGACCCCTCGAGCGATCTAGGCGGACGGGTGCGCGACTCGCTCGGGCGCAATCTCGCCTTCTCCGCGATCATCCTTGCGATCGAGGTGCCGCTCGGCATCGCAGTCGCGCTCGCCATGCCGCGCGAAGGCTGGAAGGTGGCGGCGACGCTGGTCCTGATGGCGATGCCGCTACTGGTGCCCTGGAACGTCGTTGGCACGATCTGGCAGGTTTTCGCGCGCGGCGATATCGGCCTTCTCGGCTACACGATCAACCGGCTCGGCATCGACTACAACTATGTCGCCGACCCGGTCGCCGCCTGGATCACCATCATCGTGATGGATGTCTGGCACTGGACCTCTTTGGTGGCTTTGCTCTGCTATGCCGGACTGAAATCGATCCCCGACGCCTATTACCAGGCGGCGCGGATCGATGGCGCCAGCCGCTGGGCGGTGTTCCGCTTCATCCAGCTGCCGAAGATGCGGCGCGTACTGATCATCGCCGTGCTGCTGCGCTTCATGGACTCGTTCATGATCTACACCGAGCCCTTCGTCGTTACCGGCGGCGGGCCCGGCAACTCGACCACCTTCCTCTCGATCGAGCTGGTGAAGCTGGCGCTCGGGCAGTTCGACCTGGGCAAGGCCGCCGCGATGTCGATCGTCTACAACCTGATCATCCTCGCCGTGTGCTGGGTCTTCTACACGGTGATGACCAATCTCGACGTCGAGCGTCGGCGCCCGCCGGTGGATGCGTGAGGTGCGGCCGATGACGACGGACAGCCTCACCTCCGCCTCCTCGCTTCCCGCGGCAAAGGCAATGCCGAAGGCGCGCTCGGCCTTCCGCTTCAACGGCGGCGCCGTGACGCTCGGGCTCTACCTGATCTTCCTGCTGCTGCCGATCTATTGGCTGATCATCATGAGCCTGAAGACCAATGCCGAGATCAACTCCGGCATGACGCTCTGGCCACGCGAGATCACGTTCGAGAACTACCGGACGATCTTCACCGACCCATCCTGGTACTCCGGCTATATCAACTCGCTGACCTATGTGGTCATGAACACGGTGATCTCGATCACCTTGGCGCTGCCGGCGGCCTACGCCTTTTCGCGCTACCGCTTCCTCGGCGACAAGCACCTGTTCTTCTGGCTGCTGTCGAACCGGATGGCGCCGCCGGCGATCTTCGCCCTGCCCTTCTTCAACCTCTATTCCGCGATCGGTCTGTTCGATACGCCGCTTGCCGTGGCGCTGGCGCATTGTCTGTTCAACGTGCCGCTCGCGGTCTGGATCCTCGAAGGCTTCATGTCGGGTGTGCCACGCGAGATCGACGAGACCGCCTATCTCGACGGCTATTCCTTCCCGCGCTTCTTCGTGAAGATCTTCGCGCCGATCATCGCCAACGGCATCGGGGTCACCGCCTTTTTCTGTTTCATGTTCTCCTGGGTCGAGCTTCTGCTGGCGCGCACCCTGACCACCGTCAACGCCAAGCCCATCGCCGCCACCATGACGCGAACGGTTTCGGCGGCCGGCATGGACTGGGGGCTGCTCGCGGCGGCGGGCGTGCTGACGCTGATCCCCGGAGCGCTCGTGATCTGGTTCGTCCGAAACTACATCGCCAAGGGCTTTGCCCTGGGGAGGGTGTGATGCCCGATCTTGCCGCGATCGACCTGGCATGGATGGCCTGGACTCCGCAGACCGGCCTCTTCTTCGCCGCGATCTTCGCGCTGCTGCTGACAATGACCGTGCTCGCGATCTGGCGGCCGGAGATCGAGAGAATCGGCGTGCTCGGGATGCCGACGACGCGCGGAGACCGGCTCTTCCTCAGCCTGCTCGGCGCTGCCTTCATCCACCTTGCCTGGCTCGGCCTCAGCGGAGCCGAGTTGTGGTGGGCCTCGCTGCTTTCCCTTGCCTATGCCGCAGCGGTCTTCCGCTACGTCTGACCACCCCGGAGGCTGACCGACGACACGAACCGCCTTCGCAACAAGAGGCCGCCAATGCCCGAACGATAACAACCGTCCAGTGGAGGAAACGATGAGAAAGCAGATGCTAGCC
The DNA here is from genome assembly GCF_000735605.1 of Allobosea sp. LC85. Classification (GTDB taxonomy): domain Bacteria; phylum Pseudomonadota; class Alphaproteobacteria; order Rhizobiales; family Beijerinckiaceae; genus Allobosea. Next base: position 90,513 of record NZ_JPKG01000024.1, read on the forward strand.
GCCACCGCGCTCAGCCTCGTGCTCGGCGCCGTCCCCGCCTTCGCAGACATGGATGCCGCGCGACGCTGGATCGACAGCGAATTCCAACCCTCGACCTTGTCCAAGGACGAACAGCTCAAGGAGATGGAGTGGTTCGTCAATGCAGCAAAACCATTCGCGGGGATGGACGTGAACGTCGTCTCCGAGACCATCACGACGCATGAATACGAGGCCAGGACCCTGGCGCGCGCCTTCAGCGAGATCACGGGGATCAAGCTCAAGCACGACCTGATCCAGGAAGGCGACGTGGTCGAGAAGCTTCAGACGCAGATGCAGTCCGGCCGCAATGTCTATGATGGCTGGATCAATGATTCAGACCTGATCGGCACCCACTTCCGCTACAAGCAGACCGTGAACCTGACCGACTGGATGGCGGGGCCGGGCAAGGACGTCACCAATCCGCTGCTCGATGTCGACGACTTCATCGGAAAATCCTTCGGCACCGCGCCGGACGGCAAGCTCTACCAGCTCCCGGACCAGCAATTCGCGAACCTCTACTGGTTCCGCTACGATTGGTTCACCCGCCCCGATCTGAAGGAGAAGTTCAAGGCCAAGTACGGCTACGAGCTCGGCGTGCCGGTGAATTGGTCGGCCTATGAGGACATCGCGGAGTTCTTCACCACCGACGTCAAGGAGATCGACGGCGCCCGTGTCTACGGCCATATGGATTACGGCAAGAAGGACCCCTCGCTCGGCTGGCGCTTCACGGATGCCTGGCTTTCGATGGCCGGCAATGGCGACAAGAGCATCCCGAACGGCCTGCCTGTTGATGAATGGGGCATCCGCATGGAGGGCTGCCGGCCGGTCGGCTCCTCCGTCGAGCGCGGCGGCGATACCAACGGGCCTGCCTCCGTCTATGCCGTGCAGAAATATGTCGACTGGCTCAACAAATACGCGCCGCCGCAGGCGCGTGGCATGACCTTCTCGGAGTCCGGGCCGCTACCGGCACAGGGCAATATCGCCCAGCAGATCTTCTGGTACACGGCCTTCACAGCCGACATGGTCAAGCCCGGATTGCCGGTGGTGAATGCCGACGGCACACCGAAATGGCGCATGGCCCCCTCGCCCAAGGGATCCTACTGGAAGGAAGGCATGAAGCTCGGCTACCAGGATGCCGGCTCTGCGACGCTGCTCAACTCGACGCCGATCGAGAAGCGCAAGGCCGCCTGGCTCTACCTGCAGTTCATCGTCTCCAAGTCGGTCAGCCTGAAGAAGAGCCATGTCGGACTCACCTTCATTCGCGAGAGCGATATCTGGGACAAGAGCTTCACCGAACGGGCGCCGAAACTCGGCGGGCTGATCGAGTTCTACCGTTCACCGGCGCGTGTGCAATGGACGCCGACCGGCAATAATGTGCCGGATTACCCACGCCTCGCCCAGCTCTGGTGGCAGAATATCGGCGATGCCTCCTCCGGCGCCAAGACTGCGCAGGCTGCCATGGATGCTCTTGCAGCAGCGCAGGACTCGGTCCTCGAGCGGCTGGAACGCTCCGCCGTACAAGGCGATTGCGGGCCGAAATTGAACCCGAAGCAGACCGCGGAAGCCTGGTTCGCCAAATCCAAGGCCGACGGCAACATCGCGCCCCAAGCCAAGCTCGCCAATGAAAAGCCGAAAGGCGAGACGGTCGATTACGACACCCTGATCAAGTCCTGGCCGGCCACTCCGCCGAAGAAGAACTAAAGCATCGGCGCGAAAAGTGGATTGCGGTTTTCGGAAAAGCCGATGCAAACACAAAAAGGTGAGATCATCGGACCGGATACGATATCCGGTCCGATGATCTGAGGCAGCTGTTTCCGGGAAAGCGGGCGGCCGGCGCGAACCGACCGTCCTCTCCTGTCGGTTCCAAATGAAGCCAGGCCCAAGTCGATCTGAATGTCGGACGCTTATCGGCCCTGTCAGATCTCGCGGACGGCACCGTGCACGGCTTCCAGCGTGGCCTCGACGATCCCTGCATCGTGCTCGGACGAGACGAACCAGGCGCCACGCTCCAGCACCCGAACGCCGCGCTTCAGCAGCGCGAGCGCGAAACGGCTGTAGGCCGCCTTGTCGGATGCCGCGACATCACGGTAATCGCGCGCCGGCGCATCGAGCCCGAAGGCAATGTGGAACATCAGCGGAAATCCGGCGACCTGAGCCTTGATCCCCGCCTGAGCCAGAATCTCGCGAATACCGTCCTGAAGGCGCTGGCCGTGAACCGAGCTGCGCTCATAATGCTCCGGCGTCAGTGCCTGCTGCGTCGCGACCATCGCCGCCATCGCGATCGGCTGCGCATTGAAGGTGCCGCCATGGAGTACGCCGTCCGCGAACATATCGATCAGTTCGCCCCGGCCGGCGACCGCTGCAACTGGAAAACCGTTGGCAATCGCCTTCGCCAGGATCGTGAGGTCCGGCGTGACGGCAAAGCGCTCCTGGGCACCGCCGCGACCAAGGCGGAAGCCTGTGATCACCTCATCGAAGATCAGCAGGGCGCCATGGGCGCGGCAGGCCGCCAGCGCAGCTTGCAGATAGCCCGGCAGCGGTGCGATGGCGCCCTGGTTGCACATGGCCGGCTCCATCATCACCGCGGCGACGTCGCCACGGGCAAGACGGGCCTCGAGAGCAGCGAGGTCATTCCAACCGAGGATCGAAAGACCCTCGCCTGCGCTGGGGTCCTGCCCCCGGCTCCCGGCGACGGGTGTGGGCGCGTCGCTCGGGCCGGCCGCATTGAGGCCTGGCGCCGTTGACCACAAGACGTTGTCGAACCAGCCGTGATAATGCCCTTCGAACTTGACGATGGTGCGCCGCCCGGTCGCCGCACGGGCCAGGCGGATCGCGGCCTGCGCCACCTCGGAGCCTGAGGAACCGAAACGAAGCCGCTCGGCACTGGGAACGCGCTCGCAGATCAGCTTTGCCGCCTCGTGCTCGATCGGCGCCTGGCCGGCAAACAGGATGCCTCGCTCCGCTTGGCGCTGCACTGCCTCGATGACCCGGGCGGGGGTATGGCCGAGCACCGTTGCCCCCATCCCGCAGTAGTAATCGATGATGCGGTTGCCATCGACATCGATCAGATAGGCCCCTTCACCTCGTTCAAAGACGAGCGGTCCCGGCGCCATGCCCAACCTGAAATTGCTGTTCACGCCGCCAGCGATGTAGCGCGCATTCGTAGCGATCTGCCGCGCCGATTCCTCAAAGCGCAGCGTTGCTGCTGGACCGCTTCCGTTCGCTCGCACGTGCCTGTTCTCCACTGCCGGTAGTTTGAGCAGACCAGAGCACCAAGCCCGTGTAAAGGAACACGGGTTTCGTCTTGCGGAATTCCCCGGGACCCGCTATGCGAGGCCTCGCGACAGCGAGAATGCGGGGCGATCATGCCGAAGAAATCGGGCAACCCTTACGTCGTGCAGCCCGTGATGAAGGCGCTCAAGGTGCTGGAATTCGTGGCGCGCCATGGGCACGAGATCGCGCTCACGACCGTCGGACGAGAGCTGCGGATTCCGAAGACGACGACCTTCCGCTACCTGCAAACGCTGATGGAGGCCGGATTCGTCAGCCACAACCGCGAGACCGACAAATACAATCTCGGGCCTCTGCTGCGCTCGATCGCGCGTGCCGATGCGAGCTTCAGCAAGATCCGTCAGCTCGCGCGCCCGGCGATGGTCGAGCTGATGAACGAATTCAATGAGACCGTGAACCTCGCGGTGAAGGGCAACGGCACGATCGTCTATATCGACCTCATCGAGGCCAATCGCTCGCTGCGCATGCAGGCGCGGATCGGCGACAGCCATCCGATGCATTCGACAGCACTGGGCAAGGCGATCCTCGCCTTTCTTCCCGAAGCCGAAAAGCTGCGCCAGCTCGATCTGCCCTTGACCGAGCGAACCGGGCGCACGTTGCTCGAGCGCGAAGAGATCGAGCGCCAGCTTCGACAGGTCGCCAAGCTCGGCTACGCGACGGAAATCGGCGAGAACGAAGACGGGGCGATGTGCGTCGGCGTGCCGATCTTCGACGACAATCACTACCCTGTGGCGGCACTCAGCATCTCGGCACCGCTGATGCGAATGCCGCGGCCACTCGCGGCGAAGGCGGGAACGCGACTGCGCGAGGTCGCCGCGCACATCTCCAGCCATCTCGGTTCGCAGGACCCCATCACTTCCCCCTGACAGGCGTGGCCGGGCGGAGCCCTGCAAGCGCAGGCCCGCGCGGGACCTCGCGCTCCGGGGCGAGGTCAATGATATTCGATGCGTGGATCGATCCACGCATAAAGTACGTCGATGATCAGGTTGACCAGCATATAGCCGACCAGGATCACCATGATGCAGCCTTGGATCAGCGGGTAGTCGCGGGTGCTGATCGCCTGGATCACCAAGCGTCCCAGCCCCGGATAGGTGAAGACGGCCTCCGTCACCACCGCACCGCCGATGAAATTCGCCATCATCAAGCCGACGATCGTGACAAAGGGCAGCAACGCGTTGCGCATGATGTGCAGGCCGACGACGCGGCTTTCGGGCAGCCCCTTGGCCCGCGCCGTGCGGACATAGTCCTGCTTCGCCTCACCGATCAACGACGCGCGCAGGAACCGCGCGAAGATGCCGGAGACATAGATGCCCAGCGTCAGCGCCGGCAGGATGAGACTGCGTAGCGCATCCATCGGCGACTCCCAGAACGGCACGTAGCGCGAGGCGGACGGCAGCCAGTGGAGCTCGACGGCGAAGAGCAGGATCAGCAGGATGCCAAGCCAAAACGTCGGCACACCCAGTGCCAGCGCGCTCCACCCGCTGAGCAGGCGGTCGAGCCAGGAATTGGGCCGCACGGCGCTGGCAACCGCGACAGGTATGCCGACGAGCAACGCCACCAGAATCGCGGCGACCGCCAGTTGCAGCGTCGCTGGCAATCTCTCGCCGATCAACGCAAGAACCGGCTGGCGACTGTGCAGCGAGAGGCCGAAATCGCCGCGCAGCGCCTGGCCGAGCCAGTCGAGATACTGGATCAGCATCGGCCGATCGAGGCCATAGCGCGCGATGGTGGCCGCAATCTCCTCCGGCGAGGCGTTCTCACCAACAAGCACCGCGACGGGGCCGCCCGGCACCGCGTAGATCATCGCGAATATGGCGAAGGACGCGAGAACCAGCACCGGCAGCATATGCAACAGGCGGCGCAGCAGATAGCCCGTCATCGGCCCCTGCGCTCCGGAACGCCGGCTTCATGCCTGTCGAGCAGCGCGGTCAGGGCACGGCCGATCGTGTCGAAGGAGAGGATCGTCAGCGTCAGCACGAGACCGGGCAGCACGGCGTAGGTCGGCGCCTCGTGCAGATAGGATTTCCCTGTTCGCAGCATTTCGCCCCAGCTCGGCGTCGGCGGCGGTACTCCGACCCCGAGAAAAGCAAGCGCGGCCTCCAGCAGGATCGCGACCGAGGCGAGCACGATCGCCTGCACGACCAGCGGGCTCAGCGCGTTGGGCAGGATGGTGTGGAACATGATGTAGGACGAACCGCCGCCGAAGCTGCGCACCGCCGTGACGAAATCGAGCTGGCGCAGGGCCATGACCTGCGCCCGCGCGATCCGCGCGAAATTCGGTATCCCCGCGATGCCGACCGCGACCAGGGCTGCTGCCTGACTGCGACCGAGCACGGCGATCAGCGCCATGGCGAACAGGATGTTCGGCAGCGCCAGCAGCACATCGATGCAGCGCATCAGCACCGAGTCGCGCCAATCACCGAAAAAGCCGGCGACGAGCCCAATCGGCACCCCGATCAGCGCAGCGCTGACGACGGCACCGAAGGCGGTGACGAGTGAGGTTCGCGCGCCATAGACCACGCGCGCCAGGATATCCCGCCCGAGTTCGTCGGTACCAAACCAGGCGGAAGCCGAGGGCGGCATCAGCGAATCCGCCAGATTCTGCGTCAGCGGGTCCAGGGGGAGCACGTCTGCAAACACGGCCGCCAGCGCCACCAGCAGCAGGAAGGCGAAACTGAATGACGTGCCGCGACGGGCGGAAAGCCGGCGCAGCACGTGCAGGGCCGATCCCAACGCCGCGCTCATCGCATGGCGCCACGCATCCGAGGGCTGCGTGACGCCGCAATTGCGGCCGGGCGATGGCGTCCCGCCTCGCGGCTCCGCATTACTTGAACCCGATCGTCCGCGCGACGAAGAGGTTGTCGATCTCGAGTGTCACGCCGCCAACCTTGTCGGAGGCGACAATCAGGCCGACCTCATAGGAATTGGTCGGTATTGCGAAGGCCTCGTCCACCAGCACCTTGTTCAGGTTGTCATAGGATGCCTTGACCTCCGCCGCTCCGCCCGAGGCGCCATCGACCTTGGCAATCGCCGCGACATAGGCCGGATGCGGATGCGGATCCTTGAGGATCGGATTCTGCGAGGTCCGGTAGATGGAGTTCGTCGTCACCCGCGAGGGAAACTTCTGGACGTTGCCGACCGCGCCGAAGACCGCGGCGAAATCGCCGCCCAGCAGCGCACTGACGAATTCGGCCCCCTGGCGGATATCGAGTTCGATCGGAATCCCGACCTTGCCCAGCGAGGCCTGCACGATCTGGCTGATCTGGACCGAGGCCTCGTCGCTGCCATTGACCAGCATCTTCCAGTCTTTCATCTCGGCCGCCGAGAGACCGGATGCTGCGAGCAAGGCCTTGGCCTTGTCGAGATCGTAGGCGTGGGCCTTGGTATAGCTGGCGTCGAAGGCCGGGCTTGCCGGCGCCCAGGGCTGCGCGACGACCTCGCCCATGCCGGCATAGCCGACGCGCAGGATGCCCGCACGATCCATCAGGTGGTTGAAGGCCTGGCGGTAGGATTTGTTGCGGAATGGGCCACGCGTCGAGTTGATACGGAAGACCTGCACGAGCTTGCCGGGCCCGGAAAAGACCTGGTAGCCGGCGCTCTTGAGGCGCACGGCACTGCGCGAGGAGCCGTTATAGATGATGTCGACGGCGCCCGACTCGAGCGCCGCGCTCGCCGCCGCATCCTCGCTGAAAACAGTGAAGACGAGGTCCTGCACGATCGGCTGCTTCTCGCGCCAGTATTTCGGGTTGGCCTTGAGACGCAGCCCCTGTCCGACGGCGCGGCTCACCAAGGTGAAGGGGCCTGTGCCGGCCGGAACCGTCTCGACTGTGTCGATGCCCTTGGCTTCGATCGGGATCAGGAACTGCAGCAGATCGAGGATCTGCCGCTCGGGAACCGGGGCCTTGAAGTTGATCACCACGGTCCGGTCATCGGGCGCCGACCAGTCCTTGACGATCGACATGGTGGAGAAGACGTTCTTGCCGCGCTTGGGGTCGGCTCCCTTCTGCAGCGTCGCCAGCACGGAATCGGCCTTGAGGGGCGTTCCGCTGTGGAAGGTCACGCCGTCGCGCAGCTTCACGCTGACCGAGGTCTTGTCGGGCGCGATCGTCCACTCGGTCGCCAGGCTCGGCTCCGGCTTTCCCTCGGGCGTGTACTCGATCAGGCTGTCATAGAGGTTCTTGATGACATGGAAGTTGACGGTCGAGAGCTGCTGGGGATCGTAATTGGCGAGCTCGCTCAGCACTGCGACACGCAAGGTGCCGCCCTTCAGTTGCTGGGCGATGGCCGGGAGTGACATCGCCAAGGGGGCTGCTGCAGCCAGGGCTATGCCCGCCATGCAGAATTGACGTCGCGATACGGTGGTCATCCGGCACACTCCCCTTTTTTGGTTGGTCTTCGTGTCAGCTCGTCCCCGCGCCGGGCTGGGTCGAATGCGCCCGCCAGTCGCTTATTGTTTCAAGTGGATAGACCGGGCGCGGAATCCGCGCCCAAGGCAAGGTGAAGACGTCCGACTGCCCAGGCCCGCGCGTGTCGGCGCGAATGACCTGCGAGGAGATCGGCGCGAAATACTGGAAATTCGACGCCGTCTTGAGGACGGCCATCTTGTAGTCAGCGAGATTGACGCCGAAGGCTTCGTAGACGCCCGGGACATTGCCCGCGACACCGCGCAGTTCGCTGATCAGGAGTGTCACCGGCCCGACGTCGAAAACGACGACCCGGCCCATATCGACCTCGTTCTGATGGTTGTAGATCAGCGGTACGGGCCCGCCTCCGATACGCCGGACCGTGCCGGTGACCTCGAGCGGCGTAAAGAAAGCCGGCGCCGCATCGCCCCCCAGCGGGAGGGTCACCCGTGCGCCCTCGCCGGCCGCGACCAGCGTCGCGACGGCCTGCGGCGAGATCAGCGGAATCAGCGCGCGGCTGCCGATGCCGAGCCTGAGGATCGCTTCCAGGATCAGGTTGCTGTCGCCGGCAGAGCCGCCGAAGACAGTATCTCCGGTGTCGCTGAGCACAACCATGCCGCGCTCGGCAGCATCGGCCTTGCGCACCGCCTCGTCGACCGAGACCGCCTCGCGGACCTGGAAATCATCGCGCATCGACCAGGCGAGGTCGGCGAGCTCATCCGCCAGGGTCTCGGCCAGGACCTGGTCGCCATCCGTGACGACGATCGTCGACCAGCCACCCTCGGCGACATCGAGCCAGGGCTGCATCGGATAGTTCGACGCCTGCAGCACGCGCTCATCAACCTCGAGCTCGCGAGCCCGATCGAACCAGCGCTTCATCGGGCCCTTCGACGTCAGGAACTGCTCTTGATGCGAAAGCAGCGGAATCTTGCGCCAGGCCATCACCGGCCGCCGCTTCTCCACGAGAATCCTGAGCAACAGGGCCGTCCCGATCTTGCCGGTATCGAAGACATCGTGCGGTTGCGTGCGGTGCCCGACGATCGCCGTGCAATTGGCCATGATCTTGCGGGTGATGTTGGCGTGGTGATCGAGACCAAGCAGGATCGGGACATCGGGCCCGAGGATCGAACGGCAGAGCTCGGCCTGCTCGCCTTCGACATCGTCGATTCCTTCGGCCGCAGCGGCACCGTGAAGCTGCAGGACGAGTCCTTCGATCGGGCCGGCGTCCGCGAGCCCGGTCCGTATCTTGTCCTGGAAGAAGTCGAAGGCTGCGCGCGTGATCCGGCCGCCCGCGACGCTCCAGGCCCTTATGATCGGGATCGTCTCAACCGAAAGACGGGATTCAGCGACCGCCTTATAGTGACCGCCGATTTGCCCGATCTCGCCGAACTGACGCGCAATCTCGGCCCCCTCGTACAGGCCGAAAGCCTCGAAATCCGCGAGCGTGGTCGGCACAGGATTGAAGTCGTTCGTTTCCTGCACGATGTGAATCAAGGCCAGGCGCACAGATTCCCTCCCGGAAAACGACAATTCGCCGGCCGAAACGGCAGGCGATCTCGATGGGCCGTACACCTCATTATTGAGCGCTCACGCCAGTTGAACCTGTCGCAATGCGCGAAAACACCGGAAAAACGTACTGATGGCGCAATTTCGGGTCAAGGATTCCTTGTTTCGCAAGAAGAAACAGCTTTGATCTTCACAGGATGGGCAGACCTGTATGCCCGACCTGGCCTGGCTCATGAAGCAGCGCCTCTCCGCGCGGCCAGTAGCGGCACGAAACGCCGTGGCCGGCCCCGACTTCGTGCCACTCCGCAGTGTTGCTGCTGGCATGATCGTCGCCATGGACGCAGCCACCTCCATCGCCTTCGAGAAAACGCAGATCCGGGGGCGCGCGCCGGAGCCGCTCGCGCTGGCGGACGGGATCGGGCACCGGCACCGCATCCAGCAGCACGCGCGTATAAGGGTGGGCGGGGCTGTCGTAGACTTGGGCGGCACTGCCCATTTCGACGACCCGGCCGCGATACATGACCGCCACGCGATGGGCGACCTCGCGAACGATCGCGAGATCATGCGCGATGAACAGGTAGGACAGACCGAGCTTCTCCTGCAGCGACTGCAGCAGGGCCACGATCTGCGCCTGGGTGCGGACATCGAGCGCCGAGACCGGCTCGTCGCACACGATGAAATCCGGATTGACCGCCAGTGCCCGGGCGATGACGACGCGCTGGCGCTGCCCGCCAGAGAACTCGTGCGGATAGCGCTGCATCATCCCCGGGTCGAGGCTGACCAGGTCCAGAAGCTCCGCAACACGCTCCTGCAGCCGAGCGGGAGGCACCGAGCGATGGACCTGAAGTGGCTCGCGCAGAATCTGTCCGATCGTCATGCGCGGATGCAAACTGGAATACGGATTCTGCAGCACGAACTGCATATGGCGTCGCATCTGCCGCAATCGCGCGGCCGGCATCGTGGTCAGTTCCTCGCCGAGAAGCTGCACCGACCCGGAATGCGCCTGCTGCAACTGCAGGATGGCCCGGCCTGTCGTCGTCTTGCCCGAACCGGACTGGCCGACGAGCCCCAGCGTCTGGCCGGGCGCGATATCGAAGGACACCCGATCGACCGCCTTCAGCGCCTTGCCGCCCCCCCTGCCGGGAAAGCGCACCGACAGATCGCGGACCTGAAGCAGTGGCCGCGGCAGCATCTCGGCGATTGCAGCGGGATCGTGAGCGGTCATCTGATCTGCCCGGCGCTCTGGAGACGCGGCACCGCATCGAGCAGGGCTCGCGTATAGACGTGTTGCGGTGAGGCGAAGACGCTTTCGATCGCTCCGGCTTCGACGATCTCGCCGCGATACATGACATTGACCCGGTCGACCATGCCGGCCACGACGCCGAAATCATGGGTGATCAGCATCAATGCCATGCCGCGCTCCTCCCTCAGCCGCAGCAGCAGGCGCAGGATCTGCGCCTGTACGGTGACATCGAGCGCCGTCGTCGGCTCATCGGCGATCAGCAGGTCCGGCTCGCAGGAGATGGCCATCGCGATCATGACGCGTTGGCGCATCCCGCCCGAGAACTGGTGCGGATGATCGTCGAGGCGCCGCGCCGCATCGGGTATTCCGACCTGGGCGAGCAGGTCGATGCAGCGTTCGCGCGCCGCCTTGCCGGACAGGCCGGTGTGGTGGCGCAGCATGTCGGTCATCTGGGCGGCGATGCTCAGCACCGGATTGAGCGACGTCATCGGGTCCTGGAAGACCATGGCGATACGCCGTCCGCGCAGGGCGCGCATTTCGACCTCGCTCTTCGCCAGGATGTCCTGCCCCATGAAGCTGACCTCGCCGCCAAGCGCGACCGAGGTGCCTTCGGGCGTGAGCCGCATCAGCGCCTTGGCCGTGACGCTCTTGCCGCAGCCGGATTCGCCAACGAATCCGACCGCCTCATCGGCGCCGATGTCGAAGGAGATGCCGCGTACGGCCTGGATGACCTCCCGGCGCGTGGTGACGCTGGCGGAGAGGTTGCGGACGCTGAGGAGCGGGCCAGTGCGGGTCATCGCACGCTCCCGACGTCGAGCACGTCGCGCAGGCCGTTGGCCAGGACGATGAAGGTCAGCGTCGCGAACACGATTGCGGCGGCGGGTCCGATCACGGTCAGCGGCGCCAGTTCCATGAATTGTCGCGCTTCCGACAGCATGCCACCCCAGTTCGGATCCGGCGGTGGCGGGCCCAGCCCGAGGAAGGACAGGGCCGTGACGGTGAAAATCGTCTGGGACAGGGTCAGGCTGGTCGCGACAAGGATCGGCGAGACCACGAGCGGCAGGATATGGCGGAGAACCAGCCGGAATTCGCTCATGCCGATGCTGCGCGCCGCTTCGACATGGTCCCATTGCTTCACGCTGAGCACGGGTGCGCGCACGACCCTGGCCATTGCCGGCGTATACACGATGGCGATGGTGAGGATCAGATTGGGAATGGTCGGCCCCAGGGCCGCAACGACCGCAATCGCGAGAAGGAGGACCGGGAAGGCGAAGACCACGTCCAGAATGCGCATGATCGCGTCATCGATCACGCCGCCGAGATAGCCGGAGAGCAACCCAAGCACGAGCCCTCCGAGGAGCGCAATGAGCACAGCAGTGATCGTGATCAGCAGCGTCGTGCGGCCGCCGACGATCAGCCGGCTGAGGACATCGCGGCCGATCGAGTCCGTACCGAGCCAGTGGCGCGCGCTGGCTCCGGCAAGGGAGTCGGGCGAGGTCGCGGAAGGATCGAACGGCACAAGGAAGGGCGCGAAGATCGTGACGATCAACATCGTCGCCAGCATCGCCAGCCCAATCCCAAGCAGCAGGCCGCCTTGCGTGATCCGCGGTGCCTTGACCGTGCGCGCGTCAAGAGCCAGTTTCTGAACTCCCTCCTGCGACATGGCCCTCACAACTTCACCCGCGCATCGACCCGCGCATAGGCGATGTCGATCATCGTATTGACCACGACCACGATAGCCGACGCCGTCAGCACGATGGCCTGAATCACCGGGTAATCGCGGCTGTTGATCGAATCGAAGAGATATTGGCCCATCCCGGGAATCGCGAAGATGGTCTCGACCAAGATGCTGCCGCCGAGCAGCGCTGCGATCTTGAGCCCGGTTGCAGTAATGACCGGCGTCAAGGCGTTGCGGACGAGATAGTCGCGCAGGATCCTGCCCGGAGGCAGTCCCTTAGCGCGGGCAACCATGACGAAGTCCTGGTTGGCCACCTCGAGCACGGCAGCGCGGGTGTTCTCGGAAATCGTGACGGACACCGCCAGCGCCAGGGCGAGCGCCGGCAACAGCAGGCTACCGATATTGGCGAGCGGATCCTCGAGAAACGGCGTGTAGCCGAAGATCGAGATCTGCGGGAAATAAAGGCCGAAAAGCAGCACGATCAGCGTCGCGACCACATAGTTCGGCACGGCCAGCATCAGCCCATTGTAGAGCCGGACGATCCAGTCGATCGCGCCCCGCATCCGCGCCGCGGCAAGCCCGGTCGCTACTCCCATCACCATGGAGATGATCGCCGCGACCAGCGTCAGCTGGAAGGTCACCGCGAGCCGATCGAGCAATTCCGGCCGAACCGGCTGGCGCGTCACGAAGGACGTGCCGAGATCACCGAGGAGGGCATGCCCGAGCCAGACCCAATATTGCGCCAGCAGCGGCCGATCGAGCCCAAGGTCCTGACGGATCGCCGCCAGAACCTCCGGTGCGACGCTCTGCGAACCGGCTGCGGCAATGGCGAAATCGCCCGGCAGGGCCCGCATCATCGCGAAGGCGATGAAGGAAACCGCCAGCAGGATGACCAGCATCCAGGCGAGGCGACCAAGGACAAAGCGCGTCATCGGCCGGCGCCCGGCGTGGAGAGAGCGAACGGGGGAGCTATTTTTTCAGCCATGCGGTGCGCACGAAGGAGCGGATATTCGCAGCGATCGGGACGTAATCCTTGACGTAGTTCCACCAGATCTCCCAGCGCAGAGGGTACTGGTAAACCTGGATGATGTAGGCTTGGTCGGCGATATGGCGCTGGATCGCCATGTTCTTGGCCGCCCGCCGGCCGAGGTCGAGTTCGGCGCGGGCCTCCAGAATCATTCTGTCGAGCTCGGCATCGTTCGATCCCGTACCCTTGCCGGTCGCGCTGTCCGACTTGATGTACTGAAGGGTGGCGTCCGAATCCGGCGTCCAGGACAGAGCGACCGAGAGCAGCGTCGGCCACCTACCAGTATTCCACATGGTCAAGAGCGGCGCCGTCTCCATCGGCGTCAGCTTGACCGTGATTCCCGCGACCTGCCATTGCTGCTGCAGGATCTGCGCGCAGGCCACGTCGAGCGGGTTGGCTGCGACGATGATGTAATTGCCGAGATCGATGCCCTCGGGATAGCCGGCCTCGGCCAGCAGGGCCTTCGCCGCGGCCGGATCATGCTTGTAATAGGGTAGGTCCCCGGTGCCGTCATAACCGCCGACCTGGCTTTCCGGAATCATCGCGCCGACCTTGCCCGAACCGCCCAGGATCGTGTCTAGGCAGGCCTTGCGGTCGGTCGCCAGGCTGAGCGCGCGGCGCACCCTGACATCGTTCAGCGGCTTGGCCTTCATGTTCAGCCAGACCGGAAAGGTCCGCGAGGTCTGGCCGGGAGCAGAGACCAGATTGGGGGAGGTCCGCGCAATCGCGGCCGCGACTTTCGGGTCCTTCAGCCAGGTCATGTCGATTGCGCGCGACCGCAGCGCCGAGGTCAGCGTGGCCTGGTCCTTGTAGAACTTGAACACCACCCTGGAGAGATGCGGCTGCCCCTTCTCATAGTAGCCCGCATGCGCGGTCAGCGAGAATTGCAGGTTCGGCTGATAGGCCTCGAACACGAAGGGGCCGGTCCCGACGGGCTGGGTGTTGAGGTTCTCGACACCAGCCGGGACGATCGCGCCGTTGGGGCTGGTCGCCAGGTTGCTCAGGAAGGCCGCATCCGTCGCGTTCAACTGGAATTTGACGGTGTAGGGGTCGATGACAGTGACCGCATCGACGCTGGAATAGAACGCCCGCAAGCGGCTGCCGGAAGCCGGGTTCAGGATGCGATCGAAGGTATGCTTCACATCATTGGCCGTGAAATCCTGGCCATTATGGAATTTCACGCCCTGCCGCAGCCGGAAGACATAGGTCTTGGGATCGGGCTGATCGTAGCTCAGCGCGAGATCGGGCTCGATCTTCATCTGCGCGGACCAGCGCAGCAGCCCCGTATAGATCAGACTGGTGAAATCATAGGAGGAGAACGCCGTAAGCGTGACCGGATCCAACCCGATCGGGTCGGCATCGGCGCCGATGGTCAGCGTTCCACCCGAAACCGGCGTCTCGGCCGCAGCATCGCCAGCCATGATCGCGGGCGAAAGGGCCATGGCACTGCTGGCAAGCACAAGCCGCAGCAGGCTGCGGCGTGACAGCTCCTCTGCCATCTCCGGCTCGGGGGCGATCATCGGGAATGACGGAGCCTTCACGAACGATCCCTCCACACATGATCAGACGACATGATTTCGGCCTGAAACCTGCAGGACGCTGATCTGGCATCAGCGCCTACCGCCTGAAGCGAGACGCCTGTCGCGCTCGCCGATTCCCGCCCGCAGATCATCCCTCTCGCCAATGGAGGCTAGGAGTCGTCAGAATTCACGTCAAGGATTCCTGGTTTCGCAGCAAGAAACACGGCTTCCATCCGGGGCATATCAGAAGAACGTCCTGACGCCGCCCCGCACGTCGTAATCGTCGTCGACCAGCATCAGCAGAGCCCATTTATCGAAGGTCGTGCAGGGATGGCCAATGCCGAAGCCGACCATGTCTCCAACCTGAAGCGGGCTGTCTTCCGGCGTGCCGAGATGGCAATGCTGGTCATTGAGCGCGAGAACCGTGTGTCCTGCCGGCATCGGCTCGGGCCTGCTCATGCCCTGACGGAACCAGCGCAGCGCAACCGGCATGCCTGCATCGTAGCTGATGTCGCGTTTGCCAAGGGTGAGCAGGCTATGTCCCCGCTCGGGCCGTGACTGGACATAAGCCCAGACCTCCAGCGCCGGTTCGAGGCCGCCCGCCGGCAGGGTCAGGCTGGTTTCCATGACGATGCGCCGGAATGCATTGGCATAGGCTGTTGAATCATGGGTCAGGTAACATCCCGAGCGCAGGACTTTCACGATGGATCGCGCAAAGGCCGCCGCGTTCAGCTTCTCCCCGACACGGTCGAACAGGGAAGTTCCGCCGGCGCTCAGCACCATCGGATCGGGACCGAGCAATCCCTCCGCCTCGGCCGCCAGCGCCACTTCGATCATGTTGTCGAGCAGGCGGTCGGCGCCGGCGGCAGTGCTATGCAGCCCCTCGAAGCATTCGAAGCCAGCGAGTTGCAGCCCAGCAGCCCCGCTGATGGCATGGGCGATCGCCATCGCCTCGTCCCGGCTGCGCGCGCCCGTCCGGCCGCCCATGAAACCGATCTCGACGAGGATACGCAGCGGATTAACTGATGGCGGCGGCGCACGCCGGGCCGCCTCAGCCAGCGATGCAACACCTTCAACGCTGTCGGCCAGGCAATACAGTGTAAAGCCGTCATCCATCACGGCATCGAAGCAGGCGGCGATCTCCTGGCGTCCAACGGGTTGGTTGGCGAGGATCACGCGTCTGACGCCGAAATGGCGGCATACCTGAAGCTGCTGGATCGTCGCCACAGTGATGGCCCAGGCGCCGTCTGCGATCTGCAGGTCGAAGAGCTGCGGCGCCATGGTGGTCTTGCCATGGGGGGCGATCACAAGGCCGTTCTCCGCCGTGAATGCGCTCATCCAGACGCTGTTCCGCTTCAACACGCTCTCGCGGATCACCGCAAGCGGGAGCGGCAGGTCGCCGGTCAGGACATTCCAGCCTTGCATCCCGATATCGCCGAGGCGCAGGCCTGATGTGCCTGGCGGCAGACCCTTGCTCAGCCCATCGAGGCACTGATCGTCGATATCGGCGAGTGACAGACGCGGCAGCGCGCGGCCGGAGGCAGTCAAAGCCATGGGTTCGGGTCCAGCGGCGAGAATGGGCGGCGGATCTTGGTGTAGGGAATCTTGCTGGCCTCCGGTGGGTATGGGCCGCCGCTGTCGAGATAGAGAACGCTGGCTGCGATCGGCGCAAAGGCCGCATGGAAGTGGTTCGAGGATTTGACGACCACGACGCGCTTTGCAGCCAGATCAATCCCGAGATTGGTGAACACCGGCGGACTGAAGGTCTGGGCGCGGGTCGATGCGAGAACGATATCGAGGTTGCCGATACGGATCGCAGCAGCCGCACCGAGCGAAACCCAGCTTTGTGCGAAGGGCACCACAAGGTCGGGCGTCGTGCCCGTGACCAGCACTGTCGCATCGATCGGCCGGCCCGACGACGGCGCCGCCTTCCCCGCGAAGCGCAGCGAAATTTCGGCTCCGACCCCGGCGGCTCGGCACAGGCTCACGGCGACGGGGTCCCAGAGAGCTCCGATCGCGGCCGGCACCTCCGGCCGCCTGAGCAGCGCCTCGACCATCACCGAGGAATCGCCAGCGACGCCGCCGCCGGGATTGTCCCAGCGATCGGCGAGGATGACCGGACGGCCATCCTGCGCCAGTGCCAGCGCCGCCTCGATACCCTCATCAGGCTTGTAATGCTTCGGCATCGCGCCGCTGGGGCCCCAGCGCAGGATTTCCAGCCCCAGTGTCTTGGCGAGCGCCGCCGCCTTGTCCGCGTCGCCATCGGCAATGACGAGCACTTTCGTGCCGACATCCGCCACATCGGCCGCCTGGAAGCCGTGAGCGACCGAAATGCTCAGGATACCGTCCCGACCTTCCATCGCCTTGATACGGTCGACGAAACTGCGGCCAGGTTCGCGGCTTGTCATGAAGCTTGCAATTCCGCGGCAGTCGAAGACAGCGCTGACAGGTTTCACCTGCGCGCGCGCTGCCCGCAGGCAGAGCTCGAGCAGGTCCTCGGCCCGATCGAGGAAGTCCGTATGCGGAAACTCCTTGAAGGCAACGATGACGTCGGCGGCATCGACCATCTCCTTGGTAAGATGGCAATGCATGTCGAGCTCTGCCCCGATGATGCAACCGGGGCCGGCGAGCGCGCGGGCGCGCGCCATCAGATCGCCCTCGCAATCGTCGTAGCCGCGCGCGACCATTGCGCCATGCAGGCCCAGCAGCACGACATCGACGGGAAGCGCGGCATGAAGCTGGCTAAGAATTTCATCACGCAGGCTTTCATAGCCGTCGCGCGAAACGAGCCCTGCAGGCTCCGCCCATGTCGCGGTGCCCTCGATCAGGGTGTACCCCTCGCTGGCGGCCCGGCGGCGGGCGGCGACGATCGGCGCCGAGCACAGCGTCGGCGTTTCCGGGTGCGTACCAGGCGGACAGTAGAAGGCCGCTTCGAAAGCGCTGCGATCGACGAAGAGCGGCGCGAAGGTGTTGGTTTCAGTCGCCAGCGATGCAACGAAGACGCGCATGCAGATAGCCCCCGCTCGGCGACACGAAGCAACCGCATCGTCCCGCTCTCCCAGCAGGATCTAACGGGAGGTCGCTTCCACCTGTCAAAGCAAAGTCGTTTCTCCAGACGGAATAATGGCGCCTTGATCCGAAACGATCCGGCGTCCGAAATGGCGCCACGCCGCCACCTGTCGAGATTGGGTCCCCAGCATGTCACGCCCCCGCCGCATCCTGCTCGCCGCGCTGTTCCACGAGACGCATAGCTTCGTCGACGAGATCACGACCCTCGCCGACTTTACGATCCGGCGCGGCGGAGAGGTGTTGCAGCGACGCGGGGACGGTTCCACCCTTGATGGTTTCCTGGAGGTGGCTGAAGCCGAGGGCTGGGAGGTCGTGCCGACGATCGACTACACGGCCCTGCCCTCGGGCACCGTCGAACAGGCTGTCTTCGACCGCTTCCAAGATGAGTTCGACGCAGGGCTCAGGGCAGCGCTCGCAAATGGCGGCCTCGACGGCATCTGGCTCGCTCTGCACGGTGCCATGGTGACGTCGGCCTGTCTCGATCCGGAGGGCGCCTTGCTCGCCCATATCCGTGCGGTGCCCGGCTGCGAGAGCCTGCCGGTCTTCGGTGTCTTCGACCTTCACGCGAATTTCACCGCGGCCATGGCTGCGCACGCCAATGGCCTCGTCGCCTATCGCGAGAACCCGCACACCGATGCGCGGGATTCAGCCAAGCGCGCGGCGCAGCTGCTCGCACGGGCCCTGAACGAGAACAGCCTTCCGCGCATGTTTTCGTGCAACGCCCCTGTCATGTGGCCGCCGACAGGGACCGGAACGGCCGACCGGCCGATGCGCGAGCTCGAAGCCATGGCTCGCGCGGTCGAAACCGAAGATCCCGCAATCTGGGCCGTCAATGTCGTCGGCGGCTATTCATTCTCCGATGTGCCGGAGGCCGGCGTCGCATTCTGCGTGGTCACCACCGGAGCCGAAGCTAAGGCGCGCGAAGCCCTGGCGCGGCTCACTGAAACGGCCGTGACCTTGCGCGCCTTCGGCTTGCCGAGCGAGTGGGATCTCGACGGCGCCGTCGCGGAGATCCTGCGTTTGCCGGGCGGCCCTTATATTGTCGTCGAGCCGGCCGACAATATCGGCGGCGGCGCCCCGGGCGACGGCACATCCGTGCTGCGGGCGTTCCTGCGCCATGGGGTTGGGAACTGCGCCGTCGCCATCGCCGACGCGGCGGCGGTTGCTGTGCTCGCCGGCGCCAGGCCGGGCGATGTGCGCAGGATCTCGGTCGGCGGCAAGGGTAGCGCCATCGCCGAAGGCCCGGTCGAGATCGAGGCCCGGTTCGTCAGTTCCAGCGACGGCGACTTTGCGCTGGAGGACCTGAACAGCCACCTTGCGGCCTCCCAGGGCGCCCATTTCAGCATGGGGCCCTGCGCGGTGGTGACCACCGGACGCGGCATCAGCGTGCTGCTGACCAGCCGCAAGACACCGCCCTTCGACCTTGGACAGTTCCGCTCGCAGGGCATCCATCCCGAGACGCTGAAGGCGATCGGCGTCAAGGCGGCCGTCGCGCATCGACGCGCCTACGACAAGATCGCCAAGGGCAGTTACACGGTCGCAACGGCCGGCCCCTGCACCAGCAAGATCGCGTCGCTGCCCTACACGCAGCTCCGCCAGCCCGTCTTTCCGATCCATGCGGATGACGCGCTGGACGATCGCTGATCGGGGCCCCCGATGCCAGAGAGCGGTACGCGCTCAAATGCGCGGGTGCTGCCGCTGAGCTTATCTGGGTGTATCACCGATGCACCCGGCCCTTGGCAGCGACTTTGGAGAACGATCATGGATGAGGACCGTTTCAACATGGCCATCCGGAAATTCCTGAAGGAGGTAGGGGTAACCTCTCAACGGGAGATCGAGCGCATCGTGCGCGAGGGAGACCTGCAGGGACGCGTCGTGCGCCTGCGCATGTCTCTCACGTCAGACGACGCGCCCTCGCTTCAGCATGTTGTCGAAACGACCATCGACCTCCGCTGAGGGATTCTGGCGGAGTGGTCCAGAAGCCCCCCGCACGGGAGCATCGGCAATCCGTCGCTTCACCTGGATGCCGGGGTCGCGGCGCTCGTCCTCGCGGCATCCACCTGTAGCAGGGCATTACCCGGCGATCGCGAAGTCTCCCGCTGTGTATCGAATCTGCAAGAATTGAGTAAACTACGGATTCTAATAGAATTTGATCAGATCTGCACATAATTGCCGCAACGATTTGACATAGGTATTATTGAACAGAAAAGTGGCCTCTCCAAAATAAATCGGAATCTCCGGAAACCCATCTATATTGACTTTTGTTACATTCGGCTCCTGCTCCCCCAGGCACCATTCTGGAATGATCGCAAAGCCGAGGCCGGCCTCGACACATCTCTTGACGCTTGAGCTGCCCGACGTCGAGATCGCGATCTCCATTTCGGAGTCTTGCGGCCTGAGAAAATCGACCGCGAGATTGCGAAGGAGCTGGCCTGGCTCATAGGTCACGAACGGCCGGCCCGCCGCCCAGTCCTTGATACTGCTCGGCGAAGGAGGATCCCCCCAGGTCGTCGGGAAGATGAGCGCCGGTCGATAGGTGCAGACGAGGTGCTGCGGAACGTTCGGGTCCCCGAAATACCGTTCGGTGATGCAGACATCCAGGCTGCCGTCCTTGATCAGTTCCGAGAGCGACGTGTCGCGCTCATAGGCCACGATCTCCACCTGGGGGTAACGCTCACGGAAGCGAGCCAGGACCGGCGGCAGGAGATAGTAGAAGATGGCTTGCGGAAGCCCGATGCGCAGGACCGGACGCTCCTTGTCCAGGGTACGATCGAGCCGGGCCAGCATCGTGTCCAGTTCAGGCAGCAGCAGCTTGTAGAGGCTGCGTCCGCGCGGCGTCAGAATGACCGTCTTCGCGCCTTGCTCCGAGACCACCAGGCGCTCTCCCAGGACCTGCTCCAGCCTTCGGACATGATTGGCGGCGGACTGATAGCTCATGCCGAGCTTGCGCGCGGCCGCAGAATAGGAGCCGTCGCGCGCAACGATGAAAAACGTTTGGATGAGCGTCAGGTTGGCGTCACGCATGGTAGCCCTTTCCAGGAAAGCGACCCGCATGTCCCACAGCCAAAGGATCTCCGCCACTTTCAAACAATGAGGCAAGTCGGCGCCGATCATTTGGATCGACCGGCTGGGCGAAGCGGAAGAGGTTCGGCGCACCTCTTCTGGGAAACAAGATCGCCGTCATGGCCCGCCCTTCCTCAATGCATGTCGCCGTGGTTGGCGCTGGAATTGTCGGCGCTGCCGCCGCCCATTTTCTCGCAGCCGCTGGCACAAGGGTCACGGTGCTGGATGCGTCGGGCCCGGCAGCCGGTGCGACCGGCGCATCCGACGGCGCGGTCTCCGTGGCCAGCAAGCGCCCGGGGCCCATGATGGAGCTGGCCCGCCACGCCAGGGCCTTCTACGGCCAGCTGGAAGCCGAGGGCGTATTCCACGGGCTGTTCCATCGCCGCTCCACCTTCCTGATTGCGCAGAACGCGCTTGAAGCGGAACTCGTGTCGCAGCACGGGGCCGACCTCGCCCAAGCCGGCGAACGCGTCATCGCGGTCGCGCGAGCCGAGCTGATGAACCGCATCCCCGGTCTTGGTGAAGGCGTCACGGCCGCCCTCGAGATTCCCGATGACGGCCACGCGCTTGGATACCAGATCACCTCGCGCCTGCTGCAGCGGAGCGGCATCGTCGTGCGGCGCCGGGCGTCGGTCTCAGAGATCGTGGTGCGGGATGGCCATGCCGTCGGTGTCGCGCTCGCGGGCGAAATCCTGTCGGCGGATGCTGTCCTCGTCGCGGCCGGCATCGGATCGGCCCATCTCCTGAACCTCGGCGACATCCTTATCCCCCGCAAGGGACAGATGATCGTCACCGATCGGGCAAGTACCGGGCGCCCCGCCATCGACGGACACCTCATGGGCGCTTCCTATCTCGCAGCCAAGCGCGGCATCGTTCTGGACAGATCGCATATCGGCCTCGTCATCGATCCGCTGGTGACCGGCCAGTTCCTTCTGGGCGGAAGTCGCGAGGACAATCGCAGCGATCATCGGACAGACGCGGTGACCGTGTCAGCCATCTTGCGGGCAGCGCTCGAGCTCTATCCACCGCTCGGAGCGCGGCGTGTGGTGAGAACATTCGCGGGCGTGCGCACAGCCTCCCGGGATGGGTTGCCGATCATCGGCAGGCATCCGCATGTCGACGGGCTCGTCGTCGCGACCGGCTTCGAGGGCGACGGCATCTGTCTCGGTCCCTTCATGGGCGAATCCGCGGCGCGAATGATCCTGGACCGGCCGCTCGCCGCCGATCTTTCGATGCTGACGCCCAGTCGTTTTGCCAGGGCCGAGGCCTGCCAATGATGTCGCGGATATTCTGGAACGATCGTGTCGTGCCCTTCCGACCCGGCGAGACGATTGCAGCTGCGTTGGGCCGGGCCGGCATCCTCAGCCTGGGTCCGGAAGGCGGGCCGGTGCGCGGGCGTGTCTTCTGCGGCATCGGCGCGTGCCAGGCTTGCGTCGTCTCGGTCGAGGGTGGTGCACCGGTCGAGGCGTGCCTGACGCTAGCCACGGGCGGATTGAGAATCGGGTCCATGCCTGCGGTCGGAGGGCGCAATGACTGACGCTCCGATCCTCGTCGTCGGCGGCGGACCGGCCGGGGCGAGCGCTGCGGCTACTCTCGCTGAGGCTGGATTGCGTGTGCTTCTGGTCGAGCAGCGCGATCAACTTGGCGGCGCGATCCATCGCCAGCCGGCCCTCGGCGCGGCCCACACCGTGCACGCGCCCGCCCGGCACCGACGCAACTGGGCCGAGCTCGCACGGCGTATCGATGCCGCCGGCAGCCGCATCGAGTTGCACACTGGCACCGTGTTCCTCGGCGTCGACGGAGATGGCCGCCATCTCTTCGACGATCGGGCGACCGGCAGGGTCGTTGCCCGCACGATCCGTGCGGCAGTCATCGCTGTCGGAGCGGTCGAGAAGATCCATCCGTTCGAAGGCTGGGACCTGCCGGGCGTCATGACGGCGGGCGGAGCTCAGGTCCTGCTCAAGGAAACCGGTGTTCCGCCGACTGGGCCGACCCTGGTCGCAGGGACGGGACCCCTTCTTCTTGCCGTGTCCGCACAGCTTGCCAAGGCGGGCAACCCACCGGTCGCAGTGCTGGAGCGGGGGCGTCCATGGCTTCGCGTCAACGCCCTGCTGCAAATGGTCGGGGCAGGACAGCAACTCGCCGAGGCGGCCTCCTACGCCGCCACGCTCCTGTCGCACTGGGTGCCCTACCGGACAGGAACCGACATCCTCTCGGTTCGCGAGGATGCTGCGGGCCTGGAGGTTCGGGTCAGGCGCAGTGGCTCGGTTCACAGTCTCCGCGCCCGGCATTTGCTGGTGCATGACGGCATCGAGCCTAACCGGGTCGGCATACCCATTCCGGATCCCGAAGCAGCCGTTCCCGTTGTTCTTGCCGGCGACGGCCGCGAGATCCTCGGCGCGGACGCGGCCATCCTGGATGGCCGCCGCGCGGCCTGCATGATCCTGGCGCGCCTGGGGCTGCGGCTTCCCGACGCGCAAGTCGAGGCCAGGCTGAAGGCGGCGCGGAATGTCCAGGCCGCCATCTCCAACATGTTCCGCTCCGCCTTGCCGGAGCCCACTCCCGAGACGCTGATCTGCCGCTGCGAGGCGCGCCGCCTCTCCGACTTCAGATCGCTCCCGGACGATGCCTCGGCACGGGAGATACGTCTCATGGGCCGGTTTGGGATGGGAGTCTGCCAGGGGCGTTTCTGCGGCTCGACGATCGCTGCCCTGCGCGGCGAGGCCGTGCCTTCGGTCATCCCACCACGCTGGCCCCTCCGGCCGGTGTCCTTGGCAGCACTTGCCGACCTGAAGACAGATGAGCTGGAGTCCTAGACCGTGACCATCACCCTTGTGAAACCCACCACCGTCACGTCCGCTTCGCCGACGATTGCGGTGTTCAATCCCTACTCGGGCGCCAGAATTGGCCAGGTCGCAGTTGCCGACGAGGTTGCGGTCGCAAAGGCTCTGCACGGCGCGCGCCGGGCGTGGCGCGAGTTCCGCTTCAGCACGCCGGCAGAGCGCAAGGCATTGCTCTACCGCCTTTCGGAGCTTCTCGCGGACGAAGCCGATGATATGGCCAGAATCATCTGCGCCGAGGTCGGCAAGACGATCACCGAGGCTCGCAATGAGGTCCGTCGCGCCCAGAACACGCTGCGCCTGTCCGGCGACGCGGTGACCGTGCTGCATGGCGAGGTGCTGCCGACGGCGATCGTGCCCGGCGCGCCCAGCAAGCTCGCGTCGATCACCTATGAAGCCGCCGGCGTGGTCGGGGCGATCACGCCCTTCAATTATCCGCTCAACCTGCTCTGCCACAAGCTCGGCCCCGCGATCGCAGCCGGTAACGCGGTCGTCGCCAAGCCGTCGCCGAAGGCGCCATTGGCGGCGGCGCGCCTGGCCGAACTCGCTGCCATGGCCGGCTTTCCCGCAGGCCTGTTCACCGTCGTGCATGGGGGGGCCGAGGTGGCCGCGACCATTGCCGGCGGCGATATCGACATTCTGAGCTTCACAGGTGGCCCCGCAGCCGGGCTGGCGCTGAAGAACGCCTCTGGCCTGGTTCGATGCTTGATGGAACTCGGCGGCAACGATCCGCTGATCGTCATGCCCGATGCTGATCTTGACCGTGCGGCCGAGGTCGCCATTGGCCATCGCTTTGAAATCGCAGGGCAAAGCTGCGCTGCGGTAAAGCGTCTCTTCCTTCACGACTCCATTCGCGAAACCATGTTGGAGCGCATCCTCGAGAGGATCGAGGCCGTCCGTACCGGCGATCCTGCCGATGCCGACACGGTCATGGGAACCGTCATCGACGAGCAGGCCGCCATTGAGGTGGAGCGGCGCGTCAGGCTGGCCATCAGCGATGGCGCAAAGCTGCTGGCGGGCGGTCTCCGAAAGGGGACGCTCTTTGCTCCGACGCTCCTCGACGCCGTCTCCGAAGACACCGACCTCGTGCGCTCCGAAACCTTCGGCCCGGTTCTGGCAGTGCGCCGCTTCAGCGACGTCGGCAGCGTCATCGCCGAGGTCAGCGACGGCATCTACGGCCTCCAGGCCGGCGTCTTTACCAACGATCATGCGCTGGTGAAGCGCTTCTCGCGCGAACTGCGCGTGGGCGGCGTGATGATCAACGAGGGTCCCGATTTCAGGGCCGAGAACGTGCCGTTTGGCGGGATCAAGTCCAGCGGCCTGGGACGCGAGGGCATCCACATGACCTTGCGGGAAATGAGCGAGACCAAGGTCGTCATCGACTGACGCCTCGGGAAAAGGGAATTGCACAATGACCGATAGACAACTTCGCCAGCGCCTGGCTGGTGTCTTCACCGCCCTCGTGACGCCTTTCAGGAACGGCGCCATCGACACCCCCGCTCTCGAAGCCTTGATCAAGAAACAGCTGGAGGCGGGAGTGGCCGGGCTTGTGCCGGTCGGCACCACGGGCGAGGCCGCGACCCTGACCGACAGCGAGGCAGAGGACGTCATTCGCACCACGGTCGCGGCGGCGAAGGGCCGGGCCTTCGTGATGGCCGGCGCGGGATCCAACGCGACGAATCTGGCCATCAGGAAAGCCGAGCGCGCGCAGGCCCTCGGCGTCGACGGTCTCCTGATCGTCACGCCCTATTACAACAAGCCCTCGCAGGCTGGCCTGTTCGACCATTTCTCCGCCGTCGCCGCGGCAGTGGACATCCCGATCATGCTCTACAGCGTGCCGGGACGCACCGGGGTCGAGATCGCGCCGGATACGGCGGCGCGCCTCGCGAAGGCCCATGTTAACATCGTCGGCATCAAGGAGGCCGGCGGCAAGGTTGAAAGGATCACCGAATTGCGCCGTGCCCTCGGTGATGAATTCGTGATCCACTCGGGCGATGATGGGCTCACCCTTCCCTTCCTCGCGGTCGGTGCCGACGGCGTGACGAGCGTCGCCTCGAACCTGCTGCCCAAGGACATCGTCGCTCTGCACAAAGCCTGGATCGCGGGCGAGACAGACAAGGCGCGGCGCATACATCAGGCGCTTTTCGACGTGGTTGGACACCTCTTCATCGAGAGCAATCCGGTTCCCCTGAAGGCAGCCCTCGCCCGCGCCGGAGCCATCAGCGCCGAAACGCGCGCGCCGCTCGCTCCATTGCGGCCGGAGAGCCTTGCGGCGCTCGAGGCGAGCCTCAAGGCCTACGAGGCGACCGCCAACATATAAAAAAACCGGTAGGACGCGCGGCTACTCTCGCATTGTTCGCGAGGGTGGCTCCCCTACGCTGACATCAATCCGGATATCGGAGCAAGGCCGAGCACATCGGCGGGGAACGGAGTTTAGACCACATGAAACAAGTCCTTCGGGCAATCTGCGCCGCCGGCCTCTCGCTGCTGGCGCTTTCGGGAACAGTCAGGGCCGAGGACACCGTGGAGGCCGTGCGCGCTCGCGGCGTTCTGCGCATCCCGGGAATTCTCAATGAGGATCCCTATTTCAACAAGGATCCGCGAACCGGCGAATGGCGTGGCTTTGCCATCGAGATGGCCAGGGACATCGCCAAGACGCTGGGCGTCAAATTGCAGGTCGTTGAATCGACCTGGCCCAATTCGATCCTGGACGTGCAGAGCGGCAAGGCGGATCTGGCCCTGGGCGTAACGGCGACGCCGCAACGGGCGCTGTCGGTCGCGTTCTCGCAACCGACCTACTTCAACAGCTTCGTCATCGTCTCGCCCAAGCCGGAATTGTCGAAGCGGAGCTGGGCGGAGCTCAACGATCCCAAATACACCTTTGCCGTCGATCTCGGCTCCTCCCAGGATCTCATCGCGCAGCAATACCTGCCGAAGGCAAAGATGCTTCGGTTCAAGTCCCGCGATGAAGCGATCGTCGCCGTTGTCACTGGCAAGGCCGACGGCCTCGTGAACACGATGCTCAACGGCCTCGTCATGGCCAAGAAGGCGAGCGGCATCGGCAAGGTCATGGTGCCGCAGCCCGTGCTCTCCACCCCCTCGGTGGTGGCGATGAACTGGGGGACCGACGAGAAGTGGAAGGCCTTCATCTCCTCCTGGGCCGAATACAACCGTCGCATCGGCAACAACCAGACCTGGATCGTGAACAGCCTGGAGCCATTCGGCATCACGCTGGACGATATGCCCGAAGGCTTCGGCTTCGGCGGCTGAACTCCCAGGCGGCTCGCGAGGGCCGCTTCCACGGAAGGCTGGAGAGAACATGTATACGTGGAGCTTTGCCCCGATCCTCCAGGCGAGCGATCTCTTCCTGTTGGGGGCGTGGATCACCGTCGTCTATACGATCGGCTCGATCGCGCTTGGCCTGATCCTCGGCCTGGCGGTCTGCTTCGCGCGGCTGTCGGGCAATGGACCGCTGAACTGGTTCGCGCAGGGTTTCCAGGAGCTGTTCCGGTGCACCCCCCTGCTCGTGCAGCTTCTCTGGATCTACTACGCCTTGCCGCTCATTCTGGGGATCGACATCCCGAACTGGGCGGCTGCGATGACGACGCTCTCGCTCTACGCCGCCGCTTTCTATGCCGAAGTCTTCAGGGGTGGCATCGTCTCGATCGACAAGGGGCAATCCGAAGCAGGCGCGGCGATCGGCATGTCGGGTTGGCAAGTCATGCGCAGGATCGTGCTGCCGCAGGCGATCCGCAGGATGATGCCCGCCTTCATCAACCAGTCCGTCACGCAGTTCAAGAACACCTCGCTCGTCTCGGTCATTTCGGTCGCAGACCTCACCTACATGGCGACCGTTGTGAACGGGCAGACCTATCGCCCGCTGGAAGCCTACACCGCTGTCGCGATCCTCTACTTCGTCATCCTGTTCCCGGTCACGAAATTCGCCGACGTCGTCGAGCGCCGCATGCGCGCGGGCAATTGAGGAAAGGCGTTCCATGACCTCCAAGCCTTCGTCCGCTTCTTCCGGCTCCCTCCTGGAAGCCTCCGGCGTCACCAAGAACTTCGGGGCCCTGAAGGTGCTCCACGGCATCGACCTGGCGGTGAAAGCCGGTGAGGTGCTCTCGATCATCGGTCCTTCCGGCTCGGGAAAATCCACCTTCATCCGCTGCATGAACATGCTGGAAAGGCCGGATGCCGGCGATATCATCTTCCGCGGCAGGCGCGTTGGCCTGAAACATGTCGGCGACGCCCATTTCATGGGCCAGGGCGAGTTGCGGCGCCATGTCGGCATGGTGTTCCAGCACTTCAATCTGTTTCCCCACAAGACGGTTCTGGAGAACGTGATCGAAGGACCGGTCATCGTGCAGCGCAAGCCCCGCGCCGAGGCCGTCGAGATCGCGATGGACTATATCGCAAAGGTCGGGCTCGCCGAGAAACGGGATGCCTGGCCGAACCAGCTTTCCGGCGGACAGAAGCAGCGCGTCGCGATCGCGCGGGCCCTGGCGATGCAGCCGGATGCCCTACTCCTGGACGAAGTCACGAGCGCGCTCGATCCCGAGTTGGTCGGCGAGGTTCTCGGCGTCGTGCGCAGCCTCGCGGATCAGGGAATGACGATGGTCATCGTCACCCATGAGATCTCCTTCGCCGCCGACGTCTCAGACCGGATCGTCTTCATGGAAGCCGGGCGCATCGCGGCGGAGGGCTCGCCGACCGAAATTCTGCGCAGCCCGAGCAACGAGCGCCTCAAAGCGTTCCTGTCGCGCTTCCATGCCTGATGCCCCGATGAAAAGCCCTGGGGAGAAACCCCGCCCGTTTTCTGTCGTGATTGTTGGTGGCGGCCGAATTGGTTCGGCGCTGGCGATCCTGCTCCGCCAGGTCCCGGAGTTCGACGTGGTGATCGTGGACCCGACCGAGCCGGCTCGGGTGAACGCTCGCAATCTCAATCTGCGCCTCGTGGACATCGATCCGGGGAATGCATCGAAGCTGGACAGCCTGCTGGCCCGGTCCGACGCGGTGGTGGCCGCGCTGCCATCATCCGCGACGCCTCCCGTAGCCGCGGCCGCCCGGCGCAGCGGCGTGCATTACCTTGATCTGAGCGACGATACGCCCGGCCTCGAGGCCGTTCGACGGGAGGCCGCGTCGGCCCCGGCCTGCTTCGTTCCGCAATGCGGCGTGTCCCCGGGGCTGATCTCGCCGCTGGTGCTGGACCTTTTGTCCAGGGGCGTGATGCAAGCCGAGGTGAACGTCCGGATCGGCACCTTGCCACGGCATTCGACCAACCGGTTCGGCTACGGCCTGACATGGGATGTCGATGCCCTGCTGCGCGAATATCTGCAGCCTTCGACGGCGTTGATCGACCGCAAGGTGACAAGCCTGCCCCCGCTGTCCGAGCAGGAGCAGCTCCGTCTCGACGACAGCCTCTACGAGGTCTTCGTCTCCGGAAATATCTCCCTGAGCCTGTGCACACGCCTGGAGGGCTGTGTCGACAGCCTGGTCTCCCGGACCATCCGCTATCCCGGCCATCTCGACTACATGAAGTTCCTGCTGGACGATCTGAAGCTGCGGCACCGGGTGGATCTGCTGCGGAACCTGTTTCTGAATGCGCTTCCCGAGATAGACGACGACCGGCTCCTGATCTTCATCACGGCCGTCGGCATGCGGAACGGGCGGCGTATCGAACACCGGTTTGCACGCCACGTCGTTCCCGCGACGATCGGCGCCGTATCGTTGAGCGCGATGCGGCGGACAGCGGCATCCCATGTCGCCGCTATTCTGGACCTCATCCGGGAGGGGCGGCTGGGCGGTCCCGGGCTGATCGCTCAGGAGGATATCCCGATTGACGCATTGCGCGCCAATCGCTTCCTGTCGTGGTTCTTCGACGGGATCGCCACAGCTTCGGCCGCGCACTCGAGCATGGAAACGGCATCGTGAACAGCAACCTCACTCCCACGCGGACAAACGGCGTCGTAGCCGATCTCGGGATCGGCGTGCTCATGCTCGACACGCAGTTCCAGCGCCTGCCGGGCGATATCGGAAATGGAACGACATGGTCGTTCCCGGTGCAGTTTCGCGTTGTGCGCGGCGCGAATCCGACTGCGGTGGTCCATGGGCAAGCCGCCGGACTGCTCGAACCTTTCATCGCTGCGGCGCTCGATCTCGTCGCGACCGGCGTGCGCGGCATAACGACGAGTTGCGGCTTCCTGGCGCTCCTGCAGAAGGAGATGGCGGCCGCGCTGCCGGTACCGGTGGCGACGAGCAGCCTGCTTCAGGCGCCGGTCATCGAGGCGATGCTGCCCGCCGGCCAACGGGTCGGTATTCTCACTTTCGCCGCGGAAGCGCTGACACAGAAGCACCTCGCTGCGGTTGGCGTCAGGACGGACACGCCGATCGAAGGCCTGGCGCCGGAGAGCCTGTTTCGTCGCGTCTATGGTGGCCAAGGCGGGATCTCGGATTTCGCGACGCTCGAGCGGGAGGTCGTCGATGCAGCACTGGCGCTCGTAGCCAGGCACCCCAATGTCGGGGCGATCCTGTGCGAATGCACCAACCTGCCGCCTCATGCCGCTGCGATTGCGGAGGCAACCGGGCGCCCTGTCTTCGATATCATCGGCTTCATCGACTGGTTCGCGCGCAGCTTGACGCCGCCAAGATATGCTCGGCGCTGAACGGCGCCCCGACCTGATTGGATGGTGGCGGCACATCTTGGGCGAGCAGAACGCCTGGCGCCGCGCTCCTCGCCGCCGGGGGTACAATGAACGCGCAGTGACAGCGTAGTTCAGAACAGCCGTGTCGGCGGGCAACGCACGCAACATACCCCGCCGCAGGCTGGCATTCGCGGAATGGTCCGAAGCTGGTCTCTACGACATACGCCCGCTCCGGTTGTTAACTGGGCTTTGCTGTAAGCATGGCGGAAATGCGCTAGCGCATTCCGTCTTGACCTTCCCTCCATTTCCCCCTTGGATCTTCAAAGGGGGGCGTTGCAGGGAAGACCATGCTGCGCGCTATGATTTTCTTGGTTACGGCGTTGACACTATCAGCGCCCGCCCAGGCCTACGACAATGTGGTCAGCCGCGGGCTTGCCGACTTCCTCAACATCTTCAGCGAACAGCCGATCCCTCGCCAGATCGTGCCTTGGGGCAGGCAATATGCTCCTGGCACAATCGTCATTTCAACGAGCCAGCGGCGGCTTTTCTACGTGCTCGGGAATGGGCAGGCGATCCGCTATGGCGTCGGCGTCGGGCGGCAGGGCTTTAGTTGGTCAGGGACCAAGATGGTCACGAGAAAGCGCGAATGGCCGGATTGGCGGCCACCGGCGCAGATGCTGAGACGCCGGCCTGATCTGCCGCGCTACCTGCCGGGCGGGATCGATAATCCTCTGGGTGCACGTGCGCTCTATCTCGGATCGAGCCTGTATCGCATCCATGGCTCCAATGAGCCCAACACGATCGGGGCTGCCGTGTCGTCGGGTTGCATCCGGATGACCAATCGCGACGTTGTCGACCTCTATGACCGCGTCGGGACCGGAACCAAGGTCGTTGTGCTGCGGTGACGAGAAATCCCTCGGCCACAGCGTCATGAGCCCCGCATCCTTTGCGAGAGCCGCCCGCCGGGGTGCTACAGTCGCAATCCGCCATCGACGGCAATCTCGGCGCCGTTGATATAGGCTCCCTCGTCGCGGCAAAGCAGCAGCACCACTCCGGCGCAGTCCCGTGGCGCGCCGATGCGCCCGAGCGGCACGCGCTCCAGGACCGCCGCTTCATAGGCGGGGTCGGCCAGCACGGCGCGGTTGCGATCGGTCAGGATCGCGCCGGGCTTGATCACGTTGAAGGTGACATCCGGGGCCCGGACGGTGCGCGCGAGATTCAGGATCATGCTGGTCTGGGCCGCCTTGGTAGCGGCATAATAGAGGCAATCCGCATTGGGCCTGGCCTCCTGGACGCTGCCGATCGCGATCACCCGGCCAAAGCCGCCCGCGATCATGCCGGGCAGGAAGGTTTGGATCAGGCGCACCGTGGCATGGAGATTGACTTCGCTCTGCATGGCCAGGGCGCGATCACTGACAGCGTCCCAATGCTCCCTGATCTCGGCAGAAGCACACAGCACCAGGATGTCGGGAACGAAGCCCCGGGCGTTCAGGTCCTCACGCATTCGGCCCGGCATTTCCGGGTCCGCGAGATCCGCGATCAGGCCGCTCGCGTTCAGCCCGGCCGCAAGCAGCGGCGCAAGCGCCGCCTCGTTTGCCGCCGCATCACGGTCGTGCAGCACAGCATGGGCGCCGGCCCGGGCCAGTTCCGACGCCACGGCCAGACCAATCCCCCGTGCCGCGCCAGTCACCAGGGCGACACGACCTTGAAGCATTTGCACCCGCCTAGCCGAGCAGCGGGCGAACGCGCTTCACCGCGTCGTCCATCGCCAGTTGCGGCGGCTTGATGCCGAGCACGGCGGCCTGCGTCTCCTCGATGAAGATGTCGTGGGCGCGCGCCTGCTCGTCGAAGGCCGGAAGGTGAATGCGAGAGGCCTTGAGCGCTGCCGCCTCGTTGGCCGCATAGGGCATCGCGGCAATCAGCGCCGGGTCGGCATAGGTCGAGATTCGGACCGGGCCGTTGCCATTCAGTGCCATCGCCTTGGTGCCGGCCTTCGACGAAAGAGCCCGGATGAAATCCCAGGACAGCGGCTTCTGCTTGCTGTTCTTCGGGATCACCAGCGACCAGAACTCGACCGTTGGCGCGAATGCCATCTTGCCGACGAGGTCGGAGGCCATCGGCGGCAGCAGCGACTTGAAGCGCCCGCCATACTTGCCCTTGGCCGGATCGTTATAGGTCACCAGTCGGGCGAAGGGGTTGATCGTCATTGCCGCCCTGCCCTGCTGCATCCAGGTGGTGATCTCCTCGTTGTTGACGGTCGCGAAATTGCGCGGCAGCACGCCCGCCTTGTAGAGATCGGCGAGCACCGTCAGAGCCTTCACCATCGGCGCCTCGGCCGCGACGAGCTTGCCATCGCTGGTCATGTAGTCGCCGCCGAGACAGCGGGCGAGCGTCAGGAAATTGGAAGCAAAGACCGCGGTGAAGGCAAGACCGTTGACCTGCGTGCCGTCCTCGCGCTTGAAGGTCAGCTTGCGCGCCACTTCGATCAGTTCCTCGAAGGTGGCGGGCAGCTTGGTGATGCCGCGTTCTTCCAGCAGGGCCTCGTTATAGATCAGCGCATTGGTGGCGTGGCGCACCGGAATGCCGTGCAGGGCGCTATCGATCTTCAACGGATCGACCAGCCCCGGCGCGAAATCGGCCAAATCCTCTACCGGCGCATCCCTGAGCAACGCATCCAGCGGCTCGAACAGCTTGAGATTGCGCGGCACGGCGCGACCATTGAGCAGGTAGGCGACATCGATCGAGGTCTCGGTCAGCGTGACCTCGCGCAAGAGGCGCTCATGGATGGCGTTGACGTCGCCGAAGGTGACCCAGTTGACCGCCGCGCCCGCCTGCTTGCGCCAGGCTTCGGTGGCATCGCCGCCCGGGCCCGTCGTGGCCGAGGTCTGATGGACGCGGTGCCCGAGCGCGGTCACGGTCCGGGCCTGAGCGAAGGCGCGGCCCGGCAAGGCCAGCGACGCTGCTGCTCCGGTGGCGAGCAGTCCGAAGCGGCGGCGCGAGAGTGAGCAATTGTCCATGGCATTCCTCCAGATGATGCTCCCGCGCTGTGCCGCGCGGTTGTTCAAAGATGGTTCAGGCCGGCAACAGCGGCTGCACGCGTTTGACGAGCGAGGACATGGCCTCCTCCGGCGTCTTCATGCCGAGCACGGCGGCTTCGGCCTCTTCCTTGAACAGATCGCCGGCGCGGGCCGCCTCGTCGAAGGCCGGCAGCGGCACCCGGGCCACCTTGAGCACCTTCAGCTCTTCCGCCGCATAGGGAACCGTGTTGGCAAAACCGGCATCGGCATAGGTCGAGGCGCGCACCGGGCCGTTGCCGTTGAGGGCAGCCTTCAGGGTCGCATCGTTCCCGGTCATCGCCTTGATGAAGCTCCAGGCGAGATCCTTGCGCTTGGCGTTCCTGGGGATGACCATGCCCCAGAACTCGACCTTGGCCGGTGCGGCGTCATATTTGCCCGCCAGCGTCTTCGAGGCGGGCACGGCAACCGTCCTGATCTTGCCGGGAAATTTCGACTTCTGCGGGTCGTTGTAGATACGATTGCGGCCCATGCTCTGCAGGCTCATCGCGGCGCGTCCGGTCTGCATCCAGACATTGACGTCCTCGGGCGAGAGCGTCGCGAAATTGCGCGGGAAGGCACCGGCCTCGAACAAGGCGCGCAGGAGCTTGATGGCGTTGAGCATCGGCGGCTGGTCCGCGACGCATTTGAAGTCGGGCGTGATGAAGTCGCCGTCCCAGGCGCGGGCGATGTCGATCACGTTCGGGTAGGTGACGCCGGGCATGCACAGGCCCACAACCGCGGTGCCATCGCTGCGGCGATAGGTGCAGGCCTTGGCGATCTCGACCAGTTCCTCGATCGAGGCCGGCGGCTTCGAAAAGCCCTTCTCGGCCAGCAATTCCTCATTGTAGTGCAGCCCCGATGAGGCGTGGCGGAACGGAATCGCGAGCTGCTTGCCGCCGACCTTCATGCCCTCCATCAACCCGGGGAAGATGTCCGCCGGGTCTTGCAGAGGATCGCGGCTCAGGTAGGCGTCGAGCGGCTCGAACAGATTGGCGGCGCGCGGGATCACCTGCGTGTTCAGTACGAAGCCGACATCGACGGTGCTTTCGGAGAGGCTTGCCTCGCGAAACAGCCGCTCTTGCAACGGACCGGTATCAAAGGTCGTCCACTGGATCGTGGCGCCGTTCTTGTGCGCCCAGTCCCTCGTGATGTCGCCGCCTTGTGAACCGGTCGCGACGGTCTGCATCACGCGATGTGCGAAGACGTTGAAAGGACCGCCCTGCTGCGCGAAGGCCGGAGCGGCGCCGGCAAAGCTCAGGCCGATGAAGCCGCCCAGGACCTGCCTACGGTCCAACCCTGTTCCTGCCGTCATGATTGTCCTCCCCGAGTGTCGCGAGTTCCGCGATGGCGGCTTCTGCCGCTTCGAAATGCTTGTTCATGGCCATTTCCGCCGCCTCGGCGTCGCCGGCGCGGATCGCCTCGACGACGCGGACATGGCGCTCATAGGTCTTGCGCCAATCGGCCTGTGTGCGGGCGCTGCGTGAGTTGAAGATCTCCATCACCTCGCGGATCACCGGCCGAAGGCCCTGGATCTGGAGATCGAGCAGGCGGTTGCCGGCGGAGGCGGCAATCGCCTCGTGAAAGTCGAGATCTGCCTCGATCCAGCGCGGCACGTCGCCGAGCGACGCCTCCATGCGCGCCAGGATGCCGGTCAGACGCTCGATATCAGCAGGCGAGCGACGCTCGGCGCTGTAGCGCGCAATCGGCGGCTCGAGGATACGGCGCAGTTCGACCGCCTCGGTGAGCCCGGTCTTGCTGCCTCGCACGGCGAAACGGAAAAAGCGGTCGAGCGGAGCGGCATCGAGTGCCTGGACGCGCGTGACCTTGCCCTGCTGGATGTTGACGACGCCCATGGCTGCGAGCTGGCGGATCGCCTCGCGTGCGATCGGCTTGCTGACTCCAAACGATGCGGCAAGCCGCGCCTCGGACGGAAGCGCGTCGCCCGGCTTGAGCCTGCCATCATGGATCGCCTGGGTAATGCGCGCGATCAGCGCATCCCCCAGCCGCGTCGGCACGACATCGGAGGCGCCAAACGGGTCGCTGTCGATCTCGCGCAATGTCGCGGCTTCGGTCATTCGTATCCTCCACTTTCATGATTGACAGATACAGAGCAGGTTTGCAACTGATCAACCTATCAGTTAGGTTGATCACCATTCCCGCAAACCAGGGACCGATACCAGATGACCGGCCGTAGCATCGCCAGGATCCTGTCCCATCCCCTGCGGGCAAAACTCGAGAAGACGCAGCGCACGTCGCAGGGTGACTATCCCGCGATCGAACTCGTCGTCGTCGAGGTCACGACCAGCGACGGCATCACCGGCTACGGCGAGGCGCTCGCGCGCCGCGGTGCCGCCGGCTATGCCCGCCTGATCGACGATACGCTGAGCCCGCGGCTGATCGGCAAGGACCCCGCAGATCGGCGCGCGCTGTGGAAGCTGATGCGCAACGCCCTCTCCGGGCGGCCGGGCGGGCAACTGGTCGAGGCAATATCCGCCGTCGACATCGCTCTCTGGGACATTGCCGGCAAGGCAGCAGGCGAACCCATCCACAAGCTGCTCGGCGGCATGGGCCGCCGCCGCGTGCCCGCCTATGCCTCATCGATCAACTGGCTCGACGACGCGACGGTGGAAGCAGAGGTCGCAGCTGCGTTGAAGGCCGGATTCCGCGAGATCAAGGTCAAGCTCGGCCATCCCCTGAAGGATGCGATCGCGCGCGCAAATTTCATCCGCAAGCTCGCCGGCGACGATATCGCCCTCTATGTCGACGCCAACTGGGCCTATGACGTCGACGACGCCATGATCGTCGGGCGGGCGCTGGCTGATCTCGGCTACGGCTTCTTCGAGGAGCCGATCGCACCGCATGACCGCGCGGGTTATGCCCGCCTCGCGCAACACCTGCCGATCCGGCTTGCGGCCGGAGAGAGCGACTATGTCGCGAGCGAGGCCCTCGTGATGCTGCAGGACCGCTCGCTCGGCCTGATCCAGCCGGACGTCACGCGCTCGGGCGGCATCACCGAGACCTGGCGCATCGCTGAACTCGCTGCGAGTTTCAACACGGCCTATGCGCCGCATGTCGGCTGGTCTGGCGCGATCTGCGTTGCCGCCAGCCTGCAGCTCGCCGCTGCGGCCGAGAGCCTGCGGACCTTCGAGTGCATGGTCTACGCCAATCCGCTGCGGGACAGCCTCTCCACACCGGTCGTTGGCGAAGGTCACCAACTCGTCGACGGCATGCTCGACGTGCCGCAAGGCCCTGGACTCGGCATCGAGATCGATCGCGAGATGCTCGCGCGCCACCGTATCGCCTGAGCGTCATGGCCAGCCGCACGCCCTTCTCCGCCCTCGCGCTCGTCAGTCCGGTCCAGCTGATGGTCGGCGGCATCATCTTCCTGCCGGCGATCTACGTGTTCTGGCTCAGCCTGAACCAATCCTCCTTCGGGCAGGCAGCCAGCTTCGTCGGCCTCGCCAACTACGCCAAGGTGCTGGGCGACCCGTATTTCTGGCGTGCACTGATCAATACGGTCATCGTCGTTGCCGTCGTCGTGCATGTCGAGCTGCTGCTCGGCCTGCTCATGGCGCTGTTCTTCGCCTCGGGGGTGCCCTTCCGGCCTCTCCTGCTCGCCATCGTGCTCGCCCCCTATGCGGTCAGCGAGGTCTCGGCGGTGGTGATGTGGCGCTATCTGTTCGAGCCCGATGTCGGGATGATGAGCCAGGCGCTCGCCTGGTTCGGGCTGCCACCGATCGAATGGGCCGTGAAACCGTCGCACGGCCTCTTCATGGTCTCGCTGCTCTCGATCTGGCTGCACCTGCCGTTCAGCTTCATCATCATCTACGCCGCAAGGCTCTCAGTCCCGGACGAGCTCTACGAGGCCGGCGCGATCGATGGTGCGACGGGCTGGACCGCATTCCGCCGCATCACCTTGCCACTCCTGATGCCGGCGCTGCTGATCGCGGCCCTGTTCCGCTACATCTTCGCCTTCCGGCTGTTCTCCGAGGTCTGGCTGATGACCGGCGGCGGTCCGGCACGCACCACCGAGGTGATGGCCGTCTATCTCTATCTTGAGGCGTTCCGGTACAACTCCTTCGGTGCCGCGGCCGCGACCGGCTGGTTGCTGGTGCTCGCCTCGCTCCTGCTTGCGCTGTTCTACCTGCGCTCTCTCTACCGGGAGATGTTCAGCAAACATGCGTAGGCGCTCGTTCCCCCTTGCGGTCCTGAAGGCCTTCGGCGTCCTCGCGATCGCCGCCTGGTCGATCCTGCCGATCGCGCTGATCGTGATGTCGTCTTTCAAGTCGGACCGGGACATCTTCTCGTTGACCTCGCGTTTCAGCTTCACGCCGACCCTGGCGAATTACGAGCTGCTCTGGAGCCGCTGGGGCGACTTCTTCCACGGGCTCTGGAACAGTTTCCTGGTCACGTCGGGAGCGACCGTGCTTGCCGTCA
The DNA here is from genome assembly GCF_000735605.1 of Allobosea sp. LC85. Taxonomy (GTDB): domain Bacteria; phylum Pseudomonadota; class Alphaproteobacteria; order Rhizobiales; family Beijerinckiaceae; genus Allobosea. The sequence goes on from NZ_JPKG01000024.1 coordinate 128,305, forward strand.
CGGTTTCGCTGCTCGCCGGGTTCGCCTATTCCCGCCACGCCAGCAGGGGCCTGCAGGCCAGCGCCTTCTTCCTGATCTTCATCCGGCTGATCCCGCCGATCGTGATCACGCTGCCGCTCTTCCCGGTGGTGAACTGGCTCGGGCTCAACGACACGCATCTCATCCTGATCGTGCTCTACGCGACCTTCTTCGTCTCGCTCGGCACGATCGTGATGCGCACCTTCATCGACCAGATCCCGCGGGAACTCGACGAGGCGGCGATGATCGACGGGGCCTCGCAGTTCCAGATCATCCGGCGGGTCATCTTCCCATTGGCCGCGCAAGGCATGCTCGCGGTCGCCGTCTTCGTCATCGTCTACGCCTGGAACGAGTTCCTCTTCGCCTTCATCTTCACCACGACCAAGGCCAAGACCGCGCCGCTGGTCGTCGCCGAGATGATCGGCGCCGTCGAGGGCGTCGAATGGGGCGTGCTCTTCGCCGCCTCTGCCGTCCAGCTGCTGCCGGTGCTCGCCTTCGTCATCCTCATGCAGAAACACCTCGTCGCGGGCCTGACCGCCGGCGCGGTGAAGGGGTAATCCCAATGACCTCGACCAGTTCCCAACTCGATGACATGCGCCGTGCGATCCGCGAGGCGGATCCGCAACTCAGCCGCTTCGATCCCTTGCCTCGCATCATCTGCCTCGACGATTTCGACCGCGGCATGTGCGGCTGGACCCAGCTCGTCGGCAATTACGAGGAGACGCTCGATGCCATGCTGCCGGGCTATGCCCAGCACTCGCACGCCATGCTCTCGACGCTGCCGAACTGGGATTTCGGTTCGCATGGCGGCGTCGACGGCTCCTATGCGCTGAAGATCGCGACGCGGCCGAAGAAGGGCGCACAGAACGTCGCGATCAAGCGCCTGACCTTCCGCAAACCCGGGCCGATCCGGCTCGAGGCCTATTTCAGCTTCAAGCCGGAGGCGACGGAACTGCAGCTCTCCGAGACCGACATCCGCTCGTTCGGCTTCCTCTACGACCTCCAGGTCGGCGACCGGCATGGCGCGGGCGGCGAGCGCGTGATGCCGCATCTGCGCTTTCTCAATGCGCTCGACGGCGAGCATGTCCAGAAATGGCAGTTCAAGCGCCGCACCACGCCGATCAAGCCGATCGGCTCCGCCGGCAAGACGATCTCGCACTACCATCTCTCGCCGGACGACTGGGAGGACCTGCCGGGCGGCGAGCAGCGGCTCTGCTACAACGAGATCCCGACCAAGGTGAACTGGCACTATCTGCGCTTCGACTTTGATCTTGCGACGATGCGCGCCACCGGCTTCCAGGTGAACGACCGCAGCTTCGACATGAGCAGCTATGAGTCGATCCGCATCCCGGCGATGAGGAACCTCTGGTGCATGCTCAATCTCGGCTTCTTCGCCGAGACCGACACCAACAAGCGCGCCTTCGCCTATCTCGATTCCGTCTGCCTGTCGGGAGATTTCTGATGCTTCCCGAGAACCTCACGGCCATCGTCGCCCGCAACGAAAGCTGGATGGGCGAGGCCGCAACCGAGCCCTACGAGGCCGGCTGGGCCAAGGAAGCCATCGTCTTCGTGCGCGCCCTCAAGCCCCCAAAGGGCACGCTGCCGCAGGCCCGTATCGAGATTTCGGCCGACGGGCTGCACTGGGTGCCGGAAGGTTCGCTCTTCGATCTGCCGGCGAGCGAGAACGCCGTGACCTTCCAGCGGCTCGCGCATTTCGGGAATTTCCTGCGTGTTGCTGTCTCGCTGCCGGCCGGCGCGGAAATCACCGTGCTGGTAAGCCTGCACTTGAAGGCGTGACCGCAGCAACAGTCTCCGAGGCCGTTTGCCAAGAGCGCGGAATGCTCTTGGCACGGTAGTGAAATCAGCCATCCGTCATCGCGAACCGCTCTCGGCGACCCGACGGGATGGCCGTCAATCCGGCCAACGCCTGAGATAGGCCGCCCGGCGGTTTCGGCGCTCCTGCAGCGGTGTGGCGATGATCTCATTGCTCCGCAGGGCAGCCCCGAGTTCTTCGGTCAGGCGATCGGCGACGGTGTTTTCCTGCCCTGGGTGAAGATTGCAGGGATCGAGATAGAAGAACCCGTGCTCGACCTCGTGATCGCGCACGATGATCGGTGGCTCGCCGCGTGCGAGCGCATCGGCAAGGTCCCAGGCGGTGATATGGGCGGCCTGCGGTTCGACCGAGAGCTTGAGGCGGTCGAGCGGATTGTCGGTCGGATCAGGCTCGATCTCGACGCGAATGCCCGGCCTCTCGGCCAGTCGTTCGCGCCACAGCGTAAGCGCGGCCTGCTCGCGTTTCCGGATGGCGGCATGGTCCCGCTTCTCCCAGGCTTCCAGGGCAGCGAGGGTGCCGACGATGCTCTCCTTGCCGACTTTCATGCCACGGCCGATGCCACCGTTCTGAAGAAATGCCGCGCGCACGAGGTCCTTGCGACCGGCGACGATGCCGGCTGTCGGGCCACCGAGAAATTTGTGAGCCGAATACAGCGCGACGTCCGCGCCGGCGGCCAGGAAGCCTTGCAGGTCATATTCCGACGCGGCATCGACGATGACCGGCACCCCCCTTTCCCGGCAGATCGCAGCAAACTCTGCGAGCGGGAGCTGCCCATGGCGGACCGTGTGATGGGACACGACATAGACCGCAGCAGCGGTCCGTTCCGAGATCGCTCCGGCCAACTGATAGGGCCGCACGCTCGTGGCCTGCCCGACCGGCACCACCCTGGCACCGGCGAGCGCAATACCTTGTTCGACGGGAGCTCCATAGCTCACCATATGCCCCGTCTGGATCAGGACTTCGTCCTTCAGGCCAGCCGTGTCCGGCAGTCGTTCGACGGCATAAAGATCGCTGCCGGTCATCGCCCCGGCAACCGCCAGCGTAATGCCGGCCGAGCAGGAGGCCGTGACGAACCCGGCCTCGGCTCCGCACAGTCTGGCGATGACGCCGCTGGCGACCTTCTGAAGCTCGTCGACTTCGACGAATTGCGGCATGACCCCGGCCATGGCTTCGATGGCCTGCGGGACGATGATCGAGGCGCCGAGCCCTGTCATCGTTCCCGACACGTTGATGATCGCGCGGAGGCCGAGCGCCTTTCGGGTATCGGGTTTGTTCATGGCGTTCCTCCGGGAGCATGGTTACGGTAAGGGGTCCGCGGAATCGCGTGACGGAGAGCTGGCAGATGAAGGACAGTGAGATTGGCGTGGCGTCCGCGCCATCCGCCACTGGGCCGCGGCGCACGCGGGTCAGCGGAATCGAGCGATCGGTCCAGATCCTTGACTATCTTCAAGAGACGGCGCGGCCGGCGACCGGATACGATATCGCGCGCGCGGTCGGGGCGCCCCTGTCCACGGTCTATTCCATCGTCGAGGAGCTGGTCGCCAGGGACCTGCTTTCGCGCAATGGCAGCGTGGTCTGGCTCGGCCCCAAACTCTATCACTACGGCCTCGCCTACGCGCGCGATCTCGAGATCATCACGGTCGCCACGCACGAGATGCATGTGCTCTCCCGCGAGGTCGGGGAGACGGTCCAGATCTGTGGCCGCGACGGCGACATGATGGTGGTGGAGGCAATGGCCGAGGGACCCGGCCACTTCAAGGTCACCTCGCGGATCGGAACCCGGGTTCCCCTGAACTGGACCGCCTCGGGCCGGCTTCTCGTCGCCCATCTCGATTTCCAGGACCGGGTGGCATTGTTCCGGCGTTGTGCCAAGGCCTCGCCGACGGGACGGGCGACGGTCGACCCGGTCTCGCTCGCCGAGCAATCCGACGAAGCGCTGGCCGCCGGCATCGCCGTCCAGGCGGGCGAATCCGACTATGCCGTGGCCTGTGTCGCGGCACCGGTGCGCAACAATTCCGGACATTGCGTGATCACCATCTCGATCGTGCTGCCGGAGTTCAAGGTGCAGGAGGAGCCGTCCCGCTTCGCCGACGCAGTCCGCCGCGCCGCACAGCGCATCGAGACGAGCCTTGGCTGGCAATTCAGGCAATAGCTTCATGAGACAGCGACGACCGCTTCGATCTCCACGGTGATGCGGCGCGGCAGCGAGCCGAACCCCACGGCCGAACGGGCGTGCCGGCCAGCATCGCCAAAGACCGCGACGAAGAGGTCCGAGCAGCCATTGATGACGGCGGGATGATCGGTGAAGTCCGGCGTGGCGTTGACCATACCCAGCACCTTGACGATCCGCCTGACCTTGCGAAGGTCCCCCAGCGCCACGTGCAGCACCGCGATGAGGTTCAGACCCGTCAGGCGTGCATGAGCGTAAGCCTCCTCGACCGAGACGTCGGCGCCGACCTTGCCCGTGTGGATGCGACCGTCTTCATGCGTCGGACCCTGACCGGACAGGTAGAGCAGTGCGCCTTCCCGGACATGAGTCGTGAAATTGCCGATCGGCGTCGGCACCTGCGGCAATTCAAGACCGAGTTGCGCCAGTTTCTCATAGGGCGACATTGCGATATCGGAGTGAGGAGACGGCATCGCTGCACTCGGTCGGAATGGGTTTCAGGGCGCCGGCCGGCCGCTCAATGAGCATGCCGAAAGGCGGCGAAGCGCGAGAGGAAGGCCCGCAATCGTTCGTTCGACTGTTCATCGAAGACGACCTTCGGCGGCGCGTCGATCGCGATCAGTCCCTGGTCGGTGAAGACCACGCGGTCGGCGACCTCCCTGGCGAAGGCCATTTCATGGGTGACGAGGATCATCGTGCGCCCCTCCGCGGCCAGCTCCTGGACGACCTCCAGCACCTCGCCGACAAGCTCGGGGTCGAGCGCAGAGGTTATCTCGTCGAGCAGCAGGACCTTCGGTTCGATCGCAACCGCTCGCGCGATGCCGACCCGCTGCTGCTGCCCGCCGGACAATTGCGCGGGCAGCGCGTCGAGCTTCTCGGAGAGGCCGACGCGCACGAGCCATTTCTCGGCAATCTGCCTGGCCTCGCCCTTGCTCTTGCCGCGCGACTTCATCAGCCCGAGCATGACGTTCTGGGCCGCGGTCAGATGCGGAAACAGATTGAATTGCTGAAAGACCATGGCGGCGTCGACCCGGATGCTGGCAAGCTCCTTGTCGCTGCGCCGGCGGCGGCCGGAACCGCCATCCCGATAGCCGACCTCCACCCCATCGATCCGGATCGAGCCGCCATCATATTCCTCAAGGAAGTTGATGCAGCGCAGCAAGGTCGTCTTGCCACTTCCGGACGGGCCGATGACGGCGATCACCTGCCCCTTGCCAACATCAAGATCGATACCCTTCAGCACCTGGTGCGCCCCGAAGGATTTGGTCAGGCCCTTGATGCGGATCACCGGCTCGTCGGGCGTCTCGATCATGATCGTCCTTCCGCTCAGATGAAGCGCTTCTCGAGACGCCTGCTCAGCGTCGAAAGCGGATAGTTGATGGCAAAATACATCAGCGCCCCCATCACATAGAGCGGCAGCGCCACATGGGTGCGACCGATCACCTGCTGCAGCGCGAGCATCAGGTCGACGATGCCCAGCAGGGACACGAGCGAAGAGCCTTTCACCGTATCGACGACGCTGTTGACGAAGGGCGGCAGGAAGCGTCGGATCGCCTGCGGCGCAAGCACATGGACGAAGCGGTCGAGCAGGCCGAGCCCGATCGACTTCGCCGCTTCCGTCTGACCGGTGGGGATCGACTGGAAGGCGCCACGGGTGATTTCTATGACCTGGGCGGTCTTGAAGGCCGTCAAGGCCACGATCGCGGCGGTCAGGCTCGGCAGGTTCACCTTGATGGCCGGCAGCCCGTAATAGACGAAATAGAGCAGCACCAGGATCGGCACACCACGCACGAAATCGGCGTAGATCCGGATCGGAAAGCGCGCCCAGAGCGGCCCGAAAGCCAGCACGCAACCGAGCGGGACGCCGATCAGCAGCGAAAGCGCAATCACGCCGGCCGAGACCAACAGCGTGATGCGCAAGCCATCAAGCAGAAACGGAAGCGTCTGCAGGAACAGCGTCATGGGCGCTCACCGCGTGATGGCATAGCGCCGCTCGGCCAGCCGCAGCAGCAGCAGGATGGCATAGCTGGTGACGAGATAGATCGGCGTCGCGAGCAGATAGACCTCGACCGTACGGAAGGTCTGCGTCTCGATCCAGCGCATGCCGTAGGCCAGTTCGGGCACGGCGATCGCGGAGGCGATCGATGTGTCCTTGAACAGCGAGACATAGGTGTTCGAGAGCGATGGCAGGGCGATGCGCAGCGCCGTCGGCAGCCGGACATGGACGAGTACGCCGGTGGGCGTAAGACCGATCGCCTTCCCGGCCTCGATCAGCCCTTTCGGCACGGCCTCGAATCCGGCACGCAGAACCTCGACCAGATAGGCGCCGGAATAGATCGCCAGCGTCACCACGAACGAGGTGGTGGCGTCATATTGCAGATCGATCGCGCTCGGCACGCCGTAGAAAACGAGATAGACGAGCAGCAGCAGCGGGACATTGCGGATGAACTCGACATAGCCCCGGATGAACGGCCTGGCCCAGCGCGGCCCATCCATTTCGACGAGCGCCAGAACCAGTCCGATCACCATGCCGATCGCGATCGTCGCAACTGCGAGCTCGATGCTGAGCAGGAGACCGTCGAACAGCTTCGCGGCGTAGCGCCAGACGATCGCGAAGTTGAAGTGGTAGTTCGTCATGCCGGGAGCCGTCTCGTCACGGGCCGCGCGGGCGACTTCACTGCTCGGCCGCACACCAGCGGCGAGCGCACCGCTCGGAAAGCCGCCGTCAGAATTTCGGCAGTCCCGTCTCGCGAGCTGGCGGCTTCAGACCGAAATAATCGCTGATCGCAGCATCGAAGATTTCGTTCTGGTGGCCGTACATGGCGATCCCGAAGGTGGTGTCGACGAAGCGCACCCAATCCGGATCGCCCTGGCGCATGGCCGCGCCATACAGCATGGAGTTCCAGGACTTGCCGGCATCGGCATATTTGTCGGGGTGGCGCTTCGCGAGCCACCAGACGGTCGAGAGATCGACGGCGGCGGCGTCGACGCGCTTTGAATCAAGCGCAAGGACGACATTGGCCTGGCTATCGAGCTGCATGACCGTCGCCTGCGGCAGGACCTTCTTCACCGACGCTTCGGCATCGACGTTCTGCAGAATCGAGACCCGCGCGCCCGATCCCGCCTTGAGCAGGGCGTCGAAGCTCTTCTTGTCGCTGTCGGGGCGAGTCAGCAGAGCGATGCCCTCGACGTAATAGGGTCGGGAGAACGCCACGAGTTGCGCGCGCGCCGGTGACATCGTCATGAACTGGATGACGATGTCGACCTTGCCGGTATTGATGTTGGGAATGCGCTGAGCCGCGTCCTGCCTGACGAACTCGACCTTCTTGTCATCGTCGAAGAGCCCTTTGGCGAGGATCCGCCCCATGGCGATGTCCATGCCCACGAGTTGGCCCTTGTCATCCTCGAAATGCCAGGGTGCATTGGTCGAGCCCGTGCCGACGATCAGCTTGCCGCGATCGAGAACGGTGCGCAACAGGCTGGTGGGAGCAGCCTGTGCGGCCGCCTGCCTGGCCGAACTGGACGCTGCCGCAAGCGCAAGGCTACCGACAAGGCCGGCCTTGAGCAGGTTCCGTTTGCTGTCGACGATGTCTGTCATAGCGGCACGCTCCCCTTGCGCGAGGCTGTTCGCCTCGTCTGGCATTTATTCTATAATTACAGAATAAGAAGCATAACTATGTCAGCCTAGTTTTGATCGGCGGAGCCTGTCAAGCGACGTCCAGAGGTCGCCGACTGAAGCTGCACGAGGAGGCTAGCAGCAGAGCACGGCGCGCCAGAATAGCAACGCGTTAAGCCGCGGCGACTCCAAGGTCATTCGGCCGCTGGATTGAAACCCGACAGAGGTAACCTTCGCGTGTTCCCATGTCCGAGCGGGGCCGATTGCCAACGGTCCCCTTGGCTCACGATACCGCAAATGCCCGCTCCGAACGCGAGACAACGGAACCCGTAACGTCGAGATCACCCAGTGGCAGCGAGTCTGTCGCGTAACGCGAGCATCGACTGACACACCATTTCCAGATCCCTCACATCGAACCCGTCGGCCAGCGCCGGTTCGTAGCGTGCAAGCCTGTCGTGCAGGACGCCGTTGAAGCGAACATGCCCGGCCGCGTCTACGGTGAGGCCGTTATCCTGTTCGAAGGCCTGGTTCCACGCGACAGCTTCGCTGCGCGTGATGCCGTCCGGCAAGTCGAGCGACAAGCCCGCCTGAGACAGGCTGACGGGGTAGCCTCCGGGCAGGCCGTTCGGCCCGGGAACATGCCCGGTCCAACGATCGCCGGCCGCCATCGCCAGCAGCATCGGCACACCGCTTGCGCCGGAAATGTCAATGACCGGCTCGGGTGTCAGCTTCACCGAGGCGAAGGTCGCGAAGACATCGCCGATTTCGGCGCCATCGATCCAGACCCGCGGCGCCGGACCGGAGCGCGTCGCGGCGGGCCGACGCCAGGCCGACAGGTTCTGGTAATGCGCCAGCACCTTGAGCGGCTTGTTCGCAGGCACCGCGCCGGAACCGGCAAAGACATTCGACAGGATCGCGACATTGCCCATGCCGCAGGCGACCTCATGGCCGAGTGCCGCGATCAGGCCGTTGACCACATCGGGGAAGCAACAGTTGATCAGCGCGGTCTCATGGCCGAGCGCCGTGATCGCCTCCGCCACGCGCTTGCTGATCAGTGCCTGGAACACCGCGGTCGCGCTCAGGCCGCCTTCCGCAACCAGCCGAGCCCAGGCGTTGCCGGCCTCGGCGATGACCGACGAGGTCTGGATCGACGCCGCCTGCACCGTCACCTTCGGGCGCGTCGCCTCGATCAGGCCAGTGGCCGCGCCGTCTTCGAGCAGATCGATCTCATGGCTTTCGAAGCGGGCCGGACGGCCGAAGATCGAAGCGCGAGCGTTCGCTGCCGTCTTGAGCCAATCGAGCCGTTCGCGGTTGCGCCCGGCAATCACGACCTTCACCGGCTTCTGCGCGGTCGCCGCGATGTCGAAGATGATGCGCGCGGCAAAACTGCCGGTACCGGAAACGAGGATGTCGCAAGTCATGATGTCGCAAGTCATGGCTTAGTGCCTTTGCTGGGCCGTGCGGTCGAAGCAGTCGTCGCGGCGAGGCGAGAGCTTGTGCTTCATGATGCGCTGGCTCGCCGTGCGCTCGAACGCGTCGACGACGGCGATGTAACGCGGGTTCTGGTATGGGGCGAGACGCTGGCCGAGCCAGGCGGAGAGCGCAGCCGGATCGACCGTCGCGCCGTCCCTTGGCTTCACGAAGAGCTTGATCTCCTGCTCGCCGATCTCGGCCGCGACACCGATCATCGCGCAATCCTCGACCGCCTCATGTTCGGCCGCGACATGCTCGACCTCCCAGGCCGAAACGTTTTCGCCGCGACAGCGCACACTGTCGGTCATGCGGCCGTGAAAGATGAGATTGCCGGCTGTGTCGAAGGATCCGAGATCGCCGGTATGGAGCAAGCCGTCCCGCAGAGCCTTGGCGGTGGCCTCTGGATTGTCGAGATAACCGGGGAAGATCGCACCTGGCTTGCTGGTGTGGACGACGATTTCGCCGCGCTCACCTTGCGCGACAGCTTGCCCGGCAGCGTCGAGCAGCGAGACGGTGAACCAGGGCATCGGCTTGCCGACGGCGCCGACCACGCCGGTATCGTTGCTGGTGGTGATGCTCGAAGCTTCCGTCATGCCGTAGCATTCGCGGATCTCGACGCCGAAGCGCGCCTGGAATTGCGGCCAGATATCCGGTGGACAGCCGCCGCCCCAGGCAATGCGCACGCCATGTGACCGGTCGAGCTCGCTGGGCGGCTGCTTCAGCAGAATTTGCAGGATGCCGCCGAGATAATGGATATGCGTCGCGCCCTCGTCCCGGACCTGCTGCCAGAAGCGGCTGGCGCTGAAGCGATCGACCATCGCCAGCACGACGTCGCGGATCATCGGCAGCGGCAGGAGCTGTGCACCGCCGATATGGTAGAGCGGCTCCCAGACGAAGAGCGCGTCGCCCGCCTTGGCCGCCGAGACGAGCCCGACGCCTTCCGCCGCCAGCCGAAGCATCCGGTGCGAGACGATCACGCCCTTTGGCCGCCCGGTCGTGCCGGACGTATACATGATTGCAAAGGGAGCGTCGGCCTCCGGGGCAGCCTCGTCAAATACCCTGCCGGACGTCAGCACAACGTCCAGCGTGCCCCCCTCTCCATGGACCAGGATCGCAGGAGGGCTCTCGTCCGCCAGCGCTTCCTGCACGAGTGGCGCAAGCTCGGCATCGACCACGACGAGGCGGGGCTTGGAATGGCTGAGCAGATAACGCAGCCCCTCGCCGCGCTGCTGCGCATTGACCGGCACCCAGGCGACGCCGGCCTTGGCAAGGCCGAACACGACGCCAAGCGCCGCGACGCTGTTGCGCATCATCACCGCCACGGTCGCACCGGCGCCGATGCCCTCGTTCCGCAAATGGGCGGCGAAGGCCGAGGCCTCGAGGTCGATCCGGCCATAGCTGACCGGCGTGCCGTTGAAGCGGGCATAGGTCTTGTCGGGATGGCTGAGAGCGTGCTCGCGGAGCAGGCCGACAAAGCCGGTATCGTCGAAAGCCATGGAAATCTCTCGGGTCGCGTTCAGGAGGCGCGGCGAAATCGCTCCGCCAGCAGCAGCAGGCTTGTCACGATGACGAAGACGACAACGGAAACGGCCGCCAGCGTCGGGTTGAGTTGAAGGATCATGTCGTCCCACATCTGCTTCGGCAGGGTCGTCTTGATGCCGCCGCTGACGAAGATGGCGATGGTCAGTTCGTCGAAGGAGGTGATGAAGGCGAAGAGGAAGGCAGCGACCAGCCCACCCTTGACCAGCGGAATGGTGACGTAGGCGAGCGTCCGGACGCGGTTGGCGCCGAGCGTCGCAGCGGCCTGGTCGAGCCGCATGTCGTAGGTCTTCAGAATTGCCGAGACCGTGACCATGGCGAAGGGGATCGCCAGAACGGTATGGCCGATGACCAGGCCGAGATCGGTCGCGACGAGGCCGAGGCGCGCAAAGAGATAGAACATGCCGACGGCGATGACGATGCGCGGCACGATCATCGGCGCGAGGAAGAAGGCGAAGATCAGCCCGCCCCATCGCGTGCGGCTATGGGCAAGGGCGAGCGCCGCGAAACCGCCGATGCAGGTGGCGAGGAAGGCCGTCGCAGCCGCGACTGCAAAGGAGCGGATCGTCGCCGAGATCCAGAGCGGCGAGGAAAAATAGGTCTCGAACCATTGCAGGCTGTAGCCCGGCGGCGGGAACTCGAGAAACTGCGACGAGGTGAAGCCGAGCGGAATGACGAGCAGCGTCGGCAGCACCAGGAAGCCGATCACGAGCCAGGCGAAGACCGGCAGGACAAGCCTGTTTCCGCGCTTGCCGATGACACGCCGACTGAGGTCGGCAAGGTGGCTGCTCGCAGTCGCGAGCAGTTGCAGCACGCCAAGGCCGATGTCGCGGATGCGGCCCTTGCCTTCTTGGGCCGAGCCGCCCGAGATCGTCGAGATGCCGAAGAGCCGGTCATAGATCCAGCAGGCGATCAGCGCGCTCGCCAGCATCATCGCCGCCAGCGCTCCGGCGAAGGGCCAGTTCAGCAGTTCCTGCACCTGGGTGATGATCAACTGCGCGAGCATCGTCTCGCGGCGCCCGCCAAGGAAGGCCGGAACGATGAAGAAGCCGAGCGAGGAGATGAAGACGAGCAGGCCTGCCGCGGTCACGCCCGGCAGGGAGAGCTTGAAATAGACCTGCCAGAAGGCGCGGCTTGGCGAGGCTCCAAGCGTCTGCGCCGCCTGGACCAGGCGTCGGTCGATGCCGATCATCACCGGCAGCATCGTCATCACCGCCAGTGGCACCATGGCGTGGACCATGCCGACCATGACGCCGAATTCGTTGTGCAGGAGATCGAGCGGCTGCGTCCCGAGGCCCGAGCCGGTCATGAGGTTGTTGATGACGCCGCTGCGGCCGAGCACGATCATCCAGGCGAACGTCTTGACGAGATAGCTCGTCCAGAACGGCACCATGACGAAGAGCATCATGCGCCCGCGGAAGATTTCCGGCATCCGCGCCAGCCAATAGGCCAGCGGATAGCCGATCAGCAGCGACCAGAGTGCGGTATTGCCGGCGATCTTGAAGGTGATGCCGAGAACGCGGAGATACACGTCGGTATTGGCGATCCGCTGGAAGGCCGCGAGACTGAAGCCGCCGCCCTCAGGAGGGCTGATGCTGAGCGACAGCAGCTGCGCCACCGGATAGGCGAAGAAGACCGCCAGGAAGACAAATCCGGGAACGGCGAGCCAGAGCGGGCTCGGCCGCCGGAGCCAGGACGGCATTGCGCGCGAGCGGGTGGCCACCGCACTCATGGCACGAGCACCGCTTTGTCCCTGTCCCAGCCGATCGCGATGGTCTCGCCGAGCGTCGGCACGACCTCGCCGGCCGGCAGGCGGAGCGTCATGAGCTCGCTGTCGCCGATTGTCGCGATCAGACGCGTTTCGGAGCCGGCATAGACGATCTCCTTGACCCGCCCCTCGACTCTGTTCTGTGCGCCGGCGTCGATGCGCAGACTCTCCGGCCGGACCACGAGCGCCCCGCCCTCCCCACTGGCAACCGCACCGGCTGGCAGCGAGAAGCGCCCATAGGAGGTTTCGAGCCGCCGCTCGCCATCAGCCGCGACGAAAGTGCCGCGCAGGATATTGGAGATGCCGATGAAATCGGCAGCGAAGGCCGTCCGCGGGCGCTCATAGATCTCCTGCGGAGTGCCGAGCTGCTCGATCCTGGCGTGGTTCATCAGGCAGATGCGGTCGGAAAGCGCCAGCGCCTCCTCCTGATCATGCGTGACATAGATGATCGTCGCGCCGCTTTCGCGATGCAGCCGCTTGATCTCGATCTGCATATGCTCGCGCAGCTTCTTGTCGAGCGCGCCGAGCGGCTCATCCATCAGGATGATCGAAGGCTGATAGACGAAGCAGCGCGCCAGCGCGACACGCTGCTGCTGGCCTCCCGAGAGCTCACGCGGAAAGCGCTCGGCCAGATGCCCGAGATGAACCATCCCAAGGGCGTCCGCGACACGCTTGCCGATCTCGGCCGAGGAACGGCCCCGCATCTTCAGCGGGAAGGCGATGTTCTCGGCGACGGTCAGGTGGGGAAAGAGCGCATAGTGCTGGAACACCAGCCCGATATCGCGCTGATGCACCGGCGTGTCGGACTGGTCACGCCCGTCGATGATGACCCGCCCCTCGCTGAGCTCGACCAATCCGCAGACGAGTTGCAGCAGCGTCGTCTTGCCCGAGCCCGAAGGCCCGAGCAGCGTCAGGAATTCACCCTCCGGCACGGAGAGCTGCGTCGGCTCGAGGGCCGTGGTCGCGCCGTAGCGCTTGCACAGCCCTTCCACCACGAGCTTCGGCGGCGCCTTGCTACCCGGAACAGTCATTGTCACCACCGAAACGATGCTTGTCTTCAGCTCAACAGCCAGCTGTTGAAGCGCTCGCTGACAGCCGCGCGATTGGCGCTCCACCAGGCTTCGTTGGCGATGGCCATCTGCTTCAGGTTCTCCGGTGAAGTCGGCAGTGACTTGGCACGCTCGGCCGGAATCGTCTTGTAGGCGTCGAGATTGGTCGGCCCGTAGGCCAGGATCTCCGTGAAGGCTGCCTGCGCCTTCGGATCGGAGCAGAAACGGATGAACTGCCGTGCCACATCGGCGCGCGGTCCGCCCTTCGGCATGCCCCAGCCCTCGATGGAGTAGAGACCCTGGTTCCAGACGATCTTGGCGGGCGTTCCACCGTCGATCGCAGCCTGGAAGCGGGCATTCCAGCCCGGGATCATGTCGACTTCGCCGCTCTGCAGAAGCTGTGTCGACTGGGCGCCGCCAGTCCACCAGACCGCGATATGCGGCTTGATCTTGTCGAGAACCTTGAAGGCGCGCTCGACATCCAGCGGATAGAGCTTGTCGAGCGGTACGCCGTCAGCGAGCAATGCTTGCTCCAGCGTGTCGATCGCGTTCTTGCGCAGCGCGCGCCGGCCGGGAAACTTCTCGACATTGAAGAAATCGGCCCAACTCGTTGGCGCCGCCTTCACCCGGTCGGTGCGATAGGCCAGGACCGTCGAGTAGACGTCAGTGCCCATGTAATGCGGCGAGATCGCCTCCGGCATCAGCTGCGGCACGTCGGCATGGGCGAAGCCGATCGGGTCAAGCAGGTTCTGGGCGGCGAGGATGTCGCGCGCCGAGAGCGTCAGGGTGCAGACATCCCAGGTGTAGGACTTGGTCTCGACCATCGCCTTGAACTGAGCGGTCGGCTCGGCCTCGCGCGCAACATTGACGACCTTGTTGCCCGTTGCCTTCTCGAAAGGATCGTAGAACGCCTTGCGGAAGGCCGGACCAAACGGGCCGCCGGGATCGGCGACCGTGATCTGCGTCGCAGCAAGAGCGCGCCCGGTGATCGCCGGCGCGAAAAGCCCCATGGCCGCGGCGCCGCCGCTCAGTTTCAGCAGGTTGCGCCGGCTGAGATCCGAAATCCTGTCCATAATCTCTCTCCCGTTGAGCGGGCCGCGCCCGCGTTCCTTCCCTTGGATGGGCGTAGGGTCTTCAGCCCTTTCGTGCCGCCCGCTTCGCCAGGAATTCTTCCATCATCCGTGCCGGCTCGCCTGTGGCGTAGGCTTCGCGCTGGTTGCGGACACCGGCCGCCAGGCAGTCTCGGAAGCCGGTCTCGGTCACCTCACGAAAGCGCGCGCGGTTGAGGCGCATCGCGACCGGCGGCTTGCCGGCAAGCTCCTCGGCCAGGGCCAGCGACGCGGCCATGACCTGTTCCTTCGGCACGACGCGGTTGATGACGCCGACCCGGAAGCACTCGTCGGCATCCATCATGCGGCCGGTCAAGGTCAGGTCGATGGTGCGGGCCAGGCCAAGGATCTCGCGCATGATCCAGGGGCCGGTCGTGCTGGCGATGCCGGAATTGATTTCGGGCTGCCCCATCGTGACGCCGTCATGGCCGATGCGCAGGTCGCAAAGCAGCGCGACCTGGAAGGCCGAGCCGGCCGCAACGCCGTTCAGAGCCGCGATGATCGGCTTCGAGAGCGAGCGGATGCGGTCATAGAGGCGCTCCCATTCCCCGATCCACAACTCCGCGCGGTCAGGATCGAAGGTCTTCGTCTCATTCAGGTCCTGGCCTGCACCAAAGGCTCGCTCGCCCGCCCCCGTGAGGATGATCGCCCTGACGGCGTCATTGGCTTCGAGCTCATCGAGCGCTTCGACCAGCCGGGCGCGCATGGCCGCGTTCCAGGCATTCAGCAGAGCCGGACGATTGAGAGTGAGGATGCCGACGGCGCCGCGCACCTCGCTCAGGACGAATTCCTTCATGCCACTCACTCCATCCGATGATGTTTTATCGACATACGATAACTTCTATTAGATAGTTGAACGGCACTGCCCCCTTGTCAACAGGATTCGCGGCAGCCATTGATCCGGTCAGGAGAGACCAGCATGTCGACGCTCGAGACGGGAAAGCCTCCTTCCGACAAGGAAGGCGCAGCAGGTCGCGAAAAGAGCGCCGATCCGCTGATGGTGATGTCGGTGGAGAAGGCCTTTCGCGTGCTCTCGGCCTTCGGCCGCCAGCACCAGACCATGAGCCTGTCCCAAGTCGCCTCGGTCGCCGAGATGGACCTGAGCTCGGCACAGCGCTTCACTCACACGCTGACGAAACTGGGCTTCCTCAAGAAAGATCGTGAGACGAAGCGTTTCGAGTTGAGCTCGAAAACGCTCGACCTCGGCTATCATTTCCTGCGCGGCAACCGGCTCGTCGACAAGGCGATGCCGTATCTCATGCACCTCAGCAAGGAGACCGAGGAGACGGTCAACCTGACCATGCCCGAGGATACCGAGATCATCTTCGTCTCCCGCTTCCTCAGCCGGCATGTGCTGAACACCGATGTCATCGTCGGCACCCGCATGCCCGCCTTCTGCACAGCACCTGGCATCGCCATGCTGTCACGCCTGCCGGAGGCCGAGGCGGTCGCGATCATCGATCGTTCGAATCTGAAAGCGCACACGCCGTCGACGACATGGCGCAGGGAAGACCTGTTGGTGAAGATCAGGCAATCGGCACAGCAGGGCTATGCCACGGCCTTCGAGGAATTCTACCACGGCGACGCCTCGATCGCGGCCGCCATCCTCGACCATCGCGGTCGGCCGGAGGGCGCCGTCAACGTCGCGGTCTCCTGCTCGCGCTACACCCATGACGAGGTGGTCTCGCGCTTTTCTTCGCTCGTCATCGCCGCTGCGCACGCGATTTCGCGGGTCTAAGGCGGGTTTTGCTGCCTTGACAGGGGCCAAGTCCGTCCTAGTATTATTCGACATAATTTATCGTATTACGATAATCTTGGTGCGATATGGGATCGTCAACGGGCGGCAGCCCTGACAGGCCGGGCGCTGCGGCAAGCGGCGGGCAACTCATCCGTGCGGTGCGCCGCACGGGACCGCCGATCACGCTGGCGGTCGACGGTCGCGACGTGACGGCGACGGACGGAGACAGCGTGCTCGCGGCCCTGCTGACGCAGCGCCCCTTCCTGCGCCGGCTCGAATTCGGCGGCGAGCCGCGCGCCGGCTTCTGCCTGATGGGCGCCTGCCAGGATTGCTGGGTCTGGACCGAGGAGGGCGACCGCCTGCGCGCCTGCACCACGCCCGCCCGTTCCGGCATGGCCCTGCGCACCACTGCACCCGTTCTCGGCCACCATGGCTGAGATCGTCATCGTCGGTGCCGGGCCCGCCGGTATCAGCGCAGCCGAGCTGCTGCAGGCCCATGGCTACCACCCGATTCTTCTCGACGAGGGGCGACAGGCCGGCGGCCAGGGCTATCGGTGTCCCTCGCCGGGACTGGAGCTCGACATGGCGGCGCTGATGGGCAGCGAGGCCGGGAAATATGCTGGCCTGCATGCCCGTTTCGCAGCTCTGCGCCCCCATATCGATTACCGCCCCGGGTCTCTTGTCTGGGGTATCGAGGACAAGCTGCTCCACATCGTTCAGGCCGGCGTCGCCAGAACGCTGCGCTTCGATGTCCTCATCCTGGCAACGGGCGCAATGGACCGCATTGTCCCCCTGCCCGGCTGGACCCTGCCCGGCGTCTACACGCTCGGCGGAGCGCAGGTTGCACTGAAGGACCAGGGCTGCTTCATCGGGCGCCGTGTCGCCTTTCTCGGCTCCTCGCCGCTCCTCGCACTGGCTGCGAGCCAATACCGCAGGCTCGGTGCCGAAATCGCCGTCATTGCCGACACCACGCCCTTCGCGCGGAAACTGGCGGCGCTCCCGGGCCTGCTGAATTCGCCGCGTTCGCTGCTGCGCGGCCTGGCGTATCTCGGCGACGCGATGCGTGCGGGCGTGCCGGTGCTCCACGGGGTGAGACCTGTCGCGGTCGAAGGCGATGGCCATGTCGAGGCACTCGTGCTGCGCGATGCGCAGGGCCGCGAGCGCCGCTTCGCCTGCGACGCCGTCGCGCTCGGCTATGGGCTGAAGCCGGAGACCCAACTCGCGGAACTGGCCGGCGCACAGCTCCTCTATGACGAGCGCTTCCGCCTCTGGCTGCCGAAGACGGATATCGATGGCCGAGCGGCGCCGGGCCTCTATCTCGCCGGGGATGGTGCGACGATCGGCGGCGCGGATGCGGCGGAAGCCAGTGGCGCACTTGCGGCCCACGCTGTGCTCGCCGATCTCAGGCAGTCCCGCCCCGCCGCGGAGGCGGGCGGCCTGCGTCGCCGCGTAACCCGCCTGCGCGCCTTTCAGGCCGGCCTTGCGCGCGCCTTTGCCTGGCCCGTCGCGCAGATTCGCGCCCTGCCCGACGATGTCCCCCTGTGCCGCTGCGAGAATGTCAGCGTCGGCGAGATCAGGCTGGCCATGGCGCAGGAGTTGGGACCGGTCGAGGTCAACCGCGTTAAGGCGATGACCCGCTGCGGCATGGGTCGATGCCAGGGGCGCGTCTGCGGCCCGGCCTTGCAGGAGATCGTGGCGGGTGAGCGGGCGATCGCAGGCGCTGATGCCGGACGACTTCGGGCACAGGCGCCGGTGAAGCCGATCGCGCTCGCCACTGCCGCGGCGGATGCGCCATGACGCGGCTCTCGGCCGATGTCGCGATCATTGGCGGCGGGCTGATCGGAGCCTGGTCAGCCTATTTCCTGGCCAAGCGCAACCAGCGCGTCGTCCTGATCGAGAAGGGCGTGGTCGGCGCGCAATCGAGCGGCACCAATTTCGGAAATCTGCGGCTCCAGGGACGCTTCCCCGGACAGTACCCTCTCTCGCTGCGCTCGCAGGCGCTCTGGGAAGAGATCGAGGAGCTGATCGGCGAGCGCTGCGAATTCGAGCAGACCGGTCATCTCTATCTCGCCTTCGACGGGACGGAACATGAGAAGATCGAGGCCTATGCCGCGGTCTCCGAATCCCACGGGCTTGCCATCGAGCATCTCGGCCCGACCGAACTGCGCCGGCGCTGGCCCTGGCTGAGCCACAGGGTTGTGGGCGCGACCTTCTCGGCCCGCGACGCGACCGCCAATCCCCGCCTTGTCACTCCCGCCGTCGCCCGCGCTGCGAAAAGCCTGGGCGCCACGATGGTCGAAAACTGTCGCGTCACGGAGATCAGGCAAGCGGGCAGCGCCTTCACCCTCCGGACCGATACCGGCATCGAGGTCGGCGCCGGCTACGTCATCAATGCCGCCGGCGCCTGGGCCGTCGCCATTGCCGAGCAGTTCGGCGAAAGCGCGCCGCTCTTCCCTGCCGGACCGCCGCAATTCGTCACCGAGCCCTTCCCCTATCTGATCGAGCCCTCGATCCAGGCGGTCGACGGCTCGGTCATCTTTCGCCAGATCCCGCGCGGCAATGTCATCCTGGCGGGATATCCGCGCACGGCGGCCGATCCTGCCGCCAACCGCGCGCCCGTGCCACCTGGCAAGACGCTGTCCGCGATGCGGGCGCTGGCCCGGGTCGCCCCGACTCTCGCGAGCTGCCATGTCATTCGGGTCTGGTCAGGAATCGAGGGTTATTTGCCCGACATGATCCCGGTGATCGGCCCAAGCGGGACGACGCCCGGTCTGTTCCACGCCTTCGGCTTCTGCGGCCATGGCTTTCAGATCGGGCCCGGCGTTGGCCTCTGCCTGAGTGAAATGATCCTCGACGGTGGAACCGCGACCCCGTTGGATCCCTTCTCGATCGGGCGCTTTGCGCAACCGGTCGAGGTCAGCGCCAAGTTCAGCGCCGAGTTCGACACAATGGAGCCGCCGCGATAGAGCATCAGACCGAAAAGCGGAATCCACTTTTCGGTCTGATGCTGCTCAAAGAGATGAATCGCCACTTTGCGCCCGGTAGGACGCATGGCGATCGAGCCGCGCCGGACCGTCGGTCCGGCTTTTCCAGGAGCAGCACCGGACGGCTTGTGTCCATAACATCGCTGAAGCCGAGCCAAAGGCTCTTGTCGCTAAGCAACAATCGCAACCGTCACTGCATTGCTTGCGCGGACAAGGTCGTCCGGGGCCAGCTTGACCTGCAGGCCACGGAGCCCTCCATTGACGAAGACATAGGGCTCGGGGACGGCCGTGATCTCGACAAGGGTCCTCAACTTGCGCTTTTGACCGAATGGGCTGACGCCACCCACCTTATACCCTGTAATACCAAGTCTCGTTGATCAGAACCGATAGGCCCAGTCACGGATGCCGATGGACATAATGCGCCATGGCTGGTCGATGAGCTTGTTCCAGGCGTAGCAGCAGTGATCGACGATATCCTCGTAAGATTTGAACACGCGGTTTGAGAGCCAGTTGTCGCGCATGAACTGCCAGACGTTCTCCTGCGGGTTCAACTCCGGGCATTTCGACGGCAATGGCACGAGCGTGATGTTGGGTGGAACGACCAAGCGGCTCGACAGATGCCAGCCGGCCTGATCGAGCAACAGGATGGCGTGCTTGCCCGGAGCGATCTCTGTTGCAATTTCGGCGAGGTGGAGGTTCATCGCCTCGGTGTTGCACGTCGGCAGGACGAGCGCCGCACCTTTGCCTTCCATCGGACAAATCGCGCCGAATATATAGGTCGATGCGGTGCGTTGGTCGTGCGGCGCCGATGGGCGCGTGCCGCGTCGGGCCCAGCGCCGCGTGATCTTGTTCTTCTGGCCGATCCGCGCCTCGTCGGCGAACCAGATTTCTATGTCGCTCTGTGCGATGGCCTTGTCTTCGGCGATCTGCGCCACGCGGGCGGGAAATGTTTTTTAAAATCCTCGATCGCGCCATCGGCCTGCGCATGGTGGCGAGGACGGGCGGTGAGCTTGCGATAGCCCATGGCCCGAAGTTCCCGGCTCAGGGTCTGCTTGGCGACGGTGACCTTGAACTCCTCGTACAACCACTGGCAGAGATCGATGATCCGCCAACGGACGACGCCGTGGATCGCCGGCGTTGGCCCGCTTTCGATCATCGCAGCCAGGGCCGCCCGGCATGCGCCGTTGAGCCGGGGCGACTGTCCCGGCGCCTTGCGGTCGATGAGACCATCTGGCCCCAGCGCGTTGAACTTCATCACCCAGTCGCGCACGATCTGCAGCGTCACGCCGCCAATCCTGGCCGCCTCCGTCCGCGTCGCCCCGTCATAGATCGCCGCCAAAGCCAAAAGGCGGCGCGCCTGCGACCCGTCCTTGGACCGCTTGGCCGCAGCCCTCGTCATCTGCCCATCGAAATCAGCCCGAAGCGGAATAGCCATGGCGAACCTCCCTCGTTCGCCATGTTGAATCAGGCCGGGGCTGATTTGAGAAGCCGGCCCGAGTCACGATCTCCGGGACTCGGTAT
>NZ_JPKG01000025.1 GCF_000735605.1 Allobosea sp. LC85
GGCCTTGCGGCCGAGATTCTCGCCGAGCTGCGAGCGGATGATCGAGAGCTCGGCCCTGGTCTGGACATCGTCGAGCCAGAACAGGGTCTGGCCTGCCTCGACCCGGTCGCCCTGGCGCACCGCGATCGCCTGGACGATGCCGCCGTCGCGGTGCTGCACCTCCTTCAGGTTCTGGTCGACCTTGACCGAGCCCTGCGCGATCACGGCGCCGTTGAGATGGGCGCTGGCGGCCCAGCCGCCGCAGCCGACGACCAGCAGCAGGGCGAGCGCCGTGCCGGCGAGCATATGCCGGCCGAGACCGAAGTTGGGCTCGCGCTCCCCGCTGGCGTCCCCGCCGGCCTGCGATGTGACACTGCGCCTGGTCATGCTGGTCTCTCCCGTCAGCCGGCCCGGGATGCGAGGCGCTGCGGCCCCGCACCGGGGTCAGTCGTGGTCATAATAATACAGCCTGTGACTGCCCTGGATCTCGATCGAGTAGTCCTTCTCGTCGGTCTGCTCGAGAAAGACGTCGACGAAGGTGCGGTCGTCGTCACCGATCTTCTCGATGCGGAAGCGGAAGGGCCGGCCGGCATCGTCGCCATCGTCGCCATAGGTGCGGTCGAAGGCATCGTCATCGGAACCGTTTCCGTGGCCATCCCCGTCGTCATCATCGTCATCCGTGCGGATCTGGTACTGCTTGATCCGGATGCGGTCGCCGGCCTCGAGATCGAGGATCTGGTGGATCAGGTCGCGATCGTCCTCGTCATAGGGCACGTCGAACGAGAAGGTGTCGTCGCCGGCGCCGCCGCTGAGCGTCACCGCCTCAGTGCCGATGGTGAAGTGGTCGTGGCCGCTGCCGCCGAGCACCGCTTCGATATTCGAAAACCCGTCTTCGCCGATCTCGACGCCGACCGCCTTGCCCTCGACCAGGCTGATGTCGATGCATTGCGTTGCCTGGGAGTAATCCAGCGTGTCGCAGCCGCTGCCGCCCTCATAGCCATCGGCTGCGGCATCGAGCGCGCCGATGATCACGTCGTTGCCGGCCCCAGCCTCGACCTGGTCCGTGCCCGCACCACCATCGAGCGTATCCGCGCCTGAGCCACCCTCGATCCGGTCGTTGCCGACACCGCCCTGGATCACGTCATCGCCGGCCCCGCCGAGCAGGCAGTCATGGCCGCTGCCGCCATCAATGACGTCTTTGCCGGCATTGCCCTCGATCCGGTCGTCGCCATCCTCGCCAAAGAGCCGATCATTGCCGTCATTGCCCTCGACCTTGTCGTCGCCGTCACCTGCGAAGACGATGTCGTCGCCGGTCCCGCCCGCGGCCTCGTCATCGCCCTCGCCGGCATCGAGGATGTCGTTGCCGGTGCCGCCCGTGAGCCGGTCCTTGCCGCTGCCGCCGGCAAGGTGATCGTCGCCCTCGCCGCCGTCGAGCAGATCGTCGCCGGCCTCGCCGGAGAGCGTGTCTTTGCCGCCCTCACCGAAGAGCCGGTCGTTGCCACCGCCGCCCGCCGCGGCATCGTCGCCGCCACCGAGCCGCGCCGTGTCCTGGCCCGCGCCGAACTGGACGAGGTCGACATGAGCGCCACCGGTGACGAGATTGTTGCCATTGCCGGTGCGGACGCTGTTGTTGCCGTCGCCGGTGAAGATGGTGTTGTCGCCGTCGCCGGCATCGATCTCGTCGTCGCCGGCGCCACCATCGAGGAGGTCGTTGCCGTCCTCGCCATAGACAAGGTCATTGCCGGCGCCGCCCATGACGTGATCGTTGCCGGCATCGCCATGCACTTCATCATTGCCGATGCCGCCATCCACCGTGTCGTCGCCCTCATCGCCATGGGCGACGTCGTCGCCGGCATCGCCGGCGATCTGGTCGTTGCCCTCGCCGCCCTGGATCTGGTCGTTACCGGCGCCACCGGAGAGCTGGTCGTTGCCCTTGCCGCCGACGATGATGTCGTTGCCGGCCTCGCCGAAGATGATGTCGTCGCCATCCTCGCCGAAGAGCTGGTCGTTGCCGTCGCCACCATGGATGGTGTCGTTGCCCGCGCCGCCATGGACGATGTCGTTGCCGCGGCCGGCATAGATCAGGTCATGGCCGGCGCCGCCGCGGATGAAGTCGTTGCCGGCGCCGCCATGCAGGATGTCCGAGCCGCCGCGGCCATCGATCACGTCGTTGCCGTCGCGCCCGTCGATCAGGTCGGCGCATTCGGTCCCGGTCAGGCTGTCATCGCTGGCCGTGCCGTTGATCTCGGTGAACGCGACGACGCTGAACACCGCGGTCTGGGCGACCGCGACGGTGTCGTCGCTGACCTGGTAGCTCAGCGTCACCGGGCCAAAATAGCCGGGCGTCGGGGTGAACGCCCAGCCGCCCTCGACCGCGGTCAGGGTGCCGCTGGAGGCGGTGAGATTGCGGATCGCCAGCGCATCGCCATCAGGATCGCGCGCCCCCAAGAGCAGGCCGAGCGCGGTGATCAGCAACGTCTCGCAGCGCCCGATGCTGCGCAGGCTGACGACGCCGGCAAGCTGCGGGGCGCGGTTGCCGCGCGGACCCTCGGGTTTCTCGCCGCCGGGGCCACCGGGGCCGGGGTTGCTGCCCGGACCGGGATGGTGGCCGCCGGAAGGGCCGCCGACCGAGGCGATCCCCTCGAAGGCCTGGCCGCCACCGGCACTGGTGCTGCCGGAGAGGCCGCCGCCACTGCCGAGCGTCAGGTTGTCGTTGCTGGCCGGATCGCCGCCGAAGACATCCTCGAGCTTCGCCGGCGAGAAGCGGCGCAGCGGCAGCTGCTCGTAATCGATCGGCGGGG
>NZ_JPKG01000026.1 GCF_000735605.1 Allobosea sp. LC85
AATAGGCCAATATGACCAGAACCCCTGCGCCGGACAGCCCAAAACCGGCCGATATCCGTCAAAAAATCGCGCCCACAACCCAAACTCGCGGAAACGCAGCAGGAATTTCAGCAGCCTGCTAGAGCATCGGCTGCGGTTTTCGGGAAAGCCGATGCAATCACAGAAAGTCGGATCACCGGACCGGATACGATATCCGATCCGATGATCTGGCAGCCTTCCACAGCTCCGCTCAGGCCGGCGCTTGAAACGCGGGCCGTTCCGGCGCAAAAGCGCTCGCCTGTGCCTGTCGCAGGCCATGGGATCACACCATCTGCGAGGCGCACCGATGACCGACGACGAGGTCCTGGCCGAATTCCGCGATGCCGGCGCATTGCTCGAAGGTCACTTCATCCTGTCTTCCGGATTGCGCAGCCCGATCTTCCTGCAGAAGATGTTCATCTTCCAGGATCCGGTTCGCACCGAGCGGCTCTGCAAGGCCCTCGCCGCCAAGATCGAAGCCACGTTCGGCAAGGTCGATTATGTCGTCTCGCCCGCGGTCGGCGGCATCGTGCCGGGCTATGAGACGGCACGGCACCTCAAGGCCAAGGCCGTGTTCGTCGAACGCGAAGACGGGCAGTTCAGGCTGCGCCGCGGCTTCGCCATCCCCGCCGGCGCGCGCGTGGTCATGGTCGAAGACATCGTCACCACCGGCCTCTCCTCGCGCGAATGCCTGGCCTCGATCGCTGGTGAGCCGGGCCAGATTCTCGGCGCCGCCTGCCTGGTCGACCGTTCCGCCGGCAAGGCCGATCTCGGCGTCAGACTGGTCAGCCTCGTCGCACTCGACATCCCTGCCTATGCTCCTGACGCGCTGCCGCCCGAGCTTGCCGCCATCCCAGCGGTCAAGCCCGGCAGCCGGGGCCTCGCCGGCTGAACGATGCCGGCCAGCCCGAGCAAGCGCTCTTGCAAGACTCCAGCAAGTGGCCGCATAATTAGGGCTTGACCGATCAGAATTCGGCGGTCCTTCGACATTGCCTGACTGCTATCCTTTCGATCTGACGTATTTGATTCGTTTTTTACTGGAGTCGTTGCCATGGCGGAGCCGCGCATCGCGCTTTTTATCGATGGGGCCAACCTGTATGCCACATCGAAGCAGCTTGGCTTCGACATGGATTACCGTCGACTGCTGAAGGAATTCCAGGCGCGAGGGAATCTCATCCGGGCATTCTACTTCACCACGCTCGTCGAAAGCGAAGAGTACTCGTCGATCAGACCGCTGGTCGACTGGCTTGACTATAATGGCTACAGGGTCATCACCAAGGCGGCCAAGGAATTCACCGACGCGACTGGCCGCCGCCGGGTCAAGGGCAACATGGACATCGAGCTCGCCATCGAAATGCTCGAACTTGCTCCTCATCTTGACCAGATCTACTTGTTCTCGGGCGATGGTGACTTTCGCCCGCTGGTAGAGGCCGTGCAGCGCAAGGGCGTGAAGGTCTCGGTGGTCTCGACCATTACGACCAATCCTCCCATGGTCTCCGACGAGTTGCGCCGCCAGTGCGACGAATTCCTCGACCTGTCGCATCTAATGGCGAAGATCGGGCGTGACCCCTCCGAACGGGCTCCGCGCAGCGCCGCTCCCGGCACGCCCGGCCATCCCGGCCTGGAGCGCCGCTATGGCATCCGCCAGGGCGACGAACCGGTCGAAAGCTGAAACCCGGCCAGCCACTGACGCTTGGTCAGAGGCTGTGATAGCACCGTTGGAGCACGGCCCGAGGCCGATCTGATTCGGCCGGGCCGGGCTATGATTGCAACGGGACTGGGAGGCTTCATCGTGCATCGCCGTCATTTTCTCGCCGGGCTCGCGGCGGGCTCCGCGGGTGTTTTCGTCATCGCCAAGCCCGCCCTTGTGCTGGCGCAGGCTACGCCTGCTCCCGCTGCGCCGGCGGCTGCACCTGCCTTCACGCTGCCACCCCTCGGTTATGCCTATGAGGCGCTGGAGCCGCATATCGACGCTGCCACCATGCGCATCCATCACTCCGCCCATCATCAGGCCTATGTGAACAACGCCAACGCGCTGGCCAATCAATGGGCGGGCCTGAAAACGACGCCGATCGAGACCGTTCTGGCCGATCTCAGCACGGTTCCCGAAACCGTTCGCACCGGCGTCCGCAACAATGTCGGCGGCCACTGGAACCATACGTTTTTCTGGGAGCTGATGACGCCGGGCGGAGCGGAGCAGCCTTCGCCTGAACTCAAGAGCGCGATCGAGGCCTCGCTCGGCTCGGTGACCGATATGGCGACCAAGCTCAACGCCGCCGCCATGGGCCGCTTCGGCTCCGGCTGGGCCTGGCTCGTCGTCGGCAAGGACAAGAAGCTCGCGATCGTCAGCACGGCCAATCAGGACACCCCGCTCGAACTCGGCGCCAAGGCGGTGGTCGGCGTCGACGTCTGGGAACACGCCTATTACCTCAAGCACCAGAGCCGCCGCGCCGACTATCTGGCCGCCTGGTGGAAGACGGTGAACTGGGACAAGGCCAACGCCAATTTCAAGAAGGCGACGGCCTGACCTTCTGTGCTTGCATCGGCTTTGCCCCGAAAACCGCGATCCACTTTTCGGGCCGATGCGGCCTTCCGTGCGTGCATCGGCTTTGCCCCGAAAACCGCGATCCACTTTTCGGGCCGATGCGGCCTTCCGTGCGTGCATCGGCCTTGCCCCGAAAACCGCGATCCACTTTTCGGGCCGATGCATTGGCAGCGGGCTTTTCTGGACGTCCCGACAAACGAAAAGGGCCGCTCGCGCGGCCCTTTTTCCTTGACGCTCGCCTGGCGGAAAGGCTGTTCGCTTCAGCCGCCGCTCTTCATGATCCGCGCCTTGTCGCGGTTCCAGTCGCGGGTCTTTTCCGTCTCGCGCTTGTCATGCAGCTTCTTGCCGCGGCCAAGGCCGAGCTCGACCTTCGCGCGCCCCTTGTCGTTGAAATAGACCTTGAGCGGAATCACCGTGAAGCCGTCGCGCTGGATCGCCCCCATCAGCTTGTTGATCTGCCGGCGGTGCAGCAGCAGCTTCCGCGGCCGGCGGACATCGTGGTTGAAGCGGTTGGCTTCGAGATATTCCGGGATATGGGCGTTGAACAGAAAGAGCTCGGTGCCCATCGGCCCGGCATAGCTCTCCCCGATGGTCGCCTTGCCACCGCGCAGGGATTTGATCTCGGTGCCCTGCAAGGCGATGCCGGCCTCGAGTGTCTCGATGATCTCGTAATTGTAACGCGCCTTGCGGTTATCGGCCGCGAGGCGATAGCGCTCGGGATCAGGCTTGCTCATGCCGGGTGACCAAATCCATAGACCTTCACGAGACCCGCCATGGCCTGCGACTCCGTTTCCGGGTCAGCGCTCAGGCCGTTGAGAACCCCCAGCCTGTCGGCTTCCTGCCGGTTCTGGCTGAGCTTGAACTTGCCGATGATCGAGGCGATCTCGATCTCGATGCCGACGATGCCGCGTGCCTGCGCCGCGATGAAGGGCTCCGGAGCGTCGGAGACCGACCATGGCTCGGCGCGCGGCGCTTCCTGCTGCCGCGTCAACGACTTGAGCTGGGCGCGCAACCACGCGGGATCCTCGATGGCGCGGGCCGGGCCGCGCACCTGCACGGTGACATAGTTCCAGGTCGGCACGACCTTGCCGTGTTCCTGCTTCGAGGCATACCAGGCCGGCGTGACATAGCGCTCGACCCCGGTGAAGACGACCAGCGTCTCGGCCCCGGCGGCAATGGCGCGCCCTTGCGGGTTGGGACGCGCCAGATGCGCGCGCAGCAGGCCCTGCTCGCCGAGCTCCGGATGCAGGACGAACGGCACGGGATTGGCGAGAAGGCCGTCGGCGCCGGCCGTCACCAATGTGGCAAGCGGATTCGCGCGAATGACGCCGTGCAACGCGTCACGGTCTTCAACCTTGAAATGGCTCGGTTCGTACATCAGCGGCTCCGGGGCGTTCGCCGAGCACCCCGGGCGAACGCAACTCTCTATCTAGGCATTCAACAGCCCGGCGTGAACCATGGCCTCGCGGATAACCTTGCCGGTCGGCGGGGTCACCGGCATCAGCGGCAGGCGGACCTCCTCCTCGATCCGGCCGAGCAGCTTGAGCCCGTGCTTGGCACCGGCGAGGCCCGGCTCCTTGAACACCGCATCATGCAGCGGCGCGAGCCGGTCCTGGAGCTTCAGGGCACCAGCGAAGTCGCCCTTCAGCGCAGCCACCATCAACTCGGAGCAAAGTCGCGGCGCCACATTGGCGACAACCGAGATGCAGCCATGGCCGCCGGCTGCCATATAGGCCAGCGCCGTCATGTCCTCGCCCGAGAGCTGGATGAAGTCCGGCCCCATGGCGTGGCGCTGCTGCGAGACGCGGGCGAGATTGGCGGTCGCATCCTTGACGCCCGCGATGTTCTTCAACTCGTAGAGCCGCGCCATGGTCTCGACCGACATGTCGACCACCGAGCGCGGTGGGATGTTGTAGATGATGATCGGGATGCCGACCGCGTCGTTCACCGCCTTGAAGTGCTGATACATGCCCTCCTGGGTGGGCTTGTTGTAATAGGGCGTGACGACCAGCAGCGCCTGCGCACCCGCCTTCTCGGCGTGGATCGCGAGGTCGATCGCCTCGGCCGTGTTGTTCGAACCAGCTCCGGCGATGACCGGGACGCGACCCTTTACCGCATCGATGCAGATCTCGATGACCCGCTTGTGCTCGTCATGGCTGAGCGTCGGGCTCTCGCCGGTGGTGCCCACGGGGACGAAGCCATGGCTGCCGCTTTCAATCTGCCAGGCGATCAGCGCGCGCAGACCATCCTCGTCGATCCTGCCGCCCTTGAACGGCGTCACCAGGGCTGTGAGCGAGCCGGTGATAGGCGCATGCTTGGTCATGTTCGGCCGTCCTAAGAACAAAATCCGTGTGTAGCGGGCGACAGACATACCGCCTCCCACCGCATGCGCAAAGGCGAAAGCCCATCAAAAAGCGCTTGCACCTCAGTTAACGGTCCATCAAGACCCTTCACCGACCATCGAAGTTCAAGCGCCTCCCGGGGAAATCCACCATGGTACGGCTGCCTGCCTCTCGACGGCTCCTTTCATGGGCCGTGCCTGCGCTCCTTGTGACTGCGAGCGCCCAAGCGACCAACGACGCCGACCACACGCTGCAGCAGGCCCGCGTCGCGGCCCTTGCCGATCCCACGACGACGGCGACGCTGCTGCGCTCGCCCGACGAGCAGCTTCGCGCGGGCACGGAAACCGATCTGGGCGCCCTCAAGACTGCGGTCGAAGCCTACCGCCGCGGTGCGGTGGCCGAAGGCGATATCCTCGCCTCGGCCTTCGACGATCGTGCGACACGCGCCATGCTCGAATGGGCTGCGATCCGCTACGGTGGCAACTTGGTCAGCTTCACCCGCATCAACGCCTTTCTCGAGGCCTATCCGAACTATCCGGCAACGACGCTGTTTCGGCGCCGCGCCGAGGCCGCGCTGATCTCCGAGAGGAAGAGCGTGACCGTGATCCGCGCCTTCTTCCATGCGCAACGGCCGGTCAGCCCGGTCGGCCGCGTGGCGCTGGCCATGGCCCTGAAGGCCGACGGCAAGCCCGACGATGCGATGGAACTGATCCGCGAGACCTGGCGGCGTGACAATCTCGGCGCGCCGCTGGAGACGATCGTCCTCAACAGCTTTGGCGACCGGCTGACAGCGACCGACCATCGCCTGCGCGCGGAACGCTATCTCTTTGAAGAGAACAACGCTGCCGCGCTGCGCAATGCCGCGCGCGTCTCCGCCGACTATGTCCTGCTCGCCAAGGCGCGGCTCGCCAGCGCGCAGTCCAAGGGCACGATCGCGCCTGCGCTGGTGGCGGCCGTGCCGGCGTCGCTCCGCAACGATCTCTCCTTCGTCTTCCTGCAGGCGCAACAGGCGCGGCGCGCCAACAAGGCCGGCGAGGCCGCACAGATTCTCGCCAAGGTCCCACGCGACCCGGCCCTGCTCGGCGATGGCGACGAATGGTGGACGGAGCGTCGCCTGATCGCGCGCAAGCTTCTCGACGAGGGCGATGCGGCCAAGGCCTATGAGGTGGCGGCAGGTCACGGCGCCGAAAGCGCCGCCGAGCGCATCGACGCGGAATGGCACGCCGGCTGGATCGCGCTGCGGTTCCGCGATCAGCCCGGACTGGCTCTCGCCCATTTCGACGAGGCAGCCAAATGGGCGGAGACCCCGGTCTCGGTCTCGCGCGTCGCCTATTGGCAGGGCCGCGCGGCCGAGGCCATCGGGCTGACCGAGCGCGCCCAGGAAGCCTATGAGCGGGCCGCGGTTCATTCCGTCGCCTATTACGGCCAGCTCGCCCGGGCCAAGCTCGGCCTGCCGAACCTGCCGATCAGGACGACGGAGTCGGCAGCGCTCGAACATCTGCCCGGCCACCAAGGCGTGCGCCTGCTCTACCAGATCGGTGCGCGCGACCTCGCCGCAACCATGCTGGTCGACCTGTCACAGCGCCTGCACACGACGACCTCGCTGGAAGCCGTGGCTGCGATCGCCAGCCGTGAAGGCGATGTCCGCACCCTGCTGACGATCGGCAAGACCGCCCTGCACCGTGGTTTCCCGCTCGACACTGCGGCGTTCCCCACCTCCGGCGTACCGGACTTCCCCGTGGTGGGCGACCCGATGGAGCGGGCGATCGTCCACGCCATCGCCCGGCAGGAGAGCGCTTTCGATCCCAATGCGGTCTCGCATGCCGGGGCGCGCGGGCTGATGCAGATGATGCCGGCGACTGCCCGGGAAACGGCGCGGCGCGCCAACATGCCGTTCGACCTGCCGCGGCTCGGCAGCGATGCTCTCTATTCCGCGCAGATGGGCGCGGCCCATCTCAACGACCTGATCCGGGAATGGCGTGGCTCCTACATCCTGAGCTTCGCCGCCTATAATGCCGGCTCCGGCAATGTGAAGCGCTGGATCGACACCTATGGCGACCCCCGCAAACCCGATGTCGATGCCGTCGACTGGGTCGAGCGCATCTCGTTCAACGAGACCCGCAACTACGTCCAGCGCGTGATGGAAAACCTGCAGGTCTACCGGGAGCGGCTGAACCAGCGCACCGCCTATCTGATCGACTACGATCTGAAGCGGGCCTGGACGAGGGACTAGAGCATTTTCGAGCGAAGTGGACACCGGTTCGCGTGAAGAAAATGCGATAAAACAAAGAGCTAGAGGATTTCCGCGATTCGGAGAAACACGGAAATGCTCTAGCAGGCTGCTGAAAAACGCGCTGGCTTTTTGGTTGGTGTGATGATTCCGTGGGGTTGCGGCCACAGGATTGATTTGGATGCGCGGTGGGGACGAACGGACGGGATCGTTGTTTTCGTATGTC